>CAWHCL010000009.1:0-349056 GCA_963827815.1 uncultured Verrucomicrobiae bacterium | reverse complement strand
TCTCTGGCTGCGCCCTCGGACGAGGGCGGTTGGTGAAGGACTGAAGAGGCATAATGTGGGCTTTGGGAAAAATGCCTTGCAGTTCCTCCACGGCATCAAGACCGTGCTGGTGCATGGCAAAGGCCGCCATTTCATGGACAAGGCGCTGGAAGATTCCGCGCGCATCGGGCATTTTCAGGGCAAAATTCCGATTTACGGCAACGGTCCACGCTACCTGATTGAGCCGATAGCATTTGGCGGGCTTATGGCCATCGTGGTCGTTCTGGCACTCCGGGGTCAGCCCTTCTCCGACATCCTGCCCAATCTCTCGGTGATGGCCTTTGCGGCATACAAGCTCCTGCCAACGCTCCAGCTCCTCTACACCCAGTTGGTCACCGTGGCTTCCAATAGCTACACCCTGAAGCAATTGGAAGAGGAGATCATCAACATTGAGAAGCAGTCGTCTGTCACCTATCCGGTGGTTGTTCCTTCCACCCCGGCGCTCTTGTTCCAGCGGGAATTACGGCTGGAAAATATCGCCTTTCAATACTCCGCAGCCAACGCGCCCGTGCTGGACGGTTTCAGCCTCACCATCGTCAAGAACGAATCGGTGGGCATTGCCGGCCCCTCCGGCTCCGGCAAGTCCACCCTCGTGGACTTGATTCTTGGCCTGCACGCCCCGCAGTCGGGTCAAATATGTGTGGATGGGAAACCGCTTACTGAAAACAACATGACTGCGTGGCGGCGGATGATCGGCTATGTGCCACAGGAGATTTATCTGCTGGATGATTCCATTGCGGCGAACATCGCGTTTGGCGTGGAGCCGAAGGATGTGGATCCGGCGGCCCTGCGGGAAGCGGCGCAGGGCGCGCAGATTCTTGACTTCATCGAAAAGGAACTGCCTCAGGGCTTTCAAGCCACCGTGGGTGAGCGGGGCGTGCGGCTTTCGGGCGGGCAACGCCAGCGAATCGGGCTGGCCCGCGCGTTATACCACCGGCCGCAAGTGCTGATTTTGGACGAGGCAACCAGCGCGCTGGACCAACAGACGGAACTTGCCGTCATGGAGACCATCCACCAGCTACAGGGAACGCTGACCATCATCACCATTGCCCACCGGTTGAGCACATTGGAACGCTGCGACCGGGTTATCCAGCTGGAAAACGGAGAGATCATCGCGCAAATGCCGAAGGTTGAGGCCTGAAATTTGAAAACTGGCATCGGCGTAAAGCTGTGAGATCATTATGAGTCTAAAATTTGCGGTGCAGGAACTTTTTCTGAATGCGCTGGCTGAATGGGAGTTCAAGCGCGGCATTCACGGACGCGACGGCTCGCCGCAAAAATGGCGCGTACGGCATCTGCGCCTGATGCGCGTCCAGCACGGGAAACATTTTACCATCGGTTACAGCATACACATCCGCAATCGCGGCAATCTGATACTGGGTGAACGGTGTGCCATCGGGAGTTTTGCGCGCATCTGGAACTATGCGCCTATCACGCTCGGCGATGATTTTTTGTGCGCAGGCGGTCTCACGCTCAACTCCGCCACGCATGATCCCGTAACGCTTGCGCCTGAAGGCAAACCGATTCGTATTGGCCACCGGGTCTGGTGTGGTGTAAATGTGACAATCCTAGCTGGTGTCACAATCGGTGACGATGTGGTGATTGGCGCGGGCAGTCTGGTAATCCATGACATTCCGTCGAACTGCATCGCCGTCGGTGTTCCTGCTAAAAAACTCAAGAACCTTGGGCGTGACGACAAAACACAAATCTGGCAATGGGTTAATCCAAACGGCAACCAATAAAAATGATTTCCCGAATTCGCAACGGTCTCATCAACCGGCTCGTGCCCCTCATTCTCGGACGGCATCCGCGAAACAGGATTTTTTCGTTCAATTATTTCAACGTCGCCCACATATGTCGTTTCCTAGCCGCGCGCGCGGTGGCGTTGCCGGATGGTTCAGCGGTGTTTCTTGATGTCGGTGCCGGGCAGAGTCCATATCGCTCGTTTTTCTCCGGCAAGTTCGGACGCTACATCGCAGTAGATGTGCCGGATTCTCTGCCATCGCTACCGGTGCCTGGCATCGATCATTTCGCAGGCACGGCGGAAAAGATTCCTCTGCCGGACGCGAGCGTGGATGTCGCGCTGTTCAATCAAGTGCTGGAACACGTTGTGGATCCCGACGCCTCGTTGCGCGAAATTCATCGCGTGCTCAAGCCGGGCGGAACAATGCTCGGTTCGGTTCCACACGTCAGCCCAGTGCATCTCGAACCCTATGACTTCCGCCGTTACACCGATCTTGGACTGCGTCAAATGCTGGAGAAGCACGGTTACACGCGGATCGAAATTGACCAAAGTGGTGCAGTTTACTCCGGGGCGGCGCTGTTGTTGACGATGGACTGGGTATTAAGCCGCCGATGTCCAGAGCAACCGCAGAAATTCTGCACAAGTCGCGCATTGTTTCTTTCGCCGTTAATTGGCTTGGTCAACTTTTCAGCACTCATTTTTGATGCCGAGCTCCGGTCGAAGCGCGGCGAATCTGTGCTGGTCGGCAGTCAAGCCGAAATGAATTTATCCAGATGCTTGGTTCACTAAAAAAGACCGCAGTTTCCAGTTTGCCAGCCGGCTTGCGAAACGGGCTTCGCAAAGCGAGAGCGCTCGCGCATCTTGCCTGGCGCGACATCCGCTACGATATGCTTGGAAGCGCATTCCCGCTCAAGCCGAGAGCCATCAGCATGATGGCGAATGATATTTGCAACTCGCGCTGCCAGATGTGCCTGATTTGGGAACGGAAGAAGGATCACGAGATCACACCGGCAGAGTTGGAACAGATTCTGGCCGAGCCATTGTTTTCAAAGGTCGGCAATATCGGCGTTACCGGTGGCGAACCCACTCTCCGAAAGGATCTGCCCGAACTGTTCGATGTCATTGCCAGACGGCAGCCCAAAATTGGAAGCGCTTCCATGATCACTAACGCGATTCGTGGAAAGGAAGTTGAGCAGCAGGTTTTTGAGTGCTCAAAGGTTTGCCGCGATCATGGCGTCGGTTTTTCGGTGATGGTTTCCCTGGACGGACTCGGCGAGGTGCATGACACGGTGCGGGGAAGGCCCGGCAACTTTGCCACCGCCGTGGGTTGTTTGGAGCGGTTCCGAGCCGCCGGTATCCCCGTCTCGTTTGGCTGCACGATTACAAAAAGTAATCTGGCTTATGTGGATGAACTGATGGATTGGGCGCAAGAGAACGAAATCTACGGGCGGTTTCGCGTCGCCGAATTCATTGACCGGCTCTACAATGCGCCACAGAAAGAATTCATCCGTTGCTTTTCTGATCTTGAAAAATTCCATCTTGGCCTCTTTTTCTTCCGTGCTGAACATGAGTTTGAAACCGATCCATCGGTTCAAAAAACTTACCGCAGCATTCGCGGTATGTTGGCCGAGGGAAAGCCGCGCACAACGGGCTGCCCGTATCACTATGACACGGTTATTCTCACATCGCGAGGCGAATTGCTTTACTGTTCTCCAAAATCGCCAATCTTGGGGAGTATTTTGGCGCGGGGGTCAGCGGCGAAGGTTTATTTTGGCAATTTGAACAAGCGGGCGGAAATCCGCCAGAAACACTGTGACGATTGCATTCATGATTATCATGTTCCGGTTACGTTCAGAGAGAAAGTGGGCTTTTATCTCAAACACCGGGATCGCGCGCGCCGCTTTGATTGCGAATGCCTCGTCAAGCAAGCGGAACGATTATCGGCAGGGATCAGCCGTTCCGAACCGCTGTCACCAGCCAGCCAACGGGTTTTAATTGTCGGGTGGTATGGCACGGAAACCACCGGCGACAAGGCGATTCTAGCCACCATCGTTGAACGGCTGAAAGGCCGTCAGCACCCGCCCACCGAAATTACAGTGGCCAGCCTTCATCCATTTGTCACCCGCTACACGCTGCCGGAAATTGGCCATTCCGATTTGAGGATCGTTGAGACTTTCGGTCGCGAATTCATTGATGCCTGCCAGACAGCGGATGAGGTCGTGATAGGCGGCGGCCCATTGATGGACTTGGAAATTCTCAACCACATTCTGTTTGCTTTCATCACAGTCCGTATGAATGACGGTTTGGCGAGGGTGGAAGGTTGTGGCCTTGGACCGCTGGATCACCCGCGCTACATCGCGGTCGTGCGCCAGATAGTGCGTCTGGCCAACGAGATTACTTTGAGGGACAAAAAATCAGTTGCACGATGCAAAGCTGATTTTGAACGCAACGCCAGGGTCGTTGACGACCCCGCAACTGATTTTATCCGAGCTTGGATGGCGAATACGCTAGGATTGCCTGCTGTATCTGCCCCGGCTGAAGCCACGGATGGCATAGCCTGTTTTCTTCGGGAGTGGGGACAGGATTATGGGGGTGGATTGTCGGCGGAAGATTTCAATCTAAAAAAGACGGCGTTTGAATCCGGCTTGGAACGGCTGCTGGCCCAAATTATCAAACAGGAGAGAAATCGGGTTGGGCTTTATCCCATGCACTCGTTTGTAGTTGGTGGGGATGATCGGAAGTTCAATCGGCGTCTCCAGCGTTCACTTGTAGAAAGCCATGGGATTGATGCCGGGTTACTGACCTATGCCAGACTGCCAATGTCCCCAGGAGAAATTTTACGCGTCATGCAGTCAAGCCGACTGAACATCTGCATGAGATTTCATTCCGTGCTATTTGCAGAAACTCTGGGCGTGCCCTATGTTGCGATTGATTATACCGGTGGAGGCAAGATTGAAGCCTTTTTGGAAGAACGTGGAAAATTAGATCGTTTGATAACCATGGATCAAATTGCGTCGGGCGACACGAAGGTCATCATGGACCGATTCAGTAAAATTAACCCGTGAAAGTCGCCATAGTCAGCCAGGCAGATTCGGGAGGCGGAGCCGGATTGGCGGCGGGGCGGTTGCATGGCGGCCTGCGAAAAATTGGCGTCCAGTCAGATATGTTAGTTGCTTCACGCTCCAGCCTTTCAGGTGAATTTACGCATTTGTTGCCCGCTGGTGGCTTTCCTGTTCGTATCGCTAGTCATTTTCTTCAAACCGTGCTTCCATTGGCCGGCCTGAACAATCTGACCGCCCTGCAGTCATTTGGGTTTGGCAGCCATCCTCAATTTGCCAGCGCTGATGTGGTAAATTTTCATAATTTGCACGGAGGATATTTTAATTACCTCGCCCTGCCGAAGCTAGTGCGATACAAGCCAGCCGTTCTGACACTGCACGATATGTGGGCGTTCACCGGACACTGCATTTACAGTTATAATTGTGAGCGCTGGAAAACCGGCTGTGGTGCGTGTCCCTATCCGGAGACTTACCCGGAAATTCGTCGTGATGCGACAAGGCTCGAATTAAGGCTTAAAAAATGGGCTTTTAATAAGGAGAATCTCACCGTCATCGTATTAAGTCGTTGGATGGAGCAGTTGGTGCGTAAAAGCATTCTTAGGAACCACCAAATTCTTCACATTCCCAACGGAGTAGATTTGGATATATTTCGCCCCCTTGATCGCAGCCAATGCCGTCAACTTCTGGGACTGCCTATGGCTCGGAATCTGATTCTATTCGCTGCTGCAGACCTAAAAGATCCCCGAAAAGGTATGGATTTGCTCATTCAAGCATTGGCCGGGTTGTCTGCTCATCTAAAGGGCAAAACCTCGTTGGTAATCATGGGTCAGACGAATGACTTAGATTTAAGCGGTATAGGAATGGAAATATACAGGCTCGGCTTTATTCAAGATGACAGGCTCAAAGCACAGGTATTTTCTGCTGCTGACATATTTGCCTTTCCAACCCGTGCTGACAATCTGCCGCTTATTTTACAAGAAAGCTTGGCTTGTGGGACACCTGTCATTTCTTTTGATGTTGGAGGGGTGTCAGACTTGGTTCGCCCTGAAGTTACCGGCCTGCTTGCGCCACCAGAAGAAGCACGGCAGTTTGGATTTTTCATCGAAAAGCTGCTGAGTGACCCGGCATTACGAAAGCGGTTGAGTTATTCTTGCCGGGAAATTGCTGAACAGGAGTATTCGTTGACATTGCAAGCCCAACGCTACCTTAATACTTTTCAAGGTTTATTGGAGGCTTCAAAAAATGGGTAAACAAAGAGAGCTGCCTCGCCTGGTTTACATATGCGACGTGCCGGTGGAGGCATCGTATCACGGTTCGGCGCTGATTTACCGGCTGCTCCAGAATTATCCGGCAGAAAAGTTGCGGATCATCGAGGGCAATCTGCGAAATTCCGTGCCGGAGCGGCGGCTGGCGGGGGTCCGTTATGACTCCATCATGGTTGGCTGGAGACGTCCGCTTAACACCCGCTTCACCCGGTGGGCACACCTTGCTTACTCCTATGCCGCCCGCTGGAAAGTGAGCGCCGTCGAGCGATCTCTGGACAGGTTTCAACCGGAAGCCGTTCTGACCGTGGCGCATGAATTTTTATGGCTGACTGCCGCGCGTTATGCACGAAAACATTCTTTGCCGTTGCATCTGATCTGCCATGATGACTGGCCGCGAATTGCTTTGGTGCCATCCGCGTTTCGCGGTTGGCTGGAAGCCGAGTTCGGACAGGTCTATCGCCAAGCCGCCTCGCGCCTATGCATTTCGCCTTACATGGCGGAAGAATACGAACGGCGTTACAATGTGAAAGGCACGGTGCTTTATCCCGCGCGTGCCTTGGGTGCAATCTGTTTCAACACTCCCCCGGAACGATTATTCAAAGACAAGGCGACGCTGACGATTGCCTTCGCTGGCACGATTAATACGACGGGCTACATCCGGGCGTTGCAAACGCTGGGGCAATGTCTGAGGAAAATTGACGGGCGACTATTGATCTTTGGGCCGTTAACCGAAACTGATGCCGCCCGTGCAGGTTTGAACCGGAGCAATATCATACTTTGCGGAATGTTGTCATCATCCGACCTCATTAGGCGGCTGCGAGAGGAGACGGATGTTCTGTTTGTTCCAATGTCTTTCTCGCCGGGCGACCGGGAGTATTCAGCCTTGAGCTTTCCGAGCAAATTGACGGATTACACGGCAGTGGGCCTGCCGCTTTTGATTTATGGCCCGGGCTATTGTTCCGCGGCGCGCTGGGCGCAAGAAAACCCCGGTGTAGCCGAAGTGGTCACTGAAGAATCCAACCTTGCCTTAGACACGGCGTTAAGACAATTGAGCCAGCCGGGGCATCGAATGGTGCTGGCGGAAACGGCGTTACGAAAAGGGAACGGATTTTTCTCCCATGCCGCAGCGGAGCAAATTTGCTTTTCGCGCTTGGCTGACACCACTCAAAAATAATGCCACTTTTCAGCGTCATCATTCCGACATACAACCGTGCTGCCTTGCTGCGCGAGGCGCTCAATTCAGTCTTTGCACAGACATTCACGGATTACGAGGTGATTGTAGTGGATGACGGTTCGACGGACGAGACTGACGTAGTCGTGACAAGTTATGACGGGCACGTCCGTTATTTTCAACAGCAAAACCGAGGGCCGGGTGCGGCACGGAATCTAGGCGTGCAACATGCCGCCGGGGAATACCTCACTTTTCTCAACAGCGATGATCGGTGGTTTCCGTGGACGATTGAAACATATCATCAGATTATCGTGCGATACCAGCGTCCGGCATTTATGGCAGGAAAGCCATTACGCTTTCGCGAGGAGAAGGAATTGCAGCCAACCTTTGGCGGCGAAACTCAAGCAATTTTGTTTCCAGACTATCTGGCTTCCGGTGACGAATGGCGTTGGTGGGGCGCTTCGTCATTTATCATCCGGCGGGATGCATTTGAAGCCGCCGGAAAGTTTACGAATGAATGGGTGAATGGCGAGGACGCTGATCTCGCCTTGCGGTTGGGAACCGCGCCGGGGTTTGTGCAGGTGACCAGTCCCGTAACCTTCGCTTATCGTGAACATGATGGCAGCGCTATGAAAAATCTTTCTAGAACCCTGACGGGAATGTGGCTTGGAATTCACACGGAACAAGCCGGAAAATATCCCGGAGGTCCGGTCCGGGAGCGCGAGCGCAGGCGGATTCTCACCCGTCATGTGCGTCCGGTGACGTTCGACTGCCTTCGGCAAGGATTGCGCTGGGAGGCATGGAAACTTTATCGGGCGATGTTTCGATGGCATATCGCGCTGGGACGTTGGAAATATCTTGCTGGATTTCCAGCAAAAGCGTTGTTTACTAAAAACAAATGAATCCACTTCAACTTATCGTCCGGCTTGCTGGCGGGCTTGCCTCGCGCGTCCGTAACATTAGGTTTCGCGCATTGGGGGTGCGGATGGGTGGTTATGTGTGGATGCGGAACATTTCCATTCCACGCAATTGGAGTGACGTTACTATTGAAAAAGGCGTCAGCCTAGATGATGGTGTTGTTCTGCTTTGCACCGGAACCCGCAAGCATGATCGTTTATACATAAGGACCGGAACTTACATCAATCGTTTCACAATAATTGATGCATCCGAACAACTTGAGATCGGCGAAAACTGCATGATCGGACCGCATTGTTACATTACGGATCATGACCATGGACATTTGCCGGGCAAACTAGTAGGCGAACAACCTTTAATCAGCAGCCCTGTTCGCATTGGTAATAATGTATGGCTGGGTGCAGGGGTGATCGTGTTGAAGGGGGTGACGATAGGTGACAACGCCATAGTCGGCGCAGGAGCGGTGGTAACCAAGGATGTGCCGGCAAATGTGAAGGTGATGGGTGTCCCTGCCCGGATTGTCGCCAGTCGATAATGAAAGTCTCTATCATGATCACCACGCGCAATCGCGCGGAAGACTTGAAGAGGACGCTGGCGGTGTTGAAAAAACTTGATCCCTCTCCAATGGAGTTAATAATAACAGCAGATGGATGCACGGATGACACGGTCCAAGTTGTCAAAGCAGAAATGGAGAAGGATGGAAGATGGAAGATGGAAGATGGAAGTTATAGGTCAGAGGACGGAAGTCAGAAGGGTTCAAACATTGAAAAGCCGAAGGGTGAAATGGGAAATGTGAAATTGATTGTGAATGAAACTGGGCTCGGTTCGGTGGCGTCGCGTGACCGGATGATGCGCGAGGCAAAAGGCGACTTGGTGTTGTCTTTGGACGATGACAGCTACCCGGAACAGTCCGACTGCCTCCATCGTCTATCTTCCATTTTCAATCTTCGCCCCACCCTGGCCATCGCTACTTTTCCGCAACGCACGGATGAATATCCCGAAACACTCACACAAACGGATTTTGGGCCGCCGCGATTGACGCGCTCTTTTCCCAACTCCGGTGCGGCGTTTCGTCGTTCCGTTTATCTGCAATTGCCCGGGTTTGAGACGAAGTTTTTTCATATGTATGAGGAGCCGGATTATGCATTGCAATGTGTGGCAGCCGGGTATGAAGTGTTGTTCACCCCGCAGATCACGATCCGCCATCATTATTCGGGAGCGGCCCGCAGCGAGATGCGCAATCATCATCGTCATTCCCGCAATGAATGTTGGAGCACGGTGATGCGCTGTCCCATGCCGCAAATGCCGTTGCTTGTGCTTTACCGCGTCCTGTCCCAATTGGGTTATGCCGTAAAACGGGGGCCAAACTGGGTCATTCGTGAGCCGGTCTGGTGGTGGCAGGCATTGGGCGGCATCAGATACTGCCTTGGCAAACGGCGTCCTGTTTCATGGCAAAAATACAAATGCTGGCTGAAACTTCCTTGAACCTGAACTCTGTTGTTGGTATGGGTGCGGTACGGAAGCCCGCCTGTTCCGTGCGGCCAGGTGGCCGGCGGAACGGAGAGGACAAAGGATGTGGAGACGTTTTCAATAGTTGTCGGCAATCCGGCGCGGAAAATTAGCGGATGGAACAAGGACTTGCTTTATCATCTGGGTGCGATCCATTGTCGATTTTCGATAAACAGCCTGAATGATTTCTGATATGGGAAGAAGCCTGCCCCATTATTTAAATGACCAGTGCATCAGGATACTTCGGAATCTGCCGTATCCAATCCGCCACGCGGTTAGGCGGTTTCCTTCAATTGCCACAAGCGTGGAAAAAAAATCGGTGGTGGCCGTGCTATGCGGTCCCAGGCAGTTTTTGGAAGGCCTTTGGAGTCTTTGGTCGTGGATGAACCATTTAAACCCATTCATGGGTGCGGTACTAATTTTTGACGGCAAAGCCACACACCGGCAACAGATTTTGTTTCAAAAGCTGTTTCCCAACGTGAAGTTGATGGAACTGGATGAGTTTCTCAAACAGCGCCGGCTACCTGGTTATATGCAGCGTTTTGTTGCAGGTAACTGGACGGCAAAAAAGCTGGCCGCCATTTATGAGCTTCAGAAAGAGACCAATGTGCTCTATTCAGATTGTGACGTGCTTGCGTTCATTGAGCCTGTAGAAATAATCAGTGCCATCACCAGTGGCAACTCCTTATTTCTGTTCGATGAGTTTGGCTACACGGTGGATCAATGGCTTTCTGTCCGAGCTGAAAAACTGGGGATTCCAGTCAACAGACACTTTAATGCCGGTCTGGTATATGTTCCCAACGGTGGGATGAAGGAAACACTGCTTGAAGCCATTTTACATGACTGGGAGCCTTCCTTTAACAGCCACCATGCGGAACAAACTTTATTTTCAATTTTGCTGGATCCCAAAACCATGTGTCCACTTCCACAGAACCGTTATGTGTTGTCCTGGCAGGGCTTCAGAGTTTGGGAGCGGGATTTGGGTTGTGGCGAGATGGTGGCGCGCCACTATATTGGCCCAGTCAGACACCAAATGTATCTGACTGCATATCCATGGCTTAATCGGCGTGTATCTGGCATGAATATTTCATGAAAATCCTGAATCTCATACAATGCGCCAACTTGGGCGGGATGGAACAGGCTTCGCTGCGGCTGATGCAGGGTTTGCAGGCGCGCGGGCATGAACTGCAATTATTGTCCTTGAATCCCATCGGCAAGCTGGGGCCGTTGCTGCAGGCGGCGGGCATTCCGCATGAGGGTCTGCCTTACGCGGGCCGGGGGGGCTGGCGTATTCTGCCTAGTTTGCGCAGGAAACTCCGTAAATCCGGGGCAGACTCGATGATCATGACCGGGCATCATTTGCTGGCGATGCTGGCACTGGGCGATCTTGCGAAAGGGCGCAGGATTTTAACCATCCATTTTCATCATGGAAGTGTAAAACCGGACTGGCAATGGCGGTTCATCTACTGGCTGGCCTGCTCCCGGTTTCAAGCCATCACTTTTCCGTCCGATTTCATACGCCAAGAGGCCGAACACATTTATCCGCCCGTAGCAGGGCTTGCCCATACCATCCGTTATCCGCTTAGTATGCCGGTGCCGCACACAGCGGAACAAAAACAAGCGGCCCGCCGGACGCTGGGTCTGCCCGTGGCCGGCCCCATCATTGGCAATGCCGGCTGGCTGATTCCCCGCAAACGATTTGATGTTTTTCTACAGACGGCGGCCCGGATTGCGGCCCGCCAACCGGAGGCACACTTTGTAATAGCCGGAGATGGCGCGGAGCGTTCCCGGCTGGAAGCGCTGGCGGCGAGCCTCAATTTGACTGGACGGCTGACCTGGACCGGGTGGTTGCAAAACATGGAAACCTTTTATCACAGCCTGGATGTGCTGCTCTTCAATTCAGATTGGGATTCGATGGGTTTGACGCCTTTGGAGGCCATGTCCCACGGCATTCCCGTGGTGGC
The DNA here is from genome assembly GCA_963827815.1 of uncultured Verrucomicrobiae bacterium. GTDB lineage: Bacteria > Verrucomicrobiota > Verrucomicrobiia > Limisphaerales > UBA11358 > UBA11358. The sequence continues at coordinate 337,390 of CAWHCL010000009.1, read as the reverse complement.
CTCGGTGGTGAACGGCGGCTTGAAGGAAATCCTTTCCTCCCCTGAATGGGGCTTTTTGCTGGACCGGCATGAACCGGAAACTCTGGCGACGGCGGTGTTGCATCTGCTGCAAAATCCGGTGGCGGCAAGGCAAATCGGCCTGGCTGGCAGGGAACGCGTCCGGCTCATCAGCGATCCCCAGACCATCGCCATGGAACATGAAAAATTGTGGAAGTAGGGTGGGAGATAGGAGATGGAAGATGGAAGTGAGGGGGAAAACGCTGAAAGCTGAAATGCTGACATGCTGAAAGACAGAAGATGGGAGATGGGAGATGGAAGCGAGGGGGAAAACGCTGAAATGCTGAAATCTGGAAATGGGTGGCGGGGAGCGGGGAGGGAATACAAATGCTGAAACGCTGACATTCTGAAAAGCTGAAAGCGACTAAAGCGAAATATGAAATTTGGAAAGCATCCGCCTAAAATTGAATTGAGGTCACGTTTGGTAACGTCTGGTAACGTCTGGATAATCCCAAATATTTCGATTTCCGGTGGCTTTTGGTGTAATCTGGTGCAATCAGGTGCACTCAGGTGGACGGGGCGTCCGCTTCGTTGTTCTGTTTTTCGGTTTTTTAAAATTCTGTGTTTATCCGTGGTTAAAAAGAGCAAATTCGCCTGGCGCGCCCCAAAAAGGCATGACAAAAACGTCAAAACGCGCCAAAACACGCCAAAACGCGACACGCTCCTCAAATACCGATCAAGTTTTGCTCGTAGCAGCCGAGGTGACGAGGCTCTTAAACAATTCGTGCTAATTCGTGCTAATTCGCGTCAAACCCTTTGTATTCTTTGTCCTCTTTTGCGGCTGAAAATCCGTTATCCGTGGTCTTTTGTCCGATTTCAGATTTTCAGAATGTCAGCATCTCAGCTTTTGATTTGTTAATTTCTGCTTTCTCAATTTCTGCTTTCAGCATGTGTCCATTAGCGGTTGAAAATATGCTGGCATGAGGATTGCTTTTCTGCTATGTTAATCATGAGGTTGGAGCATTGACGGAAATGATGTAGCGATGCGGAACTGGGATTTTTGGTCTTTTGGCGAGATAGCATGCCCGCAGCGGCCTGTAACTGGGCCAAAACGCAGCCAAAAGTCAAAAACACCGTTCACCCGCAGGGGCCGCAAGCGCACGCTACAGGATTGATGGAAATGCTCCAAAGTTGGAAACCATGAAAATTCGAGAACCCCTTAAAAACAGCCCGCACTTGGGCGCGGCAGGCGTTTGCTTCCACCGACTCCTTCTGCTTGTGTGCCTGTTAGTGTTCGGGCTTGGGATTTCGAGTCAGGCGCAGAACACCCTCAATGTCACCAATTACGGGGCGATTGGCGATGCCGTCCAGTTTTTTGTCAACACCTCGAGCAATGCCTTCGTTTTCACGACCACCAACCAGATTCCCAATTCGGCCATTGGTGAGGCGATTGAAGTATTTGGGGCAGGAGTGCCGACCACGTCAGTAAATAACCAGGATATGGTGGCGACCATCACCAACATCGTGAATGGAACCAACATTTATGTTTCACAATATTGTGGTAAATCCCTGACCAATGCTTTCGCGACCTATGGACACAACAACGATGCAAACTTCCAGGCAGTTATCGCCGCAGTAGGGGCGGACACGAATGACACCATCTATATTCCGGCTGGTACATACCTGTTCTTGCCAGCCAGTCACAGCGGAATATATGGTTATTCTTGCATAGTGCTTCGCCGTGGAGGCATTAACTTTGTCGGAGCGGGAACCAATTCTACAATCCTATTGAGCCAGGGTGCATGGGGCCTAATAGGCGGCGCTCTGTGGCGTGGATTTCTGGTGCAAGTTGCGTCACCAATTACAAATAACTTTCCAGTTTCCTTTTCCTATTTAACAATGGATGGCGGTGTCCTGCAGGGAAATACCAGCAACCATGGCTTTCCAGCCAGTATCATTGACGGAACAGGTTGGGATATAACACACGATGCTTTTTTAAAGTCTGGAATCGTCGGCATAAGTCTTTACTATGAATATTTTACAAATGTGCTTGTACAGCATTGGAGAGGCGAGGAGTTCAAGAGCGTTGACGGAAGCACCAACGGCCAAACCGGGATCTATAACTGCACGTTTACTGACGGCAACGCCACCGCATTAAATGTCTATCCAGCATGGAATGTCAGGTCTAACTTATTTGCAAATCTCTTCCAGATAGCGGAGTATTATCAGGCTTATTCAATTTATCCAGGCTATTTTGAGAATAATATCTGCACAAACATCACAGGCAATGGTTTTGCCATCAACGGCGGAAAGGGGAGTAATCCATCGTTTAACATAATTGGAAATACTTTTCGTTTTTCAAATGGTAACGGGATTGAAACGACACCGGGAGATAATATTCTGATAGAAAGTAATCTGTTTATTGCGGGAGGGGGTAATGCGATTGTGTTGGGAGTTCCGGGTTATCAGGGAACATTTGACAATAGCAATATTGTGATAACGGCCAACACTTTTTCAAATGTATCGGGCGTTTTGGAAATTGTTGGATTCCCACCGAATGATATTACACATGTTCGGGTATATAATAACAGTATAATCGAACTTTCCGGGGGGAAGCCATATGCTCTTATTAATAATGGTTATGCAACAGACTTTCAATATTACAGCAATTCGTTTTCTGTTAGCACTAATACATCTATGATACTTAGCCAGGGGTCTTCCGTTCCGTTTGTCTTAATTAATACCAATAATCTTTATTACTATCGATTGGACGATCTTCCAAATTATTCGTATACAGGAACTAATTATATCAGTTACGCGACTGGCCCGAACTATGTTTTCGACGGCTTTGCCACTGCTGGACTTACGTTTGCTCTGGTGGATACTAATGCAAGCGAGATTCCCACTGGCGCACAGATTCAGATTTTCAATAACAATAATAATGTGGCTTCCGTGCGGGTTTATCTGAGTAGTAGTCTATATGGAAGTTCAGTTATTATTCCGCGCGGCCAGACGGATTTGTTCTATTGGCTGGCTTGGAACCATACCTGGTCAACCAACGGAGCGCTTGTTTCAGGGCCACTACTCGATCCACCGGCAAATTTTGGGCCGAACTATTAAGGCAAATGCTGACATACTGACATACTGAAACGCTGAAAAAAAAGTAGAAATTGGACAGAAGACCACGGACTTTTAACCGCGAAACCACGAAACACACGAAATTATTGTTAATGTCAGCATTTCAACATTTCAGTGTTTAATTTGTTAATTTCCACTTTCCCAATTTCTCATTTCGGATTTCAGTATTTCAGTATTTCAGCGTGTCAGCATTTTTCCTTTTCCGCTCCTCCCTTTATTGACACATGTGGATTTGCAGCCAGATCGGGGCGCGTGAACATTATGCAATCCCCCGGGCGTTGCACAAATCCGGCCGGCTGGACACGCTTTATACTGATTTTTGGGCGGGACGTGCGCTTAGAAGCGCACAGAAGATGGTAGATGGAAGATGGAAGATGGAAGAAAAAGCAGAAATTAGGAAAGTAGAAAACAGAAATGGGATGGGAATGGGGGCGCTCCGGGCGCTGGCGGCGAGATATCATGAGGAGTTGGACGATAGGGTGGGAGATGGAAGATGGAAGGCTAAAATTGTTTCGTGGAATATCCGCGCACTTTGGTGGGAAGTGCTGCTACGCAGAAAGCAGAAATCAGTTTCAGCATTTCAGCATTTCAGCATTTCAGCATTTAAGAATGCCGGCCCCTATCCCGCCTTCATCGAGGTGGGGAGGCGGTTTGCCGTGCGGGTGAGGGAATCTTTGAAGCGTCGGTCGGACTTGAACCCAGGCTCGATTTTTTTTGCCTATGACACGGGCGCTTTGGAATCAATGGAATGGTGCCGGGAACATGGCATTAAATGTGTCTTAAACCAGATGGATCCCAGCCGTGTGGAGGTGGATCTGGTCCGTTCCGAGGAGAAGCAATGGCCCGGCTGGGCGTTGGAGAATATCCAGGTTCCGGAGGCGTATTTTGTCCGGCGCGAAAAGGAATGGGCTTTGGCGGATCGTGTGGTGGTGAATTCCGAATTTTCCCGCCAAGCCCTGCTTCAGCAAGGTGTCCCATCCGAAAAACTGGTGGTGGTGCCGTTGTGTTTTGAGCGGGAGATAGGAGATGGGAGATTGAAGATTGGAGATGGAAGTTTGGATACAGTATCTCCTCCCCCTCCATCTTCCATCTACCATCTACCATCTTCCAGCACGCTGCGCGTGCTGTTCCTCGGTCAGGTCATTTTGCGCAAGGGGATACAGTATCTGCTTGGAGCGGCTAAATTGCTGGAAAAGGAGAACATCCGTTTTGATGTGGTGGGTCCCATCGGCATTTCACAGATGGCCATGGCGACTGCGCCGGGCAACGTGACGTTTCATGGGCGTACCGGTCGGGATCAGGCCGCGGACTGGTATAGGCGGTCGCATCTGTTCGTGTTGCCGACTTTGTCCGATGGTTTTGCCATCACACAATTGGAGGCGATGGCGCATGGGTTGCCGGTCATCGCCACACCCTGCTGCGGGGAGGTGGTGAGTGATGGTGTGGATGGATTTATTGTTCCCGCGCGTGATGCCGGTGCGCTGGCACGGACGTTTCAACGTTATCTTGCCCAGCCGGAGGTGCTCTCATCCCAGTCGGCGGCCGCCCGGACCAAGGCAGGACAGTTTACGGTGGAGAGGCTGGCAGCGAAGCTGACGCAGTTGGAGGAAGAAATAACAAATACAAAGCAGAAATAATGAAAGTAGAAAGCAGAAATGGAATAGAGGTAAGGCGAAATGAGAAATTGGAAAAATACAAAACAGAAATTATGAAAGCAGAAAGCAGAAATTAGGAAGCGGGTAAGGCAAAATGAGAAATTTGGAAAGCAGACGAAGCGAAATTTGAAATTTGGAAAGTAGAAAGCAGAAATCTAGAATGAAAAGGCTGACACTCTGATATTTTGGAAGCGGAGAGCAGGCAGAGCGAAATATGAAATTGGGAAAGCGGACGAAGCGAAATTTGAAATTTGGAAAGTAGAAAGCAGAAATGGGGTACAGGTAAGGCTAAATGAGAAATTGGAAAAAACAAATGCAAAGCAGAAAGCTGCCAAGGCGAAATGAGAAATTGGGAAATCAAAATTTGAAAAGCTGACAAGCTGAAAAAGCAGAAATAAGGAAAGTAGAAAGCAGAAATGACAAAAGTTGAAAACAGAAAGCAAAAAATCAAAACAAAAATCGAAATTAGAAAGTAAAAACAATGAATCAAGGACGACTCTCAACCGAATTTAGGAATCGCACAAAGGCTTTTGCGGCAAAGGTAATTCGTCTATTTGTCAAACTTCCGAAAAGCAGGGAGGAAGTGCGCGTGCTTGGCAAGCAGTTGTTGCGTTCTGGAACTTCCGTGGCGGCCCAAACCCGCGAGGCTTCGCGGGCAAGATCAGATGAAGAATTTATTTCCAAACTGGGCGGCTCCTTGCAGGAATCCGACGAGTCGGCGCTCTGGCTGGAATTGCTCCGTGAAGAATGTGGAATTGCCCCAACAGCGACGCTGCCATTGGAGAAAGAAGCTGATGAACTCATGGCGATAATGACCACGATGATCAACAAAACCAAAGGCAAGAGCTAAAAATGAAAGTAGAGATTGAGAAATGAGAAAACAGAAATCAATTTCAGCTTTCGATTTGTTAATTTCTGCTTTCCTAATTTCTACTTTCTACTTTGTTTTCAATGTCCGATACATTGTCCATCTTGCCGCTCTCTTTCTGCGTGGTGGACTTTATTTCAATTTTCCCGATTTCTGCTTTTTAGGAAGTTGTGTTTCGGCGTTTGACTTGTTAGTTTCTGCTTTCCTAATTTCTACTTTCTGCTTTGTTTTCAATGTCTGAGACATTGTCAGTCTTACCCCTCTCTTTCTGGGTGGTGATGGCTCTGCTCGTCGGGGGCGGGGTCTGGTCGTTCAAGCAGATGAATAATGGCATCGGGCTGCCCATGCTGGTGGTGCTGGCCACCGCGGCTGCCTGGTATGTGGGCGATGCCTTCTACAATGATTACGCCCATCGCCATTTCGTAATGTTCGATTCCATCACCCTGGAAAATGCCTGGTGGCAGGTGGCCTGGTTCCTGACGGTTTTTCTTGTGATGACGCCGCGCATCCATCAGCGGCTCAATCAACGCTACCTGCAACGCAGCAGCGGCGTGTTGCAAATGTTCAAACATGGCGTGGACCAGCCGGAACTGCAAAAATCATTGAACGTGCTGTTGAAGGGTTGCGCCTCGGTCTGGGTCATCTTATTTTTGATTGCCATTGTCATCCTCAAGGCGGAAGTCATCTTCTACCTGTTTCCGTTTCTGGGTCACAGTGCTAGCCCATGGGTCCATGGACGGACCGGGGTCGGCCTTGATTTCCTGTCAATCCTTGCCGTCTATCTGGAACTGCTGGTCGCTGCGATGTTCGGCGTGGTGGCGGCTTTGGCCACGGACCGGCGCATCCGCAACTGCGCCCTGCTTTTGGTCATGCTGACATGGCCCTATTTCATTTTTGACCGCACGCGTAACTCGATGCTGGCGATAATTATCCCGGCGGTGTTGAGCTGGGTGTTTCTGCGGCTGCGTGGCGGGATGTGGAAAAAAGTCGTGGTGCTGCTGGCGGTCTTTCTTGCGCTCAATGTCTGGATGAAATTTGTCATCGCCAACCGCGGCACGTCGAACATCACCACCGCCTTTGAACAAAAGGGACTGGATCTTGCCGCCCAAAAAAAGGTTCACAACGAGGGATTGAACATGTTTGAGGAACTGTGCTGGGTGAGCACCTTCATAGACAACGGCACCTATAAAGTCAATTGGGGCCAGCGCTATTTCGCGGAGCTGGTGAATCCGATTCCGCGCGCCATCTGGCCCGGCAAACCGTTGATCGGGTTGGACTACGCCATCGCCCGGGGGATGCAATATGGCGGAGCGAGCGGGACGGTAATTGTTGCCACCGTTTCCACCGGTTTCATCGGGCAGGGCGTGGTCAACTTCGGCCGTTTTTTTGGCCCGATGGCGGCGGCGCTGCTGATGTGTCTTTGGGTGACGGCGCTGGCCCGGTTGGACTTGAACATCCATGCGCTGGGGCGCCTGCCCCTGTATGCCTTGGGAATCATCCTTACATTCAATCTGGGCCGTGACATCACGCTTATCACACTGTATCCATTTATATTCGGCGCACTGGCTGTCTGGTGGCTGGATCGGCATCGGCCACAACAAGGTGACAGGCCGGCTCCGGCCCCCGTGGCGGCTCAACCGGCCGGGCAGCCGCGCCCGGTCACCGGCCAGGCTTTGCCCTTTGTGCGGCGGCAGGCTGGGGGAGGGTTTGTAAAACGGAAACGCTGAAATTCTGAAAAGCTGACATGCTGAAAACTAGGAGATAGAAGATGGGAGATGGGAGATGGGAGATGGGAGATGGGAGATGGAAGGGGGCAGTCAGAACATCGAACATCGAACATCGAACGCCGAACATCCAATGGAGGGGAAGGTGGAAAGTTGACAAATTGAAAGTTGAGAGTTGAAAGTTGGAAGTTGAAAGTCAGTAGTCAGTAGTCAGTAGTCAGTAGTCAGTAGTCGGTAGTCGGTAGTCCTTCAGCTTTATGCGTTTCTTGTGCTCTTTTGCGGCTAAACCAATTCGTGAAATTCGTGTCTAAAGTTTTGTGTATTTAGTGTGTTTCGTGGTTAAAAAATTCAGCATTTCAGCATTTCAGATTTTAAGAATGTTAGTAGTCCGTGGTTAATTAGCGTTTATTAGCGTCCATTAGCGGTTAAAAAGTGTAGCCGATTTTTTTTGTGTATTTAGTATATTTCGCGGTTAAAAATCCGTGTTAATCCGTGTCCATCCGTGGTTGAACATTTTTAGCGTCCATTAGCGGTTAAAAGCTGTAGCCGATTTTTTGTGTGTTTCGTGTCTTTCGTGGTTAAAAATCCGTGTTCATCCGTGTTCATCCGTGGTTAAAAATTTCAGCATTTCAGATTTTAAGAATGTTAGTAGTCAGTAGATAATTAGCGTCCATTAGCGGTTAAAAATCGTGAATGCAGCAACCAAGGTTGCCGTCTTGTTCCAACGTTTCGGCCCGTATCATCATGCGCGCCTGAATGCCGCCGGACGGTTGATGTCGGTTTGGGGACTGGAAGCCTGCGCCATGGAGGACACTTATGCATGGGCCAAAGTGGAGGGGGCGGCGGCCTTCACGCGGATCACGCTGACAGAGCGCGAGTCCGGCGACCGGCAGTGGAAGCGGGAACTTCAAAGCAAAATCCGGCATGCGCTGGATGAGATCAAACCGCAAGTGGTTGTAGTAAACGGCTGGTCATCCACTGATGCCTTCAGCGCGCTTTGGTGGTGTGTGGAAACGAACACCCCGACGATTGTGATGTCCGAAAGCACGGCCTGGGATGAACGGCGGGTTGCCTGGAAGGAATGGATAAAAAGCCGGCTGGTGAAGTTGAATTCCGCCGGGCTGGTCGGCGGCACGGCACACGCGGATTATCTCGCCCAGCTTGGATTGCCAAGCGATCGAATTTTCAAGGGCTACGATATTGTGGATAATGAGTATTTTGCGGCGAAGGCCGCAGAAGCAAGGAGCAGGGAGCAGGGAGCAGGGAGATTGGAGATAGGAGATAGAAGTTTGAAGATAGAAGATGAAAAGTCCGTCACGCCCCTACCATCTCCGTTCTCCAATCTTCCATCTTCCATCTCCCATCTTCCACCTTCGCCCTTCTTCCTGGCGAGTGCGCGTTTTATTGAGAAGAAGAATTTGACGCGGTTGATTGAGGCGTATGCGAGGTATCGCACTTTGTGCGAAGAACACAAAGCAGTAGTCAGTGGTCAGAGGTCAGTGGTCAGTAGTCAGGAACTGGGAGCAGGGAGCAGGGAGATGGGAGATGGGAGCCAGAGCGACCCCTGGCCGCTTGTGTTGCTGGGCGATGGACCACTGCGATCTTCCATCTTCCATCTTCTATCTTCGCTTGGCTTGCACGACCACGTGCTACTGCCCGGTTTCAAGCAGTATGACGAACTGCCGGTGTATTTCGGGTTGGCGGGCGCATTTGTCCACGCGAGCACCACGGAACAGTGGGGTCTGGTTGTGAATGAGGCGATGGCATCTGGCCTGCCGGTGCTGGTCTCGAACCGGTGCGGCTGCGCACAGGATTTGGTGCAGGAGGGTGTGAATGGATTTCAATTTGATCCCTGTAACGTCGAACAACTTGCACAACTGATGCTGCGTGTTTCGGATTCAAAATTTCCGAGTTCCGATTTCGGCGCTGCAAGCCGGCGCATCATCTCCAACTGGGGACCTGACCGTTTTGCGAACGGACTGCGCGACGCGGTTGCCGTGGCCCTGAAAAATCCGCGTCCGCGTTTCGGTGCGCTGGATTGGATGTTGTTGAGGATGATCCCAAAATAGAAAGCAGAAATTGAGAAATTAAAAAAGCGCGAAGATGGAAGATTGGAGATGGAAGTCAGTAGTCCAGTTGTCCGTGGTCAGTGGTCGGTAGCGGTGGAAAGACGCTGAAAAGCTGAAATCGGGAAATTGAGAAATGAATATTTGTTTCAGCTTTCTGTTTTGAGCAACCGTGCGAATTGACGACTCCGGGATTTTTTGAAACATTATCACCATGCGGCTTGAAGCGAACCAGTTGAAGGCGATCCGGGAAGAAGTCCGGCAATCTGACCCGGCGGCGGAAATTTATCTCTTCGGTTCGCGCGCCGATGATGCAGCGCGCGGGGGTGATATAGATTTGCTGGTGGTATCGGACAAGCTTGGTTTTCGTGAGGTGTTGCGATTGCGCATCCGGATTCTGGATCGCATCGGCTGGCAGCAACTGGATTTGCTGGTGCGGCGGCCGGATCAAATGGACGAACCGCTGGCGGCCATGGCGCAGGAAACGGGAATAAAATTATGAAAGGGGATCATGCCTTGCGCCTGCTCGAACAAGGTTTGGCGGAACTGGCCGATGCCAGAAAGCATCTGGATTATTCCTTCCAGCAGGTTGCCGGACTGCCGGACACCTTGAAAGGCGCGACTGAAAAACAATTGGAAAGCGCCGAGGCGTTTACGGGACGTTTCGCGCGTTCGGTGGATTTGCTCGTCAACAAGGTTCTTCGCAGCCTGGACCGCGTGGAGTTGAAATCCGAAGGCACATTGCTGGACATGATCAACCGCGCCGAGAAGCGCGGTTTTGTGGGGCAGGCTGGAGTTTTGCGCGAAATGAAGGACGTGCGCAACATCATTGCACATGATTACGTCGGCGCGAAGGCGGCTGAAATTTTAGCTTATTGCCGCGAACAAAAACCGGTCTTCGATGCCATTTGCGACCGGGTGGATGCCTATGCCCGCCGTATTTTATCCGCCTGATCACGGAGAGACATTTGAAATGCTTTCCCGATTTCTTCTTTTCAGTAGTGGAGGCTTGGGAAGCCCAATTCGCGTCAAACCATTTGTGTTTTATCGTGGCAAAAAATAATTCTTGAAATTCGCGCAATTCACGTCAAACTCTTTCCGTTCTTTGCAATCTCCGCGTCGTTGTGTTAAAAACCGGTCAAGTTTTCAGCCTGTAGGAGACGACGTAAGGAGGCTTGGCATTCTCGCTGGATGCCAACAGGAACTTTACCATGAAAAACTTTTTTTTGGTAAAGAAAAGGTAAAGTTTTGAGTGCTCTATCAACCACTTACGACGATTCGCCTCAGGTCTGGTAAAGAAAAGGTAAAGTTTTATATTTCGGCAGTTAGCGCCAAAATGGCACACGCCAAACATGCTCCCTGCTCTTAGCTTGTGGCTCCCTGTTCCAAGCTCCATGCTCCCCGCTCCCCGCTTTCCCATCCGTGATAAAAAAAATTCAGCACTTCAGATTTTCAGAATGTCAGTAGTCCGTTGTCTCGTTGTCTCGTTGTTCGTGGTCAATAGTTAATTGGCGTTCATTAGCGTCAATTAGCGGTTAAAAACTGTAGCCGATTTTCTTTTGTGTATTTAGTGACCACAGTTCGCGTTAGCGAATATTCAAATTTGGGGACTCCATATTGTGGAGGCTTGGGAAGCCAATTTCGCGGTTAAAATCCGTGTCCATCCGTGTTTATCCGTGGTTAAAAATTTCAGCTTGTCAGTGTTTCAGTATTTCAGATTTTCAGTATGTCAGTAGTCGGTAGTTAATAGTAATTAGCGTTTATTGGCGTAAATTAGCGGATAAAAGGCTGTCCGTGGTCTTTGTCCGATTTCAGTATTTCAGCGTTTCAGCTTTTGCCTTTTAAATGATCAAGTCGGCGCATCTGACAGGCTCGGTTTCGCGGAAGGCAGGCGGCCTTTTTGACGCGGTGTCGCGGCTGGCCCAGTCGCAACTCAAGCAGGGCATGGCGGTGAAGGTGTTCGGCTTGTGGGATGAATCCACTGACGCCGACCTCACGGCATGGAACCCTGTGCCGGTCGCGGCTTTCAAACCATCGTGGCCGGGGCTGATAGGCCGTTCGCCAAAATTTCTTGAAGAATTAAACGACTTTGCGCCGGACATCAGCCATACCCACGGTCTCTGGCTTTATCCCGGCATCGCCGCCAGAAATTATAGCCGTGGAAAAAAGCGGCCTTATCTCATTTCCCCGCATGGCATGCTCGACCCGTGGGCGATGAAAAATTCGCGCTGGAAAAAACAGATCGCATGGTGCTTGTTCGAGCGGGAAAATTTGCGCGGTGCGCGCTGTCTTCGCGCATTGTGCGAGTCCGAGGCGCAATCCATCCGCCAGCTTGGACTCAAAAACGATATTGCAGTCATCCCCAACGGAATTGACCTGCCGGAAATTGGAAGTCAGGAGATGGGAGATGGAAGATGGAAGATGGAAGATGGGAGTCAGGAGCCAGGAGCCAGCCGCCAGAGCAATGCGCCGTGGCAAGGGGTCGTTGAATCGGGAAGAAAGGTGCTGCTCTATCTGGGCAGGATTCATCCGAAGAAAGGACTGGTCAATTTGCTTCGGGCATGGGCAAAAAATCGTAAATCGGATATCGTAAATCGTAAATCGGAAGACTGGCTCTTAGCCATTGCCGGCTGGGATCAAGGCGGGCATGAGCAGGAGCTGAAACAATTGGCGACGGAACTGGGTCTGGCGTGGAAGGATGGGAGCGGGGAAAAAGCAGAAATTGGGAAAGCAGAAAGTAGAAAGCAGAAAGTAGAAATTGGAAATCTCCAAGCTCCCAACTCCAATCTCAAATCTTCCATCTCCAATCTTCCATCTCCAATCTCCCTGCTTTTCTTGGGACCTCAATTCAACGCGGCGAAGGCGGCGTGTTATCGTCATTGTGATGCGTTTGTCCTGCCTTCGTTCAGCGAGGGTTTGCCGATGGTGGTGCTGGAGGCGTGGGCCAATTCCAAGCCGGTCGTCATGACGCCGGAATGCAATCTTCCGGAAGGGTTTCAAGCCGGTGCGGCGCTCAAGGTGGAAACGACCGAGGCCGGCCTGGTTGCGGGACTGAACGAGCTTCAGCGGATGGCCGACGCGGAGCGGATGGCGATGGGCAGCCGGGGACATGATCTGGTGGTGGAGCGGTTCACCTGGTCGCGGGTGGCGGGACAATTGCTGGCGGTCCAGGAATGGATTTTGGGTGGCGGGCCAAAACCGGGTTGCGTCTGGGAGTAAAGACAGGAGATGGAAGATGGGAGATGGGAGATAGGAGATGGGAGATAATGCAGAAATGGGGAAAGCAGAAAGCAGAAATTTTCTACCACGGATTAACACGGATGGACACGGATTTTTAACCGCGAAAGACACGAAAGACACGAAAGAAATCGGGCAGCTTTTAACCGCTAATGGACGCTGATGAACGCTAATTAACTACCAACCATCAACCATCAACATTCAACAACTAACCACTGACTACCGACTACCGACTACCGACTACTGACTCCGCCTTCAGGTGGTCCCAAGCCGCGTGAACGCGGAACTCCAAACAAAACGAGACAACACGCAATGTCCCGAAGTTGCCCACATGCGGCGAATCCATGAAAAGACGGCGCGTAAGGCGCATTTTCCGATCTGTCGCTTGTGTCGTGGTCCTGGTGGCTGCGATTGCCGTGGCAAGGGTGTGGATTGACCCGACGCCGAGCCTTCACTGGCCGGATCGCCGACCAATCGGGGTCTTGATGCTGGCATCAAATTATCACTCTTCTAAAACAAATCCGCGAGGCTGGTTCAATGACCCAAGCCTGGATGTCACGGGGCCGGATGGCCCGCAACGGTTCCGCAAGGCGCTGCTGGATTACACCGACCGCAGCATCGCCATCCTGAAACGGACGGGAGCGCAGGGTGTCGTTGTCTGGGACCTGGAGGGTGAAGAGTCTCCGCATAAGATCACTTACGTCGGTGATCCCCGTTTGCTGGGCCGCCTGGCGCCGGAAATGGCGCCGGTGGCGGATGAGTTCTTCGGACGGCTGCGGGGCGCCGGGTTGCGGGTCGGGTTGACGGTCCGCCCGCAACAATTGGTTTTCGTCAACGGGCAGCCCCGGCAAACGCAGGTGCTCGATATCAAGAGGATATTGCTCGAGAAAATTGATTATGCCCGCACACGCTGGGATGCCACGATTTTCTATGTTGATTCGAACGGCGGGATCCGGCGGCCCGATGAGGCATGGCAACTGCGCCGTCTGGCGGAGCAACGGCCCGGCATCCTCCTGATTCCCGAACATCATTACCTGCCTTACTCGGCGTTCAGCGCCCCCTATGCCGCCTTGCACAAGGGTGACCCGCCAGTGACCGGTGGATTGGCGCGGAAACTGTTCCCGGAATCTTTTCAGGTTTTATATATCAGCGACGATTCCGGTGACCGGGACAAGATTGATGCCGCCCGGCGGCAGGGCGATGTGCTGTTGTTTCGCGCGTGGTTCTGGAGCCCGGAATGCCAGTTGCTGGAAGGTTTTAACCGCTAATGGACGCTAATGAACGCTAATTAACCACGGATTAACACGGATGGACACGGATAAAGCCGCTGAAATGGAAAACATCGAACATCGAACTTTGAACATCGAACATCGAATGAAGAGCCTCCACAATATGGAGTCCCCAACCAAGCACGAAGCTGAAAGCGGACAGCTTTTAACCGCTAATGGACGCTAATCACTAAAGCGAAGAGGGGAGATAAAGCAGAAATGGGGAAAGCAGAAAGCAGAAATTTTCTACCACGGATTAACACGGATTAACACGGATTTTTAACCGCGAAAGACACGAAAGACACGAAAGAAATCCGATGCTTGATGGCTTTTTGCCTTGAACCGGTTACTATTTGTCAGGAAATGAGCGAGCTGCGATCAAAGACAGTTTTCGAGCAATCCGGTTTCGCCCGGCAGTCCGTGTGTAAAGGCCGCCCATGTTGATGAACGAAAACTCGCGCGTTTATGTGGCCGGCCACCATGGGTTGGTGGGCAGCGCCATCTGGCGCGAGCTGCAACGGCAGGGATTCAAAAATCTCATCGGCCGGAGACAGCGGGAAGTCAATTTGCTGGACGCATCCGCCGTCCAGAATTTTTTCGCGGAAGCAAAGCCGGAGTTTGTTTTCATTGCCGCAGCCAAGGTCGGCGGCATTCACGCGAACAACACGCAGCCGGCGGCGTTTCTTTTTGAAAATTTACAGATTCAGAACAATTTGATCCAAGCCGCCAGGCTGGCCGGGGTGCGGAAACTTTTGTTTCTTGGCAGCTCCTGTATTTATCCCAAGCTCGCGCCGCAGCCCCTGAAGGAAGATTATCTGCTCACCGGCGAACTGGAGCCGACGAACCAATGGTATGCCGTCGCAAAAATCGCCGGCATCAAACTTTGCCAGGCGTATCGCCGGCAATATGGATGCGATTTCATCAGCGCCATGCCGACGAACATGTATGGGCCGAACGACAATTATGATTTGCAGACGTCCCATGTGCTGCCGGCGTTGATACGCAAATTTCATGACGCAAAAACAAGTTCCGCCGCGACCGTCACCTGCTGGGGGACCGGCGCGCCGTTGCGGGAATTTTTATATGCGGATGACCTGGCCGGCGCGTGCGTTTTCCTGATGCAGAATTACAGCGAGGAACAGTTCATCAATGTCGGCAGCGGCAGTGAAATCACCATCCGCGAATTGTCGGAACTGGTGAAACGCATCATCGGCTTCCCCGGTGAAATCGTCTGGGACAAATCGAAACCCGACGGCACGCCGCGAAAACTGATGGACAGTTCACGCCTGTTCGCGCTGGGCTGGGGGCCGCAGGTGAATTTGGAAACCGGCATCCGGCTGGCCTACGGGGATTTTCTGGCCAAGCAGCCGGGATGATTCAGCTTGCGACGCGGCCCTTGCCGGACAGGTGGTCTTGCACCAGCTTCACGTCGGCGTCCACCATCAGCCGGGCGAGCGCCTTGAACGTCGTCTTCGGTTCCCAGCCGAGTTTCTGCCTGGCTTTGGAATAATCGCCGATGAGGATGTCCACTTCGGCGGGGCGGAAATAATTCGGGTCAATCTCAACGTGTTTCTGCCAATCCAGGCCGGCGTGGGCGAAGGCGACTTCCAGAAATTCCCGCACGCTGTGGGTTTCGTTGGTGGCGATCACATAATCGTCCGGCTGGTCCTGCTGCAGCATGAGCCACATCGCCTCGACATATTCCTTTGCGTAACCCCAGTCGCGCTTGGCATCGAGATTGCCGAGAAAGAGTTTTTGCTGCAAACCGGCCTTGATATGCGCCACGGCGCGGGTGATTTTGCGCGTGACAAATGTTTCGCCGCGGCGCGGAGATTCGTGATTGAACAAAATGCCGCTGCAGGCAAACAGGCCATACGATTCGCGGTAATTCACCGTGATCCAGTGTGCGTAAACCTTGGCGCAGCCATAGGGGCTGCGCGGATAAAACGGCGTGGTCTCGCGCTGCGGTATATCGTGCACCTTCCCGAACATCTCGCTCGACGACGCCTGGTAAAACCGCGGCTTGATGCCCGTTTCGCGAATGGCCTCCAGCAACCGCACCGCGCCCGTCGCCGTGATATCCGTGGTGTATTCCGGGCTGTCGAAGCTCACGCGCACATGGCTTTGCGCTGCGAGATTGTAGATTTCGTCAGGCGCAATCTTTCCAATCAACCGCGACAGCGCGCTGGCATCGCTCAAGTCGCCGTAATGCAATTTCAACGCGGCTTTTTCAACGTGAGGATCGGCATAAATATGTTCGAGCCTCGATGTGTTGAACGTGCTGGCGCGGCGGATGATGCCGTGAACCTCGTAGCCTTTCGACAGGAGCAGTTCCGTCAAGTAAGAACCGTCCTGTCCCGTGATACCGGTGATGAGCGCGCGTTTAGCCATAAATGACGTCTGCATGGTTGGTGAGCCGGCAAAGTTACGCAAGTGAAACTTCGCCCTGCCACCGGCGGAGATTTTTACATAAGACGTGACGCCGGAGTTGATTGTACTTAAAGTCGCATCCGAGGTAGTGATATAAAGCATGAGCGAACCACAACCCAAGCACGGCGTCGGCCCATCCGCTCTTGAATCGGAAAGCCGCTCGTTGCCTGTGGATTTGTCGCGCTTTTCAACGGGAAAGTTTGACCGTGGCGCGGGCGTGGTGAAGGAGGGCCTGTGGCTGGTTGTCAGCCTGGTCTTGTTCCGACTTTGTCCGTTCAGTTTTTCCGCGTTAAAACGGGCGGTGCTGCGTGCGTTCGGGGCGGACATCGGAAGCAATGTGACCATCAAGCCGCAGGTCAAAATCACTTTCCCGTGGAAGTTGACGGTCGGGAATCATGTCTGGCTGGGTGAGGAGTGCTGGCTGCTGAATCTTGAGCGCGTGGTCATCGGGAACAACGTCTCCATTTCCCAGCGCGCCTTTCTTTGCACCGGCAGCCATGATTACAAAAAAACCACATTTGATTTGATCACCCGGCCGATCAAGGTGGAGGACGGCGTCTGGATCGGGGCCGGCTGCTGGGTCGGCCCGGGGGTGACGATGGGATCCCATGCGGTTTTGACGGCGGGATCCGTGGCCACAAAAGACCTGGCCGCCCAATGGAATTTATCGGGGCAATCCGGCCGTGCTGGTGAAGCAGCGCGTCATTTCTTGACACTACATTTTACAAACCAACATCAAACATGGCCAATCCTGAACAATCATCCGGCGCGGCATCCATCCGTTGCCGGACAACCAGCTCCGCGAAAAATCAGTCGTCCTGAATGGGCGTTTGCTGGTCTTGCCCTTGGGCTATCTCTGGTTCCATCTGATCAACAATCTCCGGCTGGAATGGTCAACGAACCCGCAATATAGCTATGGCCTGGTCGTCCCGCTGCTGGTGATTGGACTGCTGCTCCGCCGCTGGCAACATCTTGGGGGCCGTCCGTGCAGGTCGGCGGCCGGGAATCCGTGGCTGGCGATATTGGTTTGCGGCCTGCTCACGTTTCTTTACCTGCCCACCCGGCTGGTTGAAGAGGCAACGCCGGAATGGCGGCCCATCCAATGGTCGCTGGCCGTTCAAATAGTCGGGTTGACCCTCTACGCCGTTTATCTGGCCGGCGGCAAAGGCTGGTTGAGGCAGGCCGCATTTCCGGTGGCATTCTTTTTGGTGGCGATTCCGTGGCCCACGCTCTTTGAGCATCCCATCATCCAGGGATTGAGCCGCATCAATGCCGCGACTGGTGGTGAATGTGATGGGAATTCTGGGCGTGCCGGCGATCCAGCATGGCAACCTGATTGAAGTCAGCACGGGAATGGTCGGCATCAATGACGCCTGCAGCGGCATCCGATCCATTCAATCCAGCCTGATGATTTCGCTTTTTCTGGGTGAATTTTATATGTTCAGCTGGCGGCGGCGGCTGTTGCTGATACCCATCAGCTTTGCACTGGCGATGATGCTGAATGTGTGCCGCACCTCTCTGCTCACCTGGATAGCGGCAGAAAAAGGCATCGGCGCCATTGCTGAATATCATGACGAAGCGGGCATGACGATTTTGCTGATTTGCACCGCCTTGCTATGGGGCGCGGGCTGGTTGTTGAGCCGCGGGAATGTTCCGCCCAAGGAAAAAACGGCGGCGGCCACAGACGTCGCCCGATGGTTGATGACAACGGCGACAAAGCCCGGCGGCGGATGAATCGTCTCGGCATCATTTTGATCGTCTGGCTGGTGGTGGTCGAGAGCGGGGTGGGGCTTTGGTATTCGATTCGTGAATCACATTTGAAACCCGGTCCGTCATGGACGGTGAATTTTCCAGTGACCAATCCCACCTATAAAGATGTGCCACTGACTGTGGACGAGCATACTTTGCTTCGTTTTGACCAGGGGCAGCAGGGGCAATGGCAGGAGCCGGACGGCACGATGTGGCAGGCCTTTTACTACAACTGGCTGCCGGGACGGGTTGCGGGTTACCTGGCCAAGCGGCACACGCCTGATATTTGCATCACGGCGAGCGGGTTTAAGTTGACCTCGGGGCCGGAGCTGATGCTGTTGGAAGTGAACGGCGTGGAATTGCCGATGCGCCACTACGTTTTTGACAGCTCCGTCGGCCCGCTGCAAGTCTATCAATGCCACTGGCAGGCAGGCATGGGCAAGGACACCTACACGGCGGATGAATCGTCGCGATACAATCTCATCCGCGGCATCTGGGCGGGCAGGGGCAACAAAGGGCAGAAGGTGCTGGAAATCATCATCACAGGCTATGACAACCCCGATGTGGCCAAACAGGCATTGGTGCGCCAGCTGGACAAGATAATCAAAGTGGAAAAATAATGGAATTATGCCTTTGACGGAAGGATACGTTGACATTTTCTCCCTCTCCTCGCTAAACGAGGAGAGGGCCGGGGTGAGGAGCTGTGATATAATTATGAAATTACGAACCCCTCTCCCTGACCCTCTCCCCGCTTGGGCGGGGCGAGGGAAGTTTCCGTGAACGGACATAATCCCCAAAAAATAAGCCGCACGGATCACGTCTCCATGCATCCATGAAAAAGAAAAAAGTTTTCGTCAGCGGCTGCTTTGACATGCTGCACAGCGGGCATGTCCGTTTTTTGGAGGAGGCCGCGGGCTACGGCGATGTTTATGTCGCCCTCGGCTCGGACCAGACGATCCGGGATTTGAAGGGGCGCGCACCGGTCAACACCCAGTCGGAACGAAAATATCTGCTCGAATCATTGCGGCACGTCAAGGCATGCCACATCAACAGCGGCTCGGGCATCATGGATTTCCTGGGCGAATTGAAGCATGTGTCGCCGGACATTTTCATCGTGAACGAAGATGGTAACACGCCGGCCAAGGCCAAACTGTGTCGCAAGCTGGGCATCCAATATGTCGTCTTGAAGCGGCTCCCGCAGGCGAACCTGCCGGTGCGCTCCACGACCAGCCTGCGCAAGGAATGCCTGGTTCCCTACCGGCTGGACCTTGCGGGCGGCTGGCTGGACCAGCCTTTTGTTTCCAAACACGGCGCGGGCGCGGTGCTGACCATTTCGCTGGAGCCGGTGATGGAATTCAACGAGCGCAGCGGCATGGCCTCCAGTTCCCGTCGGCGCGCCATTGAACTCTGGCAGACGGACTTGCCGGAAGGCAACCGCGAGACGCTCGCCAAAACGCTCTTCGCGTTCGAAAATCCGCCCGGCACGCAGATTTTTGCCGGTTCGCAGGATGCCATTGGAATCGTCTTTCCGGGCTTGAACCGGCTTGATTATTGCGGCGAATACTGGCCGAAAAAAATCACCTCCCGTCACGACGAAAAGATTCTCTCCTGGATTGAGCGGCATTTGTATCTGGTCCCGCTGGGTCCGCGCCCGTCCGGTTTTGATGTATTCAAGGGCAGAAGCATCACGCCGGCCAAAGTCCGCGCCCTGGCCGCCGCGGCGGACGGTTGCTGGAACGCGATCCACACAATGAACCTCGCGGAATTTGGCCGCCAGTTCCGGGCCTCGTATGAGGCGCAGATTGCGATGTTCCCCCAAATGACCAATCCCGGCATCAAGGAAATGATCCGGGAATATGGAAGGATTTCGCTGGGCTGGAAATTGTCCGGAGCGGGCGGCGGCGGTTATCTGGTGCTGGTCAGCGGGCAGCCGGTTTCCGGAGCCATCCAGTTGAAAATCCGCCGGAAGATTGTCTAGCGTGATTTGACGTGAAAATCCTCCTGCTCAACCAGGTTTTTTATCCCGATGTCGTTGCCACCGCCCAATATTTGAGCGATTTGGCGGCGGCGCTGGCGGAGCGGGGCCACGAGGTCACCGTGGTGAGCAGCCGGCAGGCGTATGAGCATCCCGAAACCATTTTCCCGGCGCGCGAGACCTGGCGCGGCGTGAAGATTCTCCGTGTTTTTTCCACGCGCTTCGGCAAGGGCGCCAAATGGCGGCGCGCGGCGGACTTTGCCAGCTTTCTTTTTTCCAGTTGCATCCGGCTGCTGTTCCTGCCGCGGCACGACGTGGTGGTGGCCCTGACCACGCCGCCGCTGATTTCCTTTCTAGGCGCATGGCGGGCGAAATTGTGGCGGGCGCGGTTCATCTACTGGGTCATGGATTTCAACCCGGACGAGGCCATCGCCGCCGGCTGGCTGCGGGCGGATTCGTTCACGGCAAAATTTCTGGAGCGCCTTTCCCGGTTCAGCCTGCGCCGCGCGGACGGCATCATCGCGCTTGACCGGTTCATGCGCGACCGCATTGTGGCGAAGCAAATCGCCGCGGAAAAAGTCGCCGTGATTCCGCCGTGGTCGCAGGACCGGCAGGTGACATTTGACGCGGCGGGCCGCGAGGCGTTTCGTGCGGCGCATGGCCTTGCCGGCAAATACGTGGTGATGTATTCCGGCAACCACAGCCCGGTGCATCCGCTGGACACATTGATGCAGGCGGCGGATCAACTGCGCGGGGAAGCGGACATCGTCTTTTGTTTCATCGGCGGCGGCAGCGAGTTTTCGCGCGTAAAAAAATGGGCCGCAAAAACCCCAAACGCCCTCTGCCTGCCGTATCAACCACTGGACAAATTGTCCGCCTCGCTGTCGGCGGCGGACGCGCATGTCGTCGTGATGGGCGACGCCATGTTGGGGCTGGTGCATCCGAGCAAGATTTATAACATGCTGACCGTGGGTGCGCCGGTGATATACATCGGGCCGGAGCCGAGCCATGTCACGGAAATCCTCACCGGATTAAAGTCAGCGCCATCCGTGGGTGGGCGTCAGGCATGGCGCCATCGGGGAACTGGTCAAGACAGATTCATCAATTGCGGCAGGAGAGCGCCGGTCATGACCGCCGGCCGCCGGACGAAATTGAAACTCAATTTTCACAGGCGACCTTGTTGCCGCGCTTTGTTGACCCTGGTGGAATCAATGGGCCGCAAGACTTGACGCCGGACACACCCGACATCCATTTTGAATACACGCATTGCCTATGTTTGGTGACCTTGACAAATATATCATGGTCTTTCTGGTCGGCCTGGTCGTGACCTACCTGCTCACGCCGGCGGTGCGGGGGATGGCCATCCGGTTTGGGGTGGTTGACCTGCCCGACGCACGGCGGCCGCATAAACGGCCGACCGCCCGCGGCGGCGGGCTGGCGGTGGTTTTGGGGGTTCACGCCGCCTGCCTGGTGGCGGTGTTGTTTCCCGGACCGCAGCTGGCCGGGGCGCTTGATTTTGTCTGGTGGCAGAAATTTGCCCTGGCATCACTGGTTTTGCTGGTGGTCGGGGTGATTGATGATGTTCGCGGGATGAGGCCGTTGATCAAGCTCGGCGGACAGGTGGCCGCCGCCCTGATCATGTGGTTTTCCGGAACCCGGTTTGGCCAGCTATTGGGATACGATCTTCCGGCACCGGTGGATTGTGCGCTCGTGGTGGTCTGGCTGGTTGCCATCATCAATGCTTTCAACCTGATTGACGGGCTGGATGGGCTGGCATCCGGCCTGGCGATCATTTCCGCCGTGGGGTTGTGCGGCATATTGCTGATGCAGCAGATTCCCGGGGAGGTGCTGCTCCTCCTCGGTTTCATCGGCGCCTGCCTTGGTTTCCTGCGGTATAATTTCAATCCGGCCAGCATTTTTCTGGGCGACACCGGCAGCATGTTCATCGGGTTCACCCTGGGCGTGGTTTCCCTGCAAACGTTCAACAAGAACACGTTCCTGATATCCATGGCCATTCCCATCATGGTTCTGGGCGTGCCGATTTATGACGCGCTGCTGGCGATCTGGCGGCGGTCGGTGCGCTCGTGGGTGAGCGGCAAAAACGACGGCGCCAGGCGCGGCATCATGCAGCCGGACGTGGAGCATCTGCATCATCGCCTGGCCCAATCCGGTTTAAGCACCAAACGAGTGGCGACGTTTCTCTATCTGCTCAATGGCGGCCTGGTGGTCTTTGGGCTTGTCCATCATGCTTTTCCAGTCGCACGCGGCTGGCATCTTCCTGATTGCGTTGCTCGCCGGGGTGTATGTGCTGATGCGGCAGCTTGCCGTCATTGAATTGCGCGAAACCGGCAGCGCATTATTGATGGGCTTGCGCCGTCCCACGCACTCGACGTTCAAGGCGCTGGCCTATCCGGCATGGGACATGGCGTGGCTGGCGGGTTCGCTGGCCTTGATCATGTGGTTTGTCGAGGGTCAGAGGGTGGATTTCTGGCACACCTGGTTTGTTGACCTGCCGATTTGGGTCACACCCACTTTCTCTCTGCTCGCGCTCTCCCGCACCTATGTGACCTATTGGCCGCGAGCCAGGCTCCGTGATGTGTTGATGGTTCTGTTCCTGTTGCTGACGGGAATCATTTTCAGCCTGGGCCTCGCCCTGATCATTGATCCGGCGTCAGGTTCAACATGGCTTCTCCGGGCAATGCTGGTTGCGGGGATAAGCCATCCCGTCATCGTGACCTCGCGATTGATTGACCGGTGCATTGAGGAAGTCGTCATATGGCTGAAGCGCCAGGGCGATGCGGCCGGCAAAATTGAAAGGGTGGTGCTGTACGGGGCGGGGGTTCGCGCGCAATTGTTTTTGAAGGATCGGGCGATGACAACCTCCAAAAATCCGGATGGACGCCAGATACTGGGGTTTGTTGATGATGAAAAAGGATTGCATTTCCAGTGGGTTTATGGGTTTCTTGTGCTGGGCGGTCTCAAGGAACTTCCGCTGTTGATTGAACGGCGGAAAGTCAGCCGTGTCATCATTGTTTCGGATTTGTTGCCGGAAAGCCGGGCCGCCATCCGGGAAATTGCGATCCGGAGCGGAATAAAATTGAGCGAATGGCAACCCGGGGAGCATGAGGTGGCCTGTGCCGGCAATTTGAGGCTGCATTTTTTAAAGTTAATTCACGGAAAAGTTATGCGTAAACTAATCATCATTCTCTCGTCCTGCGTCGGTTTGCTGTTGCTGGGTTATTCGGGTTATCGCGGCTACCAGGTGTGGAAGCAAAGCCACGGAATGGCCATGGCCAGGGCATATCTTGCCAAGGGAGATGCGCGCAATACCATCCTTTCCCTGCAGGAGGTGCTGCACACAAATCCGCGGAACATTGACGCCAGCCGCATGATTGCGGATTTGACTGAATCGGTGCGCGATCAACGCGCCTTGGTCTGGCGTGAGCGTGTTCTGGAACTCGATCCCAAGTCTTTCAAGGATCGTCTGGCGCTGGTGCAGGCGGCCGTTATATTTCAGGATTATCCCCTGGCCTCAAACACCCTGGCGGGCGTGTCCGGGGCCGATAAAAATACCGCCGCCTACAATTATATCGCAGGCACTGTGTCCCTGGTGGAGGGGCAACTCGATGATGCCGAGGCACACTTCAGTGAAGCCATCCGGCTTGATCCGTCAAACCCGGTTCCCGCAGATGAATCTGGCCGTCGTGCGCCTTCACAGGACCAACGCACTGGACATGGCCGAGGCGCGCATCTCCCTGCAACGGGTCATCATGACTTCAACCAACGCCGCCCTTTGCAGCCAGGCCCGCCGCGAACTCGTCAATGATGCCATGCGCTTCAATAACATCCCGACGGCCCTCGCACTCTCGAAGGAACTCGCGGACCAGAACAATTCGGTTTTTGCCGACAAATTGTTGCGGCTTGATGTGCTGAAGAAAACCCATAGTGACGAATTCACTCCCACGCTTGCCGTGTTCGAGCGCGAGGCGGCAACCAACTCCGCCAAACTTTTCGACCTGGCAAACTGGCAGATGAAGCAGCTTTCAACAGCCGCGGCGCTAGGCTGGTTGCAGAGCCTCCCGTTGCAGACCAGGACAAACCAGCCGGCGTGTTTGCTGGCCGCCCAATGCCAGTTGGATTTGGGCGACTGGGCTGGATTGCAGGGTTCCCTCCAGCAGCAAAACTGGAACGAACTCGAATTCATGCGCCATGCGTTCATGGCCCGCGCCCTGCGCCAGCAGGGCTTGACGGACGCCTCAACCGCCGAGTGGGGCGTGGCGCTGCAATCTGTCAACGGCACAAAGGGCACCACGATCGCCCTTTTTCGCCTGGCGTTGGAGTGGCGATGGAATACCGAGGCGGAACAGTTACTTTGGACCGTGGTGAACAAATATCCGGAGGAAAAATGGGCGACCACCACATTGACCCAGGCATTGATGGCCTGGCACCGCACCCGTTCCTTGATGGAATTATTCGACATCATGGCCAAACGGAATCCGAACGATTTGGAGATAAAAAACAATCTGGCCATGATCGCCATGCTTTTGGGGGAGCAGTCGCTTAACCCCTACGATATGGCCCGGGAAGTCTATGAAAAGGCTCCAACGAATCCATCCTATGCCTCCACCTACGCCTTTTCGCTCTACTTGCAGGGTAAATATCCCGAGTCTCTCAAGGTGATGCAGCAACTCCCGCCAGCGGAACTGCAGAAACCCTCGGCAGCAGGTTATTATGGCATGATTCTCAAGGCGAACGGCAACAGGGCGCTGGCAAAGGCGTATCTGGACCGGGCTGCCGGCGGTCTGCCCGAGGAGCAGACTCTTTTCAACCAGGCCAAGTCCGGCCTGTAACTTGTTTGTATTCAGGTAGTTAAATATAGCCTGAACGGATGTCATGCGGATGGTTCCCTGAAGTTTTGGGTTTTCCATGGGCAAAATGTGCGATTCAGGCCGGTCAAAAGACCGGCCTGAAATGTTTTATCCCGCAATGCTTTTGCAAGTGCAATCACCCATATTTATTGAGAAAACGCCGGTTTTACAGTCATTCTTCATGTCCCAAATGCGATTCAAGATGTCCCATCCCGCACTAGATACGGAAGGCGGACGATGCGATGGTTTGGCCAGTTGACGGTGATGCGCGGGCATGCAGTGGGGTCGGATGGGGAGCGAATCAAAGGTTTTAGCTCACGTCCCAAAAGAGAGTGAACATGTCCAGTTTTTGGATAGTTTGGAATGCCCGCACGTGCGACAGTGAACATTAAGAAGTTCGAAGATGAAAGCCGGACAAACAAAAAATTGATTTTATGAAAAGACATCTATTAACAATCGGCGCGGTTGCTGTGGCGGTTTTCGCCACTCAGCAGGCTGCCCAGGCAACTCTGGAGGTGTTGGTGGACTCAGGCACTGGTCAAACAGGTGCCGATCTTGTCGGTGGACAGCCCCCTTACAGCCCCCTCGTTGTGAATTACGATGTGTTTTTTAACGTTAATTCCTCGGATTACACTTACATTTTTTCATTCACCGCTTTTGCCCCTTACCCCATAAACCCGTTTACTGTCGGCGCGAGTTATGTGAGTGATGTCTATGGCTATGGGGATTCGCTGGCCGCTTATGGTAATTTGGGTTCAGGTTTCGGCACGACAGTAACTGGTAACTACGATGCTAATTCCTCATACCCTGGTTTGATTGTTTGGGATTTGCCTGTTACGTATGGTAACCATCAGCCTTATGGACCGGGCAACCCGCAGCCAATGGAAACAGTTGCATATACGTCGAATTTTGGACCCACTGCCGGCCTCGCAAGTGCGATTGGTGGTGCACTGTCGTGGGAAACTGTGGGTATTGGTGGATCGCCGGTCCCTGTCCCTTCCGCCCCTGTGCCGGAAGCGTCAACGGTCATGGCGGGTGCCCTCATGTTGCTGCCCTTTGGCATCGGTGCCATCCGTTCCCTGCGCAAAGAACGCGGAGTCTGACTGGCGATTGTTCCTAAACGAAAAAAACAGAATAAAAATCAGAAAGAATAATTATGAAAAACTTAAAACTATCAGCAATCGCCGCTGCCTTGGTTGTGGCGGCTCAGGCTCA
Organism: uncultured Verrucomicrobiae bacterium; assembly: GCA_963827815.1. Taxonomy (GTDB): domain Bacteria; phylum Verrucomicrobiota; class Verrucomicrobiia; order Limisphaerales; family UBA11358; genus UBA11358. The sequence continues at coordinate 311,200 of CAWHCL010000009.1, read as the reverse complement.
CGCCACGCTGTTCAACATAACATACACCAGCACAAGTCCTGATGATAATACTTATGCCAGTGGTAGTATTACCGCAAATTACCTTGGGGGTGGAGTCTACCAGGCCACATCTGGGACTTTTGATGTGTCTAGTGCAAGTGATGGTTTATCAATTGGCGATTATACGCTTTTGGTCCCAGGCGGCAGCCCCACTCCGCCGAATTATGGCACTTCTCCGTCAGGCTTATTTTACTTTGATAATGGTGTATATGACGGCAACCCATTTTTGTCCAATCCGGGTTTGTTGTTCACGGGGCCAGGAGAGGGTACTCTGGAGTTGAACCTTTTCAGCATAGGTGCATCCGAATATCAACTTTATGATGACAATGGGTCGCCATATGATTATAATACTGGGTATGCAACTATAACTCCTGCTCCCGTTCCTGAAGCCAGCACCATGGTCGCCGGCGCATTGATGTTGCTGCCCTTTGGTATCGGTGCCATCCGTTCCCTGCGGAAAGAACGTGGAGTCTGATTGGCGATTGTCTATTATTCTTTTTGAGCAGGCCGGTCGCAAGACCGGCCTGCTTTTTGTTTGCGAACTTTGGAGATGTCCCTGCACCCGTTGGAGGGTGACTGAAGATTAAAATGAAGACTCAATCAAGACCCGGTTTAATGTGTAAGCCCTGTTTCAAGCGGGAACGGCATTTGAGTTGCCATTCCCTGCCTCATGAATTAGATTAAAATCCATGGCGCAGCAAGCTTGTCATGCCGCTGAATTATCCAGAAAACCAGGCAGCCAGTTAACTGTGATAAAATACCCCCAAATGCTCATGATTGTTCCTGTCACTGCAAAATGCTTCGTATGAAAAAAATCCTGATCACCTCTTTGTGCGCCGTCCTGCTGGCGGGGATGTGCTGGCAAACTGCCCGGGCCCAGGCTGCTCAAGTGCAGGCGCTGTGCGCGTTCACCCCTACAAATGGAATCAATCCCTTTGCGGGCCTTTGCGCGGGGCAGGATGGCAATTTCTACGGCACCACCACTGGCGGGGGGACGAATGGCGATAATGGAACCATCTTCAAGGTGACGACCAACGGTCTGTTGACCTCGCTGGTGTCCTTCGCCGGAACGAACGGGGCGGATTCGCAGGCAGCATTGACGCAGGGCGGTGACGGCAATTTATACGGCACGACTGTCATTGGCGGAACCAGCGGGGTTTATGGAAGCGTGTTCAAGGTGACGACCGGCGGACTGTTGACCACGCTGGTGTCCTTTGCCAATACCAACGGGGCCTTTCCGTATTCAAGTTTGGCAACGGGCAGTGATGGAAATTTTTACGGCACGACCTACTCCGGCGGCAGCAACAGCCTGGGAACAGTTTTCAATGTGACAACCAACGGCGTGTTGACGACGCTGGTGACATTCAACATCACCAACGGGGAAAATCCGCATGCAGGATTGACGTTGGGCAGCGATGGCAATCTCTATGGCACGACTTCCAGCGGGGGGACGAATGGCGGCTATGGAACCATTTTCAAGATGACTGCCTGGCGGCGTGCTGACTTCGCTGGTGTCGTTCAACAATGCCAACGGGGCTTATCCGCGGGCGACATTGACGTTCCGGTAATGACGGCAATTTCTACGGCACGACTTCCCTCGGTGGCAGCAGGAGTCTGGGAACAATTTTTCGGGTGACAACCAACGGCGTGCTGACAACGCTGGTGTCTTTCAACAATACCAACGGGGCAAATCCGATCGCGGGATTGACGTTGGGGAGTGACGGCTATTTCTATGGCACGACTTATTCTGGTGGCAGCAGCAATCTGGGAACAGCATTCCAAATGACAACCAATGGCGTGTTGACAACACTGGTGTCGTTCAATAATACCAACGGGGCAAATCCGTATGCGGGATGGACACCGGGGGGTGACGGCAATTTATACGGCACGACTGCCAATGGCGGCGGCCCGACCAATGGTGTGGTGTTGAAGCTTATTGTGCCGCCCATGCTGGGGCCGGTTTCGTTCTCAAACCATGCGCCCCAGATAAGCCTCAAAGGTTTGGCGAGACCTTCATTGCAAATCCAGGTCACCACCAATCTCACCGCTTCCTGGTCGGTGCTGACCAATCTGGTGTTCACCAACGGTTCCGGGCAGTTCACCGATCCCGCCGCAACCAATTCTCCCTTAAGGTTTTACCGCGCTGCAGTGCAGTAATGGCCTGTTTTATTTGAAAAGGGCGCCCGGCATTCACGTCCCAAAAGCGAGTGAAGATGTCCTGTTTTAGGATAGTTTAAAAACCCGTGTGTGAGACACTTGGTACATGGAAGTTCGGCGGTTGGTGCCGGGCTTTAAACGAAAAAAGACAGAATAAAAAACAGAAATCAAAATTATGAAAAGCTTAAAACTATTAGCAATCGCGGCTGCCTTGGTTATGGCGGCCCAGGCTCACGCCACGCTGTTCAACATAACGTACGCCAGTTCTGATGGATCTACTACTGCCTCTGGCGATATTACCGCAACCGACCTCGGAGGTGGAGTATACCAGGCCACAGCCGCCACTTTTGACGTGATTACTGCAGGGGATGGTTTATCAATAGGCAATTATACCCTTTTGGTCCCAGGCGGCAGCCCGACTCCGCCGAATTATGGCACCTCTCCTTCGGGCTATTTTTACTATGATAATGGAGTATACCCGGCCAACAACCCATTTTTGTCCAATCCGGGATTGTTGTTCACCGGGCCCTCTCCAAGTGATACACTCGAGTTGAACCTTTACGGCAATGGTTCCGGCGAGGGTGCATATTATCAACTTTATGATGACACAGGGGCAAATAATACTGGGTATGCAATTTTGACCCCTGCTCCTGTTCCCGAAGCCAGCACCATGGTCGCCGGCGCATTGATGTTGTTGCCGTTTGGCATCGGCGCCATCCGTTCCCTGCGGAAAGAACGCGCGGTTTGATTGGAGAATTGTTTTTTCTTCTTCTTTTTTTGAGAGCAGGCCGGTCGCAAGACCGGCCTGTTTTTTGTTGTCTTAAGTGGGATTATGCCCTTGACGAATTTTCACTCCCTCTCCTCCTAATAGGAGGAGGTGGGCCGGAGTGAGGAGGCTACTGATTCCCGCTCTTCATTCGATGTTCGACGTCCGGTGTTGGATGTTCAATGTTTCCATTTCAGCAGTTTTATCCGTGTCCATCTGTGTCCATCCGTGGTTAAAAAGTCCGTGAGGAGGCCAACGGTTCTTCAATCTCAACTCCCCTCGCCCCAGCCCGCGCCTGGGCGGGAGTTGGTGTCGCTGGACCTTTGAAAGTTTGTCATATGCAAAAATCCCGGTTTTAAGGGCTTTGGAGATCCGCCCGGTGCCTGTTGAAGTAACATCTGAAATCCTTGGCTTTCACCTTGAAATTGGCACCCGGCATTCACGTCCCAAAAGCGACTGAAGATGTCCTGATTTTGGATAGTATAAAAACCCGCATGTGAGACACTTGTTACATGGAAGTTCGGCGGTGATCGCCGGTCTTGAGTTAAAAAGAAGATTGAACAACAAAAAAAATATGAAAAATCTAAAAACATGCTACGCAGTGATTGGTGCCGCAAGCCTGCTCGCAGCGCCAAATCTATTCGCCGATATGTCCATTACAATGATGGATAACACGAGTCAATACAGTGCTGGTGATGGAGGCGAATTCAGGGCAGTGGTTTCAGGCGTGGCTGTCGATTGGAATGCTTATTCATCGGCCACTAAGGGCACAGTTTCATCTGGAACAGATGGTGGATCTTGGGGATATAATTCGGGATTGGATGGTAAGCAGTATTTTCAGACCTTCTGCGCGGAATTGAATGAGGAATTCAGTCCTGGCGGTGTATATACGATTAGCTCGATAGGTAATGCCGCCTTGTACGATGGCACCGGCCACCCTGTTCCCATTACCATGGGTGTTGCCTATCTTTACAGCCAGTTTGCCGCAGGCACATTGGACGGATATGTTTATGCCCCCGGCAATCAACGCTCCACCACTTGGGATTTGCAGAATGCCATTTGGAATCTGTTGGGTGAGGGCGGGTACTTGGCTTCTTGGATCACAGCCGATCTTTCGACTGGTCTTGGTCAAACCTCTTGGTATGCGTGCGCCGACGGAGCCTACGGGGTTCACGACATGGTTTTGGGTGCACCCGGTACGGCGCAAGACCAGTTGGTTATAGGCACACCAGTTCCTGAAGCCTCAACGATGCTCGCTGGCGCATTGATGTTGTTGCCGTTTGGCATCGGTGCCATCCGTTCCTTGCGGAAAGAACGCGCGGTTTGATCGGAGATTGTTTTTAGTTTTCTTTAATCTTCTTTTTGGACAGGCCGGTCGAAAGACCGGCCTGTTTTTTGCCCGAATGCACGGCTGCCTGCCGCAGCTTTCGCAGGTGCGCTTTTCAAAGGCTGGAGCATTGACAGAAATGATGTTGCTATGTGGAACTGGGATTTTTGGTCTTTTGGCGAGATTTTGGACCGGGAGCATGCCCGCAGCGGCCTGTGACTGGGCCAAAACGCGGCCAAAAGCCAAAAACACCGTTCCCCCGCAGGGGCCGCAAGCGCACACTACAGGATTGATGGAAATGCTCTAAAGTTAAGGTGATTGGACGGTTTGAGCGCTTTCTACAATGTCCCAAAAACTATCAAAGATGTCCCATATCGGATAGAATACTTCCCTTGCCTGTCATATAGTGTCATCGTTGGTGGAAGTGATGGGCACACGATTTTTATAAAAATGATTTCAAATTTAACCAGGTTGTTGGCTGTGGTGGCGGCGATGGTCGGTTGCGTCTTAACCGCAGAGGCGGACGTGAGCTATAAAATTGCGAATGCGAATATTGGCGCATCCAAAATCCTAGATGGGAATACCTCTGTCTATCAGGACTTGGACCAATTTGACGTTAAATTCAATAACAGTTCCTACAATAATATTTTGGCCGGCGGCATCATGATTTCCCAACCGAAAGGCAGCAACGACAAATTGCCCAACAACTACGTTTCGGTCTGCACAGACTTCCTTGGTTCCCTGTATCTTGGCTCAACTTACCAGTATGACAATCAGGCTGTCCCGATTACCAGCAAGACGACGGGCATTGACCCTGGTTGGAACGATAGCGTTGAAGCAGGGCAATTGGCATCGGAACTGTTTAACACGTATGGCGACGTCGGACTTGGCGGCATCGGAACGGGTGGCAGCAAATCCGTTAACGCAGCGTTCACTGTTGAGGACATGGCAGCGCTGCAATTGGCGGTGTGGATGGTGCTCTATGACACTTCGGGTAGTGGGACGACAACCAAGGTGAACTACACCTCAGGTGAATTTCAGGTGACTTCCGCAGTTGGCAACGATTCTGATGCGATCTTACTGGCGAAGACGTGGGTTGGAGCAGTCGTAAAAATTGCAGACAAAGGTCCCGGCTATACTAAACTCGACTCCCTCCTTGTTCCTGATCCGAAATTAGGAGTTCAGGGCAATCCGGACAAACAGGTTCCGCAGGAATTGCTCTATTCCTCGGTTCCGGAGCCGGCCACGATTCTCGGCGGCTTATTGCTTCTGCTCCCCCTCGGGGCGAGCACAATTCGGAAACTCCGTAAATCCCAAGTCAAATAATCAGGCAGGAGAAATCCTGTTTGCCCTCGACATCGGGTTTTTCCGCGTGGCATTCGGCCATGTCTCATCCTCTCTGCAGTTGTCCGCGAAACCGAAGCAAAGCCAGGCGGACAAAAGGCGATCGCCATGACTTTCGCTTGTCCACGGCTGCCAAACACGTCACATTTTTCGCGAATGGATTCACATACAACGACACAATCGAAAACCGCCGGTGTTTTGGGTGGTTTCATATTGCTGGCGGTGGTCGGATATGCTGATTACGCCACGGGATACCAGCTCACTTTTCTGGTGTTTTATCTGCTTCCCATCCTGTTTGTTTTGAGGCGCGTGGGGCAGAGATTCGCGTTTGCGATGGCTGTGATATCGGTGCTTGTATGGCTGTATGCCAACATGGCGGCGGGAGAGCGTTATGCGGATTTCCTCACTCCGATCTGGAACATGGGCATCCGCTTGTCGGTTTTTCTCATGGTGATTATTTTGTTTTCCAGCCGCGACAGTTTGCAGAAACTGGTGGACCAGCGAACGCAAAAACTGCGGCAGGAAATCCTGGAGCGAACACGTCTGGAGAAGGAACTTTTGGAAATCGCAGAATCCGAGCAGAGGCGGATTGGCCATGATTTGCACGACAGTTTGGGGCAGCATCTGACAGCCACGGCGCTTGCAGGCAAGGTGCTGGCAAGAAAGCTGGCCAACAAATCCGTTGTCGAACCCGCCGTGGCTGATCATGTGGTGGCCATGGTGGAGGAGGCGATTGAGTTGACACGGAATCTTGCCAGCACCTTGCATCCCATCAAGTTGGGGGCGGATGGCTTGGAGGATGCGTTGCGGAATCTGGCGGCCAATCTGTCCAAAGCTTTCAACGTCTCCTGTCGCTTCCAACATTCCGGGCCGGTTGTTCTGACCGATCCCAAGGCAGCCATCCATTTGTATCGCATCGCCCAGGAATCGGCGGGCAATGCCATCCGTCACGGCCATGCCCGCAACATTGTCATCTCGCTGGACTCCACAAGTAAAAGCATCATGCTTTCGGTTACAGATGACGGCGCTGGATTGTCGCGGGATGCCCGGACTAAAAATGGGATGGGATTGCGAATCATGGACTACCGTGCCAGCATGATCGGCGCGACGTTTGACATCCAAAATCTGCCGACAGGCGGCGCACGCGCGGTTTGCGTTTTGAACCCGGGCCTGGCTGACACTGAAAACCATGCAGACGAAAACTAAAATTTTACTCGTGGACGATCATCCACTGGTGCGTGAGTGGCTCACCAACTTGATCAGTGAGGAGCCTGATTTTGAGGTCGCTGGCCAGGCTGGCACCGTTCGCGAGGCACTGGGCCTGGTCGGGATGCTCTCGCCCCGGATTGTTGTCGTGGATATTTCGCTGGAGGGCGGTTCCGGTTTGGAACTCATCAAGGATGTCAAAGCGGTTCATCCCGATGTGGATCTCATTGTTTTATCCATGCACGACGAAATGGTTTATGCCGAGCGGGCCATGCGGGCCGGGGCTGCCGGTTATATCATGAAACGGGAAGCCACCGACAAAGTGCTGGACGCCATCCGCACAGTGCTCAAGGGCGGGCTTTATTTCAGCAACGCCGTCAATGCCGCGCTGGCGCAAAAACACGTTCAAGGCGCCGGTGGCCAGCCAGCTTCCATCGAGTCATTGAGTGATCGCGAACTCGAAGTCTTTCAATTGCTGGGGCGTGGCTACAGCACCCGCCAAATCTCTGAGCAGATGAATGTGGGGTTCAAAACCGTTCATGCCTATTGTGCCCGCATCAAGGAAAAGCTCAATCTGGCCAATATCAATGAGCTTGTTTTTAATGCCATACGCTGGCATGAGAGCCAGCAACCTCGCTAAAGTGCCCGCCATCATGTAGGAATTACTCCTACAATCCAATTAGCACCTGTCATACAGACAGGTGTTAGATTTGGTGTTACGATTGCTGCTGTTCAGACCGTTGCGGTAGTAACAGGCAATCAGTGAACGTATTTGTAATAATTAAATAACCCGCCTGTTGCGACGTTCACGCCGCATAGCAAAACAAGAAAACAACCTATGAAAACAAGCGAAACCTCACGCAAGGCGGGCTTCACGCTGGTGGAAATTATGATCGTGGTGGCCATCATCGGTCTGTTGGCTGCAATTGCCATCCCCAACTTCATCAAGGCCCGTGCCACCTCGCAGCAAAACGCCTGCATCAACAATCTCCGCCAGATTGATGCCGCTATCAATGAATGGGCGCTGGAAGCCGGCAAATCAAATGGAGCCACCATCGGCGGTGTTGCGACTATCTCTGCTTACATCAAGCTGAACGCGAACAGCAGTGTCCCGGGCTGCCCTGCGGGCGGCACTTATACCACGACCAGCGTCGGCTCTGTGCCGCAGATCAGCTGCTCGTTGAGCACGGCAACCCCGGCTCACAAGCTGCCGTAGAGTCCAATCCATGTGTTGACGCATTGGATGGTGCCGCGCGGAACCACTTGAATTCTTGGGTTTTTTAGCATGTGCGCCTGATTGTCAGGTGCATAATTCAGTGGATTTGTTCTGGCATCGCATTCGCCATTTGCATGATTCGGAAGATACTCAAAAGATACTACAGCCATGGTATATTCGCCTCTTTGGATCCAGACTGCGCCTGCAAATATTTCGGAGCGTATCTTGATACATCCCGCAAGGCAGACCGCACTAGAGCTTTGACAGAAATGAAGTAGCTATGCGGAACTGGATTATTGGCCTTTTGGCGGGATTTCGGACTGGGAGCATGCCCACAGCAGCCTGTGACCGGGCCAAAACCGCGGCCAAAGGCCGAAAACACCGTTCCCACGTAGGGGCCGCAAGCGTACGCTGCAGGATTGTGGAAATGCTTTAAATTCAGAACCAGAAATGTGCCTATAGCTGCGACAAATCCAAATGCCAATCGCTGCCGTCGGTCACCCGAATGGCGCCGGCGACATCATATTTGTAAGTAATCTTTTTGATATCCACTGTTTTGGGCAAAACATTCACAACCAAGTATTCACCGTTTAAAGCGATGATCCTCGTGCGAATATCCTCTCGTTTCACAAAATTTGCCACGCGACCCAATTTGGTTTCCTCGATAAATTGGTAGCCCGAGACACGAACCAGGTTCCCTTCACATTGTTCGACGGTCCCTACAAAATGGCGTTTGGAATCGCCTTCGAAAAGTTGAAGGAAAACGACATGAATTATTTCACCAGGTTGAATAATCATGAATTAAGCATACAGGCATGTCTCGAAATGACAAACCGCATCTTTGATTCGCTTTTTCGCCTGCTTCCAATCTTTACTTTCACTGTGTTTAATCGTCTTGTTACGGTGAGAGAGATGCAAATTGTGTCAAATATCGGGAAAAATCAATAATGAGTGATATCGAAGTCTTTATCTGCCTGATTTTGCTGCTCATGGCCGTGCCTGACGTTTGCAGAAAATTAGGTCGCCCGGCCCTGGCATATTCGTTCTTCGTTCTATTCGGGCTGCTGCTCAACCCGGTTGCGAAAGACAACGTCGCCCAAATGTTGATTACGGCGGGAAAAGTGGGGTTTTTGCTTCTGCTCTTTGAAGTTGGCCTTGAAATTGAGCTGCCGTCATTCAGGGAATTTCTCCGCCCATTGCGTTTTGCCCTTCTTTGGTCGGTCTGGCAATACCCTGTCATTTTCCTTTTGGCAGCGGTGGCGGGGTTGAGTTTTGGCGAGTCGTTGTTTGCCTCGGCGGCACTGGTTGGCTGCTCCGTCGGCATGGCTCACTCCGGTTGGAAACAATATCCCGGCTTGGATGAAAAAACGAAACGGTTCATTCTGGAGGTGATGGTCGCGCTGGAAATGATCGTGATCGTTCTCCTGACGATGGGAACACCCCTGTTGGATAAAGGACTGAATGCTTTCATATTTTTGAATTTGTTGGGAATGGCCGTTGCAATATGGCTCGTCAGCCGGTTCGCCCGACATTTGGAAAAGCTTTTCAAGGTCATCCTAAAACGAACGACGCATTGGCGTGTGCATTTTCTGGTGCTGTTGGTGCTGGTGATTTGCGCCATGGGTGAGCGGCTCGGCCTGTCAGCGGCAAAAACCGCCTTCTTCCTCGGCTTGTTTATGAGCCGGACACAACATGCCGGTTCAAGCCTCGAAGAGTATATGGCGCCGATAAGTCAGCGATTTCTCATACCGGTTTTCTTCGTGGGATTGGGACTGCAAATCAACTGGCGCATGGTGTTTGTCACCAACACGCTCATTGCCCTGGGCGCGGCATTTCTGCTGCTGGGAATGCGTGAGATGATGCATCGGCGTTGGCTGAAGACCGGGGGCGATAAAAATGCTTTTCTGCTTTTCTGCCCCAATCTGACTTTGGTGGCGCTGGCCGCGGCGGTCATGTTGGAACATAACGCCACAAAAGAGCACGCGACATGGCTGCTGCTTGCCGGATTATTTCTAACAATCTCATCCATCTTGCTGTTGCCTGGTAATAAAGAAAATCACACGGCCGCTGCCAACTGACTGGAAAATATCCAACATCACGCTAGCCCCGGCCATGGCCAGACAATCAGAACATCGCCTGATTGATTATTTGAACTTCAGTCTCGAGGAATTGCCCAACCTTGATGAGATCATTTTCATAATGCAGTCTGCCGGTACGAGACACCGCAACGCTGCCAAAGATTCTCCCCGTTAATAGTGTGGGAAACTTTCCCGCAACACAATTAGCACAAGCCATACAGACGTCCATTGTGTTTGGTGCCAAGATTGCTCCTGTTCAAACTGCTGCGGAAGCGTCAGCCTATAATGGGGCCGGATTGTTATCAGCATAACCCGCCTGACGTTCAGTTCCGCTGGACAATCAGTGAGCAAAAAAATGAAGATAAATAGTACCTCCCGCAAGGCAGGCTTCACCCTGGTGGAGATTATGCTCGTGGTGGCCATCATCGGTGCGTTGGCTGCGATTGCCATCCCCAACTTCATCAAGTCACGCGCCACCTCGCAGCAAAACGCCTGCATCAACAACCTCCGCCAGATTGATGCCGCCATTAATCAATGGGCCTTGGAATCCGGCAAATCAAATGGAGCCACCATTGGCGGCGTTGCGACCATCTCGGCTTACATCAGGCTGAACATCAACGGTAAAGTTCCGGGCTGCCCTGCGGGCGGTGCCTATACCACGACCAAAGTGGGTTCAACGCCGCAAATAAAATGCTCGTTGAGCAAGTCAACCCCGCCACACAAGCTGCCGTAGCGTCCAGGTGGTTTCGCCGCGGCTTTAATTGCTAGCAAGTGTAAGCATAAGGGGCGAGCGCAGCAGCGTGCATGGCGGAAGGGGTGGTTTCTGCACCCTTTTTGCCAGTTAGTGATCAAGGTCATAAGGGTGGATTCGCACCCCTGCCAAAACAGCACCCTTTTGCTTGCAGAATTGCTGACGAAATACCGAATAAAGACAAGCCTTTCCAAAGGAATCTTGGCCGCAAAACTTGGCGTGAGCATGGGGACTTTCAAGAACTGGGAACGAGGCCGGACAAGACCAAGCAAGCAGTTTTGGCCTGCCTTAAAACAGCTGTAGGATGTTCTTGTGGTAAATGGTTTACTTCACTTTCTGCTTGAAAAACAGAATCAAAAGTTGGAAATTCTTACCATGACGAGCACCATTACAACCAAAGGTCAGACAGTCGTGCCAAAGGAATTGCGCCGGCAATTTGAACTCGACTCCGGCGCTGTCTTGGATTGGCGCGTGGATGGCGATTCGATGCGCGTGGTTAAGCTGACGCGGTCTGCGAAGGGTAGTTTCATTCAAGCATTGCGTCGTCTGGGCCGCGTGCCGGCCTTTCCGCGCGATCGCCGACTGGTGGAGGCCGCTTGAGATTCCTTCTCGACACCAACGTCATCACCGAAATCGCCAAGCCACGACCCAACGCCCGTGTGTTGAACTGGCTTTTGGCGCATGAAGTGGCGAGCGGCATCCCCAGTGTGGCTGTCGCCGAGCGATATCAGGGAGCGCATAACGCGCCCAAGGAACAGCGAGTCCGTTTGCTGGCGGAAGTGGATCATTTTATCCGCGAGTTCGGGGAGACCGTGGTTCCGTTTGACGCGGAAGCGGCCAAGGTATGGGGCGAATATGTTTCGCGTCCCGCCTTGAAACAAAAACCTCGCAGCTACCCGGACACACAGATTGCCGCCATCGCCTTGAGCCGGGGATTAACCGTGGTCACACGCAACACGCAGGATTTCCCGGAAGTGCCAGTTCTTAATCCGTTTGAGGATTAACGTGCAACAGACTTCGCACTCATACCAACCGCGACTCTTGATCAATCTCCGTCCTGAATTTGATACCCAACTGCTTCATAGCCGCGCACGCGCTTTGAATACATCGCTGACAGAACCGGCACGCAGCCGTCCACATAATCATAAACGATGACATCGCGTTTGTTATCGTGCAGACGATGCAGGCGGCCAACATATTGTTGTAGCGTGCCGCGCCACGAAATCGGCATGGCTAGGAAAAGAGTGTCGAGTCGTGCGTCGTCAAACCCCTCGCCAATATAGCGGCCGGTGGCCAGCAGAATTCTTTCCTCGTCATTCGGGATTGCCGCCAGTTGGTCGGCAATCGCTCGCCGTTGTTTTACGCCCATGCCACCTTTCAGCACGACGACGTGTTTTACAAGGCCGTTCAATCTCCCGGCAAATTCATCCACCTGGCTTGTACGTTCGGTCAGGAGGATGGGAGAACGTCCAGCTTTGATGGCGCGGAGCAGGTCAACGTAAATCAGATCGTTGCGCCCCTTGTTCACGGCCAATGCCGCATACAATTCGTGCATTTCCGGTTTTTCAGTCGTGGGCGGCAACCGGAAATTGGTCGGCCTTGGAATGACGATGTGTTTGAATGGTCGCGCGAGTGCCTGTGCTTTGGCATCCACGCGATAGCGGATCGGGCCACATTGCATCACGATGATGGGATGATGCCCGTCCTTGCGTTGCGGCGTGGCCGTCAAACCTGTGATGTAACGCGCCTTCACCTGCCGCAACACCTGCTCGAAACTCACCGCCGACAAGTGATGACATTCATCCACGATAACGTGGCCGTAGTTTGCGACCAGATCATCCACAACCTGTTTGCGGTTCAGGCTTTGAATGACGGCAACGTCAATAATACCGCCAGCGCGTCGCCGGCCGCCCCCGATCTGGCCGATTGATTTGATGGGCAGATTCAGAAATGCCGCGAGTCGCTCGCGCCATTGATCCAGAAGTTGTCGCCGATGGACTAGAACAAGCGTGTTCACTTTCCGTGCGGCAATTAGCCATGCAGCAATAACAGTCTTTCCGAAAGCGGTCGTTGCACACAAAATGCCGTCGTCGGATGCAAGCATGGCATTAGCGGCGGCTTGTTGTTCGGGACGAAGCTGGCCGTGGAATTTCACCTCAATCGGGCTGCCAATAAATCGCTGATCGTCGAGTTGAACCGCAACATTGTGCGATTTGAAAAACTCCGTGATTTCATCAAGACAACCACGCGGTAAGGCAATGTGCCGTGGAAATTCCTCCGCGCACCGGATGACGCGCGGCTTGCCGAACGTGGAAAGCCGCATTGCCTGCGCCCGGTAAAATTCCGGATTTTGAAAAGCTGCCAGCCGGTGCAACCGATTTAACATCGCGGACGGCAGACCTTCTTTTTCAACATAAACAAGATTGCTGCGAACAATTTTCACACTTGGCGGCAGCGGGCCGGAAATCGGCTGATCCTTTTTCTTCCGCGACGGCGGCAATGTCCACGGGTCTTCGTTTGAATCATCGTCGGTGACACTGCGCCGGACGCCGATGATTTCACCGCTGCGTTCAGCATCACGCACCAGCGTTTCAATTTCGGCAAACGACATTCGCCGGATGCCCGACAGGAATGCCCACTGGTCGGGATGCGGATTAAAATCAGCGGCGAGGAAAACACTGTTGCTGAGGCTGCGCGGCAGTTGTTGCAACGGCAGCGCGATGAGATTGCCAAAGCCGCCTTTTGGCATCGTGTCCTGGCTTGGAAAGAAACGGTCGTAGGAATCGAGACCAAGCTGGTGACGCCGCTCCATTGTCCGGGTGAGAATGGCTGCGCCAAGTTTTCGCGCGAGGCCGGCGGGCAGCGGCGCATCAAAGAAAATCCAGACGTGACCGCCGCGTCCAGAACGCGACCGTTCAAGGACGGCGGGAATGTTCCAGTCGGCACAGGTCTGAAGAAATGCCCGCACGTCGTCCTGCCAGGTTGCTTTGTCGAAATCGGCAGCCAGAAACCAGCACGTTTCATCGGTCAGCAGCGGATAAACGCCCGCTGTCAGTTTGCCGGTGAGATGGTCATGAATCACTTGATCCGTTAATGGAAAGTATTCTTTTGGCTCGTCGGGCCTCTTTTGGAACGAATTGCTCCATGTTTTTTGATACGCGGGCGAATAGCCCGTCTTCCCGCTCCGTCCTTCCCAGCGCGCCGCATAAACATCTTCGCGCCCACGAAAAAGACTGCGGAACAACTTCACTTTTTCATCAGGCCCGGACTTGGAAGAAACCGTAGCCACAATGGAATTGATTTCAACACAACCGTTGGTTGATTGAACCGCCGCTTCGGTACGTGGAAGTCCCAGGCGCTCGCGAAGCTGCTGGTTTTCAGCGCGCAATCGTTCACATTCCCCAAGCGCGTCGGCCAGTCTCTGTTCAATTGGCATACTCACTTGGTTAAACTCCTAAAATTCGGGGTCAATCGAAAGAAAAAGCGTGAGTGCGGATCACGTTCTTTGCAAACAGAAAATAAACTAATCATTAGAATTAGAAAAACTGGCGGAAGGGGTGGTTTCTGCACCCTTTTTGCCAGTTAGTGATCAATGTCATAAGGGTGGATTCGCACCCCTGCCAAAACAGCACCCATTTGCTTGCAGAATTGCTGACGAAATACCGAATAAAGACAAGCCTTTCCAAAGGAATCTTGGCCGCAAAACTTGGCGTGAGCATGGGAACTTTGAAGAATTGGGAACGAGGCTGGACACATCCAAACCGCCGCTTTTGGTCAAGTATTAGGAAGTTATTGACGCTGTGACATGACCAGCCTAGTTTCTGGCTTACCTGAGAGACGGGTTCGATTCCCGTGCGCGCTACCAATCTCAGTTTGAGCCAATGATACCAATGCGGTTTCTTATTTTTTGATTTTTCAAAAACGCAAAGTGAGAATAAAAGTGAGAATAATCGGGTTCTCATTTGGTGCTTTTGATTGATAAAAGCACCTGTTTTCAATGGTGCTTACAGTATTGAAAAATTGACCCGTGAGAATGATCCGGCGTTTTGTTTCCAATTCCGACATTCCTCGATGAATTGAACCAGTGCATCGTTTTTGGTGGTGCGACGCTTATGATGGGCCGGCCCGCGGAGGCGCCCGCCGGACCAAAATTGAAAATTGAGTAGCTGCCGAAAGGCGCTTACAAATTGATTTCACACGTTAATTATTTATGTAACAGTTTTATCGGTAAGGCGAATCATGGTTGTGTATGCCCCTCATGCCGGACAATATCGAAGTTGAAGCAAACGAAAATGGACAAATAGGCGTCATGAAGACATGGAACTAAACGAACCTCAAAAACGGTCATTGCTCATCAATCCGCAGTTGGTCGCGGCTGTTTGGAAGCTGGACGACCGCTCGCTTGTCAGTATTGAGATTCCGATGGATTGCTACAATGCCAGTATGTGGAATAGCGCGTTTACGACCGGAGCAGATCAATGAGGTCGATATAAACAAATAATTTCACGAGGCTTCCATGAAGATCGCGACAATCAACAGGTTTATCCAACTCCTCGCCGATGCCTTCGGGGCATTGTGTGCGGAAGTTTCAATGCAAGAAATCGAGCGCCTGGCCATGCTCGTGCACAGCGCGATGGAGAATAAGCGGCGCGCCTACCATAGTTCCAGCCACGTGTTCCATGTGTGCGAGGGGATGAACCCCAGGCAGGTGCTTGCGGCGATTTTTCATGACGTGGTGTATTACCAGCTTGATGGCGGGCTCCCGCAGCAGGCGGCCGCCCTGCTCGAACCCATTGTCCGCAATGAGAACGGCACACTCGTTCTGAATGCCATCGGAACGCACGACACGGCATTGCAGCTTTGTGCCGGCATCTTCGGATTCAAACCTGGCCAGTCCCTGCCGCTGTTTGGCGGAATGAATGAGTTCTTGAGCGCGGCGGTGGCTGCCAGATTGTTGCAACCTCATCTACAGATGTGCGATCTGATCGCGATTGTCGCCTGCATTGAAGCGACGGTGCCGTTCCGTGGAAAGGACACCGAAGGGCGCGACTTCGCTTTTCTCCTGGCCGGTCGGATACGTGAGCAGAGCCGAAAGCTGCTGGAAACGCTTTCCGATACGGAAATCGAGAGGCACGTCACACAGGTCATGCGGGATGCAATCAAGATTGCTAACCGCGATGTCGAAGGATTCGCCGAACCCAATCCCGGTAAATTTTTATCCACAACATGGCAACTGATCGAGGAATCCAATGCCCCTTTGGATGCCGTTGGGGTTTATACGTTGCAGGATTACCGCGGCGCGCTATCACGCATGGAGAAATTTCTGGGCGGCCTGAACCCGGAAAATATCTTCCACCATTACGACCATTTTCCAGACGATGCCGAATTTGCAAGATTGAACGAAGCAGCCAGAAAAAACCTGGCTTTCTCCTGTGATTACCTGGGCGCGAAGATCACCTCAATTGCGATCATTGAAGCCCTTGCGCTGGAAACCGGCGGGAATTGTCCGGTCTCCATGTTCCTTGGGGACATCCACAGCCCTCATGGCAAACCCGACCGCGTGGAAGATTTCCTGCCGCCCGTGAACTTTGTGACGGAACTCAAATCCAGACTCCTCCTTGTTTTGGAACAAGGCCGTGCCCAGGAATCCAGCACCGACCTTACCCACTCGCCACTGACGGCTTTCATATACCGCTACATGGGGCATGAGGGATCCCTGCAGGCATTACAGCAGTCAAAACGCATGTTTGCAGGCGAGTTGTCTGCGCTTGAATTTCTCAAAAGCCTGAACCCGGAAATGATCAAGGCCATTACCGATGCTTGCGCCAATATTGCAATGTCACGGCGTGGGGACTTGCTAAAACTTCAAATCAAGCTCTCCCAATGATCATGAGCCAGGGTTCACGCTGACAATTTAATTACATGCGGAAATTTTTTATGGGACAGTTTCTTCAGCAAAACGAAGCCTGGTTGCAGATAACCGTTATGCAGGACAAAGTCATGGCAATTGAAGAGGGACAAATTGCCGGTTCATTTTCAATGGGCTATGGCTGTCCAGTCCCCTGCTTGTGCTTTGCTCAAATGCGGCCATTCACTCGATGACGCCCCCGTCCTCTACCGCCGATTCCTTCGGTCGGCCTCAAGCCGGCTCCTCCGGCGTCGGGCAAATTGCGCGGCTTATCGTCGAGACACTGCGCGCGCAATGGGGAGTGGGACTGCTCATTCTGGGCGGGCTGCTGATCGAGATGGCGTTCTACGCCGCCGTCCCGATGAGTTTCAAATACCTCGTGGATTATGCGATTGTTCCGCGAAATGAGCATATCCTCATCGCTATTCTCACGGGGCTGGCCTGTAGCCTTGTGGTGGCCTCGGCGGCTGGCCTCGGCCTCGATTATGTCTATGCCAAATTCACGACCGGCGTGTTGAACGATCTCCGCTGGCGGATGTTTACGCATCTTCAGCGGCTGTCCATGAACTTCTTCGCCCGCGCGCAGGCGGCCGACATCATCTCGCGCTTTTCAAACGACCTCTCTACGTTCGACAGCGCCATCGTGTCGGCATTGGACGGGTGCGCGTTGCCCGCGCTGGAACTCGCGTTGAGCGCGTTTCTGCTGTTCATGCTCGACTGGCGGCTGGGACTCATCGCCATGCTGGCCATCCCGGCTTGTTTTGCGGGTCCGCGCGTGATCACGCCGCTCGCGGCGGCGGCGGGCACCCTGCGCAAGCAAAGCGAGTCAAAGGCGTCCAGCACCGTCCAGGAAAATATTTCAGCCCACTCTATTATCAAGGCGTTCAGCTTGGAAAAATCCATGCTGGCGCGGTTTGGTGAACGGATTGCGCAACTGGCCTCGGCCAGCCTGCGGGTCAGTTTCTTAAGCTCGCTCATGGAACGGTCGGCACACATTGGCACGCTTGTAGTGCAGGTGTTGGTGCTGGGCGTGGGTGGCATCATGGCGTTCCGCGGCCATCTCTCCATTGGCTCGCTGGCGGCGTTTCAGGCGCTCTTCGGAAACTTCACCGGTGCGTTGACCACCTTCACACATTTTTACCCGGTGCTGGTCCAAGCCGGCACGGGCATGCAAAGGATTTCGGAGTTGCTTAGTGAAAAACCCGGAGTCGTGGATTTACAGGACGCCCGGCCGCTGCCGCGATTGTCGCATGAAATACAGTTCAACGGCGTGAAGTTCGGTTACAGCCCGGTTCAACTGAATCTGAACGATGTCAACTTCACCATCCGCGCCGGTGAATCCGTGGCCTTCGTCGGGCCGAGCGGTTCTGGCAAAAGCACGGTGCTCACAATTCTCACCCGTTTCTATGAACCTGACACCGGCACGGTCGCGTTCGACGGTAACAATCTGAAGCTCGCGACGCAGGACTCGTTGCGCGGGCAGCTTGGCATCGTGTTTCAGGAAAGCATCCTGTTCAACACCACCATTCGCGAAAATGTCCGTGTTGGCAAACCCGACGCCACCGATGCCGAGATTGAGGCCGCCGCCCGCGCCGTCGAAATCCATGACACCATCATGGACATGGTACAAGGCTATGACACGCCCGTGGGCGAACGCGGCGGACGTCTTTCCGGCGGGCAACGCCAGCGCATCGCCATCGCGCGCGCGCTTCTTCGTGACCCGCGTGTGCTGCTGTTGGATGAAGCCACCTCCGCGCTCGACGCGGGCACCGAGGCGTCCATCAACAAGACCCTCGAGCGGGTGGCAAAGGGCCGCACAGTGGTCTCCATCACGCATCGGCTGGCATCCATCACCACGATGGATCGCATTTTCGTGATGGAACGTGGACGATTGGTAGAGCAAGGCAGACACGACGAACTCCTTGCCTTGGGCGGTGTCTATTCCAAGCTTTGGGAAAAACAGCATGGCTTTGTTATTGCGGAAGGCGGCGGGCAGGCCCGAGTGGAGGCCTCGCGTCTGCAATCCATTCCCATGCTGCAATCCCTTGACAACGACACGCTGAAGGCCCTGGCAGAAATGTTCATCACCGAACGTTGCCCGGCAAATCGGGATGTTTTTCGCGAAGGCGATCCAGGCGACAAGTTTTACATCGTCGCCCGTGGCACGCTTGCCGTCTGGGTCAACACCCTTGCCAGCGGGCCGAAGCAGATTCGCACGATGGATGACGGCGACCACTTTGGCGAGATTGCCCTAATGGGGGACACGGCGCGCACGGCGACCGTGCGCACCAGTACCGACTGCATCTTTTTGACGCTGGCGCGCGACCCGTTTCTTAAGCTGTTGCAACGGGAGTCGAAGCTCCGTGAGGCCTTTGAGAAGGTCGTTGCCGAGCGGCTCGAAACCTCGCGCCGCACCCAGCTTTCCAACCAATAAGTTTCCACGCACACCGGTGATGTAAGACTGCTACTTCGCGTCCATTTTCCATACACCTTTCCACGCCGCAGGTGGATGTTCCATCAGTTCGGTGCAACGCGCCGACAATGTTTTACTGGGGCCGTCGGAAAATTCCTGGATCAATTTTTCAAATTGCGTCTGCGCTTTCCCGAAATGGCCGGTGGTATATTCGTCGTAAGCAGCCTGGTAGCGCTGGCAAAGTTCCGGATAGTTCGCCTGGATGCAGGGATTTTCGCACTCGAACAATTCCACCGGCTCGCTCTTGCCTTTCACGATGACGCGATCCACAAAACGATGCGCGGGCTTCACGGTGAATTGCGCGAAGGTGATGCTCGAAACTAGCAGCCGCGCGCCGTAATATTTCGTAAGCGCCTCGATGCGCGCGGCTTCGTTCACCGTATCGCCGACGAGGCCGTAATCGAGCCGCTGCGCGGAGCCTTTGTTGCCGACCAGCACGCCACCGCTGTGCAGTGCGACGCCGTAGTTGAACAGTTTCTGCACCTGTGGCGTGAATGTCGGTCGGAGCTTTTCCATCGCGGTGATGAGTTTAATCGCGGCGCGACCGGCGCGGTCAGCGGCGTCGGGTTGCGCCTGCGGTGCGCCCCAGTAACTCAAGAACTGGTCGCCGAGAAAATGTTCAAGATTTCCCTCCTCGCCCATGATGGCGTTGGTCTGCGCCTCGAAAACACGGTTGAGCAGTTCAAACATTCCCTGCGGGCCGAGTGCCTCAGCGAGCGGCGTGGAATTGCGCAGGTCGGTGAGTAGCAACGTGACGTCGGCGCGGCGCGGTTCCATGGAGCCGGGATCGGCCAACACGACTTCCAGCACGCGGGGGGAAAAATAAAGCCCCATCGTGTTCCGCAATTTCATGCGCTCCAATCGTTCCAGAACAAAATCGTAAGCAAGAACGATGATGCTGCTCACAACCAGAACCATCAGAGGGACGGCCAATGGAATGACTTGCCCAGCATGGTCAAAAAGCATTTGCGCGAATATCGCGTAGCCGACGCTCAATCCGACGACGCTCAAGAATCGTCTTCCGGGCTGGCGAACCAGAAAGCACAGCGCACCGGCTATCGCCCCGGAGATTGCGATTATGAACAGGCTCGCCACGATGGAGCATTCGCCGAGGAATTCTCCGTGCAGCGCCGCGTTGATGATCTGCAAATGGATCTCCGGCCCGCCCATCGGTTTCGGGTCGGTGAAGGGCGTGTTGTGAGTGTCGTGAAAAATTTCCGCCGTCGGGCCGATGAGGACGATCTTGTCCTTGAAGAATTTCCCGTTGCCATAATTCTTTTCCCAAAGTTTCGGCGAGAGGACTTCACCAACAGGTTCCGGTTTGTAGACCTGGTTCGCAGGGGCGGTGTAGCGGAAAAGCCACGCGTCGAAACCGGGCGGCATGAGGTCGGACCGGCCAAACTTGCGCAGCGCCCGCGCGTCGAGCGATTCGAGAACAGTTTCATCGGGAACGAGTTCTCCCACTTGCGCGCCGGTCTGGCGGTAGCTCACGCGCCGCAATGTATCGTCGAAATCCGGCCAGAGATTGACGTAGCCGAGACGGTCGTCTTCCACGGCTGAATTCGTCCCCGCCGGCGTCAGGACGGACGAATTGGGCAGCAGCAGCTCCCTGGTTTCGCCGCGATCGGTCTTTACGATGTTGATGTTGTAGCCGATGACCACGCGGTCCTTGTATTTTTCAAGCGCCTGATGAAGTTCATCGTCGCCGTCGCTCTGCGAGGCGAACACTAGGTCGAACACGATGACTTTTGCGCCGGCGTCGGAGAGTTTCTCGATAAGCCGCGCCCAGACCGCGCGCGACCATGGGAAATTATTCTGCAAATCCTTCAGTACTGGCTCGCGTTGCAATTCCTCGGCGCTGAAGTCTGACGTATAAACCGGCTTGTCAATTCCGATGAGAACAAGGCGGTCATCCACAGGCGTTTTGCGACCGAGCCGCGTCTGCCAGTCCTGTGCCGAAAATTCCTTTTCTTGCAACGGCACAAATCCCTGCGCCCATAACAACATGAACACCATCGTGCAGACGCCGCAAATGGCGAGGACGATGATAGAGCGTTTGGCTGGTGTTTTCATCATTTCATGCGGTCAAAGCGCCATGGACACGCCAGATTATTCCTTGCATTCAAGCTTGACAATTCATTACAGATAGTATTAAATTACTAAATCAACCTTAAAGTGAAGTGAGCGTGAAAATCAGATTTCTTGTTGCTGGGTTGGCTGTTTGCGTGAGCGTGGCGGCGCAGGCCGCAGAGCCACTCACGGAAAGTACTTTCACAGAAATCATCAAGCAGGCGAACGTGGTGGCCGCCGCAGACAAGACCGTGACGCCCGCGGTGGCAAATGAGGTTTTTCGAGTGCCTGATATGGTGCGAACCGGGCCGAATTCCCGCCTTGAAATGACTGCCCCGGATAAAACCATTACGCGTGTCGGAGAAAATTCCGTTTTCACATTTGAGCAGGGTCAAAGAAGCATCCGGCTGGAAAAAGGCAGTATTTTGTTCCATCCACCCGCCGGCGTCGGCGGTGGAACGGTCAAATATGGTGGCACGGCGGCGGCCGTTTTGGGTACAACGATGGTTTGCGCAGTCGGGCCAAATGGTGATTTTAATGTAATCGTGCTGGAAGGTGAAGCTTTGGTGACGCTGGCAAACGGCAAAACAGTCCAGGTGGGTCCCGGGCAGACCGTGAACGTGTCGTCAAGCGGAGACAGTTTCGGCTCGGTGATGGACGTCCATCTGGGACAACTCGCGTCTCATTTGCTGCTGCTCAGGGGATTTTCAGATACATTGTCCTCAATGCCTCTTATAGAAGCGGCGATTCAACAGCAAAATGCAGACATCGCCGCAGGCAAGGTGTTTAACTTCGCACCCTCGCAGATGGTTGGCGACGGTTTAGAGTTGATTCTCAATCAAAACGGCAATTTGTTATCATCCGACATATTGAGCACGCTCGATAAGACGACAGTGTTTATATCGCCGGTTCAATAGTGGTTCCCTGCTGCTCACTGACTCATCTGGGAAATTCAAGGGCGCTTGTGTCTTGCTCAAGCAGGCATTTCGCGTTGTTTTGAAGTTAAGAATGCCGTAGTCGCCCAGAAACTCGTTTCTTCCAGCATCCGAGGGAGAAGCATTTCACATGCGATGACCACCGGCATCAATCGCAGTCAATTGGCCGCCACCGCCGGATTGTTCTGGGTCAGTTTGATGGAAAAATCCGCCAGCGCGTTGGCAAACTGTTTCGGATCGAAGTCGGGAACGGACTGCGCGAGCTTGAATAATTGGTTGAGCGCGGATTGCATTGGCTCATTGTTTTTCAACTCCGGCAGCGCGGCGACGAGTCGGTCGAGCGCGAGAACCAGACGCTCGGCGCGTCGGGCTTGCAACGGCTGCGAAATAGAATTGTCGCGAAATGAGTCACTTAACTTGGCAAGTGCGGACAAAATATTGCGTGCGACATTTCATCTGACCAATTTGTTGCTGCCATTTTGCGCGCGATCTGATCACTCCATTTCTGATCATTAGCGCCATAAATGGGCCGCTGCCAAGTCACCGGGAGCAACATTTTGGAATTGGCAGTCGTGATATTTGTCAGCAGCCAATCCAAAGCCATCCATCGGTTGATTTCAAATTCTCCATCAGGTGATTTTTCACTGGCTGATCTGCCAGCTCATTTCGCGCAACGCCACAGCCTGCCCAACCAGCCACGCCTGCGCGCCGTTGCCGTTTTTCTCCGCGCTCCAATGTTTCGGCTCGGCCACGCTCTGGCCGTCGAGTTCAAAAATCAATTCGGGATGGCCGGCCTTGAGAATGTCGGCGTCAACATTCTGGTGGCACGCGACACAGGTGTTGGCGCGGACGTAAAGATTTTGCAGGTCGCGCATCCCGGCGGCGGTGCGGTCGGCGCGCGTGTAATCGTGCCGCGTGTGGGCGCGCAGCCAGTTTTCCGCCGGGCCGTGGCAGCTTTCGCAGGAAACGCCCTCGCTGATTTTGAAATTTTCGCCGCGCAGATTTTCCGGCACTTCATGAAGCGGCGCGTGGCATGACGGTGCAGCGCGCGTCGGCGGTCGGATCTTTGATGTTCGAGCGCGTCGGCGATCTGTTTCGCGCGCGCGGTGGTGAGCGTTGCCGGCGGGCGTTGCGAATGAAAATCCTTGAGCGACCAGACGAGAAACTGATTTTGGTTTGCGCCGCCGCCGCCGTGGCAACTGGAACTGGCGCAGGAATTCGCGCCGAGAAATTTCACCGGCGTGTCCGCGCCGCGTGCCACGCCGGCCGCAAAAACAACTCCGGCGACGAAGCATGCGGCCTGGCGACAAATTGTTTTACTCACAGCGTTAAATTGGTTAATGGAGTGACAGCGTGAATGCAATCTTAATTGAATCCCTGCGCAATGCCAGCGGAGGCAGTTTAAGCTTCACCGCCGGGCTTGCATTGCTGGCTGGATTACTGATCTGGCTCGCGATGGAAATATTCCGCGTCGTTGCTCCGCGCGAACGCCGAGCGAACCCAGAATCGCGTCACGCTGGAAAAACTGCGCGCGCAGTTGCTCGAGACGAAACTCCGCTGCCGCGAGGCCGAACAGGCGCAGCTTGGCTGGAATGGGCTTCGCAAATTTACCGTCGCCAAAAAAAGTCCCGAGTGCGACGACGTCTACGCATTTTATCTCAAGCCGCACGACGGCCGGCCGCTTGCCTGCGTTCAAGCCGGGGCAGTACCTGACGTTCCAACTTGATCTGCCCGGGCGCGACAAGCCGCTCGTGCGCTGCTACTCGCTTTCCGACAGCCCGCATCAGAAGGATTATTACCGCGTCACGATTAAAAAGGAGAAAGCGCCGCCGGACAAACCCGGATCTGCCGCCGGGCGCGGGTTCGAGTTATTTCACCGATGTGGTGAAGGAAGGCGACATCCTCAACGTCAAGGCGCCGACCGGCCATTTCTGCCTCGACATGACGAAGACCAATCCCGTCGTGCTGCATCGCCGGCGGCGTCGGCATCACGCCGATGTTGAGCATGGCCAACGCCATCGCCGCCAGCGGCTCGAAACGCGAGGCTTGGTTTTTCTTCGGCGTCCGCAATCAGCGCGAACACATCCACAAGGCGGAACTGGAAAAGCTCGCGGCGGAAAACGACAACATCCATCTGCACGTCTGCTACAGCAAACCCGGCGAGAAGGATGTCAAAGGACAGCGACTACCACCACGAAGGCCGCGTGGGCATCGAGCTTTTGAAGGAACTGCTGCCGTCGAATAATTTTGAATATTACCTCTGCGGCAGCGGCGCGTTCATGAAAAGCCTCACCGACGGTCTCGAAGCGTGGGGCGTGCCGGACAAGGATGTTTATTTCGAGGCGTTTGGCCCGGCGACCGTCAAGAAAAAAACCGCCGCGCCCACAGTCGAAGAAACCGCGCACTTGGCGAAAATCAACATCACATTTGGACGTTCGGGCAAAACCGTTCGTTGGGAGTCGTCGGCGGGAAACATTCTGGAATTTGCAAGCGCGCAGGGAGTGAAAATTGATTCCGGCTGTTGCGCGGGCAGTTGCGGCTCGTGCGTCGTCGCCATCAAATCCGGCACGGTGGATTATCTCAAGAAGCCCGACGCCGACGCCGGAAGCGGGCACCTGCCTCACCTGCGTCTGCCGGCCGAAAACCGATCTGGTCTTGGACGCTTAAAATGCCAGCCGCAACGACCATCCTCGAACGCCCGCAACGCTGGGACGCCGCGTTCGACCCGGACATGACGGACGCCGCGCTGGATCGCCTGCTCGCCACCGCACCGTTCCGCGACATGGACGCGGAGAAATTCCCCAAACGCACGCCGCTTCGCGAAATTCTCCGCAACGACTCGCGCATCCTCAAGTTCCGCAAAGGTGAAATCGTCACGCGCCAGGGCGATTACGGCACGTCGGCGTTTTTGATTCTGCGGGGCGCGACGCGAGTTGTGTTGAAACCCCATCTTCCGCCTGCGCTGCTTGGCCGGCAGTCGCCGGGTAAAAAGGGAATTTTCCGCACGCTCGCCCAGCTTTGGAACCGTTCGCGTCCGCCGGAAACTTTTTCCCGCGCGCGGCTCCGTCAGGCCGCCGGCCTCGGCGCGCGGCAGACGAAAAACGAAGTCCACGTTTTTCTTCAGGATTTGCCGCGCGTGATGGACCAGCACCGCACCGAGCAGATGACGGGCGGCGATTTTTTTGGCGAAATCGCCGCCTTGAGCCGCATGGCGCGAACGTCCACCATTTTTGCCGATAGCGACGACGCGGAACTTCTAGAAATCCGCTGGCAGGGATTGCGCGATTTGATGAAATATGACGATGCCCTGCGCACGCACGTCAACAAAATATACCGCGAACGCGCGCTGGCTTCGTATCTCCGCGCTACGCCGATGTTCCAGCATCTGACCAAGGAACAAGCTTGACCGCGTTGCCGAGCAGGTCGAATTCGCCACGTACGGCGATTACGACTGGTCCGGCGAATATAAACGCCTCGCGCAATCCGGCAGCGTCCAGCCAGAAAAAGAACCGGTCATCGCTCAGCGAAGGCGATTACCCGAACGGCATCGTGCTGCTCCGCGCAGGGTTCGCGCGCGTAAGCCAGAAACTCGGCGGCGGAGAGCGCACGCTGAATTACATCGGCGCGGGACAATTGTTCGGCCTGCGCGAAATCGCCCACAACTGGCGCAACAAAGATTCGCCGGTGAATTTTCAATTCTCGCTCCGCGCCATCGGCTACACGCATTTGCTCATCGTGCCGACGCGCGTGATGGAAGAAATCGTTTTGCCGTCGCTGCCGAAAGATGAATTGCCGGAGGCGATTGAAATCGAGAAAGAAGAATTGGATTCCACGCCGTCCCCCGGTTCCCAGACCCCAGATGCCGGACGCGAATCCGTTGGCGCGGAAGTTTTGGAATTTCTCACCGAGAACCGTTTTTTCAATGGCACGGCCTCGATGGTCATTGATCTCGACCGCTGCACGCGCTGCGATGATTGCGTGCGCGCCTGCGCCTCGACGCACGACAACAACCCGCGTTTTCTTCGTCACGGCCCGACCGCCGGCAGTCTCATGGTCGCCAACGCGTGCATGCACTGCGCCGATCCGGTCTGCATGATCGGCTGCCCGACCGGCGCGATCCACCGCGAATCTTTTGCCGGCCAAGTCGTCATCAATCCCGACACTTGCATCGGCTGCAAAGCCTGTTTCAACAATTGTCCCTATGACGCCATCCGCATGGTCGAAATCCGCGATGAAAACGGCGAATTCATGGTGGACCAGGAAATGAAGCCGATTGCAAAAGCGACGAAATGCGATCTGTGCGTCGAAAATCACGGTGGCCCCGCCTGCGAACGCGCGTGCCCGCATGGTGCGCTCTCGCGGATAAACCTGAACAATCTTGATGCGCTCTCAAAGTGGCTCAAGTTATGAAACGCTTCCGCCGACAATTTTTTCTTGGCACATTCGCGCTGCTTGCCGCGACGACTGCGGCGCTTTGTGGCGCACAGGCATTTTAGCCATGTGCTGCCAGACTACGCGTTTCTCACCGGCTGGATTTTGCTTGCCGCGATTGTTCGTGCTGACTTTTTTTAACGCACGAAAAAAACTGCCATTTCTGCCGCTTGGTAAGGCTGAGGCGTGGCTGCAAATCCATATCTACTTGGGTTTTTTCACCGTCGTGTTGTTTCTGATCCATTTGAATTTTCGGCCGCCGCACGGCTGGTTTGAGATCACGCTCGCGTGGCTGTTTGTGCTGGTCAGCGGCAGCGGCGTGATCGGATTGATTTTCAGCCGTGTGCTGCCGCGGCGGCTGGCAACGCGCGGCGGCGAAGTCATCTTTGAAAAAATTCCCGCGCTGCGCCATGCGATGAAAGCCGGGGCAGAGAATCTCGCGCTCGGCAAGGACGCAAAATCTCCCGTCATCGCGGAATATTACACGCGGCGGCTCGCGCCATTTTTCGCCGGGCCGGATAATTTCTGGCTGCACGTTTTTGAATCGCGCCGCCCGCTCAACGCTCTTGTCGCCGAACTTGACGACCTGCGCCGGTTCACCAACGAAACCGAACATGCCACGCTCGACAAACTTGCCGCGCTCGTCCGCCAGAAGGACGGCCTCGACTACCATCGCGCGCTCCAGCTCACGCTCAAACTGTGGTTGTTCGTCCATATTCCATTGACCTATGGGTTGCTGATTTTTACGGTGCTGCACATCGTCTTGGTTTTTGGATTTTCAGGAGGTGCGCGATGAGCGAACAATTGCCCGCTCCTGATTTCGACGATCAAAATTACGCACGACCGAATCAAAACTGGATTTGCGGCCACGCCTGCGAAGGCAACGCGTGCCGGCAGGGCCCGGATGCTAAAGGTCGTTGCCGCGTGACCGCCGAGTGTAAACCGGTTTTGGAAACCAAGCCGGGTGAAACTAAAGGCCGCTGGCGTTGCACCCGCCCGGGTGGCGCGTGCGAATCCGGGCCGCTGCCGGATGGAAGCTGCTGCCGTCCGATAGTGAAATGCTCGCCACTGCCGACTTTGCGCGTCTGGCGTGGGCGCGCAACGCTCGTGGTCATCGCCGCCTCCTGTGCTGCGCTGTTGATTCTGCTCGGCAATCCGCTTTGGCGGAACACGTTCATCAGTCCCGGTGAAATTTCCAACGCACATTCCGGCGCCGCATTCGCCGCGTTGGCCACGACAAATCATCTGGAACAAAACTGCGGTGCGTGCCATGTCGCGGGAAATTCCGGGCCTCACGGAATGGTACATGCCGCGCTTGGCGCCGAGCCGGGAATTTTGAGTTTGAAAGAGCTCGTAGTCGCAATTCCAGCGGAACCTACGGTGATTGACGGGGATTGTCTTAAATGTCATACCGGAAGAAATTTTCATCAACCGGATGCGCCACCGATTTCCTGTTCATTCTGCCACGTCGAACATCACGGCGCGATGATGGCCGCTACAACGGACGCGAATTGCATTTTCTGCCATGGCGACGCAGCAAAGATGGCTGCCGCGCGTACGGCTGACAATCCCGTGCCGTTCATCCACCATTTTGCCGGCGACCATCCGCAGTTCCGTTTCATCACGGAGAGGTTGCGCGACCCGGACACGTTGAAGTTCAATCACTTGCTGCATCTGACCGGTGCGACGATTCCAAATTTGCCCGGCGGCATAAAACTGGACTGCGCGTTCTGCCATCAGCCGGACGAGGAAGGCGCGTTCATGAAGCCGGTGAATTTCGAGAACAACTGCCGCGTCTGCCACTCGCTGCAATTCGACCCGGAGACGCCGAAGTTGACATTGCCGCATGGCAGCGCGGAGTTCGTGTCGTCGTTTTTGCGGAGTTTGTCGAAGCAATACGCGGATCTGGCGGCGCGTGAAGGCGTGGTGGATGCGAACGATTTTGTTCAGGAAAAATTGGTAGGGCTGCGGGTGCAATTTGGCAGCGGAGAGGATTTGGAGCGGCGGGTTTTCTTCAGCACAGCGACATTCGGGCCGGAAGCGGAAATTGGGACTTTGAGCGGCATTACGCGCGCGGTGTTCCCCGGCTGCGCGTATTGCCACGAGGTGAAAAGTTCCGGTTCAGGCTCGCCGGAAATCACGAAGCCGGTGATTGTGGAACACTGGCTGGCGCAGGCGAAGTTCAATCACGCGAAGCACGCGAACATTTCCTGCGCGCAATGCCATGACGCGGTTCATAGCAGGGAAACGGCAGACATTCTGCTTCCGGCGAAGGAAACTTGCGCAGCCTGCCACAGTCCGCGCGGCGGCGTCGCGGATTCCTGCGCGACGTGTCATACTTACCACCAGCCGCAGATTGTCCTTCGCTGAATTTTTTTCCAAAGGATGGGAACTATTTTAGAACCGGACGGTGAGGTTCAGCCCGCCTCCGGCGGTGAGTTGTTCGTAATGTTGCGCGTAAAAGCCGTCGGTGTTCAGGTTGTCGTAACCGACGAACCCGCGCAGGGTGATATTTTTCGTGAGAGGGCAGTAGAGCGTCAGGCCGAAGGAATTAAGCAAATCGTCGCGGTTGATGCTCGTGTAGTGCGTGAATTCGAAACGGTAAAACGGCTGCAAGATTGCGCGGGAACACAGCCGCCAACTGCCGAACAGGACCAGGCTGTGGTCGGTACGGTCGTTGAAGCCGGCAGAATAACCGGGCGGCACAGGCAGGGCCGCCTCGGTGAAACGATAATCGCCTTCGTAAGCGACAGAAATAGTGGTGATCTTGGTGAGGGGAAAGTCCCGGCGGACGAACCAGCGTGGAACATATTCGCGGTAGAATTCGTTGTAATCGCCGGAGTCCAGCAGTCGTTGGAAGTCCGCTCCGAGGCTGAAAGTCCAGTTTTCATGCTGCCACGCAACGTCGCCAAAGAAGGTCGAGACGTTGAAGTCAAATGCATCCAATCCGAGGTTTTTGAAAGTTGCGGAGTTGAAATCGTAAACGTTCGCCGTGCCGGAACCGGCGAGCTCATAATTGAACCACTGGTGCTGGTAACCGACCCGCGGCGTGAGCTGGCCGCCGAGAAATTCAAACGGTGTCGGCGCGAGGGCGGCTTGCACGGTGCTGACCAGCACATCGGCGCCACGCTGGCCGTGGTCGGCTTGGAACATGTTGTCCGTGTAAAAATACTGTTCGTCTGCGAAGGCTTGAATCCATGTCTGGCGCGGCTTCGTTTCCAAAATGGACTGCGGCCCGATGTCGCTGGTTTCGCCTTCATAAAAGGTGGGAACATTGGAGGCGGTCATGGATTGCGCCGCCTGTTCCAGCGAGCGGCGTTGCTGGATGCTTTCCACCTGCTGGCTGGCGTCGGGCATTTGCGCCAAGGCAGTGCCGCCAGCCAGCGCGAACCAAAACGCCGTCAGTGGAACAATTTTCATTTTCATTTTGATGGAGTATTTGGCTTGGGGACAAATCAGCCGCCGGAAACGACACCGGAACCGACTGTGCCTACACCCCGACCGCCCGTCCCGCCGGGCGGCGCGCCGGCGGCGGCGGGGGAGGAGGGCTTGCCCGTCAGTAAAAGATATTGCTGCTCCGACAATGGCGGTGGCGCGGCGATTTGATAGCTGCCGTGGTCCAGCCCGCCAAAATTGTCCGGGGGCAGGCCCGTATCCACGGTGTTGCCGGAGGCTATCTCCGAATCTTGTTTTTTAATTGCCGCCTGGATGAGCGGGAGCGATGATAGCGGATGTGAAAATCCGTTGACCAACAGCGAACCAGCCACGAGTTTTGCGAGATTGATGTCCAACACAGGACTTAAAGTCTTCCCACCCGGTTGTACAAACACCAGTTGCCCCGCCCTGAGCGTCACGGATTTGCCACCGGACAGCGTCACTTTGCCTCTGCCTTCGAGCAGAATCACCTTGAATCCGCCATTCGCCGTGGCCGACACGATCAACGTCGTGCCCAGCACCGCCGCCGTCGTGCCGCCTGATGTGATCGTTCCGCCGCCGGCGCCGGCGGGCGGGTGAAACAAAACATTTCCTTGCTCAAGACGCAGATTGCGCCGGGCGGGTTCGAAGGAAAAAACGGAGTTCGCGCCGACACGGGTGATGGTTTGGTCCGGCGCGGTTAATTCGGCGCGCGAATCTGGCCCGGTGCGCACCAGATCAGGTGCATTGAAGGTATTGTTTATCTTGGCTGGCGTCGCGGACTCTGTGCCATTCGCGACGATATTCACTTCATTGACCACCTCCGTGAATGTGCTTTCAATCAGGGGTGCGGCATGGATTGGAAGAGTCAGGCCGGCAAGCGTGATCGCCCACAGAGATTTGATTTTCATGTGACAATATGGTTTCAAACCTTTCCGCTTTGGTGGCGGGTGATGACGCCACTATAGCCAGATTAAACCACCATTCTTTTATATGCAAGTGTGCTCCGCCTCGTCACGCTTTACATCGCCGGATTGCGCGGAAATTTGGCGAAGGGCAGCAGCGCGCCGCGGTATTGCATCTGGTCGGCGCGGATGGGCACCGGCGCGAGAAACAGCGACGCGCCGCTCGCGGAAATGAGGTCGTCCTGGTCCACGCCGTCGCCGCTCACGGCAATTGCGCCGACGAGCACGCCATTGCGGTAAAGCGGAAAGCCGCCGGGGAAAATCGTCATGCCGTTCGGCAGGTTCGGATTCACGTTGGTCGAGGTGAAGAACGCCGCGCCGTTCACCGGATTCGTCGCGAGAATTGACGTGGGGGTGACGATGGAGAATCTTTCCTGCAGTGTGAAAAAAATGCCGGGCTGCGTGCCGTCAATGCCCGGCGGATAGGTGCTTTGCGAAAGGAAATTGACGGTGCGCGCGGAGTAGGCGCGGTTCGTCGCGGAAACAAAAACGCACGTGCGCGCCTTTTGCACCGCGATGTCCCAACTAAACCGCGTCGCGTCGGGCGAGGTGCAGAACGTGCCGAGCACCATCGGCGGCACGCCGTTGGAGTTCGGGTTGTTGACGACCGAGATGAACATCTGCGTTGGCTGGCCGCGCGGCAGCCGGAGGGCGGCGCGCGTGGTGCGGGCGCGGTTCGCGGCCGCGGCGATGATGTTGGAAACTTCCAGCGCGGAAAGCCGCGCCGCGCCGCCGGGCAACGGCACGATGGACGGATCGGAAATGATTGGCTGGCGCAGTTGGCCGGTTTCGCCGCCGAACGTTGCGACCGGATACGGAAACGGCGCGGGCGCGGCCATGACTGAGAATGGTGGAATGTTTTTTCCGGGCAAACTGCCGAACGGAATCACCGCGCCGAGGCTGGTGGAGCTTTCGACATATTCGAACCGGATGCCGTTGAGCAGCACTTGGGAGCCGAGAATCGCGCTCGACGGCTGAAATCCAATTTGCCCCGCGAGCGCGGCGTCCTCGTTGGCGTCCGGGCTGGTGATGATTACCGGCGTGATGTCGGTCGGCAGTAAACCATCTCCGTCGACGCCGATGGCGCCGACGAGCAAACCATTTTTGTAAAGCGGCAAACCGCCGGGCGTACCGGCAAGTCCGCCGGTGATGGGCGTCGGCACTGGCACAAGTGTGAATCCGGGCGAGCTGCCGTAGCTGATGACGCTGCCGGGCGCTTTCATTTTGTCGATGTCGGAGAAACCGAGGCTGGAAAAGTTCACGCCTGTGAGCGGGCCGGGCGGCGTGTTGGCAATTCCCGGTGGAAAATGCTGTTGCACAATGTCGCCGGCAGTGCGCGAGGAAAAGGCGTTTTGGTCGCTGCTCAAAAACGCCGCGCTGCCGGCCTTGGCGATGGCGTCGGCGACGAGCGGATCGGCGGACGAGGAATTGGTGTTCAGGGCCCAGACGCCGAGCACCCAGCCTTCGCGGTCGGCAACGGCGACAACGGCGTTGGTGGCCAGCGGCGAACTCGTGAGCGCGTGGGCGCGGGTGATCGCTTGGGCGATGACCGTCTGGACGTCCCCAAGCGTGAGTTGCGCGCGCGCGTTGCCAGCGGCGAGCAGGACGAACAGCAAAAAGTTCAGGGAACGTTTCACCACGCGCGAAGATAAGCGCTTGATTTGTGAAAACAAACAACTTCTTATTGCAGGAATGTCACCGCCGCTGCATCAGGCGAATAGCTTGGGAAGGCTCCTTATGCTTGCCTGTATCGTCGCGTGGTCGTTGCCCATTAATAATATCGTCGCAGAACCGGTGGAAACAAACGGCGTTAACCGCCTCAAACCGCATCAAGCCGTCAGCACCAACACGCCGCCGGCGTCGCCGGAACTTTTCAACCCCGACTCGAACTCGCCGCAGTTGCCGGAGCCGCCGCAAACGGATTTTATCTGGACGCGGCGCGTGGTTGTAAGCACCAATTCCCCGCCGGCCATGCTGTTCAATCCAGATCCCGGCGCAAGCCTGCGACCTGCGACGAACGCACCCGCCGCGCTGTTCAACGAGCCGGCCGCACCGCCGGTTTTCATGCCGCCCGCCATTCCATCAGAGCTGGCCTTGCCGCGTGAAGACGTGCGTCTTGAAGAAATCTTTCCGCCGACGAATCCGCCGCCGCGCAGCTACGGTTCAGAGCCGCTCACGAACGGGCTGGCGTTGCCGCGCGAGAACACGCGGAGCGAATTGAAAATTTATCAGGACTTCGGCATCCCCAAGTATTCGCTGCGCCTGTCCGATTACCCGCGAACACCGAGCCGCGTCCCGACCGCTGGCGCATCGGTTTCGTGCCGTGGGAACGCTACACAAGTGGCGTCATTGAGGATCCCTACGAAACGCCGGAACCGCTGTTGTGGGCCCCGTACAAGCAAAGTTTGCTCAAAGGTGACCTGCCGATCATCGGCCAGAACATTTTTCTCGATCTCACGGCCTCAGCGGAGACGGTGACGGAATTCAAGCGCATTCCGACGGCCAGCGGCGTGAGCGGCGCGGTGCCGGGCGAATATCAATTTTACGGCCAGAGCGACCAGTTGAGCATCCAGAACAACCTCGCGTTTTCGATGGATTTGTTCCAGGGCGAAACGGCTTTCCGTCCGGTGGACTGGGCGATTAAAATCGAGCCGGTGTTCAACGTGAATTATCTCGAAGCGCAGGAAACCGGCGTCGTTTCTCCCTCGCCGACCGGCGCAATCGGCGTCAACAACACGCCGCCGCCGAACAACGGCTTCGTGCAAAATCCCGGCGACATCGGCTCGCTGCTCAACGGTCAGGTAGGCCCGGCGGGCAGCTACCGGGGAAGCGCTAGCACGCAGCGGACGGAAACGTATTTTGCGTCTGCAGCAGGCGTTCGTGGATATTCATCTCAAGGATTTGTCGGACAACTACGATTTTTTAACGCTGCGCGTGGGCAACCAGCCGTTCAATGCGGACTTTCGCGGCTTTCTATTCAACGACGTGAATCTCGGCGCGCGGCTCTTCGGCAATTGGGACAACAATCTTTACCAATACAACCTTGCCGCGTTCGACATGCGCGAGAAGAACACGGACTCGGAGCTGAACACGTTCAACGCCCGCGACCAGGAGGTCGCCATCGCCAATTTATACCGGCAGGATTTCATCTGGCCGGGCTATACGGCGGAATGGAGTTTTCTGGCGAACTTCGACCACGGCGGCGTGCATTACGACCAGAACGGAAATCTCGTGCGCCCCGAACCGCTCGGCACGGTGCGGCCTCACGACGTCACCGCTTATTATCTCGGCTGGGGCGGCGATGGCCATATCGGACGTTTCAACATCTCGCATCAATTTTACGAGGCGTTCGGCCATGACGATTTCAACAACCTCGCCGGCAGGCCGGTGGACATCAACGCGCAGATGGCCGCGCTGGAAGTTTCCTATGACCGCAACTGGGCGCGTTACAAGGCGTCATTCTTCTACGCATCCGGCGACGGCAACGCCACAGATGGCAAGGCCACCGGCTTTGACACGATTGTGGACAATCCGAACTTCACCGGCGGCCCGTTCAGCTACTGGACACGGCAGGGTTTCAACCTCGGCGGCACGATGGTGAATTTGAAGGACCCCAGCAGCCTCGTTCCGGATATGCGCACCAGCAAAACCGAGGGGCAGGCGAACTTCGTGAACCCCGGTGTCTTCATTTTCGGTCTCGGCGCGGAATTTGACCTGACGCCGAAACTGCGGTCGTTCCTCAATGCGAATTACATCCGCTTGGCCGAGACTGACCCCATCAAGACCGCGCTGTTCACGCCGACAGTGGATGGCGATATCGGCTGGGATTTGAGCCTCGGTTTTCAGTATCGCCCGCTGCTTACGGACAATATCATCTTCTCTGCCGGTTTTGGCGCGCTGATTCCCGGCCGCGGTTACCATGACATTTACAACAACAACAGCAATCCCGTGCCCGGCTTTGATAGCCCCGGCAGCACCGGCGCGGTGGACGATTTTCTTTACAGCGCATTGATTGCGGTGACGTTTACGTATTAACCATGAAAACGAACGACATTTTGGCGGAAGAAGAAACGGCGCGTGGCGGCCACCGTCTTAAAATCCTTCATGCTTCGTTTTTGACTCTGGCTTTACTGGCGGCGGGCTTGGGTTTTGTTTGGTCGTTGAGGGCCGAAGGGACCGCTCCAATTTCGTCCCTTGAAATTGGTTCCGGCCCGGAAATTTCCGTGCCGAAAAATTTGCCGCCCGACACCGCGCACGCGCTGCCGAAGCCAAACTGGATTGACCAGTCGCAGGCCGATGCCGACACTAAATCGCGCGGCTGCCTCGAATGTCACGCCGGCGTCGAGCCGATGCACGCGTCGAAAAATGTCGTGCTCGGCTGCACCGATTGCCACGGCGGCAACCCCACGCCCGGACTCACGCAGCGGCAGGCGCACGTCGCGCCGCGCAATCCTGTTTTCTGGGAAAGCTCCGCGAACCCGAACGACTCGTCGGTGCTGCTCAACCACGAGTCCGCCGAGTTCATCCAGTTCGTGAACCCCGGCGACTTGCGCGTCGCGGAAAAAACCTGCGGTCTCGTGCCACGGCCGAGATTGTCAACGAAGTCAGCCACAGCATGATGCGCCACGGCGCGATGCTCTGGGGTGCGGCGCTTTACAACAACGGCGCGTTTCCGGCAAAA
Source organism: uncultured Verrucomicrobiae bacterium (assembly GCA_963827815.1). GTDB lineage: Bacteria > Verrucomicrobiota > Verrucomicrobiia > Limisphaerales > UBA11358 > UBA11358. The sequence goes on along the minus strand of CAWHCL010000009.1, from coordinate 275,439 downwards.
AATTACCGGTTCGGCCAGGCTTACGGACTCGATGGCGTGCCGTTGCGTTTGGATAGTCCGGTGCCAGTCACGCCGGAGATGACGGAGCAGCATGGCATTTTGCCGTTCCTCGATCCGTTGCCGCGCTTCGACATCAGCCAGCCGGGCAACATCCTCCGCATTTTCGAGCGCGGCGGCGAGGAGCAGTTACAACTCGGTAATCCCGATCCGTTTGAAGAACCGGGCAAACCGGCGCGCCGTTTGAGCGAGCGCGGCCTTGGCACGTTGCTCCGCACCGACCCGGTGTTTTTGAATCTGCAGAAAATGCGGCTGCACGATCCGCTGCTGGATTTCATGGGCTCGAACAATCATCCGGGCGATTACCGCAGCAGCGGCTGCACGGCGTGTCATGTCGTTTATGCGAACGACCGTTCGCCCACGGACTCCGGCTGGTATTCGAAATACGGCAACCAAGGCTTGAGCTTCACCGCCGACAAAGCCATCCGCAAGGACGAGCGCGGCCACCCGATCATCCACCAGTTCACGCGCGCCATCCCGACGAGCCAGTGCATGAACTGCCACATGCACCAGGGAAATCTGTTTGTAAATCCTTACCTCGGCTACACTTGGTGGGACGAGGAAACCGACGGTGAATTCATGTATCCGGCGAAGCAGAAAAATCCGACGCCGGAGGAACTCGTCCAATCTGTCCGCGAAAATCCCGAAGCCGCCGCCGCGCGCGGTTTGTGGGGCAACCTTGATTTTCTGGAGAAAGTTTCCGAGCTGAATCCGAAACTGACAAACACGCAATTCGCCGATTACCACGGCCACGGCTGGATTTTCCGCGCGGTGTTCAAGCACGATCGCGAAGGCAATCTGCGCGACCGCGAGGACAACATCATTCCGTTCGACGACCCGCAAAAGTTCGCCAAGGCCGTTCATCTGAAGGACGAGCATCTCGCGCACGGGATGCAATGCGCCGACTGCCATTTCGACGTGGACGTTCATGGCAACGGCCTGCTTTACGGCGAACCGCGCGCCGCGACGACCATCGAGTGCATTGATTGCCATGGCACGATTGGAAAACGCCCGACGCTCGTGACCAGCGGCAACGGCGGCATCTGGAACGGTGCTCAGGTCACCAATGTGGATTTGCGCGCCGACAATACTCCGTGGGGCCCGCGCTTTTTCTGGCAGGGAAATAAATTGTTCCAGCGCTCGACGATGGCGCCGGACTTGATCTGGGAAATTCCGCAGACCATTGACACGATTGACCCGAACTCGTCGCATTACAACGCCAAGTCCGCCTACGCAAAAACACTTTTGCGCGACGGGAAAACCTGGGGCGCGGTTCCAAAGCCGGAAAATTGCACCCGCGATCTGGCGCATGACAATTCCAATGTCTCCTGCCAGATTTGCCATTCGTCATGGGCGACTTCGTGCTTCGGCTGTCATTTGCCGATGCGTGCCAACCAGCGCGTGCCGCTGAATAAATTCGAGGGTGTCACCGACCGTAACTTCACCTCCTACAATCCGCAGGTGGTTCGCGATGACGTGTTCCAGCTTGGCGTGGACGCGACCTACAAAAGCAACCGCCTCGCAGTGCTGCGCTCTTCGTCCGCTGTCATCGTCGGCTCGCAAAATGCGAACCGCGACTGGGTTTATTCGCAGCAGCAGACCATCAGTGCCGAGGGCTTCAGCGGCCAGGCTTTCAACCCGCACCTGCCGCACACGACCAGCGGCGTCGGTACGACGAAGGAGTGCGAGGATTGTCACGTTTCCAAGGCGAACGATAACAACGCGTGGCTCGCGTCCCTGCTCGGCTTCGGCACCGGCACGGTGAATTTCTTTGGCCGTTATGCCTATGTTGGCGAAGGCAAAGGCGGATTTGATGCCGTGGTTTGGACGGAACAGGACGAGCCGCAGGCCGCGATTGGCAGCCATCTCCATAAACTCGCCTATCCTGACAATTACCAAGAACATGTCGCGGAAAACCACGGTGAACTCAAGGAAGCCAACCACAAGGAGGCGAACGAGATTCTCGACCTGCAATTGCGCGGCGAATATCTCTATACCGCAAACGGCGCGGGCGGCTTCGAGGTCTTTGACGTGGCGAATATTGACCAGAAGGATTTTTCTGAACGCATCACCACCGCGCCGGTTTCACCGCTCGGCCAGCGCACCTATGTCCGCACCAAATACGCCACGAGTGTCACGCTGCCAAGCACGCTCGGCGTGGACCCGCTGCGCACGCACCTGCCGGAAAATCAGGAGCAGTCCGTCAGCCCGATTTATGCGTGGGTGTTCGTCACTGACCGCGAGGAAGGCCTGGTGATGGTGACCGTCGGCACGCTGCTCGACGGCAATCCCGATAATAATTTCTTCGACAAGGAAAAAATCATCCGTTTCAACCCGGATGGAAAACTCACCGGTGCAATGGGCTCATTCATGGCGGGAACGAATCTTTATGTCGTCGGCAAAAATGGATTGTTCGTCGTCGGTTTGCACAATGATTCGCTCGCCGCACCGGGGATAGTCGGCGAACTCACCGGCGGGCTGAAAAATCCGCGTGCCGTCGGCGTGCAATTCCGTTACCTGTTCGTGACGGATGACGAAGGTTTCAAGGTGCTCGACATCACCGAGCCGACGAAACCAAGGTTGATTCCCGGCGCTTTCATTCCGTTGAAACACGCTCAGCGGTTTTATCTCGCGCGGACTTACGCCTACGTCGCCGACGGCGCGGACGGTCTCGCGTTCATTGATATCACTAATCCTGAAAAGCCGCGCCTCGAACAGCTTTATAGCGCCGGCGGAAAACTCACCGACACGCGCGCCGTGCAAGTCGGTTCCATCAGCGCGTCGGAATTTGCGCTCGTGGCCGACGGCACGAACGGTCTGCGCGTCATCCAGTTGATTTCGCCGGAAAATGTTCCCGGCGCGGCGGGCTTTAGCCCGGTGCCGAATCCCAGGCTCATCGCCACGTTCCCGACCAAATCTCCCGCCGTCGCCGTTTCGCGCGGGCTTGACCGTGACCGCGTCGTTGACGAGAGCGGTAATCAAACCGTCGTGTTTGGCCGGCGTGGGTCGCGTCCGTTCCACCTCGATGAGATGGGGAAATTCTATGAACGTGACGGCGAACTTTATACTGTCGAAAATGTTTCCGTCCGCGACGGCAAACTCGTGACACATTCCGGCGAGGAACTGAAACCGACGGCAGTATTCCAGCCGGGGGCGGAAGAACCCGCCGCGCCGGCTGCCGGCAACGAACGATTGATGCGCCGGGGCCAATGAAAAAACTGAACGCCATCATCATGCTGTTCACGTTCGCCCTTTCGGCGCGGGCACAGGACGCAGTGACGACGGTGGCTGGCCAGGCAGCCGTCAGCGGCGCGGCCAACGGCACCGGCACAAATGTGCTGTTCAGCGATCCAGCGGCAATCGTCACGGACACAAACGGGAATTTCTTCGTGGCTGATTCACAGAATGATGCCATACGCAAAGTCACCACCAACGGTGTCGTGACGACATTCGCGGGACAGCTCGGTGTTTCCGGCATGGCCGACGGTACCGGCACAGGCGCGCAATTCAATGATCCTAGCGGACTGGCATTTGACAAGAGCGGCAATCTGTTTGTCAGCGATACGGGCAACAGCGCGATTCGTGAAATCACGCCCGCAGGTGTGGTTTCAACCTTCGCGGGAATCGCGGGACAAAGCGGTTTCGCAGATGGCGCGGCAGGCAGCGCCCAATTCAGTTCGCCGCTGGGGATTGCCGTGGCAACAAATGGAGATCTTTTTGTCGCCGACTGCGGTAACCATGTAATTCGCCGTATTTCCGGTGGCGTGGTTTCGACGTTCGCGGGCAGTCCGCAAGTTTGGGGCAGCGCGGACGGCATCGGCACAAACGCGCAGTTCAACGGCCCGCTCGGTCTGGCGTTTGATGTGCGCGGCAATTTGTTTGTGAGCGATGCGAACAACGACACCATCCGCAAAATCACAACGAATGCCGTCGTCACCACGTTTGCCGGCGCGGCGGGCGCGGACGGCGCGGCGGACGGCAATTTGAATTCGGCGCGGTTCCGCAGCCCGGCGGAACTGGCGTTTGACAAAAAAGGGGATTTGTTCGTGGCCGATTCGCTTAATCAGATCATCCGTGAGATTTCCACGAACGGGATGGTCGGCACGGTGAGCGGTGCGGCGGGAATTTCCGGCGCGAACGACGGTGCAAACGGCGTCGGCAGGTTTTACAATCCCTACGGCCTCGTCATCGGAGCGGACGGCGGGCTGATGATGACGGACACTTACAACGAACTCGTGCGTGCGGTGCTGGTGCCATTCAAGCTGTCGCTGCAATCCTCCGGCGCGGCCCATGTCTTGACGATTTCCTGGGATGCCGTCATCGGGAAAATATATCAGGTTCAATATGGAAACAATCTGTCGGCGGCGTGGACGAATCTCGGCTCGACGGTGATGGCGACGAATTTGACTTTGAACGCCTCGGACAATGCCACCGGCGCCAGCCCGCAGCGTGTTTACCGGGTGCTTGTCACACCCTGAAAGCGCGCTATTATTTAGTTCATTAGAAAGCGCCACACTGCCCACACCGCCAGAATATGCCAGACGTTGTCCACAACGATAAGGCTCCACGGGGAAAATGGGGGTTTTACAAACTCCGGCTGGTGGTTTATCCGCGTCATCCAGAACTTGATGATGCCGGTTCTGTCCTGGATGAAGTGTGTGCCCCACAGGGCGGCCATGGCGGGTATGGACCACCAGCCTGCGAAGGCGCAGACAGCGAAAGTCCATAAGGTGCAGTGAACGGCGCAGGGCAGCGTGTGCTTCCTTTTGTTGAGTGCCATCCAGTCGTTTTGCAGCAGGTAGTCGCCCACCAGATGCCCGACGATTGCCAATGTCAGCGTGTTGTTCATTCACTTCTAATAACTTCTCGAAAGCTGTCTGATCATAGTTATCTCCCCTATCATGCGTTAGAGATTACTCTGGCCGGCCGCCTCCACCTACGTGCGAATTGTTTTCACTGATTGCCGCAGGGTTTCGGAACTTGTGCAAGAAAAAAGCAGCCGAGCAGGTGATTCTTATGGCAAATCCGCGAAAAATAAAAGCCCCGGCCAACAAGTGGTCGGGGTTGTTTTTTAGCTATAGAAGAAGCCTAGTTCGCGCAGGGAGCTGTGGTTTTGGTTGCCGATGACGACATGGTCAACCAATTCAATTTTCAACAGTTGACCGGCGCGAATGAGGTCGCGTGTCACCTTGATGTCGGCTTCCGACGGAGTGGATTCACCGCTCGGATGATTATGGATGACGACGACTGCCGCCGCTGCCGCGATGATGGCACAACGAAACACTTCACGCGGATGCACCAGGATGGTGTCCATCGTGCCAATCGAGAGCAACTGATGGCCCTTCACCCGCTTGCGCGTGTTTAGCATCAACACCGCCATGCACTCACACTCGGGATTGAAATACGGGGTGGTGGCAATGTGCAACCGCCAGTAATCAACAACCTGCTTCGGTGTCTCGCACACCAGCATTTCGCCCGGCACCGGACAATCGCGCAAGGACATCACCTTGAACTCCCGCGGATGAATTACCTTCACGCCATCGCCTCCGCCGGTTTGGCCGGGAGCGTGATCTTGGGGATAATGCTCTCTGTTTGGCTTTCCGGTGGATGGCCGAGGATGAAGTCCGCCGCCTTTTGCGCCTGTGCCGCCGCGTGGACGATGAGCGTCCGGTCTTGTTGCAACTGTTTCAACCAGCCTTCGAGATAGGCGGCGGAATTGTTGATGGTCCGGTCCACGATGCCAGCGTGACCGCAGAGGAAGGCGCTGCCCATTTCGGCGATCAATTCCTCCTTGCCGTAAGGATCGGAGCCATAACCGTTGCGATCCATGATGCCGGCACGTTTCAGCCTTTTTTCATGTCCGGTCGAATGCACCAACTCATGAAAGAGCGTGGCGTGGTATTTATCTTCGGAGTCAAACCGTTGGCGGTCTGGCATGTTCACCACGTCGTTGGTAGGTGAGTAAGCGGCCATGGCCATGCCGTGCTTGATAACGGGACGTTGCGGCATATTGGCCACAAGCTCCGCCGGCATGGTCTGGATGAAGGCTACATCATCCGCCGGTGGCACATTTTTTAATCCCTGGCATTGCGCCACGTTGAAGACGTGATACAGGCGCAGGAACGGGATTTTCCGGTCCTCGCCGGATTCCTTGTCTTTCACCTTCATGGGTTTCCAGAACACGACCGGGCATGATTTCTCGCCCGGCTTGATCTGGCCGCCAAAGCAGTTGGCCTGCCGGAGCGTAAGCCAGTGTGGTGATTCGTAGTTCATGGCCATAAGCAGAAACACATTGATGCCCCGATATGGCTTCTGCGAGACGAGGTTGCGGGGCAGTCCGGTTTTGACCTGCCACGGTTTGTGCCAGGGCACGGTGCCTTGCGAAAGCAGGGACACGATGCGTTCGGTGATACGGTCATACGATTTGTTATTCATAACTTCTCCTGTGGTTTGTTTTTGTTTGTGAATGAACCCTGTGGTTCCATGGTGAAGCATATGGCCTTGCGACATTTCAGGGGAGACGTGTGAACTTGCCAGAACCGGCAAATAAAAACCGGTCACACTCTTGGGTCTGACCGGCTGATATAACGCTCACTCCGCTTTGTATTTGAGTTGCGACACCATGCATTCGCCGGGTTCAACGTCATCACGCAGGCCGAGATAGACTGGCTGATACAGGGCGAGGCTGTCCCGATAAGCGTAGAGATAGCGCACTTCGACAATGGCGCCAACCGGTGGAATTTCATGGTTGGCCGGAATGGAGACATTGCCGCAGGAAACCAGACTCCGCCCTTGGAACAGGCTGATCTCCACACTCCGCCGGGCGTTGATCTTGGCTACCAGCGTGGACAACGTGGCGACGAACTTAAATTTCAACTGCGCGCCGCCACTATTTGGCTTGCCCGGCGTGTAAGGCGCATCCAACCGTTTGAACACGATGCCCTCACGATTTTCCCGCCGCAACCGCTGCCACAGTTCGGTCTTCTGCCGGGTCGTGAATGCGGTCTCGACATACTTGATATGACGGTGCTGCGCGCTGGCCAGCAGGTTCATCAGGCTGACAAGCCGCATCCGATAAGGCAACGGCCGCAAATTTTCGCCATTGAGTTCGAGCAGGTCGAAGGCGTGATAATCATCACGGATGGATTCGCCATCGGGGATGAAGCTGCCGGGCAGATCGCGGAGGTCATTGGCAACGGACTCCGGCAAGCCCACCAGCAATCCTTTTTTATTGATGCCTTCGATGTGATCGTCCGCTTTGCGAATCAGGAGGTGCCGCCCGTCGAATTTTTCCTGGGCGCAATAATCATCATCGTGCAACAACGGCTCCACATCGGCTTCCTCGATTGGGTTCAGCAATTGGGGCAATAATCCCCGATGACTGTTTGTCGGTGTGCTGATACGGTGTGCCGTCTTCGCCTTCGGTATAACCTTTGGCTTTCTTTTCGCTAACCAGTTTGGTGTAGATTTTCTTCGCCGCGTCGTAATCCACCGGTGAAGAAGTCTTCGTCCCAGTGGTTAACGTGGCGCCCCGCCGCCCATAGGCGAAGTTGACGACGAACTGATTGCCCGCCGGTTCAATCGCGGCCTGATAAACCTTGTCCGATGAACCTTCGCGGTAATACAACGAGACCCGGTCGGATATTACGATAACTGCATTCATGCTTTTCCTTTTTGTTGAGGTTGTTTGGTAAAGAACCCTGTGAACCCAAGGTGAAGCGTATGGCCGCGCGGCATTTCCAGGGAGACGTGCGAACTTGCCAGAACCAGCAAGCCAATAAAAAAGGCGATTCAATGAATCGCCTTGTGTGGTCTGGCCTACTTCCTATTGAGGATGGGAACTTCGGCTTGCGGCGAGATGCGGAACAGGGCCGGCGGCGGCTGGAAACACACCGGCTTGTCGAAGCGGGTCTTAAAATCCCGAACCGGTCGGTTCATGATGACGACCGCCGCGCATTCGTTGACACGGATGACATACCCGGCCCGCAGCCGAAACGGATAGGATGACAAACGCAAAAGGATGCCAAACTCGGTTTGGTCCGGGTCATGGCCGTTGCGCTTTCGGGATGACGGCGTTTTTTTGCGTGACCTCATACGCCGCAATCCTCCATGGCGTCAGCTATCGCATCCTCGTCATCGCCCAAAAGCTCGACGATACCGGCTTTAAGCGCAGCCTTGTCGGGGTCGGGCTTCGCGTCCTTGGGACAGGCAGGGCAGCGCATGACATTCAGGATCGAGCCGCCGAACTCAAAGCCCGTGTCCTTGAACTTCTCGCGGTAGCGGTCCAGCAACTTCAGTTGCGGTGACAATCCCGTCCATGCCTTTGCCTCGGCATGGGACAGGTCGGTCTCATAAATGGCATCAAACCGCAGGTGATAGACATCCCACGGTTCGCCACAGGTGGTGCAATAAACATCCATGATGAATCTCCTTTCGGTTGTGGTTGAAATGAACTTTTGAATCCATGTGAAGTGTAGGCCCCGGCCGCGAATCGCAGGAGACGTGCAAACTTGCCGAAACTGGCAATATAAAAAGGGCGATTCGCGATGAAATCGCCCCTGTATTAGTAATCTTCGGGCATCAACACCGTTGTGTGCGAGCGATTTGCCTCGGTGATAAGCCAGAATTTGATGCCGTTTGCGGAATGATATACCGACCAAAGCCGACCGCGCTGTTTCAGGGACAATTCATTTTCCTGCCGGTCGTTTTCGCTCACGTCACCCCAATCGCCGGCTTGATGTCGCTGAATCGCAAGCAAAATATCTGCCTGCGTCAGGTGGTCGAGTGCATTTGGCGTGGAGACAATCTTGCCAAGTCGAAACTTGGCCAACGGAATAACGCTCGTGCTCATAGCACAACTCCGCCAACCATTTCCTGATCGCGAATGACTTCAATGGCTTGGTCAACGTCACCACCGGTGAGTGTCCAACCACGTCCCGGCAATTCGGCCACCACCGCCCACTTGAAACGATGATGAAAGTTGAACGCCTGTTCGTCATTGCCCAAATGGTCAGCCAGTATCGCCAGCGCCAGTTGCGCCGGCCCGCTGCCGCCGTATCCCCACTCGAACCCGGTCGGACTGTGATTCAACAAGTCCAGCCGGGGATTGAGCCGGCGTCCGTCCACCGTGACGATGACGGCGTAACCTTGCCGGCGGCCTTCATACCTTTTCACAGACCGCCTCCGATAAGTTGCTGCACTTCGCCCAGGGTCAGGTGTTCCGGTTCCATGTCCGGCTGATCGAACTGATGCACGCGGACGAAACAGAACTTCGACAGGCGGCACGCGATGTCTTCGCGCCCGGCCTTGCCTGCGTCATTCTCGTCGAGCATGACAATGACGTGCTCTGGCTGTTGGTATGCTGCCGGATCAATTCCTCTTGCGCGGCGGACAAGGTGCTGCCCATGAGGGCGACCACTTTGCGGCAACCGTGCTGGTGGAGCTTCATGGCGTCAAAGAAACCTTCGACGATGACCAGCGGCATTTCGTCCGGTTCTTTGACCGCCCCATCAATGTTGAACAACTCCTGCGATTTCCGGAATCCCGGTGGCAGCTTGTATTTGGGCGCACCTTCCGGTGGGGCGCCAATAAACCGGCCCGCATACGCGACCACTTCGCCTTTGACGTTGTGGATCGGGATGGCGATGCGATCGGCCATCATACCCTTGGAACAAAAGCCGATGCCGAAATCCACGATGGTTTCCAGCGTCAAGCCGCGTTGCTCCGTCAGATACGGATGCTGGCGCTCCAGTTTGTCCAACCGGAATTTTAACGGCGTGTTGGGCACATTGCTTTCCGGTGACGGTGCTGGTGCAGGCTTCGGCGACGAGGTCGGTTTGGCTGTTGCTTTTGGTGTCGGTGCCGGGCGAGCGGTTTCGCCAGTCTCGCCTTTATCGCTGTTGGCGGCCATAGCTTCAGGATCGAGCTTGAACCATTCGATGGCTTTCAAGGCTGCCGCATGGATGCTCACGTTCTCCATCTCCGCGATGAAGTCGAGGACATTGCCGCCGTGTTTGCACTCGCTGAAACAGTTCCAGATGTTTTTGCTGATGCTAACCCGGAACTGTGTCGGGTTGCTGCCCTTGTGGATGGGGCATGGGCCATTGAGGCTGTCCGTGCCATGTTTGAATTTTTCTAGCAGGCCATAGTGTTGTAGCACCTGCTCCATGGTGATGGCCGCTTTGACGGCCTTGAAGTCAACGAACGCTGTTTTTGACATGATGATACTCCTGGGATTTTGGTTGTGATGAACGTTTGGCAGCCCCTGAATCGGGTCTGTCTCCACCGTCCACGCTAACGCCCGGCGGAAAAAATCAGGAGACGTGTGAACTTGCCAGATCCGGCAAGTCCACGAGAGCGGACATGGCGGCTGCTTTGCCACATTGCCAGACCGGGCCAAGCAAATCCTTTTCCAAGACCGACTGATCTGCAAAGAGGAACAGCCCGTGTCCGCGCTGCAACCGCGAGCAGGCGTCCAGCAGCGTTTTAACCCGCACCGCGCTGGTGGTGACGGTCAACACCCTGAAACGGGGGATACCTAGATGCCGTTGATGAACCTTGTTGGACCATGTCGCTTCGTAGGCGAGTAGCTTCCGGTAAAACGAGGTTTGTGTTAATTTTTGGCGGACGACCGGCATGGTCCCGCGATCGGCTTCAAGGAAATAATACACGCGCTGCACCTGGCCGGCTTGATCCGGGTATTCCAAGGCAAACACGCGGTCGGGAATGACGCCGAGCCGGGTTCCATCCCGCATTCTTACCCGCCACTGCAAGGCAGGTTTCACCGCGAGGCCCAACTGATCTTCATACAACAACCGGATGCAATGCTGTCGGCAGGCAAGTTCGAGCGACACCATGACATCGGAAACCAAGAGCGCGTGCGCCAGATACGTCCGGCCGATGGCACGATTCTTTTCACCCCACGAAGCTGGATTGAGTTGTAGTAGTAAACCACTCTTGTTCCCTAACCCGTAGGCGATGGTTTGGGAACCGCTGCGTTCGTAGTATTGAAGCTGGGAGCGGGGGCGTTCCAAGTAGCCCTGATGAAACAGCCATTGCAACCGGCGGGACAATTGCTGTGGGCTGCCGCCAATCAAGGCAATGATCTGATGGGAACGCAAAAACCGGTGCCGGTGGACAAGCCGTATGATTTTGTGATCACGTTCCGTCAACCGGATGGGCGGAGTCGTGGCGACACGCTGGAAGCGGGGAAGTCGGGACATTCAGCCAGCATGAATGGAGAATCAGCAAACCAAACGACGTGCGAATTTGTTTATTCGGGCAAGCTGGCATCCGGGAACGGCTGATGATTCATCCAACGCCGCAACTTCGCCTCAATCTTCGCGCGCGGCATGGCAAACCGCATGCGCGATAACGTAATGAGTTTGTCCTTCCGGCCAACCCGGTTTTCCAGCGGCGGCAGCATTTTTGCCCGGAACGGTTCGCGGTTGGCTCCACCCACAAGCAATTTCACAACGGCTTCATAGCGTTCCAAGTCGGCCAGCGCCGTTGCTGAAATGGCTTTTCCAAACTCCTTAGTCATCACTTCCGCGTCGGTGTAGCCGGTGCGGAAGGCAATCAAAGTTCCCACGTTGCCGAATACCGCCTGCCGGATCGGTTCGGAAAGCTGGTCAATATATTGATGCGACAACGTGAGACAGAGCCGGTATTTTCTGGCCTCCGCCAGAATTGACGCAAACGCATCTGTCGAGAAATTCTGAAACTCGTCAATGAACAGGTAAAAATCCCGGCGTTCGGATTCCGGCCGGTTGGCGCGTGCCATCGCGCCCAACTGAAACTGGGTCACCAGCAGTGAACCCAGCAGATTCGCCTTGTCGTGTCCAAGCTGTCCCTTGGACAGGTTGGCGATGAACAATCGTCCATGATCCATTACGAAGGGGAGGTCCACCCTCTTTTTGACCTGGCCCAGAATGTTTCGCACCACGGGGTTCAAGAGGAACTGGCCGATTTTGTTTTGGATCGGCGCGATGGCCTCACGTTTGAACCGTTCGTCATAGTTTTCATATTCCTCAGCCCAAAACGCCCGGATGAACGGGTCTTTGACTTGCCGGATCACCTTGGCCCGGTAGTGGTCGTCCGTCAGCAGGCGGTTCACGCCCAGCAGGGTTTGGTTCCGGCATTCCAACAACGCCGAGGCGGCGTTGTAGAGGATATATTCAAGTCGCGGTCCCCACGAATCGCGCCAGATGCCCTTGAATGCCGCCACAATGCCCGAAGCGACCAGGTGCCGGTCATCCGGTGCCACGGACCCGATGACGTTCAATCCGATGGGGAATTCCAAGTCACCCGGATTGAAATACACCAGATGATCCGCCCTCTTGGGCGGGATATGGTTCAACAGTTCTTCGGCCAGGTCGCCATGCGGGTCAATGACCCCGACACCATGCCCCAGCGCGATGTGCTGCAAGATCAAATTTCGCAGCAAGGTGGTTTTTCCAGTGCCGGTTTTCCCGATTATGTAGAGGTGTTGCCGTTCATCCACGGCGGCAATGCCAAAGGGCTGGGGATCGCCCCAGCCAGGCTGCTCGCCAATGATGATGTCGGGGGTTTGGTCGTTCATGGTGCCAAAACCAGCCGCCACCCCTTGCACGTCCCGGTTGTGATAGACGTGGTGACGCCGGCAGCAGTGCTTTGGGCAAGCCGACGAGATAATGGCGGCTGGTTTTGAAATCTGAACGGGACGCCAGCTTACCATGCGTCCCGCAAATCGGACGCGCCAGTGGGCGCGGCTGAACCATTTTAGCGCCCAGTCGGGCGACGCTTTCTTTCTGTTTAGTGCAAAACGTAGTGTCTTGACCGGTCTGGTCGTGACACTCGTTGCATCCGTCGTCCTTTCTCCGCGCTTCGGCGCGAATCGGTCGCCCTGCGAAATCGTGGTTGGGTGATAACCCTGATTTTAAAACCAGTCCCCCAACGTGTCGGCGGATAGGGCGCTAGCCCGTACCGGCCGACTGAACGCTTTCTGATAAAGGACGACGGTTAGTTGTCCTTTAGCCGGATAGCCCGTAGGGAGAAAGCGTTCAGTCGGCCGGTAGGCGACGACACGTTGGGGAGCCAGTGGTGCGGCGGTTAAGCCGTGGAAGTCGATCGTGATGGGCATTTGCCCCTACATACCATGTATGTCGCCCGTCAAAGCGGGGTAAGAATTTGTCTTTGCCGCAGATCGGTTTACGGTTCTTTCTTTACATTATCTACATGTCCGGCTTCAGTTGTTTTGGTATCGGAGTTGATTTAGGACATGATAGAAAAGTTGTCTGAACGTCTCGGAAGACGCAGGCCAATGAATCCGGTGGTTGGATTTGTTGTGTAGATCATCCCACATCTTTAAAAACATCGTCGCGATACCCCATAACGGGCTGATATCATCCAATTGCAGCTCGCGGAAGACCCTTTCGATCTGGTCGCCCAAGTGTGGATGAGTACTGCTGCTGGTAAGCTCCCGCTTGAGCGTCAAGAGCGAGCAGAAGCCCAGCAACATGCCAACCCCATAGTTCACTTTTGTGATGGAATCCGTCGCACCTCGTAACATTGTTTTAGTTGCCATTTGATCTGCCTCGCACTCGGCTAAGGCCGTGCCTAACGGCAGACGCCGGAGGGCGTTAAGAAGAATTAACAAAATGAACGGGAATCTATCTGGAAAATTCTGCCCAGAAGCTTATTGACGTGTTATGTACTATGGGCAAAAGCACCAAAAATAACGCTGGTGCCTGTCCTTTGAAATTTCCAGCCCGCCCAATTGCCTGAACGGCCGGTGTTAACGCCTGCAGAATACCGCCAGCCCCATCAAGACGACAGCAATAATGGCTCCTCCTTGTTGAACGATAGCGCCGTCTGCCAGTATTGATGTGAATAACATTGGATGCATAATTTTCCTTTTTTCAGTAACCTAAGGAGTCTAGACACGGTTAATTAAGTTGTCAAGCATTTGGGTTGCCCCTGTGGTCGTCGTGCATCCTGAAGAGGAAGTTATTGTGCGGTAGAACCTCTGGCCGCGCCGGTGATGCTAGGCGCCTGATTTGCGGTGCGTTTTTGATTCAATCAGCTTGCCGCCAATCGCCTGTTCAACTATGCGGAGTGCGTTCTGGCTCGCGTCCAGACGACTTGCTCTGGCAATGGCAGCGCGAATGGCCAATTTCTTTTTTTCACGTTGTTCGAGTTCTTGAACAACTTTTTTAGTATTGCGCGAGCGTATGTCCATGAATCCACTTTGCGACCGATTTAATCACATTCCAAGCCCAAAATGCGATTTCAGGATTCAAACTGACCTGTTACCTTCCCGGAAGATAATCTTCCGGATGGCGGAAGTGGCGGTTCCGCGTGAGTTATTCCAGGCTATACTGGAAAGGATTGGGCGGCTGAGATTGGCAACGGTATATCAGGATGAAAGCTGACCATCTCAAATCCACGGCAACAACGGAGGCGGAGTCTTCAAATCCGCGAGAAAGATAGGCATGGGTCCAAAATTGGCGTCGAAACACCTCGCGCGCCGGAAAAATCTTGCAAATCTATGGAACGGGAACAAAGTAACAAAAATGGCCCGCGCCGGTCGTGGGCATATAGCCAAATGGGAAATCCTGGTAAATTGAAAAGACAATTTTTTGTCGCTTTAGCGGCCTTGCTGGTGCTGCCATGGTCCTGCTGGGCGCAATTTAGCTTCACGACCAACAACGGTGCGATCACCATTACCGGCTACACAGGTTCAGGCGGTAATGTAATGATTCCTGCCACCACCAATGGTTATCCGGTCACCAGCATTAGCAGTTTTGCGTTCCCGTTGAACGACAGCGTTACCAGCGTGACGATTCCCGACAGCATCACCAACATTGGCATCACTGCGTTTGCCAACAGTTTTGGCCTGTCCAATATCACCGTGGTTGTCGGCAACCCGGATTACGCCAGCACGAACGGGGTGTTGTTTAACGAAACATTGACCACCCTGATTCAGTGTCCGGCCAGCTTGATGGCGGGCTACTACGCAATTCCCGGCAGCGTCACCAACATCGGCAATGATGCCTTCGAGATTTCCAGACTGACAAATGTGGACATTCCCAACAGCGTCATCAGCATCGGGTTTGCAGCCTTCAACGCTTCCGACCTGACGAGCGTAGCGGTTCCCAACGGGGTCGCCAGCATCGGCGATGGGGCTTTCTCGACTTGTTCCAGCCTGGCAAACGTGACGATTGGCGACGGGGTCACGAACATTGGTGTGGGTGCGTTTTCCGGGTGCTCCAGCCTGACGAATATTGCCGTGGGTGCCACCAACGCGGATTATGCCAGCGTGGATGGGGTCTTGTTTGACAAAACGATAACAACCCTGATTCAGTATCCATCGGGCCTGATGGCCGGCAATTACACCATTACCAATAGCGTGGCCGTAATCGGCGGCAGTGCGTTCGCCGGCGGTGCGTTCGCCAACAGCTTGTTGACGGTGATTACAATTCCCAACAGCGTCACCAACATTGGCAGTTTTGCTTTTCAGGATTGTTCCAACCTGACCAATATCGCTGTGGCGGTGGACAATCCGAGTTACGCCAGCGTAGGCGGGGTGTTGTTTAACAAGGCCATGACCCTGCTGATCCAGTGTCCCGGAGGTGTAACTGGCAGCTATGCGGTTCCCAATAGCGTCACCAGCGTTGGCAGTTTTGCTTTTGAGTATTGTTTCGGCCTGACAAACGCAACCATCCCCAATAGTGTCACCAATATCGGCTCAAATGCGTTCGCAATATGCGGTCTGCGCGAAGCCTATTTCCAAGGCAACGCACCGTTGGTGAATGGCGGAGCTGGCAGTGCGGATACCTCAGTTTTTTATCGCGACTCGGGCACAGTCTTTTACCAGCCGGGAACAACTGGTTGGGGCGCCACCTTCGGTGGCTGGCCCACGGCAGGGTGGTATCAGCCCCAGCCGCAAATCCTCGGCTCCAGTTATGGGTTGGGCGCATCAAGCAATGGCTTTCAATTCACCGTCTCCTGGGCCACCAATACGTCCGTGGTGGTGGAAGTCTCCACGAATCTGCAGGAATGGACGCCGGTCTCCACCAACGCGCTGGTCAACGGCACCAATGTGTTTGCAGATCCAGCTTGGACCAATTTCCCTCAGCAGTTTTACCGCTTGCATTCGCAGTAAGGCAAAACCAACGTGGTCTTTTGCGGTTAACAAAGCGATACAGTCCGGCCATTCTCAACGAGGATGGATTCCGTTTCGACTTCCCGGAATCTTGTTTGGTCAATATACGATAAAATTGAAGTGTCCGAAAAAAATCGGATATCCATTCGGTTGTCTTCAAAATAAAAAGTGCAGTCCGGCCAATGCGGAACTGCACTCCCTATCTAAATCCAAAAGGGCTACAGCATTCTCTTTCCCGCTGCCTTAGCTTTGGCCCAGCGAGCTTTCGCCGCTGCTGAGATTTTAGCTCTACCAGCCGCACTCATCTTGCGTCTTTTGGCGGGCGCTTTCACGACCTTCTTTGCCCGTTTAATCTTCGCCCACCGAGCCTTTTGAGCCGTTGCAACCGCAGCTCGTCCGGCGGCGCTCATGCCGCGTTTCTTGGGCCGTTTAGCAGACACCGAAGCCGGAGCGCCAAAAATTGAGGCCAGCTCTGTATTCAACGCCTCAATCTTCTCCTTCAGGTCAGCCGCGCGGCGCAGTTGTTTGATTGTTAATGATATTAGGATGCTCATAGTGGGTTGAGTATATGGATGAAGAATGGAAGTACAATAGGATTTTAGGATGTCCATTCGGTACGTTGCAAAATTAATAATTTTGTGATGTCACCCGTCCATTTGACAAAGTGTTGGCATAATGGTATAATGCAAAGGTGGTTAGTTAGATCAATTATTTATCACCACACCATACTTGTCAAATTTGGCAAGTTCACACGTCTTCGAGGTTTTCTCTTTGTCGCTTAGTCTTCGGCTCTGAACCGCCATCTGATTCGCTTCATACCCATGAAACCACTGCCCAATTATCTACATACCCAGCGCAAACGCTTTTCACTTTCACAGGAGGAAGTGGGTTTCCTGTTGGGCATCACAGGCATGAGCAAGGGGAACAAGGTGTGCCGGGACGAAAAATTCACGCGCACACCGTCGCTACAAGATGCCCTGGCATATGAAGTGATCTTTGGCCGCCCTGTGCGCGAACTGTTCGCCGGTTTGTATCAGCAGGCCGAACAGGGCGTGGCAACCCGCGCCAGATTCCTGAACTTCCGCAAGATTAAGAAACCCAACTCGCGGAAACAGCAGGCCCTTATTCATCTGGCTCAAAAAGCCAGAGTTAATCCATCAAATCAATGATTCAAAACAAAAATGTTCGTGTTCTGGCTGTCGCCCCATTGAGCCGTGGCCTTGGTTACGCAGTCATGGAGAAGGCAGACACACTTGTGGCCTCCGGCAACAAAGCAATACTGCGTGACAAAAATGTGGGGTCGCTGGCCTGGGTGGAAAAGTTCATCCGCTTATATCAGCCGAATGTTTTGGCGCTGCCCAATGTGAATGCACTGGACACGCGCCGCTCGGCACGCATCAAAACCTTGCACCGGAAAATCGTCGCCTTAGCGAGTAAGCACCACCTGAAGGTGCGATTAGTTTCGGTCACGCAGGTGCGGGTACAATTGCTGGGCAGCTCGAATGGAACCAAGCAGGCCATGGCGGAAATGCTTGCGGCAAAGTTTCCGGTTGAACTGGCGTCGCGCCTGCCGCCCAAACGCCGTCCGTGGATGAGCGAAGATCCGCGGATGGATATCTTTGACGCCGTGGGTTTGGCGGTGGTGTTCTGGCCGAAGCGATAATAGTAGTCAATCCGCCGCCGGGATGACCGCGCCGCTTTGGGTGCGGCTGTCTTCTTAAAAGTTCCATGCGTATTATTCATTAGGTTATTCATTGTATTACTCTGCATGACAGTTTCGACATGGGGGCGTGCTGACAGTGTCATACCCCCCATGCCGTTTATGGCATACCTCCCCAGCTGCCGATTTTCATACTGTGGATAAGTTTCGTTCGTTGCTGTTGCAGCCGCCGGATTTCGTTGTCGGGCACGCGGGTGAACCGCCCGGCGGCGTGGATGACACGCTCGTTCAAGTTGTGGATGGCGACGGTGATGAAGCCTTTTTGCTTCAACGATGCGATGTGCCCGGCGATGCGGCGCGGATGCAATCCAAAAAAACCGGCAAAATATTTGTTGGTCGCAAAACAGCCGCGCTCGTTGTCGAGTGAATGAATTTCCACGAACAGGATTTTTTCCATGAGCGAGAGCTGGTTGGACAGCCAGATTTCCTTGGGGATCCAGATACCCTTGAAGTCGCGTGAAGGTTTCTCCATGCCTGACATTATAGCAAGGATGTTCCAAATCCGCCAATCCACAGGTCAGGTTCACAAAACTTCGGCGGCATGATAAAATGGAAGTCATCATGTTGGACGAAAATGGATCAAAACAATTGCCGAAATCGCCCGGCTACATGCCGGTTAAATCGGAAACATCTGCCGATGTTCCGCAGGTTTCGGCAGACTTCCGCAAGATTCCGAAAGATGCGGAAACATTCGGCACAGTTCCGCAGGCTGCCGAACGGTGGGAAAATCACACCCTGACGGTGCGGGGAACGGCGCGAATGTTTGAGGCAGCAGGCGTGGCGCGGACGGAACGGAGCATCATCAATTGGTGCCAGCCCAATCGGCAGGGAATCTCCCGACTGGATAGCTATTACGAGCCGAACGAGCGCAAATACTACATCACGCCGCAGAGCGTGGAGACGGCCATCCAAGAGGAAATCCAGCGAGCGAAACAATCAACTGAGGTGCCGGCTTCGGAAACATTCGGAAGCCATGTGGAACCCGTGAAACATTCATCGGTCGTTGCCACATCGAAATTGATGGACGAGAACGGGCTTCAGGAACTTGAGTGGGAGATCATGGATTTGAAGATTGCCAACCGGGGCAAGGATTATCTGATTGATCAATTGAAAGGTGAACGCACCGGATTTATTGATAAACTATTGTCGGCCAGCCGGACTGTGGGTCAATTGGAAACTAAGCTTCACCAGTTAGACGGGCTGACAAACCTCGATGCACAAGAAGATGACGCGTGACATTGTTCGTGACGTGCATGGCGTGTTTTTGTTGTAATATGTTCGGCCATTTGCAGGAGAATGAAAGAAGCGGCGCGCAGTGGTAAGCGCGAAGCAGAAAAGAAATCACCGGCGCAAAACCAACGAGCCTTCCGCGCTTAAACTGTGTTTGGCCCGGGCGATTCCTTTCGGGTCAAACAAAACAACGCGCATTTTTTTGAAAACGCTTTTGCCGTAGTAATCGCCGTCGTGCTTCCATGACAAAATTTCGGCGGCATCGTTCCATGTAAATGTCGTGCGGCGGATTTCGCCTTTCTGGTAATCAAAAGTCTTTCCGTCGTCTTCCACGAGCGTGAATGTCGCGTTTTTGCCGGGATAGATTTGCAATTCGAGCGGGCCGCCGGGAAGCTGGCTTGTGTGTTGAATGACCGGCGCGAGCGGCAAAATGGAACCGGCGCGAATGTAAATGGGAATTTCATCCAATGCGGCGCTGATTTGCATTGTTTGATTTCCGGCGACCAAATGATTTGTTCCGAAAACATACCAATCGCCGGCTGGAAAATAAACGGAGCGCGTGTCATTGGTTTGCAAAATGGGCGCGGCGAGAATCGAATCGCCCATCATCCATTCGTCGGCTAGATTGACGGCGTTCGTGTCATCGGGAAATTCCATCAGCAGCGGACGCATGAGCGGCACGCCGGTCTCGTAAGTTTCATGCGCGAGGCTGTAGTAAAATGGAATCAGCCGATAGCGCAAATCCAGCGCGTCGCGGATGGCGTTCAAGGCATTGGTTCCGTAGAGCCAGGGAAAATGCGGCGTCACGCTAATTTCAGAATGCGAGCGCATGATGGGGAAAAATACGCCGGCTTCCATCCAGCGCGTCAACAATTCGGGAGTGGTATTACGGTTGAAACCGCCGATGTCGCACGCGCTGTAAGACATTCCGGCGAGACTCCAATTCAGCAGGCTCGTGGGTGTTTTCGCCAAATCCCTCCAGGAAGCATTGATGTCACCCGTCCATGCGGCTGCGCCAAGACGTTGAACGCCGGGAGAAAAAGCGCGATTGATCGTCCACAGGCGTTGATTGGGGCGATAAAGAGACCATGCTTCGGCTTCGGTATGATTCCAATAAAAATAAGTCGTGAATGAACCTTCACCTTCGTCATTCCACCAGCCATCAACACCCGTCTGAATCAGCGGCGCCGATTGTTGGACATACCATTCGGAAAATTTGGGATTGGCAAAATTGATGTCGCGCGCGTGGTATTGCTCATCCTGAGGTTCTTTCAATTGCCAGCCGTTCGTTCGCACCATATTCAAAACCCCCGTGTTACCCAGACGCGGCTTGCGAATGCCCACAAAATGCACGCCTTCTTTTTTGTAATTTTTAATTTGCTCCGCCGGTTCGGGAAAAAGATTTGTGTTCCAGCCAAAATCATTGTAGCCGCGAACGCCCTGCGGCGGCACCTGGTAATCCGGTTTGATTGTGAACCATTCAAAATCGTAAATGAACGTATCCACTGGCAGTTTCAAATCCTGAAAATGTTTCAACGCATCTTCAATATAAGCGCGATCTTTCCAACCCCAGCGGCTTTGCATATAACCAAACGCCCAGAGCGGTGGCACCGGCGCGTGTCCCGTCAAATCCGCATAAGCGCGTGCCGCGTCTTTGAGTGTTGCCGCCGGCGTCAGATATAAATCGGCGGACGTGCCCGGAAAATTCCAAATCACGGCGTCCTGATTTGTCGCCGTCCCCCAAGATGCAGGCTGATTGTCATTGGCCGTCACAGCCAAAACCGCGTAGCCCGAATCCGACCAAAAATACGGAATCACCGCCACGCCATTTTTCAGGCCTGTTTTGGTTTTGGTTTGCTGCAATGCGTTCACGCCATTGCCGCATCCATAAACATAAATGGGTTTGTTTGCATCCCAGCCCACTGCGAGATTGATTTGCGAATTCGTCCCCATAAATTGCGCCGCCAAATCGCCGATGTCATGCAGCGGAATCAAAATTTTCCCATCGGCATTTTGCAGCGTCCATTCTCCACCTTGCGGATTCATCAACAATTCGCCCGCAGCGGTTTGCATGCCGACCAACCCGTTTGTTTTGACAATCTGCCATTTCACCGGCGCGATGAAATTAGTCGTGAGAAACGTTGAAACATTTTTTGGCACGCCATTTTTTGTCACACTCAAACAAAAAGTCTGTGGATTCACCGCGCACAATTCCGCCTGCGCGGAGCCAAATTGAATCCACAAACCATTGTCCGTCTGTCCGACATTGTCCTGCGCGCGACCGGCGCACAAAGCCAGGCTCAATCCAATGGTTTGCAGCAATAAAAGATAACACCGCTTCATGTGTTTATTTGTATCGGCGCTTGCATAAAGATTAAGACTGCGGAAAACAGCGCGCAGCGGCAAGCGTGATTCATTTCATGGGATTTCCGGTCGTGGTGTCATAGATTGTTGCCAATCAGAATTTTGTTTTATCGGGATTCAATTTAGCCCCAACCCAATAAAACAAACCTGCGACCCAGAATCCAACCGTTCCCCAAATTGACCATTGTCCATTGATCACCAGAGAACCAAACAACAACCCATTTAAGCAGTTCTCTTGAAAAACAGCAGATTTTCAATTCTTGGTTTCAAATTAAAAATTCAAAAAATATTTTCGTTTGGATGAGGGCGCGGTATGGTTGTCGAAACCACACGGCCGTTTCCAAAAAACAACGATATGAGCATGAACATTCGCAAAGGTCACATCAGGCAGCACAAATTTTTCCTGTTCACCATCCTGGCAGCTATACTTGGCGCGACCGCAGTTTGGGGACAAGATCAATCGCAACTGGATCAGACGGCATTGATCCGTCCGCAACCGGTTCAGCCGCCAAGGGCCTTCTCTGGGAAATGGCGGGGAGCAGGGGTGACTCCCTATGTGGGTTCGGACGGCGGCGTCCTGTCAGCCCCCGCGATGCCCGGCGTGACCGCGATCCGCGCAGGACGCCTGTTCGATAGCAACACGGGCAGGATGCTGACGGATCAAGTGGTGATCACTTCCGGTGAACGGATCTTGGCGGTGGGGCCCGGTTCGGAGATCGAAATTCCCGCAGGCGCACAGGTGATTGACTTCAGCCACGCCACCGTCCTGCCCGGCTTGATTGATGCACATACCCATATGTTCAACAGTCGCGGGCGCAACGGAACCACGGAGAAATCCATGCTGATTGCGGTGCAGAATGCGCAGGCGGATTTGCGGGCCGGATTCACCAGCGCGCGGGACTTGAGTTCCCACGGCAACGGCTACGGCGACGTGGCAATTCGCGACGCCATCAACGAAGGACGGATTGACGGCCCGCGTTATCAGGTCTCCACCCGGAGCATCGTCTGGAGCAGCACGCCGGCGAATCCGGACAATCCGGACAATCCCCTCGGCGAACAGATGGTTCGCAGCGAAGAGGACGGGCGCGCGGCGGTGCGGGAGCAGATCAGCAAGGGCGCGGACTGGATCAAAGTCTATCCCACCGGCGGTTATGCATTCACTGCCGACGGTGATTTGGTATTTCAGCATACCTATCCCATGCCGGTGTTGCAGGCGATCGTTGATGAAGCGCATCTCCATGGAACCAAGGTGGCCGCTCATGTTTTTGGCGGCGAAGGTGAAAGAAACGCCATCATCGCCGGCTGCGACACGATTGAGCACGGGATGGGCCTGGATCAGGAACAGGCGGACATGATGGTGCAGAAGGGAATCTATTACGATCCAACCCTGGTTCGTTACACCGAACCGAGCATGGACGACAGTGATGGCAAAAACACCGGCGGCAAATACCGCATGATTCCGATTTTCGAAAAGGCCGTCACGATGGCCGCCAACACCAAAGGCTTGAAAATCTGTGTGGGCAGCGGGGTGGATGGCTCGACATTCCCCCATGGAACGCAAGGCCTCGAACTCGTGGCATTGGTGGAACATGGCGGCATGAGTCCGGCGCGGGTGATCCATTCCGCCACCATCGTCAACGCGGAAATGATGGGCTGGCGGGATCGGGTCGGATCCATTGACAAGGGCAAGTATGCCGACATCATTGCCGTCTCCGGCGATCCGCTGGCGGACATCACCGAAATGCAGCGCGTGAAGTTTGTCATGAAGGGCGGCAAAATCATCCGTAACGACATGGCGCATAATATTTCCAAGTAATCGTCGCCTCCTGAAGATTGCCTGCCCGTGGGCGACGATATGTTGACTGTGTCACGCCACGGCGGCGTGCTGGCCGGCCCGGACTGGTTGCGCCAGATGTTCAACGACACCGACGCCGAGGTGCTCTGGCTCATCATTGTCGGCGTTCAAGCTCAATCTGAAAACAAGCCGGAATTTGAAAAGGATTTGCGTTCATAACTTCGGAAAGTCATTAAGCATGAGCAATGCCAACGCATGCGAAAAATTATCCGATGGAAAATTTCATCTCAATCCGCCTGCCTCGCAGCAAGAAACATTGTCCAATGGACAGTGTGATTCGCCTTCAGTCTGTTACGAAATCCTGCTGTTTGAGCCAGAAGAGGCAGTCGCCCGCCCACGGATGCGGATGCGCGAACGGCGGCTTGTCTTTTAAACCCATGCCGTGTCCGCCTTTTTGGTAGATGTGCAGGTCAAACGGCACATGATTTTTCCGCAATGCCTCGGCGAACATCATTGTGTTTTCCATCGGCACCAAGCCGTCTTCATAGGTCGTCCACAGAAAACAGGGCGGCGTGGTGCGCGTCACTTGCAGTTCGTTGGAAAGCAGCTTCACCAGTTCCGGCGACGGATTTTTGCCGAGCAAATTGTCCTTCGAGCCTTGATGCGTGAATTCGCCCATCGTGATGACCGGATAACAAAGTATGCCGATGTCAGGCCGCGAACTTTGCCGCTCAATCACGTCGGTGGAATTCGTGTCGCCGGAATCGAAATGCGTCAGCAACGTCGCCGCCAGATGTCCGCCCGCCGACGAACCCATGATGCCGATGCGGTGCGGATCAATCTTGTAATCATCCGTGTGCGCGCGGACCCAGCGCATGGCGCGCGTCACGTCCTGAAATTCCGCCGGATAATGATAGCCGTGCGAGCCGAGGCGTGATTTCAAAACAAAGCAGGTGACGCCGTGCTGGTTGAGCCAGAGCGCGTAATCGTTGCCTTCGCTCGGCGTGAGCCGGACATAGCCGCCGCCGGGACAAATCATAATCGCCGCGCCAGAGGTGTTGGTACCATCCGGCAAATACGGCGTGAGCATGGGAATGTCATTGGCGTTGGTGCCAAGCGCACCGGGCGCGCCGTCCGGCCAGAGCGGAATCGCAGCCTGCTTTTCAGCATGGGATAAAACGAGCGACGCAAATAAAATTGCCGAGGTGAAAAATATTTTCATTGGGATTTCCCATTTTGCTTCTAGCCCACGACCCGCGTGGGCCTTTTTCGTGATTCTCTTCCTGATCCACCGGTTTGCAATAACTTTTTTCCAGTCCGTTCCGGTAATTCTCTCGCCAACGAACAAATTGTTCACACGCGCAATCTAGGGAATATGGCAGTCAAAGCCGTAGTTGCCTGATTCGATCAGAAAGCAGGCGTCCCCATTTTTGGCGGAAGCAGATTTAATTCCCGTTTGCAGTGAAGGTTTTTTTTCGCTCTCGCGAACGGAAGAAAAATCTTTTGTCGGCAGCTCGACTGTGGCCGTCGTGTTCGGAGGAATTGTGACGCGAAGTGAAAAATTTCCGTCCTGCAAAATCCACTGCGTCGAGATTTTCCCGTTAACGGAATCGTAAGCAGCCTCGGCGTGCGTCAAGCCGCCACCTGGTCTCGGTCGGATAATGATGTGCTTGAAACCGGGTTGGTCGGGATCAAGGCCGATTCCAGCGACGGTATCGAACATCCATTCGCCGCACGAGCCGAGGGAATAGTGGTTGAACGAATTCATCCCCGCATCTTGAAATCCTTTTTCAGGCGTCCAACCGTCCCACCGTTCCCAGATCGTGGTCGCCCCCTGTTTGACCGAAAAGAGCCACGAAGGAAAGGTGTCCTGCAAGAAAACGCGGTAGGCGGCATCCTGCCTGCCTTCCGAACTCAACGCAGGCAGAAGGCAACTGACTCCGAGGAATCCGGTGGTCAGATGATCGTTATGGCTCGCCACGTCTTCCGCCAGATATTGTGCGGCTTTGGGACGCAACGCTTCGGACAGCAGGCCGAATTTCAACCCCAGGGCGTAACTGGTTTGCGTGCCACCTTGAATGTGGCCGTCCGCCGAGACGTAATGCTGGTTGAAAGCCGTTCTGATATTTCCAAAAAGTTTCTGATACTTTTTTGCACCTGATTTATCGCCAACGGCTTTGCAAGCTTGGGCGACCAGCGATGCGGAATAAGCGAAATAAGCGGTGCCGATCAAGTCCTTCGGCGTTTTTTCTCCCTGCGAAAGCCAGTCGCCGTAATCCGGACCGCGGTCACGGGCGCGAATATAGTTCGTGCTGTGTGTCTGACACCAATCCACCCAGCGCTTCATCGCGGGTAGCTGCTGTTCGAGAATGCGCTTGTCGTCATACATCTGATAAATCGTCCATGGACAAATCACACCGGCATCCCCCCATGCGGGCACGCCGCCGTTGCCGCCGCCCTTTCCCGGCGGCGAAGGCGAGACATCCGTGAATTCTCCATCCGCCTTTTGCGCATCGTCCACATCCACCAGCCATTTGGTGAAGAATGCGGCGATATCGCCGTTGTAAGTCGCAGTGCGGATGAAAACCTCCGCGTCGCCCATCCAGCCCATGCGCTCATCGCGTTGCGGACAATCGGTCGGAATGGAAAGATAATTTCCGCGCATCCCCCACTGGATGTTGGATTGAAGCTGGTTGATATCGGGGTTGGAACACGCGAACTCGTCGGCACGCGGAATGTCCGTTCCCACCACGATTCCTGTGACGGTGTCGTTGGCCGGCGGTTGCGGCAAACCAGACATCTCCACATAGCGGAAACCATGGAAGGTGAAATGCGGCTGCCAGATTTCCATGCCGCCGCCTTTGCAAATATAAGTGTCAACGGATAGCGCACCCCGGAGGTTTTTCACATAAATGGTGCCGTCCGGGTTCAACATTTCGGCGTGGCGCAGCACGATTTTTGTCCCGGCCGGAGCGGAAACTTTAATCCGGACGAAGCCGACCATGTTCTGTCCGAGGTCAAAAATCCAACTGCCCGGCTCGATTTCCTTCACCGATTTGGGGACCATCTCTCCCGTCTCACGCACCGGTTGATCAACTTGCGCGCCGATTGAGCGGGCGGCTTCGGCGCGTTCGGTGGCATTGCTCCAGCCGCTCACGTCCAGTCCGGGCTGGTCCCAGCCGGAAATTTCCATCCGCGCGTCATAATTTTCACCCAGCATGAAATCGGACGTGATGATTGGACCCGGATGTGTTTTCCAACTGGCGTCCGTCACCACGCGTTCCACGGTTCCGTCCTGATAAATCACCTCGAGTTGCGCAAACAAGGCCGGCACTTTTCCCCAGGCCTGAAAACCGCCGTTGCCAATGTGCCCGCTATACCAGCCGTTGCCAGCAAAGCCGGCCAGCGCGTTGGCACCTGTCTTCACCAGTTCCGTGACATCATAAGTCTGATACTGGACGCGTTTCGTGTAATCTGTCCAGTCAGGCGCAAAAAGATGGTCGCCGATACGCTGGCCGTTGAGGTGAAGCTCGTATAAACCGAGCGCCGTGGCGTAAAGGCGCGCTTTGGCGACCGGTTTGTCGAGGACAAAATCCTTGCGAAGATAGTTCAGCGCGGGACGATCTTCCGGAAGGGTCAGCGTTGTTCCTTCGGCGGCGACAACCTCGTGTTTTTCTCCATCAATGGTGTAGACCACATGAAGCTGTTTCATCTTTTGTGGCGCCGGATCGCCGCCAAAAAATTCGTTGCTTACCGGCACGGACAAGGCATTGCCCTTCAGCCTTCCCGCAACAATGCCGGTGACGTCATTGGTCTCCTGCCCGATTCCGTAATCAGCGTTCAAAATCGCGATGACACCGTGAACCTCTTCGGGAATAGTCGTTGGCGCATCAATCCACTTTGCCTGCCAGTCTTCTGGATTCAGAAGGCCCATTTCCCAGTTCGACGGTTCGCTCCACACCGACGGCTTGCGACCGCCGATCCAGACGCGAACTTTCCAGAACAGTTCCTGTCGCGATACGAGCGGGTTGCCGGCAAAAGGAACATTGACGGTATTATCCGAGGAAACTTTTTCGCTGTCCCAAACATCGCCCTTGTCTTTGGCCAGCAACTCCGGCGAACTCGCCACCAGAATTTGATACGCGCTCTGCATCACTCCACGCGCTTCCGGCGGGCTGGCATCCAGCTTCCATGAAAGCCGGGGTTCGCGCACATCAATGCCTATCGGCGAAACCAGATATTCGCAACGTAGTCCGGACGGTTTGGCTTGAAACGATTGAGCCAAGGAACTCGACGCAAGCATGCAAAGGATACTCAGAAAGGTTGCTATTTTCATATCATTCAAATCTAGTTTCAGGGTCGTGGATGTTATGCACGAAGAAATTCAATTCTGGAATAATTATTTATCGTTCAATTTGTTCAAAGCGAATGCATACGCGCCGACTGCAACAGCCTCGCTGGTGCCAAGACGTGAAACGCCAACTCCAATACGCGGCAAAGGATCATATTTTATTTTTCGGAAACAGCCGGGCACTGTAATTTCGCGGGATTTGCCAAGGAGAAATGTTTCCAGTTGCACTGGGTCTTCAAGGTTGAACGCAACGGGCGTGAGTCGTCGCAAGACTCCTCCATTTGGCGCGATATAGACACTATTCAGTTCATCCACCAGCGCGGGCATAAACAGTTTGAATCCTTTGGAGAGGCCACCACCAATCACCGCCAACCCATCAATGAGTGTGAGGGCATTACCCAAAGCGTCGCCTACAATTTCGCCAAGGCGCCGATAAGCTTCAACGGCAGCGGCGCGTTTGATGGGTGCATCACCAAAGGCAATTTGTTCAATCACTCGCGGGTCAGATGCCTCTTCAACTGGAATACCGACCTGTTTTGCATAGACACTGCGCACGGCGCGAATGCTCGCGCCTTCTTCGGCATTCACCAACGGCTGGATTTTATTGCGCAACAACCAGATTTCACCAGCCATTGAATTATCGCCGATGAACAACTCACCATCACGCACGATGCCACCGCCGAATCCGGTGCCCAATGTCACGCCCAGCAGATTTTTGTAACGTTTCGGGCTCCCGGCATTTTCCAGCAGGCCGTTAACATAGGGCAAAAAGCCGGCAATGGCTTCTCCATAGGCAAAGAGGTCGCCGTCGTTGTTGATAAAGACTGGAACCCCAAACTTATCTTCGAGCATCGGCCCCAGCGCCACATGACCTCTGAAACAGGGCAGATTGCCGAGGTCGCCAATGATGCCATTGGGATAATCCGCCGGGCCGGGAAACGCAAAGCTGATGGCAACTGGAGGTGCTGGACATTTGCTTTCCACCTGTGAAAAACCATCGACAATATTAGCGAGGCAACGATTCAGATTATCGCCACTGGAAGACATGATGACGGTCGAAACGATCGCCTTGTTGCCACGCATGGCGGAAAAGCGGAAATTTGTCCCACCAGCGTCCAGTGTCATCACCACCCGTGAATCGTGACTATGATCGGTTGAGGGCAAGATAATTTCAATTACTGGCTTTTATCTGCCGCCCCGCCTTGTATCCATAGGTGCCGTAGAAGGCGATGTAGGCGAAGGCCACCATCGGCACAACGAACGATGTTTGAATACCAAAATGATCTGCAATGATTCCTTGCAACGGCGGCAACAATGCGCCACCCAAAATCGCCATCACCAGCAGTGACGATGCCTGGCTTTTCAATGCACCCAACCCTTCAATCGCCAGCGAGAAAATATTCGACCACATAACCGAGCAAAACAGCCCCACGCCCAGGATGCTCCACTTGGCCGTTTCACCATCTGAACACATGCTCGTCAGCAGCAATCCGATGATCACCGCGCTGAACAATGCCAGCATCCGGTGAGCACTGGCTTCACCCAGATAAAATGCCGCCAGCAGAACAGCCAGGGGCACGCCGTAGTGCAACGCATTATACTGACCTGACAACAACCAGATGGTGATGAACGCCGCCACCGGCACGGACGCCACCAAGGTGTGTTTCAAGGTCTTGTTCATGGCACTCAAAGCAAATGCACCCATGAAGCGTCCGATCATCAATCCGCCCCAGTAAAACGCCAGAAACTTGCTGGCCGCTTCGTGCGTCAAACCCCCGAGCTTGGGCAGCCCAAGGTAGTTGATGATGGTGCTGCCTACCGTTACCTCCCCACCCACATACATGAAAATGGCGAGCATCCCCAACACCGTATGGGGATGCTTGAGAACGCCTACTCCTTGACTGATGTTCTCGGTGTTTTTGAAGTCTGGCAAATGCATGAACTTGAAAAAGACCGCCAGCAGCACGAATACGGCGGCGAAACACAGGTAAGGAATTTTGACCGAGTCTGCGCCGTGTGCATCCTTGCTCATGAAAAAGGTGAAGATCAGCCAACCCCCGATGATAGGACCAATGGTTGTTCCAAACGAATTGAATGCTTGCGAAAGGTTTAGACGACTGGATGCAGTTTCTTCCGGCCCAAGGATGGTGACGTAAGGGTTGGCCGCAATCTGCAGCATCGCAAAACCCAATCCCACGATGAACAACGCCATCAGAAAAAAGGGATACGAGGTCAGCACAGCTGCCGGATAAAACAAGGCGCTTCCGGTGGCGGCGATGAGCAGGCCGATGATGACGCCATTTTTGTAGCCAATACGGTTGATTGGATCACCGGAGATCATCGAGACGATGTAATAAACCAAAGAACCGATGCCGTAAGCGCCGAAGAAGGCGAACTGCACCAACATGGCTTGAAAGTAATCCAGCGTAAACGCTTCCTTGAAACGCGGGATGAGCACGTCGTTCCACACCGTCATGAAACCCCACATGAAAAACAAAACCGTCATGATCGCAAATGGACCACGATACATCTGAACATTGCTCATCTGTGCTGAATTTCCCGCCGTTTTGTTGGCCGCAATCATATTTCAATTCAATATTTATCTGGTTGAGTCATTTGCAAATCTATTTCCGATTCCAGAATAATTCCCTGCGACTGTGTTGCAAATATTTGGAAAGACAGAAGCATCGCTGGCAATGATGGTTGTCGTATAAAGACATCTTTATCGTGCGTCAAAAATGTAGCAATATGAAAATAATACCCTTTAGGGTATTATTGTAACCAATCAGTCAACGAAACACCTCTGTGCCAGAGAATAACCGGGGCGGACTGAAAAAAGCCCTTGCGAATCTGTGGAGCAGGAGAAAATCACAAAAAAGGTCCGCGCTGGTCGTGGTCCAGAAACCAAATGGGAAATGTCAGGTAAACGGAACAGCATAAAAATACAATAAATGATACATTTTTCACCTATCTAAACCGTGCGGAAAAGTGTAGCGTTTGACAAGCCGAAACACCTAACCAAACCAAAAAACATTCAGATAATATGAATTCCCATTCCCGTTCCGCTCGCATTATCGTGCCGCTGCTTTGCGGCGTTGCATTGCTCCTGTTGGCCGCGCCCGCCCGCGCGCAGATTGCCCTCGTGGATAATGAATTGACGACCGCTTCGCCTGTCACCACCAGCATGACTAGCCTTCTGCTTAATACCAATCTCACCGTTTCGGCATCAGCAAACACATTGGTGATTGAGGTGACTTTTAGAAATTTTGACACGACATTTACAGAAGCGCCGGCAACATTAGGCTGGACTAACGCCACTGTCTCGACAAACCTCACGCTGGCCGTCCAAATAACTGATAAAAACAGCCATGGTCGTGGTTCCGCGATTTATTACTTGTATAATCCCCCAGCCGGGACTGGTTTTAATATTCAAGGCAAATTATCGGGAATGAATGGGGCGGGTGGAACTAGTTCGTCTTCAGGCGATATGGTGGCATACACTTTGAGCGGCGTTGACACCACTGCCGCACCTCTGACGAATTCTGCCAGTAGCACTTCAGGCGCATCCCTTTCGTTTAATGTGGGCGGCGTGACAGCCAATTCCTGGGCTGCAGTTGGCGGTGTTATAGCGAATAGCGCCACTGCAATAACCTCCATTACTGCCACAAACAGCGGCGCGGCAACCGGCACACCAACTTTAACAACCGCTACTGGTGGTTTCAGTTCTACTACCACCACTTCGATGGGTTACATATCATCAATCATCTTTGGAGGTTCGGAAACATTTACCATGATGGTAATAAGTGGTCAGGCAGATTCTGCATTGACCGCCGCGGTATTCAAACCGTCGAATCTAAATTTTCTCGCCATCGGCCAACAGCCGCAAACGGCTACCATAGCCTCCGGCGCGAACGCGACATACACCGTGAGCGCGAACGGGAACCCGGCGATTACCTCCTATCAATGGTATCAGATCAGCGGTGGAGCGACCAATTCGATTTCAGGCGCCACCACGAGCAGTTACATAAACATTGCCCCGACAGCGGGCGGCACCAACTATTTTGTCGTGATCGGAAATGGCAGCACCACCGTGACCAGTTCCGTGGCCGGCCTGAACATCTACGTCAGTGGAATATGGAATACGTCCAGCGGCAGTTGGAACACTTCCGGCAGTTGGGTGGGTAGCGCGATAGCTAACGGCGTTAGTGCCACGGCCTGGTTCACAAACGGTCTTGGCGGGACGGTAACCCTCGATAACGCCGCCGGTTTTACGGTGGGCACGGGCATCTTTGGCACGAATGGCGCAACGACCGCTGAGCCATCCTGGGCGGTCAACTCCGGTTCGCCTGCTGGGACTTTGACGATGGCTCTCGATCCTAGTGTGCCTACCAGTGTGGTTTCAGGCGGCTCTGCTCCCACCGTTACCGAAGTGCCGATGATCACCGTCTACTCCAATACCCCGGTGACCATCAATGCCCCGCTGGCCGGCAACCAAGGACTGTTTGTCAATGGCGGTGGAACCTTGGTTCTCGCGGGCGGCAACACCAATAATACCTACAGCGGCAACACGGTGATTGGCTCAACCAACTCGGACGTCACCTCATTGCAGATCGGCACTGGCGGAACCTCCGGAGCGATTGATTTTAGCAACACCATCTATTTATCCGGATATGGGCAATTGATTTTCAACCGTAGCGACACAATTACGATGACCAGCTCCATTAACGATCAGGCAGGCAAAGCGCCAAACGTGATTGTCAATTCCGGCACGGTCATCTGGGCGCCACAAACGATCGTATCACCCTATGATGGCGCCATTGTGAACAGTGGAGGCACCCTGGTGTTGGATTGCCCCGTCGGCATTTACGCCATTGCCAACACTGCTGGCACGGTTAATATAACCAACGGAACGCCCAATACGCCCGTCATTGGCCAGAACTCGGGAGGCACAAGTGTAGGCATCAACAGCGGCGGCGTTCTTAAACTGGCCGGGCCTGGCGGGAACGGGGTTAATATTCAAGCCAACAACGGCGTGCTGGACAGCGGTGTCTTTGACTTGGGCGGCGATGCTGTCCAAGTCGGTTTCATTGCCGGCGCAGGCATCGTGACCAATAGCGGCGCGACCGTGTCCATCTTGAATTTGAGTGGCAGCCAGGCTAATGCCGCCTACCCATGGAGCGGAACCATTGCCGATGGAGCGACCGCTCAAACAGCCGTGACACTTTCTGGCGGCACGACGGTTTTTACAGGTCCCAATACCTACACCGGCAACACGCTCCTTTCTGGCACGTTGATATTGAGCAACTCGGCCTCCCTTGCCAGCGCGAACATATACGTCAGCGGCGCCAACCTGATTTTTGCAAATACGCCCACCATTACGAATCCCCATGCAACCCTATACGTCGGCTCCGGCAGGACTTTGAATCTCACTGAACATGACTGGCAATTTCACTTTGAATGCCGGCCAGACCCTGGTTGTGACCAACACGGGCCTAGTCAACGGGGGTGCCAATACCGTAATTGCCGCCGCTGGCTCAACCCTTGTTCCGGGTGGTTATGGAATTGCGGGCACGATGACCATGAATACCAACCTGACCTTGAATGGCAACACCAACGTGTTCGATCTCGCAACGGCAGCAACCGAAGGCGGCGGGGTCAATGACGAAATCGTTGGTGTCACCAATCTGACTCTGAGCGGCAACATCACAATCCTGGTTAACACGGGTTTCAATAACACCTTTAATCCAGCGA
Organism: uncultured Verrucomicrobiae bacterium; assembly: GCA_963827815.1. Classification (GTDB taxonomy): domain Bacteria; phylum Verrucomicrobiota; class Verrucomicrobiia; order Limisphaerales; family UBA11358; genus UBA11358. The sequence continues at coordinate 242,027 of CAWHCL010000009.1, read as the reverse complement.
CATCATACAAGCTGATCAAATACAGCGGCACTTTGGCGAACACCGCCACCTTCACGGTGATTCCATCCACCTTGAGCGGAAACCCGGTCACGATAGACACCGTCAGCCTGCCTGGTTACGTCTTGTTGACGACTGGCGGCAGTTCGCCTCCGTCACTCTCCATATCGCCGACAAACATAGATGCATTCACGGGCTATCCGGTCACCTTGCCGGTTGCGGAGTCCGGTTCAACACCGATAACGAACCAATGGTATAACGGAGCGAGCGCGGTTCCCGGCGCGACAAGCGCCAGTTACACGTTTACTCCCGCGACACCTGGTGTTTATACTTATACTCTTCAGGCCACCAATGCTTATGGCCACACCAACGTGGCGGTTAACGTAACCGTCGGCTCGCCAACCATCAGCATTCAATGCACGTTGTATCAGCCTACTTATAATTATGCGCTTTATCTCGCGCCCACCGATACGGCGGGTGTCTATGCCGTGTCGAATTGGAATGTTATTCCCGTCGTACCGAATAATGGAAGTGGAGGCGGACGGATCAGCACTACGTTTTATGGCATCAGCTTGAACAACCCGGTGGATCCCAACGGTTTTGCCACGCCGGCCACGTTCACCGCTGTGGGCGTGAATGATGGCTACCATGAAAAGGGGACCATTACGAGTTCTGACACGGCCAATGCCAGGATGATGAACACCTACTGGTATGCAAACCCGCTTTCAACCACTCCACCGACGAATGTCATGGCGTTAAGCTTCACCAATCTGCCAAATGACACCTATGACGTGTATGTCTACTTGCTGCAACAAGTCAGTTCTGGCGATACCGGTCAGGTATTGGTCTATGACAGCAACTACACCAACTATGTGACTTATTTCGACACATTTTTGTCCACGAGCAATTTCTTTACCGGAATCAACAACACCGGGACGGGCATATTTCCTAATGCGAATTATGTGAAGCTTCGTATTTCGACGGGCGGTTCCAACTCGATCTCCTTCATGGAGACCGGCTTGAGCGGCGGCGGCGGCTCGGGTGTGTGCGGAGTTCAAATCGTGCCGGTGCCTCCATCTCCTGTCTCTATAGTCCAACAGCCGGCGAGCCAGCGGGTGGTCACCAATTTAACGGCTACTTTCACGGTTCAGGCGAATGGTTTTCCTCTGTACTACCAGTGGTATAGCATTAGCAGCGCCGGCGTGACCAATGCCATAGGCGGCGCCACGAGCGCCACTTACACCACGCCTCCAGTGCTGGATAGCAACACCGGGACCGGTTACTTCGTCGTGGTCAGCAATTTCTTGAACCAAGTCCAGAGTTCGACGGCTTATTTGACCGCCGGTCACAGGCTAACAGTCTCCGGGATTGTAATAGACGACGAATTCTATAATCAGACGGGTGCTTCGGGTGGTTCTGCCATCTTTGGCTTGATGTATCCGAATTCGCCGTGGGTGGCTGCAACAAATCCACCGACGCTAACCGAATATCTGAACACATTTGAGTCCAGCAACGACCTGCCAGTCGAGCCGCCTCCTTTCAACCCCGCGCAGCGCATCTATGGCTGGTTCACGCCTGCTGTGAGCGGCGACTATGTGTTCTTTATAGCAAACAACGTTGGGGGAACCTTGTGGCTGAGTACCGACAACACCCCCGCCAATACGTATCTAATTGCGCAAAATCAGGCTGGGATGACCTCGCGGGATTGGACATGCACGGACACCAGCAGCGGTGAATACACGGGATATTATTCGACTGGCGAGTTCCGCTCCGACCAGTTTGTCGGCGGCGGCGGGTATAATGCTATTAACCAATATACCACGGGATGGACAGCATACCCCACCTTTCAAAGCAGCGATGGCGGTATTGCACTGGTGGCCGGGACGCCGTATTACCTCGAACTGGATAACTACTATGGTGGTGGTGGGCAGTGTGCGGCGGTCAACTACAAGCTGGCCGACCAGCCTGATCCGGTTACTGGCAGCGCGTCGTTATTCGGTGGTACTAATATATCTGCGGGCGTTCCGGATATCGCGGAGCCAATTCCGACACCGGTCATTACTTCGATAGCCTTTGCTGCATCTGGATCAAAAGTGATCATCCATGCGGATAATGGGTTGCTGAATGCACGGTGCAATGTTCAGACGAGCACAAACCTGACGCAATGGACAACCTCGGCGGCGGGAACTTTCGACACGAATGGCAATATCAGCGTCACCAATTCGGTCGTTCCACAGGCGCAGGCGATGTTTTATAAGCTACAGCAGGTGGTGCCTTGATCGGATGAAGTTGTGAAGGGGCCGGTGCAAGCCGGCCTCTTCCTAGTTCCGAATTGGATTAAGTGAGGATGTTTATTTATGTTGTCAATTGACAATTCAGACAGCTTATTGACCCGGAGATGTATAGGCCGGGGGGAAGCGTTTACGTTAATCGAATTGCTGGTTGTGATAGCAATCATAGCCATCTTGGCAGCTTTGTTGCTGCCAGCTTTATCCTCGGCGAAGCAAACTGCGCAGAGGGTGGCGTGTTTAAATAATCTGCGCCAATTTGGCTTAGCCATTGAATTATATGCCAATGCCAATGATGATCATCTTCCCTATCCGAACTGGGATCATCAGTCGGGTCATCCCGGCATTTCCAATGATCCGGGGTGGCTTTACCTGCCAAATGGTAATAACCCGCCGACGCAAAACGCTCCAGCGACTGCCAATTTTGCTCTTATGTATCCGAAGGGTGAATTGTGGAATTATATCAAAAATATAAACGTGTATTGGTGTCCGATAGATGCCGCCAAGACAAACTCGTCTACTAGCTCATATGCCAGTCGAGATTGCAAACTTTCAACCTATATGATGTCTGGGTGCGTTTGCGACTTTAATAATGAAATGGATCCGACGTTCAAGATAAGTGCTATCAAGCAAAACGGCGCTCTCATGTGGGAACCGCCTGATACGGCTACTGCATACAATGACGGTTCCGTTGAACCGAGCGATACAGATGGCCCTGGCACCCTGCATAGGGGCGGTGCGGTCATTCTGTATATTGACGGACACACCGATTTTATGCTCAATATAGATGCGATGAGGCTCATGGCTCGCGCGAACAGCCCCAACGAATTCTGGTGGGTTCCAAATTCCACCGGCGGCACGGGAGAGGCTCCATAAGTTGTTATTGTTCCTCCACGGCGGTGTCTTTGCTGAAGCCACCTAAAAACATGAATCGCCGTAAACTTGTCCACAGCACGTCCTTAATCGCTTGCATTTTGGCCATGCTACCTGCGTTCAGCCGAGCAGCCGATGAGCCTCAGACGCAGAAGGACGACACCCCGATTGACCGTTACGCGCTGGTGACGCGGCACAACATCCAGTGGAACAGTTCGACCGGGACAATTCCGCTGGGCAATGGTGAATTTTGCTTCAACTCGGACGGGACCGGATTGGAGACATTTGCTGGAAATACGATGTCACACTGGGGCTGGCATTCCTTTCCGCTGCCCTCGGGTATGACGGACGCCGACATTCCGGCGACGGGCACGTATCAGCAAGGACGCAACCAAGGACCGGATAATTTTTCTCCACCGGGTACGAGAGCAATTAGCGGATGGATGGGTATCAATGAGCACATAATGAATCTGGGCCGGCTGCAATTATGCGACGGCAATGGGACGGCACTGACAACGAGCGCAATTTCTGGCCTGGTGCGGACGCTGAATTTATGGTCTGGCGTGCAGACGACAAGCTATCAGGTCAGCGGCCAGCCGGTCACCGTGACGACGTGCGTCCACCCGGCGCTGGACGCGGTCGTGGTGCGGATCCAATCGCCGCTGGTCGCCAGCGGCGCATTGCAGGTGTCATTGGATTTTCCGTATCCGACACTTAACAATAGTTCATGGGTTGGCAATTTCTCGCCAACCAACGTGAACACGACGACCATGACGCTGAACGGCGGATCGCGCGCGGATTTTGCCCAGGTTCTGGACACCACGAACTATAACGTCAGCCTGGCGTGGTCGGCGGGCGGGCAAATTGCTGCCGTCGGGAACACTGCGCCGAACCGGTTTTTGTTGTCTGCACCGGGAAGCAACTGCCTTGAATTTGTCTGTGCATTTTCGCCTGTGCCAATTTCCAGTGAACTTCCAACAGTGGAACAGTCCTTGGTGGACACGTCCAACCACTGGGTCAATTTCTGGAGTACCGGCGGTGCGATTGACCTTTCTGGGAGCAAGGATTCGCGCTGGTTCGAACTGGAACGGCGCATCGTGCTTTCGCAATACGAATTGGCGGCGCAGGACGCCGGCAGTTGGCCGGAGTCGGAAGAAGGATTGATGGGGATTGATCCATGGCACGGCCGGTTCCACATGGAAATGGTCTGGTGGCATCTCGCTCATTACGCGTTGTGGGATCGCTGGCCAATGGCCGACAAGGCGCTTCCCTATCAGCGTTTCATACCGCAAGCCCAGGCGCTGGCGGCACAACTTGGTTACAAAGGATTGAAATGGGGCAAGTCTGTCGGGCCGGAAGGGCGCACCGCGCCGTGGAAAGGCAATCAAGTGTTGCTCTGGAAGGAGCCGCATCCGATTTTCTTTGCGGAATTGGATTATCGTTTGCACCCAACCCTTGCGACGTTGGAGAAATGGACGAATATTGTTTTCGGCACGGCGGAAAACATGGCCGACTATCCGACGCGCGACAAAGAAACCGGCCTGTATTCGCTCGTTCCCGTGATGCCGCCGAGCGAAAAGGGCATTTGGACCAACACGGTTTTCGATCTGGCATATTGGCGATGGGGGCTTAATCAAGCACAGGTCTGGCGGCAGCGCCTTGGTTTGGTGCGCGACCCCCAATGGGACGAAGTCCTCACGAATCTTGCGCCGCTGCCGGTGAGCAGCGGAGTCTTTATTCTCTATCCGGGAGCCACGAATACTTACACCACAAGCGCTTATGAGCATCCTGATCCCGTCGGTGTTTATGGTATGTTACCGCCCATTGAGGGTGTGGATACTAATATTGCGCACAGCACGGTGCTCAAGGTCTGGACTACATGGAACTGGAACAACTGCTGGGGTTGGGATTTTCCCTGGATTGCCATGGCCGCCGCACGAACCGGTGAGACGCAGATTGCGGTTGATGCGTTGTTGAAGAACAGCACGCGAAACGATTATGACATTCGTGGCGTCTGCAACGGCTGGTATCTGCCCGGCAATGGCGGCCTCTTGTATGCCGTTGCCATGATGGCGGCGGGATGGGATGGTGCGCCCGCTGGCAAACACGCACCGGGTTTTCCCGATGACGGCAACTGGGTGGTGAGGTGGGAAGGTCTAAATAAAGCTCCTTAAAAACGGAGTTACCGTGAAACCAGCCACACCTCAAACCGAACCATCACCTTCAACCAAACTCCGAAAAGTAGTTTGCGGAGGTTTCCATACTAATGACAGAACTTGCGGAAGGTCCAATTGTTAACGAACGAACCGTGTGGTAATGTGGTAATCATGAGCTCGCTTAAAATGACGACGGCAACGCCGTTTGGCGTGCTGGTTGCATTTCTACTTTTGCTGGCTCCCAGCGGTTTTGCCCAGATTGCCCTCGTGGACAATGAATTAACGCCTGCTTCGCCTCTCAGCGACACCAACACAGCCCTTCTGCTCACCACCAATCTCACCGTTTCGGCATCGGCAAACACATTGGTGGCGGTGGTGACTTATAGAAATGCTGACACAACAAACAACGAAGCGCCGTCAACGTTAAATTGGACCAACGCCACCACCACAAATACCCTCACGCTGGCGGTCCAAATAGTTAGTAAAAACAGCCATGGTCGTGGTTCCGCCATTTATTATTTGTATAATCCTACAGCCGGGACTGGTTTTAATATTTCGGGCAAATTATCGGGTCAGACAGGGTCGGGGTCTTCGTCGTCTGCGTCTTCAGGCGCTATGGTGGCATACAGTCTGAGCGGCGTTGACACCACTATCGTCCCTCCGCCGACGAATTCTGACAGTGCCACAGGCGCTGGCGCTTCATCCCTTTCGTTCACTATAAACAGCGTAACAGCCAATTCTTGGGCTGCAGTTGGCGGTGTTGTGGCGAACAACACCAACATCATCATTACTGTTACCAACAACGGCGCGGCAACTGGCATACCGGTTTTAACCACCACGACTACCGGTTTCGACAGCGCCAGTTTCTCTTCGATGGGTTACATATCAGCAATCATCTTTGGAGGTGCGGAAACGTTTACCCAGACAAATGCGGTGCAAGACTGTGCATTGGCCGCCGTAGTATTCAAACCGTCGAACACAAATTTTCTCACCTTCGGCCAACAGCCGCAAACGGTAACCATATCCCCCGGCCAGAACGCAACGTTCACCGTGAGTGCGGCCGGGAATCCGGCGGTTACCTCCTATCAATGGTATGAGATCGGCGGTGGAGCGACCAATGTGATTGCGGGCGCCAACACGAGCAGTTACACGACAAACAGCCCGACAGTGAGCGCTGGCTATTTTGTCGTGGTCGGAAATGGCAGTACCAGCATAACCAGTTCCGTGGCCAGTCTGAACATCTCCACCGGTGGAATAGTCTCCACTTGGACCAATAAGTTGGGAGGCAGTTGGGCTACCGGTGCCAACTGGAACGGCGGCACGATTGCTTCCGGCAGCGGCAACACTGCTGATTTCAGCACACTCACTCTGGGAGCTTCACGAGTCGTGACGCTGGACGGGGCGAGGAGCATCGGCAACATGATTTTTGGAGACCAGGGCAACATTTACAATTGGACGGTGGGAACGGGCAGCGGCGGTCCGTTGACGCTGGCCGTGAGCAGCGGTTCGCCGACCATCACGGTGAACAACCAAACCACCGCCGCCAGCGCGGTGATGGCCGGCTCGGCGGGCATGACCAAGGCCGGGGCGGGCAGCCTGTCGCTGGCGAGTGAGGACACCTACAGCGGTCTGACCGTGGTAAGCAACGGCGTGCTGCAATTGTCCGCCAACCCCGGCGATGACGGCAACGGCACGCTCGGGAACTCGGCGATAACGGTTTATGGCCCGGGGGAACTCCAGTTTAACGCAGGCGATGCCTCGGGCTACAACGTCAGTCTTCCGTTGACGCTCATTGGCGGCGCCATGCGCCAGGTCAGCGCATACTCCGAAACTTTGGGCCGTCCGATCACCTTGAACAACGGCACCATCACGGCGAACCCCGGCGCTGGTGCTTTTAACCATTCTCCGCATCTGAATGGCGATTGTTACAATGAGAATGGCGATGTCATTGCCACCGCGGCCAACAGCACGAATTACATTTCGATGCCGGCGGGCACGCAGTTCAGTCTTCGGGGTGGTTCCTTCAGCAACGCGGCCGGCTCGGTGTTGATTGTCAACGGCGTGTTGGACGACTTTGCCACGGGCCCTTTGGCCCGCAGTCGCTGGTCAAAGGCGGGGCAGGGGGCATGATATTGAACAGCAACAACACCTACACCGGAACCACGACCATCAATGGCGGCACCTTGGAGGTGGACGGTTCGACGGCGGGCAGTTCGGCGGTCACGGTCAACGTGGCGGCATTCTGGATGGCACGGGCACAATCAATGGTGGCGTCACGGTTCAGTCAGGCGGGACGCTCATGGCCGGCACATTGGCCGGCATGGGCACGCTGACCATTGGCAACGGGCTGACGTTCAATGCCGGCAGCACCAACATGATGCGCATCAACAAGACGGGCGCCACGCTCAGCAGCGACTTGCTGCAAGGGATGGCGTCGGTGAGTTACGGCGGGACGCTCACGGTGACGGCCACGGGCGATGCGCTGGCGGCGGGCGACACCTTCACGTTGTTTGATTCAACCAGTTATGGCGGCGTTTTCGCCACCTACAACCTCCCGGCGCTGGCATCCGGTTTGAGCTGGGACGTATACCAGCTGGCTTTAATGGCACCATCCAGGTGGTGAATTCAGGGAGCAGCCACATCGCCGAACATCACCGCCGCGGTTTCCGGCGGCGGGGTGTCCTTGTCCTGGCCGGTGAATCACACCGGCTGGAGACTGCAAGTTCAGACCAACAGCGTGGCCGTCGGCTTGAGCACCAACTGGGTGGACGTTTCCAACAGCACCATGACCAACCAGATGTTTCTCCCCGTCAACACGGGTAATGGCTGTGTCTTTTATCGTCTGGTTTATGGGGAGGCCACCCCGATTAACCGCTACGCGCTGGTGACGCGGCACAACATCCAGTGGAACAGTTCGACCGGAACAATTCCGCTGGGCAACGGTGAATTTTGCTTCAACGCGGACGGGACCGGATTGCAGACATTTGGCGGAAATACGATGTCGCACTGGGGCTGGCATTCCTTTCCGCTGCCCTCGGGCATGACGGCCGCCGACATTCCGGCGACGGGCACGTTTGAGACGGGGCGCGTCGAACGGGCAGGATGTTGCCGCGGCGGGACACGAACGCAACCAACACATGGATGAAGCAGAATCCGCACATAATGAATCTGGGCCGGCTGCAATTATGCGACGGCAGTGGGACGGCGCTGACAACGGGCGCAATTTCTGGCCTGGTGCGGACGATGAATTTATGGTCGGGCGTGCAGACGTCAAGCTATCAGGTCAGCGGCCAGACGGTCACCGTCACGACGTGCGTCCACCCGGCGCTGGACGCGGTCGTGGTGCGGATCCAATCGCCGCTGGTCGCCAGCGGCGCATTGCAGGTGTCATTGGATTTTCCGTATCCGACACTTAACAATAATTCGTGGGTTGGCAATTTCTCGCAAACCAACGGGAACACGACGACCATGACGCTGAACGGCGGATCGCGCGCGGATTTTGCCGCAGGCCCTGGACACCACGAACTATAACGTCAGCCTGGCGTGGTCGGCGGGCGGGCAAATTGCCGCCGTCGGGAACACTGCGCCGAACCGGTTTTTGTTGTCCGCCCCGGGAACCAACACCCTTGAATTCATCTGTGTGTTTTCGAACGCGCCGGTTTCCGGCGTGCTGCCGACAGTTGACACAGTCCCTGGCGGACACGACCAATCACTGGGTGAATTTCTGGAGCACCGGCGGTGCGATTGACCTGTCTGCCAGCACGGATTCGCGCTGGTTTGAACTGGAACGGCGCATCGTGCTTTCGCAATATGAACTGGCGGCGCAGGACGCGGGCAACTGGGGGGAGTCGGAAAACGGATTGATGGGGATTGATCCATGGGTCGGCCAGTTCCATATGGAGATGCTCTGGTGGCATCTGACGCATTACGCGTTGTGGAACCGCTGGTCAATGTTGACAAATGCGCTTCCCTATCAGCGTTTCGTGCCTATAGCTCAAGAGCTGGCGCAACAACTCGACTACGCAGGGATTGAAATGGGGCAAGGAAGTCGGCCCGGAAGGGCGGACTGCGCCGTGGGTCAACAACCAGATTTTGCTCTGGAAGCAGCCGCATCCGATTTTCTTTGCCGAGTTGGACTATCGGTTGCACCCGACGCTGGCGACGCTGGAGAGCTGGACGAATGTTTTGTTTGGCACGGCCGACAACATGGCCGACTATCCGGATCTCAATACGAACACCGGCATTTACTCGCTCACCTTCGACGTGCCGCCCAGCGAAAACGGTGTGTGGAGCAACACGGTATTCGATCTGGCGTATTGGCGATGGGGGCTCAACCAAGCACAGGTCTGGCGGCAGCGGCTGGGTCTGGCGCGCAACCCGGTTTGGGACCAGGTTCTTACGAATCTGGCACCGCTGCCGGTGCTCAATGGCGTCTATGTTAACTACGCGGGAGACACGAGCACCTACACCACGCAAAACACTAGTCATCCTGATCCCATCGGTGTCTATGGGATGCTGCCGCCCATTGAGGGTGTGGATACCAATATTGCGCACAGCACGGTGATCCAAGCTCTGGAACACATGGAACTGGAACAGCAGCAGCGACTGGGGCTGGGATTTTCCCTGGATGGCCATGGCTGCCGCGCGAACCGGTGAGACGCAGATTGCCATGGATGCGTTGACTGGACAACACCTCGCAAAACCAATATGACACCCGTGGCGTCTGCGACGGCTGGTATCTGCCCGGCAATGGCGGGCTGCTTTATGCCGTTGCGATGATGGCTGCGGGATGGGATGGTTCCAGCGGATGGGCGCCCGGTTTTCCAAATGATGGAACCTGGACGGTGAAATGGGAGGGTCTGAATAAAGCTCCCTGATTTAGGACAGTCATCCCCTTTATGTTCACCACGCCAGTTTATGAAACATCCCCGTTCCGCTCGCATCATCGTGCTGCTGCTTTGCGGCGTTACCATGTTTATGCTGGCCGCGCCCGTCCGTGCGCAGATTGCCCTCGTGGACAATGAATTGACGACCGCTTCGACTTTCGACGACAGCAGCACTGCCCTTCTGCTCGCCACAAATCTCACGGTTTCTGCATCGGCAAACACATTGGTGGTGGTGGTGACCTTTAGAAATGGCAGTTCATCAGCAACAGAAGCACCGTCAACATTAGGCTGGACTAACGCCACTGTCACGCAAACCCTCACACTGATCGTCCAACAAAACAGCAAAGCAGCTAACGGTGGCCGCAATTCCGCGATTTATTACTTGTATAATCCTACCGCCGGGACTGGTTTTAATATTTCAGGCAAATTATCAGGTCAGACAGGGTCGGGGTCTTCGTCGTCTTCGTCTTCAGGCGCTTTGGTGGCATACACTTTGAGCGGCGTTGACACCACTGTCGCCACTCCGCCGTCGGGTTCTGCCGGTGGCACAGGCTCTGCCGGGCCTTCAATCCTTTCGTTCACTATAAACGGCATAACAGCCAATTCACGGGCTGTAGTTGGCGGTGCTGATGCGACAACTAGTGGAATCTCCATTACTGCTACAAACAGCGGCGCGGCAACCGGCACGCCGGTTTTAAACACCGCGACTGGCGGTTTCAGCAGCACCACTACCGCCTCGATGGGTTACATATCAGCAATCGCCGGAGGTTCGGATACGTTTAACATGACAAATGTGCCAGCATTTGACAATTCATTCTCCGCCGCAGTATTCAGCCCTCCTTTAACATCGCCTCCGATAATTTCCATCCAGCCGCAGAGTGAATTTATCTATTCCGGAGTCGGAGCCACCGCGCAATTTACCGTCCAGGCGGCCGGCCAGGCGCCGTTGAGCTATCAATGGTATAGCACCAGCAGCAGCGCGGGTGCTTCGACTGCCGGCGAGATTCTCACCAACGGCGTGGCGCTTGCCGGTGCTGCAAAATACAGCGGCACCAACACCAGCACATTGAGCATAAGCAATGTGGTGGCCGGCGATCTGACCAATTACGCCGTCATCATAACGAATTCAATGGGTTCCATCACCAGCAGCATCGCAACTCTCGCGTCGGCTCCAGTCGGGAACCAGCAGAGCAATGTCATAAGCGTCAATTTTACTTTTACGACGTCTTACGACAGCACCGCCGTGACCCTGGCACCCTCGGATGCTGCGGGGGCTGTTCCGGTCACGAACTGGAATAATTACGTTGTGAACAGCTCCTGGCCGGCTACCCAGGGCGCTGGTAATCTTCAGGACAGCACCGGGGCAAACACGGGGGCCGGATTGACCATGAGCGGAGTTGCGAATGGCTGGTATAACACCGCCAGCACCACCATTACAAGCGCCAGCTCTCCTAACGCAAAGCTCCTGTATAATGCCCTTATATTGAGAAGCGGCAACACCGATACCTACACCTTTACCAACCTGCCGGCCGTTGGCAAATATGATGTTTATGTCTATCTGTCCGGGCAGGACGTCAATGATCACGTTCAAGTTCAATGCACGAACAGCGGAGTCACGTATTATCAGACCGAGCTTGGCCAGGCCATAACCAACAACCAGGCTCTGCAGCTCGGCAACAACACCACGTCGGGAATTTATCCCAATTGCAATTATATTGTCTTTGGCGGCGTTACTCCCGCCGCGAATTCCATTACTTTGGTGGTTCCGCAAAGCGGCTCCAGTGTCAACGCGGGTGTGGCCGGAGTGCAGCTTGTCCCGTCGGGGACAACCTTTCTGGGTTTTCTTCAACAGCCGCAACCCGTGACGACCCCCGTCGGCCAGAACGCGACCTTCAGCGTGAGTGTGGCTGGGAACCCGGCGGCCACCACCTATCAATGGTATCAAATCAGCGGTGGAGCGACCAATTTGATTGCGGGTGCCACCGCCGGCAGCTACACGGCGACTGCCGCGACAGCGAGCGCCGGCTATTTTGTCGTGGTCGGAAATGGCGGCGCCAGCGTAACCAGTTCCGTGGCTGTGCTGAGCCTCTACATCAGCACCACGTCGCCGAACATCAGCGCCGTGGTTACCGGCGGGGTGGTATCCATGTCCTGGCCGCTGGATCACACCGGCTGGATACTGCAAGCTCAAACCAACAGCGTGGCCGTCGGCTTGAGCACCAACTGGGTGGATGTTTCCAACAGCACCATCACCAACCAGATGGTTCTCCCCGTCAACACGGGTAATGGCTGTGTTTTTTATCGTCTGGTTTATGGGGAGGCCACCCCGATTAACCGCTACGTGCTGGTGACGCGGCACAACATCCAGTGGAACAGTTCGACCGGGACAATTCCGCTGGGCAATGGTGAATTTTGCTTCAACTCGGACGGGACAGGATTGGAGACATTTGCTGGAAATACGATGTCGCACTGGGGCTGGCATTCCTTTCCGCTGCCCTCGGGTATGACGGCCGCCGACATTCCGGCGACGGGCACGTTTGAGACGGGGCGCGTCAACGGGCAGGATGTTGCTGCGGGGAACACGAACCCAACCAACACTTGGATGGAGCAGAATCCGCACATAATGAATCTGGGCCGGCTGCAATTATGCGACGGCAATGGGACGGCACTGACAACGAGCGCAATTTCTGGCCTGGTGCGGACGCTGAATTTATGGTCTGGCGTGCAGACGACAAGCTATCAGGTCAGCGGCCAGCCGGTCACCGTGACGACGTGCGTCCACCCGGCGCTGGACGCGGTCGTGGTGCGGATCCAATCGCCGCTGGTCGCCAGCGGCGCATTGCAGGTGTCATTGGATTTTCCGTATCCGACACTTAACAATAGTTCATGGGTTGGCAATTTCTCGCCAACCAACGTGAACACGACGACCATGACGCTGAACGGCGGATCGCGCGCGGATTTTGCCCAGGTCCTGGACACCACGAACTATAACGTCAGCCTGGCGTGGTCGGCGGGCGGGCAAATTGCCGCTGTCGGGAACACTGCGCCGAACCGGTTTTTGTTGTCGGCCTCGGGAACCAACACCCTTGAATTCATCTGTGTGTTTTCGAACGCGCCGGTTTCCGGCGTGCTGCCGACAGTTACACAGGCCCTGACGGACACGACCAATCACTGGGTGAATTTCTGGAGTACCGGCGGTGCGATTGACCTGTCTGCCAGCACGGATTCGCGCTGGTTTGAACTGGAACGGCGCATCGTACTTTCGCAATACGAAGATGCGGCGCAAAACGTTGGCAACTGGCAGGAGTCGGAAAGCAGCTTGATGGGGATTGATCCATGGGTCGGCCAGTTCCACATGGAGATGACCTGGTGGCATCTGACGCATTACGCGTTGTGGAACCGCTGGTCAATGTTGACAAATGCGCTTCCCTATCAGCGTTTCGTGCCTATAGCTCAAGAGCTGGCGCAACAACTCGACTACCAGGGATTGAAATGGGGCAAGGAAGTCGGCCCGGAAGGGCGGACTGCGCCGTGGGTCAACAACCAGATTTTGCTCTGGAAGCAGCCGCATCCGATTTTCTTTGCCGAGTTGGACTATCGGTTGCACCCGACGCTGGCGACGCTGGAGAGCTGGACGAATGTTTTGTTTGGCACGGCCGACAACATGGCCGACTATCCGGATCTCAATATGAATACCGGCATTTATAACCTCACCTACGACGTGCCGCCCAGCGAAAACGGCCTGTGGAGCAACACGTTATTCGATCTGGCGTATTGGCGCTGGGGGCTGAACCAGGCGCAGGTCTGGCGGCAGCGGCTGGGTCTGGCGCGCAACCCGGTTTGGGACCAGGTCCTCACGAATCTGGCACCGCTGCCGGTGCTCAATGGCGTCTATGTGAACTATGCGGGAGACACGAACATCTACACCACACAAAACTATAGTCATCCTGATCCCATCGGCGTCTATGGGATGCTGCCGCCGATTGCGGGAGTGGATACCAATATTGCGCACAGCACGGTGATCCAAGTCTGGAACACATGGAACTGGAACAACGTCTGGTGTTGGGATTTTCCATGGATGGCCATGGCCGCCGCGCGAACCGGTGAGACGGGAATTGCGATTGATGCGTTGTGCAGTAGCAGCTCGCGTAATTATTTCGACCAACGCGGCATAAACACGGGCGGTGGTTATCCTTATATCGTCGGCGGCGAAGGGTTCCTTTATGCCGTTGCGATGATGGCTGCGGGATGGGATGGTTCCAGCGGATGGGCGCCCGGTTTTCCAAATGATGGAACCTGGACGGTGAAATGGGAGGGTCTGAATACAGCTCCCTGATTTAGGACAGTCATCCCCTTTATGTTCACCAGGGAATGTTCGGATAGAGACACCTTGTGCGGGTCAAATTAGCAATCAATTCAAGAGGGCGGGTTTTTGCTTGAAGGTTTTCAGGACGAGTTCACCGAAGATGGTGTTGGCCCAAGCAAACCATGAGCGGGTGAATTTAGTCGGATCATCTTTGTTGAACGCCTCGTGCATGAAGCCGGTGCCGGCGTGCGTTTTTTGCAGCGTGGTCAGACAGTTTTTAATCTCATCGTCACTCGTCGCCGTTAATCCCTCGACGATCAAACCCAGCGGCCAGATCATATCCACGCCGACATGCGGACCACCAAGGCCGCTCGCCGCCTGGCCGATGCACCAATACGGGTTGGCCGGCGACAACAACGACTTGCGGGTGTTCAGATAAACTTCGTCGTCCGGTGTCACTGCGCCGAGATAGGTCAGTGAAAGCAGATTCGGAATGTTGCCGTCGTCAGTGCAATAATAATTTCCAAACGCGTCCACCTCGAACGCAAAAACTCGACCGGCTGTGGGATGATTCACGATGGCGTATTCGTGCAGCGCAGTCTCCACTTCATCCGCGAGTGCGCGGCATTCTTTGGCGAGGGCTGTGTCTTGCCGAATTTGTTCCACCATCTCCGCCGCTTGACGCAGGTTGACGACAGCAAAGAAATTTGACGGCACCAGAAACGGAAAGATCGTGGCGTCGTCGCTCGGGCGGAACATCGAGAAAATCATGCCCACCGGTTTGGCCGGATTGCCATAGCCACGTCCCGGCACGGTATCTGTCTGCCATTCCGTGCGGCGCATGAAATGATACGGGCCATGACCGTCCTTGCGCTGCTGTTCGCGGAAAGTTTGTAAAATCAGCTTGATCGCGCTGTGCCAATTTTCATCAAAAGGAGCATTATCGCCGGAATTTTTCCAATAGCCGTGCGCGAGGCGAATTGTGTAACAGAGCGAATCTATTTCCCATTTACGCTCGTGAACGCCCGGCTTCATATCCGTAAAATCACTTTTCCATTGGCTCACTTTGCTGGGATCTTTGTAAAAAGCGTTTGCGTAAGGATCCAAGAGCGTGTTGCGCGTCTGGCGGTTGATTACGCCGGCGATCAACTGCTGGAGCTGTGGATCTTCCGGCATGAGCGACAGATAGGGATAGACCTGCGCCGAGCTGTCGCGCTGCCACATCGCGTCAATGTCGCCGGTGATGACGTAAGTGTCCGGCCGACCATTGACAACCTCGAAGTCCACCGTGGTGTCCAAAGTGTTGGGGAAGCAATTGCCAAACAGCCACGCCAGTTCTCTATTGCCAATGTTTGACTGGACCATGGCGATTGTTTTTTCGACGGCGGTACTTTTGAATTTGCGCTTCGCTTCCGGCGTGCGCACGACGGGGAAATTACTTTCGGCTGCCCAAGACACGGAAGGCATGAGCGCCAGAGTGGAAGCGGCTAACGAGGTGTTACGGATGAAATCTCGGCGGTTCATAAATATCTTTTAGTTCGATGAATTGTTAGTTTGCAGTAGCACGACAAAATTGCTTTGGAGCGAGGGATAATCGTAAAATCAGGCTCGTGGAGGGGGTTCACTTTTGAACCATGAACGGCGCTGAAAATTGCGTGTTCTCCCAGGACAATTTCAATATTCCACCGCCGGCAGGATTTTTTGCTACTGTCATGGTGAATTGATCCACCGACTTATCCAAAGCCTCCTTCTTCAGGTCAATTCGCGCGGCATCCAGCTTTTCGTCATAAGCTGTCGGGCCTTCTCCCCATTGTCCAATCTGTTTGTTGACAATCAATTTGGCCGTGCCGTCTTCGTTTGGCAAAGTCCATATAGTGTAAGCGCCGGCAGGAACCGTTGTGTCACCAAAAATGATCGGCATTTGTGTGATCAGCAGCGAAGCCTCATCCGCGCCGGTGCGCCAGACTTTGCCGTAAGGAACGAGACCACCCCAGATTTTGCGGTTCTCACTTGTTCCAGGCTTTTTAGTGTAAGGCCGGCCGTAAACAATCGTCACACGATTTCCGTCAATCACCGCACCAATGGTTTCATGTGGACTGACGCGATTTTGCTGCGCCATCAATGGCAACGTGCAAACCGTAATGGCGGCAAAGATGAGGATGGATGTCAATTTGTGCATATGATTCATGGTTTTCATTTTGAACGGGAGTTTAGCTGGTTCTACTTGGTTTGGGAATTACGCGCGCCAGAAACCAAGCCAGGGCCGCCGCGCCAGAGCAAATGATGGTGAGGTGCTGCCAGGAGTCACCAACGCGCCGTTCCGGCGATTTGGTTAAACAAAGGATGGTGCTCATTATATTGGTCCAGGTATTGTTCCTGCCTTTGAATTTTATTCAGTGTTGATAACCAGTCTTTTCCCCTTGATTAATTCATGATAGGGCACGAAATACCCGTCAATTATTTGGTTGTCATAGGTAACATAGGTTATTTTTCCACCGGCATATTTATTGAGTATATTCCCGGTATTGTTTTTAAGAACAGTCAATGTTTTGCCACCCAGCTTCATTTCTATTTTGTCAAACATCGGCACGGTAACGATGTAATTTTCATCAGCCGGAGAATAGGGATAAATACCCATGGCATTGAAGACATACCATGACGACATTTCGCCGCAATCATCCATTCCGCACAAAGCCAGACCGTCCTCGCCCATGCCATAGAAACGATCCATTATGGTGTTCAAGACAGCCTGCGACTTTTCCTGTTTACCGACGAAGTAATAGAGGTAGGCAAAACCATGATCCGGCTGGTTTCCCTGACAATATTGCCCGATGAAACAGTTGATGTTGTAGGCAATATAATTTGTATTCCACGGAATGGAAAACAGAAGGTCCAGCTGCTTTTCGAAAGCTTCTTTGCCCTTGTAAAGACCTATCAGACCTTCCGTATCTTGAGGGGCAAAAAAGGAGGACTCCCATGCATTCGCCTCCCGATACATATATTCATAGTATGGGTATTGAGGATTGAAATTATTGACCCAATCACCGTTTGCCAGGCGTCCCCTCATCAATCCGGTGGAGGGATCAAACAGGTTGGTGTAATTATGCGACCTTTGCATCAGCATGTTGTAATTGGTTTCGTCGTTAAGCTGTTTCGCCAGCAATGCCACCGCGTAATCATTGTAGGCATATTCCAGCGTCGAGGTCACACTCGCCTTCGCTTTCGTTTCCACCCGGGGATTTTCAATGTCGGGCGTGGAGATGTAACCCTTTTTCATGTATTCCGCGATATAAGGTCTGGTTCCGCCTTCCACCGTGGCATTTCTTAAAAGCAGATGGTAGGCGCTTTTTACGTCATAACCCCTCAACCCCCGCAAATATGATCCCGCAATAAAGGCCGCCGCATGGTCGCCGAAAAAAAATGTCGGCATAAAACCGGTGTGTTCGCCCCGGTCAATCAAGGATCGAATGACATCCACTGTGACATCAGGAGACAGCATTCCGAGCAAAACCAGCTTGTTCCGATAGTCATCCCACAAAGATGGCAGCGTATAATATTGAAAGCCCTTGTTGACGACTTTCCGGCTTTCATCCAAAAAATCTCCATTCACGTCGCTTCGCAAGGCTGGCCAGAGGAATGACCGGTAGAGGCAGGAATAGAACAATCCCTTTTGCCGTTCCGTTCCGCCGGTCACCTGGATTTTGGACAATAAATGTTCCCACGTCTTTGAAGCTTCTTTTTTGACCCGATCAAAACTCTTTTCGGCCAGTTCCTTCTCCAGGTTCATCCTTGCGTTTTCAGTGCTGACAAATGAAAGGCCGATTTTAATTTCCAAAACGGGATTGTCAGAGTCTGTAAAATTGACGAGTGATATTTCCTTGCCCGTGCCTTTCAGTCTTTCAATGTTTTTTATTTTTTGACTGGCAATCGCATAGAAATAAACTTTTTCGCTCGCAGTCTGAAAGCCTTGAAACGCATTGTCCCCTTCCTGTTCGATCTTCCAATCCCGTATCCTTTCGTTCGACACCGCAAGGTTGACAATCAGCTTTTTATTTTCTCCAGGTTTATAGGTGTATTTATGATATCCGCATCGCAGGGTGGTGGTGAGTTCGGCATTGATGCCATATCGCTCCAGGAAAACCTGATAGTAGCCGGGATGAGCCGACTCTTTCGTGTGATTGAAATTGGAGCCAAAATCGTCGGGATTTATATCGCCTGTTGCCGGCAGAATGGGGATGTTGCATAAATTCCAGTGCCCTTTGCATGTATGTGCGAAAGCATAAATAACGGTGTCTTCATACTCGTAACCGGCTCCGCTCCCAAACTTGGTGATCGGAGTTAGCTGAACCATGGCGTTTGGCAGGGATGCTCCGGGAAACACCAAGCCGCCCCACACTTTCATTCCCGAGGGAGGTGTGAACCCGATGTCGGCAGGATTGGTCAACGGCGCCGTGCCCAAAAACGGATTTACATAGGCTGTGAGCGGTTTCTCAGCCTTTATGGAAAAAGAGACAGCCAAAAATAAAAAAATGAAGGCAATATTTTTATTCATAATATTTCCAATCAACTCATAAAATTATATTCATAAACTTCTAATTGTCAATAACTTGTGCAACTGTTGCGACCGCCGGCTCAAAGTGAAAATAAACTGTGCCTTGATACGGCGCGGTCACGAGCGGCGTGGTTCCTTGCGGACCACCCTGGGCAGCGGATGAAAATTTGGTTCCCATCGGCGGAATGTCGCGCACCACGGCAAGATTGCCGGGCGGCATTTTTACCACCGTCTTGCCCGCCAATTTGGCTGGCGGAAATTGCGGCGTGCCGACACGCACGAAAGTTTTTTCATCGGGAATCATCATCGTGAGCGTGCCTTCGGTCGTAGTCAGCTTTAGCTAGCGGACGTTGGCGAAGTAGCCGGCGAATTCGGGATACACCCAGTCCTTGTAGCCGGTTTCGGTTGTGTTATAGGCGGTTTCCCAGACGCCGAGCGTCTGGCCCTTCAGCCGGTTACGCCAGACGCGATACGGGCCGTCACCGAGCCACGTTTTCTTGAGCATTTTTTCTTCGGGATAATCAAATGCGATGCCAATGGCATTCGTGGCTTTCAATTGTGCCATCGGGTCAACGGAATAATCCAGTTTGAGCCAGCCCGAATCCAGCATCGTCCATTTCGCGTTTGAAATCGGCGCACTTGTCAGCGAAAAATCTTTACCGCCAACTTTGACGCCGAGCAACTGGCCCGTCGTGGGTTCGATACCCACCACCACATCGCCGCTTTTCAACATCAACTTATCACCTTCCATTGTTGACGCGACTGGCGAACCCGTCGGCGCAAACTTATTTTGCGGCTGCAACGGATAAACCCATGTCCACAATTCCTGGCCGTAGGGATTGCGCGCCGTCACTGCCAGCGCGTCGGCATTTTTCCATTTAGCCGGCAGCTTAAGTTTCAATCGGCCGGATTTGCCCGGTGCGATATTGGGACTGGCAATCATGCCCGCTGCAACCGTCTCGAAACCGGTGGAATCGCCGAAATTTCGCAGTTGCCATGAAAAGCTGCATTTGGACAGACGCGTGAACTCGTAGCGATTTTCCACCGGCAGCGTGACGTCGAAATTCGGCGGCAACGCACCTGGGAGTTGCACCGGCGACCAGATTTGCTTGACGGTGTAGTAGCTGGCCTCCTTTTCTCGATACGGTCCCATGATCCCGTCGGGCGCCCAGTTGCCTTTCACGTCCATCATGTTGGTCAGATCGTTGCGCTGGACGCCTTCATCGGCGAACACCCAGATGAAACCGCCTGCCGAGACTTTGCCCGCGCGCATCGCGTTCCAATAATCGTCCAGCCCCGCCCCCGCGCCGCCATCGTAAAGTCCGTGGAGAAATTCCGTGGGCATATAAACCAGATTGCTCGAAATACCCGACAACAGCGTCTTGTAGTCCGGGTAATGCTTGTCATTAAAGTAGCCGAACTTCCCGCCGCCCGGATGGTCAACCGCGCGGTGTTGCGGATCAATCTGCGCATAATCGGCGTCGAGATTCGTATTCCAGCCGCCTTCGTTGCCGTTGTCCCAGATGATGATGCTCGGATGATTCACGTCGCGCGAAATCATTTCCTGAACGTGCTGCCGGCCCACTTCGGTGTCGTATTTGTGCTGCCAGCCGGTAAGTTCGTCGAGGACGTAAAGTCCATTTTCATCGCATAAGTTCAGAAACTCTTCGTCGGGCGGATAATGCGACATACGCACGGCGTTCATGTTCATGTCCTGGATCAAACCAACATCAAGAGCGGCGATCCGGTCGGATGACGAACGCCCCAGCGTCGGCCATGCGACATGATGATTGACGCCCTTGAGCAGCACACGTCGGCCGTTCACAAAAAGGCCTTTACCCGGACGCACTTCAATCGTCCGAAATCCGAAACGCTGCTTGAGTTCGTGCAAAATGGTCGCGCCCTGCTTGAGTTGCACGATGGCGGTGTAAAGCGCAGGTGTTTCCGCCGTCCACAATTCAGGGGCGGAAATTTTAGTGGTGACGCGCCCCGCCACTACCGGCGCGGAAACGGGTTCGCCCACGATTTTTCCCTGCGTGTCCTGAATCGTTACTTCAACGGCATCGGCCTGGCCTTCTCCGCCGAGATAATAATCCATTGCGAACGTGCCGTCGGCGCGGGCGTCAATCGCAACGCGATCCATAAACTGCGCCGGCTGGGCCTGAAGCCAGACGGGACGGAAAATTCCTCCAAAGACCCAGAAGTCCGCATAACGCTCGGCACCGTTGACAGAATTATTCGCCGATTTGTCGGTCACGGAAACTTCGAGCAAATTTTCTTCGTCGAACTTGAGCAGCCCGGTGATGTCATATTTGAAACGGTAAAATGCGCCTTGATGCACCGGGCCGGCTTCTGTGCCGTTGATTTTCACGGATGCGTCGGTCATCACGCCTTCGAACACGATGAAGACGCGCTTTCCGCGCCAGTCGGAGGGAACATTGAAAGAATGACGATAGTCACCACGGATGGGTGTATTGGTTTTGTCCTCAAAGCCGTAACGGAATTTGCCGAAGCCCTGCAACTCCCAGCACGACGGCACGGCGATGTTCGTCCACACGCCGCTACAGCGCCCGTCGGAACAGTAGAAATCCCATGGCACGGTGTGCTCGCCATCGGTGCCTGAAAGATATTGGCGGACGGTTTCCTGTGCCATGACCGGAGGGGTGCCAGTGAGCCAACCACCAGCACAAAGAATGGTTGCGAACAAAATTTGTCTGCCGGTAATAAAATATTTTTTCATATGTGATCCTATAACATACAGATTGCCCGCCAGTTCAATACTCTCAAAAATACCGATACAATTTGACGTGCTGAATCGTATAGTCACCGCCCAGCCGCAGGCCGTTGCCCGAAAGGGTTTCGTCTCCATTCAGCCGGCGGCCCGCGACCCAACGACCGTTCACAAAGACACCTTCTTCGACTGTGGCGACCTTGACAATTGGAGCATCTCCCGGAGTATTCGGGGTGAAGGTGACGGTCAGACCGCGTCCGGCCACCAAATATTCATCGGGACCGGTCTGGATGAAGATGCCGGCGGGATACTTCGGCGTTGTGAGCGAATAATTCTGGGCGGTTCCCAAATTCAGCGTGTAGTCGCCGACCTGTAGCTTTTGCGTCGGATTATTCGTGCTGAGAAAGGCTCCACCAATTACGCCCTTGCCCTGATTTTCCAAAAGCACCGGGGCGATCTGTGCGAGAATCGCATAGGCCTTGCCAAGTTCTTCGGAAAAGTCCGGCAGGCTTTCCATTCCAAACGGTGAGAAACCGATGGCATCGTATTGCCCAAATCCGTAGAAAATGGCGCTGCACGTTCGGGTCTCTCTGGCCAGTTCAGGAATGAACAGCGGATTGTCGGCGCGGTGATACGATGCGCAGCGTTCTTCAAAACCGCTGTAAGTGTCAGGTGAGAGAATGTCAATTTGCGGTGCCCCGGCCTTCCAGATATCCATCACCTCAGGCGCCGCGCCGCCGCTCGGATAGTTGCCGGGTTTCAGGCGCGCCGCCTCCCGCCAATCGGGCAACCAGGTGTTCACATACATCGGCAGTGGATATTCAACTTTGCCAGCCGCAGCCACCAGACCGACGTAGCGCGCATAATTCCACGCCATGAACATTTGATCCGTCCATTCGTTGGTGCCGAAAATGTTTTCCCAACTGCCGGTTGTCTTGAAACCGCCGGCCTCCCATCTCGTGCGAAATTCCGGCATCAAGCTATCTTCTTTATGCTGATTGAGGTAATCTATCAACTCTTTCGGCACCGGCTGCTGAAAGGCTTCATTCGCCCCCGCCGCCCGGTCCCGTGAGTCGCCGAGAACACCCACTTCGTTCTCCACCTGGATCATCAAAACAGTGTGTACGTCGCCATCCACTTCGCGAACGTGCCGCATCAGCGCCGCAAAGGCGCGCGCATCAGCATTCAAGTTTGCATCGCTGAAGGTCGAGAGAATGTCCAAACTGCGACCGTCTTTGCTCTGGGCGCGCGGAAATCGCTTCAGGTCCGTTTTCACCCAGAGCGGAGGGTAAGTGGATACGCCATTTTTCCAACTTCCGAACCATAGGAGAACGAGGTGCAAATTATTCTGCCGGGCAAGCCGGACGGCTCCGTCCACCAGGCTAAAGTCGAACTTGCCTTCTTCGGGTTCGATCAGATCCCAGCAAACCGCCGCCAGGGCGGTATTAAGATGACCAGCGGAAAATTTGGCCAATATGGGTGCCATGTAATCAAGGCTGGAGGAAGTGGAATTGTGCAGTTCTCCGCCGAGGATCAAGAAAGGCTTGCCGTCAACGATCAACTGGGTGGACGTGCCTTGCTTGGCGAGATGTGGAATGCCGGAGGTTTGATTGGTTTGGGCACTGGCTGACATAAGCGTGGCACAGCAAAGAAGCATGGAGCCAAATAGAGTTCGGATCTTCATATGTTTGTATTGGATTGGTAAAACATTTTTTACGCAGGTTTTAGTATCACTTGCCCACCGGAAGAAATCGCTCGCAGAATGGAGCCGGAACCCGAACTGGTTCACCGGTTTGTGTCAGCTGCCCGGTGTTTGGATCAATACTGAAGACCACCGCATTGGAGCTGTCCTGATTGCTAACCAGCAGCCAGCGGCCAGTGGGATCGAATTCACAGTTACGCGGCGTCTTGCCTTGGGTCGAGATATTCTGGATCAAGGTCAGCCGTCCCGATTTCGCCTCGACGGAAAACACCGCCACGCTGTTGTGTCCCCGGTTGGTGGCGTAAACGAACTTGCCGCTGGGATGCACGAGAATTTCTGCGCAAGTGCTCGTTCCCTTAAAATCTTTTGGAAGCGTGGAGACAGTCTCATATTGCGTCAGGACGCCGCGATTTGAGTCCCAGCCGAAACGAATAATGGTGCTGCCCATTTCGTTAATCACGTAGGCAATATGACCGTTGGGATGAAACGCGATGTGGCGCGGACCCGATCCAGGCGCCACGGTTGCGAAAGGCGGGTCATTCGGCTGAAGCGCGCCGGTCTTCGGCTCAAGGCGATAAACGAACACCTTGTCCAATCCCAAGTCAGCCGCAAGCACGAACCGGTTGCTCGGATCAACACGGATCGAATGCGCATGGGCGTGAGATTGCCTGACGGGATTGACGCTGGTGCCGGTGTCCTGCACAAATGCGGTGCGCTCGCCGATGCTTCCGTCGGGCAATAGCGCATATACGCCGATGCTGCCCCCTTCGAAGTTAGCTACCATCACATAGCGACCTGTGGCGTCCAGGCTGATGTAACTCGGATCGCCGCCGCCGCTGGGTTGCTGGTTCAAAAATGTCAGCTTCGCTGTGGCAGGATCAATGGCATAAGCGCTCAATGAACTGCCCGGATCCGAATTGCAGGTATAAAGATGCTTTCCGTCGGGACTGATGATGAAATATGCAGGCGCGACCGCTTCTTGTAGAAACATCGGAGTTGTGAGTTTGCCGGTATCGGTATCAAAATGAGCCAGCGAAAATCCAATGTTTGTCCCTTTCCAATGCGAACCGAAATAGACAAATGTGTCAACAGCCCGCGCCGGATCGGCGAGAGCGATGAGAGCAGCCGCGAGTAGAACCGAGCATTCCTTAATGGAACCTCCGAAAACTGCTTTTCGGAGTTGGGTTGAGGGTGATGGTTCGGTTTGAGGTGTGGCTGGTTTCATGGCGACTCCGCTTGTTGGCGTTTACTTGATGATTTAATTGAGTCAGGAACCTCCAGCCGGTTGGTATGGCGTGGTAAAGTTATATTCGCCGGATCCGACTTCAAAAGTTGTAATTTTGGCTTCCTGCGAGAACGAAATCACTCCGTCTGCCTTGATCGCAGGGCTGCCATCTACACGCACGTTCGTCAATTTTGCATTCGGTAAAAAGATGGTGGCCGTCGTGCTGGGCGGAATCACCACGTCCAGATTGAACACTCCATTTTTGATTTTCCACCCGCTCACAATTCTGCCATGGATCGAATCATATTCGGCCCGCGCAAATGTAAGATCTCCGACGGGTTGTGGGCGAATGATAAAATGTTTGAAGCCGGGTGCGGCGGGATCCGCATTGATGCCGGCGAGTGCCTTGTAAAACCAGGCACTGATGTCGCCATACATGATGTGGTTGCGCGATTCCGAACCGTCCCAATCTTCCCACAGTGTGGTGGCACCCTGCTCAATCCACCAACCCCAGCTTGGCAAATCCTTTTGCGACGCCATCTGGTAAGCCACGTCCGCGCGCCCGTGCTCGGTCAAGGCGTTGAGAATATATTTTGCGCCGAGAATACCGGTGTCAATGTGGCCGTTGCTGTCCGCAACCTTGGTGACGAGGTTTTGCACCACCCGCGCCTGATTTTCCGGTTCGACCAAACCCTGATACAGCGCGCAACTCAGCGAGGTCTGGCTGCCATTCCCATAAGTGCCGTCATCCGGATGGAAAAAATAGTCGTTGAAGGTCTTTTTAATCTGCTCCGCGAGCTGGTTGTATTTGGCGGCGTCATCCGTTTTGCCGAGCAACGATGCGGCCAGCGCCACGATCTTGGCGTCGCGAAAGTAGTAAGCGGTGTCGGTGATGTCGGCCGGAGTCTTTGTCTTGAACGGTGCCCAGTCGTTGAGACCGATGTTGACGATGCCGTTCGTCGCGCGACTAGTGAGATAATCCACATAACTTTTCAGGCCGTCGTAATGATCGCGCAACGGCTGCGAGTCGCCGTAATATTCATAGAGATAAAACGGTATCAACTCAAAAGCGCTGTCCCACGCCGGGCCATTGCCCCAGGAATAACCCCAGCCGCTCGTCGGCACGATACCCGGCAACTGGCCGCCCGGTCGCTGCTCGTCGCCGAGGTCATAAATCCACTTGGTATAAACGCCGGCGGGCATGAAGTTGTAAATGCCCTGTTCGGCCGCAAGTTGCGCGTCCCCCGTCCAGCCGTTCTTCTCGCGCTGCGGACAATCGGTGGGAATGCCTTGCAGGTTGCTCAAGTAAGACCAGCGGGCCGCGCGCCAGATTTTGTTCAGGAGCGGATTGGAACATTCAAACGAGCCGTCCACCGGAACCGCCGAATGGGTGAAAATTCCACGCAACGAGTCCAGCGTCGGCTTGCCGGGAAAACCCGTGACCTCGACATATTGAAAACCGTAGTAGGTGAAGCGCGGCCGCCACCTTTCCGTGCCGCCGCCTTTCAGAATGTAACTGCTGGTCTGATACTGCTGGTCCTTACCCATCCGTTTCACATGTTGTGCGATGTCGCGCGTGTCGAGCGTGCCGTCGGGAAACAATCGTTCGCCGTGACGCAACGTGACTTCCGTCCCCGCCGGCCCGCTCACTTTCAGTTCAGTGATGCCCGCAAAATTCTGGCCCATGTCAAAAACAAAAACGCCGGGCTTGGGTTCCGTCAGTTTTACGGGTTTCAGGATTTGATCCACTTCAATCGGAGGCATCATCTGGGCAGCGAGTTTGCCTTTTGGGGCATCAACCACCAGCACCGGCTGCCAGATAGAGTCGTTGAAGCCGGGCTTGTCCCAACCGGAAATTTCCAGGCGCGCATCATAATTCTCCCCGCCGTAAATGCTGTCGAACACAATCGGCCCGGTGGAAGTTTTCCAGGTTCCATCGCTGCCGACGACGACCGTGCGGCCATCGGCATATTCAATGACCAATGACAGGAGCAACCTGGGCGCTTCCCGCCACGGAGCTTCGTGAAAATTCCAGACGGCCTTGGTCTGCACATTGAACCAGCCGTTGCCGAGAATCACGCCGAGTGCGTTGGGACCAGATTTAAGAAACGGAGTCACGTCATAGGTGACATAAAGATCGCGCTTGTCATAGCGCGTGTAGCCGGGATCCAGTAGATGATCGCCCACCTTTCGGCCATTGATGTGGAGTTCGTAGTAACCAAGGCCGCAAATAAAAACCCGCGCTTTTTTGACTTTGCCGTCCAGCACCAGTTCCCGGCGAAAAAAGGGCGCGGGCAGTGCGTCAATATTCGTCGTCTGAGTGATCCACTGCGCCTGCCAGTCGTTGGTTGTCAAAAGGCCCATTTCCCAGTAGGCGGTTTTGCTCCACGGCGAAGGTTTGCCGGCCTCATCCCAACTGCGAACTTTCCAAAAACACGATTCTCCTGACACCAGAGGTTTGCCGTCATAAGTGACGAATGTTGTTTGATTGGAAGAAATCTTGCCACTATCCCATAAATTGCCCTGGTCATTTTTCAATTCATCCGCGCTACTGGCGACAAGGATTTGGTAGGCGGTCTGTTTTTGTCCTCGTTCGCCGGAATCCAAAATCCAGTTCAATCGCGGCTGCGCGACGTCAATACCCAGCGGGTTCTCCAGATATTCGGAGCGCAACTGCCCGACGCTCAGGCCAGCAAATGCGCTCACAACGAAAATGAGAGGAAATATGGCAATACCCAGTCGGACTATGATCAGCATTGGGAAACCTTTGAAAAGTGCTTTTCGGAGTTGGGTTGAGGGTGATGGTTCGGTTTGAGGTGTGGCTGGTTTCATGGCAACTCCGTTTGTTGGTGTTTACTTGATGATTAACTGTTCGTGATTGGTTTCTGGCTGTAATCTTCGTTTTCAGATGGCGTACTGTCGGCCTTGATACCGACGGTCACAAGTGGTTGACCGGGATTACAAATTTTTATCGCTAAAATCTGCGTTTAATTGCATCACCGCCTTCTGCCGGATGTCGCGTGAAGATGCGCCGACTTCAATTTCATAGTCACCGGCATCCGCTTTCCATTGATGGCCGGGCTCATCGAAGTAAGCCAGATCACGCGGCTGGGTGGTAAATTGGACGGTCTTCGTTTCGCCGGGTTGCAGTGCAACTTTTGCAAATCCCTTCAGTTCGCGAACCGGTTTGTCAATTTGAGGACGGAGATCATGAATGTAAAGTTCCGCCACTTCTTCACCGGCGCGTTTGCCGGTGTTGGTGATGTCCACGCTGGCGGTGACACTGCCGCCGGGCGCAAGTTGCGTTCGTGAAAGCTGGAGATTTTTATAGCCGAACGTAGTGTAGGACAAGCCATAGCCAAACGGGAAAAGCGGCTGAATGCTGTCCTTGTCAAAATGACGGTAGCCGACGTAAATGCCCTCCGCATAATGGACCTCGTGATTCACGCCGGGATAATTGTTGGCGTCGGGATAATCATCGCGGCTGGCCGCCAGCGTGTCGGGCAATTTGCCAGATGGATTCACGTCGCCGAACAAAATGGCGGCGAGCGCGGTTCCGCCTTCTTGTCCGGGAAACCAGCCTTCAACAATCGCCGGCACTTGAGCGAGCCAATCTTGCATCGTGACGGGCGTTCCGTTGTTGAGCAAGACGATGGTTTTTTTATTGGCGGCGGTGATGGCGCGAATTAAATCCACCTGATTACCGGGCAAATCCATTGACGGACGGTCGTTGCCTTCGCCTTCCATGCCCAGCGTGGAAACGCAAACGATGGCGACATCAGATTTTTTCGCGGCGGCGATGGCGTCGTCAAAAAACCGTTCTCCCGGCCATTGCCAGTTGAGTTGCGCCACGTAATTGCCGCCAGCTTGGAAATACTCGACGCGCAAATCGTAAGTTTTCCCCGCAGTCAATTCGGCCTCGCTGCGGAATGGCATCGCCGAAGTTTCGACCCAATGATCAATGATGGCTTTCCCATCCAGAAAAACGCGGCAACCATCGTCGCTCGTGAAAGTGAAAAAATATTTGCCAGTGGCCGGCGCGGTGAGCTTGGCGGTCCAGCGGACGCTGAAATTGTTTTGAGGAAAACCGGGCGCGGGCCGGCGTGGATTTTGGAGATCAATTTTTTCATCCACGCGCACGAGCGCGGGCTGGCCCTGCAAGTCGCGATTTTTGAAATACTCGGCCTTGAATCCGTGTCCACTTCCGTCGGGCAACATGACCACCGATGCTGTCAACGGGTCGCCGTTGCCGCCGGCCGGAACGTAATTAACGGTCGTGTCACCGGCGCGGGCTTTTATGGCGTCGAGCAATTCAACGACATGCGTCGGAGGAACTTCAGGACTGCCCAACGCGTCCACTTGCAAATGCTCCGCCGATTCTCCGATGACGGCGATTGATTTCATTTCTGGATCCAACGGTAATATATTTTTTTGATTTTTGAGCAGGACAATTCCTTTTTCCGCAACTTCAAGGGCCAGCGCCGCGTGCGCGGGCGAATTGACTTGCGTCGGATCAGGATGCATTGGGCCGTCGAGCAAACCGGTGCGAACGACAGTCCGCAAAATACGGTGAACTGAATCGTCCACCGCCGCTTGAGTGACACTTCCGTCAGTCAATGCGGCTTTGAGTTTCGGCACGGTCATGTCCCTGTTGGTGGGCATTTCCAGGTCATTTCCTGCCTGCACCACATCGGTTTCATGAACACCGCCCCAATCGGACATCACCAAGCCGTCGAAACCCCATTCCTGTTTCACAACGTCCGTCAGCAGATAATGATTGGCCGAGGCGTGGAAGCCGTTAATCCGGTTGTAAGAACTCATGATCGCCCAAGCCTTGCCTTCCTGGACGCCCGCCTTGAATGCGGGCAAATAAATTTCCCGCAAGGCGCGTTCGCCTACAATCACGTTCACCTCGCTGCGGTCCATTTCCTGATTGTTGCAGACAAAATGCTTGAGGCACGCGCCGACGTCCATGCTTTGCATGCCTTGGACGTAGGCGACGGTCAGTTGGGCATCGAGAAACGGGTCTTCGGTGAAATACTCGCCGTTGCGACCGCCCATCGGCGAGCGATGGATATTGATCGCCGGGCCAAGCTCAACCTGCACGCCGGGGCCTTTGTTGCGCGCCTCGTCGCCAATGGCCTGGCCGACTTGACAAATTAAATTGGTGTCCCAGGTTGAAGCCATCTCCACGGCGGCGGGAAATGCCGTGGCCGGACCCGTCGTGCCACCCGGTCCGCCGCGCACACCCTGGCCGGCATCGGCCACGGCCATCCCCGGCAAGCCCAGCCGCGGAATCGGTTTCGTCGTGAAACCCGTGCCACTCAGCAGAGCCAATTTTTCGTCCTGTGTCAGCCGGCCAAAAAGATCGTCCACGCGCTGCTCCAGCGGCGCACCCGCATTTTTATACACTGGCGCGTCTTGTCCAAAGACAGAATAACAGGCCGACAACGTGAAATTGATTAAGATAAAAAATCGAATGGCGCGCATAAAATGGAAATGAAAGATATTCAGAGTCGAAAATAAACTTCTGTTTTGAATTGATTTGGTCGCGAATCAGTATGTGCCCAAGGTAACACGCAGCGTCTCCGGGACGGAGCTGAAGGGCAGGGAATGGTCGGTTTCGTCTCCGTTCAGGATGCGCATAACGCGGAAGGCAGAGGCGGTTGAGTAATCTTTCCCATCTTGTGAAGGGTCGGGCTTGTGTTCCAGAGGCTCGGCTTCCTCGACACGGAGAAATTCGCGGTGTCCGCCGGACGCCGCCTTGAAATCCACAATGCAATCGGCAGCAGTGACGAAGAATTGGTTTGTGGATATCTGGGCAACCAGCGCGCGTCCCGTCGGTGATGGCGCGGCGGTTACGGCGTTGTTCGTTGCTACCGCTCCGGCACCGCGTCCGCCACCAGAGGAGGACCAGTTGACGACGGCGCTCCAGTCGCCAAAATCGAGAGTTACGGTGCCTTGACTCGGCTCCTCTTGAACCGCTTTGACTTTGCCCTCGAAATTAAGCTCCGCCACCTCGCGCATGATGGGTTCAAGCATCCGATAGTTCATGCCGACCGGCGCGATTAATTCTGGCGTTGCGCGGGTGTAGTCAAAACCGAAAGGCGACCAACCGATGGCTCCGTGCCCGAGCGCGGCAAAACACATGCGGGAACCGGCGCCGGTTCCGCGGGTTTCCGGGATAAACAAGGCGTTGTCAGGCCGCGAATAATGATCCATCACCGCGAGATAATTGGTGGTGTCAGGCATGTAGATGTCGGGGCAGAGAAGATCAATGGCCGGAGCTGCGGTCTTCCAGATGTCCAGCACGTTGTCGGTCGCGCCACCGCTTTCGTAACTGGGGGGATGGGGATTACCAAATGGAGGGCGCAACGCGACGTTAACATACATGGGCAATGGGTATTCTGCCTTGCCGGCTGCGGCCACCTGGCCGACGTAATGCGCCGTGCAGTAGGCGCAAAAATACTCATCGGCGTTGTCCCCGAAAACCTTCCGCCAGTTGCCGCTGTCGCTTTTGGCCCCGTTTCTGCCGCCCAACGCCTTCAAGAAGTCTGCTGGCACCGGTGCGTCAAACACTTTTTCGGCTTCCGGGGAATAGTCGCGGAGGGTGCCGCCAGCTCCCGCCTCATTTTCAACCTGGATCATGATCACGGTGTGGACCGGATCCACGGATTTGATGTGGCGCATCAGGGCAGCGAATGCTTTCATGTCAGCCTTCATGCATGCTTCCGCGAGGGGCGACGGAGAATCAGCGAGCCCACGAGGGCCTGTAATGTGAGTGAACAGCTCCGGACGGCTTTTGGCCCAGAGCGGAATGTAGTGGCCGGCGGCGTTCTTCCAAGTGCCAAACCAGAGGAAAACCAGGCGCACGTTGTGTTCACGTGCTTCTTTGATCATCAAGTCAACAATCGAGGGGTCGAATTTGCCTTCTTCGGGCTCGAATTGCTCCCAATAAACGGGGATTTCCAGCGTGTTGGCGTGGAGATCATCAATGGCCGCCCAGACTTTTGGGAGCGTGCCCGGCCACGCGCTGGAATTGTGGGCCTGCGCGCCCAGCATGAGGTAGGGTGCGCCGTCCACCATGAGTGCATGGCGTCCGTTTGTGGTAATAATTTGTGGCATTGGGTTTGAGGCCCCTAGCACTGGTACCGGAGCGCTGAAAAGGGCAACGCCAAGACCGGCTAGGACTGCGGTGACTAGCCGTCCGCATGAGCGTATGGGGGTTCTAAGTTTCATATTTTATGATATTTTACTCGAATTGCGCCGCGTCACCGCCCGCGACGAGATGGAATCGCAGCACAATCGTTATTGGCCGACAGTTAAAATATTTTATAAGTTTTTATTGGTGCTTTTAGTAAAAGAACGAAAAACAAACGAATTTAAAACTACCGTCGCTCGGCGAATTCCGCGTACGGAGCGACTTCGGCCG
Source organism: uncultured Verrucomicrobiae bacterium (assembly GCA_963827815.1). Taxonomy (GTDB): domain Bacteria; phylum Verrucomicrobiota; class Verrucomicrobiia; order Limisphaerales; family UBA11358; genus UBA11358. Next base: position 209,879 of record CAWHCL010000009.1, on the reverse strand, counting down.
TGTCGAGGCTTGGGCCTTGGTCCGTGTGGCGCAGGCAGAGCGTGACGTTGTTTTTAGCGTTGGGGCCAAAGTTCAGCCAGCAGGCCGGCAGGAAGAATTTCCGTTGTGGTCCCGCCTCCCAATAGCGGCCGAGGTTGTGGCCGTTTAGATAAATCCAGCCGTTGCCTGAAGCTTTGAGATCCAGTCCCCACGGCACCCAGACGTGCGGGTCGGCCGCGGGCAGTTCAAATTCCATGCGGAACCAGGTTGCCAAGGCATTGGTTTCCACCGGGGACGTCCCGCTCCCATCGAGTCCCTGCACCCGCCAACCGGAAGTTGAAAGCTGGTTTTGCCACCATTTTCCAGCCACCCCGCCAAGCTGCGGGGCCATTTCCCAGTTTAACTGAATCCCGTCATCGAAAGTAACCGGCAGCTTGAGATCGTCCTGGGCCGTCGGGCTTAGTCCACCGATCTGAAGCCCGGGCAGGTCTTCCATGCCTTTGCCGCCGTTGTCCTGCCCAAAATTTTCGTAGAGCAGCTCGATTTCATTTTTACCGGTCCGCAACGCGGAAGCAACCGCCAAGAAGAGGCGCCGATCCTTCTGCGACGTCGTGACCAACTGGCCGTTGACCCGCGCCACAACGTGGTCGTCGCGGAGCAAGAGCAGGTTCAATATTTTCATCTTGGCAACTTGCTGTTCGGTGAGGGACACCCGGGCACGATAGAGAACAGAGCGTGTATCAAAGATGCCCTGGGCGGAAAGTGAATCACCGGGACGGACTGGACGCCAGCCTTTGGCTCCCGCATCGGCGCGCACCAGCGCGCTGGTGATGGGCACGGGCGCTGGCGCGGCGGGACGATCCGGGGAAGCAACGGCCTGGGGCTGCCATTCATTTTCAGGCAGGCACAGCACTTTCATGCCGAAGGGTTCAAGGTCGTAACTAATGTTGATGGTCTCGCCGCTTTCAGGTTTCAGCACGGCGTTGCCCCGGGCCGATGCCACGCGATTCGAGTTAAAGCAAAAGACAAAGGTGTGTCCGTCCGGATTGTGTCGGACATCGAAACTGATTCCCTGACCACCGTCCTGGACGGTGCAGGAGGTGAGATCGGCCCGGGCGAGTTCGGGGCCATACTTCTGGAGCATGGCACCGATGGACTTGACGGCCAGGTACCGGTCGCCCACCCCGCCGGGTTCACGTATCGGCGCGTTGTAATCATAGCTGGTGGTCAGGGTACGCCCGCCCCAGCCTTCCGGGTTGGAGCCGCCGTAGAGCATATAATAGCTGGTGATCGTCGCGCCACCCGCATATGCCATCAGGGTCACGGCATTGATTTGCGCCGCCGTGAGGATGTTTGGTTTGCCGCCGACCTGAGAAAACCAGCCACCTTGCAATTCAGGAATCATGCCCGGCGCGGTGGGCTGAGCCTTCTTGGCATCCAGTACTGCGGACCGCACTCTGGTCACATTCCATGAGGGATATTCGTTCGCGCCGTCAAACACCTGGCTCAGCAACGGGTCTATGCTGCCCCGGATCTCATGGGTCCAACAGGTAAAAACGGGCACGTCAATGCCATCAGCCTTGGCGTCCTGGTAAAGGGCGCGCAAGTGGTTTACGCGTTCCTCGGTTTCGCCGTGGGCGCCATCATATTCATTTTCAATTTGAAATAGAATCACGCCATGACCGCCCTTGGGTTTGCGGGTGATCTGCTCGGCGGCGATTACCGGACACACCGCATCATACCAGTGCTTGGACCAGGCAAGAAAAACCGGGTCGTCCGTCCGCAGCCACATGCCAGTGCGTTTGGGCGCGTCCGGCTTGAAATTCAGTAGCCAGCGCGGAAAGCCGCCGCCATCCCACTCGGCGCAAATGTAAGGGCCGGGACGAATGATGGTGTAGAGACCGAATTCATCGTGGGCCATTTTCAGCCAGTCCTTGAAATCCGTCAGGTCAATTTTGGAAAAATCATCCAGCCCGGCCGGCTGTTCGCGCTCATGCCAGTTCCAAGGGACATAAGTTTCCACCGTGTTGAAGCCAGCGTCCTTGATTTTTTGAAAACGTTCGCGCCAGAGCGGTTTTGGACAGCGAAAATAATGAAACGCGCCGCTGAAAATGAAGATGTCCTGGCCGTCAATCGTCAGGCAATGGCCGTCGTAGCGGATGCGGTCCGGCTGGGCGAAGTTTCTGGCTGGCAAGGTGGAGGTGCTGCTTTCCATTTGCGTAGTAAAACTACCCGAACCGCCAGTAATCGGGCCGGCGATCAGACTTTCGGTTTCGATCTTCCAAGTGGCCGAACTGACAAGCAATGACAGAACCAGAGATGTCAGGGTTCCCAGTTTATTTTTGATGTGGATTAGAATTTTCACATGGAGTGATTTGGCTGGTAAATTGGGTTATTAAAAATCATCGCGAAAGGCCGTAAAATATGTTTTCATTAGTGGTGCGACCCCGGTGGAACTGGACCGGGGATTGTGTGGTTTTATGTGTAATTCTATCAATGTATCTGTTAAGCACAAAAAGCCAGCTAGCCTTCTAATAGGCGCAGCCCCGGCCCTTCCGGGTCATTCTTCACCACGCAAGGCGTGTTGAAAATCATGGTGGAACGCTTGCCTTTTTCATACGCCGGCCAATTGGGGATGCCGGAGTGGCTCGGGTTTCCGGTGTGTGCAAAATTCGCCCATGCACTGCTCATATTGGTGGACATTTCCAACCCCTCCGGCGTCAGTCCGGAGTAATGGACGCACTTGTCGGCGTTGTCGAAAACCATCGAGATTTCGGCGCTGTGAAACGTCCCGGGTCGTCCATCGAGTGCGGGTGTGCGCCAGGCGTAGATATATGCGAATGCCGGCGCGGTGCCGAGGGCCGCTTTCTTTTCTGCCTGCGTTATCGCGTTGCGCCGCGTTTCCGAGGCGGATACGGCGGCCCAGATTCCAAACGGACTCTCCTGCGGGTATTCATTGCGATACGCCTCGGCAATCGCCGCCGCCTTGTCATGGTATTTTTCGGTGAGATTCGTCATCAGTTCCGCTTCCGTCATCATCGCGCCGTTCGGGCCGTTCGGATTGTCCACGGCGTTCACAAACTCGTTCTGATTGGTGCCGACGATCATCGGCACATTCGCCGAGATGTCCGGGGCGGTATCCGTCCAGAACGGCGTGGGGAGAACCCGTCCATCCACCGTCGGCCCGAAGCCGCCGAATTTCGGAGCGCCGGGCTTTCTGGTCGCCGCCCAGTAGGCTGCAACAAGCTTGTCGGCGGACACCTTTTGCAACCCGTCAACATCCGCGTGGTCGAGACCCAGCTCATCGAGCAGCGCAATCGCGAGCCTGCTGTCCGGCTTGCTGCTGTTACCCGGCCGGTCCATGGCGCCGCTCTCGACACCGGCCCTGTGGAAGAGGCCCTTGGCCGCAGGCATCGCCATGAGCGTGCTGACTTTGCCGCCGCCGCCGGATTGCCCGTAGACCATCACTCTGCCCGGATCCCCGCCAAAGTTCGAAATATTATCCCTCACCCATTCGAGCGCGGCCACGATATCGAGCATGCAGATGTTCCCCGAATCGGCGTATTTTTCACCGCCCAGCTCCGCCAGTGACAAAAAGCCGAACAGGTTCAGCCGGTGGTTGGGGGTGACCACCACCACGTCATGGCGGCTTGCCAGGTTCTCCCCGTCGTAGGAGAGAAGATCGTTGCTACAGCCGGCGACGTAACCGCCGCCATGCAGATACACCATAACCGGAAGTTTCCGGTTTGTATTGGCTGCGGGCGTCCAGACGTTGAGTCGCAGGCCGTCCTCCCCCATTCCCTGCGGACCGAAGGAACGATACAGCAGGAAACAATCTTCATCGCCCTGTGTTTGGTTGTCCCCGGCCGGAATGCCGCCCGAGGAGAGCTGCGGGCAGGCGTGGCCATAGGACAGGCAACTGCGTACGCCCGCCCAAGGCTGGGGCTTGACTGGCGGCAGAAAACGACGCACCCCGCCCGTGGGTGCGCCGTAGGGAATGCCTTTGAAGATATCGGTGCCATTCACGGAATAGCCCCGCACCTTGCCGGACGCGGTTTCGATGACCGGTTTCACAAGCGAGGAAACAGGCCCGCCAACTGTCCCGCCACCCGCCCGTGGTCGGGCCGTGGGCGTAGTCTTCTGCGCCCACAGTCGGGAGATGAGCAGGCTCCCGGCGGTAACGACGGCAGCCGTCTTGATCACGGTGCGGCGGTTCAACAATAGGTCAGACATGCTTCAATTCAATATTTGTCTGGTTGAGTCATTTACAAATCTATTTCTGATTCCAGAATAATTCCCTGTGACTGTGTTGCAAATATTTGGAAAGACAGAAGCATCGCTGCCAATGATGATTGTCTTATAAAGACATCTTCATTGTGCGTCAAAAATGTAGCAATATGAAAATAATACCCTTTAGGGTATTATTGTAACCAAGTGTCTTATCAGTGCCGAAACACTCATTCATTCGATTGAATAATGCACCATACGGGGACACAGAACTCCTTAGGCCGCGCCTTTGCCATGGTTTTAACATGTAAACGGAACAGCATAAAAATACAAGAAAAGCTACAATTTTCACATTTCTTAACCGTGCAGTGCAGTGTAGGCTTGGACAAGCTGAAGCGCCAGATGATCGCCCGCGATAATCATGTTTATCCATGAAAGAATTGTTACAAAAGCACAAACAGTATCTGTTAACAGGAGTTTCATATGTGATTCCACTAATTGCGTGTGGCGGCATCCTGATAGCCCTTTCGATCGCATTTGTGCCGATGTCTCCTTCCGGACCGGATTTCACCAAGGCACCAGCGGTTGTCGCTGACCTGCTTACAATTGGCACCACAGCATTCAAATTGTTTCCAGCAGTATTGGCTGGTTTCATTGCCTTTGGGATGGCTGGACGACCGGGATTGGTGCCTGGTCTGGTGGGCGGGTTAATTGCAGGACTACCCCAGACAGTGAATGGCAAATCTACCAGCGCTGGTTTTCTGGGAGCATTATTTATCGGCCTGATTGCGGGACATCTGGTAATCCTGTTAAAAAAAATCCCAGTGCCAACCATTATCCGGCCAGTCATGCCAATCATTATCATTCCGATTTTATCTTGTGTGCCGGTGGGGTTACTGATGTTGGCCCTAAATATGCCGCTCGCTTCGGTGATGGTCGGCATGGGACATTTTCTGGAGAACTTGGAAAGCGGTTCCCAGATTGTCTTGGCGATGGTGCTCGGTGCAATGATCGCATTTGACATGGGCGGGCCGGTAAATAAGGCGGCATTCTTTTTTGGAGTGGCAATGATTCAACAGGGCAACTATTCAATAATGGGAGCTTGTGCGGCGGCCATTTGTACGCCCCCGCTTGGCTTGGGGCTGGCCACAGTGTTAAACCGAAAGCGCTGGACTTACGAACAGCGCGAGGCCGGTCTGGCAGCGCTTGGAATGGGAATGGTCGGAATTACCGAAGGTGCCATCCCTTTTGCGGCGGCAGATCCGTTTAGAACTATTCCCTGCATCATGCTTGGCTCAATGGTGGCAGCTATCACTGCCATGTTGGGCGGGGTAGGTGACCATGCACCACACGGCGGACCGATTGTCTTGCCAGTTGTGGACCATCGGATCATGTATGTTATTGCCATCGCTATTGGCGCGCTGGTCACAGCGGCATTAATCAATTCTGTAAAGCAAATCACGGAAAAACCCGTCGCTATAACTGAAGCATAAACATGAAAATCGTCGCTGTCACAGCGTGCCCCACGGGCATTGCCCACACTTACATGGCCGCCGCGCAATTGGAGAAGACGGCAAAAAAACTTGGACATACCATCAAGGTGGAAACTCAAGGTGCCATGGGAATAGAAAATGAACTTAGCCAGGCTGAAATTGACGCTGCAGATCTGGTCATAATGGCCACGGATATTGCAATTGAAGGGAGCGAACGCTTTGCACGCAACCGCCAAGTCAAAGTGCCGGTTCAATCAGTGCTCAAGCACCCTGAAGCCGTATTCACAAAGCCTTAAGTTTTTAAATGCCACTCCAGCACCAATTCATCTGCTCGTTGCCAAATGGCGTACATGCACGCCCGGCAAGCTTGCTGGAAGAGATGTCACGAAATTTCGATTCCGCGATAACATTCGCCAATCAGCGGACTGGCCGTGAGGCAAATGGCAAAAGCGTTCTGTCCATTATTAGTGCGGATATTCGCCACAATGACTCCTGCCTGCTTGTTGTCAACGGCCCCGATGAACAGGATGCGCTGGCTGAAATGGCAACCTTTCTGGACAACACCTTTCCACACTGTGACGATGCCTTGTCGGCCGTGCCAAAATCATCAAATGGCATACCACATTTTCCGCCAGGTTTGCGCGACACAAAGTTGACACATTATGGTGGCACGCCGGTTGTTCCGGGCATTGCTTCCGGGCACATTGTTCAAATCGGCGGTTTCAAAATACCCGCAACAATTGCCACTAATGGCGTGACCAATCCGGATGCGGAATGGCGATTGATGGAATCAGCCCTGAAAAAATTAGCCGCCTTCTATGATGAACATTTGAATGGTGCGCGCGGAAAAATTGAAGCCGCGCTGTTCAAGGCCCATCGTGCGATTGCGCGGGATTCGGAATTTCACCGTCAGTTGCGCGAAGCCATCGTAAGGCAAAAGCGGACGGTGGCGGGTGCGGTGGCTGACACTCAATCGTTTCTCTCAAAGGTTCTGGACAACAGTGGCAGCGATTTGTTGCACGAGCGTGCGCTGGATGTTCAGGATGTCTGCATCCAATTGCTCCGCCAAGTTTATGGTGACGCAATCAATGGCAATGAAGTCCGGCTCTCATCTGAATCAATCGCGGTAGCCGAAGCGCTTACGCCAGGCCAGTTCCTGGCGTTGGACCGCAGGTTTCTAAAAGGGCTGGTGCTTGCACATGCCGGTGCAACCTCACATACGGTCATCCTTGCCCGTTCCTTTGGCATTCCAACACTAGTGGACGTCAAGGCGATCAGAAATTTGCACCTTGATGGGCAAGAAGCGGTGATTGATGCCGACGCTGGTGTGCTGGTAACGAAGCTTACCGGACAGGCACGCCGCTATTATGACATGGAACGCCGCCGTCTTGATGATCGTCAAGCGTATGTTAAAAAATTCTGCGCCCGACCGGGAGCAACCAAAGACGGACAGAGAATTGAAATCGCCGCCAACATCGCCAGTGCGGATGAAACGGCATCTGCGTTTGCCGCCGGTGCGGAAGGGATTGGCTTGTTCCGCACGGAAATGCTCTTTTTGGATCGGAATTCCGCGCCCGATGAAGAGGAGCAGTTTCAGGCCTATTGCGACGCGTTAAAGGCCGCTAAAGGGCGGACGGTGATCATCCGCACATTGGACGTTGGTGGAGACAAGCCTTTGGATTATTTGAAGCTGTCGGCGGAGGAAAATCCCTTTCTTGGTTATCGGGCGGCGCGAATTTATCCGAAATTTGAAAGGCTTTTCCGCACCCAAATTCGCGCGCTGATCCGGGCCTCGGCACACGGGCAGCTCAAAATTTTGATTCCCATGGTCTCCATGCCGGAAGAGGTGCGCTGGATAAAACAGATTATTGCCGAAGAACAAACCAAGTGTGCGCGAGAAGAAATAAAGTTCAATGCGGCCATGCCTGTGGGAGCGATGATCGAAGTGCCGGCAGCGGCGTTCTCGCTGGACAACCTTTGCCGGGAACTGGATTTTTTCAGCATCGGTTCCAACGACCTGCTCCAATATTTCATGGCGGCGGACCGGACCAATTCCAGAGTCGCCAATCTTTACCGTCCGCTGCAACCGGCATTTCTACGGCTATTGAAACAAATCATTGACGAAGTTCATTTGCACGGGAAGTGGGTTGGCTTGTGCGGTGAAATGGGCGGACAATCCCGCTTGTTGCCCTTGTTGGTTGGATTGGGGGTGGACGAAATCAGCATGGCCGTTCCGGCACTTGCCGACCTCAAGGCAGAGCTCGCCGGCTGGAAGTCGTTAGAGTGCAAGCAATTGCTGGCTGACGCCCTGAACTGTGCAACTGCCGATGATGTGAATGCCATTTTGAAAAAAACAATTACCCGCCATACGGCTCCGCTGATTCAACCAGAATTAATCCTTGTCAACGAACAAGCGGCGACCAAAGCAGAAGCGATCAAACTCGCCACCGACCGGCTTTATGTGCTGGGGCGAACCGAAGATTCCCGGCAATTGGAAGAGGCCATCTGGCAGCGCGAACAGAATTATTCCACCGGCTTTGGCCACGGCTTTGCCATTCCGCACTGCAAATCCATCGCGGTCAGATTGAACTCGCTGGTTCTCGTTAAATTAAGAACGCCGGTGGATTGGTATGCGCTTGACGGCAAGCCCGTTGGCGTGGTCATCCTGCTGGCCCTCCATGAACGCGATGGTTCAACCCGGCACATGAAAGTTTTGGCCAATCTGGCGCGGCATTTGATGGATGAAAGTTTCCGGGCACATCTGGAACTGGAATCAGATCCGCACACTCTCTATGAACTTTTGAAAAAAAATCTTGGCTGATTATCATGAAAAAACGCATTGCCGTCTTAATCGTGCTCGCGATTTTTTCTTTGATGCGGTTGAATATATCCTATGCAGAACCGCCATCATCGGCGAATCTTTCAAAGGAAAAGGTTCTTTACGAAATTGGCTACTCCCATCTCGACACCGAATGGCGTTGGACTTACCCGCAAGTGATCCGCGAGTTCCTTCCGAACACTGTCCACGACAATCTGGCGCTGTTTAAAAAATATCCAGATTATACCTTCAACTGGACCGGGGCCGGACGTTACCAGTTGATGAAAGAATACCACCCGGATGATTTTGCCGCTGTGCGTGAAGCGGTGGCAAAGGGCCGGTGGTTCCCCGCCGGATCGTCGTGGGAAGAAAATGACGTGAATGTTCCTTCATCTGAATCGCTCATCCGCCAGTTGTTGCTTGGTCATGAGTTTTTCAAAAACGAATTTGGCACCGAAAGTGATGAATACATGCTTCCCGATTGTTTCGGTTTTCCAGCTTCCCTGCCCTCGGTGCTGGCACATTGCGGGTTGCGGGGGTTCTCGACCCAGAAACTCACATGGGGTTCGGCGGTTGGCATTCCGTTCAACGTCGGCGTATGGGAAGGGCCTGACGGCAATTCAGTCATTGCCGCATTGAATCCCGGAGGCTATGGCTCTAAAGTTAAGTCCGATTTAAGTTTAAGCGAACAATGGAAAACACGTCTCGATTCTGATGATGCCAAGGGCGGTATTTTTGCCGACTTTGCGTATTTTGGTACTGGCGACCGAGGCGGCGCACCGGACGATGACTCGGTGAAATGGATTGAAAAGAGTGTCACTTCAACCGGTCCGGTGCGCATCATTTCAGCCCGGGCAGATGAAATGTTTCGTGACATCACTGACGCACAGAAAGCGCGGTTGCCAAAATACAAAGGTGATTTGCTGCTTACCGAACACTCCGCCGGCAGCCTGACTTCGGAAGCTTACATGAAACGCTGGAACCGCGAAAATGAACTGCTCGCGGATGCGGCGGAACGCGCGTCGGTTGCGGCTTGTCTGCTTGGTGGCGCCCCCTACCAGCGCGAGAAATTAAACAACGCATGGGAATTGGTGCTTCGCTCACAAATGCACGACATGTTGCCGGGCACCTGCCTTCCCAAAGCTTATGAATATATCTGGAACGATGAAATCATTGCGATGAATTCGTTCGCCGAAGTTCTGCAAAATTCCGTCGGCGCGGTTGCGCGCGGCTTGGACACGCGTACAGACGGCACACCTCTCGTCGTCTACAATCCGCTTTCCATCGCGCGGGAAGACGTGGTTGAAGCTGAACTCAATAATGATGCTGGCTGGCACGCCGGAACTGGCGTTCAAGTTTTTGACGGCGAAGGAAAGCCCGTGCCAACACAGGTGCTGCCAAACGAAAGTGACGAGGAAGTTGGCAAAACCCGTTTCATTTTTCTCGCAAAAGTTCCGTCCGTCGGCTTTGCAGTCTTTTCCGCAAGCGCCTCTCTTGCCAATTCAAAGTCACTTGCACTTCATGTCAATGAACGATCTCTGGAAAACGCTCGTTACAAAGTCACATTAAATGACGACGGCGATATCGCCAGTGTGTTCGATAAGGCCGCAAGGCGTGAACTTTTGGCGTCTCCCGCCCGGTTGGCCTTTCTGACGGAAAATCCTTCCAACTGGCCGGCGTGGAACATGGATTGGAATGATCAAAAGAAATCGCCTCGCGGATATGTGGACGGCCCGGTGAAATTTCGTGTCGTTGAAAACGGCCCGGTCCGCGTCGCGGTTGAAATTGAACGCCAGGCTGAAAACTCCATTTTCAAGCAGACCATCCGCCTTGCCGCAGGCGAAGCCGGAGATCGTGTCGAGATAGACAACCATGTGGACTGGCAGAGCAAAGCCTGCGCGTTGAAGGCAGAGTTCCCTTTGACCGTGTCGAATTCTGTGGCGACTTACAATTGGGATCTGGGTAAAATTCAGCGCGGTAACAATGACCCCAAAAAATATGAAGTGCCAAGCCACCAATGGTTCGATCTAACCGACAATTCTGGCAAATACGGCGTCTCAATTTTGGCCCCGACTAAATATGGCAGCGACAAGCCTGCAGACAATTTTTTGCGTCTTACCTTGCTCTACACGCCCGGAATTCAAAATGCCCATGACTATCACGAACAGCAATCGCAGGATTGGGGAAGGCATGATTTTACGTACGGCATCTACGGCCACGCAGGCGACTGGCGCGACGGAAAATCTGACTGGCAGGCTGCGCGGTTGAGCCAGCCGCTGATCGTTTTCCGCACGACGCCGCACCCCGGCGAACTCGGTCGGAGTTTCAGCCTGTTACAAGTTGATTCTGATCAGGTCGCCGTGCGCGCCATCAAGCTCGCTGAAACCGGCGACCAGGTCATTGTCCGTTTGCAAGAGTTGGACGGAAAAAAGACCGGAGCGGTGAAGTTCAGAACCAGCGCGGAAATCCAGAACGCAACGGAAGTAAACGGTCTTGAAAAATCTTTGAACACCTTGAATTTTCCTTTTGGCACACTAAAACTGAATTTCAAACCGTATCAACTTCGTTCGGTTGCGGTCACGCTCACATTGCCGGGTAAATTATCACCGCCGGTTTCTCTGCCGCTAGATTTGCCTTATGACCTCAATGCCTTCAGCACTCGCGACGAAACGAATCGGGGTGACTTTGATGGCGTTGGCTCGACGATTCCTGCCGAGATGATTGGTGACACTGTGACCTCTGAAGGCATTACCTTCAAAATTGCTCCACGCGGTCCCGCTGATAAAAACGCATTGTCCTGTCAAGGCCAGGCCGTTTCACTGCCAACCGGCCAGTTCAACCGGCTCTATCTTTTGGCGGCGGCGGTGTCTGGCGATACTGAAGGCACCTTTATGGTGGATGGCCAGCCAACCTTGCTACATATCCAAAATTGGACCGGATCAATCGGCCGGTGGGACAATCGCATTTTTGAGGGACACGTTGATGATCTGACTTATTCAGTCACCAATCAATTGATTGGCATCAAGCTCGGCTTCATCAAGCGCAGCCCGCTCGCGTGGTTCTGTTCGCACCACTGTCTGAAAGACGGCAGCGATGATATTTATTCCTACAGTTACCTGTTCAAATATGCCATTAACCTTCCTCCCGGCGCATCAACTTTGACCCTGCCAGACAATCCTAAAATCCGCATACTTGCCGCAACAATCGCTCAAGACAACAACGCCGACACACAGCTGGCACAGGCATTGTATGATGATTTTACCGGGCGGGCGCCCGTTGTCTTGAGGCAGTAAAATGAAGGCGGCAAAGTTTTTCATCACAGCCACCTTGATTGGCTGGCTGGCTGGAATCCCGCTGTTTGCCGCCAATGTTGAATCGAATATTTGCATTTTTGGCGGCACGTCAGCGGGCATCATCGCTGCCGCCCAGTCGGCAAAAATGGGCAAGACGGTTATTATCGTCGAACCGGGAAGCCGCTTGGTCGTGGACAAGAAACCAGATGGGAAATACCAATTCATACAGGCGGTTGAACTGAATAAATTATGAAAACACAAATGATTTTGGCCAATCTCAAACCGCACTTCTTTGTGACGAAAGCCGGCTTTTTCCTCATCCTGTTTTTTCTGGTCATGTCAATAGCGCTGATTTTTGCCTGCATTTTAATTGATAAGAAAAAATGACCGCTTTAATTTGTCTTAAGCAAGTATTTTTACCTTCGGTCAATCAGCTGCCATCGGCGAGTGGCAGCCAGACCCTAAAAGAAAGCATGGCGACAATTTCGCCCACTTTTCATTGTTTTTTATAAGAAATTGATTGGCAATCTAGAATTATTTTGGCATCTCATCGAAAATGGATACACTACCATGTCTTGTGCAATGTCTGACACGATGGCTGCAACGACATTCGGTCGCGAAAATATATACGTGTGGACGACAACTTCACCCCCCCGTATATGGCCATGTGGTTGGTTTTCCACGTCTGGAAATCCCCATAAAGGGCTGTTATGAGAATACAATGGAGCATGACGGACAGATGGTGACAATTGGTCTGCGACCCGGTGCTATACTTTTCGCCGCCGCAAATTGCTGGAACCTGCCCACTTGGCGACTCAATGTGGAGTTGATTTCAATACTGTTCGGAAAAAAACATCTGGGCGTCAGTCTGGTCGCGGGGTTTGGATCGGAAGGCAGCAATCTGGCAGTCAAAAAATATTCGACTCGTTTTCCACCGACCGGTCCGATTCCTCATATTCTCAATGCCCTGGTGGAGGTTCAGGCGGCCAATGCGCCACAAGCAGCATTGCCGGAATTATCCATATCCTTGGTTCGTTGTGTGCATGAGTTGCTGCAAAATCCGACGGAGCAGGGACCCCGAGCCCAAAGCCTGATGGAGTCCGTGTGTGTATATTTGCAACACCACTACCAGTATGACATCACGCGCAAATCGGTGGCGCAGGAATTCAAAATAACTCCCAATCATCTTTCCCGTCTATTTCAAACGCATGGACACATGACGTTTAACAATTATCTGACCCATGTGCGGATTGACCGCAGCAAGCATCTATTATGCAATTATGACTTTAAACTCAATGAAGTTGCCAGCCGTTGTGGTTATCATGACACTCCCTATTTTTGTCGGGTTTTCAAAAATATAGCCAAAGCAACCCCTGCTGAATATCGTGCGATACACAGATCGGAATCTCTGCAAAAGTCTTGAAACTTGGAATATGAATTAAACGTCCGACAGATATCTGAACAAGAAGCGATTATTTCGCCCGGAGAAGAAGAGCGGGCACGCTGATCCGATGTTGAACTCGACTGGCGGTTGAGCCAAGAAAGATGTCCGCGACAAAATGATTTAACAAACTTTATCACGCTTGAGGCTGTTTTTGATGGTTTGGGGCAAGCTGACAGGCAATTCTGCCAGATTCCGAAGCAATATTTTCCCGTGCCCGGCTAGCCCATCGCGGATTTCGGCCATCCGTCTTTGCAATTCACCGCTCATTTTGAAGAAAATGTTGTATTTACATTCCGAAAAGCGTAACACAGTGATAAACACATTGAAATAAAGTGAGTAAGATTTCAATTATTAAAGAGACGGCGGAAAAAGCCATCGCCGCGGAATCTAACAGAACCGTACATTTACTGCGGAAGGCGGACACGCTTGCGGCAGGAACAATCATCGTAACCGGTTTTCAATTGATGGACGCAAACAATGTGCTGGGATCGTCTTCGCATTGGAGCGATGTTCTATATTATTTGTCGCTGGTGGTCTTAAGCTCTGCTTTGCTTTTCGCCGTTCGCGGAATGGGGGTCAAGGGTTACGCAGGTTATCCGCGTGGCATCAAACTTTGGGATGCCTTGAAGCCGGAGAATATCTCTGAAGATGCGGCTCAACAGGCGCTGGTCCAAATGCTCTTGGAAACCAGGGAACAGAACGCGCGGTTGAACGATACGAAAGTCAAATTGCTGTTTTGGTGTGGCTGGCTGCTCTTCGCCGGCTTCCTGCTGGTTGCAGGCAGTCAATTGTTGAATCCAATCTTGAATTCGCTGAGGCCAAGCTGATAAAGCACGGCGCGCATAAACAATATTTGACAGCCGGTATAAAACGGCAAGTTATGGGGCGCGAGTGGTCGTGGCCATTATCAACGGGAAGCTTGATTTCGGGGCTTGGGAACAAATCTTCTATGGCGAATTTGATGGCCGTCGGCGGAAAAGGGTCTTGGTAATGACCATGACAAAACAGCCATTCGATCAATTTTAAAGGTTCAAAAGGAAAACGCGGATCGGGTAAATCGTGAAACTTTTTCCTTTTGAAGGTGTTTGCAAGAGAGCTAAAGTGTTCGCCAAAGAACAAATTATAGGCACTCTGTTTACGCATACCTTTTGAATAAAATTCAAGCCCACTTAAATGCGGGGGTGTTGCGATCCGTTGGCTGGATTTTGGGAACATGAACAAATTAGTCGGAAATCTGAAGAGTGATTTCGCCCAGACGGTTCAAGACGCCGGCAGCCTAGCGGGTCGCGACAGCTTTAAGCGGCGATTGGGCAGCCTCACATGAAACGGCAAATAATGGGCCGTGAAGTCGTCGTGGCCATCAGCAAGGGTAAACTGGATTTCGGCCCGTGGGAACAGATTTTCTACGGCGAATTCGACGGACGCCGCCGCAAGCGCGTACTGGTGAAAATCATCGGTGAATAACCGGCTTGGCTGTTGGATCGTATCCAAGCCAAGCAATGATTTTGGGCATCACATCGGCTGCCGGTTGGTAGATGCTGTGTTCCCAGTTTTGGATGGAAACCCTGTGGACGCCGAAGTGCTTGGCCAGTTCCGATTAAAGTAGGAGGAGTCTGATGCGGTGTATTCGGACGTGGTTACCGATGGTTTTAACCGTGTCAGGGGAGCGCTGGAGAGATACTGGTCCGGTGAATGTATGTGCCGTCAAACAGCCCAAAATACATCTGCCGTGGTTGCCGCAACAAAATAACCATTGCGGACCTCGACGGGATTTTTTGCGAGGAGATCAAAGATTATTCGCTTTCGCCCGACGCCATCGCCAATTATTTGAAAAGTTCCAACGAAACGACCAACGGGAAAGAGCGTCTCATCCCTGTGCAGCGAGAAGAATTGCAGCGCGTTCAGAAGGAAATGCAACGCACCTACGATTTGTATCAGCAGGAAAAACTGGACGCCGATGGATTCAGTAAATTCTACACCCCGCTTGAAGAACGCCGGAAACAGCTTGAGGCCGAGATTCCTCGCTTAGAAGCGGAAGTGGACATTCTCAAAGTGAGCAACCTGTCAGCCGAGGAAATCGCTTCCCAAGCGAGCAACCTTTACGATCACTGGCAGACGATGCAGCCCGAAGAGAAGCGGGAAATCATTGAAATAATCACCGACAAAATCATCATCGGTAAAGACGAAATCACCATAAACCTCACCTATTCACCATCTTGTAAAGATATGGCAAATAGGTGGCGGAAGGGGTGGGATTCGAACCCACGTTAGGATTGCTCCTAAGCCTGATTTCGAGTCAGGTGCCTTCAACCACTCAGCCACCCTTCCACTGTTGTGCCGGACATTAAACCAGAAATCGGCGCGCGGTAAATCTTAATTCAGCAGCACCCCGCATTTGACTATTCCTTTCTGATTCATTAACGTCACTTCCCGAAAGACCAATAATCAACTTCAAAATTTATGCCGCCGAAAACCACCGAAAAAAACGCCGCAGAAACCAAGGATGCCAAAACCGCCCCAACGCACGCCCGCGAACTCGAAGCTGCCATCTCCTCCATCACCAAAAGCTACGGCGAAGGCAGCATTATGCGCCTCGGCGACGCCCGGGCGCAGGTGAAAATTGAGGTAATTCCGACCGGTGCGCTCGCGCTGGACCTGGCCTTGGGCGTCGGAGGCATTCCGCGTGGCCGCGTCATTGAGATTTTCGGGCCGGAATCGTCCGGCAAAACCACGCTTATGCTCCACGTCATCGCCAACGCCCAGAAGACCGGTGGACTGGCGGCGTTCATTGACGCCGAGCACGCGCTGGATCCGGGATACGCAAAAAAACTCGGCGTGAATCTCGATGATCTTCTCGTATCGCAGCCGGATTCAGGCGAGGAGGCGCTGACTATCTGCGAAACGCTTGCCCGCTCGAACGCGCTGGATGTCATCGTGATAGATTCCGTTGCCGCGCTCGTACCGAAGGCCGAACTCGAAGGCCAGATGGGCATGGCCACAATGGGCATGCAGGCGCGATTGATGAGCCAGGCGCTCCGCAAACTCACGGCGATTTTGGGCAAGTCCAAGACGACCTGTATTTTCACGAACCAGTTGCGCGAAAAGGTCGGCGTGATGTTCGGCAATCCCGAAACCACGCCCGGCGGCAAGGCGCTGAAATTTTACGCGAGCGTCCGTCTCGATATCCGCCGCAAGGACACTCTCAAGGACGACGCGGGCAACGCCACCGGCAATCATGTCCGCGTCAAAGTGGTGAAGAACAAGGTGGCACCGCCATTCGCCGAGGCCGAGTTCGACATCATTTACAATCATGGCATCAACAAGGAAGGTTCCATCCTTGAAGTGGGCATCGAAAATGGTGTCGTGGACAAAAAAGGCGCGTGGATTCAATTCGAGGGCGAACTGATCGGGCAGGGGAAGGACGCCGCGCAGAAGGCGATGGTTGAAAAACCCGCGCTCGCCAAAAAAATCGTGGATGCCATTCTCGCCAAGCGGGCTATCGCACCCATTGTCAATTAAAGTCGGGAGCCTCTCTGGTACAGCTCGTTACCGCTAACACCGTGCTTGCTTTCCGCACGGGGTCAATCCAAGCTATGATTCATTCTCGGCTCCGCGTGGCGGGGCGTTTGATTTGATTTTACATGAACACTGTTTCCGATCTCGGTCTTGACCTTGAAAAGCTGTTTCAACCTGCGTGGGCGCAGGGGAAGGCCGAGGCCAACCGCTTTGACAAATTCACCGGCAACGAGGGTGTGAAGCCCGAACGCCGTTTCAGCGACAAACCCGGAGAGCGCCGCAGCCCCCGCCGCGAGGGCGTTGGTGGTGGTTTTGGCGGCGGTGGTGAACGCCGTGGCGGTGGCGGCCCGCCACGCGGTGGCTCCAAGTTCGGCGACCGGAAAAAGGGATTTGGCCGTCGCGACGACCGCCGTGAACCAGAACGCCGCGAGGCGCCCGTGCCGCTGCCGGAAATTGGCGTCACATTTTTGCCTGATGAAAATGGCGTCGAGTCACTTGCGCGCCAGATCAAGATGACCGGCCGCGCCTATCCACTGTTCGACATCGCGCGGCTCATTTTGCAGAAGCCGGAGCGTTATACCGTCAAGCTCGCCGTCCAGAAAAAGCCCGACGGCACAATCGCGCAGGCGCTGTTTGTTTGCGCGCTCGACGAAACGCCTTGGTTGAGTGAGGACGAAGCCGTTGCGCACGTGCTAAAGAATCATTTCGCCACGTTTTACCAGGCCGAGCGCACGGCCATCGAGCCGCCGAAGGGCCGTTACACGTTCGTCGCGCAATGCGGCGTGAGCGGCGTCATTCTCGGCCCGCCGAACCATCACGATTACCAGAACCAGTTGCGTAAGTTGCACACCGAGCGGTTTTCCCGGATGCCGTTCGATGTGTTCAAGTCGCGCGTGAAAATCGTCAAGGACGAGGAGGTCGTCAAGAAATGGGTCGAGGAGCAGAGCTTCAAGACCGAATACACCGTGTTGAATGTGCCGGAACCGCTCAAGCTGCCGAGTATCGAGGAAGTTGAGAAACATTTCCGCGCTGTTCACAAGGACACTATCATCAAGTCTGTCGAGTCGCACACGGTCGCTGGCGTGCCTAGTCGCAGCCTGCGCAGCCGCGAATTGCAGAGCCTCGTGCGGAACGACTGGGAGCGGCAGGGTTATTTTCCGCTGCAACTGGCGACGAAGTTGAGCCAGATGTTCGCCGGGCACGGCCTCCAGTTTTTCAAGGTCAACAAGACCGTCACGCACGTCGGCGTCGCGCGCCCGCAGTTTCTGGACCTCGAAACCACACCGGTTTCCGAAAGCATCAAGGGAATCATCGGCTTCATCAACACGAACCCGAAGTGCACCCGCCGGAAAATGATCGAGGCGCTCGCACCATCGCCGGCGGTCATTGAGGTGAAGCCGGAGGAGCAGAAATCCGCCGAGCCGACCCCGGAGCAGAATGCATTGATCGCCGATTTGCATTGGTTGATTCACCAGGGCCACGTTCTCGAATTTGCCGATGGCCGGTTGGATACCGCCAAAAAGCCGCTGCCAAGACCGGTGAAGCCGGAAAAAAAGAAAGCCGAAGCAAGGCCGACTGCTGAAGGCGAAGCTGTCGCTCTAACTGAAAATGCGACGCCAGCGGAAGGTGCTCCTGAACCTGCTGTGGAAATTTCCGCACCTGCCGAAACAGTTGAAGAAGTTCCTGCTCCAGACGCAGCCACCGCACCGGCGTCCGGAGTTCCGGCATCCAGCGAAACAATTTCTCCCGCAGTCGGGCCTGTGCCTATTGTCGAAACTGTACCGGTCGGCGTAACGGACAAGTCGGCGACGTGATGTTTTCGGAGGGGCGACCTCTGCGAGACCCAGACTTTTATTTTTATTTTTGGGACTCGTGAAACTCGCCCCTCCGATTTTTGCCTTTCAATTCATTCCTTTCATTAATCCGCCGTTCTGATAAGTTGACACATGGCTTTTAGCAAATTAGGTCTTTCTCCGACAGTTGTGGACGGCGTCAAGGCGATGGGTTACGTCGAGCCGACGCCCATCCAGCTCCGCGCCATTCCACTCGTGCTAGCCGGACACGACGTCATCGGCAGCGCGCAGACCGGCACCGGCAAGACCGCCGCGTTCGCCCTCCCTATCCTCTCCAAGCTCGGCCAGCACGCGCCAGGCCCGCGTGCGCTCATTCTCGAACCCACACGCGAACTCGCCGCGCAGGTGGAGACCGCCATCCATGATTACGCGCGCTTTACCAATCTGAAAACCACCGTCGTTTATGGTGGTGTCGGCTATGGCCGGCAGATGGACGAATTGCGCGCGGGAACGGACATCGTCATGGCCACGCCGGGACGCTTGCTCGATCATTTGGAAAAAGGCACGGTGCGGCTCGACAAGATTCAATTCCTCGTGCTTGATGAGGCTGACCGGATGCTCGACATGGGATTTCTGCCTGACGTGCGCCGGATTTTGGACAAATGTCCGCGTCAGCGCCATACCGCGCTATTTTCCGCGACTATTCCGCCGCAAATCGAGACGCTCATCAAATGGGCGATGCACAATCCCCAGACGATCGAGATTGGCGCGCGCCGGACGCCCGCCGAGACGGTGAAACACGTCATTTATCCCGTTTCCGATTCGCAGAAGGCCGACCTGCTCATCCAACTGCTCGAGCGCGTGAATTACAACTCTGTGCTGGTTTTCTGCCGCACGAAGCACGGCGCGGACCGCATCGCCGGCCTGCTCAAGCGTAACAACCACGCCGTGGCCGTGCTGCATTCCAACCGCACGCAGCGCGAACGCGAGCAGGCGCTGGAGGGGTTCCGAAACGGCAAGTTCGAGGTGCTCGTCGCCACCGACATCGCGGCGCGCGGGCTCGACATCGCGGAGGTGAGCCATGTCATCAACTACGACGTGCCGCAGCATCCGGAGGATTACATCCACCGCATCGGGCGCACCGGCCGCGCGGAACACAGCGGCGACGCCTTCACCATCATGACCGCCGAGGATTCTAGCCACGTCTTCGCCATCGAACGCTTCATCAGCCAGAAAATCCCGCGCGTGAAATTGGAAAATTTCGACTACAAATACACCATGCTGTTCGAGGAAAATAAACCCGGCCAGCCGAAGGGTTTTCCGGGCAAGGCCCGTGGCGTGCGCGTACATGGCGGCTACCACTTCGCACCGGGTCGGAGACGCTGATTTTTGAATCCGACCCCAGCCCACTGCCCTCCGTAAAGGAACGGAATCGCACTTGCTGCTATGCACAACTTTCCGCAAGCTGGATGCAATGCCTGATCGCGCGGTTTCCAATCTGAACAAACCGGACGTGGCGTTGGAAATGACGCTACGCCCCTCGCTCTTTTCTGAATTCACAGGCCAGCCCAGGGTCAAGGAGCGGCTGGAAATCGCCGTCGCAGCCGCCAAAAAACGAAGGGAGCCACTCGACCACATTTTGCTCAACGGCCCGCCCGGCCTCGGCAAGACCACGCTCGCCAACATCCTCGCCAAGGCAATGGGTGCTAATTTCAAATCCACCAGCGGTCCAACGATTGAAAAAGCTGGAGACCTTGCGGGCTTGCTCACTAATCTTGAGGAAGGCGATGTGCTGTTCATTGACGAAATCCATCGCTTGCAAAAAACAATCGAGGAATATCTCTACCCTGCGATGGAGGATTTCAAGCTGGACATCATCATTGACCAGGGGCCGAATGCGCGCAGCGTCCGCCTGAATCTCCCGCGCTTCACGCTCATCGGCGCGACCACGCGCAGTGGCCTGCTCACGGCGCCGCTGCTCACTCGCTTTGGGATGCGCGAGCGGCTGGATTATTATGTCGGCGAAGATTTGCAAAAAATCGTCCTCCGCTCGGCGCGCTTGCTGGATGTCGGAATCGAGGAAGCCGGCGCGCATGAAATCGCCCGGCGCAGCCGCGGCACGCCGCGCATTGTCAACAACCTCCTCCGCCGCGTCCGCGATTACGCGCAGGTCCGGCACGACGGCCGCATTACGAAGGAAGTCGCCGACAAGGCGCTGGCGATGCTGGAGATTGACCAGAACGGCCTCGACGAAATGGACAAACGCATCCTCGAAGCCGTCATCACAAAGTTCGGCGGCGGGCCGGTGGGCGTGAATTCGCTTGCCGTCGCTGTGGGCGAGGAGTCGGACACGATTGAGGAAGTCTATGAGCCGTATCTTATCATGGAAGGCTATCTCAACCGCACCTCGCAAGGCCGCGTCGCGACGGAATTGAGCTACAAAAAACTTGGGTTGAAACCGGCGGCTGGAAACCAGTCCAAATTATTTCAGTGAGAAATGAAGGACGGATTGAACACAGAATGCATTAACCGGCCGGGCCGCGCATTCACGTTGATTGAATTGCTCGTCGTCATCGCCATCATTGGCATTCTTGCCGCACTCCTGCTGCCCGTGTTGAGCCGCGCCAGGCAAAAGAGCCAGCAGGCCGTCTGTCTTTCAAACCTCAGCCAGATCGACGTCGCGTTCAGAGTCAACCTTAACGACAACAACGATCGTTTCCCCGACCGGCGTGATTTGAAGTCCAGCCTTCCAGGCGGTTATCATCCGTGGACAACTTGGCCGCCGTCCGACCCGCGTGCCGGCTGGGCAGCGACGAATCTTTCCGATGTCTGCCCGAACACGAAAATCTGGTCGTGCCCGGCGGCGTTGGATTCGCCCGTCGGCAACATCATCCAATCGGTGCAGGCCACGGCCAACGACACCAACGCGCCGCTCTGCCGTTATTGGGCATGGCGCTTTGACCGTCCCGACAATCCCGTGGGACTCGAGGATTTTTGGGGCAAATTCGAAACGAGAGCGGTTTCCGACCTTGAGTCCACCAACGACCCGACCGTCGGTCCCATTAGCGGCCCGGTGGACGTGGAACTGGTCGTGGATCCTTATTATCCAAAAACGGTTCCCACCGTTCCCGCCGGGTTCAGTGGACACACCATCCATGCCGGCGGACGCTGCCGTGCTTTTCTCGATGGCCATACGCAATTCCTTCTGGACCCCAGAACACCGTTGCAGTGAGCAATTTTCTTTCGCTCCACGCCCGTTTCGTGTTTCATATTCGCCGTTTGAATCATGCCCAAGCGCACTGACATTCACAGCGTCCTCATCATCGGTGCCGGCCCGATAATCATCGGCCAGGCGTGCGAGTTCGATTATTCCGGCACGCAGGCCTGCAAGGCGCTGAAGGAGGAGGGTTACCGAGTCATCCTCATCAACTCCAACCCGGCCACCATCATGACCGACCCGGAGTTTGCCGACCGCACCTACATCGAGCCAATCACGCCGGAATGCGTCGAGAAAATCATCGTCCGCGAGAAAGAAGAGATGTGCAAACTCGGGGTTCCCCAGAACCCAGACGCTGGAACCAAGACCCCTCATAAGCTCGTCCTGCTCCCCACGCTAGGCGGGCAAACCGCATTGAACACCGCGATGGCACTCCACAAAAACGGCGCGCTCAAGCGGCACGACGTGGAAATGATCGGCGCCAAACCCGAGGCCATCCATCGCGGCGAAGACCGTCAGGCATTCAAGGATTTGATGCTTTCCATCGGACTCGACGTTCCTATTTCCGGCACCGCACACAATCTGGACGAAGCCCGCGCCGTCTCGGAAAAAATCGGCAAGTTCCCGCTCATCATCCGTCCCGCGTTCACCCTTGGCGGCACCGGCGGCGGCATCGCCTACAACCGCGACGAATTCGCCGGACTTGCCAAGCACGGCATGGACCTCTCGCCGGTTTCCGAAATTCTCATTGAGGAATCGCTGCTCGGCTGGAAGGAATTCGAAATGGAAGTGATGCGCGACAAAGCCGACAACTGCGTCATCATCTGCTCCATCGAAAACTTCGACCCGATGGGTATCCACACCGGTGATTCCATCACCGTCGCGCCCATTCAGACACTCACCGACAAGGAATTTCAGATCATGCGCGACCAGAGCTTCGCCGTCATCCGCGCCGTGGGCGTGGAGACCGGTGGCTCGAACATCCAGTTCGGCGTGGATCCGAACACCGGCCGCATGGTCATCATCGAGATGAACCCACGCGTCAGCCGCAGCTCTGCCCTCGCAAGCAAGGCCACCGGCTTTCCCATCGCGAAGATTGCCGCCAAACTCGCCGTCGGCTACCTGCTCGACGAACTCAAGAACGACATCACGCGCGAAACCCCTGCGAGCTTCGAGCCGAGCATTGATTACGTCGTCACCAAGATTCCGCGCTTTGCCTTCGAGAAATTCCCGCAGGCCGATCCCACGCTCACCACGCAGATGAAAAGCGTGGGCGAAGCGATGGCCATCGGACGCACGTTCAAGGAAAGCCTGCAAAAATGCCTGCGCTCGTTGGAGATCGGCCGCAGCGGCCTGGGCGGCGACGGCAAGCCGTGGCGCATCGGCACGGAACTCTATGGCGACCGGGACATCCTGCCGCGCGACGTCATCAGCCGCAAATTGAGCGTGCCCAACGCCGAACGCATCTTCTTCATCCGCCACGCCCTGCGCGCCGGCTTCACCATCGAGGAGATTTTCAACCTCACGAAAATTGACCGCTGGTTTCTGGTGCAGATCAAAGAGATCGTGGATTTCGAGGAGGAACTGGCGGGGGCGAAGAATTAAACGCCGGCTGCTTTTCCAGAGAACAACTTTTCAACAAGGAGATAAACTCTGGTTGCTTGCGTTTTTGGCCAAAGGTCGGCCGGGCGAATATCAATCGCTTTTGACCGTTCAATGGCCTTAGCGATTTCTTTCATCAAGGGCTTGGCGTCATAGCCACCTTTTCCATTTGCTCCGTAACTTTTATGAAATTTCCCAAATTCGCGCTGACATTGATGACGGTCAATAAAATTGCAATTATTTTTTAGATGCAGGTAAAGCCAAAGTTCAAAACATGGATTGCTTAACGCAACAAAGTAGCCAAATTCGCGTGCTTTTTTACAAACCTCGTTAAGGTCTGCTTCACTCCAAGCATCCCTGTCAATAACGAGCCACAATTCGTCATCTTTCCTAATTCCTTTGGTTTTAGCTGCGTGCCGAAGACGCTTGAGCACTTCTTTTGGGTGCGACCCGTGTTTTGGATTCGCCACCAACTCAACTCGTATGATTGCATCCCGACCCGCAACTATCGGTTTGAGTTCGTCGAAATATATAGGCTCGGTTTCAGCTCCTTCTGACGCAATTAGAAAAAGCTTTTTGGTTTTCCTAAACCCAATCGGGCGCTGAAATCGATAGCTTTTCCCCATAGAAAATTCATTTTCCAACCGCATTCAGCGAACGAGAAAGAGATCGAATAATGGGGATGCCTCCAAGCCGAATGTCATTTCCCCCGAAGGGAAAGTGACTTCTCCCAAGCCGAATGTCGCGTCCCCCAAGGCAAACGTGACTTCCCCCAAAGCAACCGTGACTCCACCCAAGGCGAATGTCGCTTCCCCCAAAGCGAAATTCATTTCACCCGAAGCAAAAATGACTTCGCCCAAGGCAAAAGCCCCGCCGGCGGAAGCGAAAGCCGTTTCCGCAGCCGCCGGGGTCGCCGCTTTTACTTCGTCGTGGCAAGCCGTGTCCGTCTGCGGTTAAATTGTCTGCGTGAAACTGTTTTACACCGGGCCGGTGGTGAACGCCGAGATGCTCGTGGTGATGCTGGAGAAACATGGCATCGCCGCCACGCAGGCGTTCGTGGACCCCGCCGCGCCGGACGACGGCGATTTGAGCCGTCCCGCCCAGGTCTTCGTGCCGGAAGCCGATTACGACCACGCCCACCAGCTCTTCTACACCGAGCGCGAGGACGAGCTTTGACCCCGCGAGCTGGAGAATTTATTTTATGGACAGTGCGATGTTGATCTGCTCGATGGCGGCGTCCACGTGTTTGAGCGCCTTTTTGGAAAGTCCGCCGGCGGCCTGCTGGAGCAGGGATCGGGCGGCGCTCAATTGTGCGTCGGAGGTGCCCTGTGGTTCACGGCCCCTGCCTTTGCCGCTGATTTTGCCTCCGAGTTCATGGACGGCCAGTTCGATTTCCTTCATGGCTTTGGCGCGATGTCCCTTGTAGTCGTGGTCGGCTTGGGCGAGGGTCGCGTAGGCGTCATCCAGCTTGGTGAACGCGCCGCCTGCCTGGGCGTGCCCGCGGGTTACGAGACTAAAAATCAGGAGTAGCGTGGCCAGTAAAGTCGCATAGCGCGGCAAAAGATTGGGTTTCATGGATTCAAATTTGTCATTGAAACCGAAGTTGTCAAGCGGGTGAATACCCATTTCCCCAATGCTTGAAAATGGTTGTATCGGTGGAGGGGTTTTGCTGCGACAATGGTTGTAGGTTTTCCATCATGGACATCTCATCCGCCATTTTTGATTGCAGCGCGCCGGACTTGGATTCGTGTCCGGACGAGTCGCTGCCTGAATTCGCCTTCATCGGTCGCTCGAATGTCGGCAAGTCATCGTTGTTGAACATGCTGGCGGGCAAGGATGGCTTGGCCCGTGTCTCACCGACGCCGGGTTTCACCAAACTCATCAATATTTTCACGATGAACAAAACGTGGCGGCTGGTGGATCTGCCGGGTTACGGTTTTGCCGAAGGTGCAAAGAAGGATAGCGCGCGGTTCAATCATGCGGTGTCGCATTACCTCAAGCAGCGAACCAACCTCTGCTTGGTTTTCGCGCTGATTGATTCCGGGCTTGAGCCGCAGAACATTGATTTGGAGTTCGTGGAATGGCTCGCCCGCAATGCCGTCCCGTTCGTCCTCGTATTCACCAAGACTGACAAGGTGACGCCCGTGGCGGTGCAGGCGAACATCACGGCGTTCACGGCGAACATCGCCGGCTGGTTCGAGCAGTTGCCGGCGATTTTTACCTGTTCCGCGACGACGGAGCAGGGTCGGCAGGAGTTGCTTGGAGTGATTGACGAGGCGATGACTGCGATACACGCTGAACAAATGTCGGTTTCTTCGGACGGTTTACCGGACCTCGTCCAGAAAGCGCAGGAACCCCGCAAAAAGCGTCCCGACCGCTCGCGCCCTTGGTAAGGGTCCTTGCGGACGGCCACCCAGCGCGCCCGGCCAGCCGCCGCGCCGATGCGCGCAATCCTACTCCTGAATTTGCATTCCGCCAAATGCGTGTATATTTCGCCCATGCTTGCGACTCCGGAACTCATTCGCGAAGCGGGCCAGCTCGAACAACTGGCGGAACTCCTGCCGCGCTGGCGCGAGGTGCCGCTTTATCGCGAGGCGCTGGCACGTGCGGATTGCCGGGGCGTTGACCTTGATTGTTTCCGCCGGCTGCCGCTGCTGGCCAAGCGCGGGATGCGGGAAAATTTCCCGCTCAACTTTCCTTTCCGGCGGGCAGGCGCTCGAATCGTTGCTGGAGAAAAACCTGGTGGAACTGGAACACACCTCCGGCACCTCCGAGGAACGGCTGCCGGTGATTTTTGGGCGCGGCTGGTGGAATGAGCAGGAGGAGCGCGCGCTGCGGTTGAACGGTTTCGTCGCCCGCGTGCTGGACGAACATCCCAACGCCCGCCGCGCGACGCTCGTGCCGCCGGCCTGCAACGGCCTGACGTGTCCGACGGTCTGGATGTCGCGCGAGCAACGGACAGTCGGCAACACGCTGTTCGTCAATCTGGCGCGCATCCCGTTTCTTCTTGGAGTGACGCGGAACTGGCGCGGATGGCGGCGGAGATTTCCGAATGGTCGCCGCAGTTTCTGGACTTGGATCCGGTTCATGGCGCGTGGTTCGCGCTTTACTGCGAGCGCAAGGGAATCAAATTTCCGTCGCTGAAATTCGTCCTGTGCAGTTACGAGTTTGCCAGCGTGGTGCATCGAGAAAATCCTGAAGCGCGTTTTTGGCGTGCCGGTCCTCAACCTTTACGGCTCGACCGAGACCGGCCATCTGCTCATGGAAAACGAGCGCGGCGAAATGAAGCCGGGCTACGACACGGCGTTCCTCGAAATCGTGGACGCCGGCGCGGATGGCGTTGGCGAACTGGTCGTCACGACGCTGACGAACGATTACATGCCGCTGCTCCGCTATCGCATCGGCGACCTCGCGGAAAAGCGCGCGCAACCTTACGGAAATCATTTCGTGGTCCATGGCCGCGCGCGGGACGCGCTGCGCGGCGGTGACGGGCGGCGCGTGACGGCGTGGCAGGTGGATGAATGTTTTTCGGAGGCGGACGGCATCGCGCACTATGAACTTCGCCAAGATGCGGAGGGCAATTTGCGTATTGCGGCTTGTGCCCGCCGGGGCCGGGCCAACGAAAGCGGAATTGCGCCGCGTGACTTCGCGGCTCGAAGAACGTTGCTGCGGGTTCGCGCTGAAATCAAAACCGAAACCATGCCGGTTTTGCTGCCGCTGCCATCGGGAAAATTCCGCCTGACCTGTCCCGCACCGACAACATCAGTGGTCTAGTCCGAATTCGATCCCATTTTCCCTGGTGCGATTCACCCGGCCGCGTTCCGTTGCCGAATGAAGAGATTGACCGCGACACCCTTTTGCCGTAATTAGCGTGCAGTTAAATTTTGACCAAAGGCATGGGAAGCAATTTGCTGACAAACAATCCGTTCGCGGTGCTGACGTTCATCGCCGCGCCGGCGATTTTGACGAACGCGACGAGCGTGCTGGCGATGAGCACCATCAACCGGATGCTTCGCACGCGCGACCGGATGCACGAGCTGCTGAAGGAATCCGCCAATCCGGCGAATTTGCAAGACACGAAATTCGTTGAACGAACCAACCGCGTCGAACAGCAGGCCATTGCTCCTGTTGAGCGCATTGCACTGGATTTATGTGGCACTCGGCGCCTTCGCGGCGGCCAGCCTGGTGACGTTGCTCGGCGCAGTGGCGGGGCAATTGGGCAATGAAATGCTCTATGCGCGTCGTCATCGGTGCGGGCCTGCTGCTGGGGTTTGCCGGCGTGGCGGGGTTGATTGGCGGTTGCGTGAATTTGTTTCATGCCACGCAACTTTCGCTGGTCAACATCCGCGAGGAGGCGGATTTGATCCGGTCGCGACAGAGGCATTTGAATAATCCGCCCGAGAATCAGAGCGCGACGTGACGGTCACGGAATTTCAATCCAAACGCGAGGCCGCGGTTCAGGCGGCGTTGCCGGAGCGGTTCATCAACTGGGTCTTGAACTCGGTCAGTTGATTGTCGTAGTAGTCAACGGCCTTGGGCGTGGTGGTGACGGTGGAATCGTAATTCACGAGCGTGACGAGCGTGCTGTAGGTGGCCATGTCGTGAATGGGCAGCACGGCCCGGATGCCGCCGGCCGGGCCGAGGCGGGAATAGCAATCCTGCTCGTGGATTTGCTTCACCATGATGACGCGATAGCCGAGCTTGGCCAGAAACATCTGGTAGGCGTTCGTGGTGACGATGGCCGCCTGCATCAACGGGACGGCCATGCCGAGATGGTCGAAGACGGCCTTCAAGGGTTTGAATTGCTCGCGTGACAGGATGCGCTCGAACCGTTGCTGCTCGGTTTCACTGGCCGCCGGCTCATGGACGAGCGTCGCGGTCGCTGGTTTTTTGGTCATAAAATTTTGGTCGGAAACTTTCCCTTGAACCGGCTCGCTGGGCAGGAACACAGTCATTATCGTTGATGCCGGCGGGAAAGTCCATGTTTCATTTGCGGATGTTGTCATCGGGCTTGCGTTCGAAGTCATTCTGCTGTTCATCCGGTTGATTCTTCTCAAATTGTCTGCAAGAATGGCAGGCGATTTGAAATTTCCTGAAAATTTTCTCTGGGGCACGGCCACGTCGCCGACACAGGTGGAGGGCCACGTCGTCAACGAGTGGACGGATTATGTGGCGGCGGACGGCGGGCATTGCCGCGTGGCGTGCGACCATTATCACCGCTACGAGGAGGACGTGGGCTGGATGGCGCGGCTCGGCGTGAACGCCTACCGCATGGGCATTGAATGGTCGCGCCTGCAATCCGCGCCGTTCGCGCCGCTGAACCAGAAGGAGCTGGCGCGCTACATCCATCTGCTCGACTGCCTCAAGGCGGCGAACATCACGCCGATGGTCGTGCTGCATCATTTTTCCAATCCGCCGTGGATTACGGCGTCGGGCGGCTGGCTGAATCCGGCAACGATTCCGGCGTTTGTGGATTACGCGGCGAAATTGTCGGCGGCCTTGAAAGAACGGGTTTATTTGTGGAACACGTTCAACGAGCCGGACACTTACGCGTCGCTGACGTATCTTGCTCGGCGGATTTCCGCCGTTCCACAAATGGCATTTCGCGTCATACCGGAAAGTCATCAAGCACATGGCTGAGGCGCACGCGCAGGCGAGCCGAGTCATCCGGCGTGTAGGCTCCGGCGGCAAAAGACCGGAAGTCGGCATCGCAAAAAACTGGACTTCTTTCGGCGCGTTTCAGGCGTTCGCGATCTGGGACCATTTGCTGGCGGAGGCGTCGCATCACGCCTTCAACCGGTTTGTGCTGGATGAATTTCTGGGAGGGCGTCGGATGGAAGCCTCGACGTTCCTGGGCGTCAATTATTATGGCCGGGCGCGGCTGAACCATTTCCAGGCGCTGGTTCCGACAAATAATGTGTCGCCGGAAAGATTGAAGGAACTTGGCATCATCAGCGATGATATGTTCGAACGGCATCCAAGCGGCTTCGGCAAGCTTTTGAAACTATTTCACAAACGCTATGGCCTGCCGATTTACATCACAGAACACGGCGCGGCATCGACCGACCAGGATTTTCGCATCCGCGATTTGACGGCACATTTGCTGGAACTGCACGCCGCAATTAATCATGGCGTGGACGTGCGCGGATTTTTCTACTGGTCGCTGCTGGACAATTTCGAATGGCAGTTCGGATACTCAAAGAAGTTCGGCCTGCTCTCCGTGGATTTCAGCGACGAAAAGCTTCCGCGCAAGATGACGCGCATCGGGGAATTTTACCGGAACATTTGCAAAGAGTGTATGAAAGCATCGGATGGTGCCACGAAGTGATTACGCCTGTCATTTTATTTGCGAATGGTTATGCTGCCATTCATCATGATGCGGGTTTTCATCAAATGCCTTTTTACCATTGTCGCGGCTTTACCGGCATTTCTTGCCGGGTCAGCCCAGGCTGCAGAGACGGTAACGGAGCAGTGGGACGTTTATGAAGTCGCGTTGCCCGGCCCGACGAACGGCAATCCGTTCGTGGATGTGCAATTCTCCGCGCGTTTTGTGTCTGCCGGCACGAATGCGGTGGTGGTGGGAGGATTTTATGATGGCGGCGGAATCTATCGTGTGCGTTTCATGCCGGACCGGCAGGGCGCGTGGCAATACACGACCATCAGCAGTGCGACAGAACTGGATGGCATAACCGGAGAATTCACGGTCACACCGCCATCAGCCGGTAATCATGGTCCGGTTTGCGTCGCGCACACGTATCATTTCGCATACGCGGACGGCACGCCTTACCGGCCTATCGGGACTACGAGTTACAACTGGGCGCAGATGGCCGACACGCTAGAGAACGAGACGCTCCGGACACTCGCAGAGTCGCCGTTTAACAAAATCCGGATGTGCGTTTTTCCCAAGCACGAGCCGGGAAACACGAACGAGTTGTCGCTGTATCCGTTTGAAGGGTTGCCGCCGAAGGACTGGGATTTTACGCGATTCAATCCGGAATTTTTCCGGCATCTGGAACGGCGCATTGGCGATTTGCGCGACCGAGGCATTGAGGCGGACTTGATTTTGTTTGACCCATACGACAAGGGGCGGTGGGGATTCGACCGGATGCCTGCTGAGTCGGACGACCGTTACATACGCTACATTGTCGCGCGGATCGCGGCGTATCGCAACATCTGGTGGTCGCTTTCGAACGAGTATGATTTCAACAAGAATAAAACAGAGGCGGACTGGAACCGCCTGTTTCAGGCGGTGCAGGCTGGTGATCCCTATGGTCATTTGCGTTCCATCCACAATGGCTCTCTGATTTACAACAACACCGAACCGTGGGTGACGCATGCGAGCATCCAAAACGGCTCGGCGGTGGAAGACCCGGGCCGGGCGGAGTTGTATCGCGACGTGTGGCGCAAGCCGGTGATATACGACGAGGTGAAATACGAGGGCAACATTTCACAGCGCTGGGGGCAGCTTTCGGCCCAACAACTGGTCCAGCGTTTCTGGGCGGCGACGGTCGCCGGCACTTACGCAACGCATGGCGAGGTGCTTACCAATGTGGACAAGACGCTTTGGACTGATAATGGCGGGAAGCTTTACGGCCAAAGCCCTGCGCGGCTCGCATTCCTGAAGGAAATCCTCGCCGATAGCCCGGTCACCGGCATCGAACCGATTGACAAATGGCAGGGCTCGAACATGGGCGGGAAGCCGGGCGACTATTACCTGCTCTATTTCGGCGCGCAAACACCGGTGTCTTGGCCGTTCGAACTTTACAAGGACGGCATCCGGGACAGCATGAAGTTCAAGATTGAAGTGATTGATACTTGGAACATGAATGTCACGCCGGTTGACGGCGAATTTGTGACCAGGCAGAAAGACGACTATCATTTCGTGGACGCGACCGGCCGCGCGGTAGCATTGCCGGGAAGACCTTACATGGCGCTTTGCATCCGGCGGGTGACGGAGTGACGCGCACATTTTCAACCCGACGAGCGGAAGATTTGTGCGGTTGACAGCTTGAGATTTCGCCTGGTTTGGCTTATTCGTCCCACATGTTCATTGTTCACGTTCATGTTCGTGTCAAACCGGATTGCGTGGAGGCGTTCAGACAGGCGACGCGGCTCAATGCACGCTGTAGCCTGCTGGAATTGGGCGTCCTGCGTTTTGATGTCTTGCAGCAGCAGGATGACCCGATGCGTTTCGTGCTGGTGGAAATCTATCGCGACGCCGATGCCGCCGCCGCGCACAAGGCGACGGAGCATTATCCCGTCTGGCGCGATGCTGTCGCGCCGATGATGGCCGAGCCGCGCCACGAGCGTGAAGTTCGACAATGTGTCTCCCGACGACAAGGTTCGATGAATGACAATGCGCTTTGAATTCGCAACGGCGACAAAAATCATCTATGGCGCGGGCATGCTGCATGAGGCGGGTCCCGCTGCGAAGGAATGTGGCCGGCGCGCGCTGGTCGTTGTCGGGCATGACGCAAAGCGCGCCTGGACCATTGCTGGAAATTCTTAGCGATGCGGGTGTTGGCACGGCGACTTTTTCCATCGCGGGCGAGCCGGAGCTTTCCACGATTGAACAGGGCACGGCGCTCGCAAAAAAGGAAAACTGCCGGATCGTCGTCGGCTTTGGCGGCGGCAGCGCTCTGGACGCGGCCAAGGCCATCGCCGCGATGCTGGCGAACGACGGCGCGTTGCTCGATTACGTCGAAATCATCGGGCGCGGCAAGGCACTGACGAAACCGTCCGCGCCGTTCATCGCCATCCCCACCACGGCGGGCACCGGCTCGGAAGTCACGCGCAACGCCGTGCTGTCGTCGCCAGAACATAAATTGAAAGTCAGTCTGCGCAGTCCGCTGATGCTGGCAAAGGTGGCGATTGTGGATCCTGAACTCACTTATGATTTGCCGCCGTCGCTGACCGCCAGCACGGGTCTGGACGCGCTGACGCAATTGATTGAACCGTTCGTATGTTCGCGAGCAAATCCGATGACCGATGGTTTGTGTATTGAAGGAATCCGCCGCGCCGGACGGTCTTTGAGCGTGGCTTTCTCGGACGGCAAAAATAAGTCCGCCAGGGAAGACATGGCAGCGGCCAGTTTGTTCGGCGGATTGGCACTGGCGAATGCTGGCCTTGGGGCAGTTCATGGATTTGCCGGGCCGATTGGCGGAAGCTTTCCCGCGCCGCATGGCGCAATTTGCGCGGCGTTGCTGCCGCACGTCATGGCCGTGAACATTTACGCGCTACGGCAACGTTCTCCGGAAAGCGCGGCGCTGTCCCGTTACGACGAGGTGGCGCGGTTGCTGACCGGCAACATCGGCGCAGCTGCGGATGACGGTGTGAAATGGGTTCGCCAGCTTGTCGGTGATTTGCAAATCAAGCCGCTCGGCACTTATGGAATTCGCGAGGAACACGTCGCTGATTTGGTTGCGAAAGCCGCAAATGCCAGCAGCATGAAGGCAAATCCTGTTACTCTCACGCCGGAGGAATTGGCAGGAGCGTTGCGGCAGGCGTTGTGAATTTCAAACCGCTAATCACCGCTCATTTTCGCTGATGCAAATTGATTGGTGCGGATTAGTAAAGATTAGCGGTTCAATCTGATCATGGATGCGATTTGGAAAGCCGATTTTGTCATCGCGCAAACGGGGTGTTTGTCGCGCAGTCTGAAGCATTGGACCGGACGCGAATTGCTGCCGGATGTATCCGAACCGGTTGAACTGGCGCAAAAGGTTTTTGAAGCGCCGTTCGTCGTTGTTTCGCACGGCACGGAAGCGGATCCGATTTTAAACTACGGCAATCGCGCCGCGCTCGCGCTTTGGGAAATGTCGTGGGAGGAACTGACGCGCACGCCGTCGCGGCTCACAGCCGAGGCACCGAATCGCGAGGAACGCGCAAAATTATTGGAAGCCGTGGCGCGGCGCGGTTTCATTGACGATTATTCCGGTGTGCGGATTTCAAAAACGGGTCGGCGCTTTCGCATCAGCCGCGCGACGGTCTGGAATTTGTTGGCGGCAGATGGCAAACCCTGCGGCCAGGCGGCGATGTTTGACCGCTGGGAATTTATTTGAACCGGATGGACATTGAACGCCTTCGCGTTAAATTCCGTCAAAAGCACATGAAACCGTCCGGAATCATAAAAATGGCGGCGGCGGTGATGCTGGCGGTCGGCGCTGTGGCGGTGATGCGCAACGCGGGCCGCGCGCAACCGGCCTATGATTCAAGCGGTTCAACCAATCAATTTATGGATGCGAAAAATTTCAAGAAACCGGACGCGGCGGAGTTGAAGAAAAAACTGACGCCCGAACAATTCGCCGTCACGCAGCAGGCGGCGACCGAGCCGGCGTTCCAGAACGAGTATTGGGACAACCACGCGCCGGGCATTTACGTGGACGTGGTGTCGGGCGAGCCGCTGTTCAGCTCGCTGGACAAGTTTGATTCCGGCTGCGGCTGGCCAAGTTTCACCAAGCCGCTCGTCGGCGAGAAATTGATTGAGAATACGGATAATTCCTTCGGCATGGACGCGCACCGAAGTCCGTTCACCGGTCGCCGACTCGCATCTCGGCCACGTTTTCGACGACGGGCCGAGCGACAAGGGCGGATTGCGCTACTGCATCAACTCCGCGTCGCTGCGGTTCATCCCGCTGGACAAGATGGAGGCGGCGGGCTACGGCGCGCAACTCGAACCGTTCATCAAGGCCGGGCTTTACAAGCCCAAGACCGTTTCCACACTAACGAATAATCCCGCAGAAAAGTAGGAGCCGGGGTAACGAGGCTCATTATTTTCGATTTACGATACACGATTGGCGCGCCGTCGTTAGATTGGACGCGCAAATTGTAAATTCATTCGTGCGCTGAAAGGCGGTTTATGGTTTAATCTGCACACTCTGATGGAAGACACGAATTCACTCATCGAACAGCGAAAGGCCAAACTCGCGGCGCTGCGCGCGAAGGGCATTGACCCGTTCAAAAATAAATTCACGCCCGGCGAAACCTGCAAGCACGCGCGCGACCATTACACCGAAGGCCGCGAAGTGGCCGTGGCCGGGCGCATCACCGCGCATCGCGAAATGGGCAAATCCATGTTCATTGACGTGCGCGACCAGAGCGGGCGCATCCAGATTTACGCGCAAAAAAACACGCTCGGCGACGAACAGTGGAGCATCTTCTCGCATCTCGACCTCGGCGACTTCATCGGCGCGCGCGGACATTTGTTCACGACCAAGACCGGCGAGATTTCCATCAAACTGGAATCGTTCGTGATTTTAGCGAAAGCCCTGCGCCCGCCCCCGGAAAAATGGCACGGCCTTGCCGACACGGAAATCCGCTACCGCCAGCGTTACCTCGATTTGATGTCGAATCCCGACGTGAAAGACGTGATGCTCAAGCGCAGTGAAATCATCCGCGAGATCCGGAATTTTCTCCACTCGCGAGGCTATGTCGAGGTCGAGACGCCGATGATGCAGGCGATTCCCGGCGGGGCGGCGGCGCAACCGTTCAAGACGCATCACAACGCGCTCGGCTGCGATTTTTATCTGCGCATCGCGCTGGAACTGTATCTCAAGCGCCTGCTCGTCGGCGGTGTGGACAAGGTGTTCGAGATCGGCCGCAACTTCCGCAACGAAGGCCTCTCGCGCAAACACAATCCCGAATTCACGATGCTCGAAGCGTATCAGGCATTCGGCGATTACGAGACCATGATGGAACTCGTGCAGGGGTTGGTCTGTCACGTGGCGCAGAACGTATCGGACACGCTCTTTATCGAACACAAGGACGCCGAAGGCAAAATCGTCAAGACCATCAATCTTACCCCGCCATGGCGGCAGGTGAAATACAAGGACCTCGTGCGCGAAAAAGCCGGTACGGACTGGTTCGAAATTTCTCCCGCCGACCGCCGCCAGCGCGCGCATGACCTCGGCGCGGAAATCACCAAGGACTACCAGGATTTTGAAGTCACCGGCGCGGTGTTTGAAAAATTGATCGAGCCGACGCTGATTCAGCCGACGTTCGTCACGCATCTGCCGAAGGAACTCGTGCCGCTCGCCAAACTTTCGCCCGACGACCCGACCACCGTCGAGGTGTTCGAGTGCTGCATCAACGGCCAGGAAATCGCGCCCGCCTATACCGAGCAGAACGACCCCATTGAGCAGCGCGAGCGTCTCGAACATCAGGCCGGCGGCGAGCAGCAGAAGCTGGACGAGGATTTTCTCGTTGCGCTCGAACACGGAATGCCGCCCGCCGGGGGCATGGGCATGGGCATTGATCGCTTGTGCATGATGCTGCTTGGCCAGGAAAGCATCCGCGACGTGATATTGTTTCCGCAGTTGAAGCCAAAATAAACGAGGTGGGGACGGGTTACCGCTCGTCCGATAATTTGGGCCGCGCAGTAGCGCGGCCCTGCCATTTACAAATATTCAATGTTAACCGTAGCCGGACTATCCAAATCATTTGGCGGACGCGAATTGTTTGACGACGTTTCGTTGAACGTCATGTCGGGCGACCGCATTGCCATTGTCGGGCCGAATGGCGCCGGCAAATCCACGCTCATCAAAATCATCCTCGGCAAGGAGGAGCCGGATGCTGGCAGCGTGTCGCTCATCCGTGGTACGCGCGTCGGCTATCTGCCGCAGGAAAGCGAGCCGGCCGGCAATGAAACCGTCATGGAGATCACCGTGCCGCACGAGCACGAGCACGACGGACAGTTTGTTGCCAAGGCGAAACAGATTCTTGCCAGCCTCGGTTTCAAGCAGACGGATCACGACCGCCCGGCGCGCGAGATGTCCGGCGGCTGGATCATGCGCGCGCACCTTGCGCGGCTGCTCGCGGAGGAACCCGACCTTCTGATGCTCGACGAGCCGACGAACCATCTCGACCTCGAAACGCTCATCTGGTTCCAGGATTACCTGAAATATTATCCCGGCGCGATCCTGCTCATTTCGCACGACCGCGAATTTCTCAACAACCTTTGCACGCATATCGCGGAGCTGCGCTCCTCGCGCATCATGCGCTACACGGGCAACTACGACGAGTATCTCGAACAGCGCGCCGCTGCCGAGGCGACGATGATCGCCACGGCAAAATCGCAGCAGCGAGAGATTGACCGGATGCAGCTGTTCGTGGACCGCTTCCGCGCCAAGAACACCAAGGCCGCGCAGGCGCAGAGCAAGATGAAGCAGATCGAGCGCATCAAGGAAGACATGGTTGAGCTGCCAGACGGCGCCGGACGCGACGATGGGTTTTCGTTTTCCGCAACCGCAGCGCAGCGGCCAGCGCGTCATCACGCTGGAGAAAATCAAGTTCGGCTACGGCGAAAAATTGATTTACGACGGCATTGATCTGGAAGTGGAACGCGACCAGCGCATCGTGCTCGTCGGTCCGAACGGCGCGGGCAAATCCACGCTGTTGAAACTGCTCGCCGACGTTTTGAAGCCGCAGGCCGGCGTGCGCAAGCTCGGCCACAACGCGAAGCACGGCTACTTCGCGCAGCATCGCGCGGCGATGTTGAACCCGGCGCACACGGTTTTTCAGGAGGCGCTGGACACGCCGCAACGCATCACCGAGCAGGCCGTCCGCACGGTGCTGGGCAGCTTTCTGTTTCGCGGCGACGACATCTACAAGCCGGTGAGCGTGTTGAGCGGCGGCGAAAAAAGCCGGCTCGCGCTGGTGAAACTGCTGCTCGACCCGCCGAATCTTCTGCTGATGGACGAGCCGACGACGCATCTTGACCTGGCGAGCGTGGACGCGTTGATCGTGGCGCTGAAGCAATTCCAGGGCACGCTGGTTTTCATCAGCCACGACGTGCATTTCATCCGCAAGTTGTCCACGCACGTCGTGCGCGTGGAGGCGGGGCAGCTCCGGCATTTCACCGGCGGCTACCAGTATTACCTGGACAAGACCTCGCAATCGGCGCGGGAAGCGCTGACATCCAGCTTCGGAGGGACAAACGCTGCGAGCCCCAATAATTCGAAGTCAGGGACTCGTGAAACTCGTCCCTCCGAAAATGCGCCGAAGGTTGACCGCAAGGAACAGAAACGCATCGAAGCCGGGCAACGGCAGGCGCGTTCAAACAAGAAGCAGGAAATCCAGAAGCGCATCGCGGTTCTCGAAAAGGAAATCGCCGATCTGGAAGTGCGCGAGGGTGAGCTGGCGGCGGAACTGGAGAAACCGGAAGCCTACGCCAACGGCGGGCGCGCGACGCACATCAACCGCGAGTTGATGAAGATCCACGACCGCCTGCCGCTGGCGACGGCCGAATGGGAGGCGGCGGGAGAAGAACTGGCCGGGTTTGACGCCGCGCAACTGGCGGAATAAATTTCAGAGCCAGCCTTTTAACCGTTCGCGCAAAAGCTGGCGGGCGCGATAGAGCCTCAATTCCACGGCCTTCGGCGTCGTTTCAAGAACCGTCGCGGCCTCGGCCACGCTCAATTCCTCCCATTCGCACAGTACAATCGCCTCGCGCAAATCCTCCGGTAATCTCCCAACGGCGGCGCGGATGGCCTCGGTGCGTTCTGTGGCGAGCGCCTGTTCGTTCGGGGCGGGAGCATCGGACGGAAGCGTGCTGCCCAGCGTCCGTTCCGTTTCCGCATATTCTGTTTCAAGTGAAATGGCCGGATGCCGCGCACGCCAGCGGAAATGATTTCGCGCCAGATTGGCGGCGATAGTGAACAGCCAGGCCGAAAACTTCCCGCTCTTCCGGAAACTGTCCCGCGACTTGAAAACGCGGACGAATGTTTCTTGCGCAAGATCGTTCGCGTCGTCCTCGTTGCCAACCATGCGGCAAAGAAAATGAAACACCGGCGTGGCGTGGCGCTCCATCAAATCGTTGAGAGCCGTTTCCTGGCCGGCGATCAGGCGCTCCATATCTGCACAGTCGCGGGCATTGGATTGTCGCGCCGACTCGTCGCGTTGAAGCGCAGCGGAAGCGGAAGCCTCCGGCGAAGGTGGGTTGTCAGTTTGTTCCATGTTCGTGGCCGGTGTGGTCAGACATGGATTGCTCGATCTCCTCGTGCGAACCGAGCGTGATTTTTTTCATTTCGGCAAGATAACGCTGGCCTTCCTCCGGCGGCATCGCCTGGCTGACGGCGATGAAATGCCGGAGCATCTGTGCCTGGCATTGCGCCCGCAGTTCGCCGAGCTCGGTCAGTTTCGTTCTGCACCTCGGCGGTCACATTGGTCCCGCTGCCGAGAGCCGTCTGGACCTCGGCGCTCTTGTGCGCGATTAGCGCGCACATTTTGGCACATTGCGGCATGTAACCTTCGTGCAATTGCCGGATGCGCGCCATCTCGGCGTCGCTTAAATGAAATTCATCGCGCAGCCAGCTCAAATCGTCCACCGGACGCGTGATGGCGCACACGCGCTGGCCAATGAAGTAGGAGCCTGCAAAAACCGCCGCGCCCAGGGCCAGCACGCCCAGCAAAATGACTAGCGACCGGTTCATTTAACGCAATGAATCCGGTGCGACTGCGGCAAGATAGCGCGCCTGCTCGGTTTGTTTGATGAATTGCGCGCCTTGATAAGTCCCCAGCAACACGCCCGCCAGTACCAGCGATGCGACCGTGGCGTAGGCGAAACGCGGCCTCAAAACCAGCGCGGTGAGCGCGTCGAGCCAGGAACCGGATTTCGTGGGCGCCTCGGCGTCTTCGAGACGCCTCCAGACGTTTTCCTGAAAGCGCGGCGGCAGCGAGGGCGACGGGCGCGCGGCGCGCAGGACTTCGCTAAATCTGGTGTCGCTCGCCTTGACGGAAGCTCTGGTGGAGTCTGGGTCGGGATTCATATTTTCTTTCATCGGTTAAAGGGCGGCGGGGTTATGGTCCGCCGCCCACAATCTATCTTTTTTATTGTACCGGGCAATCCAGCAAATGATTCAGATTACTTTGCATCTGCGACCGTCACGGTTTGGCAACCCGGCATGGTCGTATGTTCAACGCACGCTTGGATCGCCTTCGGGCTGCCGTTCATGATTTTGGCGCAGGCCACGGCGGAATTTACATCGCTCGACGTTCCGGCGACGGTGGCAATCTGATTGCCCGCGGCGTGGGGTGAAATCGCAGCCGTGTTGACGACAACGGTGTTCACGTCGCTGGCCGTGCCGGAAACCTGCTTGATCTGGTTGCCCGCAGCGCGCGGCGAGAGTAGTGCGTTGCTGGCGGTGACGTTGATGGTGATTGCGGCGAATGCGGCCGCGCCGATGAGGAGGAGATTACGAGTTTTCATTTTTATTTTCTTTCAGTTTGGGTGGCGCTTCATTGCTCCACCCGGTTGTTGTATCTGTCATACACCGGCAAACTGAAAACCCCTCAAATATTTGAAATACCCCGCTCGAAGACGGAATTGACGCTACCAATTTTCCGGCTCACACTCGCCACATGGTAAAGAAAAGCTTGCCGCGAACGAAGGCTCACACAAAAAAGAATGAGGAATGTGTAATTCCCGCCGCTATACCTGTCGAAGCATTGGCCGGTTTTGTGTTGGACAAAGGTGGAAATGAGACCGACCAGATTCGTTCCTATATCGAATGGCAAGCGCCAGATGAAACCGTGAAGCATCTTGAGAAAGTTTCCTCTGAAAGTATTTTCGGCCAACCTATGGACGCGTGGGACGTGCGGACAAATAAAAACCGCTGGTGGGTCATTACAAACCCGACGAATTTATATTCGCAACGACTTTTCCCAAGTCTGGATTACACAATCTCGTTCCACCTGGGTGTTACGACGCGGGTGGCGCAGGCAGAAATGACCGATGAACAGGAGGAAGCACACGACCAAATCAATCAGCTTATGAATCGATTGGCAGGTTCACGTGTAACCCTTTTTAAGGCAAAGAAGGCTGAAGATTTTCAGTCCGTGGGGATGAAGTGTCGGGAATGCCTTTTACTGCTCGTAAAAACCTTTGCTCAGACGCAAATGGTGCCCAAGGGAGTGGATACGCCACAGCGCGGCAATTTCATTGGATGGTGTGAGTTTATTGTCAACTATTTTGCGCCGGGTGCCACCAATCATCAGCTTCGATCCTATCTGAAAGGCATTTCCAAAGAGACATGGCAACTTACAAATTGGCTAACACATGCACAAAACGCGGATAGATTTCATGGGAACCTTACTACGGAAGCGACAGAAAATGTGCTTTTGAGTTTCATAATGGCATCGGCCAATCACAAGGCACCGAAGCCATAAAGGGGTCGCCCATTACCACTGATGCTAACTTAAGTAAATGGAACGCCGACCAAAGGAGAAGGAACACTTCCACTAGTAAACGGAGCGTTTCCTTAAGGAAATGGAACGATTCCTTGGACAATTGGAACGAAATCAGGTCAGGCGGCAAGGCTGGCAGGTGTTTGCAAGATGGACGTTGGCGGTGTCGGCGCTCACCCGCTTGCGTATTTTGCCCAAACGACTACCTTTGAAGCGGTCATCGCGGGGTATTCCCAAAATAGTTGAGGGGTTTCGGCATGGCCGGTGTAAGTGTAAGCAGCGCCCAATGATGGGTGCCCGTTTTGAACAATTAAAATCAATATCATGAAATCATTCATTCGCCTCTGCCGCCCCGTGATTTGCGGGCTGGTTCTCGCAGCTCTTGTCGCCGTTCCATCCGCCATACGCGCCGATGGCACAAACTCTGTCGCCGCCACTACGCCCGTGCCGTATCCGCTCGATACGTGCATTATCTCCGGAGACAAGCTCGGCGGCGACATGGGGCCGCCCATCGTGTTCATCTATCAGGACAAGGCGAAGGGCATCAACCAGGAGATCAAATTCTGCTGTCCGATGTGCAAGCCGAAGTTCCTCAAGGACCCGGACACCTACATGAAGACCATCAAGGCCGCCGAGGCCAAGGCCAAGGCAGCCAAGAATTGACAAGAAAAATTGACAAGAAAAAGCCAATAACTGTCCGGCGGAAACGTCCGGCGGTGTTATATGGTAATAACGTGAAAATGACACTGGCCATTGTTTACAGCCTGCTGCTGATGGGAACTCCGTTCCTGGTCGCGCAGACGCCGTCGCCGTGTGTCACACAGCTTCGCGCCTGCTGCCAGCACGGTGTCACAATGCCGTGCTGCGAGACAAAAACAGCGCCCGATTCACAGTCCAAACCGGCTGTCCCGTCGCAAACGAGCAGCCAGAGCCAGCTTTCGCTACTTGCTTCCAGCGCCTTGATTTGGACGCTGCCGGCCAATCCGGTGGATTCGATTTCCTCCCATTCCACGCTTTCTTTGATGGCTTCCAGCGCCCCGCTTTATGCGTTGGATTGCGCCCGATTGATCTGACTTTTCCTATTCCACGCCCGTAGTGTGCCTTGAGCTGGCGCGCTTCGGTCCCATTCCCTTGCTTCACGGAGTTTTTGTGCCCGTGATTTGCCCCTGATTTTTCCGCCGCGCACAAACGGTGGCAACTAAAACAAAAAACTGAAAATTTAAAATTATGAAAACGAAAATGGTCTTGATTGTGGCGATGGCCGCGCTGCTTGGCGCTTGCGCGATGTGGTCTGCGCAGCATGTGTCGCAAACCACGACGGCAAGCGACCGCAAGGTTCTCTACTATGCCTGCCCGATGCACCCGAACATCAAATACGACAAGCCGGGCGATTGCCCGATTTGCGGCATGAAACTCCAGCCGGTCTATGCGGACGCAACCAATACGAACTCGCCCGCCGCAACTCCGGCGGGCTGCTGTTCTTTCGGCACGACTCATTAACTCGGGTTTTTATGAAATTGAAAACCCTTCTGCTCGTCCTGTTCGTCGCCGCCGCGAGTGCGGCGGCGACGTGGTTCGCCGCGCGGCACGAATCCGCGCCAACGGCTTCTGTTCCCGCCGTCGCCAGTGGTCGCAAGGTGCTTTATTACCAAAGCCCGATGCACCCGTGGATTAAATCGAACAAGCCGGGCAAATGCCCGATTTGCGGCATGAACCTGGTGCCGGTCTATGAAAACGGGGAAAGCACCAACACCGGCTTTGGCCTCAAGCTGAACGCCGACAGCGTGAACGTCGCTAACGTCCAGATCTCCACGGTGGAGCGCCGCCCGCTTGTCCACACGCTGCGCGTCGCCGGCGCGATTGAAATGACCGGGCCGACTTATTTCATCTTCAATGCCTACGAGCGCGATCTGGTCTGGCTCGATGCGGGGCAGGAGGTGGAAGTCACCATCCCATCGCTGCCGGGGAAAACTTACAAGGCCAGCATTAAACACATTGACACGATATTCCTCGACCCGACCCGCGCCGACCAGACACACGGTATCCAGGTGCGCGCAACAATGTCGGAAAATCTGGCCCATGTCGAAGGCGTCAAGCTCTGGCGGCCGTTCGATGG
This sequence comes from uncultured Verrucomicrobiae bacterium, assembly GCA_963827815.1. Classification (GTDB taxonomy): domain Bacteria; phylum Verrucomicrobiota; class Verrucomicrobiia; order Limisphaerales; family UBA11358; genus UBA11358. The sequence goes on along the minus strand of CAWHCL010000009.1, from coordinate 167,200 downwards.
CTTTTACGCCGAGGGCCGCGTGCTCGTAAATTCGCCGGATGTGCTAACCGTGCCGCGCAACGCGGTGCTTCAGCCCGGATCGCAGCCGGTCGTTTATGTGGATATGGGGAAGGGTTATTACGAACAGCACAAGGTGCAACTGGGCCGCGTCGGCGATGAATTTGTCGAGGTTCTCGATGGACTGCAGGAGGGCGACAAGGTCGTCACCTCCGGCGGACTGTTGATTGACGCCGAAGCGCAGATTTCCCAGAGCGCGCAAAATTAAACAGCCATGATTAATCGCATCATAGAATGGTCGTTGCGCAACCGCTTCCTGGTCTTTTGTGGTGTGGCGCTGCTTATCGGCTTCGGCGTCCGCGCCGTTTATCAAACGCCAGTGGATGCGATTCCTGACTTGAGCGAAAATCAGGTCGTCGTCTTCGCCGACTGGCCGGGGCGCAGCCCGCAGGAGGTCGAGGACCAGGTCACTTATCCGCTCTCGGTGAATTTGCAGGGGCTTGCCGGCGTGAAAACCGTCCGCGCGAATTCCATGTTCGGTTTCTCGCTCGTCACGATTATTTTCGACGACAAGATTGACAACTACTTCGCGCGGTCACGCGTGCTCGAACGGCTGAATTATCTCGGCGACGTTCTGCCCGCCGGAGTCGAGCCGAAGCTCGGCCCGGACGCGACCGGCCTCGGCTGGGTTTACCAATATTACCTTGATGTGGACCCGGCAGTTGCGTCTTCTCCCTCTCCCCTTGGAGGGGAGAGGGCCGGGGTGAGGGGTTCTCAAACTGGCGATAAAAAATCCACCGCACCTCACCCTGACCCTCTCCCCCCCGCGCTACGTGGCGAAGAGGGAAAAGAAATTGTGGGCGGCTACGACCTCGGCCGGTTGCGCGTGATACAGGACTGGTTCGTGCGCTATCAATTGAATTCCGTTCCCGGCGTCGCGGAAGTCGCGAGCGTCGGCGGTTTCGTGCGCCAATACCAGATTGATGTCTCGTCGCTGCGGATGCGCGCGATGAACGTGACGCTGCAAATGGTTATGGACGCCGTGAAGCAGAGCAATCTGAACGTCGGCGGCAAGGTGATCGAGGAGAACGGGATGGAATTTGTCGTGCGCGGCGTCGGTCTCGTCAATTCCAATGCGGATCTGGAAAACATCGTCCTGACGCAGAGCAACGGCACGCCGGTCTATCTCAAGGACGTGGCGACGGTGCAAATCGGCGGTGATTTCCGTCGCGGCGCGCTGGACATTGACGGGCACGAAGCCGTCGGCGGCATCGTCGTCATGCGCACCGGCGAAAACGCGATGCAGGTCATCCGTGACGTGAAGGCCAAAATCGCGCAAATCTCGCCAAGCTTGCCGCCGGGCGTCAGCATCAAATCCTATTACGACCGCAGCGAGCTGATTGACCGCACGCTCGACACGCTCAAGCACGCGCTCACCGAGGAGGCCGTGCTCGTCACGATTGTCATCATCCTATTCCTGTTCCATTTCCGTAGCATCCTCATCGTCACGCTGCCGCTTCCGCTTTCGATTCTCGTCTCGTTCATCCTGATGAACCAGTTCGGCATCACGTCGAACATCATGTCGCTCTCCGGCATCGCCATCGCCATCGGCGTGCTGGTGGATGCGGGCATCGTCATGGCCGAAAACGCCATCCGCCATTGCGAACTGGCGGAGAAGAAGAAAGGCGCGCGGCTGAACAAGGCCGAATCGCTGCAAGTCACGCTGGAGGCGGCGCAACAGGTTGGACGCCCGATTTTCTTCGCGATGGTCATCATCATCCTCGCGTTCGTGCCGGTGTTTGCGTTGAGCGGCCAGGAGGGGAAATTGTTTCACCCGCTCGCGTTCACCAAAACCTTTGCGATGGTCGGTTCGACGTTGCTGGCCATCACGTTTGTGCCGGCACTGTGCGCGACGTTCATTCGCGGGCCATTCCGTTCCGAAGATTCAAACCCGTTGATGAAAATCCTGTTGGCGATTTACAATCCGGTTTTGGACTGGGCATTACGCTTCCGCAAAACCGTGCTCGGCATCGCGTTGATTCTGGTCGCCGCCGCACTGCTCCTGGCCTTTGGCGTTCCGCGCTTCATTGTCAATCAACTCTCAACTCTCAACCCTCAACTTGCAATGAAGTTGCCCCATGGCATGGGCAGCGAATTCATGCCCACACTGAACGAAGGTAGCCTTCTCTTCATGCCGGTGCTGCTGCCCAGCACGTCGCTGACGGAAGTAAAACGAATCATGGCGTGGCAGGACCAGGTTATCAGCCAGACGCCCGAAGTCGCGAGCGTTGGCGGCAAGCTGGGTCGCTCTGAAACCGCCACCGACCCCGCGCCCATCGAGATGATTGAGACGACCATCATGCTCAAGCCGGAATCGCAATGGCGTCCTGGCATGACTAAGGAAAAACTCGTCGCCGAACTGGAGGAGAAACTGTCTCAGATGCCCGGCTATGTGCCTGGATTTTTGCAGCCGATTGAAAACCGCATCCTGATGATCAGCACCGGCATCCGCGCGCAGGTCGGCATCAAGATTCTCGGCGACAATCTCGACGCGCTCCAGCAAAAGGCGTTCGAGGTCGAGCGCGTTGTCCGCACAATTCCCGGCGCGGTCGGCGTGGCCGCGTCGCGCACGGAAGGCAAGCCGTATCTCGACATCGAGGTGGATCGCGCGGCGATGGCGCGATACGGCCTGCGTGCGCAGGATGTCATGGATATGGTCGAAGGCGGCATCGGCGGTGACAATGTTTCTACCGCGATTGCCGGGCGCGAACGGATTCCCATTCAAGTCCGGCTGCAACGCAGCGAGCGCGACGACATTGAACACCTCGGGGACATTTTGGTGCCGACGCCTTCGGGTGACAGGGTTCCGCTTGGGCAGGTGGCGACGATTCATCGCGAAATCGGGCCGAGCGAAATCAACAGCGAGAACGGTCGTTTGCGCGTGTTCGTGCAGGCGAACGTCGAAGGCCGCGACCTCGGCGGCTTTGTGAAGGAAACGCAGGCGCGCCTCGCGAAGGAGATTTCCCTGCCGCCTGGCATGACGATTGAATGGAGCGGCCAATACGAAAACCAGATCCGCGCGCAGCACACCCTGCGGCTCATCGTGCCGGCGGCGTTGTTTGTCATCTTTCTGCTGCTATACATCGTTTATCACAGCGCGAAGGAGGCGGCACATGTCATCCTTGCCGTGCCGTTCGCGCTGACGGGCGGTGTCTTCCTGCAATGGCTGCTCGGCTACAACTTCAGTGTGGCCGTGTGGGTCGGTTACATTGCGCTGTTCGGCACGGCCATCCAGACCGGCGTCGTGATGGTCGTGTATCTGGACGAAGCGGTGAAAAAGAAAATGGCCGAATGCGGCTCAAACTTCTCGCGCATGGATTTGATCCAGGCGGTAAAGGACGGTGCACGGCTGCGGCTGCGCCCGAAAGTGATGACGGTGGCGACCATCGTTGCCAGCCTGCTGCCGATTTTGTGGAGCCATCGTACCGGCGCGGAAGTGATGAAACCGCTGGCGACACCGGTCATCGGCGGCATGGTGAGCAGTCTTGCGTGCATCCTGATTGTGACCCCCGTGATTTTCTGCTGGCTGCGCGAGCGGGAAATGAAAAAGCCGTCTGCCTTTTGAAAAAGTAATCACGGAGCGATGTCTTGATGGTAGCCGTGGGATTTATCCCACTGTTACCGTCAGAGGGTCGCTTCGCGACCGAAAAGCGAGCGCCCAAATATTTTCCTGCGCTATTCCGGTTTCCCGCCGAGCTTCTTTTCCAATTCGGCGACGCGCTTGAGCAGTTCGGGCAAATGATGAATGGCGATCAGCTGGCGCTTGGTGTCCCTGTCGGGCTGGGCGGGCGTGCCGAACCATTTTTCGCCATCGGGGATGTCGTGCATCACGCCGGATTGGGCGGCGACGGTGACCTGGTTGCCGATTTTCAAATGCCCGGCAAGGCCAACCTGTCCGGCGAGGATCACGTAGTTGCCCAGCCTGGTGCTCCCGGAAATGCCGGTTTGCGCGATGACGATGCAATGCTCGCCGATTTCCACGTTGTGCGCGATCATAACGAGGTTATCAATCTTCGTGCCCTTGCCGATGACGGTCGAGCCGAGCGCGCCGCGATCTACCGAGACGTTCGAGCCGATCTCCACGTCGTCGCCGATGACGACGTTGCCGATCTGCGGCACCTTGCGATGGATGCCGCCGTCGAGAACGTAACCGAATCCGTCCGAGCCGATGACCGTGCTGGCGTGGATGCGCACGCGGTTGCCGATTTCCGTGCGTGGATAAATCGTGCACGTTCGGGAACAAATTCACGTCTTCGCCGAGCTTGGAATCATCGCCGAAAAAATTGCCGGCCTGCAAAACCGAATTGGCGCCGATTTTCACGCGCTCGCCGATGGTGCAATGCGGGCCAACGTGCGCGGTCGGATCAATTTGCGCGGAGGCGGCGACGACCGCCGTCGGGTGGATTCCAGCGGTGAGTTTTTGTTCGGGAAAGAAGAGCGCGAGGGTCTTTGCAAACGCGACGCGAGCGTTCGGCACGCGGATCAGGATTTTTTTTGCGGACGAAAAGCGTTTGTCGGCGATGATGGCGGTGGCGGCGCTTTGCTCGGCGCGGGCGAAATAATCCTCATTTTCCGCGAAGGTGACGTCGCCGGGCTGCGCACGTTCGGCCGGCGCGAAGTTTTTAAGGATGGCATTGGCATCGCCAACTACTTCGCCACCAACGAGTTTTGCGATTTCTGCGGCTGAATAGGACATTTGTTTGACTTGGTTCTCGCGGCTCACTATAAAGGGATGCAAATTCAGTTCAACCCCAAGTTTTATGGCGAAAACTTTGCGTGTCGGGATAATCGGTCACCGCTTCATGGGCAGGGCGCATTCCAATGCCTGGCGGCAGGCGCCCCGCTTCTTCAACCTCAAGGCCAACGTCGAGCTGCACACGATTTGTGGCCGTGATGCCGGCGCGGTGCAGGCGGCGCGCGCCCAGCTCGGATGGCAGCACGCCACAACCGACTGGCGCGAGATCGTCGAGTCGCCGCTGATTGATATCGTGGACATCGTGACGCCGACGCACACGCACGCGGAGATGGCGATTGAGGCGGTGAAAAACGGCAAACACGTCCTGTGCGAAAAGCCGCTCGGCATGAATCTCAAGCAATGCGAGCAGATGTTTGCCGCCGCGCAAAAGGCGAAGGTCGTCCACATGGTCTGCCACAATTACCGGCGCATCCCGGCGATTGCGCTGGCAAAACGGATGATTGACGAGGGCGCACTGGGGCGGATTTATCATTTTCGCGCCCGCTACGCGCAGGACCGGCTGGCAGACCCGGAATTCCCAGTGGACTGGCGGTTGCAAAAGGAATTCAGCGGCAGCGGCGTCCACAGCGACATCAATTCGCACATCATTGATCTGGGGCGTTACCTCGTCGGCGAATTCAAGAACGTTTGCGGTCTGGTGAACACGTTCATTCCCGAACGGCCGCTGCCGGATTCGGTGGCGAAAGGACAAAGAAAAATGGGCAAGGTCACCGTGCCGGACTCGGCGGCATTTCTCGGCTGGATGGGAGATGGCACGCTGGCGAATCTGGAGGCGACACGCTACGCGCTGGGCCGCAAGAATCACATTGAGGTCGAAATCAACGGCAGCAAAGGCTCGATCTATTTCGATTTCGAGGACATGAACAAGATTAAATTTTACAACGGCGACGATCCGCCGGACCGGCGCGGCTTTCGGGAAATCCAGGTGACCGAGCGCGGCAACGTGCAACCTTACGTCGGCAACTGGTGGCCGCCGGGACACGGCATCGGCTACGAACACACGTTCATCCATGCCGTCGCGGATTTTGTAAACGCCTGCGTCGAGGGCAAGCCGGTGCATCCGACGTTCGAGGATGGCTTGAAAAACCAGCGCGTGCTGACGGCAGTGGAGGAATCCTCCAGGACGGGCAAGTGGGCGAAGGTGTAATTCAGCCGAAGCGGCTGTGGGGTGCAAATCATTGGAGATGTAAAAATGGGGCGAGAATGGAAATTCTGGTGGATTTGGTGGGGCATACTTGCTGGGACTGGTGTGTTGCTTTGGATAAAATTTCGTTTGGCTTCACATTAGGGCACTACCAACCTTTGCCCGTTCTTGCCAGACGGCTCATTTTTAAGCTATCCTGCGGTTTGACTAAAAAGCCGTGACCTCTCTTGAACAAATCATTCCCGAATTTGCGGGACGCCATCGGCCCGGTGATATTGATTTCCGGCGTCGGGCTGCTGCTGCTCACCATGACCAACCGGCTGGGCCGAGCCATTGACCGCGCCCGGCAATTGAAGACAGAGCTGTCGAAGCGCACCGAGGGGGAGCATCAGCACTTGCAGGAGCAGGTCGCCATCATTTATCGCCGCGCGAAATTGATCCGGATGAGCATTACGCTCGCAGCGTTGAGCGCGCTGCTGGCGGCGGCCCTGGTCGTCACGCTGTTTGTGACCGCGCTGTTGCAGTGGCAAAACGGATGGCTTGCCAGCGTCATGTTCATCGCCTGTATGATTTCGCTGATTGCGTCGCTGGTCGCGTTCATCCGTGACATCAATCTGTCGCTGCACGCGCTCAAGCTGGAATTGGGAAGCGACCGGGAATCGAAAACCGGCGATGCCATTTGATTTTTATGAAGGCAAAGTTCCGTCCATTGTGGCTGGCGACGTTCGCGCTTGTCGTCGTCGTTGAGTCGCTGGTCGCGCAAACCAACCTCTTCGTCGCTGCCGACGGCAGCGCAAAATTCAAATCAGTCCAGGAAGCCATCATGGCCGTGCCTTCGGGTAGCCGCGAAAATCCCGTCGTCATCCACATTGCGCCCGGCACTTACAAGGAACTGATTTACATCCAGCGCGAGAAAAGTTTCTTCAAGCTCGTCGGCGAAAATCCGACGAACACCATCCTCTCCTTCAATCTTTACGCCGGCATCACCAACGCCGAGGGCAAGCCCATCGGCACGTTCAAGACGCCCTCGACGACGATTGACGCGGATGATTTCACGGCGGAAAATATCACGTTTGAAAATTCCGCCGGGCCGGTCGGGCAGGCGCTGGCCATCCGCGTGGACGGCGACCGCGCGGTGTTCCGCAACTGCCGCTTCCTCGGCTGGCAGGACACGATTTTGCTCAACCGCGGGCGGCAGTATTTTGTGAATTGTTACATTTGCGGCCATGTGGATTTCATTTTCGGCGCGGCGACGGCGTGGTTTGAGAAATGCGAAATCCATTCGCTGCGTGATGGCTATCTGACCGCTGCCTCGACGCCGGTGGACCAGCTGTTCGGCTTTGTCTTCTCGCATTGCAAAATCACCGGCGAACCGGGCGTGAAAACTTATCTCGGCCGGCCGTGGCGGATTTACGCGAGTACGATTTATCTGAATACGGACATGTCAGAGGTCGTTCGGCCGGAAGGCTGGAACGATTGGAAAAAACCGGAGACTCACCAGACGGCGCGTTACGCAGAGTTTAACAGCACCGGCGCAGGCGCGAGTCCGACCAACCGGCCAGACTGGACAAAACAATTGACCGCAGCCGGGGCGAAACAAATCACGGTGGAAAAAGTCCTCGGTGCCGCGGATGGCTGGGATCCGACGCTGACTTACAATCTGCAATTCGGCCCGAACCGGAAAGACATCGAATACGGCGAGGCCGGTGGCGGGAAGTTGCTGCTCGATGCCCACGCGCCTGACAGCGGCGGAAATCACCACCCCGTCGCAATCATTGTTCACGGCGACGGCTGGATGGCCGGCGACAAGCGGCATGAAATCAGCGAGCTGTTCGAGCCGTTGAGCCGAGCCGGTTTCACCTGGTTCTCAATTGACTACCGGCTCGCGCCGGAGAACCGCTGGCCGGCGTGCTTTGACGACGTGCAGACGGCCATTCGCTGGGTGAAACAGCACGCCGCGGAATTCAATGGCGACCCGAACCGCATAGCGTTGATTGGCTACTCGGCGGGCGGGCATCTGGCGACATTGGCGGGGACGCTCGGCAACGGGGACACGCGCGTGCAGGCGGTCATCGGCCTCGCGCCACCGGCGGATCTGGTGGCGGATGCGCAACGGCGCGGCGGTCTGGATAAATGGCCTTCAATGACAAATCTGGTTGGCAGCGCTTCGATGGACGATGCGACCGTGAAGCTGTTAAAGGAAATGTCGCCGTCCGAACACATCAAGCCGGGGTTGCCGCCGTTTTTGCTGGTGCAGGGCGACGCGGACAAATCGGTGACTCACGAACACGCCGTGATATTTCAGGCGAAGTTGCAGGCGGCAGGTGTCAGTTGCGATTTGATCACCATCACCAACGGAACGCACCGTATCTTGGACTGGGATAAATTCGACCCGGGATGGCAGGACAGTGTTGTGGCGTGGCTGAACCAGCATCTCCCGCTGAGAGACCGGTAGCGCCCAAGGACGAGGGAGTGCCGAATTTTCATACTGGTTTGCAAATAATCAGTGCTGACAGATGTGACAGATTGGTTACACTCCAATCAAGACCTAAAAATAAATGTCAGGATATTTACACCTCTGAAAATAATACAATGAAACATCTACCCTTGGTTGCTCTGGCTCTAGTCACACCATTCGCTGTTCTGGCCTCGACTGTGTTTAATGATAATTTTGCAACTGACGTAAGCGATCCTTCGTCTTCCTATCTTAACGCTTTTAGTGGTGGAAGCATGGCTTGGGCGAATGGCACGGGTATGACGTTGAGCACGCCGACCACAGGCCATCTGTCAGATATTATTGGTTCATTCTCGTCCCTTACTCTTGCAAATACTGGCGATTACGTAAGCCTTGTTGTTAATTTTAATTCCCCAAGCCTTGGTCAAGGCGGCACAAGTCTTGCGGGCTTGGTCATGATGGGACTCGACAATTCACAGGGAGTGTCGCCAACTAGTAGTGGTGCTACAGAATCAGAATCGTCCGGCGCTACTGGCGGTCCTACTGCAGGGTATCTGGGGTATGCTGGGGATATTCAAATGCAGGCTTCGGCTAAAACCAGCACAAAGTTTTTTTCAAAAACCAATTCAGGTAACAATAATTTGACTTACAATTCAAATGTGTCCCCCAAAAGTGGGAATTTTACCATGACTGGGACAGGTAATGGTGCTTTGGCCAATAGTGATTTATACACTTTAACTTACACCATCACAGCCCTGAACACTGGGGCGTTGCAGTTGGGGATCACCGCTCAAATTTATGATAACACCTCCAGCACGATGATAGATAATGTCAGTATTGCCTCGGCATCATTTGTTCCGACGAGCACTCTCGACACGTTCGACATTGGCTTATACAGCGGCAATGAACCTTCAGGTTACACTCTTAACCTGACCGATCTTTCAGTTCTGACCAATGTTCCTGAACCGAGTTCAGTCGCGTTGTTCCTAGGTGGAGTTGGCGCATTGGGTTTTGTCAGGCGCTTTCGCCGTTAAACGATTGGCCACCATACTACACGACAGGCGCTAGATAATTTTACAAGCGCCTGGTTGCCTTTGAGATCGGCTATGCCGGCCAAATGTGCGGCGGTCAAAAGCATTTCTTCTTCAGCCTTCCGCCGTGAAGTGAAGAATCTCGCAATCTTCAAACCGTAGTGTAAAAAATGGGAGCTGGCGAAATTCACGACTGTGTGTAAAATGTGGCCGACACCATGAAAGTTAATCTGAAGAAATTGCCAATCCTTTCTTGAAATAAATATGAAAATAAAGCCGTTCCGCTTCCCGCGTGTCTTCCTCATTTGCCCGGCGTTTTTGATCGCCGTCGTTTTTTTAAACATTCCTTTGTTGGCCACGGCGGAAACCGCCACTCCGCAGGCCTGGTCGCAAGTTCCGATCATTCTGTCCCGCATTGTGGCGCCGACCTTCCCAAGCAGCGACTTTATCATCACCAACTACGGCGCCGTTGGCGATGGCATGGTGGATTGCACAAAGGCGTTTGCCGACGCGATTGCTGCGTGCAACCAGGCTGGCGGGGGACGCGTGGTCGTGCCTGCAGGGAAATATTTGACCGGCCCGATCCATCTTTTGAGCAATGTGAATCTTCACGTCGTCAAGGACGCCACGGTTCTGTTCACCACCAACACGGAAGCGTATCTGCCCGTGGTCTTTACGCGTTACGAAAGCACTGAGGTGATGAATTATTCACCGCTCATTTACGCATTTGAGCAGGAGAACGTCGCCGTCACCGGCGAAGGCACGCTGGATTCGCAGGCCACGCTCGGCGTCTGGCATTCGTGGAAAAGCAGAAATGACAGTGCCAAGCTTGTTGAAATGGGCAACAACGATGTGCCCGTCAAGGACCGCGTGTTTGGCGCGGGCCATTTCCTGCGGCCTTATTTCATCCAGCCCACGCGCTGCCGGAACGTTTTGATTGAAGGCGTGAAAATCCTCGGCTCGCCCATGTGGGTCATCTCGCCGCTGTATTGCACCAATGTCACCGTGCGCGGCGTCACCGTGGAAGCCATCGGCCCGAACACCGATGGTTGCGACCCCGATTCCTGCACCGACGTGCTCATCAAGGATTGCAGCTTCAGCGACGGCGATGATTGCATCGCCATCAAATCCGGCCGCGACCGCGACGGCCATCGCGTCAACATCGCCAGCCGCAATCTTGTCATCCAAGACTGTCAGTTCAAGGCCGGCCACGGCGGCGTTTCGGCGGGGAGTGAAACATCAGGAGGCGTTGAGAATGTTTTCGCGGAGGATTGCACCTTCGACAGTCCCGACTTGGACTACGCGTTTCGTTTCAAGACCAATCCAGCCCGGGTGGCTACGTCAGGAATGTATTCATCCGCAACTGCAAGGTTCAGACGGCAAAATTCGGCATCCACATGACGCTGCGTTACGCCAGCGCCGGCGCGCTTGAAGGTCCTTACACGCCCGAAATGGGAAATATAGACATCCGCGACTGCACCTTCGCCAGCCTCACCAAAGCAGCCCATCTTCATCGAAGGTTACGACGAGAAAATAAAAATCACCGGCGTGACGATTGCCAACTGCACTTTTCAGAGCGCCGGGGATCGGAATACCATCACCAACGCCAGCGACATCCATCTGCTCGACAACCAGTGGGGCGTCGCAACGACTCCTTGAACGCGCCTCCGCGAAAGATTTGAGCTAGTGGATGGATTGTGTTTATTTGAAAAAGTGCATGATGATCGGCAAATTCAATGTATAGTCTGTGCAGGACGTATTAACCATTGAGCCGGTTGGATTCACCAAGTCAGAAAAAGACTGAAGCGCCTGCTTCAGACGAGGTGTGTCCCGCGCCATCGGACAAAAATGAATCCGGCGAGCACTGGCGGTTTTGTCCGCAATGCGGGCACGAGTTGATCAATGAGAAATGCAAGCTGCGCTGTCCGCGTTGCCATTATTTCATGAGCTGCTCGGATTTCGATTTCGCGGGCTAGACACGAATTCATTAAAACAATTTTCATTCGTGCCAATTCGTGAAATTCGTGTAAAGATTTCCGGCCCATGAACGAATGGAACATCCAGTCCCGCGCGTCGGCATGCGAGTCGTGCACCCGGCCCTTTGCCGACAGGCAACCATATCACACGCTGCTTTCCGACGAGCGCGCGGAACATTTGCGGCGCATGGACATTTGCGAACCCTGCTGGCAAAATCAGTTTAGCGACGGCGCGAACGAGCGCAAAGGGTTCATCTCGCACTGGCAGGGCATTTTTGAACTGCCGGCGCCGGTGGTGGACGCCATCCAGAAGGAAACCGCCGAAACACTGCTGCGCAAGCTCATCGAGCAAAACGAACCCCGCAACGTGCCCGCTGCTTTCATTCTCGCCGTGATGCTCGAACGCAAGCGCATCCTCAAGGTGAAGGAGCAAATCGTCCGCGACGGCCGGCGGGTGTTCATCTATGAGCAGCCGGGGACGGGTGACGTTTTCACCATCGCCGACCCGGATTTGCGGTTGGACCAGCTCGAAGCCGTCCAGCGCGACGTCGCGGCGTTGCTCGAACACGGCCTGAATCCGCCGGTGGCGGAAACTTCCGCTGCGCCGGAACGAACCGCTCCCGTTGAAACCAGCGAAGCCCCTGCGCCCGGTTGAATTTACGATTTATGATTGATGATTTACGATTGGCAGGCGCGTGCGCGGTTGACCGGACAAACGTAAATCGTAAATCAAAAATCCATAGCCATGTCCGACCTTGCCGCAATTCAAAACCGCTTCGGCTGCAAATTCCGGGACGAAAATCTGCTTCGCCTCGCGCTCACGCATCCTTCCGTCGCGCACGAGGCCAACACGGCGACGGCACACAACCAGCGGCTGGAATTCCTCGGTGATGCGGTGTTGCAACTCGTGCTTACGCGGGAGCTTTTCGAAAAATTTCCCGCGTTTGATGAAGGCCCGTTGACGAAGGCGCGCGCCAAGCTCGTCAACCGCCGGACGCTGGCAGAGCATGCCCGCGCGCTCGGACTCGGCGAGCACCTGATTTTGGGGCACGGCGAGGCAAGGCACGGTGGGCGTGAGCGGCCGTCGGCGCTGGCGGACGCATTCGAGGCGCTGCTCGGCGCAATTTTTCTGGATGGCGGATTTGACTCGGCGCGGGAATTCATCCTGCGCGAATTCAGCCCGGCTTTTGGCAAGTTGAGCGTGCTGCCTACGATTGAAAATCCGAAGGGCGAGTTGCAGGAATTATTGCAGATACGCTCGCCGCTTGCGCCGGAATATCAAACCATTTCCGCTACCGGGCCGGACCATGATCGCGTGTTTGAGTGCGTTGTGTTGCATGACGGCATCGAACTCGCACAAGGCTCTGGCAAGAGCAAAAAGACCGCCGAAAGCGACGCGGCCCTGGCGGCGCTTAAAAGATTGCGCGAGGAATCGGGAATCAAGACCGGTTCTTGAGCAGGTCGCGGATTTCTGTGAGGAGTTGTTCGGTAGGCGAGGGCGGCGCCACGGCCTCCTCTTTTTTCACCATCTTGTTCATCAGTTTTATCATCAGGAAAATGCAGAACGCGACGATTACAAAGTTCAGCGTGATGGTCACGAAATCGCCCCACGCGAGCACCGGCCCGGCTTTTTGCGCCAAATCCAGGGGTAAATGTGCGTCGGGAGTTGTCGAAGCCGCCGCATAGGCTGCCTGCGCCAGTCGCACTTTTTCGGACAACGGGAAGTAAAGGTTGGTGAAATCAATGTTGCCGACGAGCCGGGCGATGGGCGGCATGATCATGTCCGAAACCACCGCGCTGACAATTTTTCCGAACGCCGCGCCGATGATGACGCCGACGGCGAGATCCACCACGTTGCCCCGCATGGCGAACGCCTTGAACTCATCCAACATGGGTATTTTCACAGTTTTCATAAATGGTTTCCTTCCGCGATTCAGTCTGCCCGCGTCGGCCCCAAAAATCAACCGGCCTTTAATACCTCGGCACGTTGCGGTCAATTTCGTCCGACCACGCGTTGATGCCGTCTTTGACGTTTTTGACGTATTTGAAACCCTGCTCGCGCAGAAACTCCATCGCCGAATGCGAGCGCGCGCCGACTTTGCACAGTAGATAATACTGCGTGTTCGGATCCAACTCTGTGAAGCGGCTGCGCAATTCGCTCAGCGGCAGCAGCGGTACGCCTTCCACCCTGGCGATTTCGTATTCAAATGCTTCGCGCACGTCAACGACCTTGATGCCGAGCTTGGGATCGTCTAGCGCCTTCTTCATGTCCTGGACAGTAACTTCGTCCGGATTGGCCTGCGGTGCCGCCGTCTCCGGCGCGATGCCGCAGAACGTTTCGTAATCAATCAATTCCTTGATCGTCGGATGCTCGCCGCAAACGGGACATGCCGGGTCGCGGCGAAGTTTTAGCTCGCGAAACTTCATGTCGAGCGCATTGAACAGCACAAGCCGGCCGACCAACGAAGTGCCTTTGCCGATGGCAAGTTTCAAGATTTCCGTTGCCTGGATGCAGCCGATGATGCCGGGCAGCACGCCGAGCACGCCGCCTTCCGCGCAACTCGGCACCATGCCGGGCGGCGGCGGTTCAGGATAAAGACAACGGTAGCACGGTCCGCCGAGATGCGGTGCAAAGACGCTCGCCTGTCCCTCGAAACGGAAAATCGAACCGTAAACATTGGGCTTCTTGAGTAGCACGCACGCATCGTTCGTCAGGTAACGCGTCGGGAAATTGTCCGTGCCGTCCACCACGATGTCGTAGGGCCGGATGAGGTCGAACGCGTTTTCGGACGAGATGCGCGTGTTATGGATGACGACTTCGCAGTTCGGATTGATGCCGTGAATCGTCTCCTTGGCCGACTGTGCCTTGGGTCGGCCCACATCGGCATCGGTGTGGAGAATCTGCCGTTGTAGATTGGAATAATCCACGGTGTCGAAATCTACGATGCCGAGCTTGCCGATGCCCGCGGCGGCGAGATACATGGCGATGGGCGAGCCGAGGCCGCCAGCGCCGATGCACAGCACGCTGGCCGCCTTGATTTTCTTTTGGCCGCCCAACCCGACTTCCGGCAGAATCAGGTGCCGCGAATACCGGCGTATTTCGTCATTGTTCAATTCCATAATTCAAATGCAAGGGGGAGTATAGTAGTCCAGCGGCTGAAGAAATCAAGCCGCACAGTCTGGTTGAGATTTACGGCCAATCGTCGCCGTGCTGACATTTGTTCAAATCCGCCTCGCTAAATGCAGCGATGAAATCCTTGATGAATTCATCCTGCGGCTTTTGTTCCAGCGTCACGCGCAGTAATTTGAATTTCTCCGGTACTTTGCCCTGACGGACGTTATTAATGAAACCAAAATCGCGAGTGAAACAGACCTCGAAATTTTGAATTGCGAATTGGTAAAGTTTGCCGTTATCCAAACCCTGCATCCGCAGCGTGATGACCGATTCGATTTCGTGGCCTTACGCGCGCAACGCGGCGACGAGCTTGCGCGGCAGGTTCTCGTCCAGCAGAATTTTCACGCCGGATGCAGTTCTTTTTGATGCGCCAGTTCCGCTAGCGCGCCGCGCACCGATTCCTCGGTCAGGCTCGGATAAGCGTCCACAATCTCGGCGACCGACAGGCCGGCGGCGAGCGACTCCAGGATGAGCGCCACGGAAATGCGCGTGCCACGAACACGCGGGCTTCCACCCAAATGCTCCGGGTCAGCGACAATCCAGTTCTTCATACCAGTCAATCTAACCGATCTGGCCGGATGCTCAAGCCGGGAAATACCCACGAGTTTAGTGTGGATTTACGCTGGATTTTTGAGACACTACCCGTCCCATGAAACCGATTGTCAAACTGTTGCTCGAAGGCGGCAGCCTCAACACCGCGCAGCTGGCGCAGGTGCTCAAGCTGTCCGAGGCCGAAGTGAACCGCCAGCTCGACGAACTCAAAAACGAGGGCGTGCTGCTCGGCGTCCGCCCGGTGCTGAATCTTTCGCAGGAAGATTCCGGCGTCGTCCGCGCTGTTATCGAGGTGCGCATCACGCCCGAGCGCGGCGGCGGCTTCAACCGTTTGGCCGAGCGTATCAGCCGGTTCGATGAGGTGGAGTCGTGCTACCTTATGTCCGGCGGCTATGATCTGCTGGTGTTCGTCAACGGCGCAAGCCTGCAAAAGGTCGCCGCGTTCGTCTCCGAAAAACTTTCCACCATCGAAGGCGTGCTGTCCACGGCCACGCATTTCATGCTGCGTTCCTACAAGGAAAACGGCTTCCTGATCGAAGGCAAAGCCGCGGAAAACGAACGGCTCAAAGTCACGCCGTGAGCGGCTTTGGACCGTAGAATTTGGACAAAATGGACTCCTCGCGTCACATCGCCAAGCACGTCATTAACCTGCCCAAGTCAGGTATCCGCGACTTTTTTGAAATCGTGTCGAAGATGAAGGACGTCATCTCGCTCGGCATCGGTGAGCCGGATTTCGACACGCCGTGGCACATCCGCGAGGCCGGTATTTACGCGCTGGAAAAGGGCAAGACGCATTATACTTCCAACCTTGGTCTGATTGAACTGCGTCGCGCCGTCAGTAAATACGTCGGGAAAAATTATTCCGTCAGCTACCGGCCCGAAGACGAAGTCATCATCACCGTCGGCGTGAGCGAGGCGCTCGACCTTGCCTGCCGCGCGCTCATCAATCCCGGCGACAAGGTGATGTTCCACCAGCCGTGCTACGTCAGCTATTCGCCGAGCATCACGCTCACGCATGGCGTGGCCGTGCCGGTGCCGACGTTTGCGAAGGATAATTTTGCGCTGACAGTCGAGGCGCTCCGCACCGCATGGCAGCCGGGCTGCAAGCTGCTCATGCTGAACCTGCCGTGCAATCCCACCGGCGGCACCTGCGACCGCACGCAGATTGAAGCCATCGCGAAGTTCGCCGTGGAAAAGGATTTGATCGTTTTGAGCGACGAGATTTATTCCGAGCTGACGTTCGAGGGTGTTCACACCAGCATCGCGAGCATTGCCGGCATGAAGGAACGCACGATCTTCCTGCACGGATTTTCCAAGGCGTTTGCGATGACTGGCTGGCGCATCGGCTACGCCTGCGGCCCGGCGGCGCTCATCGAGGCGATGATGAAGGTGCATCAGTACTCGATGCTTTGCGCGTCCATTATCAGCCAGGAAGCCGCCATCGAGGCGCTCATGCGCGGTGAGGACGCGATGAAAAAAATGCGCGACCAATACCATCGCCGCCGCGATTTCATCGTGCGCCGGTTCAATGAAATCGGGCTGAAATGCCATCTGCCGCGCGGCTCGTTCTATGCGTTCCCGGACGTTTCCGTGACCGGGTTGAACGAAAAAGATTTTGCCGTTGGTTTGTTGCAGGCGGAAAAGGTGGCGATGGTTCCCGGCACCGCATTCGGCACGAACGGCTCCGGTTTCTGCCGCGCCTGTTTTGCGACAAGCTACGAACAGCTCATCGAAGCGGGCAACCGCATCGAACGGCACGTCCAGTCATTGGGGAAGAAGCCGCAGCTTTAGCGGCGCGGATTTTCCTTTGGCCTACCAGCCTGGCTTCAGGCAAAATCAGGCTATGAAAGCAGCCAGCTTCAAGGCTACCGCCGCACGGCTTAAAAAAATTTCGCCGCTGCGTCCGTCGCTTGCCATCGTGCTCGGCAGCGGATTTAATCATGTCCTGACGGATCTGCGCGTGGACAAGAAAATCTCCTACGCCAGAATTCCCGGCTTCCCCAAACCGACTGTCAGCGGCCACGCAGGTGAATTGGTTTTCGGACACCTCGGCAATACGCCCGTGCTGGTCTTGAATGGTCGTGCCCATTTTTACGAGGGCCATCCGATGGAGGGTGTGACGTTTGCTGTCCGCGCGATGGCGGAGTTTGGCATCACGGATTTGCTTTTGACAAACGCGGCGGGCGGCATCAATAAAAAGTTCCGCGCAGGCGATTTCATGGTTCTCACCGACCACATCAATTTCATGGGCGTGAACCCGTTGCGGAAACTGCGGGGCGGCCACTTGGAAAAGCTGCCTCGTTTCATTGACCTGACCGAGACTTACGACAGAACGCTGCGCGATCTTTTGTTCCGCGCCGGAAAAATATCCAAACTAAAGCTGCAGCGCGGCGTCTATCTGGCAGTGAGCGGGCCGAGCTACGAGACGCCGGCGGAGATCCAGGCGTTTGCAAAACTCGGTGCGGACGCGGTGGGCATGAGTACGGTGCCGGAGGCGATCGTGGCGCGGCAATGCGGATTGAACGTCGCGGCGATTTCCTGCATCACGAATCTTGCGGCGGGCATCGGCAGGGGCATATTGTCGCACGCGGAAGTATTGGAAACTGCCACAAGGGTGAAGACTATGGCAGCAAAACTGCTTAAGACCTTCTCGGAACTGTATGGCGATCAATAAGAACAGGCTGGTTCAGGCGGCGGCGAAGGCACGTAAAGGCTCAGTGTCGCCGTATTCCAAATTCAATGTGGGAGCAGCACTGCTCACGAAGTCGGGCGAAATTATCGGAGGAGCGAACGTGGAGAGCGCCAGCTACGGCCTGACTTGCTGCGCGGAGCGGATTGCGTTGTTCAAGGCGTTGACGGATGGAAAGAAAAACTTTGCCGCGATCGCGGTCGTCGCGCGTTGTAACGATGGGCCGATGCCGTGCGGCGCGTGCCGGCAGCTTTTGGCGGAATATGCGCCGGATGCGAAGGTGTTCGTCGCGGACAGCGGCAGCCTTAAAAATATCCGCGAGTTCACTGTTCGGGAACTTTTGCCGTCGGCATTCGTCATCGTTCCTTGAAAATTTTACAAAGGTCTGTAGCCTTTCCCGTGCGGGAATCGAATGAGTTCTGAATTTGTATTTGGTTTTGAGAATGCGGCATGGCCGGCTTTGCTGGTGGACGCGCAAGGCTCGGTGCTGCGCGCAAATGCGGCGGCGACCAGCCTGTTTGGCGCCGGACTTTCGGGTGATATGCCGCAGTTGTCCAGCATCTGGACTCCGGAAAATGGCGTGACTGCGGAGGGGTTTCTGAAGCTCACGGGACAATCACCGGTTCCGGTGATGAATTTGAAGCTACGGGCTGGAAAAGACGTGATGGCCGACTGTATCGCCTCGGTCTGCGTTTTCAACCGGGACGGGCGCCAGTGGTATGTCCTGCAATTGCTCCCAAAGGCGGCTTTGACACCGCTGATAACGAAACTGGTGGCTCCACCACCAGCCCCACCGGACGAAACCAAGACTGTGCTGGACGCCGGTGGCTTGCAGCTCAAGCAGAAGCTCGATTGTGCGCTGCAACTGGCGCGGACAGTGTCGCTGGATTTCAACAACGCGCTGACGAGCATTCTCGGGCACGCGTCGTTTTTGTTGAGCAAGACGGAACCGGGCCATCCGTGGCGGCATTCGCTTATGGAGGTGGAAAAATCGGCGGAACGCGCGGCGGAAATCGCCAACGAGCTTCAGACCTTCAGCCGTCAGGAAAAGGAGTCCCGCCGTTCTCCTCTGGGTAATGTGAATACGGTGGCAGGCCGCTGCGTGGATTTTTTCCGCAATGCGTCCGGCGCGGCCATCACTTGGAAACTGCAATTGGAAAAGGGCTTGTTCGGGGCGCGCTTTGACGAGGCGAAGTTGCAACAGGCGTTGACGAAAGTTTTGGAGAACGCCGTCGAGGCCATCACCGGCAGTGGCGTAATCACGGTGCAAACGGGCAATCTGGAATTGACCGAGCCAACGCAGGATCTGAACGCGCATCTGGCGGCAGGCTCTTATGTTCGCGTGGAAATCGCCGACAATGGCTGCGGGATATCGCCAGACGTGCTGCCGCGGATTTTCGAGCCGTTTTTCACGACGAAGGGAAAAACCCATCGCGGTCTGGGGCTGGCGCTGGCTTATGGCATCGTGAGTAATCACGGCGGCGGCGTGGCGGTGTCGGGCCATCCGGGCACCGGCACCTCGGTGCGCATTTATCTTCCGGCGGAAAGGAAACCCGCCGTCGAAGGCGCGCATGCCGATGACAATTTAAACGGAACAGAAACGGTTTTGGTGGTGGACGACGAAGCCCTTTTGTTGTCCATGACGGAAACGATCCTGACCGAATTCGGCTATAAAATTCTGACGGCCAGCAGCGGCCAGAAGGCGCTGGCGATTCTGGCGCGCGATGATACAACGGTGGATTTGGTGATCACGGATCTGGTCATGCCGGGCATGAGCGGTCGCGAACTGGTGGAGCGCATCCGGGAACTATCGCCGGCGACCCGCATCCTGTGCATGAGCGGCTATGCGCTTTCGGCGGACAAGCAGACGGGCACGCCTTATCTGCGGAAGCCCTTCACAAGCGCGGAACTTGCTGGCCAAAGTAAGACAGGTCGTCACCGCGAATCCGGGTGTTGACGAATAAGTTAATTTGTTGTTTAATCCAGCTTATGCAAATTGAGAGCTTGAAAGTGTTCTGCGACCTGGCCGAAACGGAAAGTTTCACCAAGGCCGCGCAAATCAACGGGGTCACCCAATCCGCCGTCAGCCAGCAAATCAGTTCGCTGGAGCGGCTGTTCAAATCGCTGCTCATCGAGCGCAGCAAAAAGCGCTTCCGCCTCACGAGCGAGGGCCAGGTGCTCTACGATTACAGCAAGCAAATCATCCAGACCTACGAATCGCTGCACAGCCAGTTGCAGGAGTTGAAGGACATCATCTCCGGCACCATCCGCGTGGCGACGATTTACAGCATCGGCCTGCACGACCTGCCGCCGTATGTCAAAAAATTCATGAAGAGCTATCCGACCGTGAATGTCCACGTCGAATACCGCCGCGCCAACCAGGTTTATGAGGACGTGCTCGGCAACGTGGTGGACATGGGGCTGGTCGCGTATCCGACCAAGGATGCCAAGCTGGAAATCGTCCCCCTCCGCAAGGATTCGCTCGTGCTCATCTGCCATCCGCACCATCCGTTCGCCAAGCAAAAGAACGTCAAGCTCAAGGCGCTGGTCGGGCAGAAATTCGTCGGCTTCGAGCCGGACATCCCCACGCGCAAGGCGCTCGACAAAATCCTCCGCGAATACGGCGTCAGCGTGAACAACGTGATGGAATTCGACAACGTCGAAACGGTGAAACGCGCGGTGGAAATTGACGCGGGCATTTCCATCGTGCCGCAGGGCACGGTCACGCAGGAAATCGCCAAGCAAACGCTCGCCGCCGTGCCGCTGGAGGACGGCGCTTTTCATCGTCCGCTTGCCGCCATTTACAAAAAGAACAAGGTGCTTTCGCCGGCGATGAAACAATTCCTCGCGCTCCTCAAAGAGGCGCGCTAGACCGGAGCTTGAATTGAAAGCGGGCGGCAGGAAATTGCCGCCCGTTTTTTATTTCAAATTCGCCGGATTCAACGGCTTCAAATCCTTTGGCAGAAAGATTCCGTCCTTGCGGATCAGTTCGCCGTCGAACCACACCTCGCCGCCGCCCCATTCCGTGCGCTGGATCAACACCATGTCCCAATGCACCGCCGAGCGGTTGCCGTTGTCGCATTCCTCGTAAGCCTGGCCCGGCGTGAAATGCAGCGACCCGGCGATTTTCTCGTCGAACAAAATGTCGCACATCGGACTCAAGATGAACGGATTGAAGCCGAGCGAAAATTCGCCGACGTAACGCGCGCCGGCGTCCGTGTCCAGAATCTCGTTCAGCCGCTTTGTGTTGTTCGCCGTCGCCTTGACGACTTTGCCGTCCTTGAATTCCAGCCGGACGTTTTCAAATTTCGTTCCCGAATAAATCGTCGGCGTGTTGAATTGGATCACGCCGTTCACGGAATTTTTCACCGGACAGGAAAAAACCTCGCCGTCGGGAATGTTCCGGTCGCCCTTGCACATCTTCGCGCCGATGCCCTTGATGCTGAACGTCAAATCCGTTCCCGGCGCCTTGAGATGGACCTTGTCCGCGCGCTTCATCCGGCGTTCCAGCGGAACCATCGCGCGCGCCATCTTCGCGTAATCCATCGTGCAAACGTCGAAATACAAATTCTCGAACGCCTCGGTGCTCATGCCCGCCGCCTGCGCCATGCTCGGCGTGGGCCAGCGCAACACGCACCAGCGCGTCTTGTTGACGCGATAATCCTGCACCGGGCGGAGGATGCGCGAATAAAGCTGCATCCGGTCGCTCGGCACGTCGGAATTTTCGCTGATGTTGGCGCTGCCGCGGATGGCGATGTAAGCCTGCACCTTTTTCATGCGGAACATCTCGATGTCGCGGACGAGCGCGGCCTGCTTGTCATTCGCTTCCAGCAACAGCTCGCGGGAAACGCGCGTGTGGCGCACCTCGACCAGCGGCGTGCCGCCGGCGGCGCGGACGGCGCGGATGAGTTCGACGGAAAATTCATCCGGCACGTCAATCATGTCGAGCAACGCGCGGTCGCCCTTTTTGATTTGCGTGGAATAATTCACGAGCAGCCTGGCCAGTTTTTTGTAACGCGGATCGGTCATAAATTTCGAACAGGTTAAAGCAAATCGCCCGAATTTGTCACAGCAGATAATGTAACGCAAAGGGGCGAAGGAACCGGAAATCTTTGACCGGAGTTCACGGTTTTCACGGAAGAATTTCTAATCTGTGTTAATCCGTGGAATCTGTGTCCGCGTCCTTTTGCGCGTTAATCTTGTTAAACACAATCTATTTATCGTTATTCGATAAAAAAGACTTGACTAACGGAATTGATGGGTTTATTCTTTGCGCCATGAATGCGAATGAAATATCTCCAAAGGCAAGAGCTCGCTTAAGCCGGATCCAAAAAACCAGCCGCAATTTGAAAGTCTGCGTGTTCCTTTACTTCGTCGTGCCGCTGATTCTGTTGGCTTTGACCTTCAAATCCGTCCATGTGGTTACCGGCATGGTTTCCATTTTCAACCATCCCTACGCCAGCGTTTCGAATATCCCGCAGTATGTAGTGCTCTGCGCCATTGGCATGGGCATTTTTCTGCTTGGTATGATTGCGTTCTACCGTTTGCTGAACCTGTATGAGAAGGGCGTCATTTTTTCCGAAGCCAATGTCCGGTAGATGAAACGGCTGGACTTATCTGGCGTTTTACGGCATTCTCGCCGTCACAGCCGATGCGATTTACCGCGGAGGTATTTCGCCGTTTACACTGCTTGGTTTCGTTGCCTCGCCGTGGATTGTTGGCGGCGTTGCCTTAACATTGTCGCCTGGATCATGGACGAAGGCCGGAAGATTCAAGAGGAACAGGAATTGACCGTTTAAGTTTATGCCCATCATCGTCAATCTCGACGTGGTTCTCGCGCAGCGCAAAATGCGGCTGAACGATCTGGCCGCCGCCGTGGACATCACGCCGCAAAACCTGTCCATCCTCAAAACCGGCAAGGCCAAGGCCATCCGCTTCTCCACGCTCGAAGCCATTTGCGAAACGCTTGAATGCCAGCCCGGCGACATTCTGGAATTCCGCCCCGAAACCGCCAAAAGAAAAAAGGTTTTAACCACGGATGGACACTGACCTGGATGGAAGGCCAGCAGGAACTTTACCCGCGAAAATCTTTTTTTTGGAACGTAAAGTTATTTTTTTACCTGTTTATTAGCGTTTATTAGCGTGAATTGGCGGTTAAAAAATCCGTGCCTATCCCTTTAAACCGCCGCCGCAATCGCGTCGCCCATCTCGCGTGTGCCGACCTTGCGGCCTGGTCTCGCCCGCGCTGAAAATGTCGCCGGTGCGGTTCCCCGCCTCGATGGCTTTGGCCACGGCCTTTTCAATCGCCGCCGCCGCGTCGTTCAGGCCGAAGCTGTGCCGCAGCATGAGCGCGGCCGACAAAATCTGCGCGATGGGATTCGCCAGGTTTTTCCCGGCGATGTCCGGCGCGGTGCCGCCGGCCGGCTCGTAAAAGCCAAAGGTGTTGTCCGCCGCTGTCGCGCCGAGGCTCGCGCTGGGCAACATGCCCAGCGAGCCGCCCAGCGCCGCCGCCTCGTCGCTCAAGATGTCGCCGAACATGTTTTCGCAAAGCATCACGTCGAATTGCGTGGGCTTGAGCATGAGCTGCATCGCGCCGTTGTCCACGAACATGTGGTCCAGCGCCACGTCGAGATAATTTTTGCCGACGCGGGTGACGGCTTCGCGCCAGAGGATGCCGTTCTCCAGCACGTTCGCCTTGTCAATGCTCGTCAATTTCTTCCGGCGCAATTGCGCGGCCTTGAACGCGACGTGCGCGATGCGCTCGATTTCCGGCGTGGTATAAACCATCGTGTCAATCGCGCGCTGGTTGCCGCCGCCGATGTCCTCGGTCTTTTTCGGCTGGCCGAAATACATGCCGCCGGTCAGCTCGCGCACGACGAGAATGTCAATGCCGTCGCCCTGCCGTTCCTTCGCGAGCGGACAGGCGTGGGCAAGCGCCTTCGGCAATTTCACAGGGCGCAGATTGGCGAACAGGCCGAATTCCTTGCGGATGCGTAGCAGCGCGGCGCGTTCGGGACGTTCCTCCTTCGGAATCGTCGGGTCACGATCAGGCAAGCCGACGGAGCCGAACAGGATGGAATCGGATTTTTTGCAGAGCGCGAGCGTGGTATCGGGCAACGCCATCCCTGCGGCGTCAATGCCGGCCCAGCCGACGGGCGCCTCGGTGATTTCAAGTTTGAAGCCGAATTTCTTTTCCGTCGCGCGCAGGACCTTGATGGCCTCGCGCATGACTTCCGGGCCGATGCCGTCACCGGCCAGCGCCGCAATGTTGAATGTTTTCATGAATTCGAGCGGACAGTCTATTTTTTTGGCGCGAAGTGACAATGGAATTTTGCATTCGACATCCGGTATCCGGCATTTGCCACTCCTTGGGAGCATTCATAAATCGTAATCTAATCACAAATGGCCGCGATGGCATTGCCCTACAAAGTCGCGTCGCTGCTTTTTTGCTTCAATGAGCGGGACGAAACCCTTTTGCTCGAACGGGCGCAGGAGCCGAATCGCGGACGCTGGAGTCCCTGCGGCGGGAAATTGAAAACCGACATCGGCGAGTCGCCTTACGTCTGCGCCTGCCGCGAGGCATGGGAGGAAATCGGCGTGGAGCTTTCACCATCGGATTTGCATCTGACGGGCCTCGTCAGCGAGCATGGTTATGAAGGCCAGACGCACTGGCTGATGTTTCTGTTCGAGGTGAGGAAGAAACTCACCGCATGCCGCCGCCGCACCGAGGGACGGTTCCAATTCTTCCAGCGGGAGGAAATTGAGGGGCTAAAGATTGCGCAAACGGACCGCGAGCAAATCTGGCCGTGGTTCTGGAAATATCCGCGGCGGCTTTTTCGCGGCGCACTGCCATTGTCATCCCGACGGGCGGAACGAGTGGTCGCTCGAAGAGGGAAATGAAAAACATCGAACATTGAACATCGATACATCGAAAGATCCTGCCATTGGACGTTCAGAGTTCGGCTTTGATGTTATATAAATATATGGACGACCCCATCATTGATTTGCACAGCGACGATTATTTCATGGGCGAGGCGCTGCGCCAGGCGGCCGAGGGCTTTCGAGACGGACGAGGTGCCGGTCGGCGCGGTCATCGTGCGCGGCGGCAAAATCATCGCGCGGGCGTTCAACCAGGTGGAGTCGTTGAAGGACGCCACGGCGCACGCCGAAATGCTCGCGCTCACGCAGGCGGAAAATGCCGCCGGCGACTGGCGGCTGACGGATTGCACGCTTTATGTGACGAAGGAGCCGTGCCCGATGTGCGCCGGGGCCATCGTCCACACGCGGCTGGCGCGGGTGGTTTTCGGCGCGGCCGATCCCAAGGGCGGCGCGGCGGGGAGCGCACTGAACCTGCTGCAATTCCCGACGCTGAATCATCGTTGTGAAATCACCAGTGGCGTGCGCGACGCGGAATGCCGCGCGTTGTTGAAAGATTTTTTCGCGGCGCAGCGGCAGGCCGGGAAAGAAGAATATGGCGCATTTGATTCTTCAGGGCAATTGCGCGGTGCGCATCCCGTGGTCAGCAACTGAACATTGATTGCGAAGACTGCGGGGACGAAATTGCCCGGTTCGCGCTGAACTTGCAAATTGCGCCGGATTTGGTTCTCATCAGGGGAATGTGGCGACAATGTTGCCTGCTTTTAACAGTTGGAATGGCGTTGAGTTCATCGGTTTGTGTCGGCGCGGAGTCCGCCGACGTGAATCTGGATTACGTGGCGCAACGCGCGCTCGAACGCGCGCAGAAGCCGTTCCATTCGCCGCGCGCCGATTTGCCGAGGGTGCTGCGGCAGGAGAATCTGGATTACGACAAATACCGGGAGATTGAGTTCCGGCACGACAAGGCGCTGTGGCTGGCCGAGGGGCTGCCGTTCCGCGTCGAATTTTTCCATCCGGGCTATCTGTATCAGGAACCGGTGCATATCAATGAATTCACCCCGACCTACGTGCAGCCAATCCGGTTCGTGCAGGACTTTTTCAATTACCGGGCGTTGCACATTCAAAACCAGATTCCGTCCAACACCGGCTACGCGGGATTCCGGTTGCTGAACCAGTTGAACGAGTCGAACAAGTGGGACGAAATAGGCTCGTTCCTGGGCGCGAGCTATTTCCGGCTGCTGGGCAAGGACCAGCGTTACGGCGAGTCCGCGCGCGGACTGGCGCTCAATTGCGGCGGCGACGGGCCGGAGGAATTTCCCATCTTCACCGACTGGTGGCTGGGCAAGCCGCAACCGGACGACAGCGATCTGACGTTGTATGCCATCCTCGACAGCGTGAGTTGCACGGGCGCGTATGAATTCCACATTCATCCCGGCGAGAGCACGATGGTGGACGTCACCGCCGAATTGTTTTTCCGCGAGCCGGCGCAGATTCACGCGGCGGACACGAACGCCCGGCCCGATCCAAACCATTGGGCTGGCGCCGCTGACGAGCATGTTCTGGTTCGGCAAAAACACCGAGCGCAAGTTTGACGATTACCGCCCGGAAGTTCACGACAGCGATGGGTTGCTGGCGCACATGGACAGCGGCGAAATCCTCTGGCGGCCGCTGGACAATCCGCCGGCGCTGCGCCATCAGGTTTTTCACGCGCCGAACATCCGCGGTTTCGGCCTGCTGCAACGGGAGCGGTCGTTTCGCGCGTACGAGGACACGTTCAACTTTTACCAGCAGGTGCCGAGCGTCTGGGTGGAGCCGCGCGGCGACTGGCACGACGGCGATTTGCATCTGGTGGAATTGAGCACCACCTACGAGGGACTGGACAACATCGTGGCGTTTTGGGATCCGAAGGACAAACCCGCGCCGCTGCAAGCTTACCGCTTCGGCTACCGGCTTTACTGGCAGAGCGGCGCCGCAGACCTGAATCTTTCCGAAAACCGCGCCGTCTCCACCCGCGTTGGCATTGACTCGCATTTCCAGAACGCGCGGCAGTTCGTCATTGATTTTGTCGGGCCGAAACTGGCCGCCATTCCCGAAAGCGATCCGCCGCAGGCCATCGCCAATTGCAGCACCAACGCCGCCATTGTGGACAATCTCGTTCTTCCCAACCCGTTCCTCAATGGCTGGCGCGTGGTCCTGAAAATGCAGCCGAAGCCCGGCAACACCGATCCGGTGGACCTGCGCTGCACGCTGCAAATGGGAACCAACATTTTGAGCGAGACTTGGGCTTACCAATGGAGTCCGCCGTGAATACGGAAGCCTTGACCGGCATTTCCGGCCAGCTTGGCCGGACGACCGCTGGAAGAATGGAACGCCGCCTACGTGAAGGTGGAGAATTACTTTCACGCCCTGCGCGTTCGCAACAAGGCGCTGCTTGGCCAGCTCGTCCTGCGCGTGCTGGACCGCGCCATGCGCCGCGCGCCCGCCGAGCCGGAACGCTCCGCCACGCAGCTCGCCGCCGAGGAGATGGACCACCTCGTCACCGAATGGTTCGCCGAGGTTTTGCAATCGCCGCCCACCAAGGCCGACCAGACGCTTTCCACGCGCGGGCGGCTCGCGCTGCTGCTGGCCGACATGCCGGGCAAATGGCAGGAACAGTTTTTGCGCCCCAGCCCGTGGCCGGAGGAATTCACCACCGCCATGCGCGAGGCCTTCTTGCGCGCCGGCCCGGATTTCCAACTTTCCAAAATGACGCCGCGCCCCCTGGACCTCGGCCCCATCGCCACGCTGACCAGCCTGGGACAGATGCCCTATTTCCGCATGGTCGTGGCCTGGACGCTGTTCGCGCTGCTGCTCATCGCCATTTTCTGGCTCACCCACGGAGGATTTGAAGAGGTGAAATCGCAACTGTCGTTGATGATTGACGGGTTCAACAACCTCCATCACTGACATGGCCGCCGCACCGACTGTTTCGTCCGCCGCGCTGCCGCGCATCCGTCGCGGCTGGCGGCTCTTTATTTTCTTTTCGTGGGCGCTGCTGCTCACCGGCCTGGTCTCGATGCTCTTTGCCGATTTGCTCTGGCGCACGGGCTGGTCCGCCTCCTGCACCGTGCTGCTGGTGCTGTTCGTGGTCTTGATGTGGTTCGCGGCCGTCGGCTGCATGCACGGCGTGTATGGATTTTTCCTGCGGACGTTCGGCACGCGGCGGCGCATCACCGCGCTGAAAAATTTCCGCGACCAGAAGATTGACGGCACGAGCACGGCGATTGTCTTCCCGGTTTACAACGAAAACGTCGTGCGCGCCTACGAGGGGCTGCGCGCCACCTACGAATCGCTCGAACGGACCGGGCAACTGGAGCGCTTCGACTTTTTCATCTTGAGCGACTCGACCGACCCGGACAAATGGGTCGAGGAGGAGCGCCGCTGGCAGGAATTGGTTCGCGATCTGGACGCGCTCGGCAAAATTTATTACCGCCGCCGCCTGAACAACGAGGGCCGCAAGAGCGGCAACGTGAGCGATTTCCTCAACGCCTGGGGCCGCCGCTACCGCTACTTCATGGTTTGCGACGCCGACAGCGTCATGCGCGGCGAAACGCTTGTGGATCTGGTCAAATTGATGGAAGCGCACCCGACCGTCGGCCTCATCCAGACCGTGCCGGGGGTCGTCAACGCGGAATCGCCGTTCGGCCGCATCCAGCAGTTTGCCAACCGCCTTTACGCGCCCGTGTTCATCGCCGGCCTGAATTACTGGGCGCTCGACCTCGGCAATTACTGGGGACACAACGCCATCATCCGCACCGAGCCGTTCATGCAGTTCTGCGATTTGCCGCAACTGCCCGGACGCAAGCCGTTCGGCGGCCAGATTTTGAGCCACGATTTCGTCGAGGCCGCGCTGCTGCTGCGCGAAAACTGGGAGGTCTGGTTCGCCTACGACCTCGAAGGCAGTTACGAGGAAGCGCCGCAGACGATGATTGAAAACGCCCGGCGCGACCGCCGCTGGTGCCAGGGCAATTTGCAGCACGGCCTCGTGCTCTTCGCCAAGGGTTTGCGCGGCGTGAGCCGGCTGCATCTGGCGCTCGGCATCTGCGGCTACCTCACCGGCCCGCTGTGGCTCGCGTTCCTGCTCACGTTCAACTGGATTTGCTGGTTCCACCTGACACACCGGCCTGTCGGACATTCCCGTTCACGCCTTCACGCCGTATTTGAACTTGAGCGCCACCGCCCACGCCCTGCTCGTTTTCGTCATCTGCATGGTCGTCATCATGCTGCCCAAATTCCTCGCGCTGATTGACCTCGCGTATGACTGGCCGCGCCGCCGCGCGTATGGCGGCCTCGCGCGCGCCACGGCGGGCGTCGTCGGCGAAACCATTTTCTCAACGCTGCACGCGCCGCTGCAAATGCTCTGGCACACGCGCTTCGTCATCACCAACCTGCTCGGCGTCAGCGTCGGCTGGTCGCCGCCCGCGCGCACCGACGCCGGCACGACTTGGGGCTTCGCGCTCCGGCGGCATTGGGGGCACACGCTCATCGGGCTGGTGTGGGGCGCGTTCATGTGGTGGCTCGGCCCGACGCTGTTCTGGTGGTTCACGCCCGTGCTGGCGGGCATGGCGCTGTCCATCCCGTTGAGCGTGCTCACCAGCCGGCGGCACCTCGGCGCGCGATTGCGGAAGCTGGGACTGTTCCTCACGCCGGAGGAAACCGCGCCGCCGCCCGAACTCGTCGCCCTGCGCGCGCGGATGAAGGTGCATGAAATCACCGGCGACACCACCGCCCGCCGCCGGCGAAGCCGCGCCGCGCCGTCCGTACGCCGGGCTGGCCGAGGCCGTTCTCGATCCTTACGTCAACGCCATTCATGTCTCGCTGCTGCGCGAAAAACAGCTGAACCCCACCTACGCCGAGCAGCTTGCCAAACTCGGCGCCGGCAGCGAAGCGGTCGGCGCGCTCGGCGAAAAACTTCTGGCCGCCGGGCCGGACAAATTGACATCAGCCGAGCGCATGGCGGTGATGGCCGACCAGCGCGTGATGGTGTGGCTGCATCAGCAGGCGTGGCTGCGACCGGAGGAAAAGCTCGCGCCGTGGTGGAAGGCGATGATCCGCGAATTCAGCCAGCGGGAAACGTGACCGGCTTTGCCCTGATATGAGGGATGGCTGGCAGCGCGAATCGTGCTTGACGCGGGGCGCGGTTTGGATTGGACTGTGGCCAATATGAAGACGAACATTTTAGCAGCGTTTGCCGGAGTTGGGCATGGTTCTCCTTGCCACCGGTTGCATCTCAACGGTCAGCGGCACCAAGACGCCGGCGATGTCGTTCGGCGAGGACAGGTTTTCGGGCCGGTATCCACGGACGCCGGATCAGGTTTATCAGGCATCCGTCACCGTGCTGAACAACAACGGGGTGCTGCTCACGGAATACATTCCGCACGACACCACCAACGGCATGCGGTCAATGTATGGCAAGGTGAACTCGCGGAACGTCTGGATCAGCGTCGCGCCGGTGGATCCGAGAATCACCGAGGTGACGGTGCAGGCCCGCACCCGCGCCGGTTTCCGCGACCAGGACCTCGTGCATGAGCTGGAGAAGGAAATCGCGCTGCAACTGCAATCAATGCCGTGAGCCGTATTTCAGGCCGATGTTTTGTTCGTAAACGCCGAGCTTCGTGCCCGGCGTTTCTTCTTTTGCCCCTTGATTTCCAGTTTCAAATGCGCCAGGCGCGACCGCGCGAGTTCCGCCACGGCCATGTCGGGAAATCGTTCGATGATTTTTTCCAGGGTCGGCCGCACGGTGTCGTAGTCCGCGCCGCTGCGAATCTGCAAATCGGCGAGCAGGTTCAGCCAGTGCGCCACGTGCTTGGGCGGCTGGTTCGGCTCGTTGATGAGTTGCGCGAGCTCGTTCGTCGCCAGGTCGAGCCGCTTGTAATGGGCTGCGTAAAGGATGGCGAGTTTCTCGCGCGCCTCGGTGTCGAGTGGATGCTGCTCCAGATGCTTCACATAATCCGCCACCAGTTTCGCGGGATCGGTTTCGGCGGGAATCAAATCCCGCAGGGAATCGCGCAGCCCGATGCTTTTGACGCCTTCCGGCATCGCCATCGGCTGGCGGTCTTGCGCGGCCAGCATGATTTTTTCCACGCCGCCCAGATGCGCGATGCGTTGCGCCGCCGCCAGCGCCAGTATCGGTGTCGGGAAATTTTGCGATGATTTTTTCCAGCGCGGCGCGCGCGGAATCGGCGTCCTGCGCGAGTTTGAGATGCCAGTCGGCGAGCTGGGTGAACGCGGCGGCGACCTGTCTGGGCGGCGCGGCGGGTGAATCGCAGAAATGGTTCAGCGTCATTTCCGCGCCGGGCAAATCCTTCATGTCCTCGGCTTGGATGGTCGGCCAGCAGGCTGACGCCTTCGAAATCGGTCGGGAACCTGGCAAGCTGCTTGCGGATTTCCACAATCGCTTCGAGTGGCCGGTGTAATTTCCGTTTGGCAAGCGCGATGGAATAATACGGCTTCGGCTCCGGCGGTTCGGTGCCGCCGTCATAAAGCGAGGTGATTGATTTGGAAAATAAGTCGCTGAATCTGCGGATGTCCAGACGATGCTTAGAATGATCGCCATCAATTCAATGGAGCCTGGCTAACAAAAGCGCCGCCAGGTGCATTGGCCACCCGAAAGCCGAAAATCACGAAGCGGATCGTGAAAGCCACCTTGAAAATCAGCTTCGACGGGTCGTCGCTCCGCTTGAGCGCAGCGCGACGGTGAACCAGACGATTTGAAGACAAGACCGATGGCCGGCAATGCGGCGTCCACTGCGATTTGCAGTGATTGGACTCATGGAGCCAGTGCAAAGCTCGTGCCGTTTGCGGACGGGAGCAAGCAATTTCATGCGAGCGCAATTTGCAGCATTTGACTCATGGTTGCTGATGCAAAGCTCGTCCGTTCACGCGGACTTGGACGCAAGCGAATTTCTACTTGCAGTGGCCCGCGACTGCCCGGCAAATCCGCTTTACTCGCCCGCCAGCGCCGTTCATTTTTACGCAGACCAAAATGAATCGTGAAGCATTGGACAAATTTTGCGAGCGGGGAATTCTGGGCCTCGTGCTCGCCATCCTGGTTTTCGGCCCGCTGGCGATGGGGGCGGTGAATGCGCCGGAATTTCTCGTCATCCAGGGACTCACCATCGGCGTGATGCTTTTGTGGGCGCTGCGGATTTGGGTCAGCCCCAAGCCGCAATTGCTCTGGCCGCCGATTTGCTGGGTGGTGCTGGCGTTCGCGATTTACGCCATCGCGCGTTATCTCACGGCGGACATCGAATTCGTCGCGCGGCTGGAGATGATCCAGGTGCTGATGTATGCGTTCCTTTTTTTTGCCATCGTCAACAATCTTTACCGGCAGGAAACGGCGCAAATCATCGGGTTCACCCTGATTTTTCTGGCGATGGCCATTTCCGCCTTTGCGGTCTATCAATTCTTCACGCACTCGAACCGCGTCTGGAATTTCACCTCGCCCTATCCGGGGCGCGCGTCCGGCACTTACATTTCGCCGAACAACCTGGCCGGTTTTCTCGAAATGCTTCTGCCGCTGGCCACCGCCTACGTTCTGGCCGGGCGGATGAAGCCGGTCACGCGGATTTTTCTCGGTTATGCGGCGCTGGTCATGGCGGCGGGGCTGGCGGTGACGTTTTCGCGGGGCGGCTGGGCGGCGGCGGCCATCGGTATGCTGGCGCTGCTCGGCATTTTGATCGGCCATCGGAATCACCGGATTCCGGCGTTGCTGCTGCTGCTGGTTTTCATCGGCGGCGGCGCGTGCTTCACAAAAATTTATCTGGCGAAGACGTTCAGTTACATTTCGCGCGTGGAGGGGACGGTGAGCACCGGCCAGGTTGAACTCGATTTTCGGCGCGAAATGTGGACGGCGGCGGAACGGATGTGGCTGGATCATTTCTGGTGGGGCGTCGGCCCGGCGCATTACGATTATCGCTTCCGCGAATACCGTCCGGAGCGCATCCAAGCACCGGCCCGACCGCGCGCACAATGATTACTTGAACCTGCTGGCCGACTGGGGAACGGCTGGCGGCATCATCGTTCTGGCGGGCATGGCGACGTTTGCAGCCGGCTTGTGGGAAACACGAAAGCGTGTCCATCGCGTCGGAAAGAGATCTTGGCGGCCGCGGCGCGAGCAACCGGTTCGCCTTTTTCCTCGGCGCGTCCGCCGGATTGCTCGCGCTGGCGGCTCATTCCGTCGTTGATTTCAATCTGCACATTCCTGCCAATGCGATTTTGGGCGTCACGCTGCTGGCGTTGCTGACCAGCAACCTGCGGTTTGCGACGGAACGTTACTGGTTGAACGCGCGGCTGCCCGTCAGATTGCTGGCAACGGCCGCGCTCGCTGGCGTCGTCGTGTATCTGGGCTGGCAGGGCTGGCGGCGCGGCGATGAAAACTATCTGGCTGGCGCGCGCGCAAGCGCCTTCATTGCTGGTGCTGGACCGGGCGGCGCTGCTGGAAAAGGCGTTCGCCGCCGAGCCGGAAAATTTTGAAACGGCCTACAACATCGGCGAGGCGTATCGCATCCAAAGTTTCGAAGGCGAACACTGGATTATGCGGCGCAGGCGGAAACGGCCATCCGCTGGTATGCGCGCGCCCGGCAGCTCGACCCGTATCGACGGCTACAATGATTTGCGCACCGGCATGTGCCTGGACTGGCTGGACCGCCACGCCGAGGCCGGCCCATTTTACCGCCGCGCCGAGTCGCTCGATCCCAACGGCTATTTCACCGTCGCCAACATCGGCTGGCATTATGTCCAGGTGGGCGATTATCCTCGCCGCCCGCGAGTGGCTGGAGCGTTCGCTGCAGCTCGAATGGGACGAAAATGTCGATCGCGCCACTCCTATCTCGATTTGGTCGAGCAAAAACTGGTCGAAAACGCCTCCGGCAAGAGCCTTCTGCCCCCCGGTTTTTGAAAGGAAAAAACCGGGAATTTTCGGTTGACATTTGGCTTTCCGCTTTTATACTGTGCAGTCGGAAAGTCAAATTAGGAAAATCATTATGAAATTTGTTCAAGCTTTCGTTTCGGCGCTGGTGGGCGGTTTGGTTCTTGACGCTGGCCACCGGCGCGTATGCCCAGTCCACTACCACGCAAGGCCACGTCACCGTTCTTCGCATTCTGGGGAATAATGCGCAGTATTCCCTCGGTGACGGCGTGTGGCATGCGCTTGTCGTCGGCCAGACCCTCGGCGCCGGCGACGTGATTCGTACCGGAGCCGATTCCTTGGTGGATATCATCTTGAGCGACAAAATCAGTCCCGCAAATTGTTCCAGTCCCGGGTCAAGATGGCGCGCTTCCTGTTGGACTGCGGTCTTACGACTGGCTCCCTTTAAGGCCACGGCGCAACAAGACGTCATCCGCTTGGCGGCTGACACCGTGCTGGCCATTGACAAATTGTTGACATCGAACACGGGTGTGGACGTCGTCAACGACACGGAACTGAATCTGCAACAGGGGCACATCTTCGGCAACGTCAAGAAAATTTCCGCGGCGTCCGTTTTCCTGGTCAAAACCCCCACCGGCATCGCTGGCGTTCGCGGCACGGCATTCTCGATTGGTGCCAATGGCACTCTCACGGTTTATCAAGGCTCCGTGGTGGTCTCGGCCGTTGTCACGCTGCCCAACGGTACTACAACTACCGTCGCCGAGGTTGTGACTGCTGGCGAACAGTTCAATCCGGCCAACGTGGTTGTATCGCCTAGTGGCGGAGTCACCACCGGAGTTGTCTACACTTACACCAAGGCAGGCATACTCGATAACACTGATTACATACTTTTTTCACCGACGGCACGACAGTACTGACACCTGCGGCGAGAGACGCGTAACCTATAACGGGAGAATGGCGATTTTCACTTGTCCCCGACGGCAGGGAAGCACTAACAGTAGGACGGAATCAGTAGCGTTTTTCAAGACCAGAGCAGCCTTGAGTTGCTCTGGTTTTTTGTTTAATCCGATGGCGTGAAACTCAAGCCGCTCAAACGCGCGCCGGTCATTCTGGCCGCTCGCCGTCCTCGCGCTCGTTTGCGGCCTGCGGCTGCTGCGGCTGGATTTCTTCGAGCGGCTGGAGCGCATGACCTATGACTTGCGCGCAAAAACCGCGCTCCATTTCGCCGCGCCGGTCGCCACCAACCTCGCCTTCGTCGCCATCGAGGATTCCAGCATCACCGCCGTGCAAAACGGAAGCGTCGGCTTTCATTTCGGACTTTCCTGGCCGCGCCAGGTCTATGGCCGGCTCGTCGAGGAACTTTCGGCGCAGGGCGCGAAGGCCGTCGCGTTCGACGTTCTGTTCGAGGAATTGCGTCCCGACCATCCGCCCGTGCAGATGGCCGACGGCAGTCTGGTTGAATCTGACGATTATTTTGGCGCTGCAAATGCGCCGCGCAACCAACGTGATTCTCGGCCGACGACCGGCGACGCGCCGCTGCCGGATGTGTTCGCGACAAACGCGCTCGCGCTCGGCGACATTTCGACGGAAAAAGACTCCGGACGGCGTTTTGCGCGCGGTCAAGGCCATCCACGATTTATCGCAACTGGCATCCGCTTTTCAAACAAGCGGCGGAGGATTTCGGCTTGGATTTGGCGAACGCAAAATTCGCGCCCGGCAAAATTATTTTGCCGCAAACCGGGACGACAAACACGGTTGAAGTTCCCGTGGACGCGGAAACGATTTTGCCCTCGCCGATTTGGTCGGCGACAAACTCCCGCCCGGCGTCGCGCCCAGGGCCAAAGCCTTCACCGACGAGCGCGTCTGGCAGATGGGCATCGTCCTCGCCGCACAGGCATTGCATCTTGATCTGCAAAACGCCGAAGTGGATTTGCCGCAGGGAAAAATCATTTTGCGCGGCGCAAACGGAATCGAGCGAACAATTCCCGTTGATGCCGACGGCTATTTTTTCATTGATTGGCGGCTGACGCCGAACGACCCGCATCTGCTCGGCGCGCCGATTGAAAGCCTGCTCTGGCAGGACAAACAAAGGTTGTCCGGCGAGACCAACGGCTTGGTCGACGACTTTCGCGACAAGCTCGTCATCGTCGGTTCGACGGCGCAAGGCAACAACCTGACCGACCGCGGCGCGACGCCGCTGGAACGCGACACTTTCCTCGTCAGCCAGTATTGGAACGTCGCCAATTCCGTCATCACCGGGCAATTCATCCGCCGCGCGTCGCTGCCGTTGGAACTGGCGCTCATCATTTTCCTCGGCGTGCTGACCGTGTTTCTCACCTGGCAACTGCGCGCGTTCTCGGCGGCGGGCGGAACTTTCCTGCTCGCGGCGATTTACGTTGCCGTCGCGTTTTTTGCCTTTGTTCGATTCCGTTTTTGGCTGCCGCTGGTTTTTCCGATTGGCGGCGCGATGTTGATGGAACATTTGATGCTGGTCGCCTATCGCGTCATGTTCGAGGAAAGCCAGAAGCGCCATGTCAAATCCGTCTTTTCAAGGATCGTCTCGCCCGATGTCGTCAACGAATTGCTCGCAGGTGGAAAAACTTTCGCTGGGCGGCGGGCGCCAGGAAATCACGGTCTGGTTCTCCGACGTGCGCGGCTTCACCCAGTTCACCGACGAGAGCCAGGCGAAGGTGCTGGAATACATCCGCGAACACAACCTTTCCGGCGCGGATGCCGAGGCTGCCATCAACGAGGAGGCGCGCGAAACGCTCGCCACCGTGAACCTTTATCTGGGCGCCGTCGCCGACGCCATCAAGAAGCACAACGGTACGCTCGACAAATACATCGGCGACTGCGCGATGGCGTTTTGGAACGCGCCGCTTCCGAACAAAAAGCACGCCGCCGCCTGCGTGCGCGCCGCGATTGACGCGCAACGGGCCATTTATGAAATGAATTTGAAACGCGTCGAGGAAAACCAGAAACGCGAACTGGAAAACATGATGGGCGGCGGCACGCGTCCGAAACCCAAACTGGCGATTTTGACGCTCGGCAGCGGCATCAACACCGGCATGGCCACCGTCGGCTTGATGGGTTCCAACGAACACCTTTTGAATTACACCGTTTTCGGACGCGAAGTGAACCTCGCCAGCCGGCTCGAAGCCGTTTCCGGCCGCAGCCGCATCATCATCAGCGAGGCGACTTACACCCATTTGCTCCGCGACGATCCGGAATTGGCGGCGACATGCATTGCCCTGCCGCCGGTGAAGGTCAAGGGCATCGTCGCGCGAGGTGAAGATTTACGAGGTTCCATGGCGTCCGCCCGGCGCGTCGCCGTTTCGACGAGGAACTTTTCTCTTCCACAAAGCCCGGCGAGGGAACCTCGTTCACCGGAATCATCCAGCGCGAGAGCCATTGAACCGGAAAATTTTAAGTTTTAAGTTCTTAATTTATGGTTAAAATGTCTGGACTGGTGATATTTAACTGAAAACTCATAGTTTAATGATGCGAACCGCGATTTATCCCGGCAGTTTCGACCCGCTGACCAACGGCCATCTGGACGTGATCGAGCGCGCGGCCAAATTGTTTGACCGCGTCGTCGTGGCCGTCGCCAAAAACGACTCCAAGAATCCGCTGTTCACGCTCGCCGAACGGCTGGCGATGGTGAAGGCCGCCATCCGCCACCTGCCGCATGTCGAGGCCGACAGTTTTGAGGGCCTGCTCATCGAATACGTCGCGCGCCAGAAGGCGCAGGCGGTGGTGCGCGGCCTGCGCGCCGTCTCGGATTTTGAATTTGAATTCCAGCTCGCGCTGATGAACCGCAAGCTGAACGACAATTTCGAGACCATTTTCATGATGCCGAAGGACACCTACACGTTTTTGAGTTCGCGCATCGTGAAGGAAATCGCGCGATTGGGCGGCGATGTCAGTTCGTTTGTGCCGCCGCACGTGAAAACCGCCCTGATAAAAAAACTGAAGCCGCGGCAGAATAGACGGTTTGACGGGTGATTGGATTGTTGGATGAACGGGGTTTTCCAATAATCCACCAATCCAACTTGCACCTTTGCGCCTTTGCGCCTTTGCGTTAAACTGGCTCATGCTTTCGGTCAATCTTCGCCATCTGGAGGCGCACGAAATCCGTCTGGAAGGCGAACTCGCCGCCGCCGAACTGGATTTGGGCCTGCGCGACGAGATGATTCGCGCGGAACAGCCGCTGCGCTACGATTTGACCGTCGAAAAATTGGACGATGCGCTGCTCGTGACCGGCTCGTTGCAGTTGGATTTGGACTGCCAGTGCGTCCGCTGCCTGAAATCGTTCAAGCATAGGCTGGTTCTGGAGGATTGGGCGTGCCATCTGCCGCTGGCGGGCGAGGAAAAGGTGCCCGTGAACAATGATTGCGTGGACTTGACTCCGTTTGTGCGCGAAGATATGCTCCTTGAGTTTCCGCAGCATCCACTGTGCAAACCGGATTGCGGCGGATTGAAGAAAAGCCAGGCCCGAAAAACCGGCGGCAGGGACAAATCGGAGTCCGCCGCCTGGGCTGAACTGGATAAACTGAAACTGTGATTTGAATTATGGGTGTTCCTAAACGCAAACCGTCAACGAGCCGGCAGAAAATGCGCCGCGCTTATAACAGCGTGCTGAAACTGCCGCAACTGGGCAAATGCCCGCAATGCGGCGAGCCGGCCATTCCACACCGGGTCTGCCCGGCCTGCGGCTTTTACAAGGGCCGTCAGGTCTTGAGCGTCACGGCGGGCGCCTGATTTTTCAGTCAGTTCGCGGAGCATTTCCGCGTCATTCACCTATGCGAATTGCAGTGGATGTCATGGGCGGCGATCATGGTTGTGGCGTTGTCATTGCCGGCGTCAAAAAGGCATTGGAAGACAACAAAAATATTACCGCCGTTTTTCTCGTCGGCCATCAGGCCGAAATCCACGCTGCGCTGCCCGAGCGCGGTTTTCGCGACCATCGCGTGCGTGTCGTTCACGCCAGCGAAGTCGTCGAGATGGACGACAAACCGGCTGTGGCGCTTGCGCAAAAAAAAGGATTCTTCCATCGCCCGCGCCGCGGATCTGGTCAGCGAAGGCAAGGCCGACGCCCTGGTTTCGCTCGGCAACACAGGCGGCCTGTTCGCGGCGGCCACGTTCAAGGTTGGTCGCATTCCCGGCGTGGATCGCGGCTGCATCGCCACGGTCATCCCGCGGCAGGGAAATGAATTTGTGCTGCTCGACGCGGGCGCGAACATCGAGTGCAAACCGCTGCACCTCGCCCAGTTCGCCGTGATGGGCAGCGTCTATTCCCGCGAAGTGCTGGGCCGCAAAAGGCCGCGCGTCGGCATTTTGAGCATCGGCACCGAGGATTCCAAGGGCAACGAACTCACCCTGGCAGCCTTCAAACTCTGCCAAAAGCTGGATTTGAATTTCATCGGCAACGTCGAGGGGCACGATTTGTTCAAGGACCACGTGGACGTCGTCGTGTGCGACGGTTTTGTCGGCAACATCGTTTTGAAAACCGCCGAAAGCCTCGCCGTTGCGATGTTCTCGATGCTGAAACGCGAGTTGATGCACAACACCAAACGGCAGATTGGCGCGTTTCTGGCCAAGGGCGCCTTTCAAACCATCCGCCGCCGGATGGACCCGGAAGTCCACGGCGGCGCGCCGCTGCTCGGCTTCAACGGCATGGTGTTCAAGGCGCATGCCTCCGCGCGCGAACGCGCCGTTGCCAGCGCGCTGCGGGTGACCGCCGAGGCAGTCCAGCACCACGTCAACGAAATCATTGCCGCTGAAATCGCCCGCGCGAACGAAAAACTCGCCGCGGCGGAAGTTCCCATTCCCGCATGAGCCCCAAATTCAAAAATCCGCGCGCCAAATTTAATTTTCAAGGCCGCACCTGCTCCATCACCGGCGTCGGCTCGTATGTGCCGGAGAAGGTTTTGACCAACGCCGCCCTGGAAAAACTCGTGGACACGTCCGACGAATGGATC
The DNA here is from genome assembly GCA_963827815.1 of uncultured Verrucomicrobiae bacterium. Lineage (GTDB taxonomy): Bacteria > Verrucomicrobiota > Verrucomicrobiia > Limisphaerales > UBA11358 > UBA11358. The sequence goes on along the minus strand of CAWHCL010000009.1, from coordinate 127,600 downwards.
ACCACGCGCACCGGCATCAAGGAGCGGCGCATGGCGGCGAAGGATGAATTCACCTCCGATATGGCGGCGAAGGCCGCCCAGCGCGCGATGAAAATGGCCGGCGTCATTGCCAGCCAGATTGATTTGATCATCGTCGCCACCATCACGCCGGACATGCCGTTTCCGGCGACTGCGTGCTTCGTCCAGCAGAAAATTGGTGCGAAACACGCGGCGGCGTTCGATCTCGAAGCCGCGTGCTCCGGTTTCATTTATGGCCTGGAAATCGGCCAGCAGTTCATCATGTCGCGCACCTACGACACCGTGCTGGTCATCGGCGCGGAAAAGCTTTCGGCCATCACCGACTGGAAGGACCGCAATACCTGCGTCCTGTTCGGCGATGGCGCGGGTGCGGCGGTGTTGCAGAACCGGGAAAATTCGCACGGCCTGCTGACGGCGGTGATGGGCGCGGATGGCGGCAAGGCGAACCTGCTGTTCATGCCCGCCGGCGGCAGCCGCTGTCCGGCCTCAAAAGATTCCGTGGACGCGCGCATGCATTTCCTGCGGATGGAGCGGCAAGGAAACCTTCAAAAACGCCGTGCAGGCGATGTGTTCGGCGGCGCAGGAGGTGTTGCGTCGGTGCGAATTGAACATTTCGCAGATCAAATGTGTCATACCTCATCAGGCCAACCGCCGCATCATTGACGCGGTTGGCGAGCGCCTCGGCGCGACGCCGGACCAGATGTTCATCAACGTGGAACGCTACGGCAACACCTCGGCGGCGTCGGTGGCCATCGCGCTGGACGAGGCGGTCGCATCGGGCAAAATCCAGCGCGGCGACTTGCTCCTGCTCATCGTTTTCGGTGCCGGGCTGACGTGGGGCGCGGCAGTCATCGAATGGTAAAACTAATTGTGAAAATGGCATTGGCTAATTTGACGGATTCCAACAACGTGCTAGTGTAATTCGACTTTATGAGCGCAAAAAAATACGTCGGTGCGGTTCGTTTGAACAACCAGTGACGGTTGAAGCGCGGCAGGCAAGCTTGGAGCTGTCTGCCGATACCGTTGTCATCCACAAAAGCGGCATCGAGTTCCGCAGCCCCACGCCGTTCAATCCGTGGGCGGAAATGACCGTGGCCCTGCAACCGCCGGGTGGCGGCGGCAGGCTGCACTGCCACGGCGTGGTCATCGCCTGCGATGGCAACAAACACGCCGGCTACCATGTCTCGATGGTTTTCACCAGCCTCACAAAACAGGTGCAAACTCGCCTGAATTCGATGGCGCAGCTCGGATTTGGGTGTGGGTTGAGTGCAAGATTTTCATCGCTTTTCGCAATTTTTGCTTAACCTCCGTGATTGCCACGGAGGTTCTTTTTTTGCATCTTTAAAGGCTGAAATCTTTTAGATGAATTTTATGAAAATCCTGCTTACGACCACTTCATTTCAAGACACCCCCGGCGCGCACCACGATTTGCTCGCCAATACAGGCTGGGAAATCATCCGCGCACGCGGCCCTCTCAACGAAACCGACACGCTCAAGCTCGTCGGTGACGTGGATGGCTACATTTGCGGCGACGACGCCATCACACGCAAGGTGCTGGAAAAGGCGCGCCCGAAACTCAAGGTCATCAGCAAATACGGCATCGGCGTGGACAAGATTGACGTGAAAAGCTGCACGGAATTTGGAATTCCGTTGCTCTTCACCCCCGGAGTCAATCACACGACGGTTGCCGAGCATAATTTTCTTTTGTTGCTCGCGCTGGAGAAGAATTTTCTGTTTCACACCGACTCCACCCGCAGTGGCGACGCCAAAACGAATTGGAAACGCAAGACCGGCCACGAACTCCTGGAGAAGACCATCGGCATCGTCGGACTGGGCCGCATTGGCAAGGAAGTCGCGATTCGCGCCCGCGCATTTGGCATGAACGTGATTGGCTTTGATGTTTATTGGGATGAAATATTTGCGAAAGACCACAACGTGAAACGCGCGGCCACGCTGGACGAGATTTTTGCCGCGAGCGACTACATTTCGCTTCACACAAATCTGACCGCGGAAACGCGCGGCATGATCAATGCCGCGGCGTTCGCCAAAATGAAGAAAGGTGTCTTGATTTTAAACTGCGCGCGAGGCGAAGTCGTGCATACCAATGACATGGTGGCCGCGCTGAAGGCGGGTCAGGTGGGCGGTTACGGCACCGACGTTTTAGACCAGGAACCGCCGGCGGCGGACCATCCGCTGCTCAAATTGCCGAATGTCGTCTGCACGCCGCACGTTGCGTCCCGCACTTACGAAAGCGTCGTGCGCCAGGCCACAACCTCCGTGAAAAACCTAATCCTTGCGATGAACGGCGAAAAACCCATCGCACAGGTCAATCCCGAAGTGCCGGTGAAAAAAGTGGCTTGATGCGCTTATAATTTTTACCAAAAAAATTATGCCCGAAACATATTTCATTATTCCCAGGGAAAAACACGATTCACTCGTCACAAAGGCGTATTTGTCGCGCGGCTACACCGCCGCCGAGGCCGCCGCCGGCGCGCGGTTTTGTTCCAGCGCGTCGTATTACGGCATCCGCACGCACAACGCAATCAAGGCGCTGCACCTCGACGAATTGTTCGGCAGCAAGGTCGGCCGCTGGAAACCCGGTGCAAAGATCGAGAAGCTGCCGTCGCGCTTCGCCGCCGCCGAAATCTGGAACGCGCATTTCAAGCTCGGCCAGGCCGTCGCCTATGAGGCGATGGATACCTGCATGAAACTCGCCGACAAATTCGGCGTGGGCATGGTGAGCGTGGACAACGCGACGCATTATCTCTGGGGCGGCGGTTACGTGATGGACGCCGCGCTCAAGGGCTATCTCGCCTACACGAATTGCACCTCGGCCACGTCCGAGGTCGTGCCGTTCGGCGGCAAGTCGCCGACGATGGGCACCAACCCGCATTCATGGGCGTTCCCCACGCAGGACGCAATTGGCTTTCCCATCGTGATTGACTGGGCGACTTCCACCGTCGCCATGGGCCGCGTGCAGGTGATGAAACGCGAAGGCAAACAGCTTCCACCCGGCTGCGCAGTGGATGCCGAGGGCAGGGAAACGACCGATCCGAACAAAGCTGTCGCATTGCTGCCCTTCGGCCAGCACAAGGGCTACGGGCTCGGTTTGATTGACGAGCTTTACGCCGGGTTCATCGGCGGTGGCCTGCCGCAAATCCGCGGAACTTCTCTCGGCGACGCGAATGAAAAGCGCGCCTCGACATTTTTCTTCCAGGTCATTCATCCCGACGCGATTAAGGGCAACGATTACGCCAATGGCCGTTCGCAGGCGCTAAACGTCAAGGCGGTCATCGCCGACATCCTCGGCCACGGCAACGAGAAATGCCTGCTGCCCGGCCAGCCGGAAGCGCGCAACGGCGAGCTTTCAAAAAAGCACGGCGGTCTGCTGTTCACCAAGGCGGAAATCGAGGAACTGAATCATCTCGCCAGTGAAGTCGGTGAAACGCCGTGGAACCTGGCTGAGTTCAAAACGGTGCAGGTTTGAAACAATGACACAGATAAACAAAAAAATTTGAAGCGGATTGCACGGATTTTCGTGGATGGGATTTGCTTTTAATCTGTGTCAATCTGTGAAATCCGTGTCAGCAATTTAATGAACAAAAATTTATGAGCATTCAACTACGCGACAAATCATCCTGCAAATTCGACCAGATTTCACTCGGCGAAATCATGCTGCGGCTCGACCCCGGCGAAGGCCGCATCCGCACCGCGCGGCATTTCACCGCGTGGGAAGGTGGCGGCGAATACAACACCTCGCGCGGCCTGCGCAAATGTTTCCGGCAGAAGACCGCCACCTGCACCGCGCTGGTGGACAACGAGGTCGGCCATCTCATCGAGGATTTCATCATGCAGGGCGGTGTGGACACGGACTTCATTTTGTGGCGTCCCGACGACGGCATCGGTCGCAGCATCCGCAACGGCTTGAATTTCACCGAACGCGGATTTGGCGTCCGCGGCGCGGTCGGCGTGCCGGATCGCGGCAATTCCGCCGCGTCGCAGCTCAAGCCCGGCGATTTCGACTGGGAAAACATTTTCGGCAAGCTCGGCGCGCGCTGGTTCCACACCGGCGGCATTTTCGCCGCGTTGTCCGAAACGACGGCGGCATTGACGATTGACGCGGTGAAAGCCGCGAAGAAGCACGGCACGATTGTCAGTTACGATTTGAATTACCGCCCGTCGCTCTGGAAATCCATCGGCGGCCTCAAGAAGGCGCAGGAGGTCAACCGCGAGATCGCCAAATACGTGGACGTGATGATCGGCAACGAGGAGGATTTCACCGCGAGCCTCGGCTTCGAGGTCAAGGGCGCGGACCACAACTTGAGCAAGATTGAGACGGATGCGTTCAAGGCCATGATTGAAACGGCGGTGAAGGAGTTTAAAAACTTCAAGGTGGCCGCGACGACGCTGCGCCGCGTCATCACCGCGACGAAGAACGACTGGAGCGCGATTCTCTGGCACGACGGGAAGTTTTTCGAGAGTCGGAAATATCCGGAGCTGGAAATTCTGGACCGCGTTGGCGGCGGTGACAGCTTTGCCAGCGGCCTGCAATTCGGTTTTCTCGAATTCAACGACGCGCAGAAGGCTGTGGATTACGGCGCGGCGCACGGCGCGCTCGCTTCGACGACGCCCGGCGACACGAGCATGGCCACGCGTAAGGAAGTCGAGAAGACCATGGGCGGCGGCAGCGCGCGGGTGCAGCGCTAAAGTAAATTCGTTTGAATTGTTGAGTAGCTTTGGGCAACCTGCACTGGCTCCGGCGTGAAATTTTATGCAAACACGAACAGATTTATTTTCCCTCAATGGCGAAGTGGCGGTCGTTATTGGCGCCACCGGAGTGTTGGGTGGCGCGCTGGCTGAAGGCCTCGGCGCGGCGGGTGCAAAAGTCGCCGTGCTCGGTCGCAATGAGGAACGCGGCCTGGCCCGCGTCAAAGCCATCACCGAAAAAGGCGGCAAGGCGGCATTCTTTTCGTGTGATGCGAGTTCGCGTTCGAGTCTCGCCGAGGCGCATCAGAAAATTGAAGCCGCGCTCGGCGCGCCGACGATTCTTGTGAACGCCGCCGGCGGCAACGATCCCAAGGTCACGGTCACTGCCGGAAAATCCGTTCGAGAAGATTACGATCGAAGCGCTTCACGCCAATTTCGACCTCAACCTCATCGGCGGCGCGTTCCTGCCGTGCCAGGAATTTGGCCCGGCCATGTGCAAATGCGGCAGAGGCAGCATCATCAACATCGCTAGCGTCTCGGCGCATCTGCCGCTCTCTCGCGTGGTCAGCTACTCCGCCGCCAAGGCCGCGGTGCTGAACCTCTCGCAATTTCTCGCCCGCGAATGGGCCCCCAAAGGCGTGCGCGTGAACACTATCACGCCCGGTTTTTTCCCAGCCGAGCAGAACCGCAAGCTGCTGTTCAACGACGATGGCACGCCCACGGCGCGCACCAAGTCCATTTGGGGGCACACGCCGATGAACCGTTTCGGCGAATCCAGCGAGACTCATTGGCGCGTGCATTTTCCTGGCGTCGCACAATGCCAGCTCTTTCGTCACCGGCACGGATATCCGGGTGGACGGCGGCTATTTGAGCCAGACGATTTAACTTATGAAATTCTGCGACAAAAACTTTCTGCTGTCGAACGGCGTTGCCCGCGAGCTTTACCACGGCACGGCGTCGAAACAACCCATCATTGATTATCACTGCCACCTCCTGCCGAAGGATCTGGCGGAGGACCGCCGAGTTTCGCAGAACATCCACGAGCCGTGGCTGGGCGGCGACCATTACAAATGGCGCGCGATGCGGGCCAACGGCGTGCCGGAGAAATTGATCACCGGCAACGAAACCTCCGCGCGCGAAAAATTCCAGGCGTGGGCTAAAACTGTTCCGAAGACACTGCGCAATCCGCTGTTCCACTGGACGCATCTGGAATTGCAGCGGTATTTCGGCATCGAGAAGCTGCTGGAAGAAAGCACGGCGCAGGAAATCTGGGACGAAACGAGCCGCCTGCTCAAGCAGCCGGGCTATTCCGTGCGCGGCCTCGTCGAGCGCATGAACGTGAAGGTGATTTGCACGACGGACGATCCCGCCGACTCGCTCGAACACCACAAGGCCATCAAGAAATCCGGCTGGAAGGTGAAGGTGTTTCCGGCGTTCCGGCCCGACAACGCGCTGCGCGTCAACCAGCCGGAGCGTTTCAAAAAATGGGTGAAAGCCTTGAGCGACGCGGCGGGAACGAGCGCGACCACGTTCAAGGGATTTCTCAAGGCGCTGAAGCAGCGGCACGATTTCTTCCACGCCAACGGCAGCCGGCTTTCCGACCACGGCATGAACCAGATGCCGTCGCTGGATTGCACGGAGAAAAAGGCGGGCGCGATTTTCTCGGCGGCGCTGAAGGGCAAGGCGGCCTCGCCGGAGGACGCGGACCGGTTTGCGTCGTTCATGATGGAATTTTTCGGCGTGCTGGACGCGGACAAGGGCTGGGTGAAGCAGCTCCACCTCGGTGCGTTGCGCGACCCGAATGCGCGCATCGCCGCCAAGCTTGGCGCGGACACCGGCTGCGACACGATTGGCGATTTCACGCAGGCGAGGCGCTGGCGCGTTATCTGGATCGGCTAGACCGCATCGGCAAATTGCCGCAAGACGATCATTTACAACTTGAATCCGGCGGACACTATCTGTTCGCGGGAATGCCGGGCAGTTTTCAGGACGGCTCGGTGGCCGGCAAACTTGCAATATGGCGCGGCTTGGTGGTTCCTTGGACCAGGAAAACGGCATCCGCGCGCAGCTTGACGCGCTGTCGGATCTGGGTCTGTTGAGCCGGTTCGTCGGGATGCTGACGGATTCGCGCTCGTTGCTGTCGTATCCGCGCCACGAATATTTCCGGCGCATCCTGTGCGACACGCTGGGCGCGGACGTGGAGAGCGGGCGGCTGCCCGACCGCCGCGAGTGGCTGACGGAACTCGTCGCAGATGTTTGTTACCGGAACGCGAAGAATTATTTCCCGTTTCCGGTTTGATTGACCGGCAAACAGATTCAGCCCGTTGAAGCAGCTTGCTTCAACGGGCTTTTTGATTTTCAGCCGGAAATTTTACAAATCCGTGATGGGTTCGTGACGCGGCACGAGCGCCTTCATGACTCCCCAGGCGATGAGATAGCTCAACGCGCAGACGATGAACATGACGAGATAGGCGGTCTGCGGATTTGACTTGAAGGCATCGGTCAGGCCGCCGGCAAGTTGCTGGACAACCACGCCGCCGAGGCCGCCGGCCATGGCGCCAATGCCCGTGACCGAGCCGACGATTTTTTTCGGGAACATGTCGGAAACGGTTGTGAAAAGATTCGCCGACCATGCCTGATGCGCGGCGGCGCCGATGCAAATCGTCGCGACGGCCAGCACAGCGGCCCATTTTCCGAACTCGTCCACGTTGCCGAAATACTGCGTTGCCAGAACGGCCAGCGGCGCCACGGCGATGAGGAGCATCGCCAGCATTCGGGCCTTATAGACCGCCATGCCCTTCTTGATGAGTGTCATGGGAATGCTGCCGCCATAGACGCTGCCGATGATGGAGACGCCATAGACGATGAACGTCGGCATCATGACCTGCTCCTTGGTCATGCCGAATTGCTTGTTCAAATAATCCGGCAGCCAGAAAAGATAGAACCACCAGACGCCGTCGGTGAGAAATTTCCCCCAGAAAAACGACCAGGTCTGCCGGTAACCCAGCAAGCCCGGATTGCCTTTGTCGCCGAATTTATTTGAATCGGAACCGCCTTTGAAAAATCCCAGGACAATGAGTGAAATCAAGGTTCCAACCACCGGCACGAGATTGATGAGAACGAGCCAGCCGGATTTGCCGAGGTCGTGCCAGCGTTTGATTTGTAGGGCGACGCACACCCAGCCCACGACCGCCAGCCAGGCTATGCGAAACGACAGAAAATAAATGTTGGCATTGGGAACGACAAATACGCTTTCGATGATGTGATGTATGCCTTCTCCGGGAGCATAAAGATGCGCGCCATGGGTCGCAATCAGGCTGGTCATCAAATAGACGAACAGGGTCAAAATGCCGATGAGAATCATCGTCCCCAAAAACGCGGCGCGCGGAATCCGGCCGTTGAAGGAAAAGAGTTTCCCTATGAGGCCTTTGGCCGGTTTTTCCTCGGCGACGGAATCGTCCTTGTCGCTGTGAATGTAATCGAATTCGGCCTTGGAAAGCCGTTTTTGCCGGGCGGGAATTTCATACAGCCAGAACCAGAAAATCAGCCAGAGAAATCCCGCACGCGCCGGTGATGATGAAAGCCATTTTCCATCCGCGCTCGTCGCCAAAATTAACCAGGCACCAGGGAACGAACAGCGCGGCCACCATCGCGCCGAAATTGGAACCGCTGTTGAAAATGCCCGTGGCCAGCGCGCGTTCGCGTTTGGGAAACCATTCGGCTACGGTCTTGATGGATGCCGGAAAATTTCCACCCTCGCCGACGGCAAACGCGCTGCGCACGAGAATGTGCATCGTCACCAGCCGTCCGACGAAGGCGTTGGCGATGCCGAACACCGACCAGAGAATGAGCGAGAGCGCCAGTCCGATTTTTGTGCCGATTTTGTCAATGACCCAGCCGGCGATGATGGTCATGCCGGCGTAAAACGCGGTGAAAAAGGAGGTCAGATTCGCAAAGTCCGTGTTCGACCACCCGAAGCCGCCCTGTGCCATCGGCGCGCAGAAGATGGGATCCTTCAGGTAGCTGATGACCTGCCGGTCCAGGTAATTGAAAGTCGTGGCGAAAAACAGCAGCCCGCAGATGACCCAGCGATAATTGCTCGAAGCCGGGGTGGTTTGGCTTCGGAGAATTCATGGTGCATGAGCAATTAGCCGAAAATCAAATTCCGGTTCAAGCGTTGAAATCCAACTTTACAAGTCAGGGCGCATTCTGCGACGCTGCCGCCATGATTTTGAAAAAATCTCATGCCGGTGTTGCCGGCGCTGTTATTGGTGGGCTGCTCCACGACGTTCACGCGATTGACGCCGCTGGAACAGCCGCGAAATGCGAATAATCTCTATCCCGTCGAAGTTCAGTTCAACTCCACGCAGCAATCGCTGCGCTGGGACAGCCTCAAGCCGTATGTGCTGGTCAATGGCGAGTCTGTATCCGCTGCGCCCCGTGGACATGGTGCAGAACCGCTGGGAGGGTTTCGTGCCCGTGCCGCCGGGAGTCAATACGGTCGGCTTCCGCTTTAAGTTCGACTACCTCTACAACAACTTTAACTCGCCGCCCCAGCCCGATAGCGCCTGGTCGCCTGTGTATCAATTGAAGATTGTTGACCAGTAAGCCCGGTCAGCGCCGGGGCCGGAGCAGGATGGCTTTTTTGTCCGTGCCGTCCACCTCGACGCTGTTCGTTTCCACCTCGGGGTCGTCCCTCAGCGCCTGATGCACGATGCGGCGGTCGAAGGCGTTGAGCGGTTCCAGTTCCACCGCGTCGCCCCAGCGGCGAACCTTGTCGGCGGCCTCCTTCGCCCGTTTCACGAGCGCCTCGCGCGCCTGCGCGCGGTAGCCGCCCACGTCCACCATCGCCTTGGGCGCGCGGGCGTCCTGCTGGAACAGCATCCGGTTGGTGATGTATTGCAGGTCGGCCAGCGTCTGGCCCTGGCGGCCAATCAGCCTGCCGGCGTCCTCGGTTTTCACGTCGAGCAAAAAACCGTCCTCCAGCTTGTGTTCCTCCACGGTGACGGCGAAGCCGAGCGACGTGAGGATTTTTTCCAGGATTTCTTTGGGTTGCGCGGGCATGGGTGATTGAGGGTTGAAGGTAAAAGGCCAAATTAAAAATGCGGCCGGCAGGTTATTTTTTTGATTTTGACACCGGCGTCAATGCCGGATTTGTTGCCGGGGCTTGCGGCGCTGCCGGATCTTTCAGATTTTTCGTCAGCTTGGTTTGCAAAACGCCCAGCAGCGTGCTCACCGTCATGTAAAGCGCGAGGCCGGACGAGTAATTGTAAAGGAACAGGATGAATATCGCCGGCAGATAGCGCATCATCTTTTGTTGCGCCGGATCCATGCCCGGCGATGGCGGCTGCAGGTGCGACTGCCACAGCATCGCGCCGCCCATCAGCAGCGGCAGCAGGTTGAACGGGAAATTGATTCCCGGAATCATGAACAGCGTGTCCGGCTTGGACAAATCCGCCGCCCACAGGAAATGCGCCCCGCGCAGTTCAATCGCGCTGCGCAGCATCGTGTAAAAGCCGATGAACACCGGCATTTGGATCGCCATCGGCAGGCAGCCGCCCATCGGGCTGACCTTGTGCTTCCGGTAAAGCTCCCACTGCTTTTGCGTGAACTTTTGCGCGTCGTCCTTGTATTTTTCCTTGAGCGCCTTCACCTCCGGCGCCAGCGCCTGCATCCGCTTCATCGAGCGCGTGCTCGCCGCCATCAGCGGCCAGAAAATGCCGCGCAGCAGGAGCGGTGATCAAAACAATCACCCAGCCGTAACCAAGCCGCGTGACGTCGTGCAGCCAGTTCATGATCAGCAGCAGCGGCTTCGCGCAAAATCCGAAAAATCCGCCAAAACCCATCACGTCGTCCGCGTGGTTTTGAAATTCCGCGCCGATGTCCGCCAGCGTCCGGTATTCCTTCGGCCCGGCGTAGATGACGAATTGCCGCACGATGTTGGAATTTGCCGCCAGCGTCTGCGCCGGATAAACCAGCGCCGTCTCGACGCCCTGCGGCAGCGGCGTGCCCGGCGCCTGCTCCACGTTCGAAAACGCCGGCAGCGTCACCGGCCGCGCGACGATTTGCCCCGCCGGCTGCTTCGGCATGGCCAGCAGCGTGAAAAATTGGTTTCCCGCCGATGCCCAGACGACATTGTTTGCGCCCGCCCAATATTCGGTTTTGGGCGTCCGGGGAAAGAAACCCAAAGTGGTCGTGCTGGGGTTGAAATAGGAGAGCCGGACCGTCGCGCTCTTCGTGCCGTCGAACCACATGTCGCCGCCGTAAATGGAAAAATAGCTGTCGTCCACGTCCATCGGCGTCGCCGTGCCCACGACCCATTCCTGCGCCGGCAGCGCGAGCGGCTGGTCCGACGTGTTTTTCAGACTCACGCTGGCGTTGACCAGATAATTCGAGCTTAAATGAAATTCCTTGGTCAGCCACAGGCCGTCCGGCAGCAGTTTTTCCGCGCGCACGCCGTCGCCCGTCTTCGATCAGCGCGAACTCGCCGTCGCCAGTCAGATTGGTGTCGCCCAGCAACGCCATCACCGGCACCGCAGCCCCCGTGTTCAATGAAGCCACCGCGTCGCTGGCCGCTTTCGTTCTCGTCCAGCGCGCGGAAATCGTCTCGGGATAATCCAGCAGTTCCACCAGCTTCAACCCGCCGCCGCGCGACGTGAACGTGTAGCGCGCACGCCCGTTCGTGAGCATGAGGGTCTGCTCCGGCGCGTTCGTGTCGAAAAACATAGGCGGGCGAGGCTGAAGCCATCGGCGCGGTGGCTGTGCCGGTCGCAGTGGCGGGCGCGGCGGCGACTTGGTTGGTCGCGGCAAATTGCGCCTGTTGCTGCTGCAATTGCGCCTCCTGCTTTTGCGCTTCGATCAGCCAGACAACAAACAGCACCACGCAAAGCGAAACAACAATGATTCCTGTTCTGTCCATGAAATTAGTGTGTGCCGAAACCGCTTTCCCGTCTTCCATCTTCCATCGGCACGGGGTCGTGGCCGCAACCGCCCCACGGATGGCAGCGGCAAATCCGTCTTGCCGCCAGTGCGCCGCCTGCCAGCGCACCGTGCCCCTGAACCGCGTCCAGCGCATATTGCGAGCACGTCGGCGTGAAACGGCAGCCGCCCGCCGGGCCGAACAAAAACACCTGCGCCGGCGAAACCGTCCAGCGATACACGCGGATGGCAAAAATCAAAACGGACTTGGGAAAACAGAGCATCGTACTTTGAACATTGAACATCCAATGAAGACGCGGCCTTGCCATCATTCGATGTCGGGTGTTCGATGTTCCATGTTCGATGTTATTCATTTCATCAACCCGCGCGGTTCAGCGCGGCAAGAAAATCCTTCTCCACGTCGGCGAATTTTTTCCCGGAGATGGAATTGCGCGCGACCAGGACCAGTTCGACAGGCTGCGCGAGTTCATGCTGGTGCTGCCGGAAGGTTTCGCGGAACAGCCGCCGTGCGCGGCTTCGTTCCACCGCCCCGCCGATCTTTTTGCTCGTGACCACGCCGAGTTTGGGTGATGTGCCATCCGGCAGCTTGTTCCAGTTGGCGATGAGGCAGCCCTGCGCAAGCCGTTCGCCCTTGCTGCCGGACGCGCGCGAAATCGCGGCTTTGCGCAAGCCGCGAGGCGCGGCCCAGTCGCTGGCGGTTCGGCAGTTCGGCGCTCATGGCCGGATCAGACCGGCGTCAGGCGTTTGCGGCCTTCGCGGCGCCGGTTGCGCAGCGTGGCGCGTCCGCCCTTGGTGGATTTGCGGGCAAGAAACCCGTGCTGCCGCTTGCGGCGCATTTTCTTCGGTTGATACTGGCGTTTCATAAATTGACTTCCTTCCGGGTGAAATACCGGAGCATGCAAGGATACCCATGAACAGGGTCATGTCAAGGCGCGGTTCGGCCTGGTAGTGGGGTCTTTTGGATTTTCCGTCCCTTCAGGGCTTTACAAGGCCGGATTTGGAATGAATTTCACCGCATGAACGATTACTTTTTGAGATACGGTATGAACCATTGGTTTGTCCCAAATTCCGCAACCGGCTTTGGTGAAAAAGTCCAACCATCCGGCGGCGACATTCTAGGGAATTGCGCCAGAAACGATACCGCACTGATTGGCCAATCTTTTGGTTTTGCCATGATGCCAACCAAATCTATCGAGCCTTCCGCGGGCAATTTGGTTATTACAAGCTTTGGCAGGGACATACAATCTCCACCGAAAACAGATGAAACCGGGCATACAAATGCTTCCATTTCATTGGTTACGCTCCCACTTGAAGTTTCAACCAACCACGAAGAACCTGGCGAACCTTTAGGCGAAACCCACGGGCGCCACCCCGCATCTGGGAGACATCCTAATGCCACTGGAATACTCACAACAATTTCTGCATTTTCCAAATATGCCGATGGCGTGACGGAAAATTCTAAAAAGACGTTGGATTGCCCGTTTTGCATTGGCATAACCACCTCTCCCCACGTTGCAGCCGGACTACTGACAAAATCGCTTGAAATAAAAAATCTATTGGTGAGGTCCAACGAATCAGAAGGTGAATCAGTTGTGCGGACCGAAAAAGTTAAATGTGGAAATGGTTTTATTTCCGGTCGAGAGTTTTCATATACAAAGCGCGCAGTGATTGCGGCAAGGATAATCCACAGACCAATAGAGAATTTTGCCGCCCAAGCATGTTTTTTTAAGAACTGATAAACAAGATGACAAACCCCCACATAACAAGCCAAAAGGGCGATGAAATAGAAGGCCAGCGAGAGCGGGTCGTGGCATTCACTCATTTCAGCCCAGATAACCAAAGAGGCGATAAACCCACCGCCTTCCAAACCTTTGAGCCAAAAGGGGGGTTCTGCTCCAAAACCAATATGACTTGGTTCGGGTTCTTTTGTTACTTGGCTCTTTATTTTATCGGCGGGGTCATTTGTGGTGGATTTATCATTGCCGCCTTTTTCAGGAGTCGAGGATGGTAAATCACCAGTCATTTGACATTTTCAAAATGCGTGCAATTTTCAAATCAGTTTGGGTGCGTAAGTTAATTGGCAAACTTGGCGTTCCTTACAATCGCAGATTGGGAGTCCGAGGCTCCTCGCATCCACTGTTTTATGACGCTGATTTATCAAGCCCCGCAGCGGAAAGCAACGCTTTCCGCATCCAGTCCGGCTTGCCTGCACCTGACCGTCGTATTGCCGCGCTAATCGCCTTTGCATCAGGGGGTGTAACCCGAACGGAGAACACCTCACCTTTGGCATTTTGTGTGCCAACCTTCGGCCTGCCAATTCTTTTATTCATAATTAATGTATACAAATATGTTGACGGAAATATACTTTTTGTATACAGTATTGTCAACAAAGAAAACGATATGGCAAACATACTCAAAACCGAAAAAGTGGCGGCGATTTCCATGCTCTGCGAAGGCGCAAGCATCCGCGCAATTGAACGAATCACCGGAGTCCAAAAGAAAACGATTGGCCGTCTGGCCCTGCGCGTTGGCCAAGCCTGCAAGAAAATCATGGACGAGAAAATGCACTGTCTGACCTGCAAGCAAATCGAAGTGGACGAGATTTGGGGATTCATCGGCGCCAAGCGCAACAATGCCAAACGAGCCGGTGCTTACGGTGATGTCTGGACGTTCATTGCGCTGGACGCAGACACAAAGCCACAAATGAGCCAACAAGAAGTGCTCCGAGCGACATGAAAATCCAGAAGCTCGTCATAAACTCTCGCAGCCTAACGCCAAAACTGCGTCGCGCCGCCAATGATGTCAACCGCGAACGCGGGTCAGAAGGCGCTATCGGCGGCGGCTCCGGCGAATGGTTAGGCGGCTTGTCCATATCCTAAACGCAGTGAAAACAAAAATGCTTGCGCAAGCTAAAGACGTTACGGTTGGCTCTGGCGTGGGCTCGATGGACGTTGCCGTAATCGCAAATAATGGTTCATCAGAGCCATCTAATCCGGGAATGTTCCAGTTGTCCATGCTGGCAAATGTGGAAGAAGTTGTGTAGCTCACATTTATGTCCACTTGCGCATCATTTGGATAAACCAATAGTGCGTAAGCTGTGTTCGCGTCGAGCGCGAGAGATGATTGTGGGGTGAAAGTGTATGCGCCAGCCGCGCCAACCTCTACGCCATCCTGAAAATATGTGATGGTGCCGTTATCATCCAGTGCTGCACTTGATAGGACTGGCGTATTGTTATCGGCAAATAATACGGTCAGTGAATTGAGCAAATAGCCAGACGAATTGGTGCCAGTTGTAAATCCTATACCAAAACTTCCTGTCAAGCTGCTCTCTGTGACGGGTTGGTTAGTGTTGGACAGGTAGACAAAGCCTTGTCCGAGCATCAATGACGGTGCGAAAAGCCCGTAAACACATAAAACCATCACAGTTCCGACACATTTTAGTGCTAATGCTTTCATTTCCTTTTATTTTGCCCGCGCGCGAAAGCCGCCTAACGATCCAAATATAGCTGAGCCACGCCGACCGGCGAGCGGCTCCGCAAGCTCGATAATCGTTGTATAACTTAAATCATCCATAAACTCACTCGTCGCGCCGTAGCCCCGCGAAGGCGGAAGGCGCAGTGGCCGTTGGCTCCAGCGCGATGTTATGCGGCGTAACTCTACCGACCAAACCAAGCATCACAGCGGCCAATAAAACCAACGCTCCGCAAGTCCACAGCCAGTCATATGCAACGGTAGCGCGAGCCTGCCCGCTCGCCTCGAAGTCGCTCAAAATCTGGTCGAAAGACTGGTCTCTGATGGCTTGTGGTGCGTGGTTATCCGGTGCCTGCTTCATCTTGTCATACTCAGCTCTCAAACCATAAGCCCATGCCTTGCTCATCTCGCCGCCATGTATCGCAGCAATTGCCAAAAACCCACAAAGCAAACCCAGAACTAGCTGAACCCATAAAAATGTCTTGATAGCTCTCATGGTGTGAAGCCGCCTAACTATTGATATACGACTGGGCGTGCACGATGCAGTGCACGATTGATTTTGCCACGGCCTTTGCCATCATGACCTTATGAAAGCGGACTCACGAATATCTGTCAAAGATTATCGTCCCTCTTCCGACAACCAGTTAATTAGAGCGTTTCCATAAAACATGTAGCTTTACATGGATGGGCCGATGTGGCAGGGTGTCGGCATGCGAGCCATTCCATTGCCGGTCCGCGAACGAATCATCCACCTCTATCAACAGGGCAAAAGCACCGACGAAATTGCGGAGTTCTTTGGTTTCTGCGTTGCGGCCGTGCGCCGGGTCCGGCAGCAGTTGAAGGAACGAGGCACGCTGCAAACCCAAACACACCAGTGCGGACGCAAGACTCTATTGACCACCCGCCGGAAAGCGCGGCTGCAACAACTGGTGGCCGAGCAACCCGATGCCACCTTAGCCGAGTTGGGGACACGCCTCGACCGCCCTTTTCGGACTTCGACGGTGGACTTATGGCTGCGGCGGATGGGCTTGACGTATAAAAAAAACGCTGCACGCCGCCGAACAGAATCGCCCCGACGTGGCCGCAAAACGGGCAGGTTGGCATGAGTCGCTGGCCAGGGAATCCCCGGCGCAGTTGGTATTCGTCGATGAAAGCGGCACCAGCACGCGGATGACCCGGTGGCGTGGACGCTCGCTGGCAGGTCAGCGGTTGGTCGCCCAGATTCCGCACAGGCATTATCAGACCAGCACCCTGATTGCCGGGGTGGGCTTGCGCGGAGCTTGCGCCCCATGGCTGTTTGACGGGGCCATGGACGGGGAGATGTTTTTGGCGTGGGTGCGGCAGGGACTGGCGACCATCCTACAGGCTGGCGATCTGGTCATCATGGACAATCTGGCCACACATAAAGTGGCCGGGGTGCGTGAGGCCATTGAAGCCGTCGGTGCCCGGCTTTTGTATTTGCCGCCCTATTCGCCCGACTTCAACCCCATCGAAAACATGTGGAGCAAGATCAAGCAGTCCTTGCGCAGCCTGTCTCCGCGCACCCAGACGGAATTGTTGGTGGCCGCCGGCCTGGCCTTCGACACGATTTCAACCGCAGACTGCCTCGGTTTCTTTTTACACGCCCGTTACGCTATATGATTTATGGAAATGCTCTAGCGTTTATTAGCGGTTAAAAACATCCGTGTCCATCCGTGTTTACTTAGACAGCAAAAGTTCAAAACTCAAATTCCGGATGGCCTGTGAGAAAGCCAACGAGATAAACCAGCAAACAGTGCAAAAACGACGCCACCCAATGCAATGTCCAACCTAAACATCATCATCTCGTGTGGAAATCGCGGGTCGGTGTTTTGAATAACGGCCACGACTTGCCCATTATGGCTCTCAGTGAGTTGGTCTGGCGTGGGCATGAAAACCGCAGCTATCCACAACAATAAGGCAACACCGATAAACAGATATGCTCCCATTCGCAACTACTTTTGTGTAGCTAATTGAAATGCCATAAAGCTTCCATAATGCCTAACGCTGATTCTACAACCGCCGTTCGTTTAATCAAACAACGTTTCCTGCATCGTTCGTGTGTTTCGTGTATTTCGCGGTTAAAAATCTGTGTTAATTCGTGCAATCCGTGTCTCATTTCCATTTACTTCACATTCAACTCGCGCTGGATGCCGAATTTCTCGATGCGCTTGCGCAGCGTGGCGCGCGTGATGCCCAGCAGTTTCGCCGCCTGAATCTGGTTGTCGCTCGTCTCCTTGAGCGCCTGCACCACGAGTTCGCGCTCCACGGCGGGAATGATTTTCAATTTCGGATCGCGCCTGGCCCACTGGAATAATTGCCGCGCAATCGCGGCGGCGTCGGTGGAGGCCGTCTCGCCAACCGTGGCCGCCGCCGGCGGGGCGCCGCTGCCGCCCTGTCCGGAAATTTCCGGCGGCAGATCATTCAGCAAAATCGCGTCGCTCTTGGCCATGACGTGAGCGCGGCGGATGGCGTTCTCCAGTTCGCGCACGTTGCCGGGCCAGTGGTATTTTTCAAGCGTCTTGATGACGCTGGCGGCGACGGATTTCGGCGCGCGCTGGTGTTCACGGGCGATTTTCTCCAGAAAATAATTCACCAGCAGCGGGACGTCGTCGCGCCGGTCGCGCAGCGGCGCGATGTGGATGCGCACGACGTTGAGCCGGTAAAACAAATCCTCGCGGAACTGCTTGGCGGCGACGGCGGCCTCGAGCTGCTTGTTCGTCGCGGCGATGACGCGCACGTCCACCTGGATCGGCTGGCCGCCGCCGACGCGCTCGAACGTGCCGCTTTGCAGCACGCGCAGGATTTTCGTCTGCGTGGCGGGCGTCATGTCGCCGATTTCATCGAGGAAAATCGTGCCTTTGTTGCATTGCTCGAATTTGCCGATGCGCTGGTTGGTCGCGCCGGTGAACGAGCCTTTTTCGTGGCCGAACAATTCGCTTTCCAGAAGCTGTTCGGGAATCGCGGCGCAATTCACCGCGAGGAACGGCTGTTCGCTGCGGTTGCTGTGATGGTAAATCGCGCGGGCGACGAGTTCCTTGCCGGTGCCGCTCTCGCCGGTGACGAGCGCGGTGGCGTCGGTTCCGGCGACCTGGCCGATGAGCTTGAAGACCTGCTGCATCGGCTCGCTGCGCCCGACGATGCCGAGTTCGTAATCCTCCGATTCGAGCAGCGGCTCGATAGGAGACGACCTGCTTCATGTCGCGCGCGGCCTTGAGCGCGTTGCCGACGATTTCCTTGAGCTTGGGGATGTCGAACGGCTTGAGCAGATAATCGTAGGCGCCGAGCTTCATCGCCTCGATGGCCGTCTGCGTCGTGCCGTAGGCGGTCATCAAAATCACCAGCAGCTTGGGATCGCTCTGGCGGATGCGGCGCAGGGTTTCCAGGCCGGTCATGCCGGTCATGCGCACGTCCATCAGCACGAGGTCGGGCTTGAATTTGGGAATGACCTTCAATCCCTCCTCGCCGCTGACGAGGCGGTGGCCAGTTCGATGTCCGGCGAATTGAAAATCCGCTGGAACGAATACCGCACGTCTTCTTCGTCATCAATCAACAGCAGCTTGCTCATTTGCGCAGCAGGATAGCGGATTCCGGCAAAAGAAATAGGGATTTTTGAATTGAATTCGCCCGGCGGCTGTGCCAGACTCGCAGCGTTCCCAAAACCAAGTCCAATTCTTATGAAAAAAAACATTCTTTTCAGCACGATGATTCTCGCGGCCGGCTCGCTGTTGGCGGCGATTCCAACCCCAAGGATGACGTGAAAGCCGCCGCCGCCGCGCTCGGCGGTGCGGCCAATTACACCTGGCACCAGGCGGTGGAAGTGCCCGATGGCGGTTCCAGCGCCAGCACGACGGACGGCAAGACGGAAAAGGACGGCTACACGACCTTGTCCTTCAGCTTCGGCGACAACACGACCGAGGCCGTGCTCAAAGGCACCAACGCCGCGGTCAAAACGCCGGATAACGGCTGGCAGTCGCCGGCCGAGGCCATTGGCGGACAGCGGTGGTGGCGGTGGATTCAACCCGGCCATGTTCATCGCGCGCACGGCTGCAAAACTTACAAGACACCGGACGTGCAAGCCGCCAGCCTGGCCGACGTCAGGCCAAGGATTTGACCAGCGGCACGAATGGCATTTCCGGCGACCTGACCGATGACGGCGCGAAGGCGCTGCTGTCGTTCGGCGGACGCCGAGGTGGCGGCGGCGGCCCGACCATCACCAATCCCAAAGGCTCGGTGACGTTCTGGCTTGCGGACGGCAAGCTGGTGAAATATTCACTACCATGTCACCGGCACGATGAGCTTCAACGGCAACGACCGTGACGTGGACCGCACGACGACGGTGGAAATCAAGGACGTGGGCACGACCAAGGATTGAAGTGTCCGACGACGCGAAGAAAAAGTTGCAGTAACATTTCAAAAACTACGCCGGGCGGGAATTCCCAATCCGCCCGGCGTTTTCAATTTAGGAGACAATTCTATGAAACGATTCATCATCACACTCGCTGTTTTGATTTTTGCGGCCTTCGGACTTCACGCCCAGGATTGGGCGAAGGCGAACCTGGCCAAATCCCCGCGCCACCAGGAATGGGTGAAGATCAAGCACGGCGACCGCGAAGTGAATTGCTTCGTCGTTTATCCCGAGGTGAAGGACAAGGCCACGACCATCGTGATGATCCACGAGATTTTCGGGCTGACCGATTGGGCGTGCGAAATGGCGGATGAACTTGCCGCCGAGGGCTACATCGTCGTCGCGCCGGATTTGCTTTCCGGTTCCGCGACCAACGGCGGCGGCACGGAGGAATTGATCAAGAGCGGCGGCAATGTCGGCAAGGCCATCCAGGCGCTGCCGCCCGCGCAAATCACCGCCGACCTCGCCGCGGCGGTGGATTACGTGACGAATATTCCATCGGCCAACGGCAAGGTTGTCGTGGCCGGATTCTGCTGGGGCGGGGGACAATCGTTCCGGTTCGCGACGAACAACAAGGACGTGAAGGCCGCGTTTGTGTTTTACGGACGCCGCCGGGTGGCGATGACATGGCGAAAATCAACTGCCCGGTCTATGGCTTTTACGGCGGCAACGACGCGCGCGTGACGGCGACCGTTCCGAAGGCGACGGACCAGATGAAAGCCGCCGGCAAAACCTACGAGCCGGTGATTTACGACGGCGCCGGGCACGGCTTCATGCGCGCGGGCGAGGCGCCGGACGCGAACGACGCCAACAAAAAAGCCCGCGACGGCGCATTCCAACGCTGGCTCGGCCTGCTGAAGACCATTTAGGGAACGCACATCGTCCGTCTATTCTTTGATAAACCAGGTGCCGGGATTTGCCGTACGGTAATCCACAAACGAGAAACGTGCGCCTGCTATTCCTTCTCCTGGGGGAGAAGGTCAGGATGAAGGCGGGCATAAAACACAAAATTTCTCATTCGCGTTTATTAGCGTGGATTAGCGGTTAAAAAATCCGTGTTTATCTGTGTCCATCCGTGGTTAAAAAATGCTTTCAACTTTGTTTTGAAATTACTCGTTTTCAATCATAAAAAAATCTTACAAAATATGCTTGCATTGACAGCCAGCCTGCGTATGATGCCTTCGTTCTTTGACATAGGCTGATGGGATTATCTCCGTTTGCTCCTGTAAAATGGTTTCGAGTCCGTGTCTATCCGTGGTTAACGATTAGCGTTTATTAGCGGAAATTAGTGGTTAAAAACCCCTGTTCCTTTTGCGCCTTTTTCCTCTCCACGTCTTGACGGTTAATTTTGTATCTCCATTCGTGTTCATTGGCGTCCATTCGCGGTTAACTTTGAACCCTCTTTTTGCAGCCGGTAAAGAAACCCAAAAACTTTTTTTTGGTAAAGAAAAGGTAAAGTTTTGAGTGCTCTATCAACCACTTACGACGATTGGACCCGGGCCTGGTAAAGAAAAGGTAAAGTGATTTTTTATGCGTTCTTTGCGTTCTTTTGTGGCTAAAAATCCGTGTCCATCCGTGTTAATCCGCCTGCCACGCCGTAATCAGGTGAAGGCGGGTGGTTAAAATTCAGCGCAATTGGCGTTTATTGGCGTGGATTAGCGGTTAAAGAAATTTGACCGGCTGAAAACAAGGCCCATTTTGGTCAAGAAACGGTCAAGTTTTGAGTGCTCTATCAACCACTTACAACAATCCACCATTTTTTGCTTGGTAAAAAATGGTACTGTATTTTGTATGCGTTCTTGTTGTGCTCTTTTGTGGCTAACAATTCCGCTCAATTAGCGTTCATTAGCGTGAATTAGCGGTTAAAAATCCACGTCTATCTGTGTTCTTGTCTTTCAATCACGATTGGAAATAATTTCTGTTAATTTGTGAAATTCGTGTCCTGCATCCGTGGAGAAATCAGCACCGCCGGCCAGAGCATTCAAATAAACGGATTTGATTGTTTGACCTTCACCCATCACCTGCCTATACTAACACTCCTTTTTACATGAAAATTGTCGTTTGTGATCCTATATCGCCCAAGGGCATTGCGCTGCTCCAACAGCGGCCGGAATTTCAAGTTGTCGTTCTGCCGAAACGCCTGCCGGAAGCGGAACTGCTGCCGATTGTGGCGGATGCCGTCGCGCTGGTAGTCCGTTCGGAAACTAAAGTCACCAAAAACGTCATCGAGGCCGCGAAGCAATTGCGGGTCGTAGGCCGCGCCGGGGTCGGTGTGGATAACGTGGATATCGAAGCCGCCACGCAACATGGCACGGTGGTGATGAACACGCCCGGTGGCAATACGGTCACGACCGCCGAATTGAGCTTCGCCATGCTGCTCTCGCTCGCGCGCAAGGTGCCGCAGGCGCACG
Organism: uncultured Verrucomicrobiae bacterium; assembly: GCA_963827815.1. GTDB lineage: Bacteria > Verrucomicrobiota > Verrucomicrobiia > Limisphaerales > UBA11358 > UBA11358. The sequence continues at coordinate 105,628 of CAWHCL010000009.1, read as the reverse complement.
CCACGATGGTCGCCGGCAAATGGGACCGGAAACTTTTTCAGGGCGTGGAACTGGCCGGGAAAACCCTCGGCGTTCTCGGCATGGGCCGCATTGGCACGGAAGTCGCCAAACGCGCGATTGCTTTCGGAATGCGCGTCGTCGCCTATGACCCTTATCTGACGGAAGACCGCGCAAAGGCCATCGGCGCGGAATTTGCCGCGAGTCTGGACCAGGTTTATCTCGCGGCGGATTTCATCACCGTTCACATGCCGGTCACGCCGGAAACAAAGAACATGCTCAACGCCGCCGCATTCGCCAAGATGAAGCCCGGCGTGAAAATCGTGAATTGCGCGCGTGGCGAAATCGTTTCCGAGGCCGACCTGATTGCCGCACTCGAATCTGGCAAGGTGGGCGGCGCTGCGCTGGATGTGTTTGCCATCGAGCCGTTGCCCGCCGACCATCCGTATCGCAAACAGGCGAATCTGATTCTGACGCCGCATCTCGGCGCGAGCACCAACGAGGCGCAGGAAAAATGTGGCATCGAAGTGGCGGAAGTCATCGCAGGCTACCTTCTCACCGGCGAGGTTCGCAACGCAGTGAACCTGCCGTATCTCGACGCGAAGACCTACGAGCAGGTGAAGCCCTACCTGCCGCTGGGCGAGGCGCTGGGCAAATTGCTGGCGCAGCTTTCGCCTCCGGGTGCCGACAGGCTTTACATCACCTACGGTGGCAATGCGCGGCAACTCCCAAACATTGACCCGGTCACGCGCGCTGTGCTGCGCGGATTTCTGGCGGGCACCAATCTCAAGGACGTGAACAACGTGAATGTCCGCTCGGTTGCCGCAAGCATCGGTATCACCGTCGAGGAAAAGAAATCGGATGAGCCGGTCACGTTCAACGAATGGGTTCACGTCCAGGTTTTTGGCGGCGACAAAAAATTGATTTCCGCCGGCGGAACATTTTTCGGCTCGCCGAACAATCCCCGTATCGTCCGGCTGTTCAGCACCCCGGTGGAGATTCCGGTCAGCGGTACGCTGCTATTGTTGAACAACAAGGACCGGCCCGGCATCGTTGGCTATCTCGGCACGCTCCTCGCGAAACATAAGGTCAACATCGCCAATATGAGCCTCGACGCGCGATACGGTGGGCGGGCTGGCGTTGACCGTGTTGAACCTGGACAGCGCGCCGCCGCAATCCGTTTTGGATGAGCTTCAGAAGGATCCGGACATCAGTAATGTGAAAGTGGTAAAGTTGTGAACGATTTGAACACAAATGAGTCAAAGCAAAACCAAAACATGAAAACAAAAGCAAATATTATTTTTTCCGCCGGGCTGGCCGCAGTCCTGATCGCCATGCCGCGCGCTTACGCCGTCACTGGCGACGCCATGACGACGCCCGCGCCGGCGGATGCCACCACCAACAGTAAACCTAGCCGACGTGATGGCGGCGCTGTTCGGTGACCCGGTGATCGTCAAAGGCAAGGGTTTTGAAATCAAACAAAGCCAGTTGGACGGAGTGATGGATAGCATCAAGGCCAGAGCCGCCGCCGCCGGGCAGACAGTCCCGACGGAGGAGCTTACAAAGACCGTTTTAGACGGCCTGATTGGGAACCAAATTCTGTTTCAGATGGCGACCGATGCGGACAAAGCCGAATGGCAAGAAGGAGGCGGACCGATACTTTGCCCAGACAATCAAGCAATTCGGCTCGCAGGCGGCGATTGAAGAACAACTGAAGGCCGCCGGCAAGACATTCGATGGCTGGCGCGCCGAGATGACCCAGCAAACGACGGCGCAAGCGGTGATGATCCGTGTTTTGAACGCCGCGCCTACGGATGCCGAAGTGCAAAAATACTACGAAGATAATCCGAAGGCTTCCGAGATGCCGGAACAGGTTCATGTCCGCCATATTTTGCTGCTGACGATGGACGCCACCACGCATACACCGCTGCCCGATGACCAGGTCAAAGCCAAAAAGAAACAGATTGACGACATTCTCAAGCAAGCCCGCGCCGGCGCGGATTTTGCCAAGCTAGCCAAGGATATACTCCGAGGATCCCGGTTCCAAGGACAACGGCGGGGAACTGCCTCCGTTTGCGCGCGCCAGCGACGACCCGGCTCACGCCATGGTGCCGGAGTTTGAAGCGGCGGCATTCTCGCTCACCAACAATCAGATCAGCGACGTGATCACCACGCAATATGGCTATCACATCATCCAGTTGCTGGACAAAACGCCGGCCCGCAAGTTGGTGATGACCGACAAACTGCCGTCGAGCGACGCGACGCTGGCCGACGAAATTAAGAATTTTCTGACGGAACAAAAACTCCGGGAAGTCGCCCCGGCATATATTGAAAAATTGAGCCATTCTCCCGACGTGGATATCCTCGATCCCGCATTGAAAGCCATGATTTCAGCACAAACCAACTCGGTGACAGCGCCGCTGGCCCAATAAAACTCCGGTAGGAACGCAAAAGCTTAAAAATACGATTGATAATCATGCAGATTGCCGCCAGTTTGATCGGACTTGAAGTAAATTGAATATGAAAATTAGAAACAAAATTATCTTCTTAACGACATTAGTCGCTGTTTTATCTGCGTTCCAAGCCGCTCCAGCGGCTGATACCAATACGGCTATGACCGCGACTCTCGGCAATCCCGTGATTGCCCGGGGATCCGGCCTTGAAATCACACGCGGCGACCTGGACGACGCGATGGCTGGAATCAGGAATGCCTACCAGAAGCAGGGACAACCCTTGTCCCCGGATCAGGCCATCAATATCGAAAAGCGAATGCTGAACCAGCTCATCGAGACAAAACTGCTGCTGGCCAAGGCGACGGATGCGGACAGGGCCGCCGGAAAAAAGGCGGCGGACTTGCAAATCACCGCCGCGATTGAAAACGCGGGTTCGGCGGATGCGTTCGACCAGCAGTTAAAGGCCAATGGTCTGACGGAAGCAGATGTGCGCGCCAAAATCACACAGCAAGCCACCGCTCAGGCGGTGGTTCAGCGCGAGTTGAACGTTACCGTGACCGATGACGAGGTGAAAAATTACTACGACGCACATACGTTTGATTATGAACAACCCGAAATGGTGCGCATAGCGCACATTTTGATTTACACGATTGACCCGGTCACACGCGCGCCGCTGCCCGACGACCAGCAACTGGCCCGACGCAGGCTGGCTGATGATGTGCTCAAACGCATCCAGGCCGGCGCGGATTTTCAGGCATACGCGAAGCAGTTTTCCCAGGACGCCGGCTCGAAGGACAATGGCGGCGTTCTGCTTCCCTTCCCGCGCGGGCAGATGCTGCGGGAGATTGAAGACGCCGCTTTTTCACTCACCAACAACCAGGTCAGCGATGTCATTACTACAACTAGTGGCTACGAGATTGTCAAGTTACTGGAAAAAATTCCGGCTAAAAAGACGGGTTACCTCGCGGCCATCGCACAGATTCGACAGGGGCTTGCCCAGCAGAAAACCGCTCAACTCGCGGCGGCTTACCTGGATGGTCTCGAGAAGGCCGCGGCGGTGGAAATTCTCGACCCCAATTTGAAACCGGTTGCCGGAACTGGCGGCAATGGCATGGTTGCTCCGCCCGTTGCCGCAGCCAAACCCTGAGCGCGGTTGGTTGGTTGGTTTTGGCCCGCTGACCGGGTGAAACTTAAATCGCGGAGCAGACTTGTCAAATCGGCTCCGCGCGGCCATCTTGAGTCGTTATGAATACGAAAATAGGGATTGCCATTCTTGCTGTGGTCTGCGTCGGACTTGCCGTTGCATTGGTGGTGCTCAAACATCAGTCGGACATTCAGCAACAGGAAAGTTCCAGCACAATCAGTGATTTCTCCAACCAGATCGTCAAGGCCAACGTCAGTATCGAGGATTTGAATCAGGCGAATCTGAATTTGACCAGTGATCTTGCCACGAACCGCCAGATGTCGCAGGAGCTTTCCAACAAACTGGTTGAAACCATCGGCACCCTCGCCACCACGACGGCCTCACTTCAGGGCGCCCAGGAGGAAATCACGAACCTCAACGAGCACATCGCCGATTTGGAGGCACAGAACCAGGTGCTGGACCAGCGGGCCAGTTCGCTCTCCAACACCATCGCCTCGCTGGATACGCAAATTAATTTCACGCAGATGAAACTCGCTGCATCCGAGACGAACAACACGTTTCTTGACGATGAGTTGAAACAACAGGTCGCCCAAAAGGCCGAACTGGAGCGCAAGTTCAATGATTTGGATGAAGTGCGCGCGCAGGTCCGGAAATTGCGGGATGACCTGCTCGCCGCGCGTCGGCTGGAATGGATGCGCGAAGGCATCGATCCCAACAAACAGGTCAAAGGTGGACAATTGCTTATGCAGCGCTCGCCGTCCGCTGCCAATGCAGCGTCCGCCGGCGGTTCGTCGCAATACAATCTGAATGTCGAGGTCGGATCCGATGGCTCCGTCCACGTCATCCCACCCTTGACCAATGCGGCGGCCACCAACGCGCCGTCAAACTGACCCGGCGAGACTTGGGCAACATTCGTTCGCAAATTCCGATGCCGACCTACGAATACGTTTGCGAAAAATGCGGGCACGAGTTTGAGGCTGTACGTTCCATGTCCGCGGGCCAGTTGCGCACCTGCCCGAGGGAGTTTTGCCCGAGGAAAAAATGGGGTCGAGGCAGGGTGAAAAAGAAAATCAGCGCCGGGGCCGGTTTGCTTTTCAAGGGCAGCGGTTTTTATATCACCGATTATCGCAGCGAAGGCTACAAACAGGCGGCCAAGAAGGATTCTGCCACGCCCGCGCCCTCCGGCGGTGAAAAAAAACCGGCGAAGGACGTTGCGAAGCCCGCCCCGGTAAAGGCCGAGTCCAAAACCGCTGGCAAATGATTCAAAAGCTGAAGCGTTGCGCCGGTCTGAAGCTCGAACGCGTGGCAGCTTCAACGTTGTTTTTCTCCGCGCTATTTCTTGCCGCCGCCGCTGGTGCCCAAATGCTGCCGCCGAGCGTGACCGCTACTCGCAGCAGCGTCTCCGGCCAGTTTGTCGTCATCAGCGCCAACAAGGTATCATTGCCCGACCATCCATCCGCCACCATCACCAACACCGGCTTTGTCCGGCTTGAACCCGCGCTGCTTGCCGTATCCGCCGAGAGAATCAAGCAAACGCTCTGGCACCGGTTGGGACTTGGCCCCTCGTCGCCGTGGTACGGCCGGATTTTTCTCGCGCTGCATCCGGCGGTATCGCCCGACGAAAACGTCGCCATCATCTCAACCCGCTTTGCTGGCAACTGGAACTACCGCGTTGAATTGCCGGACGCTCTGTCCCGCACGCGTTTGACCCGCGCCCTCACCGGCGCTGTCCTGCTGGAATTGGCCAACCGCGGCAATTTCGGTGACCGCTCCGCCGAAATTCCCGCGTGGCTCACCGAAGGCCTCGCTCAGCAACTTCTTGCCAGCGGCCCGGAAATGATCATGTCGTCCCCGGACAAGCTCCTGAACGGCATGCCGGAAAGCCAGATCACAGTCGTCGAACGCGGCGTGGATGCGTTCGCGCAAGCGCGCCCAGTGTTGCACGACAACCCTCCGCTGACGTTCGGACAATTGAGCTGGCCGGATGACGCGCAGTTGAGAGGCGACGACGGCGGCGTCTTCCGCGCAAACGCGCAATTGTTCGTGAGCGACCTGCTGGAACTGGACGATGGCCCGAAAAATGTCCGTGCCATGCTCCAAATGCTGCCGCGCCATTATAACTGGCAGACGGCCTTTTACGCCGCATTCGCCGTGGATTTCCCGCAGCCCATTGATCTCGAAAAATGGTGGGCGTTGCAAACCGTCAGCTTCGCCGCTCGCGACGCAGGCCCGCTGTGGACGCCCGTCGTCAGTCGCGACAGGCTCGACGAAATTTTGAGCGTGCCGGTGGAGATGCGTTCCGCGCCAACCAATCTGCCCGTGCATGCGGCCATTTCGCTGCAGGCCGTCATCCGCAATTTTGATTTTGACCGGCAAACGGCCGCCCTCCAGGCCAGGCTGCGCGACCTTCAGTTGGCGCAATGGCGCATGGCCCCGCAATTCGTGGCCTTGACCGACGCCTATTACCGCACGCTCGCCGAATATCTTGGCGGGCGCAATGCTGTTGCGCCGTCAAAAAAAACCACTGGAGCTACTTTGAAAAAACTGGATGCGCTCGACGCGCAACGGCGGGCGATGGAAACCGCCAGCCTGCCGGACGTTCTGGCCAATCAACTCCAATGAGTCTTGAACGCCGCGGTGCGAAAGCGGTCAACTTGACAGGGCAGGATTCCAATTTATAGTTCGCTACTGATAAAATGAAGGAAGACAAAACATTGGCCAATGGCGGGGAGCCGCCATCAGGCCGCCGGTTCCAGCGCCTCAAGGAATTCCACTCTGCCGGTCGTGGTTTCTGGCATGATGTTTCCGACACCGACTGGAACGACTGGCGCTGGCAGCTCAAGCATCGCATCACCACGCCTGAACAATTGCAGCGGCTGATGCCGACGCTCACGCCGGAGGAATTCGCCGGCGCGAAACTCGCCAATACCAAGCTCGCGCTCGCTATCACGCCGTATTTTTTCAACCTGATTGATCCGGGTGATGAACATTGCCCGATTCGGCAACAGGTCATTCCGCGTATCGAGGAGACGCACACCGCGTCCTGGGAAATGAGCGACCCGTGCGGCGAGGATTCGCACTCGCCCGTGCCAGGTCTCGTCCATCGCTATCCCGACCGCGTGCTGTTTCTCGTCACGGACCGCTGCGCGGCTTATTGCCGCTATTGCACGCGCTCGCGACTCGTCAGTAACGCCACCGGCTATGATTTCCATCCTGAATACGACAAACAAATCGAATACATCGCGCAGCATCCGGAAATCCGCGACGTGTTGTTGAGCGGCGGTGACCCGCTGCTGTTGAGCGACGACAAGCTGGAAAATCTGTTGGGCCGGCTGCGCGCGATTCCGCACGTTGAATTTCTGCGCATCGGTTCGCGCATTCCCACGTTCCTGCCGCAGCGCATCACGCCGGAACTGTGCGCGATGCTGAAAAAGTTTCATCCGCTGTTCATGAGCATCCACTCAAACCATCCGCGCGAATTGACGACGGAAGTCCGTGATGCTGTCGGGCGTCTGGCAGATGCCGGCATTCCGCTCGGTAACCAGTCCGTGCTGCTCCGGCACGTCAACGACGACGCCATGGTGATGAAGGCGCTCGTCCAGAAGTTGCTCATGTGCCGCGTAAAGCCGTATTACCTTTATCAGTGCGATTTGATTTCCGGCTCGGCGCACCTGCGCGCGAGTGTCAGCAAGGGTCTGGAAATCATGGAGCAACTGCGCGGACACACGACCGGTTACGCCGTGCCGCAATACGTGATTGACGCGCCCGGCGGCGGTGGCAAGGTGCCGCTGAATCCCGAATACGTCCTCTGCCGCAACGCGGGCCGCGTCCTCATCCGCAATTACGAGGGTAAAATTTTCGAGTATCCCGAAGCGCCCGACGGCACCCCCACCGGCAAACCGCCGAAGGAAATTGTAGAGCCGCAGTTGGTTTGAATTCCAAACAACAAGGGCACGAAGGCGCAAAGTTTTCTTCGTGTCTTTGTTTCTTTGTTGTTAATTTTCTGGCGCAATGCCACGCGAAACCGCTCAAGCCAAAACCGCGCGACTGAAAAAAATCATCGTCGGTTTCCAGAAGACCTATCCCGATGCCCATTGCGAACTGACTTACGCGAACCCGCTCCAATTGCTTATCGCTGTGATACTTTCCGCGCAATGCACTGACAAGCGCGTCAACATCGTCACGCCGGATTTATTCAAGAAATACCGTTCGGCTGCGGATTTCGCGGCGGCACCACGCGCCGAACTGGAACGGTTCATTAAATCCACCGGATTTTTCCGTAGCAAGGCTAAGAATATTCAGAACTGCTGCCGCAAACTCGTGGAACAGCATGGCGGCCAGGTGCCGCGCACGATGGAGGAGTTGATCCAGCTGGACGGCGTCGGACGCAAGACGGCAAACGTGGTCTTGGGAAATGCGTTCGACGTGGTGGTAGGTGTCATCGTGGACACGCACGCGATGCGGCTGTCACATCGGCTCGGCCTGACGGCGGAGAAGACGCCGGAAAAAATCGAACGAGCGCTGATGAAACTGCTGCCGCAGCAATACTGGCTCCTGTTCAGCCACTGGCTTGTCTGGCATGGTCGCCGCCGTTGTTACGCGCGCAAACCGGACTGCGCGAACTGCGAGGTGCAGAAATGGTGTCCGCAAATCGGAGTAAAACTCAATCACGGATGAACCGCGAAAAACACAGATTTATATCCGCGAATTGCGCGAATTAACGCCAATCCGGCAAAGCCGAAAATCAATTCGTGAAAATTAGCGAAATTAGCGGATGAACTTTTTCCTTCTCAATTCGGCTGCTGGCCCCGCCGCGTTAAATATGGCGCTGGACGAGGCGCTCCTGGAAGCGGTGTTGCGCCTCGGCAACCCGGTGCTGCGGTTCTACGGCTGGACGGAGCCGGCGGCGACGTTCGGCTACTTCCAGAAATACGCGGACGTGGAGCGCGCCTTGCTGCTGCGTCCGCTCATTCGCCGTCCAACCGGCGGCGGCATCGTGCCGCATGACGCGGATTGGACTTATAGCGCCGTTTTCCCGCCCGGTCATGAATGGCATTCGCTCAAGGCAGAGGAAAGTTATCGGCGCATTCACGACTGGCTGCGGCTGGCGTTCGCAGAATTGAAGGTGAAAACAGAACTCGCGCCTACTGCTTTTCCGGACTCCCAGCTCCCTGCTTCCAACTCCGAAATAGGACAGTGTTTCATTGGCCATGAAAAATCCGACCTTCTCTGGCAGGGTAAAAAGATTGCGGGCGCGGCGCAACGGCGGAACAAGCTTGGACTGCTGATTCAAGGCTCGGTGCAACCCCCGCCGATTTCATTCGCTCGGGCCGGTTGGGAAAATGCGATGCGCGAAACGGGGCGCGTGGGATTTGGGGCTGAATGGTCGGAATTTGAACCGGACCGGGTATTGATGGACCGGGCTGAACTCTTGGCCGGCCAGAAATATTCCCAAAATGCCTACAACCGGAAGCGATGACCGGCAAACCATTCCGCCAGCCAGTTTTCACTTCGTGTCGGTGCGGTTCTGTTTTGTTGACTTCTCAACCGGTGATCGAACACCTCACGGAATCCAGACCAGTTCCGGATTGTTGGTAATGCCCTTGTTGTTTTTGAAATCCCAATACTGGATGTTCCGAAAGCGCGTGACGTGGGCGTCCAGAAAAACAAACTGCGCCCCCCGGTTGTGCAGGTTGGTGTGGACGTTGTTCTGTTGGGCGACAGCCGCCAGCCCTCCATTGTCGAACAGCCAGATCACCTGGCTAGGTCGCCGGATGTTGGCCATTTTCGCCGAATGATTTTCACTACCAGTGCCGTTGACGTGTTCGTTAAGGCAGTAGTGGAACAGGTTGTTGGTCTTGCTGCTGCCGTCACAACGGCGGCGATTGGACGGGCAAATCCAAATGGAGTTTCCCGGACTGACGTTTGGATTGGTGCGCCAGGTCATGCCGGCATAGCTCGGCAAGTTCATCTGATCTGGCAGTTGGACGTACCAGCCCTGATAAGCTGGGTTGGTAAGATCGCTTTCCAGCGGTGTCGGCTTGCCTTCCGAGGGTAGAAAATCTTCATGGTCGGCCGCAAATAAATGTGTGCCCTGGCCCCATTGCTTGAGGTTGTTCCGGCAGACGGCGGCCTGCGCCGTTGATTTGGCACGGTTGAGCACCGTCAGGAACAGTGCGGCCAGCACGGCGATGATCGCCATCGCCACCAGCAGTTCAATCAATGTAAAGGCACGTGTTCGTGGCATGGTTTTTTTAAATTTTTAAATTGTGGTTTAACATGAAACAGTTCTCCGTCAAGAGACCCGGAAACGTTTTCAGCCACCCTAACACCTGAAATTAGCGCTTGGAGATTCAGGAGCGGGTTGGTTTTACGGGAAAGCACGTTGCCGTCAGGTGTTTTCCTGTTTAATTTCTTCTTCATGGTGCGGCTCGTTTTGTTTGATGTTGATGGCACGCTCGTTCACACGGGTCGCGCCGGTTCGCGCGCGTTTGGCAAAACCATCGCCTCGGAATTCAAGGCGCCCGAAAGCGTGGAAAAAGTCCGGTTTGGCGGACGCACCGACATCAGCCTCGCCCGCGAACTTTTTGGACTCAACAACATCCCGGCCACGCCGGAAAATTTTCGGAGGTTTTTCGAGCGCTACGTTTTCTGGCTCGACCACCTCGTCACAAACACCAACGGTGAAATTTGCCGCGGCGTGCCGGAATTTATCAGCGATTTGCTCGCGCTTCGGAATCCGCCGCGGCTCGGTCTGCTCACCGGCAATATCCGGCTCGGCGCGGAAATCAAGCTGCGGCGTTACGGGCTGTGGGAGCTTTTTGAGACCGGCGGTTTTGCCGACGACAGCGAGGACCGCAATCACATCGCCGCCGCCGCATTCGAACGCGGACGGCGCGTGCTCGGCGAAAATCTGAACGGCGGGGAAATTGTCGTGGTGGGTGACACGCCGCACGACATCCGCTGCGGAAAGCATATCGGCGCGAAAGTTCTGGCCGTGGCCACCGGCGGCGCAAAGCTGGAGGAATTGCAGAATCACAACCCTGACTGGGCGGTGGAGGATTTGACGCATGTAAGCGCGAAGGCAATTTGCAACGGCGCCCTTTGAGCTGGAGTAAATCGTAAAACTTTTTCCCTTTGAAGGTGTTTGCAAGAGAGCTAAAGTGTTCGCCATAGAACAAATTATAGGCACTCTGTTTACACATTCCTTTTGAAGGAAAATTCAAGCCCACTTAAATGCGGGGGTGTTGCGATCCGTTGGCTGGATTTTGGGAACATGAACAAATTAGTCGGAAATCTGAAGAGTGATTTCGCCCAGACGGTTCAAGACGCCGGCAGCCTGGCGGGTCGCGACAGCTTTAAGCGGCGATTGGGCAGCCTCATCCGGCTTGATGTTCCGCCGGAAGTCATTCGCGCGCTGCCAGCCGAATTTGCCAAACGCCACTGCATCCTGCCGTTTGAAATCATAAACGGAACAATTCACATCGCCACCTCCCTTCCCGGCAACCAGCGGGTAATTGCCGACATCCGGCTGTTGAGCGGTTTGGAAGTGGAGGAATTTGAAGCCCCAGCCGCCGAGATTATCGAGAAAATCGCCGCCTGCTATCAGGTGACGGTGGAGAAAATGATCGAAAACCTCAACCCGGAGAGCGCCAAAATCATCGAAGGTAAAAATCTCCAGGACATCGAGGTGATGGCCAACGAACCCACGGTCGTCAATCTGGTGAATCTAATCATTTCCACTGCGTTGCGCGAACGGGCCAGCGACATTCATCTGGTACCGTTCGAAAACACGCTGCAATTGCGTTATCGCGTGGACGGCCTGTTGCAGGAAAAGCCGCCGCCGCCGAAGCAGCTTCACGCCGCGCTCGTGTCACGCATCAAGATCATGGGCGACATGAACATCGCGGAGCGGTTCATGCCACAGGACGGGCACATTCAAATCAACCATCGTGGCGCGCGGGTTGACATCCGCGTGGGCACGATGCCGACCATTTACGGTGAAAGCCTCGTGATGCGGTTGCTGGAAAAAAACACCAAGTTGTCAACGACCGAGGAACTCGGTCTGGATCCAAAACGCGCCGCGCTGCTCGCCCGGCTGGTCGAGAAGCCGCACGGACTTTTTTTGACCACCGGCCCAACCGGTAGCGGCAAAACCACAACGCTCTATTCCATCCTGCAAAGCATCTACACGCCGGAACTGAAAATTCTCACCATCGAAGACCCGGTGGAATACGAACTTCCCGGCGTGGCGCAGATTCCCGTCCGCCCCAACCGTAATTTCACCTTTGCCAACGGCCTCCGCGCGATTCTGCGCCAGGACCCCGATGTGGTGATGGTCGGTGAAATCCGCGATTCGGAGACGGCGGAAATCGCCATTCGCGCGGCGCTTACAGGCCATCAGGTCTTCAGCACGCTGCACACCAATGACGCAACCGGCGCGGTCACGCGGCTGCTGGACATGAGCGTGGAAGCATTTTTGATCGCGTCATCGCTCGAAGGCGTTTTGGCGCAGCGGCTGGTGCGAAGGATTTGTCCAGACTGCCGCGTTGAATCGCCCGTTTCCCCGGTGATGCGTGACAAAGTTGAGGCGCTTGGCGGCCGAAACATTGAAGGCGTTTTCTACAGCGGCAAGGGTTGCGAGGAATGCCGCGATACTGGCTACCGGGGACGCATTGGTATGTTCGAATTACTGTCACTTACGCCGGAATTGAAGGACATGATTTTGCGAAAATGTTCCAACGCCGACCTGAAATCCGCCGCACAAAAAGACATGATGACGATGCATCAGGACGCACTGCAAAAAGCCGCCGCCGGCGTCACGTCACTCGAAGAAATCCTGCGCGTGTCATCGGGAGATTTGCGGGAATGAGCGCGTTCCGTTACATGGCCGTGGGGGAAAATGGCGCGAGCGTCGCGGGGGTCATCGATGCCGATGATCGCAAAAGCGCGCTCCGGCTGTTGAGTCAGCGCGGGCTGTTTCCCTCAAGCCTGGAACTTAATTTTAATTCGGCCAACGGCGAAGCAACCGAGGCCGCTCCGAAAATCCAAATGGCGCGGGCGGGATTTTCCTTGGGACATCGCATCCGACGAAAAGACATCACGGCGTTGACGCGTGAAATCAGCGCGCTGCTCGGCGCGGCGATTCCCATTCCCCAGGCGCTGGACAGTCTGGGCGAGGAAGAGGAGAATCCGGCGCTCAAGGCCGTCATTCTGAAAACCGCCGGCTCAGTCCGCAAAGGCGTGGCGCTGTCAGCGGCGCTGGAAGAACATCCGCGGTTGTTTGGCAAATTGTATTCCAGTATGGTGCGCGTCGGCGAGGAAGGCGGGGTGCTGCCGAATGTCATGGCAGATCTGGCCACGCTATATGAACACGAGGACGAAGTACGCGGCGAAGTCGTGTCGGCGGTGGCTTATCCGATTTTTGTTCTGGGCTTCGGCTTTTGCACCGTGACCGTTCTGCTGACCGTCGTACTGCCGCGCCTTTTCACGCATGTTACAGGAAATGCTGCCGGTTTTGCCGCTGCCCACTTTGATTCTGCTAAAAATCAGTCACGGGCTTCATCAATACTGGCCCGGGATTTTGATCGCGCTGGCCGCCGCGATTTTCGGCGGACGCTGGTATTTGCGCACACCAGGCGGCGCGGAGAATTGGGACAAGATGATATTGCGCATGCCGCTGATTGGCCCAGTGATTCGCGCGGCGGCGTTGGGCCGTTTCGCCCGGACGCTGGGCACGCTGGTGAAAAGCGGCGTGTCTTTGCTGCCGGCGTTGAAGATCGTCGAAAACACCATCGGCAACCACATCTTGGCGCGGCAAGTGGCGAACGTCGCGGAAGAAACGCGCGGCGGCGACTCGCTGGCCAAGCCGCTGCGCAAAATGGGGATTTTTCCCGGAACGGTGATTCAGATGATTGATGTCGGGGAACAAACCGGAACACTGGATGAGATGCTGCTCAAAGTAGCGGACATCGAGGAACGCCAGATGCGGGCGCGGACAAAAGTCCTGATTTCGCTGCTTGCGCCGGCGCTGATTCTGGTCGTGGGCGCGCTGGTCGGATTCATGGTGATCGCCATTTTATTGCCCATTTTCAAGATGAGCAGCGCCATTCATTAAAACATTTGAACCAAACGGAAAGATGACCGCATGAAAATACAATTTAAACAAACAACTTCGGATGCCTTCACCCTGATCGAAATCATGGTGGTCGTGGTGATTCTCGGCATTTTGGCGGCGACCATCATTCCGCAATTCATCGGCACGACGAAGGACGCAAAGGTCGGCGCCGCCAAGTCGCAGGTCGCCGAACTCGAATCCGCCTTGGAACGATTTTACGTCCAGATGGACCGCTATCCCACGGCGGAAGAAGGCTTGAAAGTCTTGGTCGATCCACCGGCAGGTGACGACGCCAAAAAATGGCGCGGTCCCTATATCAAACAATTGCGCAACGATCCGTGGGGCAACCCGTATCAATACAGCATTCCCGGAACCCATAATTCGACGAGCTTTGATGTCTGGTCGCGCGGCGAGGACGGCGCGGATGGCGGCGAAGGCTATGCCGCGGACATTGGCAATTGGCAATGAGACTTGAACCGTCATCCTGGCGCGGCAATGCCGGCTTCACCCTCATCGAATTGATGGTGGTGATTACCATCATCGGAATCGTGACGGCCGTGATGATTCCGGAAATGACGGGCTCCTATCAGGATGCCTTGCTGCGCTCGACCAGCCGTGAATTGATCAATGCTTTTGATCTCGCCTACAGCCGGGCGGTGAGCTTGAACCAGACCCGCCAGGTCCGCGTTGACGAGAAAACCGGCCGCTATCTGGTGGAAAAGCGTGTGATTGAAAACGGGCGGGATAATTTCGTCCCGGTCGATGATGTGCCCGGCGACCAAGGCCAACTGGACTCGCGAATTTCAATTGAATTCCGTCCGCCCGCTGAAAATCTTTCCGAACCGAGTGCACAGGCCGATATTGCCACAACCGACAGCCAATCGCCAGTGGACGGGGTGGCGATTGCATTTTATCCCGACGGCACCGCCGATGCCGGAGACGTCATCCTGCGTGACCGCGAAGGTTTCCGGCTGGCATTGCGCATCAACCCGGTCACCGCGCGCGTCCACATCGTTGAAATGGAGCGTGAATGAACCTGATGAACCACAACGCCGGATTCTCGCTCGTGGAAGTCATGGTTGCCATTTTGATATTGGGCATTGCGCTGGTCGGCCTCACGCAGGGAATCACCACGGCGTTGAGTTCCAGCAAGGAATCCGAATTGCAAACCGTCGCCGCGCTGTTCGCGGCGGGACAAATCGAAACATTGCGCGCGGAAAAAGATTTGACCGATGGGACGACTGACGGCGATTGCGGTGCGACCCTACCGCTTTATCGCTGGCAGCAAACCATCAGCTCTACCGACATTGACGGGCTGCACGATGTAAACGTTCTGGTGGAAAACTCAAAAACGGGAGTGACCATTTTTGAACTGAAGACCCTGCTGTTTGAACCACCCGCGGCAGCGGCCAGCCAGTCAAAGGACACGCAGTCGAAAACTCAACGGCAATGAAACCGCGCATTGTCAAACAAAACCTTGGTGTGCCGAAGGCAGCCGGTGCCGCCTTCACGCTGATTGAAGTAATGATTAGCGTGGCGTTGATGTCGTTGATTCTGGTGAGCGCGTATCTCTGCCTGGGCGCGGGTTTCTCCGCCCGCAAGCTCATCGAACCGCGCGCCGAGGTCATTCAAAACGCCCGCGTCGCGATGGCAATCATGACGGCGGATCTCCGCGCCGCCTGTCCGTTATCCAAGGATCAAGATTTTATCGGCATGACCCGGATGCTGGGCGAAGTGGAGGCTGACAATCTTGATTTTGGGACGCACAATTACACGCCGCGCCGCGCGCGCCAAGGGGATTTTTGCCAGGAAAGCCTCTATCTCGATAAAGACCCGGAGACGGGACAATTCAGCCTCTGGCGCCGGCGCAACCCGACCATCGCGTTGGATGCGTTGTCAGGCGGGAGCAAGGAAGAAATCGCCAAGGGCGTGGTTGGTTTGAAATTTGAATACTTCGACGGACTCGATTGGTATGACTCCTGGGGCGAAGACAAGTCTTCGGACAAAAAGCAAAATTCAGCGCGCGAGCAAACCAATTTATCCGGCTTGCCCAAAGCCGTGCGGATCACGCTGTTGCTGGATTCCGATCCCGGAAAAAACATTCCTGACGCTGCCATGGAAGAAGCAAAGCCCGAAGCGCCGTTCGCTTTCCAGACGGTGGCCCAATTGAATCTGGCGGATGCCTCGCAAGACGCTTCGAGTTCTTCCGATATGGGAAATTCCGACAATTCTTCATCTCCCGGCCAGATGCCAGAAAATGGAGGCGGCAATTAAACCGACGCGCAAAAACGGTTCCGTCTTGGTCGGACTGCTCTGGTGCCTGGCACTGTTGTCGGTGGTTGTCATCAGTGTGCTGCACACTGCGCGGATGGATTTGCTCGTGGTAAAAAATTACGGCGACCGGATTCAGGCGCATTACCTCGCGTTGTCAGGAATTGAAAAGGCCGAGGCGTTGCTTTATCGCGACGCGGAAGACCGCAGCCACAGTAAGAAAAATCACACCGGCAATTTTTACGATGATGCGCAACAATTTCGGGATGTTCCGCTGGGGCGCGGAGTTTTCAGCGTCATTCGCCGGGGACGTTCCGATGAAGGAGGTGGAGTTATCTTTGGCGTCAGCGACGAGGAGAGCAGGCTCAATGTGAACACCGCCACCACAGATGAACTGGTTAAGCTGCAAAACATGACGCCGGACGTGGCCGCTGCCATCGTAAACTGGCGCGGCGGCGACAACACGGCGGTCGCGGCGGAAACGCAGTATTATGAGGGATTGCAACCACCGTATCAGCCTCGCATCGGCCCGTTTCAAACCGTGCGCGAACTGCTCATGGTTCGCGGCGTTACGCCTGAATTGTTGGTGGGCGAAGACGTTCACCAGAACGGATTGCTGCCCGAAGCGGAAGTAAACGGAAACGAGTTCGCCGTTGACAATTCCGTTGACAGTTCAGATTTGGGCTGGGCCGGCATTCTGACCGTTGATTCGTCAGTTCGAAATGTGAACGCCGCCGGCGAAGATCGCGTCAACATCCAGTCGGCAGATCAGACTTCGCTCACCGCTATCCGCGGCATCACTCCGCAAATTGCCCAGGCGATTGTCGCGTATCGCGGGCAGCATCAGTTTCAAAGCATCGCCGACTTGCTGGATGTCACGCCGCCGCAAAATCAAAACCCGAGAGGTTCTCCCGGTCAATCCTCTACGGATCAAACCGGAGCCACTGTGGTGGACGAAAATCTTTTCGTTGATATAGCCGACGACGTGACGACGGTCAGCAGCTCCAGCCAGGCCGGCGCGATCAACATCAACACCGCCGGCTTTGAGGTGCTCGTTTGCCTGCCGGGCATGACCCGCGAACTGGCGCAGGCGGTCATTTCGCAACGCCAGTCTGGCGGATTTTTCGCCAGCACCGGCGAGCTGTTGAAAGTGCCCGGATTGACGCGCGACATCTTCAAACAAATCGCGCCGCTCGTGACCGCGCGGTCGGAGACGTTCCGCATTTTGAGCGAGGGAAAAATCAATTCCACCGGCGTGCAGCAGCGGATTCAGGCGATTGTTCACATTGGTCTTGATGACCAGAAAATACTTTCATGGCGGGAGGACAACTTGTGAAAAAAATCGCTTTCCTGAATCCGCCGCCACTCTACGTGGAGATCGGCCAAAGTTCGTTCAAGGCGCTCCGTGAAAATGACAGCGTGGAACTGCCCTTGGAGCGCCTGCCGGACGGACGCCTCACTATGCCGTGCCGGGAGAAAGTGGCCGCGTCGCTGAAAAAGTTTTTGCAGGCGAAAGGCTGGCAGCCGCGCGCGCAGGCCTTGTGCGCTATCGGCGCCCGCGGGGTTTCGCTGCGGCGACTGTCACTGCCCGTCGGCGCAAAGGAGGAATTCCACCAGCGGCTGCTCTTGCAAGTCGAATGCGAATTCCCGCTGCCGCCCGATCAACTGGCATGGGGCTGGCAGCAGCTCGGAGAGACGAAACCGCCGAACGGTGCGATTGCGAAACAGGAATTGCTCGTGGTCGCCGTGAAAAAAGAAGTGGTGGGGGATTATCAGGAACTTCTTGGAGGCTGCGGAACGAATCCGGTTTTCACCCTCGCGGCGCTGGCGCGAAGCAGCCTCTGCCCGCAGCCGCTCGAAACTTGCTCGATGCTGGACATCGGAAACAGCCAGTCGGAATTGACATGCTTTGAAAAAGGTGTTCCTACGGTTTCCCGGATCATTTTCTGGGGTAGTGAACATGATGCCGATCCGGCGAATGCGGGGCAGGCAGCGCTGTTGCAAATGCTCAAGGGCAGTTTGTCCGGAACGAGATTATTTGTTTCCGGCAACAAAGTTTCCGATGAATTCACTGCGCGTCTGACGAAAAATTTGGGCAACGGCTGGCAATGCGAACGGCTGCAAGTCATGGGGGGCGAAGGCCGTTCGGCGGCCATTACCGGTCTCTTAAAATGCGCGGGACAAGACGGCAACCCGCCGCTGGTCATCCGGGTCAAACAATCCAGCGGCGCCGCCAGTCTGGCGACCCCGGACGTGAAAAAATGGGCGATGCGCGCCGTTTTGCTTACTGCCATCCTGTTGTTGCTGCCATTTGCAGAGGCGTTGCTGCTCAAACCGCACTTGGCAAAAAAGGTTTCCGCGTTCAAGGCCGACGCCGCGCGTCTGACCGTCATTGACCGCGAGCTGGACTTTCTCCAATACCTGAAACAGAACCAGCCGCCTTACCTCGACGCGCTGTATGTTTTCTCCAAGTCCGCGCCGTCCGGCACGCGTTTTGACGCGTTTACGATGAACAGCCACGGTGAAGTTTCCCTGCGCGGCTCGTTCCGGGATGGCCAGCAAGTCGCGGATTTTCGCTCCAAACTGATTGCTTCTGGCTTCTTCGCAAACGTCACGGTCGAGGAACAAACACCCACGCCCGACCATCAAAAAGTCAACGTAAGGATGAGCGCGCAGGAAAAGCCCGACGCGCAATTGCAGTCGCTCGCAATTGGCCCGACGGCTGAGGAAATTGCCAAAGTGAACAATAGATCGGAAGCGCCCGCTGGCGCGATGTCTCCCGGTCTTTCACCCGCCCCGCCGGCGGCAATGCCGCCAGCCGGAAAGGACTTGCCATAAGTTCTATGCGCCCATTGACCGAACGCGAAAAGCGCATCGTCCGCATCGCCGGTGCGGGGATTGTTATTTATCTCGCATTGTTTTACGGCTGCCGGTTTTTTGCAAAACAGCATTCGGCATACCGACAGCTCGTCACGGAAGCGGAAAATCTCCGGCGGCAAACTCTCCCGTATGAAACCAAGGTTCAGGTCGTAAAAAAGTTGATGGATGATTTTCAACTGGACCCGGCGAAGTTGCGGAAGTCCACGGTCGTGGCGGACGCGAGCGCGGCCATTCAAAATCGGGCTAAAACCAGCGGCGTCCAGCTTGGCCCGATCCGGGAATCAATGACCCCCGGCCAGGGCAAGGGATTGGCGACGGTTCAACTGGAAGGTTCTGGACAAATTCCCGCAATTCTGGCGTTTCTTGGCGGTCTGGATCGGATCGGTTTTCCGGTGATTGTTGATTCGGTTCAATTCGCCGCCGTCAATGGCCGACCCGGCCAGGTGAAAATAAATCTGACGATCATCATTCTGGATTTTGAAGGGTGGAAAGCCACGGAGGCTCCCCATGCGTGAACACGCCGAATCGATTTTGAGAATCACCTGCATCATTCTGGCGGCTTTCGTGCTGTATCAACTGGCGGGAATTGTGCTCCGCATTAATCCGTTTCATGGTGCGTCTGTGCCCGCTTTGCCGGCCTTGGTAGCAGTTACGAACAGTCCGCCGGGCGGCGGTTACGCGACAAATCTTGTTGTGTCAACGTCAGCCGCCGTCAAGAGAACCAACCAAAGTTCGGTAGGAACAAACGCTGCGCTGCCAGTGGCAATCGCCAGCACAAATTCCGATTCGCCGTTAATGCCAGTTGCGGAGGATACAAATTCTGTTGCTCATCGAGAATTGGCAAAAACGGAAACCAATATTGTCTCGCATCTGGAAACAAAAGTGAATGAAACGAATGTTGCACCTTCAACGACATCCGAGGAAAACGGAACAAACCTTTTGGCTTCCACAGTGGCAACAGGAACGAATGCTCTCCACCACCCAAAATCTGAAACGCAGAGCGCTCATTCCAACAAGGCTACGGAATTCGCCGGGACGAATCTTAATCCAGGCTCGCCACCTGGAAAACGCGGCAACGATTTTCCACCGAGCGTTCAAGCACGGATCAATCGGATTACCGACAGCGAGATTCTTGGACCGGTTATTCACCCACTGCCGATGGGTCTGACGGGCATCGCCGGCGATTTCGCGTTTCTACGAACGGCCACTGGTCAGACCGGGCTGGTGAAAGCAGGGGATTCACTTGGCGATCTCAAACTGCTGCGGATCGGCATCAACCGGGTGTTGATTGAACAGGACGGGCAGAAGAAAGAATTGACAATTTTTTCCGGTTACGGTGGCGAAAGCCTTTTACCCAAACAAAATGAAACTTCCGATGAAACTAACACTCCATAAACCCGAGAAGCTTTTCCAGGCGACGGCACTGATTGCCCTGGCCGCAGCACTGATGATTTGCAGTTTGCCAATGCCGGCACCTGCGCAAAGTTCGCCGAGTAATTCCACCATGCCACCTGGCGTTTCCGTGGGAACCCCGCCGGCAAGTCCTGACAATTCGTCGTCCAGGCCGGATTCCGCCGGGAAAGACGCCGGGCCGTGGATTCCCTCCGCGCCGTTGACCGACGTATCCACCAATCAGCCCAGCGGAACCAATGCCACGGACGGAATCCAGTTGAGCTTTCAGGGCGCGAACATTGACATGGTGGTGCAGTGGCTCTCGCAGACGACCGGCAAAAGCGTGCTGAAACATCCGCAGGTGCAATGTCAGTTGACCATTACCAGCTCCAAAAAAGTGTCACCGCGCGAGGCCGTCAATCTGGTCTATCGCGCGCTGGCGCTGGAGGGTTGCTCGGCGATTGAGTTCAGCGATTCCATCCTCATCGTACCGCAGGACAAGGAACCAAGGATGAGTCCCGAACTGTTGGGCAGTTCACAAACGAACGTGCCGGAGGGCCGGCAGCGGCTGGTGAAAGTTTTTTCGCTGAAGCACATTCAAGCTGCGGATGTGAAAGACCGAATTGGCACAGCGCTTTCGGACAAAGCCATCATTTATGTGGATGAACAGGCCAACCAGATCATCATCACGGATTACAACGACAACATCCGCGCCGCGGGTGAACTGATCACCGCGCTCGACACGGATAAGCCCCAAGATGTGACGGTGCGGGTCATCCCGCTGAAACATGTGTCCGCAGCGGATTTGATGAAGGAAATCGGGCCGCTGTATCAGAAAAGCAGCGGTAAATCGCCCAATGACACGGTCGTAGTGACTGCGGACGAACAATCCAACACGCTGCTGATCCTTTCCAGCGAAGGTAATTTCAAAATTATCCAGCAGTTTGTCACCTCGCTGGACACGGAAGAAGCACAGGATAAAATCATGCGCACATTCACCCTCAAAAACGCCGATGCGCAGGACGTGGCCCAGCAGTTGCAGGACCTCAACCAGGATCAAAGCATCAATGCCCGCTACATTTTCAATTACGGCTCTTCTTCGTCTGATAAATCCACAAAAAAAATGACGGTGGTGGCTGACCGTCGGCGCAATGCGGTCATCGTCCAGGCACCACCAGCGCAGATGGATTCCATCGAGAAAATGATCAATGAACTCGACGCGCCGGTCAGCGACGACAGCTTGGCTCCGAAAATTTATCCGATGAAATATGCCAGTGCGACGGACATTGAGGACGTGCTAAACGATTTGTTTTTGAAAAAGCAGGCGCAACGGAGTTATTTCGACTATTTTTACGGTGACGATTCTGACAACTCGACACCCGACCGTGATGTTGGCCGGCTTTATGGGAAGGTCCGCATTACAAGCGAGCCGAATTCCAACGCACTCATCGTCACCGCGAACTCCAAGGAGAATCTGGCGGCGGTCGAGGAGATCATCAATCAGTTGGACAAGCCGCCGGAGGCGGGTGAGAGCACGCTGCACGTCGGCTTAAAATTCGCCAAGGCGGCGGACGTGGCCAACAGCATCAACATTCTTTTTGCCAAGAACGGTTCGCCCCCCTTGCGGCCGGTGACGCCGCAAAACCAGCAAAACAATTCAAGTTCGCAACAAACACAGCCGCAACCGCAAACTTCATCGGCTGAAACCGGTTTTGACTTGGGGGTGGAAACCAAGATTGATGGTTATTTCCCCTGGCTAGGAGGGCAAGTCGACAATACCACGCGTTCCACTGACAGCACTGCGCCCAAACCGGTCAGTGATCTTGTTGGCCGGGTCCGCGCTGTGGCTGACGAACGAAGCAATGCGCTTATGGTCTCCGCAAATGTCCATTTCTTCCCGCAGATACTTAAATTACTTGCGGACCTTGATGCTCCCACTGCTCAAGTTCTTATCGAGGCGCGTTTGGTGGAAGTTTCGAGTGATTATCTCGACAAGCTGGGTGTCCGCTGGTCGCCTGATGGCAGCCAGTATTTCACAGCCAACGATTATGACAATTCACTAATTGCCAGTGGTTCCGGCCAATACCAAAGGGGATTCGGCCCGAACACCACCGTCAACAGCCCAACCCCGTCGTCCAGCACCATCGCCCAAGCGTTGACTTCGTTACGTTCAGGAGTGCTTTCCAGCACGATCAGTATGGATTTTCTGGTGCAATTCCTACGCGAAACCACCGCCGCCACGGTCCTGGCCGAGCCACAACTCAATATCCGCGACAATGAAACCGGCAAGCTCTTTGTCGGCCAAGAAGTGCCGGTGCCGGAAAACACACAAGTCTCCTCCGTCGGTTCGCAAAACACGAGCATCACTTATAAGGATGTTGGTGTCGTCCTCGAAGTCACCCCTCACATCAATTCCTCCGGCGATGTGGAATTGAGGATCCACGCGGAATCTTCCACCGTCCTTGCTGGCCAGACTGTGTTGGGTGGTGATATTTTCGACACCGCCAACTTCCGCACCGATCTGACCGCCAAAAACGGTCAAACCCTCATCGTCGGCGGCATCATCCAAAAGCAAATCTCCGACACTCTGCGGAAGACGCCGATACTTGGAAGTATCCCTGTGCTGAAGTGGGCATTCAACAAAAAAGACAAGAGCACCCATGAAGTGGAATTATTGGTTTTCCTTCGTCCCAGGGTCATCGAAACACAGAAAGACGCCAGGGAGATTTTGCAAGAAATGGACAACAAAGCGCCCTTGGTCAAAAAATGGGATGAAGAAACAAGCCCGAACCAGACCAAACAAAACCACGAAAATTAGTTTTAGGGAACCATGCGACATGAAAAATCTGACCGAACATCTTTGGTTTGAAGTTTCTAACCGTCTCGGGTTCATCAACATCACCAGCACTGTGGAGGGATTGGTCAAGAAAAGCGGGGTGAAAGAGGGAATCTGTTTGGTGAATGCCATGCATATAACGGCATCGGTCTTCATAAATGATGCGGAGAATGGCCTGCTCCACGATTACGAGATTTGGCTGGAAAAACTCGCGCCGCACGAGCCGACATCTCATTACCAGCACAACCGCACTGGTGAGGACAACGCCGACGCGCACTTGAAACGGCAAATCATGGGCCGTGAAGTCGTCGTGGCCATCACCAAGGGCAAGTTGGATTTCGGCCCGTGGGAACAGATTTTCTATGGCGAATTCGACGGACGCCGCCGCAAGCGCGTGCTGGTGAAAATCATCGGGGAGTGATTTACCAGCTCACCGGCACGGTCATTTTTTTGCCGAAGCGATTGCTGTAATGCAGTTGTTTGTGCCGCTGGCCGAATTCGTGAACGAGCTTGGTGATTTTTACGTCGTAGCAGCAATACTCCGCAATTTCCGCAAGCTTGCCGTCTTTGAACCAGCGGATGGCCTGCAACCCTTCCGCCGTCTTTTCCACACCAAAGGTTGCCGTCGCAATCGAGTCGAGGGATAGCCGGTGATTCAGCGTATTTTGCAATTCCACCATCATGTCGAGGGTCGGCAACTGGCGCAAATCGAACGACGTGTAGCCGTGCAGCACCTCATAATCGAACCGTAGATTGTTGAAGCCGACGACTAGGTCGGCGCGTTGCAGGTCGGCGAGCAGGTCGTTGACCTGTTTCTCGCCATAAATTTTGTAGTCACCGCGGGCGGTGCTGAACGTCACCCCGATGCTCATGCCCATCTTTGAAATGTGGTTCCAGCCGCCGACTTCTTCCGCGGCTTTCTGTGTTTCCAAGTCGAAATAAACAATG
This sequence comes from uncultured Verrucomicrobiae bacterium, assembly GCA_963827815.1. GTDB lineage: Bacteria > Verrucomicrobiota > Verrucomicrobiia > Limisphaerales > UBA11358 > UBA11358. The sequence continues at coordinate 81,590 of CAWHCL010000009.1, read as the reverse complement.
TTTTTCACGCGTTCGCACCATGAAAACCGCTTTTGTGCCCGGAAACAAATTCAAACTTCGCCACTTGCGAAATTCTCTGCGCTATTCCACATTTCCCGCATGGCATTGACTCCTTCAACCATGCTGCCTCTTGGCACGACAGCCCCTGATTTTAAACTGCCGGACACCAGCGGGAAAACCATCTCTCCCTCGGATTTCAAGGATGCGCCCGCGCTGGTCGTGATTTTCATGTGCAACCATTGTCCTTACGTAGTCCACATCCGCGCCGGGTTGGCGCAACTGGCGCGCGACTACGCGTCAAAGCACGTCGCCATCGTCGGCATCAATTCCAATGACGTGAACAATTATCCCGCCGACAGCCCGGCCAAAATGAAGGACGAAGTCAAAACCGCCGGTTATATTTTCCCGTATCTTTACGACGAGACGCAGGCCGTCGCCAAGGCCTACCGCGCCGCCTGCACGCCGGACATTTTTCTTTTTGATCGCGATCGCCGCCTGGTTTATCGCGGCCAGTTTGATGCCAGCCGTCCCGGCAATGGCATTCCCGTGACCGGAAAGGATTTGCGCTCCGCGCTCGATGCTGTGCTGGCCGGCAAACCCGTTTCGCCAGACCAGAAGGCCAGCATCGGTTGCAACATCAAGTGGAAAGCTGGAAACGAGCCGGACTATTTTTGATTTACTATTTACGATTGACGTGCCGCTCCCGAAATCAGTGTGCGGCGTATACCGTATTTCGTAAATCGTAAATTCAGATGAATAACTTTGCTCTGCCCATTTCTCAAGGCGGCGGTGTTGTTTCAATTTCTTCAAACCTCGGCTCAAAAATAATTCAAAGGATTCCGCTTCGACAGTTTGTCAGATCGGGTAAAAGAAAGCCTCATGGCCGACGCCGACGCAGATCTGGTGTTGCAAAGTCAAAATGGCGACCCGGCGGCTTTTGAGGCGCTGATACGCAATCATCAACGCATGATTCACTCGCTGACATTTCGGATGACTGGCTCGCTCGCCGATGCCGAGGATCTCGCGCAGGAGACTTTCATCCGCGCCTACGAACAGATCGGCGACTTTCGCGGCGCGTCGAAATTTTCCACCTGGCTTTATCGCATCGCAGTCAACAGCTGCCTGAACTGGCGTCAAAGCGAAGCAAGACGGTTTCGTCTTCAAGCCCGGGCCGCCGGGGAAATTTCAGCATGGCACGCGGACCAGGAATATTTAACCGGCGATCAGGCAAACGAAGTTCAGGCCGCGCTGCTGAAACTTCCCGCCAAACAGCGCGCGGCCATCGTGCTGACGATTTACGACGGGCTTGAACCATGCCGAGGCCGCGCAGGTTTTGGGCTGCTCGGAAACCACCGTGTCGTGGCGCGTGTTCGCCGCGAAACAAAAATTAAAACGATTTTTGATAGCTGGGCGTACTGCTCCGCACGCACCGCTTGACAACCATGAACCGCGCGCTGCAACTGACGCGCCCGATAAGCCATGAACGATTTTGATCTGGAATCGAAATTGAAAAGCGTCCGCGTGCCGGAGCGCACGGAGGAGTATTGGAACGATTTCCCGTCGCGCGTTCGCGTGCAGTTGCGCCGCAATCGCCTGGAATCAGCGCCGCAAAGCGCCTGGCGTCCGCGGCTCGCGTGGGCGGGCGGATTCGCGTTGGCCGTGGTGCTGGTGTTTGCCTGCGTCCAGTTTCATCCGTTCCAGACCGTGTCGCTCGCCATCACGAAACAGCAACGGCATTTCCACGCGCAACTCGCGCGGCTGGATGCCGGGCTGCACGTGCTGATGCTGAACACGGACGGCATGGGTTATCTGCTGACCGAAGCGAATTGATAATTGAATTATGCCGACGCAAAAAGTCCAGGCCGCTGACGAAAAAGTTTCCGCCGCTTCCGCGCCGGAAGTTTTGGAGAATCTCGTCCGCCTCGCCGAGCGCGCGGGCGCGAGCGACATCCATCTCCAGATGCGCGGCAAATCCGCCGAGGTCGGCTTCCGGCTCGACGGCATCATCACGCCCGGACGCGAACTGCCCGCCGAAATCGCCGACCGCGTTTTCGGCCGCATCAAATTTCTCGCGCGGCTGAAGACGTATCAGGAAACGCTGCCGCAGGACGGTCGCATTTCCCACGACGAACTGAAAAGCAAAAATGACATCCGCGTCGCCACCTACCCGACCGTCACCGGCGAAAAAATCGTGCTGCGGCTGTTCAATTCCGAGACCGCGAAAACGCTGGGCGAATTGTCCCTGCCCGCCGCTGCAAATGCCGAGCTGGAAAAATTTCTCCGCCAGACCACCGGCCTGCTGCTGCTCACCGGCCCGGCGGGCAGCGGCAAGACCACCACGATTTACGCCTGTCTGCGGCACCTTGCCGAACTCGGCGGACGCCACATCATCACCGTCGAAGACCCGGTGGAGCAGATTGTTTCCGGCACGATGCAGACGGAAATCAACGAAGCCATCGGCCTTGATTTTGCCCGCGCCGCGCGGCATTTGCTGCGGCAGGACCCGCAGGTGCTCATCATCGGCGAGATTCGCGACGAAGCCACCGCGCAACTCGCCGTCCGCGCCGGGCTGACCGGGCATCTGGTGATTTCCACGCTGCACGCCGGCTCGTGCAAGGGTGTTTTCGAGCGGCTGCTTGCGATGTGCGCCGACCATTCCGCCGTCGCCAGCGCGGTTGAATTGGTTTTGAACCAGCGGCTCATCCGCAAAGTTTGTTCCGCGTGCGACGGCAGCGGTTGCGAAACCTGTCTGCACACCGGCTATTGCGGCCGCGTGCCGCTCGTCGAATGGCTGCGCGTGGATGAAAAAATGCGCGAACAAATCCGCCGGCGCGAACTATCGGCGATAGCGCCCATGCAAACGCTCGAAGCCTCGGCGCGTTTGCTGGTGAAACAGGGCGTGACGAACGAGGCGGAATTCAAACGGGTTTTTGGCTTATGATTTTTTGCTGCGAATCGGTGAATACAGTAGGGCAGGCGTCCCGCCTCTCCGACGAGCGCGTCAGCGCGAGCAGCTTGTCGGCGTTCGCCGACTTGGGCAGGCGGGACGCTTGCCCGACTTTACCGTCAATTCACCGGGTTGCTTTTCCAGAATTAATATGAAATACGACGAATTTGCCTTCTTCAACCAGCAGCTCGCGGCGATGCTGCGCGACGGCATCCCGCTCGAAGGCGCGCTGCGCCGGCTCTGCCAGGAAATGCGCCGCGGCGCGCTGCGCGACGAATTGCAGGCGCTCGAAGCCGACCTCGCCAAGGCACGCCGATGGCCGACGCGCTGAAACCGCGCCAGTTGCCGGAACTTTACAAACGCATGATTCTGGTCGGCGTCAAAAGCGGCGACCTGCCCGGCGCGCTGACGATGCTCGCGGATTATTTCCAGCGCCAGAACAACGTCTGGACGCGGCTCAAAAGCATGATGACCTATCCGCTCATCGTGATGTTCGTCGCGTTTTTGATTTCGACGTTGCTGGCATTTGTCTGGACGCATGTCATCGGGCCAAGCATGTTAGGATGTCTTTGGCGGCATGGGCATCCGGATGCCGGCCGCCACACTGTTTGCCTTCTCGACCCTGCAAGTCATCTGGGTGTTTCCGGTGGTGCTCGGTGTTCTGTTTTTGTTCGTGGCGTCAGTCATTTTTTTGCCGGGACTGCGCGGGAAATATCTCTGGCGGCTGCCCGCGTTCAAGGAAGCCACCGTTTCGCGCATCGGCGGCGTCGCTGACCCTGCTGCTGAAAAACGGCGTCAATCTGCCGGATGCCATCGGCCTGGTGGAGCAGCTTGAAACCAGCACCGCCGCCACCGCCGATTTGAAACAGTGGCAAAAAAGACTTGCCGCCGGGACCGCAAAATTTTCCGAGGTGGCCGCCGGCAACCGGCTGATTCCGCCGCTGTTCGTCTGGGTGGTGGCCAGCGCGGGCGAAGACCTGACCGCCGGATTTAATCGCGCGGCGGAAATCTACCATTCGCGCGCCATTTACCGCACCGAGGTTGCGCTTTATTCGGTGCTGCCGATCGCTTCGCTGTTTCTCGGTGCGGTCGTTTTGTCACAGGCCTTCTTGGTCATCAGCATGTTTTTGCCGCTCATCGCCATGATCAATCAAATGAGTGGTGGCTGACAGTTGTGAAAATCGCATGAATGATTTCCCACAATTTATCTTTGCCCTGTTTTGGTATGCAGTGTTCATCCTGTTGCCGGGCGGCGCTTTTTCGGTGCTGATTCATTATCTGCTCTCGCTGCCGATGCACCGGCGCGACCGCGCCCTGTTTTTTCTCGATCTGCTGGAAACCGTCCTGCAACGCGGCCAGCCGGTGGAACAAGCCATTCTTGCCGCCGCGGAAAATCATGACCGCGCCATCGGCGTCCACTTTTACATGGTGGCCGCGCACATCGAAGGCGGGGACCGGCTGGGCGAGGCGCTCGAAAAAGTCCCGGGCTTTCTGCCGCCGCAAATCACCGCCATCCTTCGCGCCGGCGAAAAGCTCGGCGACCTGAAAAATGTCCTGCCCGCCTGCCGCGAAGTGCTGCGCATCGCGCCTGACACCGTCCGCAGCACGACGCATTACATGGTGGCAATCCTGCTGGTGTTCGCGCCGGTCGCCTGCTGGTTCATCACATTGCTGTCGGTGTTTGTCGTTCCAAAATTCAAGGAGGTGGCCGCCAATGTTGGGGGCGGACTCTGGCCGTTCACAGCGTTCGTCTTTGCCCTCAATGATGCCCATGTTCTGGTCGGTTTTGAAATTCTGGTGTTTCTGGCGCTGATGTCGGTGGCGGTGATTTACATCGGCGGACCGGGCTTTGGTTCGCTGGTTTCAATTCCGCAGCGTTCCGGTCGTGGACTGGATCACCTGGCGCATTCCGTGGAAACAAAAGAAGCTTGCAACGGACCTTCTCCGCCATGCTCGCCGTGCTGCTGGATGGCGGCGTGCCGGAAGCCGAGGCCGTCCGGCTCGCGGGCGATTCCACCGCCAATGAAATCTGCCGCCACCGCGCACGGCGCGTCATCGCCGCGCTGGAAAAAGGCGTCAAGCTGGATGATGCCGTCCGCGCTTTCGACGACAGCGGCGAATTTCACTGGCGGCTCACAAACGCCACGCACGCGCACGGCGGATTTCTGAACGCGCTGCGCGGCTGGCACGAGGCGCTTGATGCGAAGGCGTTTCAACAGGAGGAAGCCGCCACGCACGTCCTCACCAGCGGATTGGTCATCCTGAACGGCCTGGTGGTCGCGCTGATTGCCACCTCCATGTTCGGCGTGTTGATCATGATTTTGAAGGGAATGCTGGCATCGGAATGAAAACAAATTTGTCACAACCGTTTCGCAAAGATTCCCGCTCCCGGCGCGGATTTCTGATGGTGGATGCGGTGGTCGCCATGGCGATTCTCTCGCTGGCGATTGTGCCGCTGGGATTTTCCTTCGCGCGCGAACGGCAGGTGCTGAAAATTGAATATTTCCGCAGCGTCGCCAACGAAATCGTGGACGGCGAAATGGAAATTCTCGCCGCCGGCGACTGGAAAAATTTCCCGGACGGTGCGCAAAATTACACGGTCCATTCGCGCGCCGCCGCCAACCTGCCGCCGGGACATTTTCAACTGACCAAAACCGGAAACCACCTGCGCCTGGAATGGACGCCCGACAAACGCCAGGGCGTCGGCGCGGTCGTCCGCGAAGTCACCGTCAAATGAAACTGCCACAAAACATTTCGTGCTCGCGAGGCAGACTCGGGAATGATGCTGTTGGAGTGCCTGGTTTATATTGCCGTGTTCGCCATCCTGCTCGGCGGCGCGACGACGGCCTTTTACTATTGCTGGGACCATCACGGATGCGCTGATTGGCGCGACCGATGACATCACTTCGGCCTTGCACGCAGGCGAGCGCTGGCGCGCGGATGTCCGCGCTGCGACGGACAAAATCACCGTCGAAACCACCGCGACCGGCGAAGTGGCGCGGATTCCCGAAGGCGCGAGGACGGTTTCCTACCACTTTGAGTCAGGCGAAGTCAGCCGCCAGTTTTCCTCGACGGCCAAACCGCTGGTGCTGCTGGCGAATGTCAAAACGTCGCAAATGACGATGGACGTGCGCGGCGGCAGTCAGCGCGTGGCGATGGGAACTGGAGTTGGTCCCACTCCGCAAGGAATCCCATTTGCCGCTTTTGTTCATGTTCGAAGCTGTGGCACAGACAAAACCATGAAAATTCAACGCAAACATTCTATCCGGGGAAGCGAAAACGGCATGGCGACTTTTATTTTCATCGTCCTGTTGTCCATCATGCTGATTCTCGTCACGGCGGAGAGCGGCGCGTTGTTTCATCTGCACCGCGAGGTGAAATTGCTGGAGCAGCAGCAGATAAAGCGGCTGAATCTTTCGCAAACCAGCGCAAACCCCGCTGTGGCATTGACGGAAAGGCCCGAAGCCAAATGACCAACGCCGAGACAAAAATAAAAATGCTCAAAGGCTCGATGCGATGCTTTATGTTCGGGATGCTTGGCTTGTTGCCGGTTATCGGCCTGCCGTTCGCTCTCGCGGCGCTATGGATTTCAGGACGGGTTCGAGTGCGGGAAAAGCAGCTTTGGAACGCGGCAAAGCCTTATCGGATGGTTGGGATTACCTGCGCCGCGTTGGGGACGATTTTTTGGACGGGAATCCTGATCATCGTCGTTTTTCGTGCCATCATGGTTGCTGAAGGCCTTGGCTGAAAAAGCAATCAAGCCTTCGGCAGCTTTTTGTCTACCATTTCACATAGGACGTGGTAAAGCAATTTCTGTGCTTCCTGAATCCGCGCCGTGTTGGTGCCAGCCACGAGCAAGTCAATCGTCGCCACGCCCTTCGTGAAGCCGCCGTCGCGGCCGAGAAAACAAATGCTTTTGATGTGCTTGCGCTTCGCCTCGTTAAGAGCGCGCAAAACATTTTTAGATTTTCCGCTGGTCGTGAATGCGATGAGAACGTCGCCTTTTTCGCCGAGACCCCAGATTTGCCGCGCGAAAATTTCATCGGCGTGATAATCGTTGCAGACGGCGGTCATGAACTCGCCGTTGGCGGTGAGCGAGATGGCCGGATACGGCCGACGGTCGTTGCAAAAACGGCACAGAAATTCCGTGGCAAAGTGCGTGGCGTCCGATGCGCTGCCGCCATTGCCGCAGACGAGAAGCTTGTGGCCGGAAGTCAGGCAGGCCAGGACCAATTTCGCCGCGCGATCCAGCGGCTTTTCCAAATCTGCCAATCCGCGAAATGTCGCGACAGCCTCGTCAATCGCCTTTTGCAAGTGTGCCATGCGTCAAGTTAATCAAAAACATTCAGCAGGGGAAACCACGAAATACTCGAATGAAACGAAATGCAGCAATCGGCGCTGCAAAAGTGTTTTCGTGTGTTTCGTGTGTTTCGTGGTTCAATTCCGGCTCGTTTTTTGCCGTTGAAAGAAAAGGCGGAATCCCAACACGAGACTTGAGATTCTCGCCGGGCGGGTTATTTTCTGTCCATGCCGATTTACGAGTTTCATTGCGAAAGGTGCGAGCGTGACAGCGAAATCCTCGTCCGATCCAGCGACTGGAAGGGCACGGATTGCCCACATTGCGGCTCAAAGAAACTATCCAAGAAATTTTCCGCCTTCGCCTCGGCAAAAGCTGGTTCAATAGGCAAGGCACCATCCGGCAACAGCGGTGGGCATGGTTGCGGTGGCGGCTGCCACTGCCATTGACCTTTCGGAAGGACGAGCGCTGCAAGTCTCCATTCAGGATTTTCAGGGGCTCGTGTAACTCGTCCCTCCGGTTTTAGCCGTAGCGGTATGGCTTGGACAGCGCGAACGTGTTTGGCAGATGCCGGATTTCGCGCACCGCGCCGTCGGTCAGCAATACCTCCACGATGTCGAACCGGATTTTCACCGGCGGATTTTTCAGCAGCCGCAAATAATCCAGCGCCGCTCGCGAAAGCCGGCGTCGCCGGGTTGCGTCCACCGCCGCCGCCGGGCGCGTCCAATCCTCGGACGAGCGCGCCTTGACCTCGACGAACGCGAGGCAGTCGCCGTCGCGGAAAATCAAATCAATCTCGCCGCGCGCGGAACGGAAATTGGCCGTGAGAAATTTCAGGCCGAGCTTCTGTAGATGACACTTGGCCGCTCGTTCGCCAAGTTCGCCACGCCGCAGATGCGCCGGCTTTTCCTTGCCGGCGAAAGCCGATCTGATTTTCTCAAAAAGTTTCATCCGCGAATTTCGCCAATTTCCGCAAATTGTTTAGGGGGATTTAATTCGTGTAATTCGCGGATCAAAATAATTCTGGCTCCTTCGGTTTTAATGGCGCGAAGCTGTGGCGATGAATAGGGCAGGGGCCGTGCGCCGCAATCGCCGCCAGATGTCTGGCTGTGCCATAACCTTTGTGACCGGCAAAACCGTAAGCCGGCCATTGCTTGTCGAACTCCAGCATCAACCGGTCGCGCGTGACCTTGGCCAGCACGCTCGCGGCAGCGATGGAATAACTGCGAGAGTCGCCTTTGATGATGGCGGTTTGCGGCACGCGCATTGATTTAACCGGGCGACCGTCCACGAGCGCGTGTTGCGGCTGGGGAATTAACTTTGCCAGCGCGATATTCATTGCGCGATGCGTGGCCTGCAAAATATTAATTTCGTCAATCACCGCGGCGTTTGTTTCGGCGATGCCAAATTCGATCTCGCCACAGGTGGTGATGAAGGCGAAGAATTTCTCGCGCCGCAATTCGTTGAGCTGCTTGGAATCGTTCAGTCCCTCGAGTTCACGCGGCAGGCCCGTTTCCGCCCACTTCGCCGGTAGAATGGCAGCGGCGGCTACGACCGGCCCGGCGAGCGGCCCGCGCCCGGCTTCGTCCACGCCCGCAACGCGCGCGACGTTTTGTTGCCATAGCGCACGCTCGAATTCAAAGCGGTCCATAGATTTAGCCGTCATTTCGTAGTCGCGTGAGCCTAGCGCGTTTCGAGGAATTGTCAGCCTTGAAAAATCCGTGTTCATCCGTGTTCATCCCGCCTTCGCTGCTTGCTTCGGCGCGGCGAGCCGTGGTTAAATTTCCGGCATGAAAATCGAATCTCTGCACATCAACATGCGCGTCCGCCATCCGCAATATGGCACGGGCACGGTCAAGACGGTTTCCGAGGTCACGGCGGACATCCAGTTTGACGACGGCAACCGGCGCGCGGTCGCGCCGGAGCCGAGCGGGCTGGATCCGGCGGAGCCTCAGGTGGGGGTCAGCGGCTTGAGCGTGCCATTAAAACAATTTGTCGCCGAGACGCTCGACGAGGCGGTGCGGAAACTGGGGCTGGAAAAGCCGGATTCGGTCGTGGAAAAACTTGGTGCGCGCTGGCACGGTGGCAAACTGGTCTTGCACCCGGCGGATCCGGCGTTGCAGACGAAGGACGTTCCGCTTGAAACCTTTTTTCACAAAATCGTGATGGTGCGGAACAATCTCCGCGTGTTGGAACAGAAAATCAACGCGCACGAAAAGCTGACCGACGGTGAGAAGGTTGAGATGCAGCAATACATCACGCGAAGTCAGGGCTCGCTGACCACGTTCAACGTGCTGTTCCAGGAAAAGGAAGACCAGTTTTAAGGCGGAGTTGATGACTTAAAGTTGGGAGAGGCGAAGCGATGGTTGATCATGGCAAAAAATCTTGTCGCAAGTGGCGATTCCATTTAGAGTGTTTGCCTTTTAGAACGCGCGCTTAGCTCAGTGGTAGAGCACTTCCTTCACACGGAAGGGGTCGCAGGTTCGAACCCTGCAGCGCGCACCATGCCAAACTCACAACATGCGCAACTTTTTCCGTTTATCGGAGTTTGATACAATGGATCGTGAAACCAATCTTTTCAAATCGGAGGTGATTATGCTCAAATCTTTCGCCGTACTAATTACCGTCGCTTGCTCATCCGTTATTGCTGCGTATGCGCAGGACACCAATGCGCTCAAAACCGAGATCGGGCTTTTTGAGTCGCAGACCGGCGTGGTCATCGTCAAGGGATTCGGTCAGATGGGCTCGGTTTCGACTGGCGGCACCGTCATTTCGGTTCGCGGCAAGGAATCCGCCAGCGCTGCCACCGGCCATAAGGATTATGGCATTGCTGTTGTCATCGAGGCCAACCAGTGGCGGGGAGTGGCCATTGTGGATTATGACGAGTTGGACGCGCTGCTCAACGGCATGGATTATCTCGGCAAAATCACCTACGGAGTGACTTCGTTGCCGGGTTTTGAGGCGGCCTTCACCACCAAGTCCAGCCTGCAATTGATCGCTTTCGGCAACAAACAGCAGGGCGGCATCCGGACGTTCCTACAATACGGCGACGGTCCTAGAATTCCTCTCGCGTCGGACCAGTGGACTCAATTGGCGAGCCTGATTGCACAGGCAAAAACCACGCTCGACTCGTTAAGAACGCCCAAGTGACATTTGCAGTACAGAATCGCGTTGCACCCAGTCGGGATTCTGGTTCGGATAATCTAGATTGTAATGCAGCCCGCGGCTTTCGGGCCGCATCAAGGCGCAACGGACGATTAGTTCTGCCACCGTGGCGATATTGCGCAATTCGAGCAGATCGCTGGTCACGATGAAATTCCAGTAATACTCGCGAATCTCTTGCTGCAAATGCGCCAGCCGGCTTTGCGCGCGCTGTAGCCGTTTGCCGGTGCGAACGATGCCGACGTAATCCCACATCAGCCGCCGGATTTCGTCCCAGTTGTGCGAAACGACGACGAGTTCATCCGGATTGTGCGCGTTGCCGGACTGCCACAGCGGAATCTGCGGCGAGAAGTGTGACGATTGACGAGTGACATGATTTTTTTTCGCCGCGCGATCAGCGCAAACGAGCGCCTCCAGCAGCGAATTGCTTGCCAGCCGGTTCGCGCCGTGCAATCCCGTGCAAGCCACTTCTCCGACGGCGTAAAGTCCGGTGATACCCGTCTCGCCGTCCACGTTCGTTACTACGCCACCGCACTGGTAATGCGCCGCTGGCACGACAGGAATCGGTTCCTTGGCGATGTCAATGCCATGGCGCAGACATGTCTGGTAAATGTTCGGAAACCGCTCGATGATAAATTTCGCGGGCTTGTGTGTGATGTCCAGCAACACGCAATCCGCGCCGGATTTCTTCATCTCGCTGTCAATCGCTCGGGCCACGATGTCGCGGGGCGCAAGCGATTTCAGCGGATGATAGGCGTCCATGAATTCAACGCCTTCAGTTGTCTTCAGTATGCCACCCTCACCGCGCACCGCTTCGCTGATGAGGAACGACTTTGCCTTGGGATGATATAAACACGTTGGATGAAACTGGACGAATTCCATGTCCGCCACCTCCGCACCCGCGCGATAGGCCATCGCCACGCCGTCGCCGGTCGCGATGTCGGGGTTTGTTGTATAGAGGTAAACCTTGCCGCAGCCGCCCGTCGCCAGCAATGTTACTGGCGCGGTGAACGCCCAGACGCGGTTGCCTTTTTTGTCGAAAACGTAGGCGCCCAGGCAGCGGTTTTCGTCGGCATGACCGAGCTTCCTGCTGGTGATCAAATCAATCGCGATGTGGTTCTCGAAGATCTCGATGTTCGGCTGACGTGAAATCGCGTTGAGCAGCGCCCGCTCGATTTCGCGTCCAGTCACGTCCTTTGCGTGGAGAATCCTGCGCTTGGAATGTCCGCCTTCCCGGCCGAGGTCAAGCTCCTTGCCGCCATCCTCGCTCGGCGCGTCCCGTTCGGAAAATTTCATGCCCAGCTCGATTAACTCCTGAATCCGCGCCGGGCCTTCCTCGACGATGGTGCGGACGACGTTTTCCTTGCACAGGCCTGCGCCCGCCGTAAGCGTGTCGCGCACGTGCGACTCGAACGAATCCTCCTTGCTGGTGACCGATGCGATGCCGCCCTGCGCGTAATTTGTGTTCGACTCCGCGCGGTCCTTTTTCGTGACGATGGCCACGCGCCCGTGCGGCGCGACCTTCAGTGCGAACGAAAGCCCCGCGATGCCGCTGCCGAGGATGAGATAATCGAACTGTTTCATTTCAGAGTCGCATGTTGTCAATCAACCGGGTTTTGCCGACGAAAACCGCCAGGGCCATCTGTACGCCGTGCTTCACCTGGGCAACCGGGACAAGCGTTTCGGGATCAAAAAACTCCACATAATCCAACCGGGCCAGTGGAGCCGCAGTAATAAATTTTTTCAGGTCAGTCTTCAGCCGCGTGGCGGATACCGATTCCCTTTTCACGGCCAGACTTGCCGCCTGCAAGGCGTGAAAAAGTATGACCGCCTGCCCTCGTTGTTCCGCGTCGAGAAACTTGTTCCTCGAACTCATTGCCAGCCCGTCGGCTTCGCGCAGCGTCGGCGCGACAATGACTTTCACCGGAAAATTCAAATCGGCGACCATTCGTTTGATGATGGCCGACTGCTGAAAATCTTTCTGCCCGAGCACCGCCACGTCCGGCAGCACGAGGTTGAACAGCTTGGCCACCACCGTTGTCACACCTCGAAAATGAGATGGCCGCGAAGCGCCCTCCATGCTTCGTGATAGTTTTTCTTCGACGACGCAGGTGCTAATTTCGGTGGGGCGAGCGTCCGCGCGAGCCGGCTCGTCAGCAGACTCGCCCCACCGGGGATAAATTTCCTTGTCGTTTGGCGTAAAAACCACATCCACACCTGCATCACGGCACAGCTTCAAGTCCCGCTTCAAATCGCGCGGATATTTGGCGAGGTCTTCCGTTGGCGCGAATTGCGTTGGGTTCACATAGATGCTGACGACGATTTTGCCGCTCTTGCCGATACGCTTACGCGTTGCGCGCACAAGACTCAGATGTCCGGCGTGCAAATAGCCCATCGTCGGCACAAAACCGATGCAAACGCCCCGGTGTTTCCATTGCAGGGCGCGTTTCTGCATGGCGGCGGCTTTGGAGACGATTCGCATGAGACTGATTTAACCGAATTGCACGGTGATTTCACTAAAGAAAAAGCCGCGCCTGAAACTGTCCAGCGCGGCGAAGATCCCCACCAACGATTTTAGGTTTGGGCGTAAAGATGCGTATGCTTGCTGCAAGCCTGGTTGGTCGGTGCATCGGGCACGCGATCGTTGGGCGTCACGATTTTGTTCGAAAGCATCCAGGCTTCGACTTCGTCGCCGCTGATATCGGCGAGCATCTGGCCGTTGATCTCGACGCACGGGCTCAAAGGCTGGCCGCTTTTCTCCATCATTTCCTGGCGCTGCACAGGGTCGTTGATGATGTCTCGGTCCTCGAACGGCAGGTCATATTTGCGCAGCACGGCGCGAACACCCTGGCTCCATCCGCAGGTCGGTTTCAAGTAAGCGATGATCTTTGGCTTTTCCATAGTTTTGTAAAAATTGTTTTTACGATGTCAATATAGTGCCATATCTATCAGAATATGCAAAATGAATCTTAGCACTCCATCTCCCTCTTGCGTTGGGCGAGAACTTTTTGTGACGGCGTGTAATTTGCAATGAAGTTGCGGTGAAACTCCGCAAAGGTTCCGGCGGCAATCGCCGCGCGCACTTCAGTCATCACCTTCAGATACAGGTGGGAGTTGTGGACGCTTACCATTCGCAGGCCGAGAATTTCATTCGCACGCAGCAGGTGGCGCAGATACGACCGCGTGAACATGCGGCAGGCGTAACAATTCACAGCCTTCCTCGATGGGCCCGAAATCGGTTTTGTAAGCGCTGCCCTTGAGGGCGAACGCGCCGGTGTGTGTGACCGCCGTGCCGGTGCGCGCGATGCGTGTGGGCAGCACGCAGTCGAACATGTCCACGCCGCGCGCGATCAACTCGACCATTTGTGCTGGTGTTCCAAGCCCCATTGCATAACGGGCCTTGTTCGCCGGCAAAAACGGTTCGGTGAATTCAATGGCCTGCAACATTTCCGGCTCCGGCTCGCCGACGCTCACTCCGCCGATGGCGTAGCCGTCAAATTCCATCGCGACCAGTGCTTTCGCACACTCCTCACGCAAAGCGGCGTTTGAACCACCTTGGATGATGCCGAAGACCTTTTGTCCGACCGCGCGCGGTTGGTCGCGGCATTCGAGCGCCCAGCGGATGGTGCGTTCGACGGCAAGTCGCTGTTCCTTGGCGGGCGCGTCGTGTGACGGGCATTCGTCAAAAACCATCGCGATGTCCGAACCGAGTACACGCTGGATTTCCATCGCCTCCTTCGGGCCAAGAAACAAAAGTGAGCCGTCAAGGTGCGACCGGAATTCAACGCCGTGTGGCTTGATTTTCCGGATTTTTGCAAGACTGAATACTTGAAAGCCGCCGCTGTCGGTGAGAATCGGCTTTTCCCAATTCATGAATTTGTGCAAGCCGCCGGCGGCTCGGATGATGTCGAGTCCGGGGCGCAGATTGAGATGGTAGGTGTTGCCGAGGATAATCTGCGTGCCCATCTCATGGAGTTCGCGCGGATCGAGCGCCTTGACACTGGCCTGTGTGCCGACCGGCATGAACACGGGTGTCTCGATGGCGCCGTGCGTCGTTGTCAATTGTCCGAGGCGCGCTTTGGTGTGCGAATCGGTCTTGAGAAGTTCAAACATTGCCGGAAAGTTCTGCAAAGGAAACATCCACGAGCAGGTCGGCGGCGATTTTTTCCAAATCCGTTTTTAGTGCGCCAAGGTCGCAGTTATCCGGCAATTGCAATCGCGCGCTGGCCTTGAACAAGGTCTCGCCGGACATAGGTGCGCTGACGACTTCGCTGGAAAATTCCTCTACGTTCACGCCAGCTCGTGCGAGCGCGCTGGTGATTTCACGGACGATGCCCGGCCGGTCGTTGCCAACTATTTCCAGTTTGGTCTGCCGGCCTTTCGTTGCCAAAGCCGGTATGGGGTCGGTTTGAACAACGACGTTGAGTCCTGCAATTTTCTGAAGTGCGGCAAGCAGTGGTGATTTTTTATCCTCCGGGATTTCAATCCGCAGAATACCGGCGAATTCGCCCCCGAGCCGGCACATGCGGCTTTCGAGCCAGTTGCCACCGTGGCCGGCCACGGCGCGCGCGACGGATTCAACCAGTCCTGTGCGGTCCGGGCCAATGAGGGTCATCACCAACGGAATTTGCATGAAGGTTTGGTAACGTTTTCCGGCGCGGCTGGCAAGCGATTCCCTCCGGCGAGAATCCATCAGTTACCATTAATTTGACGATTCACCAGACTGAAATCGTTCGTTACACCACCTTTATTTGCATTTTATACTTTTCAGTTCCACTTATTTATGCTAAAGGTAGCTCAACGAAAGATTGATTATGATACTTGAATACGCATTGGAAAAATTCCCCCTCTCTGCCAGATTGCGCGACGGCACGGCGGTCGTCGTGCGCCCGCTGGCCAAACGGGACGCCACCCGCCTGCACAAATTCTTCGTCGCCGTGCCGGAGGAGGAGCGATTGTTCATCAAGCAGCCGATTTTTGAGGGCACGCTTTTCAAACAATGGTGCCAGCATCCTGATTTCGAGCACAACCTGCCATTGATCATGCTGCATGGCGACAGGGTCATCGGCGAGGCGACGCTGCACCAGCGGCTTGGCGGCTGGAAACGGCATATCGGCCTGGTTACAGTGCTGACCCATCCGAACTATCGCGGCCGCGATGTGGCCAAGATGCTGGTTGAGGAGCAGGTTGAGATTGCGCGGAACATGGGCCTGCGCCGGCTCGAAGCGGAGTTGAACGGCGAGCGCAAGGTCGCCATCCGCGCGTTGGAACAGATTGGTTTCCATCCCCTGATGAAGGTGGAGGAGTATGTGCTCGACATGAAGGCCGTCATGCACGATTACCTGCTTATGGGCATGGATCTGCGGACGGACGAGGAATACGCCGGTGTCGGCGGTTGAACTTCAAGGCTGATTGGTGATCTTTCGCCAGTCCGTGCCCTGTGTGCCCGCGTAAATCGCAAAAGCCTTTTCGTTTTGGATCAGTACCGCGCGCACGACGCTCGAATCGTCGGCGCGGCTCAGATCCAAAATGTTTTCAGGAATGAGGCCCATTTTTTTGTGCGCGTAAAGCAGTGCGAATACCGCCTGTGCGACGGCAGCGTAGGGTAATTCCTTGTAGGCGCCCTCCACCGAGTCCTCGACTGCGTCGGCGAGGAATTCGAGCTGGTCCACGAGATGCGGAAATTTCGGCGCGTTGATTTGGGTAAATTCAAGCTTCCACTGCGGCAACTGGCGCAGAACTTTTTCGGCGATGGCAGGCGTGATGCTGGACGCACCGCTGTTGACGAACTTTGCAATTTCAGGCATGACGATGGCAATTTATGAAAATCTCCCTGTTCGTCAAAGTGAAATCGCAGCAACGAATCGCGCTTCCATTCGCCGGACTTCTTGCTAGAAATACGGCGTGCAAGATTTAATCGCCAAAGCAGTAACGCTCCTCGAAGCGCTGCCGTATATCCAGAAATTCAACGGCGCGACCTTCGTCGTCAAATACGGTGGCAGTTTCATGGACTCGCCGGATGAACAAATCCGTACCAGCGTCGCGCGCGACATCGTTTTTCTGGAGGCCGTAGAGATCAATCCCGTCATCGTCCACGGCGGCGGCAAGGCCATCACGCGGGCAATGGAAAAGGCCGGGTTGAAGGCGGACTTCATCCAGGGCCAGCGTGTCACGGACGAGGCCACGGTGAAAATCGTAGATGACGTTTTGACGGGCGAGATCAATCCGGAGATTGTCAAAGCCGTCAAGGAGCTTGGGGGCAGGCCGGTTGGCTTTGCCGGGCGGGACATTTTCAAATGCAAAAAAATGTTTCTAGACGACAAGGAAAATCCTGGCAGGAAAATTGACATCGGCTTCGTCGGCGAAGTTATCGAAGTCAACGTCGCGCCGCTCAAGGAATCCATGTGGTGCGGCTTTACACCGGTCATCAGTCCTACTGCGAGGGGCGAGGATGGGAAAATTTACAATTGCAATGCCGATGTCGCCGCCGCGATGTGCGCGATTGCGCTCAATGCCAGACGGCTCGTGTTTATGTCTGATGTGCCCGGCCTGATGCGAGACCCTAAAGACCCGGCCACGCTCATCGCGCACTTGCACACCGGCGAAGTTCCCGGCCTCAAAGCCGCCGGGATCGTGGACAAAGGCATGATTCCAAAGGTGGATAGCGCCGTGGCTGCCATCAAATCCGGCGTGGAAAAAGTTTCGTTCGTGGACGGCCGGGTGCCGCACGCGGTCATGCTCGAGATTTTCACCGACCAGGGCGTCGGCACGGAAATCGTTTTGTGATTGTTTCCTGATGTGTTTGCGATTTAATCCGCATCAATGAAAGAATTTGTTCCAGTGCCACCCGCCGTCGTGCGGAATGATTACGAGTCCATCCGCGACTTGTTCAGCAAGAACGTCGTGCCGAGCTATGGACGGTTTGACCTCGCGTTGAGCCACGGCGCGGGCAGCTATGTTTTTGATGTCGCTGGCAAGCGCTATCTCGACCTGGGCAGTGGCATCGCGGTTTGCTGCCTTGGCCATGCGCACCCGGCCATCACCGGGGCGCTCGTCGAACAATCCAGAAAACTGATCCACGTCTCCAATCTGTATTTCACGGAACCGCAAGGACGTCTGGCCGCTGAAATCGTCGAACGCATCGGCGCGGGCAAATGCTTTTTTGCCAACAGCGGCGCGGAGGCGAACGAAGGTCTTTACAAACTGGCGCGGAAATTCGGCCACGACGAAGGCCGGTTCGAAATCCTGACGGCGACGAATTCCTTTCACGGGAGGACACTCGCCGGTATTGCCGCGACCGGGCAGGAGAAAGTGAAAAAAGGGTTCGAGCCAGCAACGCCAGGCTTCCGGCACATTCCGTTCAACGATATTGAGGCGGCACGCGCTGCGATTTCGCCCGCCACGATTGCCATCTTGATTGAAGGTGTGCAGGGAGAGGGCGGTGTCACACCCGCGATGCAGGAATATCTGCTCGGCCTGCGGCATTTGTGCGACGAGAAAAAGCTCCTGTTGCTCATGGACGGTGTGCAATGCGGTCATTACCGCACCGGAAAATTCCAGAGCTTCCAGCGGATTTTGGAAAATGTTCCCGGTGGCGAAAAATTCCTGCCCGACGGCCTTTCGATGGCCAAGTCGCTGGGTGGTGGATTTCCCATCGGTGCGTTCTGGGTGCGGGCGCCGTTTGCGGATTTGCTGGGGCCGGGCACGCATGCCACGACGTTCGGCGGCACGCCGCTGGCCTGTGCCGTCGCGCTCAAGATTTTTGAAGTCATTGAACACGAGCGGCTGGATGAAAACGCGCGCAAGCTCGGTGAATGGCTGAAACGTGAATTGGAACGGCTCGCTAAGACTTATCCAGATGTGGTCAAAAATGCGCGCGGCCTCGGCTTCATGCTTGGCCTGGAGCTGGCCGAAAAAATTCCCGCGTTCGCTTCCAGTGACAAATCAGCGGCAATTCAAATGACGAACCGGCTGCAACAGGCCGGCGTGCTGGTGATTCCGGCCGGAACGCAAGTCATCCGGCTGTTGCCGCCGCTGAATTTGAAGCCGCAGGAGGCGGGCGAAGGCATGTCCAAAATTGAGGAAATCGTCAAATCGCTTGCCTGATTTTGCATGACGCCCGCCGCGCACAAACATCTGGCCAAACGCGATCCGGTAATTCGGCGGCTCATCCGCGAACATGGGAAATGCGATCTCGTGCCGGAAAAACGCCGTTCGCCGTTTCAATCGCTCGTGCAGGCCGTCGCGCACCAGCAGCTTAACGGCAAGGCGGCAAACAACATTCTGACCCGGTTCAAAAATCTTTTTCCCGGCCGGAAATTTCCGCGCCCGGAGGATTTAGCGATCGTGACGGATGCACAAATCCGCGCCTGCGGATTCTCCTTCGCCAAAATCAAATCCATCCGCGACATCGCGGCCAAAGCCTTCGACGGCACAATTCCGTCCTCACGCCAAATCGTCAAATTGCCCGATGACGAAATCATCGCGCGCCTCACGGAGGTTCGCGGCGTGGGGCGTTGGACGGTGGAGATGCTGCTGATTTTCCAACTTGGCCGTCCCGATGTCCTGCCCGTCGGCGATTTCGGCGTGCGCACCGGCTTTCGTATCGCCTACAAAAAACGGACGATGCCGAAGCCGAAGGAATTGCTCGCCTTCGGTGAAAAATGGAAACCACACCGAACGACCGCCGCATGGTTCCTTTGGTGCGCGGCGGATGCGGCCAAGAAAAAGAAGTGACTCCGGGCCGCGTTTTGGCTACAAAATACCCTTTGGGCGACAATTCCCAATCCTTTGGTTTATGAAACATTTGCTGTCATTGGAAAAATTGCCGGTCGCGGACTTTGAAAAAATCCTGCGCGACGCCGTCGTGTTCAAGCGCGAACGGTCGCGGCGCGACCGGATTCCGCTGTCCGGCCAGATTTGGGCGCTGCTGTTTTCCAAGTCGTCCACGCGCACGCGGGTGTCGTTCGAGGTCGGCATCCGGGAGCTGGGCGGGCAGACGCTGTTTTTGAGCGCCAGCGAGCTTCAGCTTGGCCGCGGCGAGCCGATTCGGGACACCGCGCGCGTGCTGGGCTGCATGATTCATGGCGCGGTCATCCGGACTTTTGCGCAGAGCGACGTGGAGCAATTTGCGGAATTTTCAAAAATTCCGACCCTCAACGCGCTCACTGACGAGGAGCATCCGTGCCAGATCCTCACGGACATTTTCACGTTCAAGGAAAAGCGCGGACCGATCACGGGCAAGGTTGTGACGTTCGTCGGCGACGGCGCCTGCAACGTCGCGGCGTCATGGATTTTTGCCGCGGCGAAACTCGGCTTTGAACTGCGCATCGCCGCGCCGAAGCAATTCCAGCCGTCCGCTGCGCTTTTGAAGCGCGCCGGCGGGAATGTTTCCTGCACCGAAGATGTCGGGGAGGCCGCGAAGGGCGCGGATTTGCTTTACACCGATGTCTGGGTTTCGATGGGCAAGGAAGAGGAATCCGCCGAGCGGGTGAGGCTTTTGTCCGGCTACCAGCTCAACCAAAAGCTGGTGAAGCTGGCCAAGCCGGACGCGCTGGTGATGCACTGCCTGCCCGCGTATGTCGGCAAGGAAATTGACGAGGCGACGTTTGAAGCGAACGCCGATACGATTTTCACGCAGGCCGAAAACCGGCTGCACGTGCAAAAGGCGATTCTTAATTGGGCGGTTTCAAATTGAAGGTTGAAAGTTGCAGATCGGGAAACCTGCAACCTTTAACTCGCGACATATCCGGCCGCAAACTGCCGCAGATATTTCAGCGCAACCCTCAAATCCTTCGGCCATGGCGCGGTGATCGTCACCGTTTCGCCGGTGACGGGATGCGGCAGGGTCAATTCCTCGGCGTGCAGTGCCGCGCGGGAAATCAGCGGGCGCTCCTCGTGTCCGGGCTTGAGCCGGAAATCCCGTTTCAGCCGCGAGAGCCAGAGCATTTTTCCGCCGTAAAGTTCGTCACCGACAATCGGAAAGCCCGCATGGCGCAGATGGACGCGAATCTGGTGCGTTCGTTCGATGAGCGGCAGGCAGCGCAGCAGCATCCAGCCGGAAAAGATTTCCAGCACTTCAAATTGTGTTTTCGATTTCTTGCCGTCCCTTGGGTTCACGCAAACCAGCCCGGTTTGTACCGGATGCGGCGCGAGTTTGGCGTCCACCTCGAACTTTTCCACCGACGGATTTCCTTGCGCGAGCGCGACGTATTTTTTGAGCGGTTTTCCCGAGCTGAACAGATTGGCCAGCGCGACGAGCGCCGGCTTGTTTTTCGCCAGCAGAATCACGCCGCTGCTCTCGAAGTCGGGCCGGTGCGCGTTGCTCAAATAATCCAGATTGCGCTCGCGCGCCCACGGTTTCTTGTCCGCGATGCCCGCGTGGAGCAATCTCATCAAATTCGGGCGGTCCGGATCGTGGCGGTCGGGCGAGGTCAGCAGGCCGGCGGGTTTGTCGAGCGCGAGCAGGTGTTCGTCCTCGAACAGGACGGGGATTTCCCAGAACTCGCGGGTGGCCGGAGACGAGAGTTTGATGGCCGCGCTCACACGGCTTAATTCGCGCCAGCGGCGGCTTGCATGTTGAAGACCGGCGTGGTGCGCAACTGGCGGTTGGCCTCGGCCTGAACCCACTGGTTGAACACTTCGCTCTCCCGCGCGCGCCGCAGTCCGGCGGTGAATTGCGGCAGGTCGGCGCTCATGGCCGTCTGGTCCACCGGCAACCGGGACTGGACATACACGATGAAGCCGCCGTCCTCGGTCTCCTCAAAACCGCTGGCGCGGCCGGACGGCGTGGAGAAACTGGCCTGCTTGATTTGCGGGAGGCCGGCGCGGTTGCCGAGTTCCGGCAATGTCTGCGTGCTCAGGGAAAACGGCGGCAGCGTTTCTGGTTGCAGGCCGGCGGCGATGCAGGCCGACGCGAAAGTGTGGCCGGCCATCAGTTGACCGGCCAGCGCGGGGGCGAAATTTGTCCCGGCGCGTTGCGCAATCATCGTCGCTTGCACCATCCGGTAATCCTGCGTCACGCGGTCGCGGATCTGGTCGAGCGACGGGATTTCGCTGGGCAGTTGTCTGGCAAGCGCAATCACATAAACGGAGGTGGGGCCGGGGATCGGGCCGGCGAGGGGATCGTCGGAAGTCAGCGCGAAAGCGGACTTGGTGAACGCCTCCGGCGCGGTGAATTCTTCCGGCCCATACAGGCTGGCGAAGGGCGCGGTGAGCCGCACCGTCAATCCCTTTTGCTTCGCGACGGTGGCGAGGTTGTCCGCCTGCAGCGGGTTCAGGTTGAAAACCGCGGTGGCAAAGTCATTCGCCTGCGCCCGCGCGTCGGCCAGCGCGCGCTGGCGGATCAGCAGGTCGCGGATTTTGGCCTTGGCTTCGTCAGGCGTCTTGGCGTCGGGGAAGTCGGCCATTCCGAGTCGCTGAAGAGTCGCGTTCACGTTGTCTTCAAAATTCGTCTTGGCCCACTCGGCCTTGGACTGCGCGAGAAAGTTCGTCAGGTTGAACTCGACGTAACTGACCTGCACGCGGTCGGGCAGGCGGTATTGCGCCAGGTAATTCGTGTAAAACTGCGCCGACGGCGTGCGGGCGTGACGATGACCTGCGACAAATAATTCGACGCCGAAAAGAAAACAATCTGCGCCGACATCTCCTGATGCTCGCGCTGGTAGGCGGCGGCTGCTTCCTGCGGCGTGACGAATGAGCCGGTCAGGCCGAGCGTCTGGATCAGTTGCTGGATGACCACGTCGTGGCGGGCGAAGCGCTCGAAATCGTCGGCGGTCAAGCCCTCCGGCGTCAACACCTGCTTGACGAACGCATCAATCGGGACGGACTGGCCGTTGCGTCCGATTGAACGGAGCATTTCACCCGCCGCCGCCGCCGCCGCTTCATCGGTGACGTAAATGCCCAGGGCTTCCGCCTTTTTTGTGAGCATCAGGCGCAGATAAATCTGCTCTTCCATATCCTTGTCCTTGATGTTCGGGTTGCGGTCCGGCCATTCGTTGTTGCGAACCCAGTAAAACAGCCTGAACTCGTTCCGGGCGTTGATGTAATCCTGCTGGGTGATTTTGTGGCCGTAAAGCGTGCCGTAATCGCCGTTCCCGCCGATGCCGCCGTTGCGCGCGGACGGCGCGACGCCCCAGTAGAGGAATGAAATAACCGTGAGAGCGGCGATGATCCACCACAGCCACTTCGAATGTTTGCGAATTGTCCCGATCATAGTGAAAAAATGGAATGTTCAGCTTAACCAGCCGGCGGGAACATGGCAAACGAAATCCGGTTCTTACGCCAGGGGTCTCGGATTTTGGGTCTAGCCTTCGGGTCTTTCCCCAGATCCCAGACGCTAGACGCCAGACGCCAGAACCTCAAACTCTATTTCATCCACTTCGCCGCGTCCGCCGCCGCGTAGGTGATGAGGATGTCCGCGCCCGCGCGCCGCATTGCCAGCAGGCTTTCCAGCGTCACCGCGCGCTCGTCAATCCAGCCCTTCGCCGCCGCCGCCTTGATCATCGCATGCTCGCCGCTCACCGCGTAGGCGGCGGTGGGATAACCGAACTCCGTCTTCACGCGATGAATCAAATCCAGATACGCCAGCGCCGGCTTCACCATCACGATGTCCGCGCCTTCCCGGATGTCCAGTGCCACCTCGCGCAACGCCTCGTTCGCGTTCGCCGCGTCCATCTGGTAACTGCGCCGGTCGCCGAACTTCGGCGCGGACTCGGCGGCCTCGCGGAACGGCCCGTAAAACGCCGACGCAAACTTCGCCGCGTAACTCATGATGGGCGTGTCAATGAAACCGTTTTGTCCAGCGCGGCGCGAATCGCGGCCACGCGGCCGTCCATCATGTCGCTCGGCGCGACGATGTCCGCGCCCGCCTCGGCATGGCTCGCGGCGGTTTGCGCCAGCAACTTCAAGCGACGGGTCGTTAAGAATTTTTATCGGAGCGCCGATCTCCTGATCGGCCCGGCCCGATTTTCCATCAACTGGCCGAACTGGAGTTCGGCGTTCCACCACGCCGCAATGGCCGTGCTCCATGTATTCGCACAGGCACACGTCCGTGATGACCAGCAGCGACGGCAATTCCTTTTTCAACAGCCGCACTGTTTGCTGGACGATGCCGTTTTTGGCGTAGGCGCCGGAAGCCTTTGCGTCCTTGGTGTCGGGAATGCCGAAGAGCAGGACGGCGGGAACGCCGAGCGCATGGGCGCGCGCCGCCTCGCGCAGGACTTCATCCGGCGAAAACTGGAACACGCCGGGCATGGCGTCAATTTCGCGGCGCAACTTGCGCCCGGAGCGGGCGAACAGCGGCAGGACGAGCTGCTCCACGCTCAAGCGCGTTTCGCAGACGAGGCGTCGCAGCGCGGGCGACTGCCGCAGCCGGCGCGGGCGGGACACGGGAAATCCGGGCAAATTCATGGGCACAGTCTAGGTTTTGGAAACGTGTCCGCCAATCATAAATCCGACTCGGTGAATCCGGCGATTTTCATCTGGTGTTTAAGCAATCCGATTTTCAACGGTTGATTGCCATGAACCGGAATGACGATGCGTTCCTGCCGCCCTTCCTTGACAAAAATGTGATGACTGCCATTGATGCGTTTGAGCATCCATCCGCGCTTTTGAACAAGGCGGATGAATTCTTTGCCGGAGACTTGTTTCATTTACCAAAGTGGGGACATTTACCCTTCATGTGTCCGCGCAGACCAATTCCCTTCCGGAAACCTGTTTCACACTGTTAGCTCCAGCACTTTGTCGCTGGCATGGGATTCTGTTATCTTGTCATCCACGGAAAGCCACAGTTCGATGGCTTCGCGCAGGTTGGCCTTCAACTCGTTCATCGTTTCGCCTTGGGTGAGGCAGCCCGGCAGCGACGGCACTTCGGCCCAATAGCCGCCTTCTTCCGCCTTGTGGATGATTGCTTTCAAAGTCATGCAAATCCTATAGCTCAATTCCGGCAAACGCTCAAGCGCGTTTCGCAGACGAGGCGTCGCAGCGCGGCCGACTGCCGCAGCCGGCGCGGGCGGGACACGGGAAATCCGGGCAGATTCATGGGAACAGTCTAGGTTTTGCGAAGCGTGGGCAAAAGCGGAAAGTTTTTCAACCACGGATTGCCACGCCGAAATGAAACTAAGGCGGGATGAACACGGATTACGGAATCGCAAGACGATTGGTGGCAATGCCGGTTTGGCGAAGTAGATTCGTAAGGCCGGAATTGTTAACTGTTTCAACACTGCCGTCAACGAGGCCAATGTTGCCTTGGTTCACATGGCGCTCGGCTGTCCAAGTGATGGGAACGTTCGTTGAAAGTTCTAACAGCCCGGACTTCACGGGAACGCCACCAATGGCAAAATTGTCGTCACCGGAGAGAAGCATTTGAGGATGGCCTTGGTCAGCATCCATGCCGACGAAATAGCTGATGTGGCCTGCAAGCCCCGATGAAAAATCGACGGCAGTCGGCAGATGTTTTTTGTCTTGGGGACAAATCAAAATTTTTGGCGTGGAAAGTTCGTTGCTCATCACGAGAAAATTGAGCCACACATTTCTGCCATCGGCGATCAATTCCATCGCGCCACCATTGGTCACCGAAACTTGCATTGGATATTTGTCATTGTTGTCGCCAGCCCATATTCGATAGGCAAGGCCGATTTCTTTCATGTTGTCGACACAGAGGATAGATTTTCTTGGCGAATACGCCGGCGGCAAAAAAATTGCCGCCAGAACAGCCAGCACGGCAATCACCACCAGCACCTCCACCAGCGTCAGCGCGGCGGTCTTCTGATTGGAAACGCGCGGCTTCATGTTTCCGACTCTGCTCCTTGCCCAAAAGTTTGGCAAGCCAAAGTTAGACACGGATTTCACGGATTAACACGGATTCAATCTGTGAAAATCCGTGCAATCCGTGTCATTGCTTCTTCCGGCTATGCTTCGCACCCTCCGGGTTTATCTAGGGTATCTATTTTTGGCCATCGGACAGGGCAAACGGGGTAAATCCGGTCATTTTTGCGGAAACTGCTGATGGACAAGGGGAAAGGGGCGAAGAATCCCTCCAAAATGCCCCGCCCCGAATGAAATGGGGGTGCCCCCTTTTGAAAAGGGGGCACCGAAAAACGGCAAGGGGTGCAGGAAAGTGAAAAGGGGGCGTCGGAAAATAGGAAGGGGGATGCCCCTTTTGGAAAAAGCGCACGCAAGTTTGTCCAGCAAAAGCCACGCGGCATCTCGGCCTTTTGTTCAATGGCCTGCTGCCGGTGATTGCTCTATATTTTCCGTGTTCAAATGCTCAAATCCACAAAACTGATCCTGCTCGCGTTCTGGGCGCTGGTGCCGGTGACGCCGGCCTCCGCGCAAATCGGCGGCATTGGCTGGAATATCAAGCCGTTGCAATTCCATGTCCAATCGCCGACGAACGCCCCCCAAAGCCAGCGCTACTTCGTCACCAACGGTTTTTATCACATGCTCGTTTACAGCAGCGATGGCGCATTTAGGGTTGGCAACACCACCAAGCCGCGCACGGAGCAGCGGTTCGATCCCGATTACACCAGCGGCATCATCCAGTATCAGGCCACTTTGATGGCGCCAGCGAACGAAAACAGTTATTGCATCTTCCAGATTCACACCGGCGACGCTCAATCGCGGGTGTTTGGTGCCACCACGTTCATGGCGTTCTGGTTCACCAACTTCAACGGGTCGTTGCGTGCTTACAGCGGGACGACCCTGGCCACCAATCTCGGCAACCAGTGGTTCACGTTGAACTGCGACCACAACCTCAACTCCGGCATCATCACCGTCTGGATCAACGGCAGCAATGTCTGGCAGCAGGCGGACAACGGCGCGGGCGATTTTTATTTCAAGGACGGCGTTTATGTGCAGAGCCACCATCCCACTTACCAGATGGACACCTATGTCACGAACGTATTGATTTGGACAAATTTGACGGCGAGCGTGTTCCCCGGCTATTACGAAATTGAAAGCGCCAACAGTTTGCTGGCCGCGAGCGTGCGAGGCTCACCCGTGACGAATGGCGCGGCCATAGTCCAATCCAACTTCGTAGTCAGCGCCGATTCGCTCTGGTATTTTGTCCCGACGGACAGCGGCTATTGCCGCGTCATGAACGTCGGCAGCGGCCTCGCTCTGGCCGTGCAAAACAGTTCGATGGACAGCGGCGCGCTGATTGTGCAGCAACCCCGCCTCACGGACGGCAGCGCGGACTGGTTGCCGGGACGGAACGCCGCAAACGTGGCTACTTACACGTTCACCAACCGCTTGAGCGGAAAAGTCCTCGACGTGCCCGGCTCCGCCAAATCATCGAACGCGCAGCTTGATCAATCGTCGTTCAACGGCGGCGCGAACCAGAAATGGCTTTTGATTCCCTGCGGCAATGTCGTTGGCAACAGCGTGCTCTCGCCGGCGCTGGTTCCCGTCTTCACGAACGGAAATACAGTTCGGTTGTAACTTGAAGGCGAATCTCGAGTCGCCCGACTGGCAGCCGGTTTTCACCAATACCGCCGCGTAGTCAAACCGCTTTTACCGGACGGTCCCGCAATAAAAACAGGTTGCGCCTGTCATTGGTTGCTCCGTATCTTGCCGCTATGCAGCGGTTGAAGAAAATTTTCGGGACGTTGATGATGCTGGTGCTCTTGTGCCTCGGCGTCTATCTCGGCCTCATGGTGGCGCACTGGCGCGGCGGTGGCCTGCGCGTCGAAAACACCGCCACCATCATCCAGCAGGTGCAGACGCTGTCCGATTTGGTCACGGTCAAATACGTGATGCAAAAGGTGGAGTTCGTGGATTCGCCGCCGGGCAGCACGCTGGGGCAATTCGTCCAGGGCGACAGCAAGGTGATGCTGCTGGCGCAGGGCATCGTCAAGGCGGGCATTGACCTGAAAAAAATCGCGCCGGACGACGTGGCGATTTCGGGCAAGGCCCTCACCATTACGCTGCCGAAGCCGGAAATCACCGACGCCTACCTTGATGACTCGCAGACGAAGGTCATCGAGCGGACGACAGGATTCCTGCGGTCGCTGGACAAGGATTTGGAGCAGACGACGCGGCAATACGCAGTGGACGACATCCGCCGCGCGGCGCAGGAGAGCGGGATTTTGAACGACGCGAACGACCGGGCGCGGACGGAGTTGCGGACGTTCTTCCAGCAGGCGGGATTCGACCCGGTGGAGTTCCGCTGATCCATTTACGATTGAAGATTTGCGATTTACGGGGTGAATTGAAATTGGTGACGGGCGCGTAAATCGTATATCGCAAATCGTAAATCCCGCAGGTGTCTCAATTTGAGCCAGAGTGTATGATTTTGACCATACGCGGCGCCTGCGAGTGTTCCTCGATTTGAACGGCGATTTGCCGGCGCGGCCCCGGCATCGTGATTTCAAGGACAGGCGGGCGAAGCTCATAAAGTGCTTCCGCGAAGGGCATCGGCTGTCCGGCATGCTCGCCGGAGCCGTTCCGCTGGCTTCGGGCGGCGTCTTCAAGGCATGTGTTTTTCTAGCCACATGCCGTATTTACCGCAAGTCGCGTGCCAGAATTTTGCGCGGTTTATCGGCAAAAAAGGGGATGGATTGGCCAAAAACTTTTCTTCTCAAGCTGGCGGGCTTGCCCTACAATTTTCACAGATGAAATACCCCGCCTCATCTGGGAAACTGGTTCCTTCAATCTTCATTTTCCCTGGACGGCCATTTCAAGCAACCATCCTGAACACCTCACATTTATGAAAACCTACCAACCCGCAGACCTCCGGAACTTCGCCATCGTCGGCCACGCCTCGTCCGGCAAAACCATGCTGGCCGAGGCCATGCTCATGTGTGGTGGCGTCATCAATCGCATGGGCCGCATCGCCGACGGCTCCACCGTGTCCGATTATCACGTCAGCGAAAAGAACCGGAAGATTTCCGTGTCGGCCTCGCTGCTGCACACGGAGTGGATGGGCAAGAAATTCAACATCATTGACACGCCCGGCTATCTGGATTTCATCAGCGAAGGTCTGGGCGCGCTGCGCGTCGGCGATTTCGCGCTGGTCGTCATCCACGCGCAGCACGGCCTCGGCGTCGGCACGGACCGCGTTTGGAATTACGCCACCGGCTACGGCCTCCCGAAAATGATCGTTGTCAACGCGCTCGACAAGGAGAACGTGGATTTCGACGCGGTGCTGAAGGCGGCGCAGGAACATTTCGGGCGGCACGTCTTTCCGGTGAACGTTCCCATCAATGCCGGGCCGGGCTTCAACAAGGTGCTGGACGTGCTGCGCAACGAAATCGTGACCTACGCGACGGACGGCTCCGGCAAATACACCGAGGAACCCGCGACCGGCGAGTGGGAGGCGAAGGTCAAGGAATTGCACGGCCAGCTCATCGAGCACATCGCCGAGTCCGACGACACCTTGATGGAAAAGTTTTTCGAGAAGGGCAACTTGTCGGAGGAGGAATTCCGCGCCGGCATCCACGCGGCGGTGCAGAAGGAATTGTTCATCCCGCTGTTCGCCGCGTCGGCGGAAAACAACATCGGCGTCGCGCGGTTCATGGATTTCGTCGCCAAATACGGCTCGTCGCCGGTGGACCGCAAAAACGTCAAGGCGGTGGACGCCAATGGAAATGAAACCGAGGTGTCGCTCGACAGCAGCGAGACGGCGGTCTATGTCTTCAAGACGATGTCCGAGGCGCATTTCGGCGAGCTGTCCTTTTTCCGCGTCTATTCCGGCTCGATTTCGACGGGCAAGGATTTGTTCAACAGCGACCGCAAGGTCAGCGAGCGCATCGGGCAGATTTACCAGCTCAACGGCCAGACGCGCGTGGCCGTCCCCACGCTCGGCGCGGGCGACATCGGCGCGGTGGTCAAACTCAAGGACACGCACACCGGCAACACGCTTTGCACCGCCAAACATCCCGTGACGCTGCCGAAGGTCGTTTATCCCAAGCCGAACATCCACGCCTCGCTCGTCGCCAAGGTGAAGGGCGAGGAGGACAAAATCGCCTCCGGCCTCGCCGCGCTGCACGAGGAAGACCCGACGTTCCTCTACGTCGTGGACTCCGAGTTGCACCAAACCATCATTTCCGCGCAGGGCGAATTGCATCTGGAAGTCGTCGCCGACCGTTTGCGCCGCCGGCACAACGTCCACGTCGAACTCGCCGAACCGCGTGTGAAATACCGCGAGACCATCAAGGCCAAGGGCGATTCAAAACATCGCCACAAAAAACAGACCGGCGGCGCGGGCCAATTCGCCGAGGTCTGGATGCGCATCGAACCCAGGCCGCGCGATGCCGGCGTGGAATTCACCAATTCGCTTGTCGGCCAGAACGTGGACCGCAATTTCGTGCCGTCCGTCGAGAAGGGCGTGAAGCAGGCTTGCACCGAGGGCATCATCGCCGGCTGCCGCGTGACGGACGTGAAGATTGATTTTTACGACGGCAAGATGCATCCGGTGGACTCGAAGGACATCGCGTTCCAGATCGCCGGTTACTTCGCGTTCAAGGAGGCGTTCATCGCCGCCAAGCCGGTTTTGCTGGAGCCGATTGAGACGGTTGAAATCCACATCCCGGAAGATTGCATGGGCAAGGTGATGGGCGATTTGTCGAGCCGGCGCGGAAAAATTCATCGGCATGGACACCGACAGCACGTTTCAAGTCATCAAGGCCAGCGTGCCGACGAAGGAGCTTTACCATTATTCCAGCACGCTGCGCTCGCTGACCGGCGGACGCGGCGTCCACACCGAGGAATTCAGCCACTACGAGGAAATGCCGCGCGACGCGGCGGAAAAAGTGATTGAAGAGGCGAAGAAACGGAAAGCCGCCGGCGAAACGCACTGATGCGGCGGGTTTCTTCGCCTCCGCTCATCGCGCCAGCGTCACACTCATCAGGCCGATGACCACTTCGTTGGCCAGTGCGCGGACGGTCAGCGATTTCAATTCCTTGGCCGGGTCGAGCGGCAAATCCAGAACCGTCGCCGCGCCGCCGGGAACTTTTCTGCCTTTGCCCTTGAAACTCAGCACGTCGAGAATGCGGATGTTTCCCGTCCGCAAATCCACGCGCGGCGGAATCGGCTCGTTGCGGCGGAACGCGTAATCATCCATGAAATAATCCTGGTCAATCGGCCACCAGTTCACCGGATTGTTCAACGCCAGCCGTTGCGGTCGTGCCGTCGGTGTAGGTCACAACCACCTCGCCGTTGTCAAAACGGCTTTGCATCGCCGCCGGTCGAGCCGGCCATCAGCAAAAAGGCGTGCGAAGATTTTCCCGACAGCGGCACGGAGACTTCGCGCGGATAATTGTCCCATTGCGACGTGAAAATGATGTTCTTCGCGCCGTTTTCGCCTGGCGTCGCAAATGAAATCCCGTCCGGCAAAATAATTTTCCCGCCGTTTTGCGCGGCGAGCGCGCGCAGGCCGGAATCGTCCACGTCAAAACTGGCGTTCGGCTCGCACCAGCCGCCGATGCCCTGTTTGGGTGTCGCCAGCGACGCGAACGGCGAGCGCGGCGAGCGATAGTCATTGCGGAAAATCTGCGTGACCTTGTCGTTGAAAAACGGCGCAAGATTGACGGTTTCAAATTTGTCGGCAGCTGGAAACTTTCTGGTTCCAGTCAAAAGCCGACGATTTCCTTGCCGGCGCGGCGCGTCGCGACTTCCGGCGGCGGATGTTGGCGGGGTAGCGCGGACTTCGCCTTTCCAATTCACGACGACGTCGAATTTTTCCGCCGCCGGACTCTCAATTTCAATCCGCCGCACGCCATACTCATCTTCAACCCAATTCCATTTCGCGGCTGTTCCGTTGACGGTGACTTCTGGCGCGGTTCGCAGCGCGGCGAATTTGCAGATCCAATTCCATCGGCTTGGGAAATTTCGGTTCGACCATGATAAGTTTCCGTCAAACCGTCGCGGCGAAATGTAAAAATTGAAATCGGGATGCTGGATGCTGGCGTGATCCCATTTCGCCGGAAATCCGGGAACGATTTTCAATTCGCCCGCCAGCGCATCCGGTCTGACGCCAAAAAGTCCTTCGACGAGCGCGCGGGAATTGACGCCGATGGCGTCGGCGAAATCGCGTTGCGCCTCGCCGCGCGCCATGTCGTGCGACGTCATGCAGCCGATATTTCCCGGACACAGGCCGAGAAACATCGAGTCGAGCAGTTCGCCCTTGAAAAGCTGGAACGCGGTTTCAGGCCGGTTCGCCTGCCAGAAGCCGAGCGACGTGTGCGCGCTCTCGGCCATGACGACGTTGTTGAGCGACCATTGATACGGCATCCAGCTCGTCTCCGGCAGCGTGAACAGATTTTCGTCCGGCACATTCGGGCCGTCGAATCGGGATGTGCGCGATGTTGTTGTCAATCCAGCGCGACATCTGCCACGCCTGCTGCCGGCGTCGGCACCTCGGAATCAATCGTGTGATAAAACGTCCACAGCCCGGAGTTCGGATGCACGAGTTGCAGGCCGAGCAAATCCTTGGACTCGCCAAAATTCCCTTCGTCCGCGAGCCAGAGATATTTGTTCATGCCGCGCAAAATCAAATCCGCCTCGTTCTGATAAGGTCGCCGGGTCTTTGCCAAGAATTTTTGCGACGCGCGCGGCCATGGTGTTCGCGAAATAATTATAAGCGCTGGCGTGCGCGGTGCCGCCGCCGTCGTAATTCAGATCGTCGCTCGCCCAGATCGCGGCGTAGGCTTCGTAAAGCGGCAGCTTGTCCGGGCCGAATTCGCGGCGGAACAACCGGCGTTCCCACGCGAGATGCCGCTCGATCACCGGCCACATTTCAGCGGCGTAATTGGTGTCGCCGGTCCAGAGCAGATGCCGGAAAAACGCGTCCACGGCCACGAGGTTCATGTCGTAATGATTTTTCGACATGTCGCCGTTGGAGTGGATCGCGGCCTCGCTGCGCGCGAGATTGAACTGTTCATCGGGCGGCGGAATGGTTTCGGGAATCGGACTGGTATTCTGTTGTTTGGCAAAGCCCGCGAAATGCGCCGCCGTGCGGTCGTGCCAGCCAAGTGCGTCGCCGGCATATTGTCCGCGCCAGCCGAGCAAGCGCACCCGCCACGCGACCGCGCCGTGCATGAACGATTGCTGCTTGTCATCCCAGACCGCGTCCGCGGCGATATTCAGCGCGCCGGCGGCGGCATTGATGAACGGGTCGGGCGTCTCGACGACCACGCGCTCCGCAATCGCGCGGCGACGTTCCTCGGCGGCGGAAAATAATTTCGGCAAATCCTCCGCGCTGCCGGACTTTCTACCGTCGCCGATTTGCTCCAGCGCGAGGAAAACCGGCTGCCCGTTCTGAAATTCGGCCTGGCCGACGACGACGGGCAGATCCGTTTTCTTGCCTGCCGACGCCAGCAAGTCTTTCAGCGACGACCAATGGTTTGCGTCCGCCACGGTGAATTTTGCGCCGGCGAGTCGCGACGCCGGAAAGTTGCGCGGCTTTGCTGTTCAATGAAAACGTGTTCGACGGCGATTGAAAAGTCGTTGCCGTTGCATTGCTCCGGCTGCAATTGGAAAAATTGCGAAACCGGCTCGCGTTCGCAGCCGATGTCGCCGTTGCGCTGGCCTTTCATCCCGTTCGCGCCGCCGAACGCCCAGACCAATTCGACGGACGAAGCTGTGCCGTGCAATTCCGCCCGCGCGATGAAACCTTTCGTTTCGCTCAACGGCAGCACCGTCAAATCCAGTTCGCCGTCGCCAAGCAGCGGATCGCGGATGGCATAAAGCAGCGAGCCGGGACGGTAGCGCGCGACGATCTGCTGCGCGTCGTTCAGCCATTTCACGCCGGCGGAAGTTTTGATGCCGAACCGCAGATTGCCGCCGCGACCAGGCAGGTAGAGCGAGAATTCCGGCTTGTCGCCGCCGTCAATGCGGAAGGCGGAGTTCAGGCAGTAAAGCGGACGGTTGAAAAATTCCGCGCCGTTGGTGATGACAAAATCACCGTCTACCGGCCAGTAGCGCAACGGCCGCGCGACGTTGTTGGAAAAATTGCCGCGTGGCTGGTAAATCAATTCCGGCCGGCTGTCCGTGGTCGCGCTTTGCGCGAAAGCCGGCTGGCTTGAGAAAATGACTGAACCGAGAGCGCCCAACAGGAGCAGGAA
Source organism: uncultured Verrucomicrobiae bacterium (assembly GCA_963827815.1). Classification (GTDB taxonomy): domain Bacteria; phylum Verrucomicrobiota; class Verrucomicrobiia; order Limisphaerales; family UBA11358; genus UBA11358. The sequence continues at coordinate 48,120 of CAWHCL010000009.1, read as the reverse complement.
AGAATAATTTTGCGAACCGGCGTTTCATGATGCCGGAATATCCTTCGTTGCTGGCTTGGATGTGCATTGGCTGTGGGGATATTTAACCATGCCCGCCTGGGAATTGCATCAGATGTTCGTCTGACGGTCAGCCACAAAAAAGCGCTGGCAATAACTTTGGGGATAAAAAAAACAACTTTGGCTTGAAGCAAATTCTCCGGCGGAGTTTCCTTGGGCATGATTGATTCCGTTTCCGACGCCGCTGGTGCAGCGGCAGATTTGAAGAAGGCGCGCCGCCGCAAAAATGTTTCCGCATCCGACCCGATAAAACTGGACCGGTTGCCGCCGCATTCGCTGGAAGCGAGCAGGGTGTGCTGGGCTGCGCGCTGCTCTCGCCCAAACGAGTGCATGGGCGAAGTGCATCGAAAAACTGAAAGACAGCGGAGTGAGGTGCTTTACGATTTGCGGCATCAGACGATTTTCGAATCGCTCGCCGAGATGTTTGACAAGCGCGAGGCCGATTGATGTCATCACCGTTGCAGCAGCGGCTCAAGGACAAGCAGCTTTTGGAGCAGGTCGGCGGCATCGCGTATTTGAGCCAGTTGCAGGACGCGGTGCCGAGCGCGGCGAATCTTTCCTATTACCTCGACATCGTCCGCGAAAAATATCTGCTGCGGAAAATGATCCAGACCTGCACGGATGTCGTCGGGCGGGTTTATGATTACGAGGGCGAGGTGGACGCGCTGCTGGACGAGGTGGAGCGCGACGTGCTGCGCATCAGCGAGTCGCGCGCGCAGGCAGGCGCGATGACGACGAAGGATCTGGTCAACAAGGCCATCGGGACGATTGAGAATTTTTTCAGCCGCAAGGGGATGCTGACGGGCCTGGCGACGGGCTTCGCGGATTTGGACCGGATGACGGACGGTTGCACGGCAGCGAAATGATCGTCGTCGCGGCGCGGCCTTCGATGGGCAAAACGTCGCTGGCGATGAACATCGTCGAGCACGTGGTGCTGGAGGACAAGCTGCCGGTGGCGGTGTTCAGCCTGGAAATGAGCGCGGAAGCGCTGGTGCTGCGGATGATGTGCTCGATTGCGCGGGTGAACCTGCGGAGCATCCGCGAGGGGTTCATGAGCGAGTCGGATTTTCCGAAGCTGACGAGCGCGGCGGGCCGGCTGGCGAACGCGCCGCTGTTCATTGACGATTCGGCGGGACTTTCGATTTTGCAGTTGCGGGCGCGGGCGCGGCGGCTGCACCAGATGCACGGCGTCAAGCTTTTCGTGGTTGACTATTTGCAGTTGCTGCATTCTACTGCGCGTCGCTCACAGGAAAACCGGCAGCAGGAAATCTCGGATATTTCCAGCGGCATCAAGGCGCTGGCGAAGGAATTGAAGGTGCCGGTGCTGGTGCTTTCGCAGTTGAACCGCGAACTGGAGCGGGACAAGAGCCGCAAGCCGCGGTTGAGCGATCTGCGCGAGTCGGGCGCGATTGAACAGGACGCCGACCTGGTGGGTCTGCTGTATAAGCCGAGCGCGGGCGACGACGACGACGGAAACACGGAAGAAGCGGACGGCGTGCCGGTCAATCTGCTGATTGCGAAACAGCGCAACGGCCCGACGGGCGACATTAATTTGACATTCTTAAAATCTTACACACGATTTGAAAGCGCAGCCAAAGTCAGCGACGAAGACGTGCCAACGGGGTGACGGGCGATGAAATTGTTTCTTCGCCTTTTCGGAATCTGGCTGTTGCTCGGCTGCGCGCAAGTCGCCTGGTCGCAGGCCGCCGGCCCGGCTGTGGACCGCGTGGACATCAAATACGTCGGCCCCGCGTCGGTCAGCGAGCAATTCATCCGCGCCAACATCCGCCTCAAGGCCGGCGACATCTACCGCCCGAACCTGACCGAGGACGACGTCCATTCGCTTTACGGCACCGGCCAGTTTTACAACATCCGCGTTTCCGTGGATCCGGCCGACGACGGCGGCGTGGTGGTGACCTACGTCGTGCAGGCGCGGCTGCGGATCACGGACATCAAGATCACGGGCAACAAAAAATTGAGCGACTCGAAGCTGAAGAAAAAAATCACGGTGAAGGCGGGCGAACCGCTGGACGAGCAGAAATTGTTCACCGACGTGCAGGAAATCAAGAAGCTCTACGAGAAATACGGCTATCCCGACACGCAGGTGAAATACGTCTTTGACACGTTTGACGAGGCCGCGGGCCGCGCCTCGGTCACGTTCCAGATTGTTGAAAGCCAGAAGATCAAGGTCACGCGGGTCGAATTCATCGGCGCGGCGGCATTTCCGCAGAAGGTGCTGCGCAAGCAGATCAAGACGCGGGCGCACTGGATGTTTTCATGGATCACGGGCAGCGGCGTGTTCAAGCAGGACCAGTTTGACGACGACAAGGACGCGCTGACGGAATTTTACCGCAACCACGGCTACCTGGATTTTGAAATCAAGGACGTGAAGTTCGAGCATCCGAATGCGAAGACGATGGTGATCCAGTTTTACGTCTATGAAGGGAAGCAATACAAGGTCGGCTCGGTCAAATTCACCGGCAACAAGATTTTTGATGACGCCGCGATTCGCGCCGGATTGCAATTTGTCCACGACTATCAGCACTTGAAGGCACAAGCTTGGCCCGAACAATCTGGCGATGGACGCGGGCGACACGTTCACGCCCGACGGCCTGAACAAGGACCTGCAGGCGCTGGAGGATTTCTACGGCACCAAGGGTTACATTGACGTGCAGCGCGGCCAGACGCTGCAAGCCGTCCGCATTCCGAACGTGGACACGGGGACGATTGACCTGGAATTTCAGATTGACGAGGGAGAGAAATCCTACGTGGAGCAAATCAACATCCGCGGCAACATCAAGACGAAGGACAAGGTCATCCGCCGCGAACTGGCCATTGCGCCGGGCGAAGTCTTCGACATGGTGCGCGTCAAAATCAGCAAACAGCGCCTCGAAGGGCTGGACTATTTTGACAAGGTGGATTTGCAGCCGGAGCCGACCGACCCGCCGATTGCCGGGCGCAAAAACCTGGACGTGGACGTGGAGGAACAGGACACCGGCAAATTCACGCTGGGCGCGGGCTTCAGTTCGGTGGACTCGCTGGTCGGTTTCGCGGAAATCACGCAGGGCAATTTCGATTTGTTCCATCCGCCGTATTTCACCGGCGGCGGGCAGAAACTGCGCCTGTTCGTCCAGTTGGGCACGCAGCGGCAGGACTATGAGCTCTCGATTTCATCGAGCCGTGGTTTTTGAACCGCAAGCTGGCGCTGGGCGTGGACCTTTACCGGCACCAGTTGGACTTTGAAAGCCCCAACAATATTTATAACGAGACCCGCACCGGCGCGCGCGTGAGCCTGACCCGCGCCTTGGGGAGCGATTTTCTCATCGGCAGCGTCAGCTACACCATCGAGGATGTCGGCATCAACCTGAACAGCGGCTGGCATGAGTTGGGCAGCCCGGCGATTTTCCCATTCCCGGCCAATTCCAGCCGAATGTGCCTAGCGCCATTTTGAGCCAGACCGGCGATCATTTGTTTCAGCGCTTTGGCGCTTCGCTCGCCTACGACACGCGGAACAGCAACAAACTGCCCAATCACGGCCAGCGGACGGAACTGGATCCCGAATTGAGTGTGGGCGACACGACTTATTACAAGCTGGAGGCCAAGACCGCGTGGTATTTCCCCGGCTTGTTCAAGGGCCATGTGCTGGAGGTGGATGGGCGCGCCGGTGTTGCCAGCAGTCTGGGTTCCGGCGATGTGCCGTTTTACGACCGCTATTATCTTGGCGGGCTTTACTCGCTGCGCGGTTTCAAATACCGCAACATCGGCCCGCGCGACCCGACGTATGGCACCGGTCCTAATGACAATCCAAATATGCCCGACGAGCCGATTGGCGGCGACAGCTACTGGTTTGGTTCGCTGGAATACAGCATTCCCATCCTGGAAAAGGACAACGGCCCCAGTGTGCGTTTGGCGCTGTTCTATGACGCCGGCGCGGTGGGCGCGGGTTCGTATTCCTTCTCCGGCAATTTTGATGACGACTATGGCCTCGGTTTGCATCTGGACATCCCGCATCTCGGCCCGTTGCGGCTTGAATACGGCATACCCATCACGCATGATCAATTTAACGGCTCCTCCGGCAAGTTCCAGTTCGGAGTCGGCTACACGCGCGATTTTTAACATGACGCCTTGGACAAAATATAATCGGTTTGCGAAGTCAACTCTCGCCGGTCTTGGCGTCGCGGGCTTGCTGTGCCTGTTCGCCGGCGCCGCCGTGGCGCAAACGGCCATCCTGCCGGCCGGCATGCCGCTCTGTTTCGAGGCGAACCAGGGACAGGTGGATTCCACGGCGCAATTCATCGCGCGCGGACGCGATTCCCAGTTCCTCATTTCACCCGATGCCGCGCAAATCGTTCTTTGCAGAATGACCGCGGCGCGGACGTTTTCGGCGCGGGCGGTGAGGATGCAATTCGTCGGCGCGAACGGCGGCGCGCAGATTTCCGGCGCGGAGGAATTGTCCGGCAAAATCAATTACCTCGTTGGCAGCAATCCGGCGCGCTGGCAGACCGGCGTGGCGACGTTTGCCAGAGTGCTTGTCGCCGGGCTTTATCCCGGCGTCAATCTGGCCTACTACGGCAACCAGCGGCAGCTCGAATACGATTTGACGGTCGCGCCCGATGCGGATCCCGGCGTTATCGCGATTCGCTTTGATGGCGCGGACAAAATTTCCATCAACCCCGCCGGCGAGCTGGTTTTGAATCTGGGCGACAGTGAAATCCGCCAGCCGAAGCCGGTCATTTACCAGACGGTCAATGGCTCGCGAAAAGAAATCAGCGGCGGCTATAAAATTTTGGACGCCCATACCGTCGCCTTCACGGTGGGCGGCTACGATCAAAGCCTGCCGCTGGTGATTGACCCGATTTTAAGCTACTCGACTTATTTCGGCGGCACCGCCTCAACAACTGCTTGGGCAGTGGCCGTGGATACTAACGGCTTTGTTTATGTCGCGGGCCAGACTCTTTCGGCACAATTTGCCACACACGGCGCGTTTCAAACAAATTATCAGGGTGGTTCGCAAACGGGCGATGCATTCGTGGCCAAGTTTGGTAACAACGGCACCAATTTGGTCTATTTCACATATCTGGGAGGGAGCGCCGATGACGCGGCCTACGGGCTGGCAGTGGACGCTACAGGCGATGCCTACGTCGCCGGTGCCACCGAATCGCCAAATTTTCCTACCAAGAACGCGATTTATACCAACATCAGCGGAGTTTTCAATTTTGGTTATGCTGCCGACGCTTTTGTCACGGAATTGGCTCCCAGCGGTTCCAATCTTGTCTATTCGACTTACCTCGGTGGCGGAAATTCGGACGCGGCTTATGGTATTGCGGTTGATTCGGCCGGCAATGCTTATGTGACTGGATTCACCTACTCATCTAATTTTCCGGTCACCAATGCCATTCAAAGCCATCAGGCTTGTCGCCCCAATACTCTTTATGTAGACAGCTACGCCAATGCGTTCGTCACCAAAATTGGCGCCGGCGGTTCACCATTGGTTTATTCAACTTATCTCGGAGGCACAAATTATGATTTGGGCAAAAGCATTGCTGTGGATGCCGCTGGCGACGCTTATGTGGCTGGTTTTACTGATTCGACTAACTACCCGACCACAACCAATGCGCTCCAGACCGTTTTGGGCGGTACAACAAATTTAATCGTGGTCAACAACGCCTTTGTCACCAAATTCGCACCTTCGGGAACCAATTTAATCTATTCAACCTTTCTTGGCGGGACGAATGGTGACCAAGCCGATGGCATTACTGTGGATGCCGCCGGCAATGCCTATGTGACCGGCACGACCGCGTCGCCCAATTTTCCCGACACCGCCACGAATGTCCCCGGCTTGTTCAACGAGCTGACCAACAACTTGAGCGGTTACCTGATCACCACCAATGCCTTTCTGGCAAAACTCGGCCCGAAGGGAACCAATCTTGTCTATTCCGCGGTCTTTGGCGGTTTTGGCGGGGACACCGGCTATGGCGTGGCCTTGGATTCCGCGGGCGAGGCATTTGTCGCCGGCACAACTTCCTCCACCAATTTCCCGACGCTCAACGCATCGGGGTTGCTGACCGCGACCAATTCCGGCTATGACGACGTCTTTGTCACCGCCTTCAACACCAACGCCAGTGCGTTGCTCTATTCGATCTATCTCGGCGGCGCGAACAACGATTTTGGCTACGGTCTCGCGCTGGATCAGGCCGGCGACGCCTATGTGGTGGGCCAGACGCTCTCGTCGAATTTTCCCGACGAACAATGCGCTGCACGCCGCGCTCAACGGCCCGGGCGACGCCTTCCTCGCCAAAATCCTGCTGCTCGAAAATCCGCCGTCATTGTCCATCGCCCTTGGCACAACGAATGTGACGCTCACCAAACCCGCCTATCTCCCCGAATTCCAGCTCGAGTCCAATACCAACTTGGCGTCCACCAACTGGTCGTTGGTGACGGTGCCGCCGCCCCCGGTTTACAGCAACGGTTTGCAGTTCATCACCCTCCCCGCCACCAACGCCGATCTGTTTTTCCGGCTGCAACAATTTTGACGCCGCAAATGACTTTTGATTTGGCTTGGCGTGCGGATTCTGATTACCTTTTCCCATGAAAAATATTTTACGGACGATTCTTCCGGCGGTCTTGCTGTTGACACTTTTAAGCGGTTCCGCCCTCGCGCAATCCAGGGTCGCCACTGTGGACCTGCGCCAGCTCTTCGACAATTATTGGAAGACCAAGCAGGCACAGGCGGGCATTCAGGACATCGCCTCCCAGCTCGATAAGGATGACAAAAGTATGAAGGACGATTTGAACAAGGCCACCAATGATTATCAGCAGCTTTTGGCGCAGGCGAACGATCAGGCCATTTCCGCCGACGAGCGCGACCGCCGCAAACAGGCCGCCGCCGACAAACTGAAGCAGTTGGAGGATCACCGCTCGGCCATTGCCCAATACGAAAACCAGGCGCAGGCCACCCTGAACGACAAGCGTCAGCGGATGCGTGATAAAATCTTGGTTGAAATTCAGGCCGCCGTGAACACCGCGGCCAAGGCCGGCGGTTACACCCTCGTCATTGACACTGCGGCGGAAACGGTCAATGCCACCCCAATGGTCGTTTACCATTCCAATGATAACGACCTCACCGACGCCGTGCTCAAGCAGATCAACGCCGGTGCGCCGATTGACCTGACCCCCGCCGGTTCCATGCCGTCCGTGCCCTCCCTGTTGAACACCAACACCCCGTAGCATTACAGTTACACAAGAAATGCTACCCCATCCAACGGATGGTAGGGCGGCGCTCGCAGAGTGCCGCTACAGGGGTTTTTCAGAGGTCCCCTTTTGTGACTTTTTGCGCTTTTTGTGGCCGATACTCCCTGTTCATCCGCCTGCTATGCCGAAGTCAGACGCAGGCGGGTGGTTGATTCTCTCCTGTTTTCCATTGGCGTTTATTAGCGTAAATTAGCGGTTAAAAAATTCGTGTGTTTCGTGTGTTTCGTGGTTCACCTCTCGGTCTTATTTCTGCTTTCTCATTTCCCAATTTCAGCTTTCCACATTCCCCTTCATTCAATGTTGGATGTTCGATGTTCGATGTTCGATGTTTCACATTTCAGTTTTTATCCGTGTCCATCCGTGTCCATCCGTGGTTGAAAAATTCGTGTGTTTCGTGGTTAAAGAAATTCTTCGCGTCCCGGCATCTTCGCGTCTTTGCGTTGGATTCAGGTTGTTTGGCGTCCTTCCCGCTCCCCGTTGTTCATTCGATGTTGAATGTTGAATGTTCGTCCCCATCCTCGTCCTCGATTTTCGAGTGTTTCGTGTCTTTCGTGGTTCACCTCTCGGTCTTATTTCTGCTTTCTCATTTCCCAATTTCAGCTTTCCACATTCCCCTTCATTCAATGTTGGATGTTCGATGTTGGATGTTCGATGTTTCACATTTCAGTTTTTATCCGTGTCCATCCGTGGTTGAAAAATTCGTGTGTTTCGTGTGTTTCGTGGTTCACCTCTCGGTCTTATTTCTGCTTTCTCATTGCCCAATTTCAACTTTCCGCCTTCCCCTTCATTCAATGTTGGATGTTCGATGTTCGATGTTCGATGTTTCACATTTCAGTTTTTATCCGTGTCCATCCGTGTCCATCCGTGGTTGAAAAATTCGTATGTTTCGTATGTTTCGTGGTTAACAATTCCGGGCGATTAGCGTCCATTAGCGGTTGGGAATTTCGTGTTTTTCGTGGTTCACCCGTTTCCAGCTCTTCATTCCATGTTCGACGTTGGACGTTGGACGTTCGATGTTTCCCATTTCTATATTTTCATCCGTGTTTAACCAACAAGCTTGCCATCTTTGGCCATGACGTCTATTTTTCAGACATGCCCGCCACGAACGAGAACCGCTTCACGCGTCGTGAATTTTTGGGAACGGTCGCCGGTGCCGCCGCCGCTGTGTCCCTGCCCGGCGTGCTGCGCGCGCAGATCTCCAGGCTCGCCCGCAAGCCGAATGTATTGTTCCTCATGTCGGACGATATGCGCGTGGAACTCGGCTGTTACGGCAGCATGTTTCACGCGAAGACGCCCAACCTCGACGCCCTCGCCAAATCCGGGGTCCGATTCGATAGGAATTACTGCCAGTTTCCGCTGTGCAACCCGTCGCGTGCCTCCCTGCTCACCGGGCGCAACCCCACCCGGACAAGCGTGCTCGGTAATCGCACGGATTTTCGCGTCGCGCATCCCGGCTGGACAACCCTGCCGCAGTTGTTCAGCCAGAACGGTTATGTGACCGTCCGCGCCGGGAAGATTTATCACGGTGGCATTGACGACGCAAAATCCTGGAACGCCACCAGCGACCAGGGCGGCCCGACCGACGATGGCAGCGGCCCCCAGGCCGGCCACACCATGATAGTGCCGCGCGTGCAGATTCCACAGCCGGACGGAGTTCTGCCGCCGCTGCCAGCCGATACCGGGCGCGCGGCGTACTCCGACCGCATTGTCGTCCTCGACGGCAACGGCGAGGGCCACGGCGATTATCATACCGCCGACCGCACGATTGAAAATCTCCGCAAATACAAGGACCAGCCGTTTTTCATCGCCTGCGGCTTTGTCAAACCGCACAGCCCGCCCACCGCGCCGCAGCGTTTCTTCGATATGTATGACCCGGACAAGATCAAGCTGACGCCGGACTTCGCCGCGTGGCCGACCGTGCCGCCGGGATTTCCAAGCGCGGCCATCCGCAAGCGCAATGCCGACCTGTTCATCGGTCGCGGCGCGAGCGAGGCCGAGGCAAGACAGGTCATCCGCGCCTACATCGCCTCCATCTCATGGGTGGACTGGAATATTGGCCGCGTCATCGCCGAACTGGACCGGCTCGGCCTCCGTGACAATACCATCATCGTCTTCGTGTGCGACCACGGCTATCAGCTTGGCGAAAAGGGCAAGTGGTCCAAGGCCGGCTCCCTGTTTGAAATGGGCACGCGCGTGCCGCTGATGATTTCCGCGCCAGGCATGAACGGCAACGGCCGGACCTGCACCCGCATTGTTGAGTCGCTGGACATTTATCCCACACTGGTGGAGTTGGCCGGTCTGCCGCCCCAAGACGAAATTGAAGGCACAAGCCTCGTGCCATTGCTGAAAAAACCGTCGGCGGACTGGGACAAGCCCGGCTTCAGCATCTGGAGTGAGGACGGCAAAACAATTCACGGCACCGCAGTGCGCACCGGACAATGGCGCTACGCCGAGTTCGGCAGGGAAGGCGTCAACGGGGCGATGCTGTTCGATCCGCACAAGGACCCTCTTGAAATGAAAAATCTGGCCGGTGACGAACAATACAAATCCGTCGTGGCTGAACTTTCAGCCCTGACCCGGAAATACGCCGCCACCCTCGACACCGCCTGATGCCCTTCCTGTTTTCCGCCTCCCCTTTCACTCAACGTTCGATGTTCGATGTTCGATGTTTCCCGTTTCAGCGTATCAGTTTTTAACTTCTGACTGCACCCTGCACCTTTTGCTCCTCGCTCCCTGCTATCCCATCCGTGTCCATCCGTGGTAAAAAAAATTCTTCGCGTCCTGGCATCTTCGCGTCTTTGCGTTAAATTCTTTGTGCTTTTCGCCGGTCTTATTTCTGCTTTCAGATTTCCCAATTTCTGCTTTCTTTGCTCCCCGCTCCTTGCTCCTCGCTATCCCATGTGCTCATTGCAAATGGAATGGGATGCCGGCTTGATAGAACTTCATTTTGTGATCGAATGGCATCGGCCAATGCGGCGTTGTTTTGGCTGGTGGCCAGTTGCAACGCTCGTTGGGCGGTCGTCACGGCTTCAGGAGACCGCCCCGCTTCGGCATAAGCCGCCGCCAGAGTCGCGCCCATCACGGGATTTTCGCCGCCCGAAAGCTGGTATGTCTGCTGGGCCAGTTCAACGGCTTTGCTTCCATTCCGTATGGATGGGTCCGGCGAAGTTGCCAGCACCCAGGCAATGTGGACAAGGCCGTTTTGCGCTTCCAAAAAGCCGGGCTGAATCGCCAGCGCCTTTTGAAAGTGAATGATTGCTTCGTCCATTTGTCCCTTTTGGAGTAGCGCGGTGCCTAGATTGCCATGCGCTTTGGCATAGTCAGGCTGGATTTCCAGCGCCCTTTGATAATGAATGATTGCCTCGTCCGTATGCCCTTTCTGGAGCAAAGCGTTGCCAAGATCGTAATGGGCTGCGGCATAGTCAGGCTGGAGTTCCAGTGCTCGTTGAAAATGCGCTATCGCCTCGTCTGTTTGTCCTTTCTGAAGCAGAGCGTTGCCGAGATTGTTGTGGGCTTCGGCAAACTCGGGTAGGATTGCCAGCGCCTCTTGCATTTGCAGGATTGCCTCGTCCACCTGTCCTCTTTGGAGCAGAACATCGCCTAGATTGTAGTGGGCAAAGGCATAGTCGGGCTGGATTGCCAGTGCCCTTTGATAATTAGTGATTGCCCCGTCCACCTGGCCTTTCCGGAGCAGGGCGTTGCCAATATTGTTGTAAGCCACGGCATCATCAGGCTTGATTGCCAGCGTCTGTTGCAATTCCGCGATGGCCTCGTTCACCCGTCCTTTTTTGAGCAGTATGTCGCCCAGATTTTCGCTGGCCAGCCAGCAAGCGGGATTACGGTCTAGGGATGTCTGCCAGAGCGTTTCGGGAGTTTGATAGACCGCCGCCTCTTGCCACGTCAAAACACCAAGCACCGCCAGCAGCAACCCGCACATCAGCGGTTTCAAAAACACATTTTGCCTTTCCAAAAATCCTGCCGCCCGCGTGAAGCCCGCCGCCGCCAGTGTAATCGGCCCGATGATGGAAAAATACTGGTAGTGGTCCGCCACCAGTGAATAACGGAAGAAATAAATGTTCAGAAAGCCGAACACCGGCAGAAACATCACCACGGCGTAGCCCAGCCCTAAGAGCAGCGCTTTTCCCCACGACCCCCGGTGTCGCCAGAAAACCAGAAACCCCGCCACAAGCAAAACTCCCGGCACATACGACAGCGCGCTCGTCGGGTCAATCTGCCAGCGTGGATAAACAGGAGTCAAATGCAGCGGTAACACTGTCTTGCCCAGATAAAACCAGACCGCCCAGCCTGCGCCCGCCAGCCGTGACCAAAAATTGTCCGTCCGCACCACATCATGGCCGATCGCGACATGATATTGAAACCACACCGATATCAGGCCAAGCAGGAACGCCGCCGCAAAAAATGGGACACTGCGTCGGACATCCTTCCAATCCACGCCCCCGCGCCGCCACCACGCGAGGCCTAAGAGCACGAACGGCAACGGCGCCACCTCGATCTTGCTTAGCAGCACGAAAAGAAAAGCCCAAAGTGACAGCGCATACCATCGCCGCCTCCCGGTTTCGTCGTATTTCAGATACCACAAGAGCGATAGTACAAAGAAAAACAGCGACAGTGTGTTCTTTAACTGCGCAATCCACGCGACCGACTCTGCGTTGACCGGATGCAGGGCGAAAATTGCAGCCGCTAGTCCTGCCCCCGGGATTTTCAACCGCACTAGCAGTCGCCAGAGCAGGATGGCATTCACCGCGTGCAGCAGCACATTGACGATGTGATAGCCGGTGGCATTCATTCCCCACAACCGCCATTCGACCCAGAAGAAGGATGACATCACCGGGAAATAATCTGGCGTCCTCGTCGTGAACCATAAGAGATACCAGCCGTGCGGCGATTTGATGAGCTGATTGTCCGTGCATAATAAATCGTCATCCCAGATGAACCCGGCGTGCCACACCGGTACGTAGGCGAGCAACGTGGCAGCCATAAGGAATAATCCAAAAAACCACTCGTGACTGCGCAGGAACAACGGCGATCTTTCAATCCCATCAGCCGTATTTGCCTGACCGCCATCACCCTCCTTCGGTGACAACAAACCACGCTGTCCGGCCTGCTTGCTGGATTGACGCTTCTTCTGTTGCTTCACGAAGTCCGATGCTAACTTCAATTCCAGCACGCTTCAAATCTTTATCAATCCCCGCATTGGCGTGGGGCGCAACTTGACACCGCCGCTTTTTGTGGCAGCCGGCGTCAGTCGGCTCAAATTAAGTTAAGTGGGGCGCGCCGTCCTATTGTTGTTTTAGCTTTTTGAGTTCTTTGCGTTCTTTTGCGGTCGATGTTTTCATTTCAACTTTCCGAAAATCTGCTTTCTGTTTTTTATCCGTGTCCATCTCCGGTCCCCTTTTCGGAATGAACGTGAATTAGCAATTAGCGGTTAAAAAATCGGTTTCTTTTGTGTTCTTCCGCCATGCCAAAACCCGCTAAAGATTTGAGGTTGCACGTCTCGTTTGAGGAGGCGATTCGGCGCGTCATCGCCACGCCACCGCACCCAAAATCAAAGAAAAATAAACGGCTGCAAAAGGCCATCAAAAATCAGTTGGCAAAAAACTGACTTTCCAACCGCATAAACATTGAGTTTGTGCCACTTTTTGCATCTGTGAAGTAGATAATCCCGGCCAGCCCGTGTCACCAGAATTGGTGATGGCAATAATTTTGGAACAAGGTAGATTTGTCACACGAATCCCGTTAACAGAATCGTAAAAAACAGAAAGTTTTTGCGTTCAAACAAAATAAATTAAGCCGCAGGTTTTGAATACATACAGCCAACATTCGGATTCATATGCCCCCGCTGTCGCCACCGTCAGCAAGGTGGCAATTCATGCCATAATTTTTCTTTTGGTGCTGGCATGTCCGCAGAGGGAAAAATGTGAATTTTATTGTTGACTTGATCAGAACTTGCGCGATATTTGAGAAAATAAATCCCGATGAAAAAAAACACAGCAAAACCGTCGAAAGCCTTTACGCTCATTGAGCTTCTCGTAGTAATAGCCATCATTGCCATTCTTGCGGCGCTCCTGTTGCCCGCGCTGGCCAAAGCCAAAAAAGCCGCCCGCAGGGCCCAGTGCATACAAAATCTCAAGCAGATTGGCTTGGCCTTCCATGTGTGGGAGGGTGACCACGGCGATAAATATCCCACCGCCGTCAGCACCGCGTCTTGGGGCGCAATGGAGTGCATCTACAGCTTCAGCCCTCTTTCGGTGACGGCTGGAGTGCCCGGCAGCATGCCTGGCATGGGCATTTATGGTGTCACCAACGTCTTTCAGGTCATGTCCAACGAGTTGAACACCCCCAAGGTTTTGTATTGCCCAACCGATCTATCCCCGCCTTCGGACTCTGCGTCTTCGGGTGTCCTTGCGGCTAGTGTCTCAACCTCTTGGTCTGGTTTCAACCTCGAACATTTGAGTTACTTTGTCGAGGGGGACGCGTCGGACAAACACCCGAAAATGATTCTGCTCGGGGATCGTAATATAGGAAACTCTGTTCCTGCTGGCGGGGGAGGGTCATTGCCAGCCACGTCCATGAATATGACGGGCAGGGGTTATGCCATACAAACCTCGGGCAATCCGCCTGGCATCACTGGCGCCGGAATCAAGGCGTTGCCATGGGCTTGGACGGATGCTGATTTGCACCAGGACTCCGGCAATCTCGCCCTCGCCGATGGCAGTGTTCAGCAATCATCGCTTAAGGGGTTGACAAATTCAATCTATGATACCACAACCGCCTTGCCGGGGTTGACCCCGGCCAAGCAGGAAATAATCGTCAATATGCCGTGATGTTGTTTCCCTTCCTGTATTAACCAATTTGCCGCATAAACTTTAATAACAAACAACCCAATACCCCTATGAACCAGAAATCATCAATCGTAAAACGCCTGTTTGGTGTCAGGTCATGGCGTTCGTCCCTCAAGTTGTTGGTTGCCCTCGCCCTGCCCGGCTGGTGTGCGCTGGCGCAAGCCCAACAGTCCGACGTTTGGGCCGGCCTTACTGGCAACTACGATTGGTCATATACCAATGACTGGAGCGTAGGCGGCAGCCTGACCACGGGAATGTCCACCAACGGTGATGATGTGACTTTCCCGCCTCTCAACGGTATCAGTTCCCGTTCGACAAATGATTTCGCCGCAAACTCGCTCGCGATTAATTCGATCACCTTTAGTACCAACAATTATATCATTGGTGGCAATTCCCTGATAATTTCCAACGGAATCACTGATAGTTTCGGCTCAAATACGATTGTCGTCCCGGTTGTCCTCGGCCAGTCGCAAACCTTCCAGAACACCTTTAGTCCCGTCGTCGGAACAACAAATTCACAAACCACTGAAGCTGGAACTGTTAACCTTAATTCATACAACTTGACGATTGGTGGCGGCGGAAATTATTTCCTCAATGGCATCGTCAGCAGCGGCACCAATGGCGGTGGCACCTTGACGGTCAACGATGTCGGCGGCATTGCGAGGTTGGGGCCGTCCAGCGGTTCTGCTGGAAACACGTTCGGTTCAAACTATCTGTATATTACGTCTAGCCCCATACCGTATGCCACGAACATCATCGCACAGGCCACGAACATCATCGCACAGGCTACAAATGTCGTGGTGGGAAGCACCAACATCGTGCTGACCGGCATAGACTATGAATTGATCGCTGGGCAGGGTTACACGAACTATGTCTATGCCACCAACGCCGTGGCGACTACCACGAATATCGTGCTTGCAGCCACGAACATCATCAATGCAGCCACGAACTATGTCATTTTCCAATATTCAACGAACATGAATTTTTGGACAAACTATGTTTACCTCACTACGAACAATTTCTCCACTAACGTGTCTTGGGCTTACTTGAGTAATTCCATAGTCACCGCCGTTTCCAATATCATGTATGTCACCAACCTCACAACTACGCTTCGGGATGTTGTGACAGTCAGCGCGGGTACCTTGCAGATGGGAACAACCGCCGCCCCATTCCCCAGCGGGGCCAATGTCGGAAACGTGTGGGTGGATGGAACGTGGGATTTGAATGGGGACAGTGTGACCATCAACGGGCTTGAAGATTCAGGCGCCTTTAGTGGCGTTATTGACAACGTGGCCCCGAACCTTACTGGCGTATATACTTTGACCGTGGGTAATGCAAATTCAAACGGCATCTTTTCGGGGACCATCCAGAATTCCTCCGGCACGGTGGCTCTCACTAAGACCGGCTATGGCACGGAGACGTTAATAGGCGGCAACACTTACAGCGGTCCGACCACTGTCGGTCAGGGTACATTGGCCATTAAGGGAAGTGGCACGCTTGGGTCGGCTTCGCCGGTTTTGACGATTGCATCCGGTGCGGTTCTGGACGTTTCGGGTGTCGCTGGCGGTTACTATCCTTATGTCGGTCTCACCTTGGCCGCCGGCACACCCACGAAGCCTTACACCAACCTCTTTGGCAGTTATTACCCTTACTATCCAAACACCACGAATTTTGTGGTGACAATAACCACAAACAACGTGACGGTTGATACGAACACCACGATCACTTGGACGGGGTCGGCCTACACCACCAATGTCACTTACTCGATGACCAATTCGTATTCGTATTCGTATTCAACCAATAGTATCGCAAGCATAGTGAATAATGACGTTGTTGGCGACTTTGTCGTGACGGGTGGTGGCGCCATCTCGCCGATCACATCCATTGCTCCCGGTATCGCTACTTGGAGCATCGGCGGTAATTTGAGCATAGATGCCTCCGTGACTCCGAGTCCCAACCGCGTGAACTTTTTGCTGGGCACCAACACAACCCCGGGCGGCGGCACCAATGATTTGATTACTGTGGGTACCAACCTCTACATCGGCGATGAGCTTGATTTCGTCATCACCCCGCTTTACGGCTCTCTTGCCTCTGGTAAATATACCCTGATAGAAAGCGCTAATTATATCCCCCACGGCAATTCCGCCATTGATGGCAATTCCGACGCCGCGAACTTGGTGCTGATTGCCCCGCGCGGCATTGCCGGCACGTTCGATACCAGCAGCCAGCCGGGTGACATTCTTTTGCAGGCCAGCGGGACGGCAAATCCAGGTTCGATCATCTGGGCCGCCACCAGTGCGGCTAACGACACTTGGAATGTTGCGCTGACGCAGAACTGGAGGACCAACGGCAATACCACGCCTTCTGCTCAATATTACTTCAGCGAAGACAACGTGACCTTCGACGACACCGGTTTTGGAACGGTCACTCTGCCGGTCGTTCAGTCTCCCGGTTCAGTGACTTTTAACAACAACCTGACGAACTACTCGTTCAACGCCAATAACGCCACATTCATTGCAGGGCCTGGCGGTGTTACCTTGAATGGCAGCGGCACGGTGACGTTTAACAACCCCAACGCATATACCGGCCCTACCACCATCAACAACGGCACCCTCATCATGGGCAACTACGGCCAGTATAACAGCTTGAATCTCTATAATGGTGTCAATCCCGGGTTGCTTGTCTTTGGTGGCATTGGTAATAATGAAATTTTTGAGCAAAATAGCGGCCAGGCCAATGTTTCACAGCTCAATGTGTTCAACGGGTTCACCCTCAATCCTGGCGCGAATGCACAATTTGCTACAGTCGGCAGAGGCGCCAATAACATATCCATGATGTCAGTCGGGCCCAACATCACCCGTAATGTGGGTAGCTCGCTGTATGTGAACATGCTTAATGAAGTAAAGAGCGGCACTGCGAACAATGGCTTGTATATCACCAACACCTTGCTCTGGACCAACGGCCTCGTTTTCGCCGGTTGGGCTCACGTCGGCACAGATTGGTATCTGGCGCAAACCAACTTCGGTGGCGCTTCTGCCGCAAGCTATAGTTACACCGGCTATTCAAATGGCGCTGCCTTCACGGCGTCGGTCTGGGTGCCGACAAATAACATCAGCATGACAAACGGCACTCCAACGGTCACCGCCGGGTCAACCATTTACACATTGAAGCTTGCCGGTTCGTCAAAGGTGACGATCAACAGCGGTGTCACATTGACGGATGCAACCGGTGGTCTGTTGATTTCTAGCGCCAGCACCGGCCCGAACACGATTTTGGGCGGCACTCTCATGGGCGCGTCAGGCGCCGATTTGATCGTCCTTCAAAACTACACTGCAAGCCCGTTCACCATCGGTTCTGTGATCGCGGATAACGGCTCGGCCACGGCCCTGACGCTGGGTGGCTTGGGCGGCACTTTGATTCTGACCAACAACGAAACTTACTCTGGCGCCACCTATATCAATGGAAGCACCCTGCAGGTGGGTAATGGAACCCCGTTGGGCAGCATTGCCAGTTCGTCGGCCATTTATGATAATGGAACCTTGAGTTTTAACCGCCCGGATGCCGCCACGGTTAACGGCGCGGTCAGTGGGTCGGGCAGTTTGACTCAGCTTGGTACCGGCTCGTTGACCTTGACTGCCAATAATACCTTGAGTGGATTGGTCACCGTCAGCACCGGCACATTGCAGTTGGGTAACGGCGGCGCGGCGGGCAGCGTCAGCAACTCAATTGGCTTGGTTGACAATTCAATCTTGGTCTTCGATAACAGCGGTACCGTGAGTTTCCCGAATACCATCAGCGGCAGCGGCATTGTGGTGAATTCTGGCACCGGCACTTTTGCTGTAACCACCAATGAAACTTATACCGGTATCACCGTAGTCAGCAATGGCACCATCCAGGTGGCTTCTTCCGGCACAATTTCCAATACGGCGGCGATCGTTGTTAATGCCGGCGGTCTGCTGGATGTCACGGCCAACGGCTTGACCCTGCGAAGTGCCGTGCCTTCCGAGATTCTTGCGGGCAATGGTAGCATCAGTGGCACGGTGACGACAACTCCCGGTTCGTTGATCACCCCCGGTACCAATGGTGTCTTTGGAACTCTCACCTTCAACGGCGCTTTGAATCTAAACGCTGGCAAATACTATTTTGATGTCACTAACAATGCCAATGACCAGATTCTGGTTGGTGGAATCGTTAATCAGGGTGGGGGCGTTGCCATTATCAATTGTGCGACGAACCTGGCGAATGGCATCTACAACCTGATCTATGCCACCAACGGTGTCAGCGGGTCAGCTGCGAGCATCGCTGTTTATGCCCCGCTCCTCCCGGCCGGACAGCTTGGCGTGATTACGAATGCCACATCGCATACGGTGGATTTGCTCGTCTTTTCAGGATATCCCACGACGGTGACTTGGGTGGGTGATGGCGGGAACAATTATTGGGACACGGGCGCCGGTTCCCACTGGCAGAGCGGTGGCAGTCCGATACAGTATTCAAGCGCAGACGACGTGATCTTTGATGACTCCGGCAACGGCGCAGTTCCTGTGAACATTGATGTTGGCTCGGTCTATCCGAACACCGTCACCGTTAATTCGACCAATGTGAATTACACCCTCGGCAGCGGCTCCAATCCGGCCAACATAATCAGCGGCGGTGCCGAAGTGATTAAGAACGGTCCCGGCACACTGACCATACAGAACGTGGGCGATTATCTGGGTGGAACCCTCATTAACGGCGGTACACTGCAGCTTGGCAATAATACCAGCGTCGGTGCCGACGGTATGATTGGTTCCTCTTTTGTGACCAATAACGGTGTATTGATCGCCGACAATTTCACCAACGAAACGGTCTTTGGCCCCATCGCCGGCAATGGCTCCTTGTTGCAGCAAGGCAACGGAAAACTGACTTTGGCTGGTAACAACTCCGCCTTTGCCGGGCCGATTACCATCGCCACCAACTCTGCTTTGCAGGTTGGCAACGCTGTTAGCGGTAACTTGGGCACCGCTGTTGTGACCAACAACGGTACCCTGATCTTTGACGTTAGCCAGACCGTTGGTGTCAACATCGCCGGCCTTGGCAGTGTTTCCAACGTGTTTGGAACAGTGCTGTTGGGTGGAACCAATACCTACGCCGGCTCGACGGCCGTTAATGGCGGCGAACTTGACATCGCATCAACAAATGCGCTTCCGACTACCACCTCGCTCATACTGAATGATAACAGCAGCGGTGTTGCAAATTCGGCGGGCATTCTTGATATGCATGGAAACGACCTTACCGTCGCCAGCATATCCGGTGGTGGCACCGGTGCCGGGACGGCAAACCTCGAGGAGGGCTTGATTTACAACAATGATGCCGTTACCACAAACTTCCTGATTATCAATGGTGGCACCACTAATACCTACAATGGCCAGATTCTGGACAACGTCAACGCCGGCACCAGCAAGCTTGGATTGGTGCTCATGGGTGGCCAGTTGAACCTCGTTAACCCTGTCAATGCTGCGGGTGCGTGGCCCTTCCCGAATACCTTCAGCGGCGGCATCATTGTGAGCAACGCCGGATTGGGCGTGGGTGCGGCCACATCGGGCAACTCCGGCGTTAACTCCGCTGGCGGCAGTCCTGTCGGCACCCAGAACATCGTGTTCACCGGCACAAACGACGTTTTCTATTCAGCTGGTTCCGGCGGCAGCACGACTCCCACGGTTCAGACCACGGTCGGCACCGTCAGTGTGTCGAATAGTGCGACACTTTGGATATTGGGCCCGCAACGCGGCCAGGTGAACTTTACAACCCTGCTCGGCGGCGGCACCGTGGTCTATCAAGGCGTGTATGTGCGCGACCACTTCTCGTTCGGGGTCACCACCAACTTTACCGGAACAATCATCTTTGCTGGAAACGCTAATGGCACCGGCGGCATGGCGGATGACAGCGGAACCGGCTTCCCGAATGCTAATGTGGTTTTTGGCATTACCAACATAACAACTGCTGGCATTGACGACACGGTTGGCGGCAACGTGTTGCCCTTTGGCTCTCTGTCCGGCGGCGACAACACCGCCCTGTTGTCCAGCACCTACGCCAACGGTGGTGTGAACACGATTTATGCCATCGGTGGTTTGAACACCTCCACAACCTTTGGCGGCCAGATCACTGATGGTGGCACCGGCCTCCGCAAGGTCGGCACCGGCACCCTGACCCTGACCAACAACGTCTTGTCCTACGGTGGCCAGACCTGTGTCAGCAATGGCATCCTTGCCTATGCACCGTTGGGTAATAGCCGGTTCAATCCGTTCACTCCTCTGACAAACAATTACTTTGTCAGCTCGAACTACACCATAGTTTCCCCAGGCATTCTGGATGTTTCGCAGGCGGGTGGCACTCTCTACCTTGGCACGAACACCTTCAGCCAGAGCCTGTTCGGCGATGGTACGCTCAACGGTAGTCTGTGGGCGGGTTCCAATTGCCTCATCGCACCCGCTTGGCGCGTCAGCAGCGGCGGCACTTGGCTGGGTAACCTGACAATAACCAACAATGCCACCCTAAACGCCGGCACCACGTTCCAGATGCAGGTCACCACTAATGGTCTCAATGACAGCTTTACTGTGGGTGGGACGCTGACAATCAATAGAGCCCGGCTCACCATTGTCACCAACGGCATTACATTCGCCAACCTAAGCTCGAATGTGTTCCACCTGTTCTACAGCCCCGCTGGCGTCCCCATGCACGTCACCGCTCCTGTCATTGGTGCCGTCAACACCACCGGTATCACGAACATTACGCTGCCGGCGGTTGCTAATTCGTATTGGGTCACCAACCTGGCTCTGGACGGCAGCATGGCGCTGGTGAATACAAACAATCCGCTAAGCACCAACGACTTCCTGTCGGGCCTGGTTGTTACGCCGGCAGGTGCCCTGTCGCCGGCGTTCAGCGCAAACACATACACCTACACGGCGGTGGAGGCCTATCTTAACAGCCCCATCACGGTGACGCCGACCAATGCCGACACCACTGCCACCAACAAGGTGATCTATCTGGGTGTAACCAACGGGCTCGCTTCGGGCGTTGCGAGCGGCTCGCTGGCGCTCAATGCCAACCCGCTTGTGCTCAACACGATTACTGTGAAGGTTACCGCGCAGGATGGCTTGCACATTACCAATTATACCGTGAACGTGACACGCAATCCGGATCGGACACCCGGATCGCTTGCACCGATCTATAACGGCAGCACAATAACGATGAGCTGGCCGTTGTCGGAGAATGGTTACCAATTGCAGGCGCAGACCAATGTGTTGGGAACAGGCCTCTCCACTAACTGGGTCGTTGTGGCTGGCTCAACCTTGACCAACACGATTGTTATACCCGTCGTTGCGACCAACCCGAGTGTGTTCTATCGCCTGATCAACACCAATACTCCGTAAAGATTCAGGGCGCGCAGCCTTCCTATGGGCTGCGCGCCTGAAAGTTCATACGCCGAATTCACGTTGCGCGGCCTGCTTTGCAGGCCGCGTAATTTTTTCCCGATGCCCAATCTTGGCCCGCTTGCGGAATATGATGAATTAACATGGAATTGGCATTGTCTCGTTCACGGACGGTCCATTCTGTTTACCAACTGCCAACTTACTAGCTTCTGCTCTCCAATCCGCGTTCATCTTCACCTCTGCCTCGGAATGAGCGTGAATTAGCTCCGATTAGCGGTAAAAAAACGGGTTCTTTCGTGTCCTTCGCGTTCTTTGTGGCAAACCCATATGTTGTCTCTGCTTCGGTTATATCTCAGTTTTCTTTCTCAATTTCTGCTTTCCACCCTCCAGCATCCCCCTGTGCGTTTGAATGCACACCCACGAAAATCCCTTGCCAATTGGAAAAACGGCATTAGATTGGAACAATGAACCACATTGATCGAAATGATGGACGGACTGTTGCGCGCGGCTTTACCCTTATAGAGCTGTTGGTGGTTATTGCCATCATTGCCATCCTCGCCGCCTTGCTGCTGCCAGCCCTGGCGGCAGCCAAGCGGAAGGCCAAACTGGCGACTTGCCAAAGCAACTTCCACCAGATCGCAATCGCATGCAATGCATACGCAAACGACTATAACGATTACTTCCCGATTTGTACCACGGGTGGCGGCAATGCGGCTCCAAAGTTTAACAACTTGAGTTTCGTTGACTACACAGAGTATTTTTTTAGGGGACCCAACCCGCCCTTTCCAGCCTACACGCCGATTCCTGCACCCGGACTAAAGAACCTGAATGGGGGTGTGTATGACTGTCTGGGCTATTTGTATGAGACTAAAATGATTGGGGATGGCAAATGTTGTTGGTGCCCGAGTTTTTCGACATCCGTTAGGAACGCCTTGGAAAATTATTCAAATCCCGCGTGGCTCAGCACAGGTAACCAGGCTTTTTCTGACGGGTCATATCCTGTCCAGGACACTAGATTATACAACCCGCGCATTCAGGGTGCTTGGGATCCCACGGCAAACACAGCCCGGGCATACCCGAAAACTAGCAGTATATGGCAGGAAGACGCTGCCGGCATTGCAGGAGCGGGCAATAACGGCGGCAGCCATTTGTTTGCGACGGACTTTTTGTCACCTTCAGATAGTCCTACCAGCCTATATACCGCGGGGTATTTTGCCCATTTCCCCGCTCAGGGTTTTAATGTTCTTTTTACAGATGGATCGGTGCAGTTTGTTCAAAGTGTTTCCGCGTTTAAAATGGTGGCACAGGGCAACCTTCCCACGCAAGAAACCTCTGCATCCAACCAGGCGTATGATCAGTTCTTCAACCACTTGGAAAACGGCGACTAGCCTTTGTTGATGGGCTGGAATAGCCTGGGGGGTCATGTTTGGATTGATGATCGGAGCGGTTTCTATGGGCGGAAGAAGGGAGCGAGGGTCATTGCAAAACATCTTTTTCACGCTCCCAGCCTAGGCGAAGAGGGCGGAGGAGACTAGACTCAACCCTCTATCTTCCCCTTAATCGGATGTTTGATGTTCTAACTGTGCCCAACTTTCCAAATTTCTGCTTTCTACTTTCTCATTTCTGCTTTCCAGCATCCTCCTGTGCGTTTGGAGGCACACCCCCGAAAATCCATTGCCAATTTGAAAATCGGCATTAGATTGAAAGTATGAACCACGTTGATCGAAATGATGGACGGGCTGTTGCACGCGGCTTTACCCTTATAGAGCTGTTGGTGGTTATTGCCATCATTGCCATCCTCGCCGCCCTGCTTCTTCCTGCCTTGGCGGCAGCCAAGCGGAAGGCCAAATTGGCGCAGTGCCAGAACAATTTTCACCAAATCGTTATTGCCTGCAATATTTACGCAAACGACTACAATGATTATTTTCCGCCTGACACGGTTCATTACGCGTCGCAGTTCAACCAGCTCAACGGCGAACATTATGCCAGATATTTGATTTCACCGGATAAAAATCCTGGAAACAACTTTTTCGTGCATCAGGGTTACAACAGCGCGGTGGTTCCCGATTGCTTGGGCTATTTGTATGAAACCAAGGGAATAGCTAATGCCAATGGCTTCTATTGCCCGGCATTTCCAATAACTTCAGCGTTGAATCCAATCAATTATACCTATAACGGGGCGTTTCCATCCACCGATGGTACTGGAAATTTGCGTTGTTCAACTTTATTTAATCCGCGGATAATATCAGCGGCGGGTTATAATGCCGCGAATAGTCATCGTGCATTTCCCAAACAAAGCAGTTTTTGGAGCGAACCCTCTCCCGGTACCGTCTCTCCCGGCGGCATTCCGGCTTTTTCTACTATCGTTCCAGCTTCTGGCGGTAATGCGTTGTTCGGGGTGGACTTCTTGGCTGACGGTGGTGCCGCGTCAGCGTTCAGTCCCCAGAACTTCGCGCATTATCCATCCCAGGGTTTTGACTGCATGTTCAAGGACGGCTCCGTGCAGTTTATTCAAAGTATACCGGCATTTCAGTATATTGCCGGCGGCAGTTTAACCACTGCGGAGACCATGACATCTGCTCTGGAATATGACAGCCTTTTCAACTACCTTGAGAACGCTCAATAGAGCCTGTTAAAAATCGAAAAGTGGAGACGATTTAGGATTTCACGAGGCGCTCATCCCGGACGCCTTCATTATTGGGCTTGAAAAATGACCAAATTACATGGGCAATGTTTTGCATGGAAGTATCCCTCTTGCTCAGGCGAAGAGGGCGGGGATACATGGCTTAACCCTACATCTTCTCCTACATTGGATGTTCGGCGTTTGATGTTCAATGTTTGATGTTCTGACTGGGCCCCCCAAGGTCCAAATTTCTGCTTTCTACTTTCTCATTTCTGCTTTCCGCATCCCTCCTGTGCGTTTGAGGGCACACCCTTGACAATGGAAAGGGACTTCATTAGATTAACCATATGAACCCCATTATCTTGGATTATAAGCCGTCCACGGTTCGCGGGTTTTCTTCAAAAAACGGCTTCACCCTCATCGAACTGCTGGTCGTCATCGCCATCATCGCCATTCTCGCGGCATTGCTCCTGCCCGCTCTGTCGGCCGCCAAGCGGAAGGCGAAACTGGCCCAGTGCCAGAGCAATTTTCACCAGATTTCCGTTGCCTGTTACGTTTACGCGAATGACTACAACGATTATTTCCCGATCTGCACCGTCGGGGCTTACAATAATGGCACCTTCAACCACCTCGGTGACGCCCATTACTCCTATTATGTGGGTCAATTTGGGGCTGGCGCTGCCAACAATCCCATTGCGCAGGGTATTCACAGCGGATTTGACTGCCTTGGTCGTTTATATGAGACCCATGGGATGGCCAACGGCCTGGCCCTTTATTGTCCGTCGTACCCGTCCGCTTCATTGTTGAGTCCCTCGGTATATATGGGCCTGTCAGGGCAATCATTTATGAGCGCGGACAGCTACGGAGAAGTTCGGAGCACCATGTTGTATAACCCGCACATCTTTGATCCGTCAGAAACAGAACCAAACAATGGCGGCGTTGCGCGATTGTTCCCCAAAACCGGCACCATCATCCCCGGCAGGCTCTTTGGAACCGATTATTTGGACGCGCCCACCGCTGCTCAGGGAGATCAAGGGGGATACACCGCTCCGAGCACGACGTATGGTCCGAATTATTATGCCCACTATCCAAGCCAGGGATTTGACGTTCTCTTCACAGATGGCTCGGTGCAGTTTGTCCAGAGCGTCACGGCGTTTAATACAATAGCTCAAGGGATCGTTACTGCCGAGACCTCCGCTTCGGCCATCCAGTATGCGGAGATTTATACGAATCTGGAAACTGGCAACTAGCAGTCTAGCTGACTAGACCGGAAAATGTTCTGACTGTGCCGCTGTGCCTCGCCCATTACGCTCCTCGCTCCTCTTTTTATCCGTGTCCATCCATGTTTGAAAAATGACTCATTTTCAATCATAACAAAATCTTACAAAATTTACTTGCATTGACAGCAGGCCTGCGTATGATGCCTTTGTTCTTTGACATAAAACCATGACTCCTTGGCGTCTTGGCGGTTGATTTTCGAAATAACGAGTTACACGAGTCCCTGTTCTTCGTGGCTTTCGTGCCCACGATTAGCGTTTATTCGCGTAAATTAGCGGTTAAAAATCCCTGTTCCCTTTGCGCCATTTCGTTAAAAGTCCGTGTTTATCCGTGTCCATCCGTGGTTAAATTACAGTTCCCGTTGCGTCCGGGCGGGACATCCGCTCTGGTTGCTCGTGGCAGCCGGGGTGTTTGGCGCGCCGGATCTTTGTGAAGGCGGAACGAGGCCAAAAATCAAATTTATGTTCCTCTTTGTTCCCTCAATGGGGTCAACCTCCTCATGAAAAAGCCAGTTTGTGGTGCGATTCGGTGTAATTTGGTGTAATTCGGTGCAATTTGGTGCAGTGATCGGCCGTGGGAGTCAATAAGGAGTCTGCGGCGATCTCAATGGAAGCCCAACAGGAACTGTACCATGAAAAACACCCCCCCTTTTTGGTCAAGAAACGGTCAAGTTTTGAGTGCTCTATCAACCACTTACGACGATTCGCCATTTGCCTGGTAATGAAATGTCAAAGTAATTTTTATGCGTTTTTTGCGTTCTTTTATTGGCGTGGATTAGCGGTTAAATGAATCCGTATTCATCTGTGTCCATTTGTGGTCAAAAATGCAAAAAATGCTTTTAATATCCAACTGGAGAAGGTGTCACCCTTCGTCCAAAAAAATAAAAATAAGCTGTTGACAGGAATGTGGTCTGGCCGGTATTTTCTGTCCCGTCAGAGCCGTAAAGTAAAATGACTGAAGCCGGTAGCTCCTCGGGTTTTCGAGAGAAAATCGAGGAGAACGGGTTTTTGTCGTTTTGCCTGTTTGGTTTTGGACTAATGATACTCTGTGCGCCCATGTAGCTCAGTTGGTAGAGCACATCCTTGGTAAGGATGAGGTCATCAGTTCGATCCTGATCATGGGCTCCAGACCATTTGCTAAATAAACGCTGACTAAAAACAAACGACATCAACACCGGAGACAAAAATGGCTAAAGAGCAATTTCAACGAACCAAGCCGCACGTCAACGTCGGCACCATCGGACATATTGACCACGGCAAATCCACCCTGACCGCGGCGATTGTGGAAATGCAGGCGAAAAAGGGTCTGGCGACGCCGATTTCCTATGCCGACATCACCAAGGGCGGCACGGTGCGCGACGAAACCAAGACCGTGACCATTGCCGTTTCCCACGTCGAATATCAGAGCGACAAGCGGCACTATGCCCACATTGACTGCCCCGGCCATGCCGACTTCATCAAGAACATGATTACCGGCGCGGCGCAGATGGACGGCGCGATTCTCGTGGTGGATGCCTCGGAAGGCCCGATGCCGCAGACCAAGGAGCATGTACTGCTGGCCCGCCAGGTCGGCGTGCCCGCCATTGTGGTTTTCCTGAACAAGGTTGACCTTGTGGACGACAAGGAATTGCTGGACTTGGTTGAGATGGAAGTCCGCGACCTGTTGACCAAGTATGAATTTCCGGGCGACAAGACGCCGATCATCCGTGGCAGCGCGAAGAAGGCGCTGAATCACGAACCCGAAGGTGCGAAGGCCATCCAGGAATTGCTGGACGCCATTGACTCCTTCATCCCGCTGCCGGTGCGCGAAGTGGACAAGCCGTTCCTGATGTGCATCGAAGACGTGTTCAACATTGAAGGCCGTGGCACCGTGGTGACCGGCCGTGTCGAACGTGGCGTGCTCAAGCGCATGGAAGAAGTCGAAATCGTCGGCCTGAAAGACACTCGCAAGACGACGGCGACGGACATCGAAATGTTCCGCAAGCTGCTCGACTCGGCGCAATGCGGCGACAACGTCGGCGTGCTGCTGCGCGGCACCAAAAAGGACGAAGTGGAACGCGGCATGGTGCTCGCGAAACCCGGCTCAATTAAGCCGCATTTGAAGTTCAAGGCGGAAGTGTATGTGTTGTCGAAGGAAGAAGGTGGCCGTCACACGCCGTTCTTCACCAAGTATCGCCCGCAATTTTATTTCCGCACCAGCGATGTGACAGGCACAGTGACGTTGGCGCAAGGCGTCGAAATGGTGATGCCCGGCGACAATGTTTCGGTGGAAATTGAGTTGATCGCACCGGTTGCGATGGAAAAGGGCCAGCGTTTTGCGATCCGCGAAGGCGGTCGCACGATTGGCGCCGGTCGCGTGACGGAGGTCCTCGCCTAAACAGTTTCAAATTCTGGAGCGCGGGGATGAACCCCCGCGGCTCCTTTTTTGTCCGAAAGACAAACGAGATTGGGCAGATACGGCAGTAGCTCAATTGGTAGAGTAGCGGTCTCCAAAACCGTTGGTTGGGGGTTCAAGTCCCTCCTGCCGTGCCAGTCTGCGCAACGGAGAGGTGGCAGAGTGGTCTATTGCGGCGGTCTTGAAAACCGCTTTGGCTTAACCGCCAACGGGGGTTCGAATCCCTCCCTCTCCGCCAGCTTTCGCTTGAACAAAGTGAAAGCGAAGGCTGCCGCGCCGAAGCGATAGCGTAGGCGGGCTGAATTAAAGAAAAGACATCGGGCTTCGGCTCGGTGGACCGGAAAAACAGTGAACGGATTGGCGAAGATTATGATTGAGAAATCGGGCAGCGAAGAACTCCACGGTTCTTGATTGTAACCATAGCATCGCATTTATCGTGAACAGTTGGATACATATTGTGGTTTGGGCGGCTGTGATTGGCGGAGTCTTCGGCTACCTCTGGTGGCAGGGGCAGGTCCGCCGGTTCGCGGTTTACATTCAGGAAACCCGCGAGGAATTGAAGAAATGCTCGTGGCCGACCTGGCAGGAGTTGAAAGGTTCGACGGTGGTCATCGCTGTCTCCATCGTCATGCTCGGCGTGTTCGTCATGGCGGCGGATGAAGTCCTGTATCTGGTCATTTTTAAATTTTTAAAACTTTGAACGCCATGCCCAGTCAGTGGTTCGTCATCCACACGCTTTCCGGCCAGGAAAACAAGGTCAAGGAAAGCATTGAGAAGCGCATAAAGACCGACGAGATGCAGGACTTCGTGAAGGAAGTCCTCGTCCCGATGGAAAAAGTTGTCGAGGTGCGCAACCAGAAGAAGACGGTCTCGAGCCGCAAGCTCTGGCCCGGCTACGTTTTTGTGGACATGGTGTTGCTGGATGAAAACCGCCGCATCATCGAGAAGCCGTGGTATTTCATCAAGGAAACCCAGGGCGTGATCGGGTTCGTCGGCGGCGAACCGCCCGTGCCGACGCCCACCGAGGAAGTCGAGTCCATCAAGGCGCAGATTTCGGCGTCCGAAGAGACGGAAAAACCAAAGGTGAATTTTGAAGTCGGCGAAACGATCAAGATCAACAACGGGCCGTTCCTGAACTTCAGCGGCGTGATCGAGGAAATCGATCCGGAGCGTGGCAAGTTGAAGGTGACCGTGAACATTTTCGGACGCAATACGCCGGTGGAACTCGAATACTGGCAGGTTGAAAAAGCTTAAGAATTTTTATGGCAAAGAAAGTCACAGGACAGATTAAATTGCAGATTCCGGCAGGCCAGGCGAATCCCGCGCCCCCGGTCGGCCCGGCGCTCGGCCAGCACGGCGTCAACATCATGGGCTTCTGCAAGGAATTCAACGCGGTCACCAAGGCCGACGCGGGACTCGTGATTCCCGTCGTCATCACGGTGTATCAGGACAAATCGTTCACGTTCATCACCAAGTCGCCACCGGCCTCGATCCTTTTGAAAAAAGCTGCGGGCATCACCGCCGGTTCCAAGACCCCGAACAAGGAAAAAGTCGGCAAGGTGACGCGCAAACAGGTCATGGACATCGTGAAAATGAAGTCGAAGGACATCAACTCGAACTCCGAGGAAGCCGCGTTCCGTATCATTTCCGGCACGGCGCGCAGCATGGGAATTGAAGTGGTCGGTTAAAATCAAACACAACCGCGGGAGAGCCAAAAACTCGCTTGCACCGCACAAACATAAATGCCCAGTAAAAGATACAAGAAAGCATTGGAAGTCGTGGACGGCAAGAAAGCCTATCCGCTGAAGGATGCCGTCGGCGTCCTCGCCAAATTTCCCAAGGCTAAATTCAATGAGACGATTGACCTCGCGTTCCGCCTCGGCGTGGATCCGAAGCAGTCGGACCAGATGGTTCGCGGCACGGTTCCGCTGCCGCACGGTAGCGGCAAGACCGTGAAAGTCCTCGTGTTCGCCAAGAGCGGCGCGGCGGCGGACGCGGCCAAGGCCGCCGGCGCGGAATATGTCGGCTTTGAAGATATGATTGCCAAATGCCAGGCAGGCTGGTCGGATTTTGACGTGGCCGTGGCCACCCCCGAAGCGATGGTGGAAGTCCGCAAGCTCGGCAAGGTGCTCGGACCTCGTGGCCTGATGCCGAACCCGAAAACCGGCACCGTCACGGAAGACACGGCCAAAGCGGTGAAGGAAGTCAAAGCCGGTCGTGTCGAATTCAAGGTGGACAAGGCGGCCAACGTCCATGTGATTGTCGGCAAGGCCTCGTTCAAGCCCGAACAGCTTGAGGAAAACGCCCGCGCCGTCATCGAGGCGGTTTCCAAGGCGCGTCCGAACAGCCTCAAGGGCGCTTACATTTGTTCCTGCACGCTGTCGGCGACGATGAGTCCGCCGGTGCGCGTGGATATCCGTGAATTTTCAACCAACTAAAAAGGATTTGAGCCATGCGTGCTGAAAAGAAAATTTTGACGAAGGATTATGTGGTGCGGCTGAACGCCTCGCCGTTCTTCATTGTGATTGGTTACACGGGGCTGAAGGTCGCCCATTTGACAGAGCTGCGGAAGCGTCTGGTCCAGGCTGGCGCGGAAGTTCATGTCGTGAAGAATTCCATCTTCCGCATTGCCGCCAAGGAAGCCGGTGTCGGCGAACTGAACGGCGCGTTGACCGGGCAGATGGCCGTGGTCACCGGGAAGAAGGATATTTCCGCCGCAGCGAAGACGCTGAAGAATTTTGCGGCGGAATTCGACAAGCTGAAACTCAAGTTCGGCTATCTCAATAATCAACGCTTGGAAGAGGCGGCGATTGTCGCGCTCGCGGATTTGCCGAGCCTGGACGTCTTGCGCGCGAAAATCCTCGGCCTGCTGGTCGCTCCGGCGACGAAGCTGGCGATCTTGATCAACACGCCGGCGTCGCAGTTGGCGCAGGTCATCAAGGCGAAATCCGGGAAGGCGTAAGGATTTCCGGTCCGCTCTGGCCAGCGGATCGGACGAACAAACAACAACAAAGTAAATCGTCGGTTCACAGGCCGTGAACTCAAAATGCCGTGGCCGCGGTAACGACGAGACGAAGAAAGAAAAGACAGTTATGGCTGATATTGCAAACATCGTGGAAGAATTGAGCAAGTTGACGGTTCTCGAAGCCGCCGACCTGGTAAAACAACTGGAAACCAAATGGGGCGTTTCCGCCGCCGCGCCCGTCGCGGTTGCGGCTGCAGGTGGCGCTGCGGGTGGCGCTGCGCCTGCCGCTGCTGCAAAGGACACGTTCGACGTGATTCTCGCCTCAGTGCCGGCGGACAAGAAGATTGCCGTTATCAAGGCGGTGCGCGAAGTGAAGGCCGGCCTCGGCCTGGCGGAAGCGAAAGCCTTGGTTGAAGGCGCGCCCAAGCCGGTGCTTGAAGGCGCCAACAAGGCGGACACGGACGCGGCCAAGAAGAAGCTCGAAGACGCGGGCGCGAAAGTGGAAGTCAAGTAATCGCTGTTTTGGACGCGGCGGCTCCGCCAGGCGGATGCCGCCGCTCCCATCGAAATTTATCAAAGTTAGAAACGGAAAAGTCGGTTATAAGTTTGGCAGGTTTGCCGTTGAACACGGCGGGCTTGCCTTGTGTCGTTGATTGTGAAAATAGCCGGCGGGTTGCCGGCCAAACAAAAAATTATAATGCCATCGCGAGCCACTGAACGGATCAACTTCGGCAAGATCAAAGAGATCGTTGCGCCGCCGAACATGATTGAACTGCAGACGAATTCCTACACGGAATTTCTGCAAGCCGCCTCCGCGCCCAAAAAGCGCCACTCGAATGCCGGCCTTGAGGCGGTTTTTCAGGAGGTGTTTCCCATCGAAAGCTACGACGGCAAATGCAAGCTCGCTTACGATTCCTATGAGGTCGGCGAGCCGAAGATTGACTGGCTCGAGTGCTTGCGCGAGGGCTTGACCTATGGTGCGCCGCTTTATGTCACTTTCAAACTGATGGAGGAGGGCAAGGGCGCCAAGGAGGAAAAAGTTTTCATGGGTGAGCTGCCGCTGATGACGCCACAAGGCACGTTTGTCATCAATGGCGCGGAACGCGTCGTCGTTTCGCAGTTGCACCGCTCTCCGGGCATCGCATTCGAGGCCACGCAGCATCCGAACGGAAAATTACTCCACAGCTTCCGGGTGATTCCCGACCGCGGTTCATGGTATGAGGCGATGTTCGACACGAGCGATTTGCTCTACGTTTATCTGGATCGCAAAAAACGCCGCCGCAAATTTTTGACGACGACGTTTTTCCGTGCCTTGAGCTTTCTGGATGTCGAGGGCGGTATCGGCAAGGGCAAGGACAACGGCGAGAAGACCCGCGGCACCGACGAGGAAATTCTAAAGTTGTTTTACGACATCGAGGAACTCACGGTCAAGGAAGCCGAAAAGCTCGAAGGCCTGACGAACCGCGTTTTGATCCAGGACGCCGTGGACACGGAGAAGAGCCTGGTCGTCGCGCGTGCGTTCGAGCCGCTGTCCAAGGCGGTGGTGAAGCAAATCGCCGAACTCGGCGTGACCAAAATCAAGGTCGTGGACACGTCCGTGGACGAGGGCATCATCATTAAATGCCTCAAGAAAGATCCGGCCAAGAACGAGGAGGAAGCGCTCAAGGATATTTATCGCCGGCTGCGTCCGGGCGATCCGCCGACCGCTGCCAACGCCCGCGCGTTGCTCAAGCGGCTGTTCTTCGATCCCAAGCGATACGATTTGGGCCGCGTTGGCCGTTATAAAATCAATCAAAAGCTCGGCCTTAAGGACAAGGAAGGTTCGCGCATTCTTACCAAGAGTGATCTGGTTGCCGCAACAAAATATCTCCTCCGCCTCAAAAAAGGCGAGGGCAGCGTGGACGACATTGACCATCTCGGCAGCCGCCGCATTCGCACCGTTGGCGAATTGCTCGCCAACCAGTGCCGCGTTGGCCTTGCGCGTACCGAGCGCCTCGTCAAGGAGCGCATGACGCTGTTCGACCAGAGCGTCGAGGCCATGACGCCGCAGAAGCTCATCAACCCGAAGGCGCTTTCCGCCGTCATCCGCGATTTCTTTGGCCGTTCGCAATTGAGCCAGTTCATGGACCAGATCAATCCGCTGGCCGAGTTGACTCACAAGCGCCGCTTGTCGGCTCTCGGGCCGGGGGGCTTGAGCCGCGACCGCGCGGGCTTTGAAGTCCGCGACGTTCATCCGTCGCACTACGGGCGCATCTGCCCCATCGAAACACCGGAAGGCCCGAACATCGGCCTCATCGCGTCGCTCGCGACGTTCGCGCGCATCAATGAGTTTGGTTTTCTCGAAACGCCTTATCGCAAGGTGAAGGAAGGCCGCGTCACCGAAGACATTGAATTTCTCACCGCCGACCGCGAGGAGCAATTCATCGTCGCGCAGGCCAATTCGCCGATTGACGGCCGCGGCCATTTCACGACCGAGCGCGTCGTCTGCCGTGCCCGCGGGGAATTCGTGGACGTTGAACCGGCCAATGTGCATTACATGGACGTTTCGCCGAAACAGCTCGTGTCCATCGCAGCAGCGCTGATTCCATTCTTGGAGCACGACGACGCGAACCGCGCATTGATGGGTTCGAACATGCAACGCCAGGCGGTGCCGCTGCTTGTCACCGAAGCGCCGCTCGTGGCGACGGCCATGGAAGACCGTGTCGCGCGCGATTCCCGTGCCGTCATGGTCGCCGACGAAGGCGGCAAAGTCGCTTCCGTCACCGGAAATCAAATCATCGTGACCGAGGACGGCAAGCTGCCCGAAGGCAAAAAGAAAATCAAAACCGATCCGGAACACGGGGTCTGGGTTTATCCCGTCCGTAAATTCATGCGCTCGAATGCCGCAACTTGCATCAACCAGAAAATCCTGGTGCAAAAGGGCGAGCATGTGAAGAAAAATCAGGTCATCGCCGACGGCCCCTGCACACAGAATGGCGAGCTTGCGCTGGGTCGCAATGTGCTCGTCGCTTTCATGCCGTGGAACGGCTACAATTTCGAGGACGCCATCCTCATCAGCGAGAAAATCGTGAAGGAAGACATCTTCACGAGCATTCACATTGACGAGTTTGAAGTGGCGGCCCGCGACACGAAGCTTGGACCGGAGGAAATCACGCGCGATATCCCGAATCTCGGTGATGAAGCGCTGAAAAACTTGAGCCCCGACGGCGTCATCCGCGTAGGCGCGGAGGTGAAGCCGGGCGACATTCTTGTCGGCAAAATCACGCCGAAGTCTGAAACCGAACTCGCGCCGGAGGAGCGTTTGCTCCGCGCTATTTTCGGCGAAAAGGCCGCCGACGTGAAGGATACTTCGCTCAAGGTTCCGTCCGGTACTTACGGCATCGTCATGGACGTGAAAGTTTCGGCTAAAAAGGATAACGACCAGGTCAGCCGGTCTTCTTCCAGTGAGGAAAAACGTCACTCGAAGCAGATCGAGGACGATCACAAGAAAAAGACCGACGAGTTGCGCGACCAGTTGACCGAGGCGTTGAGCAACATCCTGCTCGGCGAAAAAATTCCGCTCGACGTGGTGAACAGTGAGACCGGCGAAATCATCATACCGGCCAACCGTAAGATCACAAAGACGCTGTTGCGCAGGCTGGCCACGGTCTATGACCGCATTGAGATTGATCCGTCGCCAATCCGCAACAAGATCAACGAAATCATCGGCCAGTTCAAAAAGAAGTTCGACGATTTGCAGATGCAATACGACGAGGAAATGGAACGTGCCGAGGCGGGCGAAGGCACTGAGGCTGGCATCGTCAAATCGGTGAAGGTTTACATCGCCTCGAAACGCAAGCTGTCTGTCGGTGATAAGATGGCGGGACGCCATGGTAACAAGGGCGTCGTCGCCAAGATTGTGAAGGAAGAAGACATGCCGTTCCTCGCGGACGGAACGCCGGTGGAAATCGTTTTGAATCCGCTGGGCGTGCCGAGCCGCATGAACGTCGGACAGGTTTTGGAAACGCATTTGGGCTGGGCGGCGAAGTTGCTCAATTTGAAATTCGCAACACCGGTTTTTGATGGCATCAAGGAAAAGGAGATTCGTGGCTACCTGAAGCAGGCCGGTTTGCCGGAACACGCCAAGACGCATTTGATTGACGGGCGCACCGGCGAAGTGTTCGACCAGGAAATTGTCGTCGGCTACATCTACATGATGAAGCTCGGCCATTTGGTCGCGGACAAGATTCACGCCCGCGCGGTCGGACCGTATTCGCTCGTCACGCAGCAGCCGCTCGGCGGCAAGGCGCAATACGGCGGCCAGCGCTTCGGCGAAATGGAAGTGTGGGCGATGGAAGCCTACGGCGCGGCCTACACGTTGCAGGAACTCCTGACCGTGAAGTCCGACGACGTGCAGGGCCGCACGCGCATTTACGAGGCCATCGTCAAGGGCGACAACGCGCTCGAAGCGGGAATTCCCGAATCGTTCAACGTGCTGGTGAAGGAAATGCAATCGCTCGGCCTCGACGTGAAGGTCGGTTACACCAACCCGCTGGAACATCAAAACGGCGACACCGCCGCCACCGCCGCCGCCGCCACGCTGGCGTCGGTTTAACAACCATTTGCCGCGAAACATTCGCAAAATTAAATTGTATGATTAGTTCAAAAGAAGGCGCTCGCGAGTTGCTCGGACTGGACAAGGTCAACCAGGTGGATTATGTCGGCATCACGCTGGCGTCGCCTGAGGCCATCCGTTCCTGGAGCAAGGGCGAAGTCAAGAATCCGGAGACCATCAACTACCGCACGTTCAAGCCGGAAAAGGGCGGCCTTTTCTGCGAACGCATTTTCGGCCCGGTCAAGGACTGGGAATGCTCCTGCGGCAAATACAAGCGCATCAAGCATCGCGGCATCGTCTGCGACCGTTGCGGCGTCGAGGTGACGCTCGCGCGCGTCCGCCGCGAACGCATGGGCCACATCGAGCTGGCCGTGCCGGTCTGCCACATCTGGTTTTTCAAGTGCATGCCCTCGCGCATCGGCCTGGCGCTGGACATGACGGCGCGGCATCTGGAGCGCGTGATTTATTACGAGGATTACCTCGTGATTGATCCGGGCAACACGCCGCTGAAGCAGAATCAATTGTTGAGCGAACACGAGTGCCGCGAGGCGCGCGAAACCTACGGCGCGGAAGCGTTCGTTGCCAAGATGGGCGCGGAAGCCGTGCGCGAGGCGCTGGAGAAGGTGGATTTGTCGAAGCAGGCCGATAAGTTGCAGGAAGCGATGACCGAAACCAAGAGCAAGCAGATCCGCAAAAAACTGGCGAAGCGGATCAAGCTGCTCCAGGGCCTTGGAATTTCCAAGAGCCGTCCCGAATGGATGATTCTCACGGTGCTGCCGGTGATTCCGCCGGATTTGCGCCCGCTCGTGCCGCTCGAAGGCGGACGTTTTGCGACTTCCGATTTGAACGATCTTTATCGCCGCGTCATCAACCGGAATAACCGTCTCAAGACGCTGCTCCAGCTCAAGACGCCGGAAGTCATCATCCGCAACGAAAAGCGCATGTTGCAGGAAGCCGTGGACGCGTTGTTCGACAACGGCCGTCACGGTCGTCCGGTCACCGGCGCGGGCAACCGCTCGTTGAAATCCTTGAGCGACATGCTCAAGGGCAAAGGCGGACGCTTCCGTCAGAATTTGCTCGGCAAACGCGTGGATTATTCAGGCCGTTCCGTCATCGTGATCGGGCCGGAATTGAAATTGAACCAGTGCGGTCTGCCGAAGAAGATGGCGCTCGTTTTGTTCGAGCCGTTCATCATCCGCCGGTTGAAGGAACTGGGCTATGTTCACACCGTCCGCAGCGCGAAGAAAATGATCGAGCGCCAGACGAAGGAAGTGTGGGACGTTCTGGAAGAAGTGACGAAGGGTCATCCGGTGCTGCTCAACCGCGCGCCGACGTTGCACCGTTTGTCCGTTCAGGCTTTTGAGCCGCAGCTCATCGAAGGCGAAGCGATCCGCATTCATCCGCTGGTCTGCACCGCTTACAACGCGGACTTCGACGGCGACCAGATGGCCGTTCACGTTCCGCTGTCGGTCGAGGCGCAGATGGAAGCGCGCCTGCTGATGATGGCGACGAACAACATTTTCTCGCCGTCCAGCGGCAAGCCGATCATCACGCCGACGCAGGACATCACGCTCGGCTGTTATTATCTCACCGCCGAGCCGCGCACGCCGATGCCGGCGGACGCGAAGACGCTGCCGCTGTTCGGCTCGAAGGAAGAAGTGATTTTTGCCTGCGACGACGGCGCGTTGAAGACGCACGACCGGATTCGCCTGTCGAATCCCGATTTCGGCAAGCAGACCGTTTTCGGCAATGCGGACAAGAAAGTCATTGTGACGACGGTGGGCCGCGTGCGGTTCAGCGAAATCTGGCCGCCGGAACTGGGTTTCCCGAACAAGTCGGTCAAGAAATCCGAACTCGGCGACATGATTTGGAAATGTTACAAGTTCGCCGGTCACGAGAAGACCGTGACGATGCTCGACAAGTTGAAGGAGCTGGGCTTCCGCGAGGCGACGAAGTCCGGCGTGTCCATCGGCATTGACGACATGATCGTGCCGAAGGAGCGCGACGAGCAGATTGAAGCCGCGCACAAGCAGATCAAGGAAGTTGAAAAGCAATATCGCAAGGGCGTCATCACGCCGGGCGAACGCTACAACAAAATCGTGGACATCTGGACGCATTGCACCGACCAGATTTCCGCCGTCATGTTCAAGACCCTGGAACAAAACCAGGGCAAGAAGGAATTCAACCCGGTTTATCTGATGGTGGATTCCGGCGCGCGCGGCAACAAGCAGCAGGTGCGCCAGCTCGCCGGTTTGCGCGGCCTCATGGCCAAGCCCAGCGGCGACATCATCGAGAAGCCGATTCTCGCGAACTTCCGCGAAGGCCTGTCGGTGTTGGAATATTTCATCTCGACGCACGGCGCGCGCAAGGGTCTGGCCGACACCGCGCTCAAGACCGCCGACTCCGGTTACATGACCCGCAAGCTCGTGGACGTGTCGCAGGACGTGATCATCCAGGAACAGGATTGCGGCACGACCAACGGCATCTGGGTTTCCGCGGTGTTCGAGGGCGAAGACGAAGTGGTCAAGATCGCCGACCGGCTCGTGGGCCGGTTCGCGTGCGACGACATTGTCAAGCCGACGAACCCGAAGGAATTTCTCATCCGTGCGAACGAGGAAATTGACGAGGAAAAGGCCAAGCGATTTGAAGCCTCCGGCATCGAGCGCGTGCGCATCCGCTCCGTGCTCACCTGCGAAAGCAAGCACGGCGTTTGCATCCATTGCTACGGCCGCAGCCTTGCGACTGGCGCGCCCGTCAAACTCGGCGAGGCCGTCGGCATCATCGCCGCGCAGTCCATCGGCGAACCCGGCACCCAGCTCACGATGCGGACGTTCCACATCGGCGGCACGGCGGCGCAGGTGTTCAAGATTCCGCAGATCAAGGCCAAGCACGACGGCGCCATCAAGTTCAACGAACTCCGCGTCGTCGAACTGGAAGACGGCAACAACATCGTGCTGAACAAGAACGGCACCATTTCCATCCACGACGAAACCGGCCGCGAACTGGAAAATCACACCATCGTCATCGGCGCGATCATTTCGTTCAAGGACGGCAGCAAGATCAAGAAGGGCGAAACCTTCGTGCAGTGGGATCCTTACAACGTGCCGATTCTTTCCGAAAAGGCCGGCAAGGTGAAGTTCCACGACATCATCGAAGGCGTGACGATGAAGCAGGAGATGGACGAAACCACCGGCCAGGAAGCCATGGTCGTCATCGAGCACAAGGAGGATTTGCATCCGCAAATCACCATCAGCGACGACAAGGGCGAAATCGTGGCCAATTATCCGATTCCTTCCGGCGCGCACATCGTCGTCGGCGAAGGCGACAAGATTGTCGCCGGCACGCTCATGGCCAAGACGCCGCGCAAGACGTCCAAGACCAAGGACATCACCGGCGGTCTGCCGCGCGTGGCGGAATTGTTCGAGGCGCGCCATCCCAAGGACGCGTCGGAAATTTCACGGATTGACGGCATTGTGGACTTCGGCGCGAGCGTCCGCGGCAAGCGTTGCATCGTCATCAAGGACGCGCAGACGCAGGCGGAAGAGGAACATCTCATTCCCATCGGCAAGCACGTCATCGTCTTCAAGGGCGACTTCGTGAAGAAAGGCCAGCAGTTGACCGAAGGCCCGATGGACCCGCACGAAATTCTCGATGTCTGCGGCCCGCAGGAATTGCAGGAACATCTCGTCGGCGAAGTGCAGGAAGTTTATCGCCTGCAGGGCGTGACCATCAACGACAAGCACATCGAAATCATCGTGCGCCAGATGCTGCGCAAGGTGCGCATCACCGAGGCCGGCGACACCCAGTTCCTCTGGGGCGAGCAGATTGACAAGCTCGAGTTCGAGGAGGAAAATGAGCGCGTCGAGAAGAAGGGCGGCAAGCCGGCGGAAGCCGCGCCCGTGCTGCTCGGCATCACCAAGGCGTCGCTCGAAACCGACAGCTTCTTGAGCGCCGCGAGCTTCCAGGACACGACCCGCGTGTTGACCGAGGCCGCGACCCGTTCCAAGATTGACAGCCTGCGCGGCTTCAAGGAAAACGTCATCATGGGCCACATCATCCCGGCGGGCACGGGCTTTGACCGTCACCGCAGGGCGCAGCTCAAGCTGCTGGTGGAGATTCCGGACGAACCGGAGGCCGAGGAGCCGGCGGAAGCCCCGGCGGAAAATCCGCTGCTGGCCTGAACGCAAATGGATTCAAAAACTTATTGCAACGGAAAATTCATTTGATAACATCAACCGTTCCATTTTTTAAGACAAAATGCCGACAATCAATCAACTGGTTCGCAAGGGCCGCACGAAGGTCAAATACAAGTCCAAGTCGCCCGCCTTGGAGAACTCGCCGTTCCGACGCGGCGTGTGCATCCAGGTCATGACCCGCACGCCCAAGAAGCCGAACTCGGCCATGCGCAAGGTGGCCAAGGTGCGCCTCACCAACGGCTACGAAATCATCGCCTACATCCCGGACGAGGGCCACAATTTGCAGGAACACTCCATCGTGCTCGTGCGCGGCGGACGCGTGAAGGATTTGCCCGGTGTGCGCTATCACATCGTGCGCGGCACGCTCGACGCCGCCGGCGTGGAGAAACGCCGCGTGAGCCGCTCCAAATACGGCGTGAAGCGTCCAAAGGCGGGCGCCAAACCCGCCGCCGCGGCCCCGGCGGCAGCCGCTCCCGCTGCGTAACCGATTTAACGTTTTAACAATTAACAAAATCCATGTCCCGCAGACGACAAGCAACCAGACGGCCGACTGCCAAGGACGGCAAATTTCAAAGCACGCTGGTGGCGCGCCTCGTGAACACCGTCATGAAGTGCGGCAAGAAGAGCACCGCGCAACGGATTGTCTATGGCGCGTTCGACACCATTTCCGAAAAGAACCCGGCCAGCAACCCGGTGGAGATTTTGCAGCGCGCGGTGGACAACGCCAAGCCGCGCATCGAGACCAAGCCCCGCCGCGTCGGTGGCGCGACCTATCAGGTGCCGCTGGAAGTCCCGTCCGACCGCCAGGCCGCGCTCGCGCTGCGCTGGATTGTGGATTTCGCGGACGCCCGCAAAGGCCAGCCGATGAAGGCCGCGCTCGCCTCGGAAATCCTCGAAGCCTATCAGGGTCAGGGCAACGCCATCCGCAAGCGTGACGAAGTCCACAAGATGGCGCAGGCCAACAAGGCCTTTGCACATTTCCGCTGGTAGAGTATTATATCGAATTGCTGAAGGGTTGAGGCGGTAAAGCCGCTTCAACTCTTCAACGCTTAAACGGTTCAACGAATAAAAACATGAGCGCAGTCACGGAAGAAACAAAATCGGCCAACTCGCCCAAGCGTGAATACACGCTGGAGCGCACGCGCAACATCGGCATCGCCGCGCACATTGACGCGGGCAAAACGACCACGACCGAGCGCATCCTCTTTTACACCGGCCTCATCCACAAGATCGGCGACGTGGACGACGGCAACACCGTGACCGACTGGATGGAGCAGGAACGCGAGCGCGGCATCACCATCACCTCCGCCGCCGTCACCTGCTTCTGGACGCAGAAATGCGCCAAGCCGGGCGAAGACAAGATTTACAAGGCGTTCAACGACATTCCGCATCGCATCAACATCATTGACACGCCCGGCCACGTGGATTTCACCGCCGAGGTGGAACGTTCCATGCGCGTGCTCGACGGCGCGGTCGCCGTGTTCTGCGGCGTCGCCGGCGTGCAGCCGCAATCCGAAACCGTCTGGCGCCAGGCGACCAAATATAACGTCCCGCGCATCGCGTTCGTCAACAAGATGGACCGCATGGGCGCGAATTTTGAAAACGCGCTGAACGACATGCGCACCAAGCTCAAGGCGTATGCGTTCCCGATTTTCCTGCCGTTGGGCCAGGGGCCGACCGAAGCCGAAGGCCGGCCGGTTGAAGGCGGTTTTGAAGGCGTGATTGACGTTGTCAATCAAAAGACCATTTATTGGGGACCGGGCGAGGCGAACGAAGGTCTCAATTATGAGATCAAGGAAATCGCGCCGGACCGATCAGGAACGCGCCAAGGCCGCGCTCGCGGAATTGATTGACGCCGTCTCCAACAAGGACGACGAGATCGCCAACCTCGTGCTCGAGGAAAAGCCGATCACCGCGCCGGCGCTCAAGGCGGCCATCCGCCGGCTCACCTGCAAGATTGAACTGGTTCCCGTGCTGTGCGGTTCCGCGTTCAAGAAAAAGGCCGTGCAGCCGCTCGTTGACGCCGTGGTGGATTATCTGCCCGGCCCGCTGGATGTTCCCGGCGCGGAAGGCCACGAACTGGGCACGGAAGTCGTCGTCAAAGTGCCGACGAACGACAACGAAAAATTCTGCTCGCTCGCGTTCAAGCTCTGGACCGATCCCTACGCCGGCAAGCTGGTGTTCTTCCGCGTCTATTCCGGCCATCTCAAGAAG
Source organism: uncultured Verrucomicrobiae bacterium (assembly GCA_963827815.1). Lineage (GTDB taxonomy): Bacteria > Verrucomicrobiota > Verrucomicrobiia > Limisphaerales > UBA11358 > UBA11358. The sequence goes on along the minus strand of CAWHCL010000009.1, from coordinate 6,276 downwards.
GGCGACACCATTTACAATCCGCGCACGCGCAAACGCGAGCGCGTCAGCCGCCTCATGGTCATCCAGGGCAGCGAACGCAAGGACATCAACGAGGTGTTTGCCGGCGACATCGCCGCGCTCGTCGGCCTGCGCAACATCACCACCGGCGACACGCTGTGCGACGAAGATTTCGACGTGACGCTCGAACCGCCCACGTTCCCGGAACCGGTCATCAGCATGGCCGTCGAGCCGAAGACCAAGCAGGACCGCGACAAGTTGTCCGAGGGCCTGCAACGCCTTGCGGAGGAAGACCCGACGTTCCGCTGCTTCACCAACGAGGAGACCAGCCAGCTCATCATCGCGGGCATGGGCGAGTTGCATCTGGAAATCATCATTGACCGGCTCAAGCGCGAATTCAAGGTGGAGGCCAACACCGGCGCGCCGCAGATCGCCTATCGCGAAACCATCACCAAGAATGCCGAGGGCGAAGGCAAGTTCATCCGTCAATCCGGCGGCAAGGGCCAATACGGCCACGCCTGCATCACCGTCGCGCCGAATGAAAAAGGCAAGGGCGTCGAGGTCACCAACGAGATTGTCGGCGGCGCGATTCCCAAGGAATACATCCCGGCGGTCATTGACGGCATCGAGGAAGCCATCAAGGGCGGCGTTTATGCGGGCTATCAGGTCATTGACATCAAGGTTGAAGTGGTGGACGGCACGTTCCACGAAGTGGACTCCAACGAACTGGCGTTCCGCATGGCCGGCATCTTCGCGCTTGAAGGACGCCTTCAAAAAGGCCGGCCCGATTCTGCTCGAACCCATCATTATTTTCGCCTTGAAAGACGCCTTCAAGAAGGCCGGCCCGATCATCCTCGAACCCATCATGAAGGTGGAATGCACCACGCCCGACGAATATCAGGGCGATCTGCTCGGCGACATCAACCGTCGTCGCGGCACGATTGTCAGCATCGAGGCGAAGAACGGCCAGACCGTGCTCAACGCCCATGTGCCGCTGGCCGAAATGTTCGGCTACGCCACCGCCATCCGTTCGCTCTCGAAAGGCCGCGCGTCGTATTCCATGGAGCCGTTCACCTTTGCGCAGGTGCCCAGGAGCGTGCTCGAAACCATTCTGGAGACCGCCGCCAAGAAGCCGGCGGCGAGGACGTAAGCCCGGTGGTTCAATCAAGTTTGCAGGGTCCGGGAATGTGATTGTTCCCGGACTTTTTGTTTTCTCCGTTCAATGCCATTTGCAATTGCCCGGCGGGTGCGGATGAATGAACCGCCCGCAGCCGCGCGCAACCTTTCCGCAGTCGTCCACGAATCTTCGACAGTCGTGTTCAGACCGTTCGCAGTCGGAATCGGATTGAGCGCAGTTGCGATTGGATGGCCCGCAGGAGCAATCAGACTCACCGCAGTCGGGATTGGATCACCCGCAGTCGCGATCAGATTGAGCGCAGTTGGGTTCGGACCGTCCGCAGTTGCGATTGGATTGACCGCAGTTGGTGTCGGATTGGGCGCAGTTGCCTTCGTAAGCTTCGCATTTGCAGCATTTTGCGTAAAACCCGCCTTCGGGAGGGGTAAAACCCCGGTTTCGGGCGTCGCCCGGCATGGGGCGGGTAGGGCGCGTCACTCCGTGCGCGCCGATTTTTGCAGACGGCCACCATCGGACGAACGGCGGGCAGGGGACTGCCCGCCCCACCATACGGATGTATCACCCGATTTTTCCGCTTTGCTTTGTGCCGCCAGACTGCTAATGTTGAATTGTCAGTTGAAAACATCAGCTAATCAATAAAACAAAAATAAATTATGGACGACTATTCATTCGCTCGTTATGAAAAGTTTGGCCGTAGCTATGCCTTCGGTCAAAAGAACATCGCCGACGTTGCCGGCACCGATGCCTCGCAACATCTGGCCAACCTCCAAAAGGACATCGCCGGCCTCGACGCCGCCAAGGCCGGTCAGGGCGGCGGCAGCGCCACTCCCGCCACCGTGCTGATTGACGCCCTCCGGCTGGACGTGCAAAACGTCACCCGCACCGCGCACGCCCTCGCGCAGGACGACCCCAATTACACCGTCCTGTTCCGCCCGCCCGACGCCCTCAACCCGCGCGCCGTCATCAGCGCCGCCGACGCCATCCTCGTCAACCTGATTGCCGGCCCGAACGACGACGCGGCCACGAAGACCGCCAAGGCCGGCCGCATCGCCAAGTTCAATGCCAAGGGATTGCCGTCGGGCTTTGAGCAAACCCTCGTGACCGACCGCGCCGCCATTGACGCCGCGCGCACGACCGAGAACAACGCCGACAATGAAGGCGCGGAAAACACCGCCGCCATCGGGCGGCTGGTGCGCGACGGGATGAAGGAATGCAACTATCTCGACGCCATCTTCCACAACGTCTATGTGCGCAACCCCGACATGCTGCGCGGCTGGATGAGCGCGAGCCATCTGGAACGCGCCCCGCAACACGCCGCCACACCCGCTCCGACGCCGACACCGGCAGCCGGCGGCAAATAACGATTGTCTCTCCATCATTGCGCGCCGGTTGGAAGATTGGACTCCGACCGGCGCGCTTCAAACTGAAGGATGAAAACGCTCACCGATTGTTTCGGCCACAAGGTGCGTCTCACCGACGAACGGCTGGCCCACATTCTGGAGCACGCCGAAATGAAGGGCATGGCGGCGGAAATGGAGCGGGTGTTGCGCCAGCCGCAATTGGTGCGGCGTTCGCGTTCGGACAAGGCGGTGCGGCTGTTTTATGAGTTTTACGCGCAGACGATTGTGGGTGGCAAATGGCTGTGTGTTGTGGTTAAATATGCGGAGAACGATGCGTTTGTGGTCACGGCCTACCTGACCGACAAACCAAAAGCCGGAGAAGATTTATGGCCGACAAAGTAAAAATCTGGTTCGACGCGGAAGCGGATTATCTCGAAGTGAGGTTTTCGGACGCCGCCGGTCACGTGAAGGAAACCAAGCACGATGCCGTGATGGAGCGCGTGGACGTGAAAGGCCGCGTCATCGGATTCAGCGTCACTGGTGTCAGCCGCTTCAAAAAGGGAAATCCGCTGGAAGCCGACCTGGTCGCCGCATGAGCGCATTTTGTCCGCTGATTGTGCGGATTCTGATTTCAGTTTTCAGGATTTCAGCGTTTCAGCTTTTGCCCATCGCCCGGCGAATTCGGTTCAGCAGCCGCGCTTCCGCACCCTCTCCGCCTCGGTCGGGGAGAGGGCCGGGGTGAGGTGTCGAGGTCGTTTTTATCTTGGCAAGCTCGTGCTCCCAGATTCGCACCACCTGCCAGCCATACGCCCGGAGGATGCGGGACACCAGCCGGTCGCGATCCTTGTTGCGGGCGAATTTCCTTTTCCAAAACGAACGGTTACTGGCGGGTTGCGTCCCATGTTTGGGACAGCCATGCCAGAAGCAGCCATCTACGAACACCGCCGTCCGGGATTTGAGGAAAACAAAGTCAGGACGGACGGTGAGACGAGGGACGAGGGACGAGTGTCGAGAACCGGAAAGCCTCTTGCCCTCGACCTTCGACTTTCGACCTTCGACCGCGACGCGCACCATCAAATGGCGTCTCCATCCAACGATACCGTCTGCGCGGAGCAACATCGCCAGCGCCAGTTCCGTCTCTTTGTTCCCGCGCGATCGGATGCGTGACATTACATCCGACCGCTTCGCCTTGGTGAAAACGTCAGACATTTTTTTAGCCACAGATTAACACAGATGGACACAGATTCTTTGGCCGCAAAAGAGCACAAAGGGCGCAAAAGAATTCTCCCTCTCCGCTCCGGTCGGGGAGAGGGCCGGGGTGAGGTGTCGCTTCATTTTTTATGCCGCCTCACCGTAATCAGCCGCGAGTGCCAGCCGCCGTTCAATCTCATCCGCCGTGTGCGGAAACATCCGGTCGTAAAGTCCCGACCATTGCGCGTCGCTGGGATACAATTCCTCGTCGGCCAGTTCGCCCGCGTCCGCCCGCCGCCACGCCTCGGCGGCGAAGCGTTTCAACACACGCGGCCAGCCGCTGTCCGCATCTTCAAATCCATCGGGATGCAGGCCGGAAAGAAACTTTCCAATTGTCACTTCGATCATTAGCCTGGCACGAGATGGCTAACGCGGTATTCACAACTAAAGTAAATCCCGTTTACGATGACCTGCCGGAATTCCGGTATCATTTTCCATCGACATACCTCAACCAGATTAAACAGGTAGTTGGAGACTTGATCATCTATTATGAACCACGGCGAGAAGGCGCTGATTTGTCGGGCAGGGCTGGTCGTCAGTGTTATTTCGCAACTGCGCGAGTCGTGAAGATTGAAGAGGACAAATCTCGAAGTGGTCATTATTACGCGCACATGGCGGACTATCTCGAATTCACGAAGCCAGTTCCGTTCAAGGTTGGCGAGGCGTATCCCGAAACCGCGCTCCGTAAAACAGATGGTTCCACAAACAAGGGCCGGTTTGGGCGTGCAGTCCGAATTATTTCACCGGACGAGCTTCAAAATATTTGTCGGCTTGGGTTTTCTGAAACACAGCAATCTGAGCAAGAGAAGCCAACATTTGGAATGTTGCAAGAAGAGCCTGTGGAGTATGGACTACCGAGACGAATGCAAATTATGGAAAGACCGTTTCGAGACGCCGCATTTACACGCGTGATTCAGGACGAATATGACAACACCTGTGCAATGACCGGCCTTAGGCTCATCAACGGAGGAGGACGATGCGAGATCGAAGCAGCACATATTAAGCCCGTTGCCGAAAACGGACCAGACTCGCCCCGCAACGGTATAGCACTATCACGCACAATCCACTGGATGTTCGATAAGCACTTCCTATCAATTTCCGATACAGGTGAAATCCTCGTTTCAAAAAAACACGTTCCTGAACAGGTTCGCAGTCTGTTGAATCGTGATGGCAAAGTGAGAATGCCTTCCTCACCATCATGTCAGCCACATCCGGTTTTCCTTCGCTACCACCAAAACTTGTTCAAAGGCGACTGAATAATCAAAAGACGATACGTTCGCAGCGGTGAACCATTGTTATTTCAGCCAGTTGATTTTGATTTCCTTTTCGACGGATTTGAATTCGTAATCGGTCGCCCGCCAGTTCAGCTTTTCTATTTTTCGCCAACGCGACCGCAAAAGCATCGGCCAAGCCCAAATGGAATTGATTTTTCAAAAGCGCGGCGGCCTCCGCCAGTTCGCGGTCCACCGGCACAACCTCCAATGTCGTCGTGTGTTCAAACCGCCGGGCGGTGTCGGTTTTGCTTTCTCGCCGCACGGGACGGGCGCTGAAGCGGCGCCTGCCGCTAGAGGGTGATCGCGATCGCCTCCCGGCCCTTCGGCGTCTCGACGACGCGCATCGAGACCGCCTGACCTTCGGCGAGGCTGGAGACGCCGGCGGCGCCGAGAATTGAGCTGTGGACGAACACGTCCTTGCCGAAGTCGTCGCTGGCGACGAAGCCAAAGCCGCGCGAACCATCAAACCACTTGACCTTCCCGGTCAAATCAATGGCGGTCGATGCGTCCGGGTCGACCGTCGCGGCCGCTCCGGCCGTTCGACGGCGCTCGTCGTGTCGACCTCGATCACCCGCACCACCTGCGCGCCTCGGGAGCCGGACCGGACGACGGCGCGAAGCTTCGCGCCCGAGGGCAGCGTTTCGCGTCCGATCTGGCGCAAGGTCTTGAGATGCACGAACGCGTCGCCTCGGCCGCTCGTCAGCTCGACGAAGCCATAGCCCTTCTCGGCGTTGAACCATTTCACCGTCGCCTCGACCGTCAGCCCGCTCGCCAACGGATCGGCGCCCGCCGCGGAACTGCCAAAAACACTGGTTGCATCCTCCTGACCTCGCGCCAAGCCGTGCGAAGCCTGACGGCTCCGCCACTTCCGTAAAGGGCTCGTCCTCTTCGAACGCGCGCCGCCCAGGGGTCCGCAACTGATGTACATTACCCATCGCTCCAATCCTCCGTGACCACCATCGGTCGGACCGCGTTCCCGATCGAGCACCGTCACCGTCCATTGGAGCTGTGATGACCGGCGCTGCCGCTCGATCCAATCTCACGCCGATGGCCGAAATTCAGGCTCTGGACACGCTCCCCCGAGGGCCCGGACAAGCCCACCGCCGTCCGGACACGCTGCATTGTAGGACAGCGCTGCCGCGGCGGCAGTGAGCGGCGTCACAGCGCGGACGGGCGCGGCGGTGTAAGGTTTTGGGGGCGGCTCAGTGCTAAAAAACAGCGCTGGCGTGGAGATAGAGCGATCGTTGGGCGGCAAAATGTCGTCGCCGATCCCGCTGAT
>CAWHCL010000008.1:0-121418 GCA_963827815.1 uncultured Verrucomicrobiae bacterium | reverse complement strand
GATGATGCCACGGGCATTGCGGCTTCGATCATTGACGGCCTGATGCTCGGCTCCGGCGACGCCGTCATCGGCATCAATCCAGTCTCCGACAGCCTGCGCTCCGTCATCGATCTGCTGCACCTCATCGACCGCGCGCGCACTCGCTTCGCCATTCCCGACGCAAAGCTGCGTGCTCGCCCATGTCACCACGCAGATGGAGGCGATGCGGCTGGGCGCGCCCGTCGACCTCGTCTTCCAATCCATCGGCGGGACGGAGGCGACCAATCCATCGTTCGGCGTGAGCATCGCTCTGCTCGACGAGGCTCACCACATGGCCCGCGAACTTGGCCGCGGCGGCATCTCGCGGCGAATCCTTCGAGCCCAACATCATGTACTTCGAAACCGGGCCAGGGCAGCTCGCTCTCCGCCAACGCGCACCATGGAGTCGACCAGCAAACGCTCGAAGCCCGCGCCTACGCCCTCGCCCGCCGCTACCGCCCCATGCTGGTCAACACCGTCGTCGGCTTCATCGGACCGGAGTATCTCTACGACGGCAAGCAGATCCTCCGCGCCGGCCTTGAAGACCACTTCTGCGGCAAGCTGCTCGGCCTGCCCATGGGCTGCGACGTCTGCTACACCAACCACGCCGAGGCCGACCAGGACGACATGGACGCTCTGCTGACCATGCTCGGCGCGGCCGGCGTCAACTACATCATGGGCGTCCCCGGCGCCGACGACATCATGCTCAACTACCAGAGCACCTCGTTCCACGACGCCCTCTACCTCCGCCGCATTCTCGGCCTCCGCCCCGCGCCCGAGTTCGAAGCCTGGCTGGCGCAGGGCACGGCGCGCGAACTCTCCGTGCAGAGGTTGCTGACCGCATGAGCGATCGAAATCAACTCGTGCCTGCCACAGGCTCCTGCGCCGCTCGCCGCAGTCGCGCTTCGGCGCTCACCCCCGCGCGCGTTGCTCTCGATCGTACCGGCGCGAGCATCACCACCCGCCATGCGCTCGAGTTCTCCCTCGCACCATGCGCAGGCCCGCGACGCCGTGCATGCCAGCCTTCGCCGTGCCATCCCTTCTCGCCGCCGCTGCGCGAGCGCAACCTCGCCAGCCATCGCCGTCCAGCAGCGCCGCCGCCAACCGCACCGAATACCTCCGCCGTCCCGACCTGGGCCGCACTCTCGCATCCTCGGTTCTGCCATTCAACTCGCAGGCGAACCTGTAACCTGCAACCTGCAATCCTGCAACTTCTCTCACCATCATCCTCGCCGACGGCCTCTCCGCGCTCGCCACCGAGCGCCACGCTCTGCCCGTGCTCGACGCGCTTCTTCCCTTGCTCGACGCTACCTGGTGCCTCACCCCCATCGTCGTCGCCGAGCAAGCCCGCGTCGCCCTCGCCGACGAGATCGGCCATGCCCTCCGCGCCGACGCTACTGTCATCCTCATTGGCGAGCGCCCGGCCTCAGCTCGCCCGACTCGCTTGGCGCCTACATCACCTGGGCGCCGCGTCCCGGCCGCACCGACGCTGAGCGCAACTGCATCTCCAACATCCGCACTGAAGGTCTGGACTACGCAGCAGCCGCCCAGAAGATCGCCTGGACCCTCACCGAAGCCCGCCGCCTCGGCCTCACTGGCGTTGCCCTACGCGAGTCCGAGCACAGCGCTGCTTCCGTAGACGATGCTCAGGCGCTGATGCACGCCGTACGCGTCCAGCACGTCCCGGAGCGTCACGATGCCTTCCAGTTGATGCACATTCGCGCGGTTCACCACCGGCAGGATGTCGAGGTGGCATTTGCGCCCATGCGCTCGAGCGCCAGATCGAGCCCCTGATCGGCGTGGATGTGCGGAAACGTCAGCCCGTCCAACAACTCGCCGAGCTTCTTGTCCGCGCCTTCCTTCTGTTCCTTCTCCAGCCGCGAAACATCGATCAAGCCGATTACGCCACGCCGGTCGGTCACGGGCCAGGTTTTGAACTCACTCGCGCTCACCCGTTCCAGCGCCTCGCCCACCGTGATCTCCGCCGGCAGCAACTGGCTCGCCGCCCGCATAATGCTGACTGCCTGGCGCTGTCCGAGCCGCTGGCGCGTCGCTGCCGTCGGCAGGTGGATGCCGTCCTGCACTGCCAGTGCTTCGTAGATCGGCTCGTGCTGCAGCAGCGAAGCGACGAACAGGCTCACCAGATTCGCAATCATCAGCGGCACGATGACCGCATAGTCCTGGGTCATCTCAAAGATGATCAGCACCGAGGTCATCGGCGCGCGCACCACGCCCGCGAACACCGCGCCCATCCCCACCAGCGCGTACGCGCCAGGCAACGCAGTGGTCGCGGGAAAGAAGTGGTGTGCCACCGTCCCCACCGCGCCGCCCAGCATCGCGCCAAGAAACAGCGACGGCCCAAAGATGCCGCCTGCATTGCCCGACGCATAACTCGTCGTCACCGCGAATCAGCTTCAGCACCAGCAGCACCAGCATCAGGCGCACGGCCATATTTCCGTTCAGCGCGTCGCCGACAAATCCGTAGCCGACGCCCAACACCTGCGGCACAAACCAGCCCATCGCGCCCACCAGCAGCCCGCCCACCAGCGGGTGGAACCACGCCGTATTCTGCGGCAGCCGCAGAAAACGTGCCCGCATCCCCAGCAGCAGCTTCGCGAAGACCGCGGAAACCATGCCGCCGGCCACGCCGAGCACCGCATAGACGCCAAACTCCGCCGGGCTGACCAGGTGATATTGCGGGACCTTGAACAGCGGATGATCGCCCAGCGAAAGCCGCAGCACCACCCACGCCGTCGCCGAGGCCAGCACCACACCGCCCATCAGCGGCGCGTTCAGATCGCCCATAATCTCTTCAAGCGAAAACACCACCGCCGCCAGAGGCGTGTTGAACGCCGCCGCAATTGCCGCCGCAGCTCCCACCGGGATCAGCTTCTTCACCTGCTCGTTGCTCAGTCCAAGCGATCCGTCCCAGCACCGAGCCAATTCCCGCGCCCACCTGCACCGACGGCCCTTCGCGGCCCAGCGGAATCCCGCTTGCGAGCGTCACCGACGTGCAGAAGAACTTGCCCAGCACGGTGCGCATCGTGATGCGTCCCTCGCGCGCAAACAGCGCCGCCTTAGTCTGCGGCACGCCGCTGCCGCGCGCGTTTGGGAAAGAAACGGTACAGCAAATAGCCGATGCCGAGCGACCCCGCCACCGGGAACAGCAGACGCCGCCACGGCGCGCCGCTGACCGGGTAGAGCCGCATGCCCAGCCGTTCCGTCAGCACGATGAACGCGACCACCACCAGCCCGGTCAGCGCGCCAATCACCAGCGACAGAACCGAGAAACATCTGGCTCTCACGGGGTCGCAGTCCGGCCATGCGATCGAACAGCGGGATTCGACGTCGCTCCGCTCGTCGCCGTGGGGTTCTTCAGTCATCTCCGGGGAGTATGCCTCGTCGTCTAAGATATCGCAGCGGATCAGCTCTGAAAGCGAGCTGTCCAACTCGCCGTGAGCTGTCAATCGCTGCCAGCAATGTGCGATGCGCTGTCGTATCCTTGTGTCAGATATCATGGGCCGCAATCTCTACATCCTCGCCGCGTCGCTGACGCTGTTCGCGCTGATCTCCTGCGGCGTGGCCTATACCAATATCGCGCAGCAGCCCGGCTCGCCGGGCGACGCCTCGCTGTGGCGCACCATGGGCCTGGTGCTCTTCCTGATCGCGCTGGTGGTCGCGCTGGCCGGCATCCTTTCCTCGCTCTTCGAGCAGGCCGAGCGCCACGCGGAAGAGTCAGCGCCGTCGCCGCGTACTGATTGTCGAGGCGCCTCGATCTTCGCCGCTGCCGGCCTTCGCGTCGGCGAATACAATCAAGAGGGAAGGGAACCGACACGCATGTTTGAAGTCACTGTAGAAGCCGGCTTCTCCTCCGGCCACTACCTCCGCAACTATCACGGCAAGTGCGAGAACCCGCACGGCCACAACTACCGCGTGCTGGTCACGCTCGCCGGCGCCGAACTCGACGAGGCCGGCCTGCTGCTCGACTTCAAGCTGCTGAAGAACCTGCTGAAGCCGGTCGTCGACTATCTCGACCACCGGATGATCAACGACCTCCGCCCTTCACCGAGCTGAACCCCTCGGCGGAAAATCTCGCACGCTACTTCTATGACGAGACCAGTCTCCAACTCCAGGCGCTCACCGCCGGGCGCGTGCGCATCAAGGACTGCACCATCTTCGAGACCGACACCAGCTTCGCCCGCTACTACGAGTAGCTCTCTCGCCTAATTCCCGCCTGTCCGATGCGAGGACGGTGGGCGCGATGCGATTGCGTTTTTCGACTCCGGCAGGGCGAGAGTAAGGGCCATCGCCGCCCAGTTGGTGCCTGCGGTAGAGATCCACTGATCGTGGCCGTGGGGGAAGCCTGCGTCGAAGTAGGGCTGGAAGCCGAGCGCGCGCGACTGCACATACCACGAGCCATCCTTCTCCTGGTGGCTCAGCAGCCACTTCACGCCGCGCTGGTATGCGGGATCGGAGACGGGCAGGCCGCCAATCTGCAGCGCGACCAGGCTCTTCCCGGTGGCGTAGGCCGTGCTTTCCATCGTGGGCAGATCGGACCAGCTTCCATCGGGGTTTTGTGCGGCGAGCAGTTCGTGCATCGCTTTCTGCGTGGCGGCCTTGTCCGTGCCGGCCCAGGCCAGGCCGGCGAGCCGCCAGCCGCGATCGTCGTTGCTGTAGGACTTCGCGTTGGCCAGCCACGTTGCGGCGAGCTGGATCGATCGGCGATAGACGGCAGCGTCGGTCTTCGGTGCGTAGAGTTGGAGCGCTCGCATCGATAAGGCCGTCTCGCCAGCGTAGTCAAGGCATAGCGGCGGTCGTTGGTCGGAGGTCCTTTCCGCCCACTCGCCGGTCGGCTGCTGACGCGAGAGGATATCCATTGCCGCTGCGTCGGTATTGATGTCTGCCTTGTAGCCCTCCGCGTTCAGTCCCAGCAGGATATAAGCCAGGATCCCCTCGCTGAAGTTGTCGCCAACTGGAACCAGGAAGCCCTGGTGCATGCGGTCGCGCGTTTTTTCCAGCGACTCCACGTTGGCTTTCAACTGTGCCGCCGCGGTCTGCTCGTCGATGTGGAAGCCTTGCTTGCGGGCCAGGCCTACTGTCATCGCCGTGAGGCTGTTGTTGTGGCAGGAGACGCAGCCGGACTTGTTAGCGAAGTTTGCATCCGCTTTCTGCAGCAGAGGAATGCTGTCCTGAATGGCCAGGCGGATGTCGTTCTTCAGCCGCGGGGTGAGCACCACGGGAGTGGCGGCGACCGGCTTTGCGCCGGACTCAACCAGCAGCCGCACAACCGGCGAGTCGCCCTTGCGCTTCGCCATTTCCAGGACCGAAACGCCTTCGTCGCCTCCATTCGGATGCTTGCTGCGGGCGTTCACATCGGCGCCGCGATCAATCAGCAGCTTGATCTCATCCAGAGGGAGCATGTCTGAGGTCGCCGCATACATCAGTGCGGTGCGGCCCAGCGGGTCATACGCCTTCACATCGGCGCCGTGATCGAGCATTAGCTGCACGGCCTTCATATCGCCGTAGACAGCGACGTCCTGCAGGGATGCGGTGAATACATCCTTGTCCGTTATCTTCGGCGCCAGCAGTTCGAGACACTTTGTCGCAACTTGGTCGCGACCGCCATGGAGAGGCCGGTCTCGCCTGCGGCCTTCGCGTCCGCGCCGTGTGCGAGCAGCAGTTCGACGATGGCGGCATCGCCGGCGGTGACGGCCTCGAGCAGCGGCGACGATTCAGTCTCTGGTTTTGCGTTCGGATTCGGATTGGCCCCATGCTCGAGAAGCAGTTTCACGACGGGCGCGCCGCCGGGATGGCGGGACGCGATCATCAGCGGCGTTCGCAGATCGTCGGATTTCGCGTTGACTTCCGCACCGTGCCCCAGCAGCAGCTGAGTCTTCTCGAGACTTGGCGCAGCCCACATCAGGGCGGTCGCGTTCGCGTCGTTGTGCTTATTGGGGTCGGCTCGCATCTGGAGCAGCTTGCCCAGGGTCGGCGTATTGGTATAGAGCACAGCGTACATGAACGGAGTAGAGCCTTCCGGCCCGCGCTCGTTGAGCAGCTTCGGGTCGGCTTGGGCGGACTTCATGAACATGGCGAGGTCGTTGTTGCGCAGCGCGTCCACCATGGCAACGGCCTTCGGGTTGGGCGGCGGCAGATCGATCTCATTCGCGAGCGCGTCGGGCCACTCCGCCCCCTGATCGATCCACGTCTTGATGATCGCAATCTGGGCCGGCTTCAGCGCGCCATCGGGCGGCATCTGGCTGCCGTACTCGCCCATGACTCTGTGATAGAGGAAGCTGTTTTCGCTGCTGCCCGGAACCACGCGGCGCGAGAAGGCCTTCATGACGGAACTCTTGCGGTCGATGCGCATGCCGGCGCGCTGCTTCAGCGGGCCATGGCATTCGACGCAGTTCTCGCGAAGGATGGGCAGAACATCGGTGGCGAAGTCCACCTTCGCCGGAGCCGATGCGGGTGTCTGGGCCGGCATCATACCGGCAAGCAGCAACACACAAAGTGGCCCCAATACCATTCCAGACCTTGCCATGGAAAGCCTCCTACAGAATTGATTGTTCGACTTGGCCCCGATAGCCGAATCTTATCTGTAATCTGGCGCTCGCGCGAGGGCTCTGCGGAATTCTTCCTCAGTGGATTCATTCGAGTTGCTTCCGATACACCAGCGCATCCAGACCCGGCCGTAGAATCCTTCCGCTACTCCCACTCGCCCGTAGCCCATCGCCTCGTAGAACCGCATCGCTGCCTGCATTCTCAGTGAAGACGTGCAGCGCCATGCCCACGCCGCCCGCCGCTGCGCACCTTTGCTTCCACTCCTCCATCATTCGCCGCGCCAGCCCTTGTCGCCGCCAGGCCGGAGCTACGTCCAGCGTCACCACGTAGCCACTTGTGTCTTCCATCTGCACGACGCAAAAACCCGACCAGTCGCCTGTCCGCCTCGGCCAGCACTGTGATCGCGCCGGGAGCTTCGGCAAACCCGCGCATCGTTCCGCGGCTGAACCGGAACACTGGCTCAAAGCACGCCATATCCAGCGCGTACATCGCCTCCCAATCACCTGGCCGATACTCCCGCAGCGTCACCTGGTCCATGCCGGCCCTCGAATTCACCTCCCATACAGATGTACCATCTCCCATGCGCCCTCTATTCTGCACTCCTCCTGCTGGCAACCACTCCTGTGCGCCTACGCCCAGAATGCCGCGCCGCAAAAGCCGATCGAGATCAAGGTCGTCGTCTTCAACATGTTCGAAGCCGGCGCCGACACCGGCGACACGCCCGGCGAGTACCAGTACTGGGTCGAGAACGAGCACCTCGATACCATTCTGCCGTTTCCGCAGGGCTATCACGATCTCCGCTTGAACCCGCACACCGGCGTGCTCGGCCTGCTCACCGGCGTCGGCACTGCGCAAGGCGGCGGCGTCGGTGATGGCGCTTGGCCTCGATCCGCGCTTCGACCTGACCCATGCGTACTTTCTCGTTGCCGGCATTGGCGGCATCGATCCTGCTGCCGGGTCGCTTGCGTCCGCAGTGTGGAACGACTGGATCGTCGACGGCGATCTGGCCTACGAGATCGATGCACGCGAGATTCCCAACGCAACCGCCGCCGACCGCGCCCTCTGGACCACCGGCTACATTCCACTGCGCAAGAATGTCCCCTACGAACAACCGCTCGACCCGGACAATATTGCGGTCTACCGGCTCAATCCGGCGCTGGTCGACTGGGCGTTTGCGCTGACCAAAGATGTTGTGCTTCCAGACACGCCGGAGATGAAAGCGCTGCGACTGCAGTTCGATGGCCAAGCGGCACGTCGGCCACCCTTTGTTCTGAAAGGGGCTAATCTGTCGGCGAGCACCTTCTGGCATGGCAAGCTGATGAACCAGTGGGCCGAAGACTGGGTGAAGTATATGACTGAGGACAAAGGAACTTATGCCATATGCGGCATGGAAGATACCGGCACGCTGCAATCGCTGACGTTTCTCGCTAAAGCACAAAGGTTGATATCAAACGAGTTCTGGTGCTGCGCACTGCCAGCAACTACGACGTTCCGCGCGCGGGTCTTACTGCTGCTCGAATCGCTGGCCGACACCAAGATCGGCCATTACAGCGCCTATTTGCCGTCGCTCGATACGGCTTACCGCGTTGGGCCACGTCGTGGTGGACTCGATTGTGGAGCACTGGGCGGAGGATCGAGAGCGGATTCCCGGGCGCTAGCGGTTGCACCCCCCGGCGGGTATTTACCAAAGGGGGACCTGACAACCAAAGGGCGGCGCGATGCGTGAGGCCGCCCGGCGAGTCCTGGGTGAGGGAGTCAAATGGTGTTGGGGCTAGAGGCGGTTGCGGACGAAGCTGCGGACGACCTCGGTGGTGACGCCGTAGACGACATGGGATGTCATCTTGCCGGTGCCGTCGCCGCGAGGGACCGACCCGGTGAGCAGGCCGAGGGCGGGCAGGGTGCCTTCCTGGGAGAGCGTCTCCAGGGCCATGCCGAAGGCGGCGCCTTTCTCCGAGGTTGCGGTGGGGAAGTATTCGGCTACCGCACCATAGGCTGCACCGACGGCTGCACCAAAGCCCCAGTGCATTCCGTCGAGCGTTGATGCTGGTTTTGCCGGCTCGGCAGAGGCTTGTGCGCGACGGGGAAGGAAACGCTCGGCCGCGGTCATGGCGACGACGCCGACCAGGCCGCCGATCAATCCGGCGAGGAGGCCCTTGGCCAGCGATTTGGATCGGGGTACAGGGGCGGTTTTCTTGCTCATGCAAACATGACCTCAGAGGCTAAGGCCGCATGATAACCGAACCGGCTACGGCACGGCTGAAGGCGTGGCCTTAAGCAAGACAAAGTCTACACGTCAGCGAGTCAGCGGAAGCCTGCGTCGGTCCACTCGTAGACCACAACGCCGAGGTCGCCGAGGGTCTTGATGGTGGCTTCGATATTGCGGCGCACCGCGGGACGGTCGGCGGAGGGCGTGTCGTGGGCCTCTTCAATGGCAATCACGCGGCCGTACGGCCAGGAGTTCACGGGCACGGCGTCGAGCGCGTCGGGCAGGTCGCTGAGGCGAATGGTGAGAGCCTGCTGGCGCGCGCCAATGGGACGGAGCATACCGCCTGCGCCAACGTCGGTGGGGTTGGCGTCGGCGATGGTGACGTGGAGGGTGGCCATGTTTTGCTGGACGGTGAGGTAGGGGTTCTCCCACGTCGTGAGGCTGTGGACGGCCATATAGCGGCTCTTGGAGGGCGGCGGGATGAGGTCCAACTGCTCGCGCGCGGCCTCGATGGCCTGGGCGCTGGCGGTGGTGGTGGTGGTGCCCGCCGAGGCGCGGTTGCAGCCGGCGAGCAGGGGAGTCGCCAGGCAGGCAACCGAAGCCAGGACGAACGCGAATCCAGCCCGGGGGGACGAAAAAGGGCGGCAGCGTGGGGAAGAAACCGCGGAACGGGGAGGAACGGACATAGTCACATCCACTAGCATACCAAGCCGTAGGATGCGGTTTCCACTGGCAATGCCCTGTACCTGATGAGGCACACATGGACGCACCTGTCGACGCGGCTCCGGACGCGGCACCAGCGAACTCAATGATTGTCAGGCAGTTAGGGCCTAATGGTTTGGAAAGATGATGGGTAGAACCGTATCCGTCGTATAGACACAACGGTCATTGTGCCCGCACTCGGGAATAATCAGGATGTTGGCTTTGGCTCCGAGATGTTCGTTGATGTACTTCACGAAAGCCTCGCCTCGTGCGCGGCGGGTAGCGCCCTGAGCCATGGCGTTCGGCGAACCATCAAAGCCGCCGAGGGGGAGCGTATCCACCTGGCTAAGCAGGTAGGTGGTGCTCCGCGACACGAGTTGCTTGGTTAACTGCTGGTCGGTTATCTTTGCGGTATAGCCTCCGGTGCGCTGCTCCAGTCCATACGGCCATAGGTCGTACTTCGGTGCCTTGGCTGCGTCGAACGGACCGTAGCTGAACTTCAGGTGGGGCGTCTCCAGATTCCAGCCGGCTGCAGCAGCGGGCGGTGCGCCATCGTCTACGGGAAGCGGCCGGGAGGCGTCCGGCCACGCATAGCTCGACGGATTGGCCACGACGTAGGAGACGGCGACGCCAAGATTGTCCTGGGCGCGGCTGGCCATCTCGTAGCGCGAGACAAATTGTCCGCCCGCGGAATGGCCGGCGATCACGATGTTCGTCAGGTTGGGAAACATCTTCTTGTCGGCGAGCCTGCGCAGGAGTTCGTCAACGAAGTCGAAGGATGTCAGGTCTTTGTTGCTGGTCGAGGCGCCTCCGGATCGCCAGCTGTCTCCGCCGCAACTCCAACTCACTTCGTTGGGCTCCAGCTTGTCGTTGCAGTGCTGGTCGGACGAGAGGAAGCTGGGGGCGATCACGACGGTGTCCGGCAGCGCGCCGGCAAGGAAAGCCGCGGTGACGGCGGTGCGGAAGTAGTGGTCGGCGTTGCGGTTGGTCCCGTGAACCATGATCAACGCCCGATGGACGGCCGGATTGGGTGTGCCGAGGGAGTAAGTGCGATACACCTTGGCTCGCGCCGGACCGCCACCCAACGCGACCCATTCGGTGCAGTCGGGCATTGCTGTGGTGCAGGGCGCTGCCGGCGCCTTGGCGTAGCAGGCTATCGGAACGGAGAGCAGCGCGACGGCGACGACGAGTAAAGATTTCATTCGTGGAGCGCGAACACCAGATTGCATGATTCTCCTCGGGTCAGGAAATTTTCGGAAGGCGGATCAATTTTGCGGGGTTGGAATGACGTTCTTGAATATTGTGCCACCCTTCATTACAAATTCAACTCGGCGCAGAGACGTGGGATCTTTGAGAGGATCGCCGTCCATCGCAATGATGTCGGCTTGCATGCCTGGGGCGATGGTGCCGATTTCCTTGTCGAGCCGCAACGACTTCGCGGATAGGGACGTGAGCGAGATCATTCCCGCCATCGGGTCTTCGCCGCCCTGCTGGACGCGTGCGATGTATTCTTCGCCGTTGTGGCCGTGGGCTCCAGCGACTGCATCGGTTCCATAGATGATCTGCAGGCCGGGAATCTTCAACGCTCGCTTGAAGGTTTCGAGGACGATAGCCTCTCCCTTGACCATGTCGGCGAAGCCTTCCTCGTTGTAGTTTCCGATGCCGAGATATTTTTCCTTATTGGCGATGTAGTTCTGCAGAACCAGGCCGATGTTGGGGTCGTAGTAGGTCCCGTTTTTCGCCATAATCCGGAATACGTCATCGGTGACAAAGGCCCCGTGCTCGACCGAGGTGCATCCCGCGAGGGATGCTGCTTTGGCGGCCGATGCAGCATGCGCGTGCACCAGCGTACGCATGCCCAACTTATTAGCTTCCCCGCAGATCGCCTGAATCTGAGCGTCAGTCATGGTCTGGTCGCCGCCCTCGCGGATGCTCTTCGACGCGAACAGCTTGATGAAGTCCGCGCCCTGAGCCTTGCGCTCATCCACTAGTTGCCGCAGCTTCGCCGGGTCTCCGCTGTCCACCATCAGAGGTTGCAGGGAGGTCAGAATCCGGGGTCCGGGAATGAAGCCGCGGGCAATTGCATCGCGCAGATATTTGTCATCCGGCGAGCCAGGGCTTTGGATCGTAGTAAAACCGTTGTCGAGAGTGACGATCGCATTGTCGACGCCGTGCAGCATCGCCTGCAGAGGTGGCTCGCCAGCGCCGGCAAGCCTGCCGTTATCGAAGTGCCAGAGAATGTGTGCGTGTGTGTCGATGAGCCCCGGTGTCACCGTCAGCTTGCCCAGGTTGTAGACCGTGGCTCCCGAGGGGATGGGAGCGCCGATGCTCTTGATCGTGCCGCCTTCGACAAGGATTGAGGTGTGGTGAAGTACCTTTCCGCTGCCGTCGATCACCGTATCCGCAATCAGCACGATTGGCTTCTGTTGCGACAATGCCGGCGCGCAAGCGAATAGTGCTGCAAGCATCGACACAACTACCGACGGGATCGACTTAGACATAGGCACCTCTGGTACTGATGTTGCCGGGAGATGGAATGCTGGGGTGACTGAATGTTACGTCATCGGCGCGTATGGCGCACTTCAGCGACCGGACCACACTGGGGCGCGTTTTTCCAGGAAGGCGCGGGTTCCCTCGCGTTTGTCCTCGGTGCCGCAGAGGCGGCCGAAGATGGCGGCTTCGGCGGCGAGCGCCTCGTCGAGGGGCAGGTCGGCGCCGCGGTCGACGGCCTCGATGGCGGCGGCGACGGCCAGCGGCGGCATACCGGCGATCAGCTGGCGAGTTCGCGCGGCGCGCGGTCGGCGAGGGCTTCGGAGTCTGCCGGAAACTACTTCGTCGACCAGGCCGATGCGGAGAGCCTCGGCGGCGTCGATGATGGCGCCGGTGAGGATCATTTTGAGCGCCGCGCCCCGGCCGACGAGGCGCGGGAGGCGCTGCGTGCCGCCCTAGCCGGGGATGAGGCCGAGCTTGATCTCGGGCTGGCCGAGGCGGGCGGCGGAGCTGGCGAGGCGCAGGGTGCAGGCCATGGCGAGTTCGCAGCCGCCGCCCAGGGCGAAGCCGTCGATGCAGGCGATCACGGGCTTGCCGAGGGTCTCGATGCGGCGGAAGATGCGTTGGACGCTGCCGGCGAGCTGCTCGCCGGTAGCCGCGTCGGCCTCGGCGAGTTCGGCGATGTCGGCGCCGGCGGCGAAGGCCTTGCCGCCTGCGCCGCGGAGGAGGATCACGCGGACGGCGTCGTCGCAGGCGAGGGCGGCGAAGAGCTTCGTCGAGTTCGCGGAGCATGGTGGCGTTGAGGGCGTTGAGGACCTTGGGGCGGTTGAGGGTGACGGTGGCGATCTGTGGTCGACTGATCGCCAACAGCAGTGTCTCGTATGTCATTTCATCCTCCGGTCGCCATGCTGATCGCGAGCGACTAGGGCAGCGAATCACCGAAAAATCACGAATTCGTCTCGCGCGGCGTGCGATCCCGGCCCTATACTTCGGACACTTCCGCGTTCGACCGGCCCGCTTCCACGCAATCCATTTTAGTCAGGAGGAGTCGTTATGACATTCTGCACCGCTGGTTTGAAGAAGTTTGGAACAAGGGCCGCGAGTCGGCCATCGACGAGATGTCGTACCACGATGTGGCCGGGCACGGCCTGCAGGGCCCGCGACGGCAACGAGGTGAGCAGCATGGAATCGTTCAAGGCGTACTACCGGCAGATGCGGGCCGCGCTGTCCGATTCCATGTGACGGTGGAGGACGTGATCACCGAGGGCGATCTGACCGTCGCGCGCTGTACGGTGACGGCGAAGCACACCGGCGAAGGGCTGGGTAAGCCGCCGAAGGGCAACCCGATTGAGTTTACGGGGATGACCATGGCGCGGATCAAGGACGGCAAGATCGCGGAGGCGTGGAACAACTTCGACTTCATGACGATGTTCCAGCAGATGGAATAAGGAAGGCGGGCGGCAGCACGGCGAGGATGGCGCGGCAGACGATACAATCGAAGGATGATCAAGGGAATTACGCTGGTGACGCCGGTCGCTTCGGCGGCGGCGTTGGACTCGGCTCGCCAGCCTGCTTGCAGCGCTTGGCTTCGAGCCGGGCAAGGGCTGGGACGACGGGACGGGCCGCGGCTCCGCGTTTCTGGCGCCGCTCGGCAACCTGGAGATTGTGACGGGGCGGGCGCCGGCGGTTCCTCCGGTGCTGATTGAGGTCACGCAGCTTGGACCAGGTGCGGGCGGCGGTGGAGACAGTGGATGATTGCGAACTACCGGACGGAAGAGGTTGCCGAGCGGCTCTTGCCGGTGTCGCGGCGACGCACTGGAAGTCGCGGCTGTTTACGGTGACGCTGGAGCCGGCGCTGATGCTGGGCTTCTGGGAGTCGGAGAACCCGCTGCACGGCAAGCCGGTTGCGGTGGAAGGCGATTTGTCGGCCGCGGGGATGAAGTTTGCGATTGTGGTGGCGCGGTGGAACGCGGTGATTACGGACCGGCTGCTGCAGGGGGCGCTGGATGGGCTGCTGCGGAGTGGCGCGGCACAGGGCGGATATCCAGATTGTGCGGGTGCCGGGCGCGTGGGAGATTCCTTCGGCGGCGCGGACGCTGGCTGAAGCGAAGAAGCGTGGATGCGGTCCTGACGCTGGGCTGCCTGCTGCGCGGCGAGACGGCGCACTACGAGGCGATCTACACCGAGGTGGCGCGGGGGATCGGGCAGTCGCAGCAGGAGACGGGCGTGCCGCATGCGTTTGGCGTGCTGACGTGCGAGACGCTGGAGCAGGCGCTGGACCGCGCCGGGCGTGAAGGCGGGGAACAAGGGGTTCGAGGCGGCGGTGGCGGCGATTGAGATGGTGTCGATCCAGAGCGCAAGCTGCGGCGCGAAAGGAAGCGCACGCAAGCCGTGGTGAAGGAACTAAATGGGCACACGCCGCAAGTCCCGCGAACTGACGATGCAGATGCTGTTCCAGGGCGACCTGGGCAAACAGACGCCGGATGAGGTGCGGCGGCTGTTCTGGCCCTCGCGCGACGATGTGGACGCGGAGACGCGCGGCTTTGCCGAGGACCTGTACCGGGTGGCGACGGCGCGCCAGGCCGGAGATCGATGGGCTGATCGAGGCGCACGCGCAGAACTGGCGGCTGGAGCGGATGGCGGTGGTGGACCGCAACCTGCTGCGCGCGGCGGTGGCGGAGATGCTGGAGTACCCGAACACGCCGGCGGCGATCATCATCAACGAGTCGCTGGAGATTGCGCGGCGGTATGCTGCGCCCGAGTCGGTGCAGTTCCTGAATGGGGTGCTGGACGCGATTGCGCGCGATGTGCTGAAGCAGCGCCTCGGCGCGCCGATAAATAGGCGGCATGGCGGACGCCGGCAATGAATATACTGGCCTTGCGCCTGTGTGAGCTACGTCACATACCGTCGGTGCAACTAACGTGGGATTCTGAGAGGCGTAGTCGGTTCATAGGATCATCAATGTGCCCTTGATCTTCGAGCGCCTTCTGTAGCAGGCCGTTGGCTTTGGTGCGTTAAAGCCAGTGCGATGGCTGCGCGATCTGGGGTTTTCGGAATGAGTGTGGCACCAGGCAAGCCGCGGCAGCAGATTGCCCAGCAGGGAAGTGCGCGTCAGCTGTTCCCGAGAATTGTCCGCTGACGGAATCGATCTCATCCAACCTTCGCAAAACGAATCGACAGCCAATCTGCTGGAATCGTTGGCGGCCGCTCGGAATATCGCGGACAACTGCCCGGCAGGAGTCGTTCTGCGCCATTCGGAGGAGCAGTACCGGCTGCTGTTTGAAAGCAATCCCGTGCCGATGTGGGTCTTCGATCGAAGGACTCTTCGCTTTCTCGCGGTGAACTAGGCGGCGATGAGGCAATACGGATACACCGAGGAGGAGTTTCTGGCAAAGACCATCGCGGAGATTCGCCCTGAAGAAGACGTCCGCGATCTACTGCAGGACGTTCGAAAACGGGGCCAGGCGCAAGGGCTGCAGGAACCCGGGGGTTGGCGGCATCGAAGGAAGAATGGCACGATTATCTACGTTGAGATTATTTGCCACTCACTGGTTTTCGCGGGACCGGTTCCATGCTGGTTGCCGCTCAGGATATTACCGAGCGGAGGCGGGCAGAGGAAGCGTTGTTTTAGAAGCGTGGCCGAGGAGAAGTATCGCGGCGATCTTTGAGGATGCCGTGATCGGGATTATTCCGACCGGATCGTGCTGAGCGAACAGGCAATCCGGCCTCAATTCGGGCATGCCCGGATGAGATGCTGCAGGCGGGAGACGATCTTGCAGTACGCGGGCGCGTGGCGGAATATGGTCGAGACCCCTGTACGATCTATCCGGCCGGATGATCGACCATCTGCATGCGCCGATCGGGATGAAGAAATTACGCAGCGACTGAGGTGAAGATTGAAGAATGGCAGAGATCGTTCGAGTCGATATGCGCGCCTCTGATCGATGCAAACGGCCAGCATCGCGGCAGAATCTGGTACTGTCGAGGACATCACCGAACAGAAAGCCGCCGCAGGAACGGATTGAATTCCTGGCGTTTTACGATGCGCTGACGGAGTTGCCGCATCGGGCGCTGCTACAGGACCGTCTGGAGAATGCGCTGGCCGGGGCGCGGCGGAGAGGCGAAAAGATTGCGCTGCTGTTTCTCGATCTCGACCGGTTCAAGGGAATCAACGATTCGTTCGGACACGCGTTCGGGGACTGTGTGCTGAAGGAAGTTGCCGAGCGGCTGAAGGAATGCACGCGGGAGCACAATACGGTGGCGCAGGGTGGGCGGAGACGAATTCCTGATCCTGCTGAGCAATCTGAAGGATGCAGCGGACGCGGCGATTGCGGCGCGAGCGAGTGATGGAAGCGATGAACGAGAGCTTCACCATCCAGGGCCGGACGGTGAACGTGGGTTGCAGCGTTGGGGTGAGCATGTTCCCGGAGCACGGCGAGGATGGCGATACGCTGATCCGGAACGCGGATGCGGCGATGTATTCGGCCAAGGAGGGCGGGCGCAACAATGTGCGGTTCTTTACGGACGAGATGAATGCCCAGGCGGTGGAGCGGCTGACCATGGACAAGAACCTGCGGCAGGCGCTGGAGCGGAAGGAGTTCTTCCTGGTGTATCAGCCGCAGATGGAGATTGAGAGCGGAAAGATCACCGGGTTTGAAGCGCTGCTTCGCTGGCAGCATCCGGAACTTGGCCTGATCCCGCCGGACCGGTTCATCTCGATCGCGGAGAACAACGGGCTGATCCTGCCGATCGGCGAATGGGTGCTGCGGACCGCGTGCGCGCAGGCCCGCAGATGGCAGGACGAGGGATTGAGCGCGGTTCCGGTGGCGGTGAATGTTTCCGCGGTGCAGTTTCGCCAGGAAGGCTTCCGGGAGTTGATCCGCAGGGTGCTGCAGGAGACAGGCCTGGCGCCGGAGTATCTGCAACTGGAACTTACGGAAAGCCTGCTGCTCTCCAACGCGGATATGACGCTCTCCGTGCTTCAGGAATTGAAGGAGATGGGATTGAAGCTGTCGATCGACGACTTCGGGACGGGCTATTCGAGCTTCAGCTACCTGAGGCATTTCTCGGTCGACAAGCTGAAGATCGACCGAACGTTTGTGCGGGACGTGATTGACGAATCGGCGATGACGCGGCGATCACGACTGCGATCATCAGCATGGCGAAGAGCCTGCGCATCAAGGTGATTGCGGAGGGCGTGGAGAACGAAGCGCAGATGGTTTTTCTGCGGGAACACCGCTGCGACGAGATTCAGGGATACTACTTCAGCAAGCCGGTTTCGGCCGACGGAGCGGCGGCCATGCTGCGAGTGCGAGCAGGGATTCCGCGCGTGCTGGTGAGCGGAGAATCTCGCGTCAGGATGCGACCGACGGCCTTGGCTATGCAGCGGGCGATTAGAAAGCGCTGGGTTGAGCGGGTCGGTCAGCGCCGTGCTCAGCGATTCATTCTACATGGAGGCAGTCGCCCTTCAACTCTCACGCTATCGACTGCAGGCTTGGCGCCGGGCAAACCGCGTTGCGGCCATGCTCTTTGGCCTCGTACATGGCTGAGTCGGCGCGGCGCATCATGCTTTCCCAGCCGCCCTTGGAGGGGTCGAACTGGGCGACGCCGGCGCTGACGGTGAATCGGATGGGCTCGTCCTCGAAGGGCACTTCCAGCGCTTCGATGGCCTGCCGGACACGTTCCGCGGCAATGATGCCGGCGGATGCAGGCGTGTCCGGCAGCAGGATGGTGAACTCTTCGCCGCCGGTGCGCGCGATCAGATCGTTTTCGCGCAGCATCGCTTGACCTGGCTGACCAGCGCCTGCAGGGCGCAGTCGCCGGCGGCGTGTCCGCGAGTGTCGTTGAGTTGCTTGAAGTGGTCGACGTCCAGCACGATCATGCAGAGCCCGTGGCCGTGGCGGATGCTGCGCGCGGTCTCGCGCAGGGCGGCTTCCTCCATGGCTCTGCGGTTCAGCGCGCCGGTGAGGGAATCGGTGCGCGCCTGTTCGGCCAGCACTCGGCTGAGTTCAGTCACCAGGTACCAGAGGTAGCACATGACCATGCAGGTGGCGAGGAAGGCCACGAGGGCGAGCGAGTAGAGCCAGCGCGGATCGGTTTGGGCGTGGACCGTCTCCCACGGCCGGATGTAGCGCATGTTGGTGAGCCCGGCGCGATAGGACATACAGCCGCCTCGGCGACGAGGATCACGGCGGCGACGCGCGAGACGGCGGCGCGACCGTACGCAGGAGCATCCACGCGGCTGCGGCACACACCAGGACATTGGGGATGTTGATGACGTTGCCGCTGTAGGGGATCTTGCCGAGGAACATCGCGGTGTAGGCCGCCAAGGCAAGTGCCGACAGCAACGAAGGGCCACTGTGCCGGAAGGGTCGTGCGCACCACAAACCAGTGCAGGCCCATCAATTGCAGCAAGGAGGAGATCAGGTACAGCTCGTTCGGGCACCATGCTGCCGAGGACGGCAGGCACCTTTCCTTCGAGGCCCTGCAGGATCAACTTGGCCAGCACGACGACAAGACCGCCGGCGAACCACTTCATCCCGACAACGCCGCGGTTGCGCCAGGCGAGCAGGCTGACGCAGAACGTAAACACGGTCATCGAGACGATGTTGGTAAAGAAGAAGGTTCCGTAATCCATGAGCCCGGGAGAAGGTCGTTCGAAAACCAGGAGATCTGCGTCTCCATCTCCACATCATAGGCGAGATGCGCGCCGTTCCAATGAGGAAAAACCGGGGTCGAAAATCCAGAAAAGCTCTTTGTAACATACTTCAGCCGTTCTCCAAGGGGCGGTAACCCTTTTGCCCGCTAGGCTTTGGCGAGAACCATCACCGCCATCATGAATGGGCGAAGGACGGCTCACCGAGGTTACCCGGAGGTACCAAAGAGTTAACAATCAGCCCCCCAGTGGTTACCACGGGTACTAGAAGGTTGGCTAGGTGGTCTTGCGTGGCTTCTGTACCAGGAGGTTGACGGGTACGGCTACGCCTGCGGGTGAGGTCAGGTTGGGCGCGAGCGTCGACGAGTCGGTCAAGGTGGTGCGGTTGATGAGATGGACCAGGTTATCTCCCGCAGTCCCAACGTAGACGATCGTATTGTCCGAGCTGATGACGCCCGCGAGGGGGGCAGTCGCGGTGCCGGAGAGTTTGATGTAGGTGGTCGTTCCAGCTCCGGTACCGGATACGGGTGCGTAGGCAGGAAGAACGCCGCCTGAGCCGGTGTAGGTGACGAAGGCGATCGACGAATCGGAAGCCGGCACCACGCCGGTAATAGCCGTCGCGGTGATCTGATTGAGGAGTGTTGGCGAGACAGTGTTGGAGAAGCTGAGCGTACCGGTTGTGGGGCAGGTGATGGTGACTGAGGGTCCGTTCGCGTTTCCGGCGGGGATCTCAACGTGGAGGTCGCTCAGCATGGCCGGCGTGGTAGTCACCGTTGCGCCCAGGATATGGAGACCGTCGTTGGTGGCGGCGATGCGGTCGGTGGCCACGGCAGCGCTGTCGGCTGGCGGATAGAAGACGTTGTTCTCAATGGTCGAGGTTGAGGTGGGGGGCGAGTACATCGCCCGGCCGACGCCGCTGGCGTCTACGTAGCCGTCGTCGCCGCGGATCTTCTGGTCACCGCCCGAGCAGAACGACTCGGTGCCGGCCCCGGTAAAGATGATCACGCCGATACCCGGGTCATCGCGGGCCGCCGTGAAGGCGTGCGACAGCTCGAACAGCGTGGTGGGCCGGAATGCGTTGCGCACTTCAGGGCGATTAATTGTGATCTTGGCGATTCCCTCAGCTGTCTCATACCCGATATCGGTGTACTCCAGCCCTGCCGCCCGCTGCCAATCGATCACGCGTGCGCCCTCCCGGTTTGATGCCTGATCTGCCCGGTTAACCCTACGACGGTGAACGGCCGGCCCCTGCACGCAGTGCTGCTGCCGCCCGCGTCCGGCGCCGAGCGGCTGATGGACCTGCTCGCCGCCGCGCTGGACGGGAGCGGTCCGGCGATCCTGCCGGTTGACCCCGGCCTCCCTCCGGCCAGGCTCGCGGCGCTGCTCAGCGCCCTCGCGCCTGCCACCATCGAAACCACCCAGGGCACCGAACGCGCACATCCCAGGCCGGTCCCCCGCAGACTCCGGGGGCGAGCCGGCACTGACCGTCGGCGGCCCTCCTCCCGGACACGGCCGTGGTGGTCGCCACATCGGGGTCTACGGGCGAGCCCAAGGGGGTCGAACTGAGCGCCGCCGCTTTGCTGCACTCGGCGCGGGCCAGCCTGGACCGGATCGGCGCCCAGCCTGGCGACGCGTGTGGCTGTCGTGCCTGCCGCCCAGTCACATCGCGGGCCTGCAGGTGTTTTATCCGCTGCGCTCGTTGCGGGACGGCGCCAGTTGTCCGCGACCGCCTGGACGGGGCGGTCCGCCGCCGCCTGCTGGCTGGGAGAATTTCGTCTCGATGGTCCCGACCCAGCTGCGGCGGCTCGCCGACGGGCCGGACGCCCACGCGGCGCTGTCAGGGTTCCCCCCTTTCCGCTCCTGCTTGTCCTTCAAATTGCTCTTTTTCCGGCGTGATGTTTGACGGAAAGCGGCGTTCTTTCCAGGTGTAATAAAATGCGTCCTCATAGGCGGGAATCAAATGCGCACGGGTCACCGCCAACGGTCTCGGCGATGCGCGATAGCAGCTCTTTGGCGTCCTTCGCTCCGTGGCCGTAATTTTTTGATTCGTCCGCGATCAGGTCGACTCTGGTCCTTCCAGACCGGCACGCCGTCCTTGCGCCAATACGCGGCCGAGGGCGTAGCGCGGCAGCGGTTCGCCGGGATACCATTTGCCCTGGCCGTAGTGCAGCAGCGAGCCTGGCGCAAATTTTTCCGCAGTCGCTTGATGAGTTCGCCGGAGAGAATTCGCTTTTTGTGGGAGACGGCGGTGAAATTCCATTCCGCGCCGTCCGGGTCGTCAACCGAAACGAACGTCGGCTCGCCGCCCATCGTCAGGCGGACGTCGCCCTTTTTTAAATCGGCGTCAATCGCGTGGCCGAGCTTCTCGATTTTTGCCCATTGCTCCTCTGTGTAAGGCTTGGTGACTCGCGGTGATTCGTGGACGCGCGTGACGCTCATTTCAAAGCTGAATTCGCATTCGCATTCGTCCACCGCGCCGGAAATGGGCGCGGCGCTCGAGGGATCCGGGGTGCAGGCGAGCGGGATGTGGCCTTCGCCGGCGAGCAGTCCGCAAGTGGGGTCAAGTCCGATCCAGCCGCCGCCGGGCAGATATACTCGTCCACGCGTGCAGATCGGTGAAATCTTTTTCCGCGCCGCTGGGGCCGTCGAGCGATTTCACATCGGGCTTGAGCTGGATCAAATAGCCGCTGACGAAGCGCGAAGCGAGGCCGCAATGCCTGAACAACTGGCAGAGCAGCCACGCGGAATCGCGGCACGAGCCGCTTATTTTTTCCAGTGTTTCCTCCGGCGTCTGCACGCCGGGTTCGAGGCGGATGGTGTATTTGATGTCCTTCCACAGCCGCTGGTTGATAGCGACGAGAAAATCGATCGTGCGCGGCTTGTCCTTTTCCGACATTTCCAGCCGTTCCTGTTTTGTGCGCCGTTTGATTTCGCCGAGAAAATCCTTGCGGATGGCGGTCAGATATTTTGTGAACTCCGGCGTCAGCCAGCATTTGCGGTTGAATGGGGCGAGTTCGTGGTCCAGCGCCGGTCGTACGCAAATGGGAATTTTTCCGCCTGCGGTTCGAGAAAAAAATCGAACGGATTCAGCACGGACATTTCCGCGACCAGATCCACCTCAACGCAAAACTCACGCGTGGGCTGCTCAAAAACGAGGCGCGCGGCGTAGTTAGCCTGCGGATCCTGCACCCAGTTTATGAAATGCTTTTCCGGCGTGACGGTGAGCGAGTAGCTCAAAATCCGCGTGCGCGAATGCGGCGCGGGCCGCAGCCGCACGACTTGCGGGCCGAGATTGACGAGCCGGTCGTATTTGTAATGCGTCTTATGGTGGAGCGCGACGTGGATGGACATGAAATTTATGAATTGAGAATTACGAATTCAGCGACTGCTGCTGCTGTTCTCCTCCTGTTGCACCATGTGTTCGCCGTCGGGATTTTGAAACGGCTGGAAAATGTAGGCGCGGAACAGCGCCGCGCCGATGTTGTTCAATTTCGTCTGCGCCTCGTCCAGATATTGGTGCAGGCCGATTTCAAAAATTTCGTCCATGGTGCTGAATTGCAGTTCGGCGAGGAAGCGCCCGGTCAATTTTTCGGCGTCGTTGCAAAAATTTCCCTCGGCCACGCCGGAAATCCGGCGGACGGCGCGATTCAGTTCGCTCACGCAAAATCGCACCGAGCGCGGGAAGCTGTCGTTGAACAAAAGAAATTCCGCGACGAGCCGCGGATGCACGTCCGCGCCGTAAATTGTTTTGTAAGCGTCCCACGCGCTGCACGAACGCAGCACCGCCGACCATTCGAGCGTGTCGGCCTGGCTCACGGTTTTCGGCGCGCCGCGCTCGGGCAAGGTCTCGTAGCGCACGTCGAGGATGCGCGTGGTCTTGTCGGCGCGTTCGAGAAATTGCCCGGTCTGCACGAACCACCAGCCTTCGTCGTGAATCAAGGTCGCGCTCGCGATGCCGATGAGATGCAGCGAGCCGGCCTTGATTTCCTGAAAAAATTCGCTCGGGCTGCGATCCCAGACTTTTCGCGCCTGCGGCGAACGCACGAACAAATAAAGCCGGTTCAATTCCTCCCAAAGTTCCAGCGTGAGCTGGTCGCGCACCATGCGGGCGTTCTCGCGCGCCGCGCAAATGGATTGCACGATGGAATTCGGATTTTCATTTTGGAACACGAGAAATTCCGTGACGGTTTTTCCGGTCGCGCGCTTGTGCAATTTGAAAAATTCCTTTTCATCGCCGGTCGCCTGCACAATGGGCAGCCAGTAGGCGGCGAGTTTTTTATCGTCCAGTTCGCGCAGGTCGAGGAGAAGTTGCAGATTCACGTCCACGAGGCGCGCGATGTTTTCGGCGCGCTCGATGTAACGCGCCATCCAGTAAAGCGAATGTGCGACGCGGGATAACATTTATGATTGATGATTGATGATTGATGATTTGAGTCGCGCCACGCCGCAGGTATTTAAAATCGTAAATCGTAAATCGTAAATCATAAATTCTTCATTCGTCTCCATACAAAACCCATGTGTCCTTGCTGCCGCCGCCTTGCGATGAGTTGACGACAATCGAGCCTTTGCGGAGCGCGACGCGCGTCAGGCCGCCGGGAATGATCGAAATGTGCTCGCCTGACAAAATGAACGGCCGCAAATCCACGTGGCGGCCTTCGACTTTGCCGTCGCAATACGTCGGATGCTGCGACAGGAAAACCATCGGCTGCGCGATGTAATTGCGCGGCTCGGCGATGACTTTCTCGCGGAATTTTTCAATCTCCGCCTTCGACGATTTCGGCCCGATCAACATTCCGTAGCCGCCGGATTCGTTCGCCGCCTTCACGACGAGGTCCGGCAGATTTTCCAGAATATATTTGCGGTCCGCCTCTTCGCTGGCGAGATACGTCGGCACGTTCGGCAAAATCGGCTCCTGATCCAGATAATATTTGATCATTTGCGGCACGAAATAATACATGACCTTGTCGTCGGCGATGCCGGTGCCGATGGAATTGGCGAGCGAAACATTTCCGGCGCGATAGGCGTGGACCAGCCCGGGCACGCCGAGCATCGAATCTTTTCGGAAAACCGTCGGGTCAATGAAATCATCGTCAATGCGCCGGTAAATGACGTGAACCGGCTGAAGTCCCTTCGTCGTGCGCATGAAGACGCGCGAGTCGCGCACGAACAAATCGCGGCCCTCGACAATTTCAATCCCCATCTGCCGCGCCAGATATGTGTGCTCGAAATACGCGCTGTTGTAGGCGCCGGGCGTGAGCAGCACCACCGTCGGATCGGCCACGCTCGACGGCGCGATGTGGCGGAGACATTTCAAAAGCTCCTGCGCGTAGTGGTCCACGGGCTGGACGCCGATGCTCTCGAACATTCCCGGAAACGCGCGCTTCATCGCGCGGCGGTTTTCCAGAACGTAACTCACGCCGGACGGACAGCGGCCATTGTCTTCGAGCACGAGATAATTTCCGTCCGTGTCGCGGATCAAATCCGTGCCGCAGACGTGGATGTAAATGCCCTTCGGCACTTCGAAGTTCACGAACTCGCGCCGGAAATGTTTTCCCGACAGGACGATATTGCGGGACGACGCCGTCCTTCACGATTTTCTGCTCGTGATAAATGTCGTGCAGGAAAAGATTCAGCGCGGTGATGCGCTGCGCGAGGCCGCGCTCGATATGCTCCCATTCCTTCGCCGGGATGATGCGCGGCAGCAGATCGAACGGGAAAATTTTCTCCGCCCCCTGCGCGTCGCCATAGACGTTGAACGTGATGCCCTGCCGCAGAAAATTCGTGTCCACCGTCTGCCGCTTGGCGTCGAATTCCGAGCGCGACATCTTCTGGAAAAGTTTTTGAAATTTCCGGTAATGCGACCGGCATGCGCCCTTCGCGTCCACCATTTCGTCGAAACCATAGTTGCTCTCGTATTTTTTTAACATATCAGCGGTGCGCGTCGTTTTTTGAACGGCGTGGGCATTTTTCAACAGCCCATATTTGCCGACACAAAATGACTTTGAAGCCGGCTTTGCGCGCATTTTCCAAAGTTTTCGCGCAAAAATCCGTTCAAATCACAATCTGGATTGAACATCGGACAATATCAAGCAATCACCTTGCCGAGAATTGGCAAATCATCCGAAAAGCGGCAGCAAATTTCTTGCTTGATGCTTAAAGGCATCTCCGTGGCGGCGCGGCGATTGCGTGGAATAAGAAAGGAAGCCGTCGGAATCGGCAAATTACCGTAAAGCGACGACACATTTGGACGAACGGTCATGAATTTTTGCAAATATATCATCACGCGTATAAATTTTCCCCTCAACCAATCATAATTAAACATTTGTGAAACGAATAGGAATCCTCACAGCTGGAGGCGACACACCCGCCTTGAACGCAACCATTCACGGCGCGGTGACGCGTGCCAACCAGCTCAAGGTGGAAATAACCGGCCTCATCAAGGGCTTCAACTCCCTGTTCAATCCGCGCGTGCCGCACGTGCATTTAAACCCTCTCTATCAGGGAATCCCCGAACTCGACCCGACAAAGGGCGGCACGCTCATCGGCTCGTCCCGCGATTTTGTGGACCCCAACAAAACCGAGGAGCTTGACCTGATTGAGTCGCGGCTTGGAAAACTGGGAATCGAAGGGCTGATTTGCATTGGTGGCGACGGCACGCTGAACGGCTTGCAACCCATTGCTGAACGCCTGCCGACTGTGCTGGCGCCCAAGACAATTGACAACGACCTCGGCTTGAATTATCCGAGCGAGCCGGACGAATGGGTGCGCGTGAACGATGCGGCGGCCAAACAGGGCTACCGTTACAAACGCGCGGAATCCAGCGCCGTTTTCCAACTCGATCAGATTGTCAATTACGCCACGCCGGGCTATGCCACGGCCGTCTATGTTTCCGCGCAGGGCATTGGGCGCATCCGCACGACGGCTGAAAGTCATCGTCGCATTGCCATCATTGAAGTCATGGGGCGGCATTCCGGCTACATCGCACTCGGCACGGCCTACGGACAGCCTGACATTGTGCTCGTTCCTGAAATCGCGCTGGACCTGGAACGTCTCGCCGAGCGCGTGAAGCACCTTTACGATCTGCAAAAAAATGTAGTCATCATTTGCGGCGAAGGCATCGTGGACGAACAAGGCCGCGAACTCGGCGCGGAAACAAAGTCCACAGATCCTTCGGGCAATGTGGTTTTGAGTGGCGCCGCGGAGGCCTTGCGTGCAAAATTGATCCAGATGATTGGTGACAGGTATTTTCAACT
Organism: uncultured Verrucomicrobiae bacterium; assembly: GCA_963827815.1. Lineage (GTDB taxonomy): Bacteria > Verrucomicrobiota > Verrucomicrobiia > Limisphaerales > UBA11358 > UBA11358. Next base: position 95,529 of record CAWHCL010000008.1, on the reverse strand, counting down.
GTATCGTCGGGGTGAATCCGCAAAGGAGGCGATCTTTACCCGTAAAGTCGGCCACACGCAACGAGGCGGTCGGCCGATTTTGTTCGACCGGTTTTACGCGGCGGCGCAGGGTGCGAAGGCGGTTGATCTGCTTGTCGAAGGCCGCAATAACGCGGTTTCCGTCCTTCAATATAATGCCACGAAGGGTTTTTACGTGGATGGCTTTGACGCAAACCGTTTCCGCGACCGCTGGGGCCTGATTCACGCGCGGCGGATGCACCCGTTGCTTTACGATGCGAAACTGATGAAACCGTCGCGCATGGGCATTGATTATTTGCAGCCGATTTTCACTGACGCCATCGGCGAGGACGACATGGAACACACGCGCCAGACGCTTTTCGCGGCGGGCAATCTTTCGAACCCCTATCATTCAATCAACACGGACGTGCACAAGCGCATCCGCTATCTTCAAACGGAGGCTCATTGAATCCGGCGCAGAGACAGCTTTCGACGCACCTTATCGCGCACATCAACGTCAAGCTCGCGCTGATTGGCTGTCCGCCGGTGGCGATTGAGGACAACAAGGAATTTGCCGAAATCGTCTCCGCGATGGCCGGACAGTCGCGCGAAAAGGACCGGCTGCTCGGCAATTACCTTTGCCCAGCCGACCGTCGAATTCAGACATTTCTCTACGATTATTTGCAGGACGTGCCTGTGACAAAGCTGCCCGCGCGCACGTTCACGCTCGACCGCGCCGGGCTGGCGCGTGTGCTGTCGCTGCCAATTGACCGAGACCAGTTCAGTTCCGAGATCATCAATTCCTATCGCGTCGCAAACGGTGTTTTGCATAACCCAAAAAGCGACCGCCGGACCACGCAGGGAATTTTCCATGTCACCGAAGGCGGTCTGCCGGTTCCCGACGACAAGGTCGCCGTGCCGAAGAATGTATTCGGGAAAATGCTCGCACTTGCGCTCAATCCGCCGCGTGACATCATGCGCCTTCCGTTCACCGCCACGCAGCCGCAGCCGGCGGAATGTTTTGTCTCGCTGCTTCTCCGTCCGATTGTCTGTCCGGAAGTTCCAGGGTTCACCCCCGAAAAAGCGATGGAAGTCCGTTTTTTTGTGCCCGGCAATCTCGTGAGCAATCTGGATTTCGTCGAAAGCATTTTTGGAAACGGCGGCGATCCGATTTTGCCGGAAAATGATTCCGCGCTCGACACCGAACATTGGACCGGCCACACCGGCTGCGTTATCCTCGCGCCGCAACTGGTCAAGGCTACGAAAAAATCTGTCGGACTTCCGCATTGGGATCAGGCTACCGAACGCCAGCGCCGAGATGGGATGTGCTGGAAGGATGAAAATGAACTCTATAATGGCGGCGGTGCGTTCAAACTGACCTGCCGCGACGAAACCGGCGTCATTGTCACGCTCATCGCCGACAATTATTACGGTTATTGCAAAAAGGAGGTGAAGACACAAATCAGCTACGCCTCGAATCTCTTCGGCAGTTGCGAGGAGGAACATGCGGGTGGTGCTCTCGTTTTTCAGAGTTATGATCTCGGTGAGGAATTCAGCGGCGATGTTCACGTCAAGCGCATGGGGCATACCTTTGCGGAAATGACTTCGCTCTACGGCGATGCGATGGACGTGAAACCCGAGGGTTTTGCAGTGGACAAAAAATTCCCCGAAATCATCTACGTTCCCGAAGGCGCGCATTTCGATTTGCACAAGCAGACAATTTCCTGGGTGAACGCCGATGCCGTCGGGCGCAGCATCAAGTTGCAGCCGGATAAAACCTACGTTCGTCCGTCCGGCTACAAGGTGAAAATGGAGAAGCCTCCCGGCGTGTTTCGTTCATGGCGGCTTGTCGGGACGGTCGCCGAGGGCGCGCTATGCCACAAGCCCTGCACGGTCTCGGGCGGCGGCAAATCGGAGATTTCCAAACCCATCACCGATGCGATCTTGACCGGGCCGGTTTTTGTCGCGGATTTGAAGGCGGATTTCGATCGCGTGAGTGAATTGGTTCATCGCGATTATTCCATCCGTTTTCGCGACAAACGTCGCAAGGACAAGAGGACGGTTTTGGCCCCGGAACGTTCGCTTGGCTCGGTCATCAAATTGCTCACGCCCGACGAGCACGATTACACGCCGGAATACAACGCCTGGCTCAACGGTATTCCGCAATATCTCAAGGAACTCGTCTTCGTCGTGAAGCGCTATCAAAAGCCGGATTGGGGTGACAACTGGCGCGAGCATTTCAGTGTCGACATCATCAATGGCAAGCCGGGTAACGAACTAAAATGCGACAACCGTAAAATTGTGACGACGTATCTGCGCGTTGGCTTTGACACCAACGGCTCGTGGCGCACGTTCGGCTTGCGAAAGGATTTTTATCCGTCCGTGAAAATCCAGATGGAGGACGATATTACAGCGTCCACGCTGGTGCCGCCTGATGAGATCAAAAATGTCCCGGCCACAGACAAGGTTTCTGCGCTCAAATTTGTCAAAAACTGCGAACAACGTTTGTTCCAGCGTCCCGACGATGCGATTCACCGTGGCTACGATAAACAGACCGAGTCCGATTTCGCGCGGTCTGACAATTTCTTCTCCAATTACGAACCACTCACGCCCATGGATGCGCGCGAACTCTTGGAGGAGGCCATCGGTTTTTATCAATTTACCGAGCCGATGCAGAATCTGATCCGCGACGCGGCCGTGACCGGCGTTCCGGATTTTTTTGTATCCTCGGCTCATCCGCGATTGGTGGACGGCAAGCCGAGTAAAAATCCACGCTATCTGCAAAAGCGCCCCGACCTCGTCAATCCGCGTGAAAGCTATCTCGCGGAAATGTCCGCGCGCTTGCGCCGGCGCGTGCCATTGGGCGAACCGCTGCATACGCCTGTGGACGTGGTATTACCCGGTCGCCGGAACAATCCGCCTGAAGGCAACATCCGCTCGCTCGCGGTTTTCAATCCCATCCATTATTTCGAACTGCCGGAGCTGTTCATGGAATTCATTTGCAGCATGACCGGAAAATCTCCCTCGACGACCGGCGCGGGTTCGGAAGGCGCGCTGACCAAAGGCCCGTTCAACGCCCTGCCGCCGATCATTGACCTGAACAACGCGTTGGTTTCGTTCATTCTCACCGGCCATCACGCCTTCGTGACCGCAGCCGGTTATGTCGGACCGAAGGTGCGCGTGGATCATGACGTAAGTTTGATTGTGCCGGAGGTCTTCTGCCGGATGTCGCCGGAAGAGCGAAAGCCGGGATTTCTCATCACAAACCATTTTCTCGAAAAATGCGAGGACTTCAATCATGGAGGGAAACGAATTCCCGCCAGCCGGCTCGGCTATCGCATCAACACGCGATTTGTCCACGCATTTTTTGGACGGGTGTTCAATCATCCCAATGCCGTTTTCACGGAGGAGATGCTGAAGCCGGAATTGCAGGACATGGAAATTTTTGTGGACGGCATGGATAATATTGTCGGCACCCAGCAGCGCGTCGCCAAAATGTATTTTGACGACGGCAGCATCACACAGGCCTGCCCTCCGCTGCGTGCGTTGCTTCACATCATGCTCAATGGCCAATGGGAGGGAAAAAATCTGGGGGATCCGGACTTCCGAAGATTGTTCACGCGCGAGAATCTTCTGTCCAGCGGCTGGTATGCGGCGCGGCTCACGGCGAAACAGGGAATTGATACCAGGCTTTGGCACCGTCACGTCGAATTCCTGAACCAGTTTTTGCGGAAACCGAGTCACGAGGATGTGGCGGAAAATCTGGACGTTGCCGACCGCTTGAACCGCGCGCGAAAAATTCTGGAGATGGTTGAATCAGCGGATTACTTGAAAAAACTTTCCGGCATGCTTGGCGCGGAACCTATCGGAGCTTATCTTGCGGCAGGTAAAATTAAGCCGTGAAACCCCTTGAGGATGCATAATCGAACAGCTTGACACCGATATGAGGCGCGCCTTGGGGGATGCAGTGGCCGAAGTCTTGTCCAAAGAGAGGGTTGGCCAGACAGCCTTTATTGAGCGTTCCGAAGGGCTGTGGGGCGCAAATGTTCCAATTTGGGCCAGAGTGCCAGACAATGAAGTTAGATAAGACTGTGAACATTGCGGAGAAGAAACTTAAACCAATGTGGCCTGCTGCCAAATTCTTAAACATTTTGTCAATCTCGCTCGTACTCGCTAGACTTTGCTTCTAAATGGGACGCAAACCATCACGCTTGGTCATTTTTTTATCAGTCTTTATTGACTTGATTGGATTCGGCATTGTGCTGCCGCTGCTGCCCGGTTACGCGGAGGATTTCGGCGCCAAAAGTTTCGCCATCGGCGCAATCATCGCCTCATTCTCGCTGATGCAATTTCTCTTTGCGCCCATCTGGGGCCGGTGGTCTGACCGCGTCGGACGCCGACCGATCATGTTGTTGGGCAATCTGGGGGCGGCGGGTTCCTACCTCCTCTTTGCCTACGCCTCCGGCTTGCATGGGATGGCTGCTTTGTGGTGGATTCTTGTTTCGCGCGTGTTCGCCGGGATTTCCGGCGCGAATATTTCCGTTGCTTCAGCCTACATCGCGGACATTTCGCCACCTGAAAAGCGATCGGCGGGAATGGCCTTGATCGGCATCGCGTTTGGTCTCGGATTCATTTTCGGTCCGGCGATCGGCGCTTTCACTGCGGATCTTTTCGGCAGGACGGGTCCGGGCTGTGTGGCCGCCGGCTTTTGCTTCGCCAATTTTGCTTTGGGCTGGTTTATCCTGGGTGAAAGCCGGCAGCTTGGAGCCGCGCCCGCAGCGCCCCGGCCTAAATTTACTCAGTGGGGTCACGCGCTCCGCCAACCCAAGCTCGGCCTGCTCATCAGCATTTTCTTCCTTGCCACATTTTGTTTCACCTGCTTTGAATCCACGTTTCCCTTGATGCTGGGATCGGGGACCTCGTCCCAATTCGGTCTGAAAAATCGCGATCAGGTGGGGTATCTTTTTGCCTACGCGGGTATTATCACCGTGCTGGTGCAGGGGGCGGTGCATGGGCTGGTCAAGTCGTTTGGCGAACCCCGCTTGATTTTTGGCAGCTTGGTTATTTTTGCGGTCGGCCTGACGGCATTGCCCTTCCAGACCCATTTGACCGGCTTGATGATCTTTTTGGCCGTGCTCGCCGTCGGTTCCGGTTTGAACCGGGCACCGGTGTTTGGCATGATTTCGCTGAATTCTTCGGCGCACGAACAGGGTACGAACTTGGGTGTCGCCCAGAGTTTCGGCAGCCTCGCCCGCATCCTTGGCCCGATCTTCGCCACAACTCTGTTTTTTGCGCGGCCCGCAATGCCTTCACCGGAACTGCCCTATGTCATCTGCGGAGTCATCGCTTTCCTGACCGCGCTGCTCGCATGGCGATATCTTTCCCGGATAAATCCCTTGCCCGCTACCGAAACAAAATTTACTACTGCATCGGGGGACGACCGGCCGGCCTGAAATCCGGCGGCACAACCTGTTCGATCAATTTAATGATCTGGCTGTCAGTTTCACGCGACCGCAAATTTGACGGAAAGTCCTTCCAAACGTCATAAGCCGCCTGCGGGCCGCTTGTTGCAAGTGTCCCGCGCATTTTCGTTTCGTATTGTTTTATCGCCGCCGTCGCCGCCTGATTCTGCGCCGCGCTCCATTGCTGGAGTTTGTCTTGGACCTCCTTTTCATCGGTCGTGCTGGTGACCTTTTGCATCACCTGACGATAACGCGTGAGGATGTTCATGAATTCAGTGGGATTTTTGGCGGCGTAATCGTCCGCGGCGGCGAGCATTGTTTCCGGCGGGCCGTCGGGAATGGCGTTCAAATCCGGGCGCGGCGGCGGGCCCATCGGCATCGGATAAGGCGGGCGTTCGATGCCACCTGGCAAACCCTGCTGGTCCGGTGCCTGGCCATCGGCCATCGGCGGTTGTCTCGGCAAACTCTCCGGTTGCTGTGAAGGTGGCTGGAAATTATTTTCGGGCGGCTGTGGCACCGATGGTCTATCTCCGCCCAGCGGTGCTGTTGTTGGTGCCGCCGGAGTTTGTGCCACGGTTGGATTGGCCGTGGCGGTTTTGACTGGTTGCGGCTGCCTTTTCCAGATGTCAAAAACCACCAGAACACCCACCACGACCACGATGAGCGCCAGCGCGGAAATTGCTGCGGCAAGTTTCTTTCCCGAACGCTCCGGCGCCGATTGCGGCCGCTGCGTAAGAGGTGCGGCCATCGGCAAATAACCCTGTTTGACCAGATGCAAATCCGCGAGCACTTCGTCGTAATCCTGATAACGCTCGTCAGGATTTTTTGCCGCCATGTGCCGGATGAACGATTCGATTTCCGGCGGCAGGTTTGTTCCCAGTTCCGCTCCGCTTGGCAGTGGTTTGGTCGCATGTGCAAGCACGATGGAAATCGGCGAGTCGCCGTCATAGGCGTATTTGCCCGTCAACAGATACAGCAGCGTGACGCCGAGCGAATAAATATCCACGCGATGATCCGCGTTCTTCGACGCGCCCGCCTGCTCCGGCGCGATGAAATGTGGCGAGCCGATGCTGACACTGCTCATCGTCAGCTCCGAATCTTCCGTCAGAACTTTCGCCAGCCCCATGTCGGCGACCTTCACACGGCCGTCACGCGTGACCATCAAATTGGATGGCTTGATGTCGCGGTGGACTATGGATTTTCCGGCGGCGGCCTTGAGTGCGAGCGCGGCCTGCTCGATGATGGCGAGCGCATTTTCAACCGGGATTTTGCCTCGCTTCGAAATGTATTCCGAAAGATTTTCGCCATCAATGAACTCCATGATGATGAACCGGCGTCCATCCGCCTCTCCGAAATCATGCACCTGCACGATGTTTGGATGATCCAGCGCAGCAGCGGCCTTCGCCTCGCGCTCGAACCTCTGGAGAAATTCCGGGCGTATGGCAAGCTGCTCCGTCAGGATTTTCAACGCGACGCGGCGATCCAGTTTCGTCTGAATCGCCTCATAAATCACGCCCATCCCGCCCTGCGCGATTTTGCGGACGAGCCGGTAACCGCCGAGCGTCGTGCCTGAAAGGTCGTTGTAGCCGGGCGGCGGAACGAACAGTTTGTCCGGCGGAAATGGATTGGTCTTGGTCCGGTCGTCCATCGGATTAAAATTTCAGTTCCACGCCTTCGCGCGCGGCGAAAATTGTCAGCTTCCCGCCGAGCCGATCTGCGCGCTTGACACACGATGCGATTTTTACGTCCACGTCCTTGTCAGTGATTTCAGGGTCATGGTGAAAGATGGCGAGATTTTTCACACCCGCCTGAATTGCCCAATCCGTCACCGAAAAACAGCTGGAATGTCCCCAGCCTTTTTTCTTCGCATATTCAGCATCGTCGTATTGCGCGTCGGCAATCAGCAAATCCGCGCCTTGCGCGGCATTGAACAACGTTTCGGGAGTTTTGCGCAATGGGCCTTCATTTTTCAGATCGGGAAATATTTCACCCGGCTGGATTTCAATTTCATTGTCCGTCGCATAGACGATTTTATGTTTGTCCTTTTCAAAAATGTAGCCGATGCAGCCGCCGGGATGGTTCAACGGAAAATGGCGGACGCGCACGCCCCCGATTTCAGCCGTTGCACTCACAAAATAGTCGAGGTGCATTTCCGCGCCAAGTTCATGGAATGAAATGGGAAAATATTCCGAACTCATCTGGCCGGACAAAAGCCGGAACGGGCGGTTCTCAATCGCCGTCGCGCCATAGACGTGGATCTGAACCGGCTTCATGTAAGCCGGGGCGAAAAACGGAAATCCCTGGATGTGGTCCCAGTGTGGATGCGTGACGAGCAGATGCAATTCGTTTGGCTGCGGCTGGCGCGCGACGATGTCCTTGCCCAGCTCGCGGATGCCGGAACCGGCATCACAGATGAACAGCGTGTCATCAAATCGCACTTCGACGCACGACGTGTTGCCGCCATAAACGCGCGTCCAGCTCGCGGGCGTCGGAATCGAGCCGCGCGTCCCCCAAAATTTTACGAATGCGGCCATTTCAACCCTCGCGATAAATAAAAGCGCTGTCGGCGATCTGGATGATGTCGCCGTCGCGCAAAATGGCGGAATGAATTTTCACGCCATTCAGGAAAATGCCGTTGTGGCTGTCGTTGTCGCAGATCACAAAATCCATCCCGCGCAAATCTAATGTTGCATGCTGGCGCGACGCCTTTTGTGACGCCAGGCGGATGCCCGCGTTTTCCGCGCGGCCAATCACAAGTTGCGGGCTTTCGAGCGAAATCCTCCGCGGCGCGCCTTCGCCATCAATTTGTTCAAGCGCGTGACCTCGCGTTTCCCGCTCGCTGCGAACGGCGGAAACTTTCGAGGCGATGGTGGCTTCGAATCTGGATGTGTTCATAGGGCAAACCTTTCTGCCTTGAAAACTATGCCCCAGTTTTCGCCAAAACCTCCTTCAAAGCAAGCGGCGGATTGACTGATTCACACCCGGTTTTGCAAATCAACCCGCCGCCTTCTGTTCATCCGAACAGAAGCTCACTGGCCATCCGGAGGCGGGCCGGGAGGCATGCCATCAGGCGGACCACCGGCTTGGTTGCCGCCGTGATTTGGCGGATGCGGGCAATACTCATCGCGCGTCAATTGGCCGTCGCCATTCTTGTCGAGTAACCTCAATGCTGCAGGGGCATTCGCGATTTCATTCGCGTCAATCACGCCGTCGCCATTGGCATCGAGCGCCTTGATGATCGGCGGCAGCGGCGGGCGCGGCGCGTCTTTGGGTGCGTCCGGGGGGCAGGGGGGCAGGTATTCATCAGGGGTCAGCTGGCCGTCGCCGTTTTTGTCCAACGTCAGCAATTCGGCGCTGGCGTTGACTATCTCATTTGCATCAATCACGCCGTCGTGATTCACGTCGAGGGCCGTGACAATGGGCAGCGGCGGCGGACGATGTCGCCCTGGGCCGCCCGGCCCGCCCGGGCCGACGTCGGGTGGTCCATCGTTGTTGTCTTGTGCGCTGGCGACGAACGCCGACGCACCGAGCGCCAGCACCGCCAGCATGATCTTCATTTTTGTTTTCATTTTGTGTTCTCTTTCGTTTTACCGGTGTGAATCTGTATGGCGCAATCTATACGACCGTACCTTAAGCAGATGTTAAGACCGCTGAAAAATCATTCGCGCCGGCGGTTTTTTGGTTGTCCAAGACTCCAATGCCTTTAAGCACGCGTCGCAGGGTCGCAAACGGGAATGGTTTGGGGAGCAGCCCGCAAAAGCCCTCGTGAGCGGCGGTCTCCTCGCTGACAAGGTCGCTGCCCGTCGTGAGTAAAATTTTTGCTGATGGCAGGATTGCGCGCAGGCGGCGGCAAAGTTCCACGCCATCCATGCCCGGCATCTCGAAATCCGTGATGACCAGCTCAAACAATTCCGGCCCGGCTTCGAACGCAGCGAGCGCGGCCCGCGGGGAATCAAAACACACGATCCGGGCATGGCTGAATCGCGCAGCCGCTTCGCGCATTAGCGACAGGATGTCCTCGTTGTCGTCCACAATCATCCAGAGTGGGCGGTTGGCGCCCTCGGTTTGCAGGATTGAATTTTTCATGATGCCAGTTTACGCGAATGAACCTTAAGAAAACGTGAAGTTGGGAACTTTCTTGGATTATTTTTGCGCCAGATTTATCGGAGGTCCCGTTGGCAGGAATTTTTGGTCAGTCAGCGTTTTTAAAAACGCGACCAGTGCGCGTTTATCGTCCGCGCTCAACGGCACGCCGCCGTCGGGATGTTTCGCCAGATTCGGGTCGAGTGTGGGACTGCGTTTCATGCCGGTGCAATAGTGCTCCACGACTTCCTCCAAGGTCCGGAACCGTCCATCATGCATGTAGGGCGCGGTCACGGCGACGTTGCGCAGTGAGGGGACGGCAAATTTCCCCTCATCGCCGGCGCGCTTCGTCACTTTGTAACGGCCTAGGTCTCTGAACGCGGAATCCAGTCCGTTGTTGGCGAAGTCCTGACTTTGCAGCAGCGGCCCGCCGTGGCAATGAAAACAATCCGCGCCATATTGACCATGATACGGATCGTATTCCGTGTTGAACAGGATGAAACCGCGCTGCTCCTCGCCCGTGAATTTCGCAGTGCCGTTCATAATACGGTCGTATTTTGAATCGAATGAAACCTGCACGAGCAGGAATTGCTCCAGTGCCCGGGCGATTTTGTCCGAAGTGATTTCCGGCGATCCGAACGCGTTGGCGAAAAGCCGGTGATAATCTCTGTCTGCCGCGATTTTAGCGACGGCGTTTGCGAGCGACTCGTGCATCTCAATCGGATTTTGGATCGGCTGTAAAACCTGCTCGCGCAGTGTCGCCGCCCGGCCATCCCAGAAAAACGAGCTTTTCCAGGCGAGATTCAGCAGCGGCATCGCATTGCGCGTCCCGATGTCGCCGTCAATGCCGCGGCTGAATCGCCTTGGCTCTGTGAAAGCTTCGCGCGGATGATGGCACGCTGCGCATGATTGTGAATTATCCGCTGAAAGCCGCCGGTCAAAAAACAATCTGCCGCCGAGCGCTACCCCTTCGCCGGTGAGCGGATTGTCGCGCGGCAAATCCGGTTGCGGGGCAAATTGGGAAATCGTCAGCCGATACGGTGTTGCATTCGGCGCGATTTCGATGTGGTTCGTTCCGCGTGTCAATTCGGCAATCGGCGAAAACTCGCGTGTATTTTCAACGGCGAAGGCGGCTTCGACATTGTGCCGGAGCTGAACCGCCAGCATATCGTTCGTGCGCGAATGAGTCGAGTCGGTGGCGTCACTCAATTCAATTTCATTCGGAGCGGAAAAAACTTTGCCGACGTCCAATCCCATCTGAAGTTCCCGGGCGGCATTCAAGTCCAGTATGACAGGCAATTCAATTGTCATCAGATCAGGGTCGGTGGCCAGGTGGTAGGAATAACCGCTTTGTTCACCTCCGTTTTGCCAGCAGCCTTCGAGTGCGAGAAACACGTATTCGCGCGACCAGCCCCAATACAATCCGTTCACTCCGGGGTTCAGCGGATGATCGGCAGGCCATTGCGCGGCGTCGCCGTGATTGATGGCCGGCTCCAGCCCGATATGAAAACGCACACGGTCGTAATTTCCGGCGGGAATGTTTTCGAGTGTGAAATTTGTTTTTCCGTCGCGAGCGCCGATGAATGCGAACCAGTTCTTTTGCTCAATCCAGGTTCCGTCCGCTTGGTGTAATGCGATGTCCGACAGCAGAAAATCCAGCCGCGTGACGGAAATGGTCTGTCCGCTGGCGATTTGATTTGCGAGTGAATCGAAGACGAGCGGTGTGCCGTTGAACTGTGGCGCAAAATCCACGCGCAAGTCCGCCGCGCCCGCTCCGGTTGCCAGCAGGAGCTGGAACAATAGGAATGTTTTCAACGCGCGGTTCATTTTCAGTTGATGGTGAAACTGCTGATGGTGTAAGGCGGCGGGCCGGAAGTGAAGGTGACAACTATATTCTGCGCGCCGGTGGAGGCGTTCGATGGGATCGTGAACGTGGCGACGACCGTGCCTTGCGTCGAATCCGAAATGCTCGTGCCGCTGATGCTGCCCGCAAGCACGACGCTGGTGATGGGTGCGTTTGCCGGCGGATTCGGCGGTGACCCAGGCAGGGTGATTGTCACGGTGACGGTCGTGCCGCGGCTCGCGCTGCCGCCAGGCGCAAACGAAGCCGTGCCACCGCCGCTGGTGCCGCTTACCGGGTCGTATGTGGCCAGCGCGGTGCGCGCGACGCGGTAGAAACGGTGATCGTCAGTCGGATTGTTCGTGTAGCTCGCGACGTTCAGCACGGCGCCGACGGTCGTTGAATTGGTCGTCCACGTTGTAAGATTTGTTGTGGATAGAACCATGTAAGTGCCGCCTTCAGTCGCACTCCAGATCAACGTGACCGCGCCATTTTTAACCGTGGGTGAATTGAGCGACGGTGTGGAACTGGGGCCGCCGAGAAAATTCGTCACGACTGCTTCCGAAATGGTCGAAACGCTGCCGCCGGCGGGGCTGCCATAATAGGCGCGGCCTATGTTGTAAGGAAAAACAGGCACTCCATTGGAATCAATCGCAACAAAGTAGGCGTAGGTGCCATTCGGGAATTCCGGCGTCACGCACCAGCGGCCGTTGCATTCGTCCAGATCGAAATTCACACCCTGCGTGTAGCCGTGGTCGCCGAGATAATCGTTGTCCTCCATGTAACGACCGAGCGGATAACTCGTGCTGACGGTTGGCCCGCTTTGGTTTGACGCGACATTGAAAATTCTCACAGCCCATTGCGGAATGGTCGTTCGTCCGTTCGCGGTCAAATTACTCGTACCGTAATTTCCATTGCGGATGACGTAGCCGGAAATCATCCGCCGGATGCCGCTGCCGGCGTTTGTCGCGTTGGAATAGCCGTAAGGCCCATAGACTGGGTAGCCGTCCCCGACCCAGCCGAGGACTGGCGAATGCTTCACCGGCGCGTTCGTGTCCTCGCTGTAAGTTTTCGTCGTCGTGTTGTAATCCACGTGGTCGCCGAGCAGATAGCGCAGCCCGATCGGGTCGGCGTGATAATGATACACGCCGGTGTTTTGCTGGTGCGCGTAACCGGCGTCGAACGTCGCGCCCTCGTTCACATAGGCGTCGCGGTTCCAATAGCCGGTGCCCGCACCGCTGGTGTCTGTCGTGCCGTTCCAATAAAAAGCGTCCCAACTGTTGAACATTTCCACGCCATCCACGAAAATCCCGATCTGTCCGCCCCCGGTGAGCGTTTTGCTGGCTGGCACGCCGTTCGTGCGCGGGAAGCGGTAAAGCAATTTCTGGTTCACCGGCAAATTTGGAAATGCGCCGTTCTGCCATGGCCCCATGTTGTAGCTGGCGAGTCCGGTGCTGCGGACATAAACCCAGTTCGTCGAGGAATCAATTTCCTGCACGCCGCAATACGCCGGGTTCGCCTGCGTCTGCGAGCCGTTGCTCCAGTTGGTCAGTGTCATGCCTGCGGTTTTCATCGCGTCATTGGTGTAAATGCGCGCATATTGTCCGGTATAGGTGGTGAACCAGGAATTCGTGCGGGGGTCGGAGGCGCGGGCCGTGACGGCGAGCGCAAGGATGATTCCGGTGATCGCGGATGTGAGAATCGGTTTCATGCCGCCACCTTACCCGAACGAACCTTAAGGAAATGTGAAGATGAAAATAAATTTAAGTATTCCACAAAAATTTTCCGGCCTGCGCCTTAATCTTCCCTTAAGGTTGCCCCTGCGAGAGTGACGGCGGCACACGGTTGTGTTAAACCAACCGCAGCCACGACCAGCATGAGAATCCTGATTGTCGAAGACGAGCCAGACCTGCTCCGCAGCCTTGCCCAGGCGCTGCGCGAGGAGGGTTATGCCGTGGACACCGCCAACAATGGCGAGGACGGACTCTTCAACGCCGAGGGTTATGACTACGACGCCATCGTGCTCGACGTGATGCTGCCAAAGATGGACGGATGGGAAGTTCTCAAACGCCTGCGCAAAACCAAAAAGATACCCGTGCTCATGCTTACCGCGCGCGACCAGTCCCGCGACCGCGTGCACGGACTCGATACCGGAGCGGACGATTACGTCGTCAAGCCGTTCGACCTGTCGGAACTGTTCGCTCGGCTTCGCGCCATCATCCGCCGCAGCGCGAACAAGACGACGAACGTCATCGAAATCGGCGATGTGGAGATTGACACTACCGCGCGTAATGTCTTGCTCAAGGAGAAGCCGGTGGAACTGACGGCGCGCGAGTATTCGCTTGTGGAATTTCTCGCGCTGCATCGCGGCGAAGTGGTTACGCGCACCCAGCTTTACGAGCATCTGTTCGACGAAAACGAAAGTTCGCTTTCCAACTTGCTGGATGTTCACGTCTCCAACGTCCGCAAAAAACTCGGCGCGGAATTCATCATCACCCGCCGCGGCCACGGCTATTGCATCGAATGAAAAATGAACGCCAACAAAGTAGGGCAGGCGTCCCGCCTGCCCAACGAGCGCTCCTGCGCGAGCGTGGAGAGAGAACTGATTGCGTCGGCTCCGCCGACGCGGGCAGGCGAGACGCCTGCCCTATATTATGATTCCAAAATCCATCAAGTGGCGGTTGCAAATCTGGTATGGCCTCATCCTCGTGGTCGTGCTGGCGGGTTTCGGTTTTACAGCCTATCAACTTGAACGCGGTCGGATGCTCGGTCGCATTGATGATGAACTGCACCTTCGGTTAAATGTCCTTTCCCAATCGCTTCACCGGCCACCGGGCAGGCCGGAACAAGGCAGGCCTCCGTTCGATGGCCCGCCACCCGACCAGTTTCCTGACGACAGGCTGCCTGGACAAAATCCGCGTCCGCTGCTTGAATTCCGTTTGCCACCGCAAGCGGCCGGTTTGTTTGACACCAACGACCCGAACGGCTTTTGTTTCGTCATCGAATCGCGTGACGGCAAGGAGATCGCCCGGGCCGGCAACGTGCAAGGCCTTTCGAAAGTTGAAATCAGAATCATAATCCCGACGATGGAGGTGAATGCGCTGCCGGAATTAAAAAATCCAAATCCACCTTCGATGAGAACCGAAGGTGGATTTCGCGAAGCTTTCGACGTGACGCCGGCTGGCGAATTGGTTCGTGTTGGCTGTTCCATCGCTCCGGAAATGAAGGAGCTTCATCACACAGGCTTTAATTTGACTGCGGTCGGCGGCTTGATTCTGCTCATCGGCCTTGCTGGTGGCTGGTGGTTGGTTTCGCGCGCCATCAAGCCGATTGATCACATCAGCGCCGCCGCCTTGAGAATTTCCGCCGGCGATTTGTCGCAGCGCATCAACGTCGCCGAAGCCGAAAGTGAACTCGGCAAACTCGCTTCCGTTCTCAATTCCACCTTCGCCCGCCTCGACGCCGCGTTTGCGCAGCAGAAACAATTCGCTTCCGACGCCGCTCACGAGTTACGCACGCCGGTTTCTGTCATGCTCACGCAAACGCAGACCGCCTTGAATCGTGAACGCAGTCCAGCCGAATATCGCGAAACTCTCGAAGCCTGCCAGCGCACAGCGCAGCGGATGCGCAAATTGATCAGCGCGCTGCTTGAACTCGCACGGCTCGATGCCGGGCAGGAGCAGATGAAGCGGATGAAATTTGATTTGTCCCAAACCGCCCGCAGTTGCGTCGAATTGGTTCGTCCCATCGCCGATGAGCACAGCATCAAAATTCACTGTGAATTGACTCCGCTTGAATGTGTTGGCGATTCGGAACGCCTTGCGCAAGTCGTCACGAATCTCCTGACCAACGCGATTCAATATAACAAACCGGGTGGCGAAATCCGGATTGCGGCGCATTCGAAGGGCGGAACGGCCCTTCTTACTGTGAGTGATACTGGTATGGGAATCCCGGCGGAGGATTTGCCGCACGTCTTCAAGCGGTTCTATCGCGGTGACAAATCGCGGACGGGCGGCAACGCAGGATTGGGTCTGGCGATTTCCAAGGCCATTATCGAGGCGCATGGCGGCATGATTGAAGTTTCCAGCCAAGAAGATGCCGGAGCGACCTTTACCGTCCGCTTGCCGTTGATGTCGCAATAATTTCAGCGCAGAAACATTTCCGCCGCAGAGTCGGCAAAACGCAAGCCTTGAGGCGTGAGTTGAAAACCGCTTGCGTCACACAAAGCCCAGCCTCGTCCTGCCAATTGTTCAATCTCCGCGGACCATTCTCGCCGCAAATCAAAATCGGTCACCTGTTGAAACTCATCGAATGTCCAGCCAGTGTTCATTCGCAAACCAAATGCCGCCGTTTCACCGGCACGCTTGAGTGGGGGCAGTTCCTCGGTGGATTCGATGGAGCGCCTTCCATTTTCCAATTGCTCGCAGTAAAGCTGCGTGTTCGACCAGTTTTTTGTCCGAACGCCGCGCACATAACCCGTCGCGCTGGGGCCAAGCCCGTAAAATGAGCCGCCGCGCCAGTAATTCACGTTGTGTTTGCAGGCGAAAAACGGAATTTGATCTTGGGAGGGTCGCCGTCTCGGCAACCCTGATTTTAGGGACAGCGGTACGCCGTCCCCTCCGTCGCGGGCAAAATTCGCAATTTCGTATTGGTGAAATCCTCTGGCGGTGGCGCACGAAACCAATTCGTCATACATCTCGCACGCCAGGTTTTCGTCCACGTCGAATTCGCCGGCTTTCATCTGGGTGAACAGTGGCGTGTCATCCTCGTAAATCACCTCGTAGCTGGAAAGATGCTCGCTTTGCATTGCCATTGCTTCGGTTCAGAGTCGCCCGCCAGATTTCCATGGTTTGCGTCGGGATCGCAAACATCAGATCGAGATTGAGATTTTCAAAACCTGCATGCCGCAAAATGTCGAACGACTTGAAAACCATCTCGCGCGAGTGGATGCGGCCAAGCCGGTTGAGCAATTTTTCGTCGAGCGACTGGACGCCCATCGAAATGCGGTTCACGCCGAAGTCGCGGAACAATTTTGCCTTGTCAAGCGAGATGGTAGCGGGATTGCATTCAACAGTGAACTCTTCCGCGCCGTCTAGGTTCAGTTTTTCCATCGTGCGCAGGATTTGTTCCCATTGTCGCAGATTCAGCAGTGACGGTGTGCCGCCGCCGAAGAAAACGGTTTTGGGCTTGAGGTCGGGCGCGACCATTTCCATTTCTCGGGCAAGCGCGGAGACGTAGCGGTTTATCAGTTCGCCGGAAGACGCCTCGGAATAAAAGGCGCAATACGTGCATTTCTGGGCGCAGAACGGAACGTGAACGTAAAGGCTCTCAATGCGCGTCGCGCTTGATTTCATCATCGGACAAAAATAGCGCGCGCGTTCCTTGCTGGCGAACGAAAAACTCCCGCGCGCGCGGGGTGCTTGAAACCCGGCGCGTTAAGCCGCTGGGTTCGCGCGCTGGACATTTTGCGCCTTCAAGCCCTTGTCGCTGGTGACCACATCGAAGGAGACCGGGTCGCCTTCATTCAGGGTTTTGAATCCCGGTCCGACGATGGACGAGTGATGCACAAAGACGTCCTGGCCGGAATCTTGGGCGATGAACCCGAACCCTTTTCGGTTGTCAAACCACTTCACTTTGCCGCTGGCCATAATGACTCCTGACTTTCGGGCATGCTCCAAAAGAAAAACGGACGCAACTGAGAATCAGTTGTGCCCGGAAATCAATTTCGGAAACGGCTCATGCGTCAATCCGGTGTGAATGATAAATGGAAGTTATGTCACATGTCAAGTAAGAATTAAGCATGCCCAGTCACTCGATATGCAACGCCTGGTTCAACAATTCCGGCAGATAATTCGAAATCGCGGTTTCGCTGACAACAAGTTCGGCCCCAGCGATTTGCGCCGCGTCCATTATTGGAGTCGCGTCCTCGGTGGCAAACGCAATCACCGGGATATGGCCAGTGACGGCATCGGATTTCAGCGCGGTGATGGCTTTGCATACGAGGTCGCCGCCTGCGAGATCCACAACCGCCAGCAGCGGCCTTTCATCCCTCGCGCATGGATGAAACGCGGCTGGATCGTTCACGGTCAGGACGCGGTAATTCAAATCCTGCAGCTTGTTCACCAATTGGCTGCCGGGCATCAGCTTCTCGTAATAGACCAGCGCAAGCGGTTGCGTCATGCGCCGAAGGTGGACGGGAAACAGGAAAAATGCAAAAGGTTTTGGCTGGTCCGGCATCACAATTCTTTTACAAACTTTTGACCCGCCGCTGACAACTTTTTCCAGCCATCCGGCAAATTGGCGGCATGAAAAAGACAATTCTGCTCACCATCGGTCTGGCGACGGCGCTCAACCTGTTTGCCGGAGAAACCCTGCAATTGAACCTCGTGCCGGAGCGCGGCTACTGTTGTGAAAAATTCGCCGCAGGAGGTCGTCATCAAAATTGACCTCTCCGCCATCGCCGGACACAAAAAAGTCCGGCGCACGCCGCTGAATCTCGCGGTCGTGCTGGACAAGCTCCGGCTCGATGACCGGCGCGAAGCTGGAGAAAACAAAACAGGCGGCGATGCAACTGGTGGACCGGCTGGCGCCCGAACGACATTTTCTCGCTGGTCATTTTCAGCGACGAGGCGCAGGTGCTGGTGCCCGCGCAAAAAGTCGAGGACAAGGACGCGCTGAAGGAAAAAATCGAGAGCATCGAGGCCGACGGCAGCACGGCGCTTTATGCCGGCGTGAAAATGGGCGCCGACCAGCTTCAGGAATTTTTCTCCAGCAAACGCATCAACCGCGTCATCCTGCTTTCCGACGGGCTGGCGAACGTCGGCCCCAGCACGCCGCGCGAATTGCGCCGGCTTGGCAGCGACCTGGCCGAGCGCGGCATTTCCGTCACGACCATCGGCGTCGGCGACGATTACAACGAGGATTTGATGGCCGGCCTGGCCGAGGCGAGCGACGCGAATTATTATTACGTTCAGGACACGGAGAAACTTCCCGAAATCTTCGCCAAGGAACTCGGCGAACTGCTCACCGTCGCCGCGCGTGATGTGCGTATTGAGATCGTCTGCCCCGACGGTGTGAAGCCGCTTGGCTTCATTGGCCGCGCCGAGAAATTTGAAGACCAGAAAGCAACGGTGAACCTAAGCCAGTTCACGCAGCGGGCAGGACCGCTATCTGTTTCTGCGCTGCCTTGTGAATGGCAAACAGCCGGAAGTCGCGCGCGTCAACGTCAATTACACGGATGAACTTGGCGATGGCAGCGCGCAGACCGCCAGCGGCAGTCGCCAAAGTTGATTTTACCGAAGACCAGGATCTTTCCGACAAATCCGTGAACGGCGCGGTCGTGGCTGAAAAGGAATTGATGCTCACCGCCGTTGCCAAGGACGAGGCGATGGCGCAGGCGGACGCGGGAAATTACAAGCAAGCCTCGATGATTCTCAACGGACAAGCGCAGACGCTCGGGGGCGCTTTTGCCGCCGCGCCTCCTGCCGCGCAGTCGCAAATCCGCGCCGAGCTAGACAATCTCAATGGATTCACGAACCAACTGGAGCAGGGCCAATACGATTCCGCCGCGCGCAAAACAATGCAGTCTCAATCCTACAACACGCGCAATTCAAAATGAATTTTGGCGAGCTTGTTCTAAATTTGTATCATCGAGCGTCTGCAATGAAGCAGTATTAAACGAAAAATGAAAATCAAAGCACTGTTTTGGGTTGTTTTATTTCTTACCGCTGCCGCAATTTCTGCTTTCGCGGACGCAGGCCGGTCGATGGCAATAGCGGATTACACCATGGAATTGCAATTTGGAAAGGAAGTCGAATTAGATCAGCCAGAAACTCAAATGTTATGTTCAACTGCCCTAGAGGTTTTAGAAACCGCGAACTTTAATTCCAGCGATTCACAGACGCAGGCTTGGCCTGAATATCAGGTTCTTGGAGTTCAAAAGGACTACAGGTGGACAGTTTCAAAGAAGTATCTGGTCGTTTCGTTTAAAGAAGCTCGGAAAATAGAAACCCTTGACGGTGTGGTTAATGTAAGAGAAATCGTCATAGGGCTAAACTTAAATGACAATGGGCGGAACCAACTTTTTACGATAGATGATAATGGGCGTGTAATCAGCCATGCAAAATATGGTGGAACGACGTGGATTAACCTCTTAAAAGCGGCCAAGAAAGTGGCAGGCGATTCCTGATATTGAGGACAAAGCATTTTCGCCCCACCGTTCCAATTTGAGCTTGGTTATGCAGCCGGACTTGGGATATTTCGGAAGGAACACCAATGAAAAAAGTCGCGATGAACCACAAGCTCATCCTCCGCCTCGCGCCTGTTTTGGGCGGCGGTTTGCCTGGCTGTTCCAAAAATTTAATTATGCCGGCAGTCCCTGTCATCATGTTTATTGCGAGTCTTGTGCTCGGACTTCTTTGGAAGCGAAGCTTGCTATCACTCCTCGTCATTGCTTTTGTCATCGCCGTCGGGTTTGGCATTTGGTTCGGCAATTGGTCTTTCTTGTTTCCACCTGCCTCACTCTTGCGAAATTTGATTTACATAACCATTACAACAGCTGGCTATCTTGTGTTTTTTATTCCTCCCGCGCTGTTGGGAGCGGTCTTGGGAAACCTGCTGCGAAATGGTGTTCGTAAGAAATGATGTTCCACCATTTAAAGCCAGTCATGAAATCCAAACTCATCCTCGGCCTCGCGCTCGTTTTGAGCGGTGTCTTGTCCGGCTGTTCCGGCATGCGGAACCGAACGTCCGCCGACCTCCGGCACGAAGGGGCGTTGTTCAGCAATCAGGAAGCCGTTTGTTTGAAAAGCGACGACCCGGCCCGGCCTTGGAGGCTCAAATGGGCGTTGACGGAGGACACGTGGAACACCGGCGAATTGTTTTTGACCGTGCATGAGCGCCAAAGCGTAATCTCCCCGGATTACGATCCCGAATCCACCGCGGCGATTTATGTGAAGTCGGGCGGCAAACTGAAACTTGTGAAACGGTTGGTGGCGACGGAGCACGTGTCGTATTTTCTCAAACCCATGGTCGTTTGGGCGGCGGTGAAGGGCGAAGACCGGGAGCAGTTGATCCAGATCACGGAAGTGTATTACGGCACGGGACACTTTACCGAAGAACATGTTTTCACAACCGTCGTAATGCCGGCCGGCGATTTGAAATTTGCGCCGGACTTGAAACTGGAGGAAGTTCAATTCGTGCCTGCGGATGCATCGTTCAAGAAACATCTTGCCAAAGGCGAGGGCGTTTGGAAAGGCGTGACCAGCACTTTCACCGACCACGGGCTTTTTTTCGACTTTGCCATCTGGAAGGATGGCGATGGCAACTGTTGTCTCAGTGCCGGGAAAGTCACCGGCGCTTACAAACTCGAACGAAAACCCGATGGCGGATTGAGTATTTCAACGGACACCTGCAAACGTGAACCGATCAAAGAGACGGAATGAGCATGAAACCGGAAACAATCCTCTGCCTCGCGCTCGCCCTAGGTGCGGGGGTCGCGCATGGCCAAGCTCCGGCGCGCGACGAAATCCCGCGCGAGGTGCTCGCGGTCTATTATCCGTGGTATTCCGTTGACCGGTCGGGCACCAATGGCATGCATTGGGGCATCATCAACGCCGCCGCGCACGATGCCGGGGCCACGGTGCATTATCCGGCGCGCGGCGTTTACAACTCGATGGACCCGGCCCTGGTCAAGTCGCACATTGAACTCGCCAAATCCAATGGTATTACCGGATTCGTCGTTTCGTGGTTTGGACAGAAAAGCAAGCAGGAGCGCAATGATGCCAGCATTCCGCTCCTGTTGAAATGCGCCAACGAGGAGCATTTCAAGATCAGCCTCTATTGGGAAACGGCGCCGGGTTCAGGGGCGGAGAGAAATGCCAGGGCGGTGGCCGACCTGGTTTATCTGGTCACACAATTCGGCACCAACGACGCGTTTCTGAAAGTCGGCGGCAAACCCGTCATTTTTATCTATGAACGCGTCGAGTCCCAAATCCCGAAGGCGGCCTGGCCGGCCATCCTCGCCGAAGCGCGCAGAAAGGCCGGGCCATTCCTCCTCATCGCGGACAAATACGAGGACGCGAACGCACGCCTCTTTGACGGGGTGCATCGCTATAACATTTCGTGGGCGCTGGTGGGCAAGACCGCGGCCGAGATGCACGCCTGGGCGGCCCAATATGACGGCGACGCCCTGAGGCTCGCGCAGCAATATCACCGCATCAGTTGCGTTACGGTGATTCCGGGTTACGACGACACCAAGATGCGCAATCCCGGCCGCAACGTGGAGCGCAAGGACGGGACAGTCTATTGCGCGCTGTGGGAGGAAGCCATCAAGGCGAAACCGGATTGGGTCGTCATCGTTTCGTGGAACGAATGGCTCGAAGGCACGGAAAACGAGCCGAGCGTTGAAGACGGCGACGAATACCTCAAGTTGACCACCGAGTATGCCGGCCGTTTCCTGGAAACCAAACCATGAAAAAAGTCGCGCTGGTTTTTGTGGTCGCCGTCCTGCTGCCGAGCCTGGTGCTCGCGTGGCTGGCCGTGCGCTCGCTGCGCGACCAGCAATTTCTGCTCGAACGCCAGCAATCGCTGCTCGACCAGCGCGTGACCGACGCGCTCGCGCAGAACATCTCCGATTACCTCGCGCAACGGCAGCAGGAATTCGCCGCACAGGTTGAGAGTCTTGCCGCCGCCGGCGACGCCCAAACCCTGGCGGCGCAGTTCGACAATCAACTCCGTCAGCGCTGGCCGCTGGCCGAGGTCGGCTTTTGCGTCACGGCGTCGGGCAAGATTCTTTCGCCGTTGCCGAACGCGCGGCCCGAGGCGCAGATGTTCCGCCTGGACAACAGCGGGTTCCTCGGCAACCGCGAGCCGGTGGAGGTTTATTCGAGCGGCAACAACGCCAACGCCAATAGCGCCTTGAATTACTCTCGCAGCGGTCAGGCCAGCCAATCTTCGCTTGCGTTCAACAGCGTCCCTGCCAAATCCGCCGCCCCGGCGCGATTGCAGGATCAGAAACAATTGAAGCTTGCAAAGCAGTCGGACATTCCACGCGCCGCTGCGCCGTCGCAGGACACGTTTGCCGCTGCGCCTTCCGGTCAACCCGCAACGCTTGGCCGCGAATAATTTCCCCGGCGGCAGAGTTGGCGGCGGCGGTGGTGGCGGATTTGGTGGTGGAGCGAATAATTCCAGCCGTGACAAGACAGTTCAACCCGCGCCGGTGATGAATGGCTTGATGGCCGACTCGGTTTCTGGCACGTCGCAGCAAAAACAAGAAGTGGCGACGGCCAAAGAATTTGAATGCGCCGGCTCCGGTTGTTGCACCGCCGTCGCAGGCATTCGCGTTTGACGACACTGCTGCCAGAAAAGACACCACCGACCAGCCGCAAACACAAAACACGCTCAATTACAAAACAGCACAAATCCGCGCGGTCACTCCGCAAAGCCAGATTTATCAGCTTGTCGACAGTGCCAAGGCCGAAGGCGCCGCAGCCGAGCCGCAAAATAATTTGTCCAAGGTCGTTCCCGCCGAGGCGGAATTCCGCCAGCTCATCGGCGACCAGACCGACGGGATGCTCGCGCGCTTTCTCCAGAACAAACTCAAGCTCATGTTCTGGCATCGCTTGAACGCCGAACCCGATTTGATTTTCGGCGCGCAACTGAATCTCAACCGCGTCGTGGATGGGCTGCGCGGCCTCGTGCAGCCCGATCCGGCAGTTGCAAAATGAAATTTGCCTCGCCGTCCTCGACGACAACGCCAAGCCGGTCGTCGTTTCGCGCGAAAAATTTCAGGCGAACTGGAAACGCCCGTTCGTCGCCACGGAAATCGGCGACGCGCTGCCGCATTGGGAGGTCGCCGCGTATCTCGTCAATCCCGCGCGGCTCACGCAGGCGGCGCACACCGCGCAGGCTCACGCTCGGCCTGCTCATTGCCGTGCTCGTGCTCGCCATCGGCATCGGTAGCTGGCTCATCGTCCGCAGCCTGAACGCCGAATTGAAGCTCGCGCGGCAGAAAACCGATTTCGTCAGCAACGTCTCGCACGAATTGAAGACGCCGCTCACTTCCATCCGCATGTTTTCCGAATTGCTCGCCGAAGAGCGCGTCGACCGACACCGCCAAGCAGCGTTCCTACCTGAACATCATCACCGCCGAGGCCGGGCGGCTCACGCGGCTCATCAACAACGTCCTCGATTTTTCGCGCATGGAACGCGGCGAAAAGAAATACAACTTCCAGCCGTGCGATCTGGCCGCAGTTGGTCCGCGGCATCGAACAGACCTTCCGCCCGCATCTCGAAGCCGGCGGATTCAAATTCATTTGCGACCTGCCGGACGCGCCGATTCCCGTTCGCGGCGACGCCGACGCGCTTTCGCAGGTCATCGTCAATCTGCTGTCGAACGCCGAGAAATATTCCAATGGCGGAAAGGAAATCACTTTGCAACTGGCGCAGAAACAATCGCCGCTGCCTCACGCCGAAATCAAGGTGCTGGATCGCGGCGCGGGAATGCCGCGCGGCAGCGAGGAAAAAATCTTTGAGAAATTTTACCGCGCGCACGATTCATTGAGCAGCGGCGTTCAGGGTTCGGGACTTGGCCTGACCATCGCCCGGCAAATCGCCCGCGCCCACGGCGGCGACGTGGCTTATGAACCGCGCGAGGGCGGCGGAAGTTGCTTTGTGTTGCGGTTGCCGATTAAATCAGTTTGAAACGCCATGAAAACCAAAATTCTCATCGTCGAGGACGACCCGCACATTTTGCTGGGTCTGGAGGAGGTCTTGAAAAGCGAAGGCTACGAAACCGCCTCCTGCAACCGCGGCGACGCCGCGCTCGAAGCCGTTGCCAAACATCAGCCGTCGCTCATCGTGCTGGACGTGATGCTGCCCGGCGCGAGCGGCTACGACATCTGCAAACAGCTCCGCGCCAAAAAAGTTCGCCACGCCCATTCTCATGCTCACCGCCAAGGGACAGGAGATTGACAAGGTCGTCGGCCTCGACCTCGGCGCGGACGATTACGTGACCAAGCCCTTCGGCGTGCGCGAACTGCTGGCGCGCATCCAGGCATTGCTGCGCCGGAGCGGTGGCGGAAGTTCCGCCTCCAATAAAGCAGCAGATGAATCTCCGTTCAAAATCGGCGATGCAGCGATTGATCCGAAAACATTTCAAGTGAAACGGGGCAGGGCGGTGGAGGAACTCACGGCCAAGGAAGTGAAACTGTTGCAGGTCTTCCATGCGCATGCTGGCGAGGTGTTGTCGCGCGACAAACTGCTGAACGAAGTCTGGGGCTACAATTATTACGGCACCACCCGCACGCTCGATCAGGTCATCGTGCAACTCCGCAAAAAACTCGGCGACAACGGCAGTGAACCCAAACATCTGCTCACCATCCACGGCGTTGGCTACAAGCTTGTTTTGTAAGCCGAAGGGCGGCCTATGGGGAAGGGAATACCAGCCTTATGAGCCTGCCGGCGGCAACTGGATTTCCGGACGGATGGAGACAGTGTTGGTGCCGGGAAAATCCGGTGGCACGGGAATCGTCACCAGTCTGTTGGCAAGCCATTGAACCGCCCGCGGAATGATGGTCTGCACCGCCGCGCATCTCATGCTGGCCGGTTGAACGTCGCCCTTCCAGACGTGGCCGTAGGTGGAAACATAAACGCGGCCCTTGCCGGAAATGACCGTCCATTCCACCGGCCATAACAATCCCTGTCCCGGCTTGGAATCACGGGCGTATGCCAGCACCTTTACATTCTCCGCCGGGCCGCGCGCATAATAATAGACCTCCAGGCCGGGCGTGAGCCACTGACGCGGCATCCCGTCGTGGATTGGATCGTCGCCAAGGCGCGTGACAAGCACGTCGCCGCGCGGGCCATGGCTCGTGTTGCCGCCTTCACCCGGTGGTATCCGCACGAGCGACCCGTCGTCGTTCACGCGAATGGCGGTGCCGTAGTCCGCCTTGCGCCAGCACAAGCCAACCATCTGCTCGTATTCCTTCCAGCCGACAAAGGCGTTTTCTGCCGAATGGAAAATATAAACGCCGCCACCGCCGCTGACGAAATCCTCGAAGTCCTTTTTCACCGGCTCCGGCCACGGCGGGCCGTGATTGATGTCGTTGCAATTCTGGATGACGACGTCGTAATCGGAAAATTTCGGACGCCACCAGGCCCATGCCACATCATTGGTTTTTGCCGGCGCGGTGCTGACGGCGACGTCAAACAGGCCGCTTGGTGCAAGGATGCCGCGAATGAGCGCCGTTGTCTGCTGGCAGTCGTGGTTGCTGAAGCCGTCCACGATGAGCACGCGGATTTTGTGGTTGCCGGTTCCGCCGAAATGAGCGCAGCCGGCAAGCAGAATTGCCACAAGGCACAGCCAAATGCGACGGTTCATAATGCCGATGTTCCCACGCAATCCATCCGCCTGCCGGACGGAGGATGATTTCATTTCGCCGCCAGCGCCACTTCTATGGCCCCTTGCACCGCCGGCGAATCGGGTTTCACGCTGGAATCGAAGCGGTTCAGGATTTTGCCGTCACGCCCTATCAGGAACTTGGTGAAATTCCATTTGATGTTGCCGGGAAACGGCGAGTCCGCCCCGGCAAGCGCGACGTAGAGGGGATGGCGGTTCGCGCCGTTGACTTCCAGCTTGTCGAACATCGGGAACGTCACGTCGTATTTCGACGTGCAGAATTGTTTGATTTCCGCGTCCGTGCCCGGTTCCTGTCCGCCAAACTGGTTGCACGGGAAGCCGCACACGACGAGCCCCTGGTCCTTGTATTTCTGGTAAATCGCCTCCAGCGCGGTGTATTGCGGCGTGTAACCGCATTTGGACGCGACGTTGACGATGAGCACCACCTTGCCGGCATACGGCTTGAGTGACGCGTCCTTGCCGTCAATGTCCTTGAGCGGGATGTCGTAAATGGAATCCGCCGCGCGGACGGAAATGATTTGCAGAATAAGCGCCGCGGCCAAAAGAATGAGTATTTTCATGCCGGGAAAAATGCTGTGCCGCCGCTTAATTGTCAACAGTCTGAAATCTAATCTTCGTGTCTTAACGCGCAATCCACCCGCCGCCGACGACCAGATCGTCCTGATAAAACACCGCTGCCTGGCCCGGCGTGATGGCGCGCTGGGCGGAATGCAGCTTCACCTTCACCGAACTGTTGCCGGTCGGCGTTACCGTCGCGGGCGTGCCGGGATGGTTGTAACGAATCTTCGCCGTGACTTCGATGGGCTCGATCAACTTGTCGAACGGATGCCAATTGCAATTTGTCGCAGTGAATTCATCGCGGTCGAGCGCTGATTCATCACCCACCACGACGCGATTGTTCTCCGCATCCAGTTCAACCACGTAAACCGGCTTGGGCGTGGTGATGCCAAGACCTTTGCGTTGGCCGATGGTGTAAAATTCGATGCCGTCGTGATGGCCAAGTACGTGGCCGTGAACATCCGCTATTTCGCCGCGATGCTTTTGAACCAGATTTGCCTGCTGGAGAAAGCCGCCGTAATTGTTGTCCGGCACGAAGCAGATTTCCATGCTCTCCTCCTTGTCGGCGGTCTTGAGATTGCAGTGGCGCGCCACTTCGCGCGTGTCACTCTTGGTCTTTTCACCCAGCGGAAAAATCGCGCGTGCCAGTTGGTCCTGCCGCAGCGAAAACAGAAAATAACTTTGATCCTTCCGCAAATCCCGTCCGCGCTTCAACAAATAACGCGGAGCAGAATTAACAACAATGGAACGAAGCAACGAAGAACTTTGTTCCTTTGTTTCTTTGTTGTTCAAATCCACCCGCTCAATCCGCGCAAAATGTCCCGTCGCAATAAACTCTGCGCCGAGTTGGTCCGCCCGGTCAATGAGCCGGCCGAACTTGAGGTTCT
Source organism: uncultured Verrucomicrobiae bacterium (assembly GCA_963827815.1). Classification (GTDB taxonomy): domain Bacteria; phylum Verrucomicrobiota; class Verrucomicrobiia; order Limisphaerales; family UBA11358; genus UBA11358. The sequence continues at coordinate 68,283 of CAWHCL010000008.1, read as the reverse complement.
GATTGCACATCACGCACGGATTCGGCGTGCGGCCGGCCTTGTATTCGTCGGCGAAGTATTGGATGACGTGTTTCTGAAATTCCGCCGCCTCGTCAATCAGGTAATACGGGATGTCAAGCTTGTCGCAAACGGAGCGCGCGTCGGTGACGGCTTGCGGGCCGCAGCATTTGTCCTCCGCGCGGTTCACGCAATCCTGCGGCCAGAGTTTCAGCGTGATGCCGATGACCTCGTAGCCCTGCTCGATCAAAAGCGCCGCCGTGGCGGAGGAATCAACTCCGCCGCTCATGCCGCAGACCACGCGCTGACGCTTTTGCGAATTCACAAGGGGAACAGTATACCACGGGCCGATAAGGTGTAAATTATGTTTGAAGGGTTGAAACAAAACCACTGCACGAAATCATTTTCATCCGCCCGTTCGGTTTAATGGGTTCTTGGCTTAGCGCTTGTAGTGGCAGAGATAGGCCACGTCACCAGCGGCCTCAACTTCAAACTTCACGTTCGGCGGCACGACAAAGAACTGGCCCTTGCCGTGGCTTTTCCAGTCGCTGCCGGGCAGCCTGGCCTTGAGCGTGCCGGCCATGATATGCATGTGTTCCTCGCAATCGGTGCCGAAGCTGTATTTGCCCGGTTCAATCACGCCGACCGTGGCCGGACCGTCGGGCGTGCTGACGGCCAGACTTTGGACTTTTCCATCAAAATATGAGTTATGCTTCATGCGCCTTTTAATGCCGGTTCCCGGCGGCGTTGACAACACAATCCGCACTCGTCGTAGCGGCATCTCGGGAGAGCGCCGCAAACATTCGAAAATCGAAGCGAAATCCGTGTTCATCCGTTTTCACCCGCCTGCCGCGCCGAAATCATCAGATGAAGACGGGTGGTTAAAATGCAGCGCAATTAGCGTTTATTAGCGGTTAACAAATCCGTGTTTAGTCCGTCTGCATCCGTGGTTGAGGGTTCAGTTAGGATTGAGCATTGGCGCGTGAATTTTGAAAACATTTATTGCGCAATGGCCAAAATAAAGTAAAAAATAAGCGAACGACCGGCGTCAGTCGCCGAAGCAATGACCAGAAACAAAGAGTCGAAACAAAATCCCGGCGGGGTGCAAATAGCGCCGCCGCCCAAACAGGGGCTTTACGACCCGCAATTCGAGCACGATTCCTGCGGCGTGGGTTTCGTCGTCCACATGAAGGGGCACAAGTCCCACCAGTTGGTGGCGGATGCGCTGAAAATCCTCGTAAACCTCGACCATCGCGGTGCGTGCGGCTGCGAGGCCAATACCGGCGATGGCGCGGGCATCCTAATGCAGGTGCCGCACGAGTTTCTGACGGCGGCGACAGAGAAACTTGGTTTCAAGGTGCCGGCACCGGGACAATACGGCGTCGGCATGTTGTTCATGCCCAAAAATCCGGCGGAACGCGAAACGGTCAAGGCCGCGTTCGCCAATATCATTTCCGGCGAAGGCCAGACACTGCTCGGCTGGCGAGACATCCCCACGGACAATGCATCGCTCGGTAAAACCGCTGTGGCCGCCGAGCCGCACATGATGCAGATCTTCATCGGGCGCAATCCGGTGTTGAAGGATGTCCAGGCGTTTGAGCGCAAGCTTTACGTCATCCGCAAGGTGGCGGAGCAGCAAATCCGTTACGGCGGGAAAATTTCCGGTGGCAAATGGTTTTACGTCTCCAGCCTGTCGAGCCGCACGGTCATCTACAAGGGCATGCTGATGCCGGAGCAGGTCGGAAAATACTTCACGGATTTGCGCGACCCCGTCATGACCACGGCGCTGGCACTGGTGCATTCACGGTTTTCGACGAACACGTTTCCAAGCTGGGATCGCGCGCACCCGAACCGCTGTATCGCGCACAACGGCGAAATCAATACGCTGCGCGGCAACGTCAACTGGATGAAGGCGCGGCAGATGTTGTTTGCGAGCAAATTATTTGGCGAGGACATCAAAAAAATCATACCGGTCATCAACACTGACGGCAGCGACTCGGCGCAGTTCGACAATTGCGTGGAGATGCTCGTGATGGCGGGACGCGAACTGCCGCACGCGATGATGATGATGATTCCCGAGCCGTGGGAAAATCACGAGAGCATGGACGCGGAGCGCCGCGCCTTTTACGAGTTTCATTCCTGCCTCATCGAGCCGTGGGATGGCCCGGCTTCGATGGCGTTCACGGACGGAACAATGATCGGCGCATGCCTCGACCGCAACGGCCTGCGCCCGTCGCGTTATTACGTCACAAAAGACGATCTCGTCGTCATGGCGTCGGAGGCGGGCGTGCTGCCGATTGCGCCGGAACGCATCGCCATCAAGGGCCGTTTGCAGCCGGGCCGGATGTTTCTCGTGGACATCGAGCAGGGCCGCATCGTCGCGGACGAGGAACTCAAGAAAAAATATTCCAGCGCGCAGCCGTATAAAAAATGGCTCGAAGAGAATCATGTCCTGCTCGAAAATGTGCCGGAGCCGGTGGAGAACACCCAGTTCACCCAGCACAAACTGCAGCAGCAGCAGCAGGCGTTTGGCTACACGTTCGAGGATTTGCGGTTCATCATCGGGCCGATGGGCAATGACGGCGTGCAGCCGCTCGGCTCGATGGGCACCGATACGCCGCTCGCTGTTTTGTCGAACAAATCGCAGTTGCTCTACAATTATTTCAAGCAGCTCTTCGCGCAGGTTACAAACCCGCCAATTGACCCCATCCGTGAGGAGATTGTCACCTCTACCGAAATCATGCTCGGCGGCGAAGGTAACATCCTGGTGCCGACGGCGGAAAGCTCGCGGATGATCAAGCTCAAGCATCCGATCCTCTCGAACGACGAACTCGAAAAACTCCGTCAGGTCAACCGTCCCGGTTTCAAGGCCGTGACGCTGCATATTTTATTTGAGGCGGACGGTGGCGCAAAAAGCTTGGAGAGCGCGCTGGAAAAATTGTTTGCCGAAGCGGATACAGCAATTGCGGAAGGCGTGAACATCCTGGTTTTGTCAGACCGCGGTATCAGCAGGGAGCTCGCGCCGATTCCGGCGCTGCTTGCCATTGCCGGTTTGCATCATCATCTCATCCGTAGCGGTACGCGCACGAAAGTCGGCCTTGTCCTCGAATCCGGCGAACCGCGCGAGGTGCATCATTTCGCGCTGCTCATCGGCTACGGTTGCACGGCCATCAATCCGTATCTCGCATTCGCGACGCTCGACGATTTGATTCATCAGGGCTTGCTGACCAAGACCGATCACAAGACCGCGATCAAAAAATATACAAAGGCCGCCATCAAGGGCGTTGTCAAAACGATGGCTAAGATGGGAATCTCGACGGTTCAAAGCTATCACGGCGCGCAGATTTTTGAGGCCATCGGCCTTAACAGCGGGGTCGTGGATAAATATTTCACATGGACACCGTCGCGCATCCAGGGCGTCGGCCTTGACGTCATTGCCGAGGAAGCGCTCACGCGCCACCGGCACGCGTTTCCCGACCGCCAGGTCAATGGCGTTTTGGACGCGGGTGGCCAGTATCAATGGCGTGACAACGGTGAATTCCATCTGTTCAACCCGCAGTCCATCCACAAATTGCAAAGCGCCTGCCGCACCGGTAGCTACAAGACATTTTTGGAATACGCCGCGCTCATCAACAATCAGGCGAAAAATCTTTGCACGCTGCGCGGCCTTCTTGATTTTAAGTTCGCCGAAAATCCCATCCCGATTGAAGAAGTCGAACCCGTCGGGGAAATCGTGAAGCGGTTCAAAACCGGCGCGATGAGCTATGGCTCAATCTCGAAGGAAGCTCACGAGGCGCTCGCCATTGCGATGAACCGTCTCGGTGGCCGCTCGAATACCGGCGAAGGCGGCGAAGACCCGGCGCGTTACATTCCCGAACCGAACGGCGACTCGAAAAATTCCGCCATCAAGCAGGTTGCGAGCGGCCGTTTCGGCGTGACGAGCCATTACCTCGTCAACGCAAAGGAGCTTCAGATCAAGATGGCGCAGGGCGCTAAGCCCGGCGAAGGCGGCGAATTGCCCGGCAAAAAAGTTTATCCGCCCATCGCCAAGGTGCGTGGCACGACGGCGGGTGTCGGCCTGATTTCACCGCCGCCGCATCACGACATTTACTCCATCGAGGATTTGGCGGAATTGATTCACGACCTGAAGAACTCGAATCGCAACGCGCGTGTGAGCGTGAAGCTTGTCGCCGAGGTCGGCGTCGGCACGATCGCCGCCGGTGTCTCGAAGGCGCACGCGGACGTGGTTTTGATTGCCGGTCACGACGGCGGCACAGGCGCGTCGCCGCTATCATCCATCAAGCACGCGGGTGGTCCATGGGAACTCGGCCTTGCCGAGGCGCACCAGACACTTGTGTTAAACAATCTTCGCAGCCGCATTTACGTCGAGGCGGACGGCCAGATGAAAACAGGGCGCGACGTGGCCATCGCCGCATTGCTCGGCGCGGAGGAATTTGGTTTCGCGACTGCGCCGCTGGTTTCGCTCGGCTGCATCATGATGCGTGTCTGTCATCTGAACACCTGTCCCGTCGGCGTCGCAACGCAGGACCCGCGCCTGCGCGCGCGGTTCGCGGGCAGCGCGGATAATGCCGTCAACTTCATGAATTTCGTTGCCCAGGAACTTCGTGAAATCATGGCCAGACTCGGTTTCCGCAAACTCGAAGACATGGTCGGCCGCACGGACAAATTAATTCCGTGGAAGGCAATCGAACATTGGAAGGCCAGGGGGCTTGATCTCACGCCAATCTTGTACCAGCCCGAAATGGGCGCGGACGTTGGCCGTTTCCGTTCGCAGGACCAGGATCATGGCTTGGAAAAATCCCTGGATGTGACAAAGCTGTTGGACATTTGCAAACCGGCCATCGAACGCGGCGAAAAAGTCCGCGCCGAACTGCCAATCATCAACGTCAACCGCGTCGTTGGCACCATCACTGGCAGCGAGGTGACAAAAAAATGGGGTCCGAACGGCCTGCCCGAAAACACAATCCACCTCAAATTCAACGGCAGCGCGGGCCAGAGCCTAGGCGCGTTCATGCCGCCCGGCATGACGATTGAGCTTGAAGGCGATGCGAACGATTATCTCGGCAAAGGTTTGAGCGGTGGAAAAATCATCGTTTATCCGCCGAAGGGTTCGACCTTCGTGGCCGAGGACAACATCATCATTGGCAACGTGGCGCTTTACGGCGCGACATCGGGCGAGATATTTATTCGCGGTGTGGCGGGCGAACGATTTGGTGTCCGCAACTCCGGCGTCAACGCCGTCGTCGAAGCCGTCGGCGATCATGGTTGCGAATACATGACCGGCGGGCGTGTGGTGATCCTAGGCAGGACCGGACGCAATTTCGCCGCTGGCATGAGCGGCGGCATTGCTTACGTTCTCGACGAAGCTGGAGATTTTGCGACCCGCTGCAATATGGAGCTTGTTGGCCTCGAAAAACTCGAAGAGGAGGATTTTGCGACACTCAAGGCGGCCATTGAAGAGCACGCGATTAACACCAAGAGCACCCGCGCGGCGAAAATTCTCGCGGAGTGGCAGTCGTTTGCGCCGAAATTTGTGAAAATCATGCCGCAGGATTACAAGCGCGTATTGCAATCGCTGAAAAAAGTGCAGTCGCAAGGCTTGAGCGGCGAGGAGGCGATCATGGCTGCGTTCGAGGAAAATGTGAAGGGCGGGCATTGAGTTAATCGGAATTATTAAACCCAAATCAACGATGGGAAAACCAACCGGATTTTTGGAGTTTCAGCGCGAACTGCCGGCAGACCGCACGGCGGGGTCGCGCGTTGCCGATTGGAAGGAATTTCACGAGCACCTGCCCGAGGCCGACCTGAAAAAGCAGGGCGCGCGCTGCATGGATTGCGGCATCCCGTTCTGCCACACCGGTCAGCTCGTCAGCGGCATGGCCAGCGGTTGCCCCATACACAACCTTATTCCCGAATGGAACGACCTGGTCTATCGCGGCCTCTGGAAGGAAGCGCTTGAACGCCTGCACAAGACAAATAATTTCCCCGAATTCACCGGCCGCGTCTGCCCCGCGCCATGCGAAGGCTCGTGTGTGCTCGGCATCAACAACCCGCCCGTTACCATCAAGAACATCGAGTGCGCCATCATTGACCACGGTTGGGAAAACGGCTGGGTCAAACCCGAACCGCCCAGGAAACGCACCGGCAAAAGGGTCGCCGTCATCGGTTCCGGCCCTGCGGGAATTTCCGCCGCCGCCCAGCTCAACAAGGCGGGACACCTTGTCACCGTATTCGAACGCGCCGACCGCCCCGGCGGCCTGCTCATGTATGGCATCCCCAACATGAAGCTCGACAAAAACAAGGTCGTGATGCGTCGTATCAAGCAGATGCAGGACGAAGGCATCCAGTTCGTCTGCAATACCGAGGTCGGGAAAAATTATCCGGCGGAAAAGCTGTTAAAAGAGTTCGACTCCGTCATCCTTGCTACCGGTGCGACCAAGCCGCGCGATTTGCCAATCGAAGGTCGCCAGCTCAAGGGCATCCATTTCGCGATGGATTTTCTCACTGCGAACACCAGGAGCATTCTGGACGGACACAAGAACGGCAGCTTCATTGACGCCACGGTGAAGGACGTCGTCGTCATCGGCGGCGGCGACACGGGGACGGACTGCGTCGGCACATCGATGCGGCACGGCTGCAAATCGCTTGTGCAGGTGGAAATCCTGCCCAAGCCACCGTTAGAACGCGCCAGGGACAATCCGTGGCCCGAATGGCCGAAGGTTTACGCGATGGATTACGGCCAGCAGGAAGCCGCCGCTAAATTTGGCGCCGATCCACGCGTTTATCTCACCACCGCAACGAAATTTGAAGGTGATGCCCATGGCCATGTGAAAGCTGTCCACACCGTTCATGTGCAATGGGAGCGCAACGACAAAGGCCAGTTCATCCCGAAGAATGTTCCCGGCTCGGAAAAAGTTTTGCCCGCGCAACTCGTCCTGCTGGCGATGGGTTTCCTCGGACCCGAACAGCCATTGCTTGAATCACTCGGCATCGAGCGCGATGCGCGCAGCAATGCAAAAGCCGATTTCGAGAAGTACTCCACGAACATCAAGGGCGTGTTCGCCAGCGGCGACTGCCGGCGCGGTCAGAGCCTCGTCGTGTGGGCGTTCAACGAAGGCCGCGGCGCGGCCCGCGAATGCGACCGCTACCTGATGGGCGCGACGGATTTGCCTTAAGTTTCGTAGGTCGATTTCGCTGCTTGGCGCAGATTCAGAAAGCATGAATAGTATTTTAGAAATCCGCCGAACTGTGCTTTCAAACTTGGATGAATTCGTCAAGTGGCCGAAAGAACCTTTGTTGTTATGGAATGGTTGTTCGCGCGATGGTTACCACACATACCCGAATCAAATTCTGGAGTTGCTTCGCGAACGAGGAATCTACCGACGTGGTTGGTCGAACGATCCGGCGATCCATTCATTCCTCTTAGCTGGAGGTGATCGCCTAAAACGAAAGCACAAGGGATATGGATGGAATATTCATCACCTTTACTTCGGGGTCGGTGTAAAAAAGACGCTTCACGCTGTTAAGGACGGGAAACATTTTACCCAAAGCGCGGGCGTGGTTGCAGTTCACCCAATCGCTGATACGCTTTGCGAAGAAGATTCAGATTTTACCGCTGTGTTGCGAGACGAATCATTTAAACGCTTCGGTTACGATCCTGACGGTATATTTTCTTCTGAACTACACGATGAATTCGGATTTATCTCGCCGCATACGACCCGCATTATTTACGGACGGACAAGTTTGTAGTTAGTGCCGTAGATGGTGCTATACCAGTACCATCTCCGCCACGCCAGCATTCGCCTGACCTGTTCGGGCTTTTTACAGCCGCAAACCACAGAGGAGACGAGCGGGTCGCGCATCCACCTGGTTTTGGATAAATTAACACCCCATTCGCCGCCGAACTGCCAGGTGCCGGCCCCGATGACGGAGACGCGCGGACCGGTTTTGCCCAAAATCCGATAACGCGTGTCGAATGTTAGCGGGATTTTAATTTGACTTTCAACGTCTAAAATTGTATTCCTTTTTCAGTGAAAAATACATATACAATAAAAGAAGCGCAGCAGGACATCACTGGAATGGTTCGCGCGACCGAGCGCGGTAACCTCGCCACAATCACGCGGCATCAAAAGCCGGTGGCTTATGTTTTGAGCCCACAACGGCTGAACGAATTGCTGGAAACGATGGAAATCCTCGCCGACCCGAAGGCGATGCAGGCGATTCGTGAAGCCGAGGCCGGACATGGAAAGGTATACGCGGCGAAAGACCTGCCTGAATGAGCTATCGCGTTCAAGTCCGCGAGCAGGTTTGGAAATTTTACGCGCGGCTCGGTCTGCAAGAGCGCCGGGCTGTAAAGCGTGCCGTTTTGCAATTAGCGGACGAGCGCGGCGATATCCGGGCCTTACGCGACCAGTTGGAAGGTTATTACAGGCTCCGGATTGGCTCATATCGTGTAGTTTTTCGTTATCCGGGCGGTCGCACCATCGAATGCGTTTATATGAATGACCGCGCGTTGGTCTACGATGTCTTTGAAAGCGAATTACATCGCATCATCGCCGAAAAACCGCCCGGTTGATTCAAATTCGCGCTTGCGCCAAGATTGTTCGTTGCTAAAGTTAGGCGCAATTTCACCCGCCGGTTGCGGCGGTTTTTTCATTTAACCTTTATTTAACAAAGCGTGAAAATTTTCAGCGGCACAGCAAACGAACCTTTGGCCCGGGCCATCTGCAAATCCGTCGGTTGCGAACTCGGCAAGTGCGCCATCAAGCCGTTTCCCGACGGCGAGACGTTCGTCAAAATCGAGGAGAACGTGCGCGGCGAGGAGGTCTTACATCGTCCAGCCGACATCGCCGCCGACGAACCACAATCTGATGGAGCTGTTCATCATGATTGACGCGCTGCGCCGCGCCAGCGCCAAGCGCATCACGGCGGTGCTGCCGTTTTACGGTTACGCGCGCCAGGACCGCAAAGACCAGCCGCGCGTGCCCATCACCGCCAAGCTCGTCGCCAACCTGCTCGTCGCGGCGGGCGCGAACCGCATCCTGACGATTGATTTGCACGCGCAGCAGATTCAGGGGTTCTTCGACATCCCGGTGGATCATCTCTACGCCGCGCCGGTGATGTATGAGTATTTGCGGAAGAAAAACCTGAAAGATCTCGTCGTGGTCAGCCCGGATGTGGGCGGTTTGAAGATGGCGCATGCCTATTCGCAAGTGCTGGAGGCGGGCCTGGCCATCGTCGCCAAGCGGCGCAAAAGCGCCACGGAAGTCGAGTCCATGGCCGTCATCGGCGACATCAAGGGCAAAAACATCCTGCTGGTGGACGATTTGACGGAAACGGCGGGGACATTGACGCAGGCGGCGGCTTTGCTGAAGAAAAAGGGCGCAAAAGCAATTCTGGCCTGTGTTTCCCATGCCATTTTGAGCGAGATAGGCATCGAAAGATTGCGCAAATCAGTGATTGACGAATTGATTACAACTGATACAGTCCAACGCCCGCCAATTGACGGTGTGAAGATTGTCACGCTGTCCGTGGCGGGACTTTTGGGTGAAGCCATCAAACGGATTCACAGCAATTCGTCGGTGAATTCACTGTTTGAATTCAAAGGCGGGCGCACCAGTTAGCGCCGTGAACGATAATTTAATTTTAGAAAATGAAATCAGTGCCATTAAAAGCGTTTCCGCGCACGCAAGTGCGGCGGGGTGAAGTGAAAAAGTTGCGCAGCGTGGGCCGCGTGCCGGCGATCATTTATGGCCGCCAGGCCAAGCCGCAGAACCTCGAGGTCAGCGCGAAGGAATTCAGCGACTTGATCCACCATTCCGTCTCCGAAAACCTGCTTGTGGATTTGTCCGTCGAGAACGACGCGCGCGCCAAGCGCCTCGCGCTGGTGCAGGAAATCCAGCATCATCCGCTCGATGGCAAGGTGCTGCACGTGGATTTTCACGAAGTCTCCGAAAACGAAAAGGTCACCGTCAATGTGCCGGTGGAAACCACCGGCGAGGCCGCCGGCGTGAAGAACAGCGGCGGCGTGCTCGAACACATCCTGTTCAAGCTCAAGGTCCGCTCTTTGCCCAAGGATTTGCCGGAACAGATCATCGTGGACGTGAGCAGCCTCGAACTCGGCAAGGCCATCCACATTGGCGAAATCAAGCTGCCTGCGGGAGTTGAAATTTTGGGCGACAAGAACATCCCGGTTGTCTCCGTCGCCATGCCGCGCACGGAAGAGGAAGAAGCCGCCACCACCGAGGCCGCTCCGACTGCCGCTGGCGACGTGGAAATGCTCAAAGAGAAGAAGGAAGAAGGCGAAGAAGGCGCTGCTCCGGCCAAGGGCGAAAAAGCCCCCGCGAAGGGCGCCGAAAAAGGCGCTGCCAAGGGCGCGGAGAAGGCTCCGGCTGCCGGTGCCAAAGCTCCCGCCGCCGCCGAGAAGAAGCCGGCGGAGAAGAAGAAGTAATTTTTGCGGTCCCGCAGTGCGGGATCGCCATTCCCGCGCATGGAGTCATGCCATCTCATCGTGGGTCTGGGCAATCCGGGCGCGGAATACGCGAAGACGCGCCACAACGCCGGGTTTGTGCTGGTCGAAAAACTGGCGGCACGCTGGAAGGCGGATTGGAAGAACGAACGCAAGTTCAGCGCGCGAATCGCTCGCAGCGAACAGGATGGCACGGCGCGTCCTGCTCTGCCAGCCGCAGACGTTCATGAATTTGAGCGGCGAAGCGGTCGGCGCGTTGAAGAATTTTTATCAGTTGCCGTTGGAACGGCTGCTGGTGGCGGTGGACGACGCGGATTTGCCGCTGGGCGAAATCCGGCTGCGCGCGAGTGGCAGCAGCGGCGGCCATCACGGGCTGGAGTCCATCGAGCAGCATCTGGCAACGCGCGGGTTTGCGCGGCTGCGGATTGGCATCGGACGGGCGGACGGCGCGCGGGAAATCACGGATTACGTGCTCGCGCGTTTCAATGCCGGAGAAGCGGCGCTGATGGAAAAAGTTTTGGTCCGGGCGGCCGGCCAGGCGGAATGCTGGCTGGCCGACGGAATGGAAAAGGCAATGAACCGGTTTAACGGAGCCGTGGACGGCTCCGCGAACGAAGAGAAAAAAAAGTGAAACGATACGAAGGTCTGTTCATCTTGAATTTGGCGGGAAGCGAAGAAGGCGTCAAAGACGCCCTCGACAAGATTTCCGCGGAAATCACGACGGCGGGCGGCGCCGTCGAGACGGTCCAGAAAATGGACAAGAAAAATTTCATGCGCGTCGCCGACAACAAGCACACCGCCGGCTTTTACGCCAACGTCATTTTCACCGGCACGCCGTCGCTGGTCGCGCAGTTGCGGCACAAGTTCGCGCTGAACGAGGAAGTTTTCCGCGTGCTGTTCACGCTGTCGCCGGAACCCAAACCCGCGAAATAATCGCATAACCACGGAGGCCCTATGGCCAGCTTCAATAAAGTCATCCTTGCCGGAAATCTCACCCGCGACCCCGAATTGCGCTACACGCCCAAGGGCACGGCGGTCGCGCGCATCGGCCTCGCCTGCAACCGCAAATGGAAAAGCGAAACCGGCGAGATGAAGGAGGAAGTCACTTTTGTGGACGTGGACGCCTTCGGCAAAACCGCCGAAACCATCGGCCAATACCTGAAGAAGGGCCGCCCCATTTTGATTGAAGGCCGACTCCGCTACGAAACTTGGGAAGACAAGCAGACCAAACAGAAGAAAAGCAAACTCGGCGTCGTGATGGAAACTTTTCAATTCCTTGATTCCGGCGGTGGTCGTGGCGGTGACGCCTCCGAAGCCCCGGCTCCGCGTCCGGCGGCTGCATCCGCGCCAGCGCCTGATGGCAGCGATGCCGAGCCTCCGCAGCGACGACGTTCCATTTTGAAATTTAGGGGAATTTTCTCTCAACCAACAACGCTCAACACTTAACTTTTCAAATGCCAAAGACTGAAGTCATCCTCACGCACAACATCGTCGGCCTCGGCGGTGAATCCGACCAGGTCCGCGTCGCCGCCGGTTATGCGCGCAATTACCTGTTCCCGCAACGGCTCGCGGTTCCGCTCACGCAATCCAACAAGCGCCAGATCGAGGCGCTGCGCCAGCGCCGCGCCGAACGCGAAGCGCACGAGTTCAACACCATGACCGAACTCGCCAAGGGCGTTTCCAAGCTCACCTGCGTCATCAAGGTCAAGGCGGGCGAGGACGGCAAGATGTTCGGCTCGGTGACGGCCGGCATGATTGCCGACGAATTGAAGCACCAGTTCGACATCGCGCTCGACAAGCGGAAAATCCATCTCGAACACCCGCTCCGCGCGACCGGCGAATACGAAATCGAATTGCATCTGCACGCCGAGGTCAAAGGCACGCTCAAGGTGCGCGTCGAAAGCCTGACGCCGGCACCCGCGCCCACGCCGGAGGCCGGCCGCCGCCGATGCGAAGGCTGAAAAGCCCCGGACCGAAAAACGCGGTCATGCAAAACACGACGCCGAAGGTCGAAAAGCCTGAAAAGGCCGAAGCCGCCGGTGAGAAGAAACCGCATGCGGCCAAAGCTGAAAAGCCGGCCAAAGCCGCCAAAGCCCCGAAGGCCGAGAAGAAGGAAAAGGCCGAATAGTTCCGGTCACAAGTTTTCATCAAGCCGCGGAAAATTTTCCGCGGCTTTTTTGTTTCTGAAAATCCTTTGACCGGCGCGCGCGGCTCTGTTTTGCTTCGCTGCGACAGAATGATTCCAGATTTTCTTTATCCGGCCACGATTGCGCTTTGTCTTGGCGGCGGTTGTGGTCGCCTATTTTTTCAACAATCCGCTGAAGCACGGGCGGCTGGTTCATGATGCGCCGCTTCATCAACTGGTTTCCGCTGGGCATGACCTACGCGTTCCTGTGCATGGGCCGCTACAATATCATCGTCGCCAAGGGCGCGCTGGGAACGCTGATGTCCAAGGAAGATCTCGGGATCATTTTCGGCGTCGGCACGTGGGTTTATGCGCTGTCGTTTCGTGGTCAACGGCCCGCTCATTGACAAAAATCTCGGCGGCAAGAACGCGGGATGATCATCTCCGCCGTCGGCGCGTCGCTGGCCAATGTCGCGCTCGGCATCCTGACCTGGCTCATCGTCGCCAAACATCTGAAGGTCAACCTCGTCGCCAGCTTCTCGCTGCTTTATGCGGTCAACATGTATTTCCAGAGCTTCGGCGCGATGTCCATCATCAAGGTCAAGGCGTATTGGTTTCATGTGCGCGAGCGCGGCGTGTTCGGCGCGATTTTCGGGACGCTCATTTCCATCGGCGTCTATTTCGCGTTCGATTGGGGCGGCTCGATCATTGCCATGACCAAGGCAAATGCAACTGGCTCTGCTGCACAATATTTTTGTGCCCGCCGGCCGCACCGCTGGATGCGACCTGGTCGATCTTTTACATTCCCGGCCGCCATTTTGATTTTCTGGGTGCTGCTCGATTTGTGGCTCATCAAGGATTCGCCGGAGGAGGCGGGTTTTCCGCACTTCGACACGCACGACGCCTCGTCCGGCCAGATGCACGTCGAATTTTCCGTGCTCGACCTGCTGAAAAAAGTTTTCACCAGCAAGCTGATGCTGCTGATCGCCTGCGTCGAACTGACGGGCGGCGTCTTTCGTTACAGCATGACCCAATGGTATTCCAGTTTTGCTGGCGAGGTGAAACAGACCGGGCGCGGAATATTATCCGCAACACTGGGGCTGGTTCACCTGCGTGTTCGGCATTGTCGGCGGATTTTCCGGCGGCTTGATTTCCGACAAACTGTTTCATTCCCGGCGCGGGCCGCCCACGGCTTTGCTGTGCGGCTTTGTCCTGGTGATGGCGGTGCTGATGGCGTGTGTTCCTGTCTTCGCAGCCGCTCATCGTCGGCTGGGCGGCGGTGTTTATCGTCATGGCGTCCATCGGCATCACGTCGCTGATGTCCGGCACGGCGGCGACGGATTTCGGCGGACGCAAGGCGACCGCGACGTGCATGGGCATCGTCAACGGCTTTGCCTACATCGGTAGCGGCATCCAATCTTTTGGCCTCGGCTTTTTGCTTGCGTCCAAGGATCGCGAACTGGCAGTGGCTGCCGCTTTTCGTGATGCCCTTCGCCATCATCGGCACGCTCATTTCCATCAAAATCTGGCATGACCTGCCCGCCGCCACGCGCAAATACATCGCCGAGGTTGAGCAAAAAAGGGTGTAAATTTGGCCAAAAACGAGGCTTGACCGCGCCATGGAATTCCGTTAGACTAACCCCGCAATGTTGAAAAACGTTTCACAAGTCGTTAATCTGGCTGTCGTCGTCGTTGTAGTCGGCGACGCCGTTGGCGCTTGTTGAACGAAACAATTTAACAAGAACCCACGGCTGGCAACGGCTGTGGGTTTTTGTTTAATCCGCGCCACCGGCCACAACTGAAAGAAAACATGAGCAAGACAACTGAAACCAGCTGAAAAGAAGAAATCCGCCGCCTCCGCCGCGCGCGCCGAAGTCGGCCCGGCCATGTGCGGGCCGCGACATTTTTGTGGAAGCCCTCGAACGCGAAGGCGTCGAGGTCATTTTCGCCTATCCCGGCGGCGCGAGCATGGAAATCCACCAGTCGCTCACGCATTCCAAGATCCGCACCATCCTCCCGCGCCACGAACAGGGCGGCAGTTTCGCCGCCGAAGGCTATGCGCGCGTCGACCGGCAAGGCCGGCGTGTGCATGGGCACCAGCGGCCCCGGCGCGACGAACCTCGTCACCGCCATCGCCGACGCCTACATGGATTCCTGCCCGCTCATCGCCATCACCGGCCAGGTGACGCAGGCGATGATCGGCCGCGGCGCGTTTCAGGAGACCGACATCATCGGCGTGACGCTGCCCATCGTGAAGCACAGTTATCTCATCACGGACATCAACGACATTCCGCGCATCGTGAAGGAGGCGTTTTACATCGCGCAATCCGGACGGCCCGGCCCGGTGGTGATTGATTTTCCGAAGAACATCCAGCAGGCCAAGACGCAGCCGGTCTGGCCGACGCTGGAGCAAATCAAAAAAGGTCTGCCCGGCTACACGCAGCCGGACTTGAAGGCCGACGACATCGCGCTCAACGAAATCATCGGCCTCATCGAAAAGGCCGAACGCCCGGTGATTTATTGCGGCGGCGGCATCATCACCAGCGGCGCGGCGGCGGAACTCAAAAAGTTCGCCGAGGCCGACGAACATTCCCGTGACGACCACGCTCATGGGCATTGGCGGTTTCCCGGAAACGCATCCGCTTTCGTTGCGCTGGCTCGGCATGCACGGCTCGGCCTCCGCGAACTGGGCGGTGAACGGCGAATACGAATACCGCAAGATCTTTCAACGACCCGATGGTGAAGTTGAAGGACGGCGCGGATTTGCTGCTCGCGTTCGGCGTGCGCTTCGACGACCGCGTGACCGGCAAGTTCGAGGAATTCTGCAAGACCGGCACGATTGTCCACATTGACATTGACGCGTCCGAGTTGAACAAAAACCGCAAGGCGAACCTGCCGGTGGTCGGCGACATCAAGGACGCGCTCACGCGCCTGAACAAGCTCGTTGCTAAACGCCCGATTCAGAAGAAGCACACCGCGTGGCTCGCGCAGATCGCCGAGTGGCAGAAGAAGGCGCCGTTCGCCTACCGCATCACGCCGGAGATCGCCAACAGCGACCACATGGTGGACCACATGCAGGGCAAGGAGAGCGAAGTCATCTTGCAGCAAATGGTCATCGAGACGCTTTATGATCTGACCAAGGGCGAAGCCTACATCACCACCGGCGTGGGCCAGCACCAGATGTGGGCCGGCCAATGGTATAAATACAAATACCCGCGCCAGTTCACCACCAGCGGCGGCCTCGGCTCAATGGGCTACGGCTATCCCGCCGCGCTCGGCGTGAAGGTCGCGCTGCCGCGACAAGCAGGTCATTGACATTGACGGCGACGGCTCGTTCCTGATGAACATCCAGGAACTGGCCACCGCGCACATCGAGAAGATCGCCGCGAAGGCCATCATCCTGAACAACCAGCACCTCGGCATGGTCGTGCAATGGGAGGATAATTTCTACGGCGGCAACCGCGGCCACACCTACCTCGGCGACCCGCAACATCGCCCGGAGATTTATCCCGACTACGTCCGCGTCTGCAATTCCTTCGGCGTGAAATGCGAGCGCGTGATGTTCAAGAAGGATTTGCGCGCCGCCATCCAGCGGATGCTCGATGCCGACGAACCGTATGTGCTCGACGTCATCACGCCTTACAGCACGCACGTCATCCCGTTCATCCCCGCCGGCAAGACCGTGGCGGACATGATCTGGAAGCCCTAATCGCCGGTGCAAATATTCAATGCCGGGCGCATTTGCTTGTCGCCCGGCCTTTTTTTTGCCAGCCTCCGCGCGATGCGAAAATCATTTTTGGGTTTCTGGCTTGCGCTGGCGGTGTCTGCTTCCGGCGCGGAAATCACAATCAATTTCAGCGATTTAACCGCGGGCCTGTCGCCAACCAATTTTTACAACGCCCTCGCCGGAGCAGACCAGCCGGGCGATTGGAAGATTGTTACGGACGAATCGCCCTCGGCCTTCGCGCCGCTGATGCCGCAAATCACTTCGACGGCTCATGCAATCCGCCGGCCTGTGCTCGCCCAATTGAGCCAGGACCCGACCGACGAGCGGTTCCCGATGTTCATCTACGCTGGCGAGACGTTCAAAAATTTCAAGGTGACGACGCATTTCAAAATTGTCAGCGGCGTGGCCGAACAGATGGCGGGCATCGTGTTCCGCTTCCAGAACGCGTCGAACTTTTACGTGCTTCGCGCCAGCGCGCTGGGTCACAACGTGCGCTTCTACAAGGTCGTGGATGGCATCCGTTCCGACCCCATCGGCCCGGCGCTTGACATCGCCACCAACACTCTGGCACACGCTGGCCGTGCAATGCTTGGGCGACCAGATTACCTGCTGGCTCGACGACAAACCCCTGATGCCGACGCTTAACGACAGCTCGTTCTCCGCCGGCAAAATCGGTTTCTGGACGAAGTCCGACGCGGTGAGTTATTTCGGCGACACGACGGTGGATTACACGCCGGTCGTGCCGGCGGCGCAGTTGCTTGTGCGCGACATGATGAAAAAGTATCCGCGTATCCTGGGTTTGCGGATTTACGCACCCGATGACAAAGGTCAAATGCGGATTCTCGCCAGCAAGGATGAAACGGAAGCCGGCCAGCCGGGAACGGACGCGGAAAAGAACGCGTTCGCCACGGGCGCGATTTATTACGGCCACGAAAAGGGAAAGGTCGTGGTGGACATGCCGCTGAACGACCGGAACGGCGTAGCCGTCGCCACCGTGCAGGTGAAATTGAAATCCCATGCGCTGGCCGAGACGCAGGACATGGTGCTCGACCGCGTCCGCATCATCATCAACGCCATGCAGGCGCAGGTGCTGTCGAAGGAAGACTTGATGCAGTGAAATGCTCTACTGCTGCGCGGGTGCCGTCGCGGGTAGTTCACCCGGCGTGCTGACCGTCGGCAATTCCCCGGGTTTGACGCGTCGCACGCCACCCTTTACCACAATGTCGCCGGCGTCGTTCACGGCGAGGTGCGGGCGTGTGTTCAGATAATCGTAAATTTCCTGTTGCGTGATGTTGCCGTCGGGATTCACCACCGAGTAAATGAATGACTGTGCTCCGCTTTGATAGAGTACGTGCAGGTTGCTCGCGCGATCCAGTTGCGCTTCCGGCTGGCTGAACGACACCATTGGCCCGATGGCCGACACTTTGAGTACTCGTGTCCCGGTCTGGTCGCTCACCAGCACATACATCCGCAATTGCTGCCGCAGATAGTTTGCCTCCTCCAGGATGTATTTGCGGACGACGGGCAGCTGGTTCGTCACCCCGGCGGGCACCGGCATGCCGAAATCCTGCGACCACAACTGCGCCCCGTCAATGATGTCGAACTCCTTCGCCGGGCTTCTTACATCCGTGCTCCATTCCGGGATGTGAACCGACGCGACCACGCGATAACGTCCCGCATGGGTCATCGTCGAAATAAGGCGCCAGATCCATCCGTTTCGTGGCCACCTCCGATGAACCCAGGTCAAACTCTCCCACCACCGGCGGGTCGGCGTTCTTCATCACCACAAAGTCGTTGTCCACCGACTCCACGGTGAACGTCAGCCAGTCCGCGTCCGCGCCAAGATGCAGCGACTGGCCGGAATTGTTGACGATATGCACGGTTGCCGGCAGTGACTCGCCGGGCAGGAACTGCTCCTGCTCCAGCGTTACCTGTACCGTGACGACCTGCGCCTGCGCGTTGAACAGCGAAAACAGCGCCAGCCCCAAAATGGACAATGCAATTTTCATTTGAACATGGACAATCTAAACCGATGGCTGGGCGTGGCAACTGTAAAACTTCAAGTATGCAGACTACCGGCGTGCCATCATCGGCAAGTTGGGAAGATTTCTCCCTTCACTTGACGGATGGGTAATCCGCTTGCACTCTTTGACCCATGCAATCCATGGCTGGCGGCGGTGCATCCGAAACTTCTGCAAGGTCATGAGCCGTCGCAGCGTGATGGCAGCCAGTGTGTTGCTCGTGGTTTTCGGCTGCTTGATGGTGGCCATGCAGATTGTGGGCTTCAACAGCAGGCGGCTCGGCATGGCGTCCGTTGCCGGATCCTTGTCCATGGGGGAATATCTTGCGAATACTCCCGACATCGTGAAGCGGGACTTGGTAGTGTATGCAGCCTCTGGGGCGGACCGCACCTTGGATCTGACGCTTCCGGTAAATGCTCGCGTTTTCATGACGGGTATGATCGGGACCTCCAATGCCGGCAGGCTCGGGAATTATTACTACCTGACTTACTATCTCTTCCCGCGCGAGGTGGCGGTGACTCTGGATCAACCGCGCTACACCGCAGACGGCTTTCAGGGCCGCAGCACGGTGTCCGATGAGGAGATCCGTGCGAACGGCTTCGACTGTGCGGGCGGACCTGACGCCTGATGAAGTGCTTCATATCACTGCCTCGCCCGATTTGCCTAAAAATAAAGCGGCCAATCCAATTTGGTTCGATTCACCCTCCGATGAGGCGGTGGCCTTTTTGTTGCCGCTGCTGACGGCGCTGTCGGGCGTCTGGTTGCTGCGGCTTTTGTTCGGCCCCATGTTGAGCGGGCGGATGCCTCTGGCCGAACAACTGGCGTGCGGCCTCGGTCTGGGCATGATGGCGGTGGCTGCGCTGACGCTGGGTGTCAAATTGTGCGGCTTCCACGGACGCGGCTGGGTGCTGGCACTGACGACATCGGGCGCGCTGGCTGAATTGTGGCGTGACCGGAAGGTCTTTGGCAACGGGATTGCCGGCGGTTTTCGGAAATCCATTTCCAATCCCGTCACGATGGTAATCGTTGCAATCGGTGCTGGTTGTCTTCCTGATCCTCTTCCGGCTGGCCGCGTGCATGGGCCTCGTTGAATTCGACGCGGTGGCGGACTGGGCTTTCAAGGCGAAGATTTTCTTCCTCTGCACGGGCCATGAGATTGTGGGCTGGTTCTCCAATCCGCGGCTGGCCTATGCGCATATGGATTATCCCACGCTCGTGCCGTCGCTGCACGCCGCCACCTACGATTCCATCGGCCATGTGGACGAATTTGTCACCAAATTCTGGCCCACGTGGATGCTGCTGTTCCTGCTGGCTGGCGCTGGCGTCGTTGAGCCGGGGCAAGACCGGCCGGTTCCATGCGCCGCTGTTCTTTCTGCTGGGCGTGCTGCTGCTGCCCTTCACGCAGGCGTATGTCCAGATGGAAGGCGGCACGCTGCCGATGATCTTCTTCACGGTCCTGGGCTTTGTCGCAATGCGCCATTGGGCTGGTGGAAAAGGACCGCGCCCGGCTGGGCCTGGGCTTGACGCTGCTGTTCGGGGCGGCGATGTCAAAGTTCGAGGGCATGATCTTCCTGGCGCTGGCGGCGGGCTGGATTCTGGTGCTGCCCAAGACTGCGCCCGTCGTTGAAACCGTCCCCCCGGTTTTGGCGGACGCTGGTGTTTTGTTTTCTGGCGGCGCTGCCGTTCCTCTGTCTGCGTGCGCAAATCCCCGCTTTGCATCCTGAATCGGGTTGGGCGGGCTATGCGCTGGCGCATCCGGGCACCACGCTTTCCAGCGCGCCGGAGATTTTTCTGATCATGCTGGCCCGGCTGTTTGTCAGCCCGGACTTTGCCAGTTGGAGCGCCGTGGACGGGCATCTGCATTGGACCGGCCAATGGGACGGCTTGTCATCATTGTATAACCATCTGACGCCCGGTCTGGCGTGGGTCGGCGTGCTGATGACCATCCTGTTTTGGGTGGCCGCGCCGGCCCGGCGGCCAATCATCCTGTGGACGCTGGCGGTGTTTGTCAGCGCCATGCTCGTCTTGAGCGTGGTGTTTGCCAGCTTTGTCAGCGTCAGCGACCTGAACGATGTGATTTCCGCGCGGACGGCCGACAATGAAACCGGGCGCTATCTCTTTCCGCTGCTGCTGGCCTGGACCACCACAATGGTGATCCTGTTCTTTGGTGATTTCCCGCCGCAGGCAACCAGCCCCAATGGCCCAACACTTCCGTCAAATCCATCCAGCGGGGTAAAATCCGGTTTGGAAACCACGCCTGCGTAAGGCTACTTCCAATAATTCCAATCCACGTCGGGAAAAAGGTTGTCGCGCGATTCGGCTTCTAGCCAGCCATTTCTCGTCCACGCTTGTGGCGGTTAACTGGTCGTGCAGCGCGATGAAGCGGAGCAGGTGGTCTTTCACGCGGCGGCGTGCGTAATCGGGGCTCGTGCCCGGCGCGCAAAATGAACGGCCAATCGCTGGCCTGCGCCAGCAGCAGTTCGCGCCCGGCCTGCCGCAGCGCCCGCGCCTTGAGCCCGGTCGCTTTTGGGAATTTCCGCGCCAGCTCCGTCATGCGCTCCTGCGCGACTTGCAGGTGCGGGTAAATCCACTCGTTTTTGTCGTTCAGCCACGCGCGCAGATAACCTTCCTCGCCCCAGCTTGACGCGCTCGGCGTGGCGATCTGGTTGGTCGGGTGCCGGTGCAGGTATTCGCCGGGCGTGATGAGCGAGATGGTTTTCTGGTCGTAAAAAAGTTTGCGCGCGAGGTAGTCGAGGAACTCCGGCCCTTCATACCACCAGTGGCCGAACAGCTCGGCGTCATACGGCGCGACGATCAGCGGCGGGCGGTCCATCAGGCCGGCGATCTGCCGCGCCTGCTCCACGCGCGCGTCGAGGAAATGTTGCGCGTGTTCGGCGGCGGCCTGCAACGCCGGGGTGCGCTCGTAAATCTGCTTTTCGCCCGCAGCGCCGGTGATGCGGTAATACTTCATGCCGGTGAACCCGCGTGTTTCCGGCGACGGCAGGTGCGGCCGGACGTAATCGAAATCCAGGTCGAAGCCGATGTCGCGGTAAAAATCGCGATAGCGCGGGTCGCCGGGGTAGCCTTCGTGCTTGCTCCAGACCTGGCGCGAGGAATCGTAGTCGCGCCCGAACGCGGCGATGCCGTTGGGCGTGTAATATCGGGGCGAAGGTGCCGAAGCGCGGGCGCGGGCGCGCGTGCAGGACGCCGTGCGTGTCGAGAATGAACCAGCGGATGTTCGCCTCCTGCAAAAAAGTTTCGACGCCGGCGACGTAGGCGCATTCCGGCAGCCAGATGCCGCGCGGGTCGCGGCCAAAGCAACTCCGGTAATGGTCGCGCGCGGTCAGGATTTGCGCGCGGACGGACGGCGGATGGTTCGCCAGCAGCGGCAGCAATCCGTGCGTCGCGGCGGTGGTGATGATTTCAATCCGGCCTTCGTCCTGAAATTTTCGGAACGCGGCGACGAGGTCGCCCCGGTGCGAATCCCATGTGTCGCGGATGGTCGTGAAGCGGTGGTGATACATCCAGGCGAGTTCGCGGTAGGCGCGGTCCCAGTGAGTGCGGTGGATTTCCTTTTCGGCGAGGTCAATCAGCCCGTTCAGGTGCCGCTCGTAACGGCGCTGGAGCAGCGGATCCAGCAGCATCGAACAGAGCGTCGGCGAAAGCGAGAGCGTGAGCGGCGCGGTCATGCCGTCGCGCCGCCAGCCTTCGAGGGTTTGCAGGAGCGGGATGTAAGTTTCCGTGACGGCCTCGAAGAGCCAGTTTTCCTCCAGGAATTTTTCGTGTTCCGGGTGGCGCACGAACGGCAGGTGCGCGTGCAGAACGAGTGAGAGATAGCCTTGCATGACCCTGGAAAGTTATTCCAGTTTGTCGGAAATCCATTTCGCGATGGCTTTGGCCTTGATCAGAATCACCACGCCGGCCACGAACGGAATCGACGGGAAACGCGAAATGGAATATTTTCACCGGCGTGCTTGTGCACAATACATTCGCCCCAAATACAGCCCCATCTCCAGCAGGCCGATGACCGATCAGGGCAGATGGCGACGAAACAAACGAGCGTCATGGCTCCCCGGAGTGGCGCGTCCATGGCGATCACAGATTTTCCGGCAACGGCGCCTTCAGCGACGGGTCCTGCGGGTGAGCGCCGACATCGCCGAGATATTCCGTCTCGCGGCTGAACTTGAGATTCGCCGCGCGCGCGTCCGTGCCGTCGGCGGAAACGGCGACGGCGGGCAGATCGTATTTCCCGTCCGGCAGCGCGAAGCGGTAGCTGAACGAGCCGTCGGGGCGCAGCTTGATTTCGTGACCGCCGAGCGTGACTTTGGCGGTCGGCTCGGTCGCGCCATAAATGATGAGTTCGGCATTGACGTTGAACCAGAATCCCTTCGACTGCTCCATGCCGCCGAACGGGCTGGAAAGGCTCGAACCGCCGAAGGACGACACGCCGAGCGAGGAAACTTCATGCGCGAGCCGGCGGCGGATGAGTTCGGTGATTTCGAGCGAGCCCATCCAGACGCGGCGCGTATCATCAATGCTGATGATTTTGGCGAGGGCCTGCTCCTGTTGCGGCGTCCATGTGCGCGGTCGGGCTGGGCGCGGGCGGCGCGAGGCGCGGCAAATCGGGATGGCCGTGGCGGCGCAATTCCTCGATGGCCTGCGCGAGCGGCAGATGGTCGCGCACGGCGTCCTCGATGATTTGCATCAGTTTGGCGAACGGGAATTCAAACGGAATGGTGGCGAATTCCGCCTCGGCCTCCGCGGCTGCCGCGTCGGGCGGCGTGATGGTGGCGGAGGAAGCCGCCACGCGCGTCCAGCGGCCCAGCGAGTTGTAATAGCCAAGTGCGGCGGCGTAGGAATTTCCGGCGCGCTCGACATGCACGAACCAGTGGCGCGATTCCGGATGCACGTGAATTTCGTAGAGCGGATGGCCTTCCAGCCGGTCCGCGTAAATCCTCAAAACGAGATGGCTGTCCGCCGACTTCGCGTTCAGCTTCGCCTGCTGTTCGCGCGTCAAATCCCAGTGCGCGTAAAGCCAGTGCGGGTCGCGCGCGGTCAGGGAAAGCTTTTTGGTGCCGTAGGCCTCGGGCAGTTCGGTTTCCGCCGTCTCAAAATGCGGCGCGGGCGGCGTGGGACCGAGCGAAAATTTTTCGCCGGGGCCGCTGACGGGCGGCGGCGCGGGCTGGTCGCCTTCCAGCAAAATGGGTGGCACTTCGATTGCTTTGCGGGGAGTCGCGGGACGCCGGGGTTTCAAGATTTTTTCGGCCGCTTTAACAGCGCGGGCAGAGAAGGGTTTTCGGTTTGGCGGTTTTGGGTTTGGTTTTGGCCGGCGGGGTCGTGGCGGTGGGTTCTTCAGGCGTCTTTTCGGCGCGAGGCTAGGCGTGTCGCGCCTGTGGCCTTCTTCTGATTTGATGCTGGCATTATTTTTGCTTTCATAACTGCAACACCTGGTTCTGGCATTACTTCCCCTTTTGCCGGGTCAACATTACGGCAGGAAGGTGGCACTGGCAATGCAAATTTTCCGGCAACTGTGAATAACTTTCACCAAAACAGGCTTGCCAGCCGCAGGGTGCGGGTGTTTGATTGCCGGTGTTTGAAGGTATGATGAGCTTCACCAAATACCAGTCACACCGGCGGCCCGCCTGCCACGATTTTCGTGGTGGACGACGAGCCGATGCTGCTGGATTTGGCGGCGACGGTGCTGCAGCCGCTCGGTTTCAACGTGCGGACATTCCGCGACCCGAAGAGGGCGCTGGCGGAATATCCGGCGGCCATGCCGGTGGTGATCGTGACGGATTACGCGATGGGTGAGATGAACGGATTGGATTTGGTGCGCGAATGCAGGCGTGTCAACCCGCGGCAGAAAACAATCCTCTTGAGCGGCACGGTGGACGAAAACATTTATGCCAACGCGCATATCAAGCCGGATTGTTTTCTGGCCAAGCCGTATCAGATCTCTGATTTCGTAAAATCTATCCAGGCGCTCGCGGAATCTTGAAGCAATCCGGCGGTGTTTGTGCTGGACAAATGACCGGGCAAATTGTTAACTGAACCAGTCTATGAAAAAGGTTAAAAAAATCCTCATCGACCATCGTCATCGGCCTGTTGGTTTTGATCGTCGTCGCGGTCATTGTCATGGGGCTGTTCCTCGGCAAAATTGTGAAGGCGGGCATGGAAACTATTGGCCCGAAAATAACCCAGACCACCCTCACGGTGGACGCGGTGGATGTTTCCATGCTGACCGGTTCGGCCAAGGTTAAAAATCTCGTCATTGGCAACCCGGAAGGTTTCAAGGCGCCCAACGCCATCAGCGTCGCGCTCGCCGCCGTTAGCGTCAGTCCCATGTCGGTCTTGTCGGACAAGATTGTCGTCAGGTCTGTCCGGGTTGAGTCGCCGGAAATCACCTTTGAAGGCAATCCTTTCGGCGCGAACAACCTGAAAAAAATTCAGGACAATGTGAACGCCGCCGCCGCGAACTTCCAGTCGCCGCTGTCCACTAACCAGCCGCCGAAGACTGCGGCACCCGCCAAGCCGGGCGCAAAACTCGAAGTGGATGATTTTCTGATTACTGGAGCCAAGGTGCATATTGGCACCGGCGCCACCCTGCCACTGCCGGACATTCACCTGACTGGTTTGGGCAACTGGCCCGGAAGGCATCACTGCCGCGGATTTGACGAAACAGGTGTTGAGCGAAGTCATCAGCGGAACAATCAAAGCCGTCGGCAGCGACGCCGCCAATATCGGCAAGGACGCCGGCAAGACAGTGGGCGCGGGAGTGAACAAAATCACATCGGGCCTGGGTGGCCTGTTCAAGAAGTCATCGAATTAATCCGCGGATTTCTGTTCGCCATTGTTTTGGTGATTTTGGGATTGCAAACGTCGGCAGTTTGCTCTTAGCATCTCCCTGAATCCCGTAGTTAGAGGTTATGTTTTTTGGCGCTGACTATTATCCCGAACACTGGGTCTTTCCTTATGCCGGCACCGCCGACAATCCCGAAGGCGCTTGGGAGCGCGACGCCGCGTTGATGGTCAAGGCCGGCATCAACGTCGTCCGCATCGGCGAATTCACCTGGGGCCTCTGCGAACCCGAAGAAGGCAAATACGATTTCCTCTGGCTGCGCCGCGTCATGGACATCATGGGCCATCACGGCATCAAAGTCGTCGTCGGCACGCCGACCGCCTCGCCGCCCCTCTGGCTCGCGCACAAACATCCTGAAATCCTCCCGCTAGACGAGTTTGGCCGCGTCAAGCACGAAGGGCACGCGCCGCGCGGTCTGTTTGAGCAGCGACGTCTTTTGGGATTATTCCAAACGCGTTGTCACCGCGATGGCCGAGGCGCTCGGCGACCATCCCCAGCTCATCGCGTGGCAGATTGACAACAGCATCGGCGGGAATGACACGGAATTTTCCTTCAACGAAGCCACGCGCGAGGAATGGCATTTGTGGCTTCAGGCCAAATACGAAAAAATTGAGCGGCTCAACGATCTGTTGGGCCTGCGTTTCTGGGGACAAACCGTGACCTCCTGGGAACAAGTTCCGATGCCGATGTATGCTCCGGAAATGCATAACCCGGCATTGTTGCTGGATTGGAACCGTTTCAGCAGCGACACGATGGTGCAGTTCGTCAAGATGCAGGCCGACCTCCTGCACGAGCGCTGCCCGCAACATTCCCGTCACCGTCACGATGCGCTCCTTCCTCCGCCAGTATGATCACTTCGACATGGCGGACGCTGTGGACTTTGTCTCCATCGAAAGCAATGTCGTCATGAAGGCGAAAACCGCCGAACTGGCCTGCGACATTGACATGCTGCGCTCGCTGAAAAAGGCGGACATCCGCACGCCCGACGGCGATTGCGGTTTCTGGGCCATGGAACAGAAAGTCGGCCAGGTCACCTGGCAGGACGTGAATTCCCTCGTGCAGCCCTGGGCTCATCCGGCTCTTCACCTATCAGCTCATTTCCCGTGGCGCGAGCGGCATCCTTTTTTTCCGCTGGCGCCAGCCCCGGATTGGCAGCGAGAAATTCTACGGCGCCATCCTCCCGCACCACGTCGAAGGCAACAACCGCGTTTTCATGGAAATCAGCCAGATCGGCGATGAATTGAAACTGCTCGCGCCCTCCCTCAAGGACACCAAGGTCGTTTCCGAAGTCTGCATACTTTACAGCCACGAAAACGACTGGTCCTTGCAACAGCCGAACCAGCCGAACAAATATTTCAGCCTGCGCGAGCACATTCAACTCATCTACAACGCGCTGCACGACCGCAACATTCCCGTGGATTTTGCGCGGCCGAACGAGGACATTTCGCAATACAAAATCGTCTTTGCGCCGTCGCTGCATCTCCTCGCCCCCGCCGAGGCCGACCGTCTGAAACTTTACGTCCAAAACGGCGGCACGCTCGTCAGCACCTTCAACACCGGCCTGGTGGATCAGCATCACATCGCCCCGGACACCGGCTTTCCGAACGACATGACCGATCTGTTCGGGCTGGAAGTTCTGGAATTCGACCCCATTCCGCCCGGCGAGGAAAATCATCTCACGTTCAAGGGCGCGTTCCCGACCAGCCATTTGCACCCGGCGCAAGCTCTGGTGCGACCTCATTGAACCGAAGGGCTGCCAGGTTCTCGCCGTGTATGCGAAGGATTTTTATGCCAGCCGCCCCGCCATGACGATGAACAACTTCGGCCTCGGCAAGGCGATTTACATCGGCACGATGAGCCACCAGCATTTTTACAACGACTTCGTCGGCTGGCTGCGCCAGATGTGCAACCTGCATCCGCTCCTCAAAGTGCCGGAAAACGTCGAGGTCTGCATGAGGCAAAAGGAGGGCACGCGCGTCTATTTCCTGCTCAACCACCAGAACTCGCCCGTGCGCATCCAGTTTTACAAGCCCATGCACGATTTTCTCACCGGCAACACCTTCTCCGGCAATTACGACCTCCCGCCGCACGGCGTCCTCGTTCTGGACGAACATCCCGAAGTTAAAATTTCTGGCGCGAACGCCTGATTTCCTGTTGCCTGTCCGCTGTTGAATTCCGCCAACGCAATTTTCGCCGTCCTCGCGCTTCTTGAGCCTCGCGCTCGCGCTCTGGCAATGGCTTGCCGCGCGCAGATTCCCGTTGCACCGAACGCGTTTCCGAAACCGATTTTGCCCCGGCAATTACCCTCCTCAAACCGCTCAAAGGCTGCGACGACACCACCGCCGAATCGCTCCAAAGCTGGTTCAGCCAGAATTATTCCGGCCAGACGCAAATTCTCTTCGGCGTCGCGGATGCGAACGATCCGGTTTGCAAGATTGTTCAGGAAATCATCGCCAAAAATCCAAAGTGCGACGCGCAACTCGTCGTCTGCGAAAAACTCGCCGGCGCCAACGCCAAGGTCACCAAGCTCGTCCAACTTGAAAAACTCGCGAAACACAATTTGATTCTTGTCAGCGATGCTGACGTGCGCGTGCCTCCGGATTTTCTGGCCAGCATGGTTGCCCCGTTGCGTGATGAAAAAACCGGTCTGGTGAATTGCTTTTATCGGCTGGCGAATCCGTCCACGACCGCCATGCGCTGGGAAGCCATCGCCATGAACGCCGATTTCTGGAGCCAGGTTTTGCAATCGCAGACCTTGAAGCCGTTGGATTTTGCGCTCGGCGCGGCGATGCTGGTCCGGCGCGAAGCGCTCGCCGAAATCGGCGGTTTCCAATCCCTGGCCGATTGCCTCGCCGACGATTATCAACTCGGCCATCGCATCGCCCAAAACGGCCATCGCATTGCGCTTTGCCCAGTGGTCGCGGAATGTTGGGATGCGCCGATGAATTGGCGCGATGTCTGGAAGCACCAACTCCGCTGGGCGCGCACGATTCGCGTCTGCCAGCCGTTGCCTTATTTTTTCAGTATCCTGTCGAATGCCGGCTTTTGGTCGTTTCTGTGGCTGGCCGTTTCTATTCTCACAGCCAGGACTGTTTGTGCGCCGCTCGCCGCAGCCTCCTGTTTGCTCATTCGGATTGCACTTGCCCAAAACCTCCAGCGCCTTTTGACTCCGGACCGGAAACTTGTTTCTCCATTCTGGCTCGTGCCCGTGAAGGATTTGCTGCAGGCCGCGCTGTGGTTTTGTGCGTTCACCGGTAACACCGTCGAATGGCGCGGACGGAAAATGAAATTGCGCCATGACGGGACCTTGGAAGAAATCTAGCTGGCCTGCCGGGCCGTAGCTCTTGCATAATCAGCCCACTTGCGTTACGCATCGCGCGGCAGCCTTCGCATTTTTTCAGAAATTTCAAGCTTTCCATGCTGGCTTGCCGGGCCGTAGCTCGTAGCATGGCGGAGAGCGAAGGCTGGTGGGCGATGAGGGATTCGAACCCCCGACCGTCTCCGTGTAAAGGAGCTGCGCTACCACTGCGCCAACCGCCCGCCATGCAAAAATTAGCAGGCCACACCGCTTTGACAAACTTCAAATCTCGCCCTTGAATCCCTGTTGCCGCAGCGCCTCAAATAAAACCAGTGCCACGCAGTTGGACAGATTCAATGAGCGCGATTTCTCATTGAACATCGGAATCCGCAGCCAGCGTTCGCGGTTTTGCTCTAAAAGCGCCTTCGGCAATCCCGCCGTCTCGCGTCCGAAATACCAGATAATCGTCCGGCGAAAACTTTGCCTCACTGTAAAGTTTCGGGCCGTTCGATTCGATGAACCAAAGTCTCGCCGTGTCGGCTCGGTGAGTGTGTCCGCGAATGCCTTCCAGTTTTTCCAGCGGTGCCACTCGACCTGCTGCCAGTAATCCATGCCAGCGCGTTTGAGCTGCGAGTCGTCCAGCTTGAAGCCGAATGGCTCGATGAGGTGCAGCACGGATTTTGTGGCCGCGCACAGCCGCGCCACGTTGCCCGTGTTCGGCGGAATTTCCGGTTCAAGCAGGACGATGTTCATTTTGGTTTAACGCAAGCGCAAGGCAACGAAGATGCTAAAAACCAATTTCCGCTTTGCTTCGCCTTTGTCTCTTTTGTCGTTCGATAAAATACTTTCCACAGCACCAGTCCGTGCGCCGGTGCGGTCATGCCGGCCACGCGGCGGTCGGCCTTTGCCAGCATCGTCTTGATTTCGCCCGGCGGAAACTTGCCGAGACCGGCCTGCACAATCGTCCCGACGATGCCCCGGCACATTTTGTAGAGAAACCCGTCGCCCTCGATGATGAACGTGAACTGCGCGCCGGATTTCTTCACGTCGCAACGCGTCAGCGTCCGCACGGTGGTTTTCATCTCATAGGTGTGCGTGCCGGCAAACGATTTGAAATCGCGTTTGCCGACAAACAACTTGGCCGCCGCGCGCATCGCCTTCAAATCCAGCTTGCGCGGGACGTGCCACGCGGTTTGGCGGAGCAGGGGATTCATCGCCGCGTGGTTCCAGACGAAATAGCGGTATTGCTTTCCGCCGGCGTCAAACCGCGCGTGGAATTTTTCCTTCGCGCTCGCCGCCGAAACCACGCGCACGTCTTCCGGCAGCCAGGCGTTGATGGCGAGCGCGAGCCTGCCGATGTTCATCTTGAATTCGGCGCGCGGAATTTCAAAATGCGCG
The DNA here is from genome assembly GCA_963827815.1 of uncultured Verrucomicrobiae bacterium. GTDB lineage: Bacteria > Verrucomicrobiota > Verrucomicrobiia > Limisphaerales > UBA11358 > UBA11358. The sequence goes on along the minus strand of CAWHCL010000008.1, from coordinate 38,369 downwards.
ACCATGCCGAGCGCGTGGACGCCGGTGTCCGTGCGGCTGGAGCTGTGCAATCGCGGCGTGCTCGGAAATAATTTCGCCAGCGCCGTCTCGACGATTTGCTGGACGCCGGTGCCGATCTTCTGCACCTGCCAGCCCTCGTAAGCCGTGCCGTCGTAGGCGATGACCAGTTTGAATTTCACGTTTTCCACATTTGTCGGAGGGACAGTTCCACAAGTCCCATTTTAATGTCTTTTATTCAGGGCTTATGGAATCGCCATCCGTGTTCACCGTGGTTTATTCTCTCCTGTTTTTCTATTGGCGTTTATTAGCGTCCATTAGCGGTTAAAAAAAGTCTTTGCACCTTTGGCGTCTTCGCGCCTTTGCGTTAAATTCTTTGTGTTCTCCATCCGTGGTCATCCGTGGTTAAAATTAAATTCCGTCCAGATAACTCTGCAGCAAGATCGCCGCCGCCATCTTGTCCACCTTCTCCTTGCGCTTGTCGCGGCGGACGTTGCCCTGGATCAAAATCCGGTTGGCCATCACGGAGGTCAGCCGCTCATCCCGCATTTTGATGGGGACGGTGATGGCCGTTTTCAATACGGCGACGAACGCCTCCACCTTTTGCGCCGCCGGGCCGTAGCTGCCGTCCATGTTGCGCGGCTGGCCGATGAGGACGAGGTCAATCTCCTTCTCGACGAGGATTTGCTTCAGCCGCGCCAGAAAATCCGCGAACGGCTCGGCGGGAATGTATTCCAGCGGCTGCGCGATGGTCTTGGTCTCGTCGCTCACCGCGACGCCGATGCGCTTGGTTCCGTGATCGAGGGCGAGGATTCGCATTGCGCCCACAGTTTGCAGCAAATGCCGGGAAATTCAATGACACGAATTTCGCCAATTTTTACTGATTCAATCCGTGTCAATCCGTGAAATTCGTGTCTAATTTCTTTTTCGTGTCTTTCGTGTCTTTCGTGGTTAAATTTTTCCCGCGATGATTCAATACCTCGATTTGCTGCGGCATGTGCTCGAACACGGCAAGTTCAAGGCCGACCGCACCGGCACGGGCACGTTCTCCGTGTTCGGCGCGCAAATCCGGTGTCCGTTGCGCGAATCGTTTCCGCTGCTCACCACCAAGAAGGTCCACACCAAGTCCATCATTTACGAGCTGCTCTGGTTTTTGCGCGGCGATACGAATGTGAAATGGCTCAACGAGCACGGCGTGACGATCTGGGACGAGTGGGCGGACAAGGACGGCAATCTGGGCCGCGTCTATGGCGCGCAATGGACGGATTGGCGCACCGCCGACGGCCGCAGCCTGAACCAGATTGACGAGGTCATCGCGCAGATCAAAAAGAATCCCGACAGCCGGCGGCACATCGTCACGGCCTGGAATCCGGGCGAGATCGGGCAGATGGCGCTGCCGCCGTGCCACGCGCTGTTCCAGTTTTACGTGAGCGAGGGCGAGTTGAGCTGCCAGCTTTACCAGCGCAGCGCGGATATTTTTCTCGGCGTGCCGTTCAACATCGCCAGCTACGCGCTGCTCACGCTGATGGTCGCGCAGGTCTGCGGGCTGAAGCCGGGCGAATTCGTCCACACGTTCGGCGATTTGCATCTTTACTCGAACCACGTCGAGCAGGCGAAGCTGCAACTCTCGCGCGAGCCGCGTCCGCTGCCGCAGATGAAATTGAATCCGGCGGTGAAAGACATCCACGACTTCAAGTTCGAGGATTTTGAACTGGTCGGCTACGACCCGCATCCGGTCATCAAAGCGCCGATTGCGGTTTAAGAATTTCAACGCAAAGGCACAAAGAAGCAAAGGCGCCAAGCAAAGAAATTTTGCGCCTTCGCGTCTTTGCGTTAAAAATCGGGTGTGAAATACTTCAAAGCCATCGCCGCAATGTCGCTGAACCGCGTGATTGGCGCGGATGGCAAAATTCCGTGGCATCTGCCGGAGGATTTCAAGTGGTTCAAGAAAATGACGATGGGCAACGTGGTCGTGATGGGGCGCAAGACGTTCGAGAGCCTCGGCAGGCCGCTGCCGAACCGCAAGAACATGATCCTCACGCGGCATCCGCAGCGGCTCATCAAGAGCCACCCGGAGATTTTCGGCCAATACCACGAGTGGCGCGGCGGGAAATATCTCAAGCGCGCCTACCAGTTCCGTTTCACCAAGCTCGGAGAAAAGCAGGAGACGGAAATCCTGATTTTCAACTCGCTGGACAAGCTTGATCCGGCGGAATTTCCGAACGACATCTTCATCTGCGGCGGCGCGCAGATTTACGAGCAGGCATTGCCGCGCTGTTCCGACCTTTACCTGACGCTTGTCAAACGCGATGTGGAAGGTGACGCCTTTTTTCCCGCGTTCGAAAACAAATTTGAACTGGCGGAGAACATCCGTGACGAACCGGAGTTCAAGATTCTGCATTACCGGCACAAATCGCTGCTAAATAATCGGTAGGGCAGCGTTGCTGCAGCGACCCGCAAAATCGGCTTGCGCGCAAGCAGCGCCGCCCTACCTCGTTATAAAAAAACAGGCGGACCGTTTCCAGTCCGCCTGTTCTGATAATCTGCTTCGTTCGGACAGACTATTCCGATTTGACCGCCTCGTCGGCGGCGTCGAAGGCGTGTTGCAACGCCACGAGGTCTTCGCCGGGCTTGAGCGCGTCGAGCATCTTCTGCTCTTCCTTGAGCTGCTCGTCGCTGTAGGCGGCGGCCTTGATGGACAGGCCGATGCGTCGCTCGCCACGGTCAATCTTGATGACGCGGGCGCTCACGTCCTGGCCGACCTTGAGCACGTTCTTGATCTTGTCCACGCGCTCCTCGCTGATTTGCGAGATGTGGACGAGGCCGTCAATCTCGTGTTGCAGGCCCACAAACGCGCCGAAGCTGGCGAGCTTGGTGACCTTGCCGGTGACGAGGTCGCCGACCTTGTAGAGCTTGTCAATGCTTTCCCACGGATCGGTGCCGAGCTGTTTCATGCCGAGCGCGATGCGCTGGTTCGGACGATCCACTTCGAGCACGGTCGCCTCGACTTCGTCGCCCTTCTTCATGACTTCGGAGGGATGATTGATCTTGCGCGTCCACGACATGTCGGACACGTGGATCATGCCGTCAATGCCCTCTTCCAACTCGACAAACGCGCCGTAGCTGGTGAGGTTGCGCACCTTGCCCTTGACCTTGGTGCCGACGGGATATTTCGCCGCGGCGTTGTCCCACGGATTGCTTTCCAACTGGCGGATGCCGAGGGAAATCTTCTGCTCCTCGCGGTTGATGCCGAGCACGACCGCCTCGATTTCCTGGTCCTGCTTGAGCACATCGCTCGGTTTGGCGATGCGTTTCGTCCAGGAAAGTTCGGTGACATGCACGAGGCCTTCCACGCCCGGTTCGAGCTGCACAAACGCGCCGTAAGGCACGAGGCTGACGACCTTGCCCTTGACCTTCTGGCCGACGGGGAACTTCGTCTCGATGCTGTCCCACGGGTTGGCCATCTTCTGCTTGAGGCCGAGGCTGACGCGTTCCTTTTCCTTGTTCACGTCCAGCACCACCACGTCAATTTCCTGGCCGACCTTCAAAACCTCGGACGGATGCCCGATGCGGCCCCAGCTCATGTCCGTGATGTGCAGCAATCCGTCAATGCCGTTCAAGTCAATGAACGCGCCGAAATCCGTGATGTTCTTGACCGTGCCCTTGCGGATGTCGCCCGGAACCATTTCGCCCAGCAACTTCCCGCGCTTGTCATTGCGCTCCTGCTCGATCAACTCGCGGCGCGACAGCACGATGTTCTGCCGCTCCTGGTTGATTTTGACGACCTTGAACTCGTAGCTGTTGCCGACGAACTCCGTGAGGTTTCGCGGCGTGATGACATCAATCTGCGACGCCGGCAGAAACGCCTCGACGCCGACGTTGACGACCAACCCGCCCTTGACGATGGACTTCACCTTGCCGGTGATGCGTCCGCCCTCGTTGCAAATCGTGAGAATCTTGTCCCAGTTCTTCTTGAACTCCGCCTTCTCGTGCGAGAGGACGACCGTGCCCTCCTTGTTTTCGAGCTTCTCGATGAGCACGTCAATCTCGTCGCCGACCTTGATGGCCTTGATGTCCTGAAATTCGATGCCGGAGATGACGCCTTCGCTTTTGTAGCCGATGTCCACCAGGACTTCCTTGGGTCGGACTTCGATGATCTTGCCTTTGACGATTTCGCCCTGGGCAAAACGCGTTGCGCTTTGCTTCATGGCCTCTTCCATTGTGAGCATAATATGACTGTGTTGAACTGCGGGAACTTGGGAAACCGCACTGGCGGGAACCGAAGCTCCATTGCCTAACTACCGACGCTGCGAACGGCAACGGAGGTTAAAGGTTAGGTTGTATTGTTAACTGTTTTTTCTCAGCCTCAATGAACACTTGCCTCGCCGTAGTCTCCTACGACAATCAAGCCGCCTCAAAAACTATTACGAGGTGGGTCCGCACACGCGGCGCTCAGGCAGTATGGATAATAACGGAAATGACGGGATTGGCAAGGGGAAATTTTTGAGCGTTCTGATCCGACTGAAGGGTTGAGCGGGGCTTCACTTGGTGGAGGAAGACCAAGCAGCCCCGCCCAACCGGTCCTGGCGTCAAATTTCCGGCAGCTTCAGTTTTGTGCCGACGGCGATGCGGTCGTTGGCCAGGCCGTTGGCGTCTTCAATGGCCCTGACCGTTATTCCGTGCGCCAGCGCGATGCGCGTCAGGGTGTCACCAGCCTTGACGACGTGGATTGTTTCCGACCGGACAGCAGGCGAAATGCTCACTTTTGAGACAGTCGTTGGGGATTGAGACACCGTCGGTTGCGGATTTGATTCCGGCACTGTTACGGGCATCGGCTCCGTCGCGACCGCGGGTATATTCGATGGCGGTGCCGGCAAATCTGCCACCGGGCTGGCCGGGGCTGCGGCCTTTGCGTGTTCGCTCATGCAACCTTCAATCAAAAGGCCGATCATCAGCAGGATGCCAGCCGTCACGACTGCGATGAACGTCCTTTTGAATCGCTCGCGGCGGCGGCGTTCGTGGTCAATCTGAAAGCAGGACGGAACCTGGAATGGATTTGTCGTGTTCATGGCCTTTTTTGCAATCTGCCGTGTTAAAGCACAGCCCATGCCAAGTTGATTTGGAAAGCCGGTATGAGTTCATCGAAGGCCTGCAAGCCGGAAAGTTCTGGATTATTGCAGTGAAAACCGTCCAGTTACGGAGTGAAGTCGGTCGGTAGCAGCCCGGCGTCAACCGGCTCGTTCTTAAAATCTGGGCATACTCACGTCTGCTGCTACAATTTACTGCCGGATCACTTCACCCAGCCCTGCTGCTTGAGCCAGAACAGGCAGTCGGCCGTCCACGGATGCGGATGGGCGAACGGTGGCGTCCTGTCGCCCAAGCCCATGCCGTGACCGCCTTTTTGGTAGATGTGCAAATCAAACGGCACATGATTTTTCCGCAGCGCGGCGGCGAACATCAGTTCATTTTCTATCGGCACCGTCTTGTCCTCGTAGGTACACCAGATGAAGCACGGCGGCGTGTTGGTCGTCACCTGCAATTCGCTGGAAAGTTCCGTCACCAATTCCGGCGGCGGATTTTTGCCGAGCAAATTGTCTTTTGAACCTTTGTGCGCGAACTCGCCCATGGTGATGACCGGGTAACAAAGGATGCCGATGTCCGGTCGCGAGCTTTGACGCTCAACTGGGTCGGGCGAATTCGTGTCGCCTGAATCAAAATGGGTCATCACCATGGAAGCCAGATGCCCGCCCGCTGACGATCCCATGATGCCGATGCGCCTTGGATCAATATCATAGTCCGCCGCGTGCGCCCGCACCCAGCGCATGGCGCGTGTTCCATCCTGAAACTCCGCCGGATAATGATAACCGCTCGAGCCGAGCCTGTATTTTAGGACGAAGCAGGTGACACCATGCTGATTGAGCCATATGGCAAAATCATTTCCCTCGTGTGGTGCGAGATGTGCGTAACCGCCGCCGGGACAAATCACCAGTGCCGCCCCCGTTGCGTTTGTTTGGTCGGGCAGATATGGCGTGAGCGTCGGGATGTCGTTGGACTTCGTCCCGAGCGCGCCGGGCGCGCCGTCGGGCCAGAGTGGAATGGCATTTGTCATTTCGGCGCGGGACAAAATGAGCGACGAAAGCAAAATTGCCGAGGCAAAAAGCATCTTCATAATTTGGGTGCGGCCAAGGTTGCGGAAATCCGCCGGCATTTCAATCCTGAAGAAGGCATTGGTATGGTTTGAATCGCAAATCACGGTGATGTTCTGATTTGTAGGCGACGAGGTGACGAGTCGTTTGGACCAGCACTCCATACGTCGTGCCCTACTACCAAATATGAGCGTGCATGCCGCAAGTGACGTTGCGGTAGATTCAAGACGCGGCCAGGCGTCTCCAGGCGATTTGCGCGGGCAAAACCAAGGAGCAGTTGCTGGCCGACTGGCTGGCGACCGCCGCACTGGAGCGTTTTCTGGAAATCGTGGGCGAAGGAGTGAAGCGGTTGCCGGTGGATTTGCGATCGCAACATCCTGAAATGCCATGGAAGGAAATCGCCGGCACGCGCGACCATTTGAGCCACGGATATGATGACGTGGATCATCAGGTCTTGTGGGACGCGGTGCAAAAGGATTTGCCGGTACTCCTCGTCACAGTCGGGCAGATGCTCAAGGATTTGGGCTGAAATATCCGGGCGTTTGCCGGCTGCCCTTTTGGAGTCAGTTGGTTTCGTGTCTTTCGTGTGTTTCGTGGTTGCCAAGCCGCGTTACGTTTGACGCTCGCCGGTTGCGGCTCTACTTTGGCGGTTGTGTTCGAGATTGTTTCTAACTACCAACCCGCCGGCGACCAACCGCAGGCGATTGAGAAGCTGACCGCCGGCATCCTGTCCGGCGCGAAGCACCAGACATTGCGCGGTGTGACCGGTTCCGGCAAGACGTTCACCGTCGCCAATGTCATCCGGAACGTTGACAGGCCGACGCTGGTCATTTCCCACAACAAGACGTTGGCCGCGCAGCTTTACGCCGAATTCAAAAGTTTTTTCCCGAATAACGCCGTCGAATACTTCGTCAGCTATTTCGACTATTACCAGCCGGAAGCCTACATCCCGCGCACGGACACGTTCATCGAAAAGGATTCGAGCCGGAACGAGGAGATCGAGCGTCTGCGGCTCTCGACAATGAGCAGCCTGTTCACGCGGCGCGACGTCATTGTGGTCGCCAGCGTCTCGTGCATCTACGGCATCGGCAGCAAGGAGGATTACGAGGCGCTGGTGATTCCCCTCCGGGTCGGGCAGGAGCTTTCACGCGAGCAATTCCTCACGCGCCTCGTGGATTTGCAATATGACCGGAACGACATCGCGTTCGAGCGCGGCCATTTTCGTGTGCGCGGCGACACAATTGAAGTCCGCCCCGCCGGGCGCGAGGATGGCCTGCGTGTGGAATTCTTTGGCGAGGAAATCGAGCGTATCACGCGATTTGAGCCGTTGACGGGGAATAAAATCGAGACGCTCCAGGCGAACATGATTTTTCCCGCCAGGCAGTTCGTCACCACAGGCGACAAGATGAAGCGCGCCATCCTTGCCATCCGCGAGGAACTGCGCGAACGCATCGTGCATTTCGAGAAGCACGGCAAGCTGCTCGAAGCGCAACGCATCAAAATGCGGACGGAATATGACCTCGAAATGATGGAGGAAATGGGCGTTTGTTCCGGCATCGAAAATTATTCGCGGCACATCGCGAACCGTCCGGCGGGGTCGTGCCCGACGACGCTATTCGATTTTTTCCCGAACGATTATCTGTTGGTTATTGATGAATCGCACGCCACGGTTCCGCAGATTGGCGGCATGTTCGAAGGCGACCGCTCTCGCAAAACGGTTTTGGTCGAGCACGGTTTCCGGCTGCCGAGCGCGCTGGACAACCGGCCGCTGAACTTCCTGGAATTTCAGGCGATGCAAAACCAGACGATTTACGCCAGCGCAACTCCGGCGCAGCGTGAACTCGGCTGGTCGCGGCAGAGTGCCGGAACGCCGAACTCCCGTTCGGCCAGTCTCAAAAATTCGCCGCAACTTGCCGACCAGGAGATCGGCGTTCCGGGCGTTGTGGAACTGGTCGTGCGCCCGACCGGCCTGATTGATCCAAGGGTCACGCTCAAGCCGCTCAAGGGTCAGATTGACGATTTGATCGAGGAATGCCGGACACGCGCCGATGCCAAGGAGCGCATCCTTGTGACGACGCTGACCAAGCGCACAGCGGAAGAATTGACGGATTATCTGCGCGACATCGGTGTGAATGTGCGCTACCTGCACAGCGAGATTGACGCCATTGAGCGGGTGGAAATTTTGCGTTCGCTCCGCAAAGGCGAATTTGACGTGCTGGTCGGAATCAATCTGCTGCGCGAAGGGCTGGATTTGCCGGAAGTGTCACTCGTGGCAATTTTGGACGCGGACAAGGAAGGGTTTCTGCGCAGCGAAACGAGCCTGATCCAGACCGCGGGCCGCGCTGCGCGTCATTTGAATGGCGAGGTGATTCTTTATGCCGACGTGATGACAGACAGCATCAAGAAATTTCTAGCCGTCACGGAATATCGCCGCAAAAGGCAAATCGCCTACAATCAGGAACACAACATCACGCCGCGCAGCGTGAGCCGCGCCGTCGAGGAAAGCCTGGCGACTTACGAATCCACGCGCAAAGAGGCTGACGCCGTATTGCGTGAAGGGGGCGGCGACATTGATTTGACCTCGACGATCCAGGAACTCGAAACCGAAATGCTCAAGGCGGCGGAAGATTTGAAATTTGAAAAAGCCGCGCTGCTGCGCGACCAGATCAAGGAATTGAAGCACATGATGGACGGCACGAAGCCGGAATCGAAGCCGGTGAGCTATCGGAAATCAAGAAAAGTACGCGGATAAGCACGGATTTACACTGATTGAAAGCCTGTAAGGCTGACAGAGAATAGCCCAGGGTTTGAGCGTAGCGAATACCCTGGGAAAGCGACCCACAAAATTATCCCTCGCCCATCGGATGGGAGAGGGTGGCACGAAGTGACGGGTGAGGGCCACCGCAGGTCGGATGAGTTGAACCGCGAAAACCCCCGCTTGCCTAACTAGTTGAAAGGAGTAAATTGCCACCATGAGTGCGGCACAAGTTTTGGAGCAGTTGGACAAGCTTCCGTTTGAAGAGCAACGCGAAGTGTTCAAGCAGCTTCGCGAAAAATTCGACGACGAACTCACGCCCGCACAAATCGCCGAACTTGAACGGCGCGCAGCGGAAGCGCGGGCGCATCCCGAACGCTGCCGCCCGATGGAAGAAGTTTTCGCCGACATCGAAAAACGATACCGCGCCGGGCAATGACATTTCGGGTCATCTTCGAGGGTGAGGCCGAAGCGGAACTCAACGAGGCCATTGCGTGGTATGATTCGCAAGCGGAGGCTGTCGGACAGAGATTTTCCCGCGATATTCAAGCGACTCTTCACGAAGCTGCCAAAGACCCGAAACGATTTCCTTTTGCCGGGCCGACCACCCAGAAAATCAAGGTGTTCAACTGGCCATATTCGATTTACTTCACGCTGCTTGAAGATTCGGCCCAGTTCATTGTGGTTTCTGTTTTCCACGGCAGCCGCAATCCCGCCGAATTGCATCGCCGACTGAAATAAATTACTAACCACGAAAGACACTAAAAACACGAAATTTGTTAGCCGCAAAAGAACGCAAAGGTTTTGACGCGAATTTCACGAATTAAAACCTGCAAAAAATACGCGGATGACCTGCCGTTGCCGAAGTCCGCTTGACTGGCATCACCTGTGATGTCATTTTATCCAGCATGGATATCGTGCAAGACACCAACGTATTCGTAGCCGCGTTGCGAAGCCAGGAAGGCGCGAGCGCGGAAGTAATGGATCGTTGTCTTGCGCATGACGATCAAGCCGTCATGGGTGACGCCCTGTTTGCGGAATACGAGCAACTGGTGCAACGGGAAAGTTTGTGGCGTGGAGTGCCGGTGCCGGTGGCGGAGCGCGAGGCGTTGCTGGACGATTTCTGCGCGGCGGCGATTTGGCAGCCGATATATTTCCGCTGGCGGCCAAACCTTCCGGATGCGGATGACGACCACGTTTTGGAACTGGCGATAGCTGGCGGCGTGGAACATCTGGTCACACACAACACGCGCGACTTCGGGCGGGGCGAGCTTAGATTTGCCTCGCCGCGGGTGGTGACACCGGCACAACATCTGAAAATTGTAAAATGAAAACCATACCCTATCGTTGTGACAACTCACGGCACAAGGCGCTGATTGGCGCGGCGCGGTCCACCGGCACGAGCGTGCAAAGGCTGTTCGATAATTTTGTCACGCACGTCATCGCCGAACGCCAGGCGGAAGCCCGTTTTGTGGTGCGTCAGCGGCGCGGCAACCCGGCACGCGGACGGAAGCTGCTGGCTGAAATCCGCCGGCGCATCGCATCTCGCGCCAGGATATAAATGCGCGAGCTACACGAACCGCGCGAAATCTTTGGCCGCAAAAGAACGCATAGAACGCTAAGGGTTTGACGCGAATTTCACGAATTTACACTGATGGAAAGCCTGTAAGGCTGACAGAGAATAGCCCAGGGTTTGAGCGTAGCGAATACCCTGGGAAAGCGACCCACAAAATTATCCCTCGCCCATCGGATGGGAGAGGGTGGCACGAAGTGACGGGTGAGGGCCACCGCAGGCCGGATGAGTTGAACCGCGAAAACCCCCGCTTGCCTAAACAGTCGAAAGGAGTAAATTGCCGGCATGAGTGCGGCACAAGTTTTGGAGCAGTTGGACAAGCTTCCGTTTGAAGAGCAACGCGAAGTGTTCGAGCAGCTTCGCGGAAAATTCGACGACGAACTCACGCCCGCACAAATCGCCGAACTTGAACGGCGCGCAGCGGAAGCGCGGGCGCATCCCGAACGCTGCCGCCCGATGGAAGAAGTTTTCGCCGACATCGAAAAACGATACCGCGCCGGGCAATGACATTTCGGGTCATCTTCGAGGGTGAGGCCGAAGCGGAACTCAACGAGGCCATTGCGTGGTATGATTCGCAAGCGGAGGCTGTCGGACAGAGATTTTCCCGCGATATTCAAGCGACTCTTCACGAAGCTGCCAAAGACCCGAAACGATTTCCTTTTGCCGGGCCGACCACCCAGAAAATCAAGGTGTTCAACTGGCCATATTCGATTTACTTCACGCTGCTTGAAGATTCGGCCCAGTTCATTGTGGTTTCTGTTTTCCATGGCAGCCGGAATCCCGCCGAATTACGTCGCCGGCTGAAATAAATTACTAACCACGAAAGGCACTAAAAACGCGAAATTTATTTACCGCAAAAAGCGCAAAGAGTTTGAGACGAATTTACACTACATGCCTATCCTATTGACGCAACCACCCGCAACCGGTAGTAGTTAGTGGATGCGGGAAGATTAGGCAAGCATGAGCTTTTCATCTTCCGGGGAAGGTGACATGTTTGGGTAAGCAACGCCGTTGGTCTCGGCGCGGATTTTTTGCCTAATCAGGTCAGCAGCAAGTTCATACATGCAGTGATCGAAACACCAGGAATAAACTTCATTGTCAATCTGTTGCCAAAACGATTTTACACTATAAACTTGGTCGGGGTGGTCAGAGTACCAATCAACCATCTGCTTGAACTCGGCGATTATCGGCGCATTGGTGTCCACTTGAAGAGTCACAACCGCTGCCAACAGATGCGGAGCCAATTGTGGATATTCCTTTTTCATCTTGGGAAGGAATGCGACCAGTTGTTGAACCGCTTCGGCGCGATTGGTGCCAAACACTTCTGCAAAGTCATACATTCCGAAGGCCGGAAGCCAGGTTCCACCGACTCTTCCCTTGCTTTGCTCATCCACAAATCCTTTCGCAGCTCCAATCGCTTCAAGCAGTTTCTGTTGTGCAAGTTCGACCGCCTTCGGACTTTCGCCTGACTCAATGGTGGCATCTTTTGCGCCGGATTCGACCTCCTGCCGGTAAAACTCGGCGGCGGCTGAGTTCGTCTCCTGGCCAACTATGGCGTCAAACCATCTTGCTTTCTCTTCTGCGCTTTGCGCCAATCAAGAATCGTTTGCTCATTATGCCCATTCCATTTGCCATGTGCCTGTTAAGGAAGAACGGTTGAAGGAGCCATGTTGGTCGTTGCATCCGGGGTGCCGGAACAGATGCTGATCAATTGTCTGACGTGGTCGGCGTAACCCGCGTCGGTCGGTCTTTTTAAGACCGCTAACACCTTGTTGGTGTCGCCCAAAAGAAAGAAGTAATGGGCCTGTTCTATCACATTGAGTTTCGTGATCTGGCGATACATCTCTTCGACCGGCACATCATCGGAAACCCATCGGTCCTGCGGCGTCTGCAATAATGGTCGTTTGTCGATCTGGAATAAGCTCTTGCCATCCTCAGGCTTTGCCAATCCGATCCACAACCGGTCGGCTGAAACCGCCATAGCACTGACGCGTGAAGGAACCGAAAATCGTCCCATCCAGCGACCAGACGGTTTATGCATCAGGAATACATAGTTCTCATTATCCGGCTGATACATATTGGGCGGGTCGCCAAGCCTGTGGATTGCGTAATCGTCCCAATCACTGGTCGTGGCGATCCAAAGGAACTCGCCGTCCTGGGCCAGTGCCGTCACGGCGCCACGCAGGCGCGTGAATGGGCGAGCTCTTCTTTTATCAGGGAGACCCTGCCGAATATCGAATTGACCAAAAAATCCCCCGGGGGTATCCCATTTTCTTATCATCTGGCCATCGGAACTGACAAAAAGAAGCCCTCTCCCAGTGCCCAACCAAAACCCCTGGTCGTCGGCGCTAGAAACAATCATACATCCCACACGAAGAGATTGAGACAAATTTTTCCAAGAATGGTGTTCTTCATCGGAGAGCAGAACTTGGACGATTCTCACTTCAGCCGGAGAACCGTCATAGTCCTGGCCGACGACCAAGACATGTTGTCCGGAGCTTGATATGGACGTGATCTGCATTAACGGCATCACCGGTACTTCTTTCTTCCACTGCGCAGGCCCGGTCTCAAAAACGCTTAAATGGCCATTCGCTTTATTTCCGCCTCCGAACACCAAAGAACTTCCTGCGTCAGCACTGGCATAAAATTCTAAGGTCACTACGCCTTCCCGAGATCCAAAATGTTGGACCTGGCTGGTTCTTGGATCGAGTTGCAAGATGCTATCGCCTTGGGAAGTGAACCACAGTTTGTCATCGCGACTTAAAATTGAGGTAACTTTTGAGTGGATATCGAGGCGGGTTGTCCAATCAACCATCTTTTGGCTGGCAGGGTCGAGCGCAGTCAAATTGGCCTGCGCAGAACTAATCAATTCCGGAAGAAGCGCCTCGGGAACTCCCAAACCGCTCGGGGTCGAGATCATATCTTCCGAATGACGATTGATGTCGATGCTTTGGGAACTGATCCAAAGTTGGCCCTCAGTATAGTTAAGAGTGACGATTCCTTGCGGGTTTTCGCCGGGAAGGTCGATGGCTTGCATCGATGGCATCAACGGCGGCGGCAATACATCGACCGGAGGAATCGTCAGATCGATGAATTTCGACGTGACCGTCTTTTGTGCAGGGGTTTGCGGCTGAGGACGGCGTTCCCTTGCAACAGTGAGAAGTTGATCAACGAGTTGCTGCCCTTTTTCAGGCTCATCAATCTCCGCGTAAGTGCGTTTCAGCGAATCGACATACCAATCATTAGCTACCCAGGTAGGTGCAGCGGCCCAGATGTCTTCAAAAATTGCGGCGCGAATAGCCGCGCTGTGGACTTTTTCCCACGCAAAATCCCACATCGTGCTGCAGATTATACTCCATTCCACATCATGTGCCCCCTCCTGTAGATAAGTCCGATCGCCAAGCCGGATACGCTGTAGAAAATTCGTTTCCAAGCTCGCCTGCCAAGCTTGCGTGACATCCGAAGGCCAGTTCGCCTGCCAGGCCGGATCGTTCGCAGAATCATCCAATTCAGAAATCGCTCCCCGGAGTCCTTCGACATACGATCGGGCCAGTCGTGAATTGAATTTGCCGTCGCTGGTCAGACCAAATTTCTCAACATACTCTTCATAGTCCGACGCACATTGATCCTGCGTCAGGGGATCAGTCCGAAACCATGGGGGTGCCGGCGTTGCCCACGATGGTGCCCAGCGCCGGACGAGAGCCTGTTCTTGAATATGCTGGTTTTGCGGGTCAAAAAATCGCGCCACGTCCAACGAATTCGCTTGGTATTGCCAATCAATCTGTCCTTGCGGCGTGGCATACGAAGAAGGAGCCTTGTCAAATTGACTATTGATCTCGTCCGCCCGCTTCAACAAAAGATCAGCAACGTCGGCACGGGTCTCGACATTTTTCAACCCATTATTATGAAGAGATTGTGCAGCTTTAACGCCGGATTGCGTGATTTTTGTGACGAGTTTCGGCAGATCGCCTGCCATGACGGTTTCAGAAAAGCTCTGCGGATTGGTCTGTCCATCCCAAACATACCATGTTACATCGACTGGCACTTTCTCAAACGGTTGGCCCGGCACTTCCTGTTCAGCATAGCTGCCCCAGATATAAACATCAGCCACATGCTGCCAGGCATCGGCATCATTTTCTACCAACCCGCCAATGATTAATTCCGCTTCTCCGGTGGCTTCTCGGGCGCGAGGCAATCGCAGAACATGCAAATTTGTCATGGTCGAGACCGACGTCTGAAAACCGTTGATGATGTCGCTTTCAAAGAAAGCCAACCGCGAAGATTTGCCGGTATTGCCAAAAAACAATGGCGCGATCTTCACTTGCGCTTGAAGTCGTTCCCGCTGCATTTCGGCATCGGCCAATAAGTTCGTCAACACTTGCACCGAACGCTCCAAAATCGGCGATGCTACCTGTAGCACTTCGTTGGTTCGAATTGCCAGGTCGATCTGGCGTTCGGCCAGCACATCGGCATGGTCCAGGTCAATCACCTCGATATTTAATTCCCAGTCATGTTTCTGGTCCGGCTGAAATTCTCCGACCACCAACAGGTCGGCTTTGACCCATTTGCCCAACCGCAACGCGTCCCGCATGCCGCCATCGAAAAGGCTCAACTTTAATTCCTGCGCGGCGCTCTTCCACTGGTTTCGCTCTACCCACTCCACAGACGATCCAGAAGAAACCATTGTCTGCAACACTGCGGAAAAATCCGCGGCCGTTTGGATGTTACGATACGAATTAACTTGGCAAGTAAAGTCCATCAGTGCTGCGCGAGGCGCGGCCTGAGCCGTTATCGCGAAGAAAATAAAAACTACAAACAGCCAAGTCTGGAATTTCATTTCACCAATTCAGGAATCAAGCGTTCTGATAATTCATCCGCGCCGTTTTGCAAAGCAGTCTTGGCGGCGATGTGTTCCGCCAAATCCACCGCCACGCTGGTTTGACGATCCTCGGAAATGATGTTTCCACTAGCCACGTCGCGCGCCTTGACTTCAATCCGTGCACGGCAGCTTTTCAAATTGCCTTTTTGCATTCCAAATTCGCTTAACGCTTCCCCCGTGATTTCGATGTCGGCTTTATTTGTTGAACCGCTATCCACCACCATGAAGCCGCATTGTTGCAGGATCAGCGACAGCTCGGTTTGCGCCGCCGGATCAATGACAAACTGGCCAAAATGCTGTTCGGAAATTTTAACCGAGACGGCAGGAAGCTTCTTGTCGCCGAGTCCGCTCTTAATTTTGGCCACCCGGTCTCCGAGTGTTTCAACTTTGGCAACCAGCGTGTCGCCCTTCTGTATTACATCCGCCGCGATTTTCTTTGCAAGCTCCGCCGACAAATCGGTGATGTCCGCGCCCGGCTTGCCGTTGACCACCTCGCCATAGACACGGCTGGTTTCCGTGCCGATGATTTTGGCCACGATGATGGTCTGATCTTCCACTTTAAAAACGCGCCCGGTGACGAGGACCCTGGCTCCGGTCAATTGTCCTACCTTGGCGGCGCTGTCGGAATTGACGGTGCCAGACAGTCCAAGCTCCTGTTCGCCGAGGGCTTTTTCCAATTCCGCACGCTCGACGGTGATGAGTTGGGGTTCGGCGGAGAGGTTGGCGTTCACCAACGCGGAGACTTTTGGCCCGAGGTCGCGAACGGCTTCGTCCTTCGATTCAAAATCGAAAACAGCGACGGTGAGAATGTCCGGCGCACCGCTGTTTGTGGAAACGTTTTGTCCGGTTGCGTGGGTCATCGCACTCGCAACGAGCAACAACGGAAGAATAAGCGGAATTTTTATTTTCATATTTTTGTCAGGTTTATGGTTGAGGCGACAAATCGGGCAACGCCGGCAACTGGGGATTCAATGCCAGCTTGCAAAAGTAAATCAAGTTAAGTTGCGATTGCGGGTCATTGGGCAAATCGGCGACCAGATCGGGTTGAACGACAACAACGACGGTTTGAATCTTTGGCACGATGTAAAATGAGGGCCAGATCCCACCCTGTTTTCGGGGCAGGGACTGAATCCAGACCACCGGGGTTCCTCTTTGGGCTATCTTGCTGACCCGGCTTGCCAATCCGTTCCATTCCGGGTCATCGGGGCTGCACGGCCCGATAATTGCCAGCTTGCCGGAAAAATCGTCCATATCCATCTGATCCAAATCCACAAATTTCACCGCCGAACTCTTCAGCGCTGGTTTGAGTTGTTTTTGCGGGTCAAGCACGCCGAGATTGTTTTCACTTTCATCCACGACCAGTTTCAACTCATCCAGCAAATTTGTCGGATAGACCAGCACCTCCGTCTTGCCTATGATGCTGTTTGAGTTTTCCAGCCACTGAACCAGAAATTTCGTTCGCGCTCTCACAGGTGGAAGATCCAGTTGCGCGGATTCAAGAACGGTTTGCTGCGGCAACACCTGGAGTCGTTTCCAGGGGGTTTCGCCCAGCCGGATCGTGGTTGCCGAGCTGATCTGCGATATCTGTGCGCGAATTTCGGCATCCACAGTTTTGTTACCAGTATTGTGCCAGACGAGGTTGATTGTTCGCTCATCGCCGGCAAACACGCGTTGCGGCTCCTTGTCAGGCAGTAGCTGCAATTGCGCGAATGCTGCTACTGGCCAGCTGCAGGTAATCACGAACAACATCCGTGTGTTGAGCCATTTCATGTTCATTTAATCTGACGAACCATTCGGGCAAATCCTTTGACAATATTTATGGGTTGGAATTTAGTCCGCCTTCATAAATGCGTACAGATGCGGCAACCGGGTTCAATTCGCGTATTAAATCCGGAAGTTGTCGCTTGGCCTTGGTTAACTCATCTGCGCTCATACGCGATTCAATCTCGGTCAATTTTGCGGGTGCCGCAGTCGAGCCATTTTGAGCCGCGAGTGTGAACCAGATCCAGGCATTGGTCATGGAACCGGGCACATCCTGTCCGGCCAGGTAACAGTTGGCGATTTCCAAGGCCGATTGACTGTCTCCCAGCGCGGATTTCAGATACAGAGACAGAAAACGCAAGGCTTCATCCGTAGGTTCACTGCTGCTTTCTTGCAGCGGCCCGTAAATCTGGACATGTCCATCGCCGTATGCCATTGACATACCCAACACGCGCTTGGTTGGCTTGAATTCAATCTTGTTCGCAAGCCAGTCCGGCGAATAATACAACGATTCGTTTGTGGAAGCATGGCAGTAGCATTTGGCGACAGCCACCATGTCACGTTTTGTCCCCAGCCCATATTCGTAGCGGAAAATCAAATCGCCCAAAGCTCCGGCTCGTTCTAAAAGTTGCATTGGACGATCCTGTTCGCCGCGCGGTTCACCGGTACCCCGGGCATACAAAGAGGCCAGCTCGATTGTTGCATCGTTCGATCCTTTATCGGCAGCCGTTCTCTCCAATTCCAACCCGCGTTCTTCATCCAATTCAACCACCCTGCCTTCGAGATAGAAAAGACCAAGATGATATTGGCTGTTTGCCCAATTTTGTTCTGCTGAACGACGGTACCACTTAAACGCCTCTATCAGGTTGGGATTGGTCGGATGCGAGGCGGGGGCATTTCCCTGATCAGGATTTTCATAGCGGTAACCCATTAAATTTTGCGCCCAAGGATTTCCAGATTCCGCGGCCTTGGTTAGCCATTGCATTGCCTTGGCATGGTCGGGAACAACGCCAATTCCATCCCAGTAACAGCAATAGAGCTTGGTCATGGCATCCGTCTGACCTTGATTGGCGGCGCGCTGGTAAAATTGGAGGGCTTCTCCCTGCCGTCCTCCGTCTTCGTAGAGTAAACCCAGATTGAGCTGGCCGAGCGAACTGCCTCTGTCGGCGGCTTTCTGAAACAATTCCTCTGCTTCGGAAAGATTGGTGGCTACTCCCTGGCCAAAGCGGTAAAGCCGCCCAATTTCTACGGTCGCAGCTAAATGCCCCTGCACGGAGGCAAGACGAAACAACCTCATTGCCTCTACTGGGTCGCGCTGAACCCCTTTGCCATCGCGATAAAGAACCCCGAGATCGAACTGCGCTTGATCGAGCCCCCTATCTGACGCGTAAGTGTAGTAATAAATTGCCCGATTCAAATCATTTGAACCCAACAACCCGCGCTGGTAGGCAAAACCGAGATTATTCGCAGAAGGAAGATAGCCATTTGTCAGCGCCCGCTGATACCAGTTTGCGCCAGTTTCCGTATCCCGCGCGATATTATGTCCTTCCATGTAACAATAGCCGAGATAATGTTGAGCCATCGGGTTCCCCTTTTCCGCCTCCTGCTCAACTTGTTTCAAGGGGATGTCGTCCCATTTCTTTAATAAATCTGCGAGCGACATCCAAGCGCTGTTGGTTTTGACTTCTGTCGTCTGGGCCGAAGCACAGGCGCACACAACCAAGGCAAGAAAAGCCGCCAAAGCCGGTTGGATTGCGCGAAGGCATCGGTAAAGAAAATGGCTATATTGGCAGGTCATGGCTGGTCAGAATTGGTGGCTCCCGGAGCCTGTGTTTTGGTTTGCTGGTTCAGGATTTGACTCCGGACTTGCATCTTGGATTCTAGGGCTGAACTGGGTATGAGCCAGTGGCCGCAATAATTTGGCGCGCCATACACGAGTCCTTCAGACGTTTTTACCCAAAAAACGGCATTGCCAATGTGTCTGCTCAACTTTTCAAAATTGGCCATGAAACCGCCCGCCCTGGGAGAAAACATGTCAATACTCCGGCCATTGACAATTAACTTAAAAGCAACAGCTTGTTCATCTTCTTCAAAATGAATAGGAACCGACAGAGGCTGGCGGGATTCCGGACTGAAATAAAAAAGTGTTGCCTGTCGGCTGTCCAAAAATTTCACGGGTTCCTCGGCGAAAGGTAAATTGCTGTTCTGCCAGAATTTGCGTGGGCTAAGAATCCACAATTTTTGGTTTTCAGCCAGAATGCTGGCGGCCTCTAACGGGAAAATTTGCGGCCAGTCCCAGCGGACCGGTTGTAGCAGTTGTTCGCTCGCTGGGTCCTTCATTATGAATGGCGACGGTTCCTTCAATAACGATTCCGGGGGACGGTTGTCGTTCCAATATCCAACTAGATAACGGTGCGGGACTCCGCCGGTCAGTAATTGTTGAGCGCCGGCAGCCGATGTATAAGACGACCAGTAGTGGAAATAGTTGTTGGTTCCAGTCAACGGCAATGTCCTGATGCCCCATTGGCCAGCGGCAGGATCAAAACAGAAGCACTGTTCCTCTGACAATACCCCTAATTTTTCATCTGTTCGCGCGTAAATCCACATTGAGGCCGTCCAAAGAGGGTCAATTTCATTCATTGAAGGCTGCCGGCGCGAACTGACCAGAACTTGGACCTCTTTTGAATCTGGATTTATCCTGAGTAATCCATCACTTCTGGCGACGAAAAGGTCTCCCTTCAACCAGACCAGTTGCGATGACCCTTCCAGCGGAATGGGAATTTCTTCCCACGTTTTTTCCTTGAATTTGAACCGGTAAAGATGTCCCTGTGCGCCGGCAAAAAGTGAATCGGCGGAAACTTCAAACGGTTCGTCCGTTGTTCCAAACTTGTCGGGAAAACGGATTTCATCTTCCACGCCTTTTTGTGGGTCCACGGCAATATAAGTCGTCTGGAAATCGGGCTGCAACTCCAACGGCACGCCGTTGCTCGCCAGATAGCGGACACGCAGCCAAAGTTTTCCGTTCCGGACGATCATCCCGCGAAAGTCCGGCCTGCGATCCGAGTCAATGCCGGGGCGCTGCAGATTCCATTTTATGAATTTCGCCTCCAAAACTTCCTCGGCAGGGATGGTGGGTTTTGCCCGCTCGCTTGGTCCCGCGACAGCGAGGCCTGCGACACGGCGCAAGTGCTGAATGGGGACATCCAAAACCGGCGTCAAATGATATTTCTGCTGGTAACTGACGGCCAGCGGCAGCAATTCGCCCGCTTGAGCCGGCGTTTCCATTTGTTCACTCGTGTTTGGAAACAATGCTTGGAATACGGCCAGGTTGGTCTCCGATGCATGTGCCAGAAAATCGAGTCTCAAGTTGTGTTTGAAACCGGCAAAAGGCTCACGGTCAAAATAGTCGTTTGGATTTGAATAGGGATAGTCATACTTGGCGCGCAGACTGTTTTTAACCCGTTCCACGAGCGAAATATTTTCTGCACTGTAGAAAAGCCACTGGCGATTCTCCCACATCGCCGATAGCAGTCCATTTTCGCACTTCGTCAAGCTGCCTTCATCATCAACCGGCGCTTGCACCATGGCCAAGTAAAGCCCCTCCAACCGCACTGCCGGATTTGTATTTGAGCAAATGTCATTTATAAATTGCCGCAGCAAACCCGGGACGCGCTTCCGGCTTTCCCAAGACCAGCCAACAAGCCGGGGCAAGCCTCCTGGATGATAACCGGCTTCCAACGATTTGCGGAACATCGGCAGCGCATCTTCCGGTTGCTCAAAACAAAGACCGCCCTCCTCCCATTTTAACCAGTCATAGTCTTGTTGAGGAGCGTCCCAATAACGGAGCTTGTCTGGTGGAGGCGGCGGATAAGCATCCAACGTAGCGAGCGTCAACCTCATTTTTTCCCGCAGCTCTGACAACTGGCTATCCTTGTCAGCGCGCAATTCCGCGGCATAATAATAACTTTCCAATAATCCGGTGATCCTGCGGAGCAATTGCAATCCGATGGTGTATGCGTCAGCGTTCGCACCATTTGTTCCATCCAATATGTATCTCGCATCTTGACGAAAAAGTTCCATTGCCCTAATCAGCGGTTCAATTTGGCTAGCGTCAGGAATTGCCAGAACAACGATTTCCTTGTGAAATACATTTTCCGGCTCTCTGGTTGAGATGGGAGGCTGCAACGGCACACTTTGGCTATAGGCGCGGATGCGCAACGTGGCGGTTTCTGAATTCCGCCTGCCCAATGCCCAGGCCGATTCCGCCGCCATTTCCGCCTCCGGATAGATTTCCCAACGCATGGCCCATTTGGCCTCGTCAAAATACTGCGCCGCTTCATCGGCGGCGTTCCATTCCTTGACGGTTGAATTGAGTTTCAACGCCACGTCCACCTTCGCCGCTAGTTGGTTGACTGCTTCCACAAGATTTGTGCGGGGACCGTTGACTTCAAATTGGACCGGCGCGCCGCCTTTTGGCGGGGTCAGCCGCACGTTGATGGTAATGGTTTCCTTGGAATAACCGTTTTGATCCACCACGCCATCCAACAGATAGCTACCGTTCCAAAAGGCCGAGTCATCCACTTTCAAATCTTTTTCTTCCGTCAACAATTCTATCTTCTGCCGCTCCAAAACAAAGAGTTGTGCCTCACGGCTCAACCGCTGGATGGTCAACAACTTCAACTGCCGTTCCGTTTCGACTGCGTCCGCTGATTGAATCGCGGAACGTAGGTTCACCACGGAAATGGGAATTGCGTCCTTGACCAGCACCGTCAACTTGGGCAGGAATAAACCCAGATGTTTGGCAAATGCCGGCGACCATTCCGTCACATTTTGCACCGGCCATGAATACTTTTCAGCAAGCAGCACGACACCCGGCTTTACTGCGATGAGGCGAACGTTCAAGAATGCGTTTGCACCTTCCGTGGTGGTCTGTAGCAACAGTAATCCGTCCGCACCGAGAATTTGGCCGAGCTTGAGATAATCGGTGTTGGCCGTCGACAAGCCCTGCTCGCGATAGACTTTTCCAATTTGATCCCGTTCGAGCAGCTGTATTTTAGGGTCGCTCGAGAATTGGGCGGTCAAAACATCCACAGCGGTTGCCGCCTGGTCCGTTTCTGAAATCAAGGCCAGCCGCATGGGCGCGTTGCTCTGGGCCCGAAGCTGCGCGGCTATCGCGAGAATGAACAGGATGAAAATGGCCTTTTTCATTGGTTCACATGAGGATTCTGCCAATAAGCTTCCACCTCCGCCTTGAACATTTGCCGAGGATCCACAGGCTGACTTGGACTCAATCTCATCAGATCCATTAAAAGTGGGGCACCCGACACCCCACGCAAATGAAGGCCTCTGAACATCTGCCGCTTCAAATACGTTTCAAGTTCCCCCAAATCAACATATCCGTCATGATTTACATCTGGAAACAGAAGCGAGCCAGTCATTGACTGGGTGGCGTTGGCTCCCAAGCTGGATTGGACCAGATTGCTGAATTCTGAACGATCAAGCAATCCATTGCCGTCCGCATCAAATCTTTTCAAGAGCCTTTCGGCCAGCAGATGTTGCGCAATCTCAATCCCGGCCTGTTCCTTCGGTTCCAGGATTTTATTAGCATTGGCGTCGAACCAGACAAGTACTTCCGCGTCAAGCAAGCCGTTTTGGTTGGCGTCAATCACGTCCAGTTCAGCTTCGATGAAGGCCGGATCATCCAATGCCGCCTCTTTTTCGTCGGCATCAATGACGCCGTTGTGGTTCTGATCATATTTGGCCAATATATTCTTCCGGGCTTGTTCGCTCTCGTTTTGGGCTTGTCCCGCAGCGACTCCCTCCTTTGCCATTTGTTCAAGTTGAATTCTCTTTTGCACGGTGATGGCGGAATCCAGTTGAGAAAGAGGCATAATCCAAACGCCCGGTTTGTGACCAACGCCCGATCCTCCCATTGGCTGGCCTGGTATGAAACCCCGGGATTTTTCCAAGCCGAAGATTAGAAGGTTGGTGGAGGAGAACATCCAAGTGGGCTCTTTCGCATCCGGAGGATCGAATTGCAAAAATAACTTTTTTGGCAACGGCAAATCGCGGGAAAAGCAAAGCAAGGCGGCATTATATCTGTATGTTCCATTCAGTTCGTCTTGAAGGATTTCATGCCTCTCGTTCACGATTGTGTGTACTGCGGATCGATCCTCCATGATATACAGATCCGATTGCCGCAAGGCGATGGGCAGATCGGGAAGCATATCGGCCGGCATTTTCCAAAGAGGTTTCGGACCCTGAATTGTGTTCCTGGCCGGCATGGAATGGTTACGCCAACCGCCATTGTTTCCTTCCAGAAGAAGTGTTGCCACGTTGGTTTCGTATGCCAGACAGGAAATTGTGTCCTGGCTGACCAGGACGCCGTAGGTGCCGTCCGACCGCCGAAACATGGTGTCATTCTGATAGGCTGCCTCCAAGAAACCGTTCTGGCGAAATAAGACCCCGTCAGCGAAAATATCCGGCTGGGATGAGGCAGGTGGTGCGCTGGAATCCTCATGCCAATCATTGCCTGTCCATGTGAATATTTTACTTGAAGTGCTGACTCGTAGCGAATGGTTCGGCCCTTCAAACAACGTCGGCTTACCCAGAGTCTCCTGATCCAACGCGGAAACGGGCGGGTTCCTTCGGATGCTTGCCAAAATCCGAGTTGATTTCCCGCCTTCTAGGATTTCGAAAATTATGCTCCCATTTGCCTCATAAAGATGGTCGTTAACGTTGAATAGTTCGTAATTATTACCGTCGGAGATAGGCAGTACCTGCCACTGGTGTCCTTGGATGTCATACTTTTTGGTCTGCCCTCCATCGCTGTTTAACAGTTCGCCGTGCCAGAACGTGGTACGATTATAAAAAGTATTTTGCTCTGCAATGCCAACCTCTGGACAGCCGATGACATCCCAATGTTCTATTGCGGGATCAAGAATAGCGATAGCGGGCAGGGTTGCGCCACGGCTTCCTGTCCAAGCACCCTGTTTGTCGAGCGAGTAAATCTGCGCATCATATTCAAAATCCACCAATAACTTTCCTTCCAACCAATGATGCGCGGTTATTCTAACATTGGAGATTTGATCGCCCTGAAGACCATCCAGTGGTATTTCCAAAAAATTATTGACCGCCAAAACGTTGGTGACGATTTCCGGCGCATTAACCGAAGTTGGGGGCTTGGGCGTATCGCTTACAACTAGGGGTACTACCGCCGGCTTCGCAATAGGAGTCGGCGCGGGTGCTGAAGCTTGAACTGGTAGTTGGGGATTTGGTGCTGGCGGATTCAGGATGCGATTCACATTCGCTTCCACTTGGCCAACCTGCATAGCGCCAATTCTTGGCTGCCACTTTTGATTGTTAGGCAATTCTTCGGCTTGTGCGACTAGATTTGATTTGTAGGAGGCAAGCAGCGGCAAAACTTCAAGCGCTTGAGCTTTGGAATAATCCTTAAAACCTAAAATAAACAACTGGACAAATTCATTGTTGTCAAACGGCTTGTTCTCTTTCAAATATTGTTCTTGTCTTTCAAAAGCCACCTCTTTTCCCTTCGGGTTCATGCCATTTGCTGTCGTTTGCCGATACTCTCGTTCCATCCCCTCGATCTTGGGGAAATATTCAGAATAGAAACGATGTTGCAGGGCGTCTTTGGTATCGGAGGCAACCCCACTGCTTGCTTTTTCTTCGATGAGCGAGCCAGTGCCCCAATCTAAATACAGAACGTCGACATTGTTGTTTACCAGTGCATCGTGATTTTCAAAAATGGCATTAAACAGATTTGTGCAGGCGACGGCCATATCCTTATCACTATCCGCGTCGGCGAAAGCGAGCGCCTTGGCCTCCAATTGCAAAAGCACGTTGGTGGAAACCTCCAACTCCTGGACAAAACCCTCCCATACCACTGGAATACGTCGGCGGCCAGTTTCATTCCAAGCCACCAATCGTGGTGTTTGTAAATCGCGCAACCAAAAATACGTGTGAATGTAACTGAAAACGGGACTGCTCATAAGGTCGCGGTAAAGCGCAACACAATCCTCCGGCGTCTCCTGCCAGAAACAGCCCCACTGTGCCTTACAGTGGAATATATTGTGAGTTCCTCCATCATCTTCACCAATCGTCTTGTAGAGTTCGTCGTACGTGGCAATGCGGTCGCCTACAAAATAACTATCATGCACTGAAGGTGATTTGGAGATCAGATCTGCAACGGAACGCGCCAGCGAACGCAATTCGGCCAGTTTGTCGGCAACTGGTTTTTGTGATTCAGGAATGAAGTTGAAATCTTGCAAGACCTGTGACGCGGCAACTAAGTCATCAATCCCCAATTGATACCAATCCGAATCATGCCGATCATTCCAACCCTTACCACGCGAAAGGACTTTTGGTTCACCATCAGGTGGGGTCCGGCTGAATTCATAATAAAGATCCAACGCGTGTAATGCACGGTCGATG
The DNA here is from genome assembly GCA_963827815.1 of uncultured Verrucomicrobiae bacterium. Taxonomy (GTDB): domain Bacteria; phylum Verrucomicrobiota; class Verrucomicrobiia; order Limisphaerales; family UBA11358; genus UBA11358. The sequence continues at coordinate 12,807 of CAWHCL010000008.1, read as the reverse complement.
TTTTTTGGGTCGGGCGATCCGCTGGCGAAAACATAATTTACCACCTTCACATCGCCGACATGTTGGATTTTGTATATCAATCCATAAGTATGTTGAGCCGACATTTCTCTCATATCAGAGAGAACATAGGCTTCGTTGAAGCCCTGCCCGTAAGTCGCTTCACCAGTTTGAAATCCGCCAGCATCTGCCTGTACCTCCGACATATATGCTTTTATCCGGACGTTGGCGCAATCCATGTCTTGTTTGCCCAACGCCCAGGCCGAATCCGCCGCTGCTTGTGCTTCCGAATAAACTCCCCAACGAAGCGCCCATTGCGCTTCATCAAAATACTGTGCCGCTTCATCGGAGGCATTCCATCCCTTGATGGCCGAATTGACTTTCAACGCCTCGTTCACTTTCGATGCCAGTTGGTTGACGACCTCCGCAAGATTGGTCCTGGAACCGCGCACTTCAAATTCCAACGGTGTGCCGCCTTTCGGAGGGGTCAGCCGCGCGTTGATGGTGATGGTTTCCTTGGAATAGCCATTTTGATCCACCACGCCTTCCAGCAGATAGCTGCCGTTCCAAAATGCCGAGTCATCCAGTTTCAAATCTTTTTCTTCAGCCAACAATTGCATCTTCTGGCGTTCCAAAACGAAGAATTGCGGTTCGCGGCTCAATCGTTGAATTGTCAGCAGCTTCAGTTGCCGTTCTGTTTCCCCGGCTTCGCTTGAGTTGACGGCTGAACGGAGGTTCACCACGGAAAGGGGAATCGCATCCTTGATCAATACCGTCAGCTTGGGCAGGAAAACATCCAGATGTCCGGTAAATGATGCCGACCATTCCGTCAGGTCCTTCATCGGCCAAGAGAATCTTTCAGCTGTAAGCACGACACCTGGTTTTATCGCGATGAGGCGGATGTTCAAGAATTGGTTCGTTCCTTCTATGGTGGTTTGCAGCAATAACAATCCATCCGCGCCAAGAATCTGGCCGACCTTGAGGTAATCGGTGTTGGCCACCGACAGTCCCTGCTCGCGATAGACCCTGGCGATTTGGTCCCGTTCAAGCAGTTGAATTTTAGAGTTGCTCGAAAATTGGGCAGTCAAAATATCCACGGCAGTTGCCGCCTGGTCGGTTTCTGAAATCAAGGCCAGCCGCACCGGTGCATTGCTCTGAGCCCGGAGCTGCATAGTTATTGCAAGAATGAACAGGATGAAAAGGGCTTTTCTCACTGGTTCACATGGGGATTAAACCGAGATTTTTGGCTGTGATTTTCAAATGACGGTCAGCATAAGACCGTTCGTTGTCCGACCACATGAAATTCTGGCCGGCCAGGATCACCCCGCCGTGAGTGTCCGCCAGCACGGTCACTTGTTGCCCGGCAATTTGAATATCCTGTCCGCTGAAAGTCACGAGTGAAGAGCAATGTTCGCCGTCGCAAATGCGGACGTAAATCGGCGTTGAAACCGGCACATCGTCGTTGTCGGATAAAACTAGATTAATGCCGTGCTCATCCTGTACAATGGCGCGGACACGGTTGGGAAACATCGCCAGAGTTTCGTGGATGAATGTTGCGCTGGCCAGGCTGTCAGTTGCCGGGATTGTCCCAGTTTCCACCCGCCCGCGCCAGTGGCCGATGGCAAAGGCGATTACGACACAGGCCGCCAGCCCGAACGCCCACGCGAGGTGCGGTGAAAAACTCCGCGGCGGGCGGGCGGGCGGATCGTTGCGTTTGAGGAGGGCCACAACACGGCGCGGAAACATATCCAAGGATTCACCTGGAATTTCCGGAAGACGCGCTTTTTTCAAAATGGATTCGAGGTCAGGCTCGTTCATGGGGAAGGTCTTTCAATAGGCGTTTCAGTTTTTGGCGCGCGGCAAAGACGCGCCACGAAATAGTGGCTTCGGTGCAGCCTAATGTGTTCGCTGCTTCGGCATGGCTCTGGTTTTCATAAATGGTCAACACGATGGCGGCGCGCTGCTTCGCTGGCAGCTTGTTCAATGCATCCTGCACACGCCGCGAAAGCTCATCGGGGAATCCATCATCCGAACTATTTCCCGAAACAACATCCGCCGCCCATTCAGAATGGATGTCTTCGCGGCGGCTTTCTCGCCTGCGCCAGTCCAAGCTTAAATTGATGGCGATCCTGCAAAGCCACGTTGAAAACTTTGAACCACCGCCGAAGGAACCAAGCAGCCGGTAGGCGCGCAAAAAAGTGTCCTGCGCCAGCTCCTCAGCGTCGTCCGGTGAGCCGGTCATTCGAAAGGTCATTGCACGGATCATTTTCTGATGTTGATTTACAAGCGCAGCATAGGCTTCCGGGTCGCCGGAAAGGCTTTGATCAATCAACTTGGACTCGTCGTCGGATCCGGCCATGCACGCCATTTTACTCAATCAGACGAATGGCGGCAGCAATTCCTTTGAGGAAATTTAGGAGAAATCTTACTTTGCGGGGTTCGCGCCCTTGTGAATGAGCTGAATCGAATAGAACGAATGGCTGGCGGTGATGAAGAGTGTTTTGCGGTCCGGGCCGCTGAAGCAGACGTTGGCTGACCACGATTCCGGCACGTCTATGTGGTCAATCTGTTTTCCGGTCCTGTCTATCACGGTCACGCCGTTCGTCCGGCCATTTGCGCACATATAAAGGTCCCCATCGGCGTCAATGGTCATTCCGTCCGAACCTTTTGCGCAGAACAGTGTTTTGTTCGTCAGCGAGCCGTCAGGCTGGATGTCGTAGCGCCAGGTCTGGTTTGCCCGTATGTCCGAGACAAAAAGAGTCTTTCCATCCGGGGTGCCGGTGATGCCGTTGGGTTTGCGCAGGTCATCCGTCACCTTCACCAGATTTTTCCGGTCGGGCGAGAGGTAAAAGACCTCCTCATTCGTCAGCGCCATCGTGGTGTGGTCCCACCAGGTGCGCTTGTAAAACGGGTCGGTGAGATACATCGAGCCGTTGGGCGCAATCCACACGTCGTTCGGTCCGTTGAGGTATTTGCCCTGATAATTCGTGACGAGGACGGTCACGGTTTTGTCGGGCGCGATGGACCAGAGCTGGTTGTGTTCGTCGGCACAGGCGATCAAATTTCCGTCTGCGTCAAACATCATCCCGTTGGCGTAGCCGGACGGCTGCATGAATGTGGATAGTTTCCCGTCCGCGCTCCATTCCATGATCCGGTCGTTCGGCTGGTCAACGAAAAATACATTTCCGTTTTTGTCGCATGTCGGGCCTTCGGTGAACTTAAAATCGCCCGCGAGCTTTTGAAGCGTCGCGCCGGGCGCAATCACGCTGTCGGCGGACGCCGTAACCGCCGCGACAAACAACGCCCCAAGCAATAACGGGTACATTTTCATAGGATGCGGACAGATTGCAACGGTTGCGGCCAGGAATCCACCAAAAACGTGGTGTCCGAATTTCAAAAAAAACGGGGTAGGGCGTGTCACTCCGTGCGCGCCGGTCTTTGCGGACGGCTACCATCGCACGAGCGGCGGACAGAGGACTGCCCGCCCTACCCAAATCAAAATACTGTCACCAAAAACGCTTCTTGTTTTTGCCGGAGGGCTGGCGCAACCTGTAAGAAGCTGAATTTTATCGCTCATCATGCAGCCGGGAACAAAAAAACTTCTGAACTTTCTGAAAAGCTGGGTGATCAATACCCTCGCGGTGGCGCTGGCGGTGCTGATTCTGCGCGGCCACATCCATTGTGACGGCAATAGGGTTTTGGTCCTTGCGGCGCTGTTGCTGGGCATCCTGAATGCCTTCGTGCGGCCCATCTTGATGCTCATCGCGCTGCCGCTGCTGATTTTCACGCTGGGCCTGTTCACATTTGTCATCAACGCGCTGCTGCTCTATTTCGTCGGTTATCTGCTCAAGCCGAGCTTCTACGTGGACACTTTCGGTTATGCCTTTCTCGGTGCGCTTATCATCGGCATCGTGTCCATCGCATTGCACGTGCTGACTGGAGGCGCGCGTTTCACCTTCCAATACCGCCGTTCGCGGCCGCCAAAAAAACCCGGCAAAGATGACGACGACAAGCCGGTGATTGATGTGTGATGGAATTTACGATTGATGATTGATGATTTTTGGTCTCTGGTCAGAGAGTTGAAACAATCATAAATCGTAAATCGTTAATCATAAATTTTATAGGTTGCGCGCAGGGTCTTGATTCCATGCGCGTTGAAGTCGCGCTCGAAGTCCGTCACAATTCCAGCGACTTCCAGTGGTGTTTCCATTTCGTGAAATTTCTTGTCCGCTGCAAACACTTCCGTCATCTGCTGGAAATAATCCGCGTCGTCCGTCCGCAAATGAACCACGCCGCCGGGGTCGAGCGCGGCACGGGCGAGTGCGGGAAAGCTTTCACCGATGAGACGGTGGCGGCGGTGCTTTTTCTTCGGCCACGGGTCGGGGAAATATATGTGCAGCACGTCGGCTGAACGCGGCGGCAGGAGGTGTTGCAAAAAGTAAGATGACTCGATGCGCACACCGCGCAGATTGGCCAGCCCGGCGCGGCGGCCCTTGCGGTCCAGTTTTTGGATGCGACCGAGGAGGCGTTCGACGCCGATGAAGTTCCTGTCCGGGTTCCGGCGGGCGTATTCGACCAGAAACGAGGCATCGCCGCAGCCCAGCTCGATTTCCAGGGGCTGCGGTTGCGGAAAAATTTGCGCCAAGTCCAAGGGTTCGACGATTGAAGATAATTGGACGACCAAATTTTCGGGCGCTTGGGATTGATTTTTCAAATCGTCAATCGTAAATCATCAATCAAAAATTGGAAGATGGTCGGGGCGGTGAGATTCGAACTCACGACCTCTTGTACCCGAAACAAGCGCGCTACCAGGCTACGCTACGCCCCGACATCGAGCCTGAAATTATGCCCGTTAAAATGCCGCGTGCAATGTTAAAAGCGAACGCGAGCCAGAGGTTGATTCATTGGAACTGCAATATCACGAAGGTCTGCGGCAAATTGGGAGACACGGTGTTGGTTACGGAGAAGTTTCCATTGCCGTCAGTTTGATTGGTGGCGATGAGAGTCCAGTTGGTCAGCGTCAACGACACATTTGTCGAGGACAGGACGTAATAGGTCCAGTCGGCGGGCGCACCCGTGCCGCTGAACACCAGGTTGCCGTTCACATCAATGCCGGCTGCGCCAATGGCCGGCGGGGTCAGGGAGACAACGCTGATGATGCCGTTGGTTTTTAATGTTGTGGTGTTCCATGCCAGGTTCGGTCCCAACGGCGGCAGGACGTATGCTGTGAACGCGCCGGAATAGCTTCCCGCGTTGAACAATTTGAAATTGTCGCTGTTGATCAGCGTGCCGGCGATGTTGGTCACGTTGAGCGTGCCGCCTTCAGTCAGCGTGCCGGAAATTTTCACCGAATTGTTGGTCACTGGTCCCGCAAGATGGCCTTGGACCTGCATGAACGCCGTGCTGCCGGCGGCCAGGGTGAGATTGTTGCTGATAGTCAGGGTGCCGAGCGGGTTGCCGGGCGTGAATCCGCCGCCTGAATTGACCGTGACCGCGCCGGAAATAATGCCAGTGCCGCCGAGCGTTCCGCCTGAATTCACTGCCACCGCGCCAGAGCCAGTGCCGCTGCCAATCAAATTATTTACGAAGAATATGCCGCCGTTGACGGTGGTGCCGCCGCTGTAAGAATTGGTGCCGGAGAGAATCAGAGTTCCTGTGCCGACCTTGATCAACGACGTGACGCCCGAATTTCCGATATAACCCGCATAGGTGTTCGTCGTGTTTTTTGCTCCGATGCGCCATGTGGGATTGGTTGATGCGCCGTTTCCTGCGCCGATGAACGCGCCGCTGGCACCGCCGAGTTCGCCGATATCAGTCGTCTGCCCGCTGGCGTTGATGTTGTCAAGCGTCACGCCGCTGTTCAGATAAATGGACGTATTCCCGTAGCCGTAGGCATTGTTGATGCGAAAATCACCTGTGCCGCTGCGGGGGCTGACATTGATCTGGCCGGTGAAGGCCGACCAATCGCCGCTCAACAACCCGCGCACATAATCCACGGTGATGTTCAATGTGCCGCCGCCGGTGAGCTTGCCGGTCAAGCCGCTACCGGCGATGCGTGCCGGGCACAACAGCGTGCCGGTCTGGCCGGAGGGGACGGCCAGATCATTCGATAAAACGCCCCAATAAACGCCGTTGTTTCCTCCATAACCGTTAAGTTGCGCCGTGCCGCCCATCAAAGTAATCGGACCAGTGCCCCAGGCTCCATTATTGACAGTGTTCGCCGCACCGTTGGGGACGATGATGGAACTGTTGCTGATGATGGTTCCTCCGGAATAAAGGTTGGTGTTGTTGATGGTCAACGAGCCGGAGCCGATTTTGACAAGACTTGCGTTGCCGGAAATCCCGGCGCTGCCGCTGATTGCGTAGTTGATGGAGGAATTGGTGAATGCGACGGAATTGGGAAACACGGCGCTGTTGATGACAACGCTGGCGCTGGCACCTGAATTGTTGAAGATCACGTTGTCGCCGTCGGTATAAGCCGTGGGGGTGATGCCGTTGAGCCAGTTGGTGGTGGTGGCATCCCACGAGGAACTGGCCGAGCCGGTCCAGACCAGACCAAGAATCACCACAACGCTGGGCGTTGCGCTGGCTTCCGGAGAATTGCCGCTGCTGCCGCCCGGACCGGTGGCGGTGACGATGTAATAATAGGTCGTGCCGTTGTTGAGGTTGGTGTCGGTGTAACTTGTGCCCGTGATTCCCGTGACGTGCGTCGTCTCGCTGCCGCTGCTCAATCCGCGTTTGACGGTATAGCTCGTCGCGCTGGAGGAGGCGGCCCAATTCAACAAAATCTGCTGGTTGCCAGGCGTGGCGCCCAGGGTGGCCGGAGCCGGCGGCGGCGTGCTCACGACAGCGGACGCGCCCGAAGCGCCGCCCGCATTCATGGCAACGACCACATAGGAATAAAGCGTATTCGTTGCCAGGTTGCCGTCGGTGTAGGTGGTGGTGGTCATGCTCTGAATGTAATTGCCCGGGAAACTGAACGGGCCGTTGGTGCTGTTGGCCCGATAGAGGATGTAACCGACGGCTCCGCTGACAGGCGACCAGTTGACCGTCACCGTCTGATTGCTGCTTGTGATGTTATCAGCAATCTGGAGATTTCCGGGGGCCGACGCCGGCGGCGGTGGCACCGGCTTGCCCGTCACGTTGGTGGAGATGCCGCTAGTCCCACCGGCACTCGTCGCGGTGACAAAATAACTGTAGGTGCAGCCCAAAGTTCCTGAAGCATCGGTGTAAGCCGGGCTGGTGGTTGTGTTGCTCAAAATATCGTAGCGGATGACAAACCCCAGCCGGTTGACCACCGTGCCGCGATAGACGGTGCAGAAATTCGCGCCGGGCACGGCGTTCCAGGTCAAAGTCACCGCGTTATTGGTGCTTGTGACCACGAGGCCGGTGGGTGTGGCGGGCGCCGATGTGGAGAGGCCGGATGACGGCGTCACACCGGAGCTTTCCGGTGAATTACCGCTCGCATTCACCGGATTCACCGACTGCACCACGTAGTAATAAGTTGTGCCGTTCGCTGCCGTCGCGTCAACGTAGGCGGCATTTTGCGGACCGCTGCCGCAGACCGGGCCGACAACGCCGTTCGTGATGGAAACATAACCGCTGCCGGAAGTCGTCGAGCGCAGGATGTTATAGCTAGTGGCCCCGGCGACGGCCGGCCAGCAAATCAAGTTGCAATTGTTGCCGGCATAAGCCGTGACACTCCCCGGCGCGGGAGGGACATAGCCGGTGAGTTCCAAGCGGATGTAATCATACATGAAGTGATGCGTGAAACCGGAGCCGCCGGCCTGCCGGAAGCTGAAGTTGATGGTGTTGTTGCCGGTATGCAGCAGGCTGCCCGAAAACGTGAGCCGCTCATCGGAATAGCCCCCATGGTTCTCCTCGCGGATGTTGGTGTCGCTGATGTCGTTGATGGGGAACCATCCGGTCGTGGGCAGGGAAGTCTGCGGCGTGCCCGTGGCGTTGCCGCCGCTCAAAAGGGTTCCATTGACCGTTACATATATCGGACTGTCATCATCTGAAGCGATGCCCATCAGGATTGACGCCGTGGCGCTGGTCGGGTCTGAAGCAAGGTTGAAGGTAACCGTGGAGCTTGAGCCGATGCTGTTGCCTGTAGGATCAGGATAAACGGACTGGATGAAATTCCAGTCCGTGTTCCAGCGGTTCTGGCCAACGACGTAGTTGAGACCATTCGGAAAGTCGAAGGGGAATTCCAGGAACTTCGTCCAGACCGGACTGGGCACTGTCGGGCTTGGCCCGACGTCACCGACCCAATAATCATCCCCGTGCCGGAACTTGTCGCTCTTGCGATCTGGATACCCGATTTCAAATACCGTCGGTCCGGTCCGTGTTGGCGTCCATGTCACGGGTCCCAGGCTGTTCGTCACCCCACCCGTCACAACCACCGCGAACTGCGAAGCCGGCAAGTTGTAGATGATACCCGGATTGCCCCCGGTCTGGTTTTGCGACATGAACATTCCCTCAGCTCCGGGACCGAAGGCATACAACGTGTAATTATTGCCGGCAACCACGTTGGAAATCACGAAGTTGCCGTTGGCGTCGCTCTTCGTCCAGAACTGGTAGGGCTTCTCCCATAACTGGAAATCATACACGTTGTTGATGGTGACAGCCGGCTGTTGCACGACGCCCACCCAAAGGTTGGACGCCGAGGCGTCCGGATTATAGGTGTCATTGATGACAATCTGGCCGGTGACCGTGCCGCGCTGCGACGCCGGGGCGTAATTGGCGTTGTTCATCCAGCCATACGGCCATGCTGTCGCCTCGGCCGTCGCCTGCGCCTTCGCATCCGAATAAAGCGCCTGCGATGTCTGCACCGGGTCGGTAAGCGTGTTGGTGACATTGTTCACGTAGATGAAATACGGCCCGGAGACGCGCGTCCATGATTCGCCGGCGGCAAATCCGCTGTCGTTGCCAAAATAATAATGGCCGCCGTTGATCATGTTGACCAACGGCGCATCGTTCAACTCCGGTTTCAGCGGGCCGCCGTTGTAAAATTCCGAACTGGCCACGATGTGCCAGATGCCCAGGTTTTGTCCCGACACTCCAAAGGCGGCATCACTCACACTGCTCCAGCCCCAGACCCGTTCCACGCCAAAATCCGCGCTCCATTTGTATTTGTCCTCGTAGGTTCCCTGCAACGGGCCGGAGGTAACCAGCGAATTTTCCTGGGGCGAATAAAACGACGGCGAATAGGTGGAGTTCAACCCCTCCTCGCGCTGGACCTGGTCGTTCACGCTCATCCAGTTGAAATAGGGCGCGATGTAAATGTTGTCGCGTTCCTCACCCGTGCCGAACGCCCCGTCCTGCGGGCGATGACTCCAGATCGGTGTGACGTAAAAGCCCGGCGAACCGCGCAGCATTGAAAAATGGACGTCCACCAAACCATTCGTCGCGGAATCGGAATACAGATCCACTTCCGCATAACTGCCGTTGTTGGTCACCAGGGAGTAAACCCAGGGATTGCCACCCCATCCGCCAAACTCCCAATAAAATGTGCCCCCATTTTTGCCGCCAGCGAGCAGATTCTGCGTCTGGGTGCCGCCGCCGTTGTTATAGGTGTAATTGATCTGGTTGATGGAAGCACCGGACTTGACGATATGGATTGAAACGGTGCCGTTGGCCATCGTCACCGTGCCGTCGCCATTGTCAGTCACCGTTACATTGGGTCCAGTGCCCGTGCCGCCGCCGGGGATGTTTGCAAAAGCGGGACTGGCAATCATTGACATGCAGAACAGAAGGGCGACTCTGAGGCGAAATTTCATATTTCAACGCACGGTCGGTTCATCTGGCTAAACGGTTCGCTCATGGAATCAAGAGACAAAATTCCTGCATTTAGTTGTAAGGTTTGCTTCGAGCAAAATATCGCACTTCTTAAGTACTTCTGCCATCCCCATTTCTGGTGATAGGGGGAAGGTTGGCAGTATCTGGTCTGGTTGTAGGGCGCGACGTAAGGAGTGCTGGTCTAAACGACTCGTCGCCTGCAAATTTGTAAACGGGTCAGTTCTTGATATTGTCATATTATCTAGTCATTACTGTCTGCTTTCCGCCGGTGATACAAAAGATGATTCACATAGCTCGGCGTCCCCATCTGTAATCGTTGCGCGATCCATTTTACCGTCATGACCGTCTCCTCACGCACCCGTCTGCACGCGGTTGGTTGTGTGATGACAAGTAATGTGACTTAGTAATATAACTTAAAATAAAAACAAATTCATTATTCTATTGCATGGATGGCCGGCCGGAGTAGAATGCGTCCGTTCTTTGACATAAGAATTTGCTTTGTCCCATTCGCCTGATCCACGGCCGATGTTGCGCGTTGCGGCGACGACCCAACGTCGCCGCAACTCCGGCTATCTAGCGGTTAACAATTCGCGTTTATTCGCGTCCATTCGCGGTTAAAAAGTTTCGTGTCTTTCGTGTGTTTCGTGGTTTAAAAATCAAATTTATGTTCCCTCAATGGGGGTCAACCCCTCATGAAAAAGTCAGTTTTTGGTGTAATTAGGTGCGATTCGGTGCAATCCGGTGCAGTGATCGGCCTGTAGGAGACGACGTAATGAGGCTTGGCATTCTCGCTGGATGCCAGCAGGAACTTTACCATGAAAAACTTTTTTTTGGTAAAGAAAAGGTAAAGTTTTGAGTGCTCTATCAACCACTTACAACGTTTGGACCCGGGCTTGGTAAAGAAAAGGTAAAGTAAGTTTATGTGTATTCTTTGCGTTCTTTGCGGTTAAAAAATCCGTGTTCATTTGTGTCCATCCGTGGTTAAAAGGCAGCGCGATTAGCGTTTATTAGCGAAAATTAGCGGTTAAAAATCCGTGTCCAACCGTGGTTGGTAAGTGCTTGCTGTCTTGGCCAGCAGCGCTGCGGCTCGATTTTGGCTGTCACGAGGCGTTCACGCTGGAGCCATGCGAACGGTGTTACACATCATTTACTTTTAGCGGATTGGCTGCTAAAACTCCCGCGTGTTCAACGACGTTGCCATCTGGAAAAACCTCAATTCGCCGCGCCGATTGTTTCTCATCGCCGGGCCATGCGTGATCGAAAGCGAGAAACTTTGCATGCAAACCGCCGCCGCGCTCAAGAAAGCCTGCGCTGCAACCGACATTTTTTACATCTTCAAGGCCAGCTTCGACAAGGCGAACCGCACCTCCGGAAAATCGTTTCGCGGCATCGGGCTGGATGACGGGCTGAAAATCCTCGGCAAAGTCCGCGCGGAATTTGGCGTGCCGGTGCTGACGGACATCCATAACGAGTCACATGCCGCAGTAGTCGGTGAGGTGGTGGACATCCTGCAAATTCCGGCGTTCCTCTGCCGGCAGACGGACTTGATTGAAGCCGCTGCCGCCACGGGCCAGATTGTCAACATCAAGAAGGGACAGTTCCTCTCGCCGGCGGAAATGGGGCAGGTGGTGGACAAGGCGCGGCGCGCGGGCGCGAAAAAAATCCTGCTCACCGAGCGCGGCACGACGTTCGGCTACAACAACCTCGTGGCCGACATGCGCTCGATTCCCATCATGAAATCGTCCGGCTGCCCGGTGGTGTTCGACGCGACGCATTCGGTGCAATTGCCCGGCGGCGGCGGCGACAAATCCAGCGGGCAGCGCGAGTTTGCGCCGGTTCTGGCGCGCGCGGCGCTGGCTGCGGGGGCGAACGGGCTGTTCATCGAGACGCATCCGCGTCCGGACAAAGCGTTGAGTGACGGGCCGAACATGATTCCGCTGGCAGAAATGCCGTCCTTGCTGCGCAACCTGCTCAAAGTTTTCAACGCAGTAAAAAAATGAACATCGAACATCGAACATCGAACATCGAACGTCGAATGATTGCCGGGCTGCGAACCCATTCTATGTTCGGCGTTCGGAGTTCAGTGTTCGAAGTTCTCCATTCTTAAATTCTCATGCCCGTAAAAATTCCGCCGCAACTCCGTGCGCGACTTCGCCGGATTAAACTATTCCTGTGCGATGTGGATGGCGTGCTGACGGACGGCTCGATTTTCATCGGCGGCGAGCGTGAGTTCAAGCGGTTCAACATCCGTGACGGCCTTGGCCTCGTGCTGGCACGGCGGGCGGGCTTGAAAGTCGGCTGGGTTTCGGCGCGCCCGTCGGCGGCGACAAAGATTCGCGCGAAGGAATTGAAGATTGATTTTCTTGTCCAGCAAGGCGACAAATTGAGCAAGACCGGCGCGGTGGAAAAGCTTCTTGGACGGGAAAAATTGGATTGGGGAGAGGTTTGTTTTGTAGGCGATGATGTGGTGGATTTGGGGCCGCTGGCGCGCGCGGGTCTGGGCGTGGCGGTGGCTGACGCGCGGCCGGAGGCGAAGGCGGCGGCGGATTTTGTGACGGGTGCGGCGGGAGGGCGCGGCGCGGTGCGCGAGACCGTGGAAATGATTTTGCAGGCGCAAGGAAAATGGGAGCCACTCATCGCCGTCTATCGCGAATGAAAGCCCAGAATAATCCGGCGCGGCTGCTTTGCCGAGGCGAGAGGGCAGCCCGGCGAGCCGTCCCCGCCTTGTTGATTTGTTGCGCGGCAATGTCCTTTTCCGGTGCTGATGGACTGGCGCAGCCTGGCACCGTGGGCCGCGCCCGTGATTTCACATCGGTCGAATATTACCCGGCGCCGCTCCAGCGGCAGGTAAAGACACGTTTGTCGGGCGCGGAAGCGCAGCCGCTGGCGGGCGGCCTGCTGGTCATCAAACAGCTCAAGTTGGAAACTTTCAGCATGGACGGCAGCCCGCAGAGCGTCATTGAGGCGCCGGATGCCCCGGGGAGTGGAGCGGGGCCTAGGGGGTAGGTG
>CAWHCL010000007.1:0-420937 GCA_963827815.1 uncultured Verrucomicrobiae bacterium | reverse complement strand
CGGCTTTGATGTTCGACCACATATAAGGCACGGCCGCGCCAACGGTGTAATAACCGCCGAGCAGCCACGGTTGCGGTTTGAACGTGTAGAACAGCACGGCGCTGTCGGCATAAACATTGGCGGTGACGTTCAGCGCGATGTTGCCGCCAAAGGGCAGCCCGCGAGACGGATTGGCGGTGGCGTCGTTGTAATCCAGAAAAATGTTTAGCGCGGCAATGCCCGGTTTGTCCGGCGCGGTATCAATGAATGACGCCGTCGCGCCCGAAACATAATGTCCGCTGCCGCCCTGTTCGGCCTCGGCGGTGGAAACCAAGGTCAGCACACCAGCGAGCACGACGACGAGGAGATTTTGTTTGCGTGTGGTTTTCATTTTTTCTATTAGCCGGGTTTGTTGTCAGCTTGTTTCGCTGGTGAAGTCGCGGGCCGCCTCCCGATGAAGCAGCCCGCGTGTTTCACAGGGGAATCATTTCTCGAACGAGAAAATCTGTTTCCAATCACTCTTCATGCTGATGACGACCCAGCCATCCTTCTGCGCCTCGTCGTAAAGTTTTTGGGTAAAGGTGCCGACTTTTGTGTCCGGCAATCCCTGCGCCGGGCCGTAGGCGTATTCGCGCACCGCGTCGTCATGCAACACCAGCATGGATAAACGCGCACCGTCGCCGGCCTTGGTGTATTCCAACATCTGCTGGTCGCCGGTGGAATTGCCGAACGCCGCGTGAGGGCGACGACCGATCATCAGGTGGATGCCTTCGGGTTTGCCAGCGTCATTATCATTTAGCACGAGTTTGGGTTCTTTCGTGAGAATCGGTTTGCCGTCCTTGTCATAGCCATATTTGGCCGCAAGCGCACTACCAACGACCTGTTCCGGCGGGACACCATAAACTTGCTGGGAATAAACTCTCACGAAATCCTGCCCGCCGCCGGTGACGATGTAAGTCTTGTAGCCGTTGGCGCGGAGATAAGCCATCACCTCCTGCATCGGCTGGTAGGTGAGTTCGGTGTAAGGTTTCTTCCAGCGCGGGTCTTTGGCCTCGGCCAGCCATTTCTTCGCCTCGGCCTGGAACTGTTCGGTGTCCATGCCGGTGAGCGTCGCAACCGCGATTTTTTCCAAATCTTTCATCGAAAGTTTTGCGATGGCTTCACGGTCGCCGGAGATGACGGTCTTGAACGGCTCGACATTTTTCAATTCCGGTTTTTCCTTCACGAGCGCACCGACCCGGTAAAAGCAATACATCAACTGGCTGTAAACCGGATGCTCGACCCACAGCGTGCCGTCCTGGTCAAAGGTGGCGATGCGTTCCTCCGACGGCACAAAATTCGTGCTGCCGCTGTCCGTGGTGGTTTGGACAAAATTCACGATGGCTTGCTTGGCCGCGCCGTCGTTCCACGATGGCAACGGGTCTTGCGCGCGGGCGAGGGTGAAGCTGGCGAAAGTAATCGCCAACACGACAATTATACTGCGGATGGTTTTCATAATTTTATTCGCTGGTGAAGTCGCGGGCCGCTCCCAGTTTGGAAGCAGCCCGCGTGGTTCACAATCGAATTCGGAAACGTCTAGTCACCGGAACCGATGACTTGCACCAGCTTGTGAATATCCATCAAGGGTAATGGATTTTCAGGATGCTGAAGATTCGGTTGCATGTCGTCCGACGCTCCGCCGGGGAAGCGTTTGATGTTCGGAAAATCCACGATGGATTTGTCAAACTCACTCAGCGGAATATACATCAGCGATAGACACCAGCCATTGTCATAGCCGGCGTAGCGGCCGGGCGAGGTGGTCGGCATACGGGTGCTCGCCGCCCCGTTGAACGTCATGTCATATTTCTCATACGGATCCATGGTGAGATTGTAGCACGCGCCGATGGCGCCGAGATCCTGCTTGGGACCGAGCCATGTGTCCTTGGCCGTGTAGAGATATTTCCAGGCGATTTTAATATCGGGGTTTTCGGGATCACCGGCGATGTCGGCACGCATGCCGCCGAAGCTTTCACCATCCATATAAATCCAGCCGTCACGCGCGGAATGTTTGGCCTTGCCTTCGATGTAGGCGCTGTTGTCAATGCTGTCGAAATAAATCGGCTTGCCGTCGTTGTCCACCCACGCGCCATGCGGCGGCGGGGTCAGGCCGACCATCGAAGCCAGCGTCGCCCAGCAGTCAATGTGCGACATCATTTCGCCATAAACCGCCCCGGCCGGAATCTTGCCGGGTGCCCACATGATGCCGGGCACGCGGAAGCCGCCCTCGAACGGCGAACCTTTTTCGCCACGGAACGGCGTCGTGCCGGCGTCGGGATACGCATCCTGCCACGCGCCGTTGTCGGCGGTGATGATGACGATGGTGTTGGGCGCATCCTTGCGGATTTCATCCATGATGCGACCGATGTTGTCATCCAGTTCCAGCTCGGCGTCCGAATAATTGCCGAGGTGCGACTTGCCCATGAACGCCTTGGCGGGAATGTTCGGGTTGTGCATCTTCATGAAGTTGACATCCATGAAGAACGGCTTGTCGCCACTGGCGTGCTGCTTGATGTAATCAATCGCGGAATTGGCCTGCCGGACATCGAATTCATGCAGATAGTCGTAATCAATGCGCGCGACCTTGACCGCAGGCTTGCCAGCCGTGCCTTCCCATTCGTAGAGGTTCACGATTTTTTGATACATGGCCCAGTATTCAGGGTTGAATTTCGGGAACCACGGATGGGCAAAACTGTCCGTGTCATCATAGGTATAGACGCCCGGATAATACGCGGCGAATTCCTTCATCTCGTCGAAGCCGTGTTCGATCGGGTAAAACTTGGGCTGGTCGCCCAGATGCCATTTGCCCGAAAAATAAGTCGTGTAATTGTTTTTCTGGAAAAACTCGGCAATCGTCGGCGTGGATTTCGTTAGTCCGTTTGGGTCGCCCGGAGCCACCACGACCGAGAGGGCCGAGCGGATCGGGTAACGTCCGGTCATGAAGGAGGAGCGTCCCGCCGTGCAGCTCGCCTGACCATACCAGGAGGTGAACCGGGCGCCTTCAGCGGCGACGCGGTCAATGTTCGGCGTCGGATGGCCGAGGTTCTGGCCGCCGCCGTAGCAGCCGAAGTCATTCCAGCCGGTGTCGTCCGTCATCAGCATGACGACGTTGGGTTTCTTGTCACTCCCGCCGCTGCTCGCGGCAGGCTGCGCCGTGGCGCAGGAAGTCAGGCCGAGCGCCGCCGTGGCGGAGAGCGCGGTCAGACCATATTTAATCAGGTGGTTTCGTTTCATTTGTTTCCTTTCTCTTGGTTGTGTTGGTTTGCCGACAATTTTATTTGCGACGAGAAGCGGCAAGAAAACAGAAGCTCGGGAGGATGCCAGATGTTTTCAACTCTCTTTCCCGAAAGTAAAACCATGCGCGCAACTTTTGCCAATGTTTTTTTTACAACCAAATGACAAATTATTTCTGCGGGCGTTACGCAAAAAAGCCGGAACTTTTCAGTCCCGGCTTTCGCAAAAAGAATTACATTTTTAATTCGCCGCCGCCGTAACCGCGCAGCGCTCAATGGCGCTCGCATCAAAATTGGTTGCCGCTTGCTTGAAAGTTTTCCCCACCTGACGAAGATGTTTTAGAAATTCTTGGGCGGCTACTTTCTGATGACGCTTGCTTCGGGTCACAACGGCAATCGTGCGTTTCGGTCGCGGGTTTTCCAGTTGCCGGTAGATGAGTGTTGGCGTCACCTTGATGGCCATTTGTGGAATCAATGAAATGCCGATGCCTGCTTCGACCAACGATTGAACGGTCGCAAGCTGACCGCATTCAAACACAATGCGGGGATGAAAATCGTGCTGGTTGCAAAAGCCAATCACTTGGTTTCCGAGGCAGTCGTCTTCCTGCAACAGAATGAATTTTTCCGAACGCAAATCGTCCGTGAAAATATGCCGCCTTTGGGAAAGGGGATGCCGGGGATTCCAGCAAGCAAATTCAACCGCAAGCCATGCGCCAGACGGCATCCAAGCTGGCGGCACGACATCCCGAAATACGATTGCGAGATTATAGTTGACAGTTGTATATTTTTGATTACACTTAAATAAATGCCGTTCATTCAATTTCCATTCATCGAGGTGCCAAAAGAATTGCACGCGTTGGTAGGCGAGCCGACGCCCGGCACGCGTGCCTATCGGCGGGAAGGGACACACGCCCAATGCGCCGAATGGTTTGAAGCACTTGGCGAGTATTACCAAGGCGACGTGGGGCTTTCGACCAACGGCGTTGTCCTGTTCGTGCCGGTTTCACGCGCGGGCGTCCACAAACGCATCAAGGAGGGCAAATTGACCGCCTTTTTCTTTTACATCACCAGCGAGGAAACCACGTTGTTTGGCGCGAAACGCAAAGCCAAGCAACGGCCTTACATTGCGGTATCCGTCAGCGAATGCAAGGCATGGGCGGCGGAAATGAAGCGCAAGGTAGGCTATGTAGATGATCCGAATGAAAGCCCGCTCCGCTTATGGGATCGCCTCCGACCGACCTCGCTTAAGGAGGAACCTCAAACTCCCAAGGAAGCGAAAGAAGCCGACGATTTTGCCAACACCGACCCGAAGGACAGAGGCAACCGGAAAGTGAAGTATCGGGATCATAAGGATTTTACCAGGGAGGATAAGCAGCAGGACTGGCATTATCTGATGGCAGAACTGCAAGCCGCAATGTTGTCCGGCGGGAAAGCCGAAGCGTTTCGGAAGCGGCTGCAAATGGGAATGGAATGGGACAAAAAAAGAAAGTCTTGGAAATTAAAAGGGGGACGAAAGGAGGAGGAATGATGTTTTATGCCAACCGAGCATCAATTTAATGACCGTTTGATACGGCTGCCGGAGCTGGAGCAAATTTTCGGCGTGTGCAAGCGAACGGTGAGACGGAGAGCGGAGAGCGGAGAGTTGCCTCCGTTGCGGCGGATTGGCCGGGCAGTAGGGATGCTGGAAAGCCAGGTCAGGGCGTATTTTCAAAAGTTGAGTCAACCGAGTTAATCGAAAGGAGAAATATGATTGCTTACATTTATCGGCCTAAACGTCAGCGCAATGGCAAACAGGTTTTCAACCGGATTTGGCGGGCGCGGCTCAAACTAAATGGTGACGCCAAGGCGCGGGACATTTCGCTGAACTGCGCGGACAAACAAACCGCCGAACAAAAACTGCGGGACAGCGTCCGTGATTATGAAAGGACGGCGGTGGGTTTGATGGCACCAGCAGCGCAGCGCGAGACGTTTGAAAATCCAATGGAACGGCTGGTGGACGGCTATGTTGCCGATTTGAAGGCGTTGGGACGTTCCACCGATCACGTCCGGCATGTGGACACCCGGCTGCGGCGGCTCATGCGGGAATGCAAATGGCAAAATCTTCGTGAAGCCACGGCGGATTCGTTCCTGCGCTGGCGCACTGCGCAAAAAAAATCTCCCAAAACCATCAATGAATATCAGGCGGCGTTGTCGGCGTTGTTTTCCTGGCTCCGCAAACAAAACCGTGTCGCGGCCAATCCATTTGAACTCGTCAGCAAAGTGGATGCGCGCGGCAAAGAAAGTTTCCATCGCCGGGCATTGAATGACGATGAAGCCCGGCAATTGCTGGCAGGACCGCACCGAACGCTCTACCTGCTCGCGCTGCACACCGGATTGCGTCGCGGTGAAATCAATGCGTTGCGTTGGGGTGATTTGCATTTGGACGTGGCCAATCCGTTTTATGTCGTTCCAGTGGCAAAGAGCAAGAGCCGCAAGGAACAACCGCGTCCGCTGCATCCTGAACTGGTGAGGGAATTGCAGGCGATGAAATCCGCCGGAAGATTGACGCCGGAAACTATGGTATTTCCCGAACGGGTTCCGGCGATGAAAGTAATCCGCGCGGATTTCAAGACCGCAGGCATTCCGCTCGTGGACGAACGCGGGCATCGGGTGGACTTCCATGCGCTGCGAATGACCTACATCACACGCCTGCAACGGGCGGGCGTTTCGCCGCGTGAAGCGATGGAACTGGCGCGGCATAGCGACATGCGGCTGACGATGAAAACTTACACGGATGCGGCGCAACTACCGCTGGCGGCAACCGTCCGAGGACTGCCCTCATTTGATGACTCACAAATAGACTCACAAACTTTAGTCGCCGACCGTCCTGCCGTGTCACCTGCCGTCATCGGTTTGAAGTCCATCAAGGTAGGTAAAGCCATTGGAAACATTGATGAAAGTCGCAACTTGACTCCAGTTGTCGCACTCTGTCACTCTGAACAGCCAAGCGGTGATTTGGGGTTCGAATCCCCCTCTCTCCGCCATTCTGACTTTTCGTGACTCGTGGTGACAAGCTGTGAGTCACGATGACTTTCGCCAATGTTTTCAATGTGTTTTTCAGTTTGTGTCTCCCTGATTTTCGTGACAGTCGGTGACACCGTTTGACCCGTCGCGCCTAAAGTTCGGGAGTCTATTCGGGAGTCAGTCCGCCCGCCAAAACCCGGTAACGTGTCCATGACTTCGCGCAACGGCAGTTGCCCGGCGTCCGTGTAGGTCTTCATCGTCAGCCGCATATCGCTGTGCCGCGCCAATTCCATCGCCAAGCCGGGGATGCACTTTCATGGTCGAAAGCCGGGTGATAAACGTCGTCCGCAACGCATGATAATCCATGCGGTGTCCGCGCTCGTCCAGAAACGGGATGCCCGCTTTTGCCAAGTCTTGCCTGAATTCCTTCATTTTCGGCACGCCGTTGACCACCACCAGATCGTCCGTTTTGCTGTCTGCCGGTTTCTGCTGCTGCAATACTTCGGCCAACTCACGATGTAATGGCAATGCCTGTTCTTTCCGGTTCTTGTTCACGGCGGCATGAATGCGCAGCAATCCGCCGGATTCGCCAAGCACCAGATTCGACCAGCGCAGCGTTTTGACTTCATTGCGCCGCAAACCCGCATACAGGGGCAGCATATAGGCCAGTTGATTCTTGCCAGCCGCTTGCAACAACTGGACGACCTGTGCGTCCGACAAGGCCCGCCGCTGAATCCGTTCTTTGCCGCGCGTGTCTGTCCGTTCCACCAGTTCAAAGGGGTTCACGCTGACGCGGCTTTGCTTGCGGAGCCACGTCCAAAAGGCCGAGAGCGTGGCCAGATATTCATTCAGGGTCTTGGGTGCTTTGTGGGCTTGCTCCTTGCGCCACATTTGAAACGAGGCGGGCGTCACGTCGGCCAATCTCGTCCAGCCGCATTCCCGCACCAGCCGCCGCAGCCGCTTGTCCACATGGCGCAGGTGATCTCCCGACCGCCCCAGGACGGTCAACTCGTTGACATATTCTGAAACCAGATCGAGCAACGGACTTTGCGCCGCCTCCCGTTCCACTTTCGCCGGAATCAATCCTGCCGATTCGTGTTCCAATTCCTGAACCAGTTTGTTGAGCTTTTGCTGTGCAACCTGCTTGTCGGATACCTGCAAGGCGATGTCCCGCACTTTGCTGTCGCCGGGAAGTTTGATGCGCGCACGGTATAACCGGCTTGTTGTCCTTTTGCCGTTTTGCAACCGTTTTGGTTTATAGATTCTGGCTTCCATATTTCATGCTCCTTTCAATTACTCGGTTGACTCAACTTTTGAAAATACGCTTTGACCTGGCTTTCGAGCATCCCCACCGCCCGGCCAATCCGCCGCAACGGAGGCAACTCGCCGCTCTCTGCCCTTCGTCTCACCGTCCGCTTGCAGACGCCGAAAATTTTCTCCAATTCCGGGAACCGGATCAGACGGTCATTAAATTGATGCTCAACTGGCATACAACATCATTTCTCCTCCTTCAATTTCCAAGTCTTGTTTTGCTTGTCCCATTCCACGCCCTTTCGCAATCGTCTCCGCAAGGCAGCGGCTTTTTCAGGAGAAGCCATTGCCGCTTTCAATTCTGTCAGCAGGTAAAGCATATCCTGCTGCTTGTAGTCCTCGTAAATGGTGCTTCGTTCCTTTTGATACTTCACCTTCCGATTGCCCTTGTCCTTCGGGTCACGTTCAGTGAATTCCACGGCTTCCTTGGCTTCTTGCTCCGTCGGCTCATCCCCGCCGCCCGCCTGCAACAGACGTTCACTTTCCTTAAACAAACTCTCGTCCGGGTCGTCCACAAAACCGACTCGGCGCTTGATTTCCTCTGCCCAGGCTTTGCATTCACTGACCGACACGACGATGAAAGGACGTTCCTTGGCTCTGCGCTTTGCGCCGAACAATCTGGTTTCCTCGTGGGTGACGTAAAAGAAAAAGGCGGTCAATTTGCCTTCCTTGATGCGTTTATAGACACTGGCGCGGGAGACGGGAACGAATAGAACGACACTGCTGGTTGAAAGCCCCACGTCCCCCTTGTAATACTCACCGAGTTTTTCCAGCCACTCGCCGCATTCTTTGAACGACCCTTCACGCCGATAGGCGCGCGTGCCGGGCGTCGGCTCGCCGACCAGCTTGTGCAGTTCTTTCGGCACTTCGATGAAAGGAAACTGAATAAACGGCATATTCCCTATCGTAACACGATAGATACAGTTGTCAACCACAAATCTTGAAATTGTATTTTTGAATTTCCCGCCATCGGCTTGGATGCCGTCTTGCGCATAGCTTGCGGTTGAATGTGCTTGCAGAAATCTCCGGCTGGAAATCCCGACGCGCCTTCCTAACCAGCCCCGTCCCCGGCTCGACGAGCACTGTCAAGGTGGAGCCACAAAAAGAAAACCCTGCGCGAAAAGCGCCTCGTTTAATTTGGACGACCTTGACAGGCGCAGTCGAGCCATACAATGGACGGAACGAGGCGCGCCGGAGTCAGCCCTTGCGAATGCAAATCAGGAAACTTTTTGATGTCGCATCTTGAGCAATACCATCATCCAGCTTGGGTTGCGATAAGACGGGTGATTGAAACTGTGCAGGATGACGAAATCTAACCAGAGCAATTATTGTCCACGTTGTGGCAAGTGATGAATAGCAAGGAATTCACACCTGTGGTAGGTTGGCACCGTGGTTGCGGCAAAAGAAAACTTGTGAATTCGTTCGTAAATGAAAGTCAACGCGGTTGTGTTGGACTGGAAGAGGGGGCGTGTGCTCTGGCGGCGGAAAAGGGTTGCCGGGTGGTGGATGAATTAAATCTGCTGCTCAACATTTCCTACACGTTGGAAAGCAGCCTTGAACTGCGCAAAGTCATCCGGCCTGTCCTCCTCAAAATGGAGGAGGTCATGGGCCTTCAGTGCGGCACGCTTTCCATCCTCGACCGCAAAAGCGACAAGTTTTCCGCCTCCGAAGCCGTCGGGTTGCCGCGCCATCTCTCGACGGAAGAATACCTCCGGCATTACCGTCCGCTGATTGACGACGTGATTCGCACCGGCCAGGCCGTGGTGGTGCCGGATGTTTCGGCGGAGCCATCGCTCAAACTGAAAAGTGCGGATGGGAAGTCTGAAAAAATGGCGCTCATTTGCGTGCCGGTGAAATTTGGCGAGGAAGTCGTGGGCTGTTTGAGCGCGGAACGTCCGAGCCGCGCGGAGGTCAGCCTGGCGGCTGATCGGCGGCTGCTTTCGCTCGTGGCCAACGTCATCGCCCAGAGCGTTCATTTCCACCACGTCACCGAGGAACGTCTGAACGAACTGCAACGGGAAAACGAGCGGTTGCAGGAGCAGTTGCGGACGAGCCTGCGTCCGCCGAACATGATCGGCAATTCCACCGCCATGCGCTCGGTTTATCAGCACATCGAGCAGGTGGCTGGCAGCGCCACCACCGTGCTCATCCGCGGCGAGTCCGGCGTGGGCAAGGAACTGGTGGCCCGCGCGCTGCACGAGCAAAGCCCGCGCAAGGGCAAGGCGTTTGTAAAATTCAACTGCGCCGCGCTGCCCGAATCCATCATCGAAAGCGAACTGTTCGGCCACGAAAAAGGCGCGTTCACCGGCGCGGTTGTCCATGCGCAAAGGCCGATTTGAGATTGCCGATGGCGGAACAATTTTTCTGGATGAAATCGGCGACATTTCGCCATCCACCCAGATCAAGCTGCTGCGCGTGTTGCAGGAAAAGGAATTCGAACGCGTCGGCAGCCAGACGCCGATCCGTTCCGACGTCCGTGTCATCACGGCCACCAGCCGCAATCTCGAAGAAATGATCGAGAAGGAAAAATTCCGTTCCGACCTGTATTACCGCCTCAACGTCTTTCCGATTTACGTCCCGCCGTTGCGCGACCGCAAATCGGACATCCTGCTCCTGACGGACAGCTTTGTGGAAAAGTTCAGCAAGGCCAGCGGCAAAAAAGTCCGGCGCATATCCACCGCCGCCATTGATCTGCTGGTCAGCTACCACTGGCCCGGCAACGTGCGCGAACTGGAGAATTGCATCGAACGCGCCGTGCTGCTTTCGTCGGGCACATCCATTGAGGCGCATCATCTGCCGCCGACGTTGCAGAAAAAAGACCCGTCCGAGAAAGGGGCCACCGGCACGCTCGACTCCGCCGTGTCCGCACTGGAATACGAGATGATTGTGGCTGAACTCAAGGCGTTCGATGGCAACATGGCCCGCGCCGCGCGAAAACTCGGACTGACCGAACGCCAAATCGGCCTGCGCGTGAAACGTTTCGGCATTGATTTCAAACGGTTCCGTCGCGGGGAAACTACGGCGGCGTGAACGCTCAATCCTCCTCCTCCTCGTCCTCGTCCTCGATCGTTTTCGATTACGAGGAGGAGAACAGATCATGTCCACTGAAGTTCCGAGCGATTAAGCATTGTTGAACCGCGCCTTGGGATCGTTCCTCGGACTGGCCATTGGCGATGCGCTTGGGTGCCACGGTGGAATTTATGACGGCGCGGGAAATTGCCGCGCAATATAAAATTCACAACCAAATCATTGGCGGCGGCTGGCTCCACCTGAAACCGGGCGGTGTCACCGATGACACCGAAATGGCGCTCGCGCTCGGCTCCGCCTTGATCGCCAGCGGCAGTTGGAATCTGCGCGCCATCGCCGATTCCTTTGCGACTTGGATGCGCGGCGACCCTCCTGACATTGGCAACGCCTGTCGGCGCGGCATCAGCAATTATATTTCAAATGGCAGCCTGTGTGTTCCGCCCGCCGAGAATAATGGCGGCAACGGTGCGGCCATGCGCAATCTTCCCACCGTGTTTGTCTCTCTGGAAAACGAAGAACTCCTCATCCAACGGAGCATCGAGCAGGCGCACCTCACGCACAACCATCCGAAATCCGACTCCGCCACCTCTGCGCTGGCCTGCATGACCCGGCGACTCCTGCTCGAAGGCGAACAGGCCGCTTGTGATCAAATCGCTGCTGACTTGATTGCCCGGCATCCCGACTTCAATTTCAAACCCTGGCCCGGCAAGACCAGCGGCTACATCGTGGATACGGTGCAAACGGTCTTCGACGGATTTTTCAACACCGGAAGTTTCGAGGAATGTCTTGGTGCGAGTCGTCAACCGGGGCGGCGACGCCGACACCAGCGGCGCGCTCGCCGGTCAGCTTGCCGGCGCGCTTTATGGCGTCCAAGGCATTCCCGCGCGCTGGCTCAAAAAA
This sequence comes from uncultured Verrucomicrobiae bacterium, assembly GCA_963827815.1. Lineage (GTDB taxonomy): Bacteria > Verrucomicrobiota > Verrucomicrobiia > Limisphaerales > UBA11358 > UBA11358. The sequence continues at coordinate 409,448 of CAWHCL010000007.1, read as the reverse complement.
CTCGACCCGAAAGTCACCGCCGCCATTTATATCCAAACACCAAAGCTTCTCAACCTTTCCGCTCCCTGATATAACCTTCGGAACAGCCCGGATTTTAATGCGCCCGCCAGAAAATTTATATCATCAGAACATCACCGAGGACGGCTCGCGTTCGTCGTGCTCGCTCAACCGGTGCAATCTTTCGCCGTGGATCATCGGTTCCGAGGAATTTCAGGCCAACCCGCTGCCCGTTGAAATTGACGGAGCGCGAACCACCGACGGCTCGCTTTTCCGCCGACTGGAAGAAATCGCCGATGCCGGGGAGCGCAGCCGCCTTTTTCACGACTACGTCTGCGTCAAAGTTCGGCCTCAACGACAAAACCGTGTCGGCCGGCGGCAAACTGAAATCCGTTTACAGTTATGTGCATTTGCTGAACGCCTGGGGAGCGGACAGCAACCGGCAGTCGGGTGCCGTTCTCAAGGCGTGGGTGGAAAGCCGCTTTGGGATTCTGGCCACCTACCACAACGGGCGTCTGGCGGATGATGCCGCCGCGCGCGAAGCCTTCCTGCTCGACCGGACGCGCGGCGCGGCCAGATTCATCGGCGTCCTGATGCAACTTGATCTCCTCTACACCTTTTGCCAGGACGAACTCCGCCGCCGATTTCCGGACGAAAAATGGAAGACGCTTTATCGCGGCACGCACGATTCCGAGGAATACACCGTGCAAAAGGAGACCGGCGCAAAACGCACCGCGCTGGTGCAGCTTAATAATTTGAGTTCGTTCACTTCCGACCCGGAGGTGGCTTGGGAGTTTGGCTCCAGCGCGTGGGAAGTGGAAGTGCCGCTGGCCAAAATCGTCTTCTTCAGTGGGCTGCTGCCAAAATCCCTGCTTGCGGGAGAATCCGAACATCTGGTTCTGGGCGGATACTACAACGTGCGCACTCTTCTCTGCTGATGGTCTCCGGCGGCAGCTCACCCAAGGTCACATCCATGTAGCTTCGCACCGCGTTCCTACGCAAATGTAGCCTCTTCCGGGCGGGGCTTTTTTCGCGCCGCGCCGATAAAGAATTATTTCCGCCTTTGTTCCCAATGGTTTTCCTGACTCCAGGCACCGGAACTAAAGCAAATTTTCCCCTTGGCATGACGCTTGCGAAAGAGACAGTCGCGCCGGTCGGAAGTTTCCGCCGGATTGAAAATTAAAACAAATTCATTTATGAGAAAAATTGCAATCTACGGAAAAGGCGGAATTGGCAAATCCACCACCACACAAAACACCGTCGCCGGCCTGGCCGAGATGGGCAAGAAAGTCATGGTCGTCGGCTGCGATCCCAAGGCCGACTCCACGCGCCTGCTGCTCGGCGGCCTGTCGCAAAAGAGTGTGCTCGACACGCTTCGCGAGGAAGGCGAGGACGTGGAGTTGGCGGACATTCGCAATGGCGGTTTTTGCAACACCCTGTGCGTCGAGTCCGGCGGCCCGGAGCCGGGTGTCGGTTGCGCGGGCCGCGGCATCATTACTTCGATCAACATGCTCGAACAACTCGGCGCTTACGACACGAGCGAAAATTTGGATTACGTTTTTTACGACGTGCTGGGCGACGTGGTGTGCGGCGGTTTTGCGATGCCGATCCGCGACGGCAAAGCGGAAGAAATTTATATTGTCTGCTCCGGCGAAATGATGGCCATGTATGCCGCGAACAACATCTGCAAGGGCATCCTGAAGTTTGCCACGAATGGCAAGGTCCGGCTCGCCGGCATTATCTGCAACAGCCGCAAGGTGGACAACGAAAAGGAAATGATCGAGCAGTTTGCCAAATTGCTCGGCACGCACATGATTCATTTCGTGCCGCGCGACAACGACGTGCAACGCGCCGAGATCAACCGCAAGACGGTCATCGAATGGAATCCGCAATGCGGCCAGGCCGAGGAATACCGCACCCTGGCCAGGGCGATTGATCAAAATGAAAAACTCGTCATCCCGAAGCCGCTGCCCATTCCGGAGCTGGAAAAACTCCTGATGGAATTCGGACTCTACAACTAAACCACACCAGAGACAAATTTGGCATAGCCGCAAAACCAAACAAAAAAATATTTATGTCCGAAACGACCATTACGATTCCAGTGGCCATGCCCGATCCGGCGGCGGTGAAGGCGGAGATGCTAAAGATTTATCCCGCCAAAACGGCGAAGAAACGCGCCAAGCAAATCATCCTCAACGAGCCGGAAGCGCCGCCGGAAATCGGCGCCAACTCGCGCACAATCCCCGGCATCATCACGCAGCGCGGCTGCACCTATGCCGGCTGCCGTGGCGTGGTGATGGGGCCGATTTACGACTTGTTGCAAATCACCCACGGCCCGGTCGGCTGCGGATTTTACGCCTGGCTCTCCCGCCGCAATCTCGTGCGCCCGGCCAAGGGCCAGACCAATTATCTGCAATACTGCATGAACACGGACATGCAGGAGGACCAGATCATTTTCGGCGGCGAAAAAAAATTGAAACAGGCGATCAAGGAGGCTTACGAAATTTTCAAGCCCAAGGCGATTGCGATTCTGGCGACCTGCCCGGTCGGTCTCATCGGCGACGACATTCACACCGTCGCCAAGCAGATGAAAGAGGAACTTGGCATCAACGTCATGGCCTTCAGTTGCGAAGGTTACAAAGGCGTCAGCCAGTCCGCCGGCCATCACATCGCCAACAACGGGGTATTCAAGAACATCATCGGCCTCAACGACAAGGCGGACGAGGCGGAGTTCAACATGAACATCCTCGGCGAATACAACATTGGCGGCGACGCGTGGGAGATTGATACGCTGCTCCGCAAATGCGGCATCCACGTCACTTCAACTTTGAGCGGCGACGTGAGCTACGACCAGGTGACGAAGGCGCACACCGTCCAGTTGAACGCCGTCATGTGCCACCGCTCGATCAATTACATCGCGGAAATGATGGAGAAGAAATTCGGCATTCCGTGGATCAAGGCGAATTTCATCGGTGCCGAGGCGACCGCCAAAACGCTGCGCAAGATCGCAAAATTTTTCGACAGCAAAAAACTGACGGACCGCGTCGAGGAAGTCATCGCCCAGGAAATGCTGGCGTTGCGGCCCGTGCGCGACGAGATCAAGGCCAGGCACCAGGGCAAGAAGGCCGCGCTGTTTGTCGGCGGTTCGCGGGCGCATCATTACCAGGATTTGTTCCGCGACATCGGCATGGAAATCGTTTCCGCCGGCTACGAGTTTGCGCACCGCGACGATTACGAAGGCCGCAAGGTGTTGCCGACGATTAAAGTGGACGCCGACTCGCGCAACATCGAGGAATTGCACGTCGAGGCTGACCCGGTCCGCTTCAAGCCGACGAAGACGCCGGAACAAATGGCCGCGCTGGCCGCCGGCGGATTCAGTTTCAAGGATTACGAAGGCATGATGGTCGAGATGAAGAAAAACACGCTCGTGATTGACGACATCACCCATCACGAGATGGAAAAGCTCATCGAAATCTACAAGCCGGACATCATCGGCTCCGGCATCAAGGACAAGTTCGTCATCGAGAAGATGGGCGTGCCGTGCAAACAGCTTCACAGCTACGACTACAGCGGGCCTTACGCCGCGTTCACCGGCGCGGTGAATTTTTACCAGGAAGTGGACCGGATGCTCACGACGAAAGTCTGGAAATTCATCACCCCGCCGTGGGAAAAAGACCCGCAGCATTCCGCCGAACTGGTTCACGCCTCCAAGCTGAATGGCGGAAAGAAAAACGGCGAAGCCAAATCCTGGCGCAAACCCGCTGCGGCCGAGCGCAGACGAACCGATGTAACGATTCAACGATTCAACCTTTCAACGAATTAAAATTATGCTCGACGGAACCACGGCCGAAATCAAACCACGCGAGGCGCTCCGCATCAATCCCGCCAAGACCTGCCAGCCCATCGGCGCGATGTATGCCGCGCTCGGCATCCACGGCTGCATGCCGCACAGTCACGGCTCGCAAGGCTGCTGCGCGTATCATCGCAGCCATCTCACGCGCCATTTCAAGGAACCCGTCGCGGCCACGAGCAGTTCCTTCACCGAAGGCGCGTCGGTGTTCGGCGGCCTGGCCAACATGACGCAGGCGCTGTCCAACATCTTCACGATTTACAATCCGAAAGATTGTCGCCGTCCACACGACCTGTTTGTCCGAGGTCATCGGCGACGATATTCCGATGATGATCAAGAAAGCCACCGAGGAAGGCATCATTCCGGCGGGCAAGGTTGTGATTCACGCGAACACGCCGAGCTTCGTCGGCTCGCACGTCACGGGTTTTGCCAGCATGGTGACCGGCATGGTGAAATACCTGGCCGAATCCAGCGGCAAGACCGAGGCGCAGTTGAAGGATGAAGCGCAACTGAATGTCATTCCCGGTTTCATTGATCCCGCCGACATGCGCGAGCTGAAGCGCATCATCAAGGAAATGGGCGTCAAAACCATCCTGTTCCCGGACACCAGCGGCGTGCTGGACCTGCCGCAGGACGGACGTTACCGGATGTTTCCGAGCGGCGGCGCAACCGTCGAGCAGATCAAATCCGCCGGTGACAGCGTGGGCACGATTGCGCTCGGCCATTTCGCCTCGCATCCGGCCGCGACGGAGCTGGACGAAAAATGCAACGTCCCCTGCGCGCTGCTGGAACTGCCCTACGGCCTCACGAACACCGACCGTTTCATCCACGCGCTCCGCAATCACGGCGGCGTGGATGTGCCCGCCACCATCGGCGAGGAACGCGGCCGTCTGCTGGATGCCATGAGCGACATGCACCAGTATTTTCACGGCAAACGCGTTGCCATCGCCGGCGATCCCGACCATGTCATCGCGCTCACGCAATTTCTCGTGGAACTGGACATGAAGCCCGCCTACGTCATCACCGGTTCGCCCGGAAATCATTTCGAGAACCGACTCGGTGAAATTCTCGCCGACCACGCGCCCGACGCCTTCATCAAGCAGAACGCGGATCTGTTCGAGCTGCATCAACGGATCAAGAACAATCCGGTGGACCTCATCATCGGCAACACCTACTGCAAATACATTGCGCACGTGGAAAACATTCCGTTCGTGCGCTTCGGATTTCCGGTGCTGGATCGCATGGGCCACCGCTATTTCCCCAGCGTCGGCTACATGGGCGCGCTGCGGCTGATGGAAAAAATCAACGACGCGCTGCTCGACCACAAGGACCGCGAGTGCCCGGAGGAAAACTTTGAACTGATCCAGTAAAATGCAATGGACCTTTTCACCATCAACCCCGCCACGGAACCGATGTGCATCCACTGCTGAACATGATCCGGGAATTGGCGGAGTTCGAGCGCTTGCGCACGAATTGGAGATTACCGCCGACTCCTGCGCGCGGCGCTTTTCGGCGAACGTCCGGTGGCCGCCGCGCTGCTGGCGCGAGTGGGGATGAGCCGGCGGGTTACGCGGTTTATTTCCAGACATTTTCCACCTTCGTCGGCCGCCCCGGCATTTTTCTCGACGACCTCTATGTTCGCCCGCCGTTTCGCAAATGCGGCATCGGGCGCGCCTTGTTGCAGCGGGTCGCCAAAATTGGCACTGAACTCGGCGGCGGTCGTTTCGAATGGATCGCTTGCGCTGGAACGAAAACGCCTTCCGTTTCTATCGCAGCCTCGGCGCAAAAGTCATGGATGAATGGTCGTTGCTCCGCATGAGCAGCCGCGAAGTCGGCAATCTCGTCGCTGCGAAAGTGAAGGTGCGGCGTGATTGACCTCTTCCAGGCCGCGAAAAACAGGTCGTCCAAAGGCGGCGGGGCGCCCTGCAGTGATGGCCTGCGGCAAGAACAGCGTCGCCGGCTCCGTCAGCCAGCGCGCCTGCGTGTTTTGCGGTTCGCGCGTGGTGCTGTATCCGATTGCCGACGCGCTGCACATCGTCCACGGGCCGGTTGGCTGCGCGGCTTACACCTGGGACATTCGCGGCGCGCTATCGTCCGGGCCGCAACTTCACCGCAACAGTTTTTCCACCGACTTGCAGGAGATGGACGTAATTTACGGCGGCGAGAAAAAACTGGAAGCCGCGCTGCTCGAACTCATCGCGCACCATTCGCCCAAGGCCGCGTTCGTTTATTCCACCTGCATCGTCGGGCTCATCGGCGACGATGTGAGCGCCGTCTGCAAACGCGTTTCCGCCAAGACCGGCATTCCCGTGCTCGGCGTGCATTCCGAAGGTTTCAAGGGCACGAAAAAGGACGGCTACAAGGCCGCGTGCGACGCCATTTACAAACTCATCGGCACCGGCGACACCGCGAACATCAGCCCGCACAGCATCAACATCCTCGGCGAATTCAATCTTGCCGGCGAAACGTGGATTCTGCGCGACTACTACAAACGCATGGGCATCGAAGTTGTTTCGTGCCTCACCGGCGATTCGCGGATCGAGGACATCCGCCGCGCGCACGGCGCGAAGTTGAATCTGGTTCAATGCTCCGGCTCGATGACCAGCCTCGCGAAAATGATGGAGCGCGACTACGGCATTCCGTTCAAGCGCGTTTCCTATTTCGGCATCGAGGACATGAGTGCCGCGCTTTACGAAGCCGCGAAATTTTTCAACGACGACCCGGAAATCATGACCCGCGCGCAAAATCTCGTGCGCGAGGAAGTTGCCGCCATTTATCCCGAACTCCAGCGCTTCAAGCAAAAGCTCATCGGCAAGAAGGCGGCGATTTACGTCGGCGGCTCGTTCAAGGCGTTTTCGCTCATGCGCGCGTTGCGGCTCATCGGCATGGAGACGGCCATCGTCGGCTCGCAGACCGGCGACAAGGAGGACTACCAGCAGCTTCAGGAAATGGCCGATCCCGGCACCATCATCGTGGACGACGCCAATCCGCTGGAGCTGGCGAAATTCTGCCTGGAGAAGGACGTGGACCTGTTCATCGGCGGCGTGAAGGAACGGCCCATCGCCTACAAGCTCGGCATCGGTTTCTGCGACCACAACCACGAGCGCAAGGAACCGCTCGCCGGCTACATCGGCATGTTAAATTTCGCGAAGGAAGTCTATGCGAGCGTCGCCAGCCCGGTGTGGCAATTCGCTCCGCGCCGGGCGAAACACCCCGCCCCGCTTCCGCAAAACGCCGTCCTGTGACCGATGCTTCTTTGTCTGCCAGCAATTTTGGCAGTTTCCAAACACTCCTCTGGCCGTGCCCGACCAGCCCCAAAATAAGCTCCTACGTTTAGGTGGCTTTCACTTTGGAACCTACGCAAATGTCGGCTTGGCACCGGCACCGAAATCCGACCGGCAACGCAGGAAATTTTTAATATGCGGGTTTTCATTGGGATTTTGCGGCCTTTTCAAAGTCAAAGATGAATCCAAGACAGGTTGGCATCCCGATTGCAAAGAGACCAGTTGCTGTGTTGAAAACCGACATTCAAGAAATGCAGGCGGACGATCTGGGTTGCCCCGGAACTTGCGACAGCCCGGCTGATTGTCAGGGCTTGGCGCACTGCACCGCCGCCAAAGTTCAGTCGCTCACCCCCATTGCCCTTCCGCCGATGGACGACGACGAGGAGCCGCAGTCGAAGAATTTCACCTCCACGCGCAACGCCTGCAAGCTCTGCACGCCGCTCGGCGCGTGTCTGGCGTTTCGCGGTGTCGAGGGCTGCATCCCGTTTTTGCACGGCTCGCAGGGCTGCTCGACTTACATCCGCCGCTATCTCATCAGCCATTTTCGCGAACCGATTGACATCGCGTCGTCGAACTTCCACGAGGAGAGCGCGATTTTCGGCGGCAGCAAGAATTTCTGCCAGGGCGCGCTGAACATCACCCGCCAATACCAGCCGCAGCTCATTGGCACAGCCACGACCTGCCTCGCTGAAACCATTGGCGAGGACATGGGACAACTGATTCATGACCTCAAGGAAAAGCACGGCGAAAATGCCGCCGCACCCATCGTCCACGTTTCGACGGCGAGCTATCGCGGCACGCACATGGACGGCTTCCATTCCGCCGTGCGCGAGTTGTTGGAACAACTGGCGGTCGCCGGAGAAAAAAACAAAAACGTCGCGCTGTTCCCCGGAATGGTTTCCGCCTCTGATTTGCGGCATTTGAAGGAAATCCTCGTGGACTTCAACCTGCCCCTCACGCTGTTGCCGGATTATTCCGATACGATGGACGGCGCGACGTGGTCGGAATACGAAAAATTGCAATCCGGCGGCACGCCCATCGCCGCCATCCGCGCGCTCGGTTCGGCGCAGGCTTCAATTGAATTTGGCCGCACGCTCGTCGAAACCAAAACCGCAGGCTCGGCTCTGCAAAATAAATTCGGCATCCCGCGCCGGCTGCTCGGCCTGCCAATCGGCATCCGCGAGAGCGATGCTTTCTTCAACGCGCTTGCCGAAATCGCCGAAGTCGAGACGCCGGTGAAGTATCAGCGCGAACGCGGGCGGTTGGTGGACAGCTTGATTGACGGCCACAAATACGCCTTTGAAAAACGCGCCATTGTTTTCGGCGAGGAAGATCTGGTGATTGGTTTGACGGCGTTGCTCTGCGAGATCGGCGTGACGCCGGCGTTGTGCGCCAGCGGCGGTCGCAGCAAACAGCTTGAAAAATGTCTGCGCGCGGCAGTTCCCGATTTGCCGGAAGAAACGCTCGTGAAGGAGGGATTTGATTTTGCCGAGATCGCCGAGGCCGCGCCGGATTTGAGACCGGATTTCCTCATCGGCAGCAGCAAGGGCTATTCAATCGCGCGCCAGCTGAAGGTGCCTCTCATCCGCGTCGGTTTTCCCATTCACGACCGCATCGGCGGCCAGCGCGTGTTGCATCTGGGCTATCGCGGCGCGCAGGAATTGTTCGACCGGATCATCAATGCGCTGCTCGAAGTCAAACAGGAAACCTCACCCATCGGTTACAGCTACCTATGATTTCAACCCTTGAACCGACCTGCGGCGCATCCACGCTGGCGCCGATTGATTTCAAAAACCATCCATGCTTCGACAAGGAGGCGCACAAGAAGTTTGGCCGCGTGCATCTGCCGGTCGCGCCGCGCTGCAACATCCAGTGCAATTTCTGCAACCGCAAATACGATTGCATGAACGAAAGCCGCCCCGGCGTCACCAGCACGGTGCTGACGCCGCAACAAGCCATCGCGTATCTGCGCGACGTGGTGGCGAAGCGCCCGGAAATCACGGTCATGGGCATTGCCGGGCCGGGCGATCCGTTTGCGAATCCCGACGAGACGATGGAAACATTGCGGCTCACGCGGAAGTTTTTTCCGAAAATGATTTTGTGCGTGGCGACGAACGGATTGAACGTCGCGCCTTACGTTGACGAAATGGCGGAGTTGCAGGTCAGCCACGTCACGCTGACGATCAATGCGATTGATCCGGTCATCGGCGGCGAGATTTATGCCTGGGTGCGCGACGGCAAACGGCCTTTGCGAGGCGAGGCGGCGGCGGCGGTGTTAAGCGCGCGGCAGATTGAGGCACTGGTCAAACTCAAGGCGCGCGGCATCACGACGAAGGTCAACACTATCATCATGCCGGGTGTGAATGACGAACATATTCGCGATATAGCGGAAAAAGTTTCCGGCCTGGGCGCGGACATCATGAACCTTATGCCGCTCGTGCCGGTGAAAGGCGCGGTGTTTGAAGACGTGCCGCCGCCGGACACGCTGACCACCGCCCGTTTGCGTTTGCAATGCGGCCAGCTTTTACCGCAGATGACGCATTGCGCCCGCTGCCGCGCCGATGCCGTCGGCTACATCGGCGAGAACATGACCACCGAGCAGCACGACGCCTTGAATCATTACGCGAACGCGAGCCTGAATCCGGCGGAGAACGACGTGCGCCCGTTTGTCGCCGTGGCCACGATGGAAGGCGCGCTGGTCAACCAGCATCTCGGCGAAGCGGAACGGTTCATCGTTTATGAGCAGGATGCTGGGACGCCCGGCAATTTTCGTTTGAAAGAAATTCGTCCCGCGCCACCGCAAGGCGGCGGCGATGCGCGCTGGGCCGAACTGGCCGTGACGTTGAAAGATTGCCGCGCGCTGCTCGTTAATGCCGCCGGGCCGACGCCAATGAAAGTGCTCACGCAGCACGGCCTGAAAGTCGTCGAGATGGAAGGCCTGATTGACGAAGGCTTGCGCGCGGTGTTCGCCGACAAGCCGATTCCCGCCGGCATGAAACGGCGTTTCACCAGTTGCGGCGCGGGAATTTCGTGCAAAGGCACGGGCACCGGCTGCGGCTAAAGAACCATTGAACCAAAACAAAAATATGTCTCCCAAACTGATCACTGCGTTGGAAAAACAGGCCGACCACGAATTGCTGGCCGCACAGTCATATCTCGCCATGGCTTACTGGTGCGATGTCCATCTTCATGGCGGCTTCGCGAAATTCTTTCACCAACAGGCGGAGGAGGAACAGGATCACGCCGGCAAAATCCTGAAACATCTTGCCGACCGCGGTGTGGTTCCAGCCTTTGGAGCCATGGCCGCTGCAAAGGTGGGTTTCCAGAATCTCGTCGAAGTGACACAGGCGGCCTACGACTTCGAACGCGCTAACACCGCGGGCATCCACGCCGCCTATGAAGCCGCGCTCGCGGAGAAGGATTATCCCGCGCAGGTGATGTTGCACTGGTTCATCAGCGAGCAGGTCGAAGAGGAGGCATGGTCCGACAAGCTCCTCGTCAAAACCCGCGAGGCCTCGTGCGCCGGGGCCATGCTGAACCTAGACCGGCACCTAATGAAAATTCTCAATGACGATGCCGCCGAAAACTGACAAAAAATATCTTCCTCAACTCTCAACCAACAACCACCAAGAAAATAATGAGCAAACCAAGTCATCACATATTTGTCTGCGGCAGTTTTCGTCCCACCGGCGCGGCGGGTGTCTGCCACAAAAAAGAATCATCCCATATCCTTCAGCATCTCACGCTGGAGGTGCAGGATCGCGGCCTCGACGACGTCATGGTCTCCAGCACCGGCTGCATGAACATCTGCGACAGCGGCCCGGTGATGGTCGTCTATCCCGAAAACGTCTGGTATAAACAGGCGACCATCCAGACAGCCGAAGCCGTCCTTGACAGCCTCGAGGAAGGCAAGGAATTGCCGCAAGCAACGCTCTTCGTTTGAAATGAAAACGCCGCCATCATCGGAGATTTCATCCCAGCGCTCCAGCGGATTTACGCTGATCGAATTGCTCGTGGTTCTCGCCATCATTGCCATTCTTTCGGCCATGCTGCTGCCCGCGCTGGCAAAAGCCAAAGCCAAGGCGGAACAAATGACTTGTCTCAACAACCTCAAGCAAACCGGCCTGGCCTATTCGATGTATCGCACCGACAACAACGATGTGAATTGTCCGCAGCGGCTCTGCCCCGACACACCGAACGATCCCTACGGGCTGTCTTCGCCCGTGCCCAGCAGCACAAGCGCAGGCAGTCCGCCGCCGACCGGCCCGAATGAAACTTGGTGGGCACCTTACGATCCCACGCAAGTTCCTGATGGCGCGCCCGGAGCCGGCTACAAAAACGGCCTGCTTTCAGATTTCCTCGGCACCACGAATAATGTCCGCACCTTCAAGTGTCCGATTGAGCCGCAGTGGCAATGCAGTTACGCGATGAATTACAGCACCGGCAGTCCGGCGGGGCAGCGCGACAGTTTCGTCAAGCAAACCAGCGACCGGTTGGTCGCCTGGGACCATCGGCGCACGCCCGGCTGTTCCGACTCGCGCGTCAGCACTCCGCCCCGCCCGCCGTTTTTGCCGTTCGTCGGCGCTTCGGCCAGCGAAACCCATTATCCCTCGCGCCACAACGGAAGCATGGACGGGCTGTTTTACGACGGCCACGTGCAGGCCATCAAACCGGCCGATTTGAGCGTCCGCAATTTTCGTGAACCCGGTTCGCTACCGACGATCAGTTCGTATCCCGGAGAATGACATTTATGAGACCCCATCTCATTGACACCACGCTGCGCGACGGCGAGCAGGCGGCGGGCGTGGCGTTTTCGCGCGAGGAAAAAATCGGCATCGCCGCCGCGCTCGCCCGCGCCGGCGTGCCGGAACTGGAGCTTGGCATCCCGGCCATGGGCCAAGCCGAGATTGACGACATCAACGCCGTCAGTGACCGCGTCAATGGCGTGCGGCTGACGACCTGGTGTCGCGGGACGCGCGAGGATTTGTCGGCGGCGACGCGCTGTCGGGTTCATGGCGCACATTTTTCGCTGCCAGTTTCGGAAATCCATCTGCACGCCTGGAAAAAGGACCGCGCCTGGGTTTTGCGGACGCTGGTTGATCTGGCGTCAGAATTCCGCGACACGTTTCAATTCCTCTCCGTCGGCGCGCAGGACGCCTCGCGGGCAGACCTGGAATTTCTCATCGAGTTTGCGCAGACCGCAGAGGCTGCCGGGCTTTGCCGGCTGCGGATTGCCGACACGGTGGGGATTTTGAACCCGCTGCAAACGGCGGAATTGTTTTCTGAATTGCGCGCGGTGGTGCCAAATTTGAGTTTGGAATTTCATGGCCATAACGACCTCGGGATGGCAACGGCGAACACCATCGCCGCGCTCGACTCCGGCGCGGACGCCGCGAGTGTCACCGTCAACGGCCTTGGTGAACGTGCCGGCAACGCGCCGCTGGACGAAGTCGTGATGGCCGCGCGGCTCACGCTGGGGAAAAATTGCAGTGTTGATTCACGCCGGCTTTCCGCGCTCGGCAATTTGGTCGCGCACGCTTCGGGCCGGCCGCTCGCACCAGAAAAGCCGGTGACCGGCAAGGCGGTTTTCCGCCACGAATCCGGCATTCACTGCGGCGGCCTGCTGCAAAATCGCGCGACTTACGAGCCGTTCGCCGCCGAGGACGTAGGCCATGCGCCGACAGAAATGGTCGTTGGCCGGCATTCCGGCACGCGGCTGCTACGCGAAAAGCTGGAGCGGGTGAAAATGGATTTTCCAATGTTGCTGCTGCCAGAGTTACTGGCGGCGGTCAGACGATTTTCCGCCGTTCGCAAACGCAGCGTGACCGATGCGGAATTGCAAAACCTCGCAGAAAAACTCAAACAAAATCATGGCCTTCCTGATCTATAAAAAATACGCCAACGTCGAAACCGTCCGCTACGAAATACTCCAGCCGCTCAAGCTCGGCGGACGCGACGGACTCATCGCAAAGCACGTTAAGACTTTGACCGGCGACCAAACGCGGAGCTGGAAATTCAGTGCGAGCGCATTGCTGAAACTCGCCGGGTTCGCCGGCGCGGTGGACGAACTGGCGGTGCTGTTCGATGTCGCGGGCAAAGACGCCACGAACGTCTGTCTTTACGAACTCACCCGGATTCACGGCAGTTGTGCGGACACTTCAACGCAACTGGCACTGGATTTTGCCGTGGTCGTGGATCAGGAAATTGGCGACGACGCGGCAAACTATGTGAAAAGCTTTGAAATTCCCGTGCCGGAAAAAGCGCGCTTGCTCGGCGAAACGCTCGCGCTCACCGGCGGCACCGGCGGCGGCGATTGGAAATGGGCCGGAACCTCGCTCCAGCTTGGCGCGACGGTGGTGCAGGCGCAGCATAACCACGGCCACGGCACCGGCGAACCCTGCCCAAGCTGCACCTGCGGTCGGCGCGAAGCCATGAACAAATAATTTTCCATGTGCGTCGAAGCTGCTCCAAAATCAGGCTGCAAAGAAACTTCATGCGGCTGTGGCGGTCACGGTTGTGACGCCGCGCTGCCTGAACCGCGCGCGATTCTCGCTATGAAATTTGGCGAGGAAGCCGAACAAGAATGCAATTGCGCCAACAGCAGATGTCCGCGCCATTATCTCGCCGTCACCGGATTCATTCTCGCCGCGTTCGTGGTTTTACACCTGACGGTCAACATGCTGGGTCTGTGGCCGGCCCGGTTTCAATCAGCGGTTAACCACATTCATGGTTTGGGCGCGGCGTTGCCGATTTTTGAAATTGGTTTGATTTTCATTCCTTTGACGATTCATCTCGCACTCGGCTTGCGGACGTTGCGCCGGGAGAAATTTAAATATGGCGTGGAAAAGCATCATCACGGCAGCGACCTACGCCAATGGATGCAACGTGTTACCGCCCTGATCCTGCTGGTGTTCCTCGCGTTTCACCTCGCCACAATGCACCGGTGGGGGCTGCACCTGGTTTTTCGCCTGACGCACTGGCCGGCGTTGGAACACTACGCGGCGGGCGGATTGTTCGAGCCGTCGCGCGCGTTCGCTTCCGTGCGCGATGGGCTCGGCAATTTCTGGAGCGCGGCGTCAGGACATCCGGCAAATCTGCTCGTCGCGCAATTTTACCTGCTCGGCATCACCGCCGCCGTGTATCACCTGGCCAACGGTGTCGCCACCGGTTCAGAAGTATTGGCACTCACCAAAACGCCTGCGGCGCAACGACGGCTCTGGCGACATTGCCTAGTTGCTGCGCCGCTGCTTTTGCTCACCGGCATGGCCACGTGGTATGCCTTTGCGGTGAAATAAAAAGGATTATTTCGAAACATCCAGGCTGTGGACAAGCAACGAATCGAGTGCGATACTGACGTGTCACGGTTTTATCGTTTTGCCCGCTGCTTCGGAATGATATGCTTTCTGTCGGCAAATGGCCGGTGAAATTAAAAAGGAAAATTATGAAACTTAGCGCCCGCAATGTTCTTAAAGGCAAAGTCAAAAGCATCAAACGAGGCCCCATCAGCAGCCTTGTTGTCTTGGAAATCGCGCCCAAGATCGAAATCGTTTCGACAATCACCGCTGGAAGCGCCGCAGCGTTAAAGCTGAAAAAAGGGCAGACGGCTTATGCGATCATAAAAGCTTCCAGCGTCCTGATTGGTGTGGATGACTAATTCCGCGCGTAGTAACTGGCGTATGCCGCACCCCCGCTGAATTGCAGATTGTCATGTTCACACCGGGAATGTTTGGCTTGGGCAGAGAGTCGATTCTGAAATCAGGCGTCGTAATTACATAGCATCCGCCAGGCTCCGCTGGCGCAATAAAGTATTGGGAAACGCCAGTCCCCCTGCCTCCTATCTTTGGCCGCCAGTGTTCACGTGAGTGTTTTAATCTTTTGCTGGTATAATTGTCCAAAGTCCTTAGAACCGATGTAAAACTAGAGGCAAGGATTGGTTTTTAAGACCAATTTTTTGCGGAGGAGAAACATCGGTTGCCAGCGGTTGCCTAAATTGATTGTTTACACCCTATTGAGGCCAATTTTTGAGCATTGAAAGCAGGCGGGCAAAAAGTGATAAATATCCTTATTTATCAATGTATTTATTGATTATTGCTATGGTTTTTTGCGACGAGATTACCACTAACGCACTGTCCCGCCGGCAGGACTTCACCCTTGCGGAACAAATCAAACATCGTATCCCGGCTGATGGCGCCAGCCTCCCAAGCCGACACGATGGCCGAGATTTGATCACTCGCCATGCCTTTGGATTTGAAGTCCGTGTTCAACGTCACCAACACGGCATCATCACCAATGGCTTCAGGCGTGACTTCAGTTGAGTTCCACCAATAAACCCAGCGCAACATGTGCGTCAGCGAATCACTGACAGACAAAGACACAGCCGACAGCACAGAATTTTCACCCGACTGTTGTAACTCAATGGCATCAGCCGTTTCACCGACACGTTTCGACGCTTCCAACATCCGCGAACCGAGCAAGGCCATCTGTTCTTCATCGCGATCCATGGCGCGCTCAAAGGTCGTCAGACCTTGACCGGTGAATTCCAGGAAGCCAGCCTTGGAATCCACCGAGGAAGCCACCCAAACAGTGCTCGAACCAATCTTCAACGTTTCCGGCTTGTCGTAACCCACCACCCAGGCCGTGGGCAGCGCGGTGAAGTGCAGACCATGTTTGTAATCCGCATCCAGCCGGTAATGATCGAGATTTTTGAAAATGATGTCGGCCAGCGGCAGCTTGTCCACGTCCGGCAGAAAATGACGCGGCCCATGAAACACGAACGGAATCAGCGGCAGCGGCTTGCCCAGCCGCAAAGGAATCCGGGTTTCAATCAACTTCCATACCCGTTTGCCACGTCTGGATTTTACGGTGCCAGTCCGGAAGGACCCATCCGCCTGGTGGCCCTCCGCAAGGAGTTGCCAGATTTCAACGATGTATTCCCACTCGGTAGGGCGCGTCACTCCGTGCGCGCCGTCCTGATTGCCTGTGCGGCTCGCACCTTGGACCAACTTCAGAACACGAATTTGCTCCACCGAATCATTTTCAAACCCATCCTCGCCGCCGTCGGCAAAACTCTCCTTCAAAACCACCATCGTCAAAACATTCCGGCCTTTCACGCGCTCCATGCGCCAATTCAAAATATCCTCCGCCCGATACATCACCGCATACGCCCGCTGTTCATTAATCGAGTCCCAATCTACGAGAGAGCCAGCCCGGCCCACGATGATGACTTCATGCGTCACATTCTTCGCATACGAAGACAGCGACGACCCCAGCAAATCCGCATCCTCCGCGAAGACATCCAGCGCTCGACCTACGCTGGACACGCTTCCTTTTGGCACTGAACCACCCGAACCCGGCAGCTTGAACGTCGGTTCCCGCCGGAACATCAGCCCCACATAACCATCAGCCGTCCGCCCCATCGCATTGAAAAACGACGCCCGTTGTTTATACGCCGCATAATCCAAATCCGACTGCGAATCCAGCCGGGGCAGATACAGCGTCCCGCCCGCCTTCACCGCATCCTCGCCCGCATAAACATCCCGTGCCCGCCCCCAGGCGGACAAGTTGGCCACATAATCAGGATGTGTGCTATTCACCGGCATAAATCAAATCGTTCTCGTCGTCCTTCTCGTCGTCCGTCTTGACGTCCTTCTCCAAGTCCTTCTCGTCGTCGTCCTCGTTCTGGTTCTCATGTAGGCCCGTGCCGCTGGCACTTTCAGGTTTTTCATGGTGGCCCCACCGCTAGGTGGTTCGTGTATTTCGCGGTTAGAAAAATCCGTGTTCATCCGTGGTAAATAAATTTCAGCGTTTCAGGTTTTCGCCATCGGCCCACGCCTCCGCCTTCAACTTTCGCGCCAGCTTCGGATCACGCCGACCCAGCCGCATCTGCTCCGTCAAATTCCACGTCTTCCGCCGGAACGGATTCCGCATCGGCAGCACCTCATCATCATCAAGGCCCTGCCACTGCCCTTTCGTGTCACGCGGCCCCAGGCCAAGCGACCGCAACTGTTTCCCGAACCATTCCTGCACCCCCATCACATTCACCCCATCCGCCGCCAGCAAAACCGTCTGACGATCCGCGCCCACCGGCACCGGCTCACCCTCCACGATGCGGAACGCTCCCCACGTCGCCGTGCCCAGCTTCGCCGCCACGGCGGGGTCCAACCCCGATTCACGAGCCATCCGGCGGATTTCACATTCCAGATTGATACCCGCCTGATGATCCCGCTGCGCCTCCGTCAACTCCCTCGACGTCATCTTCTCCCGCGCCTTCACCGCCACCGGCCCCAAGCGGAGAGTCCGCCGCTCGCCCGTGCCGCTGGCACCACCGCTGGTAGGGCGTGCAGTCCCCTGCGCGCCGTCCTCGCCCTCGCTCGCGGCAGCGGGAGAGGGTGGCGCGACAGCGCCGGGTGAGGGTTGTGTGGCAAAACCATTTTGATTGTTCATGCTCATAAAATTCTTGGCGACCTTTGCGTCTTGGCGGTTAAATCCCGCTTTGCTTGCCCGAACCTTACCACCCCTTTTCAGAAACTTTTCCCGCCCCAAAACCCCGAAGTCTATGGAGAGCCACCGGATGTCGGTTGAAGTCTATGGAGCGCAGTCTCCGACCATGAAAAAAGTGAAAAAATAATTTGACGGATTCTGAAAATCCGCGATTGTCGGCGTTTTGATTTTGTTTATTCTCAAAGCACGCTAAGTTTCAGTTGAAGCCAAACGCCGATGAAACGCCTAAAACAAAAACCGCCAGAGAGAAAATCTCGCGCTAAACGCGCTGTTTATACCACCAAGCCCAAGAAGGCGGCGAAGGCTAAATTAAAAAGCACAAATGGCGTGCGGATAAATGGGGGGGCCGGAGTTCTCCATGAAGATGCAGTTGCATACCGGACACAACTTCCCGTCATGCTGGGCGTGGAGGACTCGCGGAAGGTTGAAACCATAAAGCCAATTGTCGGTGTGGAATTGTCGCCTGAGAATTCCCAAGCTTTGGCGGAAATTGACCGCTTAAATTCAGAGGCGGAAAAGCGCTGGGCAAGCAAGCTGTGCGTTGACAATTCTCTGACCAGGTCACTTGTCAGTTTTCAAGCCAACAAAGGCAGGGCAGTTTATCGGTGGTATAAATTCAAAGAGGCATTTTCCGCAGGTCTGATTGAACATCTGTTGAGCAAATATAAAATTGCCAATGGTATTTTGCTCGATCCATTTGCAGGAAGTGGAACGGCTTTATTTGCGGCCGGAGCACTCGGCATGACGGCTGAGGGCATCGAATTGCTGCCAATAGGCCGAACTATCATCGCCACAAAACAACTCATTGATTGGGATTTGAAAGAAGCGGATGTCAAACGGTTGGCAATTTGGAAAGCGGAGCATCCTTGGCGCAAATGCAAAACTGTAAAATTTATCAATGAGTTGAGGATTACCCGGGGCGCTTATCCACCAGAGACCTTTGATGCAATGGGGAGATTTCTGGCTGCATCAGAAGCGGAATCAGAACGGGTGCGGACTGTTTTATTGTTTGCCCTGCTCTGCATCCTCGAAAATATCAGCTACACACGAAAAGACGGCCAATATTTACGCTGGGACCACCGTTCCGGTCACCGCCAAGGGAAAAAGATTTTTGATAAAGGCACGATTCTGCCCTTTGAAAAGGCTATCACGGACAAATTGCATCAGATAGTAGATGATTTAGGAGCATCCACGCATGCCGAAGATTTATTTGCCAAACCGCCCACAAAAGCAGAGGTAAAATTACATGGTGGCTCTTGTCTTGATATTTTGCCGCAACTCAAATCAGAGTCCTACGATTGCCTGATCACATCTCCGCCATACTGCAATCGCTACGATTACACTCGAACGTATGCGCTGGAACTCGCGCTCCTTGGCGTTGGGGAAGACGGCTTGGTTAAAATGCGACAGGACATGCTAAGTTGCACGGTTGAAAATCGGGCCAAAGACCTCCTGAAATTGAATCCAGCATGGAAACCGGCCGTGAACGCAGCAGACAAACAGCCTTTGCTGCAAAAAATATTGGCATATTTGGAAGAACAAAAGGAACTCGATCTACTTAACAATGACGGAATTCCTCGAATGGTGCGTGGCTATTTTTACGAAATGGCTTGTGTCATATTTGAATCTGCCCGCGTATTGAAGAAAGGAGCGCCGCTCATCATGGTCAATGATAATGTCCGATACGCCGGAGCATGTATTGCGGTGGATATTATTCTGTCAGAAATTGCCAAGCAACTTGGGTTTTCAGTTGAACAGATTTTGGTTCTTCCAAATGGAAAAGGGAATAGTAGCCAACAAATGGGCGCGCATGGCCGGGACGCTTTGCGCAAATGTGTTTATCTCTGGAGAAAGAAATAGCCAATGCCAAAAGCGTATCAACAACATCTCAAATCCTGCAAAAGCCTTGAAACAACCTACGAGGCGGTTCGGGCAGGGTTCGTCGCCCTTGCTTTGGAAAAAAACCGACGTGCGACCCCGTTCGTCGCACAAGCCAGAGCATTGAAAGTAGCCGCCAGCACAGCCAAATCTCCCGGTGACTTGCTAAAGATTCCCGAAATCCAGACTGGCCTGCTAACTGCCGCCGGTGTCTCGGATAAAGCTACAAATCACTTGGAGGATTCCGACAAGCGCGAAGCGGTGAGTGGCCTCATTAAAAACTTTTTGGAACCAGCCGGAGCGGATTTTGTTGAGGAACTTGTATTCCGTTTCTTGCTGACCCGTGGCGATACGCTTGGTGGTTCGATGCGAAACGTCGGCGGCTTCTTGGCGCAAAAGAAATTCACACGCGCAATTCTTGCCTGTCTTAAATTGGCAGGAAAAAAATGTCAATGGCTTCACGCAAATACAAATAAATGGTCAGATCTCCCGGACGATGAAGCTGACCTGGAGTTGTCGCTTCATGGATTATCGTGGACCTCATCATCCGGACCGCGAACACTGCTTTATAATTTGACGGTTCCGTTGGTTAAAAATAATGTGGATTTGTGTCTTTTCAATTGTGAGCCTAAATCACTAACAAAAGCAACTTTCAGCAAAGCTGACGCATACGTTGCCTTGGGTGAGTTGAAAGGCGGAATTGATCCCGCCGGTGCAGATGAACATTGGAAAACGGCCAGAACCGCCCTCGGCAGAATTCATGAGGCATTTTCAACGCACAACGCGAAGCCCCAAACATTCTTTGTCGGTGCAGCCATTGAAATTAAAATGGCTACCGAAATTTGGTCGCTACTTGAAAGCGGAATAATCGCTAACGCAGCAAATCTGACCGACGAATGGCAAATTTCATCAATCTCCTCTTGGCTGTGCAAGCTCTAGTCATATTCGTTATTTTGCGCTAGTTTTTGCCACGCCAGCGGCAGCGCTTACGATTTTGGCTGCCTCCGTCAATTCACTTGTGGGTGAAACCGTCAGTTTATGTTTGTCATAAATCCGGCCGGGAGGGTTTGCGATTGCCGTAACTGTTAGGCGTATGAGCGATTATTGAGCAGTTATCACCGATGATGGTATCGCGTGTGAGCATCCGAAAAGGGCGCGAGAGTTTATTCGGTGGGCAGATGTCAAAGAGATTGCGATTCGCACCACATCAGATGGCCCGTGGTTGCCTGACGTGTGGGTTTTGTTTGTTGGCGAGAGCGGCGGTTGTTCCGTCCCGACCGAGGCTGCCGATTTTGATGCGGTCTTTGAGTCGCTCAAGCGTTTTCCTGGATTTGACTTTGGATGCTTTTTGAAGGGAGGCACAGATGACGCATTACATATTTGTTGGAAGAAGTCTGAAACATACGCCTAATATGAGGATAGGCTGAACTCGTTCATAAATCGTCATTCGCAAATCGCAAATCTCACAGACCCCGAACCCTTTCGGGGCTGGACACGCAGCATGGAAAGTCGTAAATTCAGTTTCATGAAAAGGATAGCTGGAACTTGGCCGAGGATAGGCTGAATACCAAGCCGTCTACTAACTGTTAGGCCGCATCACACGCGCCGTGAAATCCAAACGCTACAGATACCAGATACAGTTTGCGTGCTTCGAGTGCCGTAAGTCATTCAAACGTCCTTACACCGTCGGTGTGCAGGAGCGTTCAGCGTGGTTGAGTCGGCGCATTTCAGGACGGCAGCCCTCGAAGCCTTTTACACCGCCAGTTTACCACTGCCCCGATTGTGATGCGCCGGCGACCTTGATGGGGCGCGCTTTCCGAGCACCACGCCATGACGACATTGACCGTTGGCGTGCGGTCGAGATTTTAGCTCGCGCTGGCGCCACATTTTGGTCTCATGTTGGTCGTCACCCAGAGACGGTCGCTGAGGCTCGAAAGTTTGTTGAGTCATACCGGAGACTTTCAGATGGAGAAAAGCTGGCTATACAGATTCGAGATCGTGCGGCCTCCTAAGGAGATAGGCGCTACTTGATGAGATGCAGATGCTTATGAAGCCCAATCTTCTTGTGTCATTGCCCCGCCTCGGTGGCGGTTGGTGTGCCAATTAGAGGATAGCCTGCACGGTTCCCATTTCAGCTTTCCAAATTTCAGCGTTTCAGCTTTTTCCCTAAAGCCCCCTCAACCGCATCACCTTGATCGTTCGTGCCTTCGTGGCCACTAGGTAGCGGAGCGCGTCGGCGGCATCATCACCACCAATCCCATCATCATCGGCGTGCAACTGGCGGATTTGTGCGCGCATCCATGTGCGCGTCACATTCTAAATCCCGAGCGCGCGAGCCGGGCATTCGAGGCCGCGCGCAAGCATATCCATTCCGGCGATGGTGGCAGTGGCTGGCGGGTCTTTCCATAAACTCAAATGGGCGCCTCCGGCTTGCGCCAGAGAACGCCCACCGACCGAGTATTCTCAGTCCGCAAAGATTATCCCACATTAAGGCGTTTGCGTCAAGCGCGCCGAGCCGGTGTTGTCATACAGCCGCTTCACGACTCAAATCGGTCGCTCGCGACGGCGCGATGGCCGCAACCATCCGATGACGGACAGGTAGCTGAAGACGAACGGCTGCCACCACGGCAAGCGGTTGAGCACCTTGTCGAGTGCGCTGGAGCATTGAATAGTGGCATCAACAAATGCATGACTGAAATCAGGCTGGCTAGAATCAAAGCCTTTCACAATGTTAGGATACAGGGATTATTTGCGCAATGAGCGGAAGTATTGGTTCCAAAATCTGAATAACATGTAACCATAGAATCTATGAAAAATCGAACAGACAGCGTGTCCCGCGCCGTTGCTTCGCGTGGCTTCACCCTCATTGAACTATTGGTGGTCATTGCCATCATCGCCATCCTGGCGGCGTTGCTGCTGCCAGCGCTGGCTGCGGCCAAACGGAAGGCAAAACTGGCAACCTGCGAAAGCAACTTTCATCAGATTGGCCTTGCATGCAACACCTATGCGAACGACTACAACGATTACTATCCGATTTGCATCGTGGGTGGTGGCAATGCAGCTCCAAATACACCCAACCACCTGAATTTTGTTGATTACACCGAGTATTTTGGTCCGGTGCAACCTGCCGGAACACCTATTGCGGCCCCTGGAATTCGCGCAAATTATTATGACTGCCTTGGCTTTTTATATGAGACCAGGGCTGTGGGAAGTGGTAAGTGCTGTTACTGCCCGGGATTTACAGGTAATAATACGCACAGTGCGGACTATTACTCAAACCCGACTTTTATGTGCAATGGCGCCAATAACTACTCCATAGTGGACAGCACATTATACAATCCACGTATAGTGGATGCGAATGCTGCCAACCCTACTCATCTCCGGGCATTCCCGAAAACAACCAGCGTGTGGTCGGAACCCGCTGGCCAGACCGCCGGAAATCCCGGTTCCGGTGGCAGCCAGTTGTTTGCGACTGACTTTATAGGATCACAGGATAATGTTAACAGTTTTTTTGGGCCAAATTGCTTTGCACACTTCCCCGCCGAAGGGTTCGATGTTCTGTTCAGGGACGGTTCGGTCAGTTTTGTTCAGAGCATCCAGGCATACAATATGGTGGCAGGCGTTAATAATCCGGGTGCTGCAATTCAAGGACCACTTAATATTAACGAAGGTCCTACTTCTAATTCGCAATTTGATCAGTTGTTCAACTATCTGGAGAATGGTAATTAGTGGTTTGGAAGGCGATGGGCACCTTGTTGAAAGGTGGATATTTTCTTGGTTGCCATTCATTTATGAAAAATCAAACAAGCAACGTGTCCCAGTGATTGCTTTGAGGATGTTCACACTCATTTAATTATTGGTGATCATCGCTGTCATGCCAATCGCGCAAATACCAGTCGTCAGGATGCTGTTGTAAAACGATGTTTTTGCTGTAATTTTACGTGATCCACTATGAAGAAGTTGTCGTTTTGCACAACCGGCATGGTCACCCTGTGCGGCCTCCTGTTGTCAATAATTCCCAACTTCGCCAACATTCCCGGTGGCGGCACGGGCGTTGGACCGGATGTTACAGTGACTGACAATGGCGACGGCACGGTGACGATGGCCAACGGCACCGTTTCAATCCATATCGTCAAGTCCGGTGCTTCCATCAACCAGATCAATTACACCTATAACAACGGCGGCGGCACCCAGACGCAGAATCTGCTCGCTGGCGGCAAAAATGGGGGCACATTTTATTGGGAGTTTGGCGGATGGGGCGGCAATCCCTGGGTTTACTCCCTGGTGACCAACAACGGCAGTTATGCGGAAGTGGATCTGTATTCCGATTCCGCGACGAATGGTTTGGTGGACGTCCATTTTTCAATGCTGCGCGGTTCGCCGGGCTTTTACGTCACACCGATCTGGAGTCATCGCCCGCAGGACGGGGCGTTCGGCACGGGTGAGGAACGTGACAACATTTACATCGCGCCCTATTTCAACTGGATGAGCGTGAACGACCAGGTCCAGCGCGAGGAGGGGTTGAACTCCACCTATTCGCCGTCGTTTTATTCGCCCCAGGAAAATTCGCTGGTTACCTCCGGCCCGTTGCAGGGAACCTACGAGGACAAATACAAATGGAGCGCGGATTTTGGCGTGGAACGGGTCTGGGGCTGGAGCAGTGTGAGTGATGCCGCCTTTGGAGTGTCGGGACAAAACCTGGGCATCTGGCACATCGTGGCCAGTTCGGAATTTTACAACGGCGGCCCGCTGAAACCGGAGTTGAACGATGCGCCGTTGGTCAACATGATCAACGGCGGCCATTATTATTTTGGCAACGACAGCGGATTTGCCGCCGGCGAATCATGGACGCGCGTCTCCGGGCCGTATTTCATCTACGTGAACAATGTCACCAACACGCTTACCGACCCGGTGCAGACATCGCAGGCGCTTTATTCGGATGCGAAGGCGCAGGCGACGGCCGAGGCGACAGCATGGCCGTATGGCTGGATGAACAACGCCAATTACGCCCCGGCGTCGCAGCGCGGCACGGTCACCGGCCAGATTGTCATCAATGACACCTATAATCTAAACGCCTCGGCCTCCAACCTTTGGGTGGGCGTCGTGCAACAGCCGGCTGTCACCATCAACAACGTGTATGATTTCCAGTTATGGGAGAAGCCCTACCAGTTCTGGACGAAGAGCGACGCCAACGGCAACTTCGTGATTTCCAACGTGGTTGCCGGCAATAATTACACGTTGTATGCCTTCGGTCCCGGAGCTGAGGGAATGTTCATGTCGCAAAACCAGACCGGGGGCAATCCGGGTATCATCTACAACTTGCCGGCTTCGCAGTTCGCGGTGGTTGTGACGGGTGGGGTGACGAACAGCCTGGGACCCGTGACATGGACGCCAACACGGACCGGACCGACGGTATTTGAAATCGGGTATCCAGATCGCAAGAGCGACAAGTTCCGGCACGGGGATGATTATTGGGTCGGTGACGTCGGGCCAAGCCCGACAGTGCCCAGTCCGGTCTGGACGAAGTTCCTGGAATTCCCCTTCGACTTTCCGAATGGTCTCAACTACGTCGTTGGCCAGAACCGCTGGAACACGGACTGGAATTTCATCCAGTCCGTTTATCCTGATCCTACAGGCAACAGCATCGGCTCAAGCTCCACGGTTACCTTCAACCTTGCTTCAGACCCGACCAGCGCCACGGCGTCAATCCTGATGGGCATCGCTTCAGATGATGACAGTCCGATATATGTAACGGTCAATGG
Organism: uncultured Verrucomicrobiae bacterium; assembly: GCA_963827815.1. Taxonomy (GTDB): domain Bacteria; phylum Verrucomicrobiota; class Verrucomicrobiia; order Limisphaerales; family UBA11358; genus UBA11358. The sequence goes on along the minus strand of CAWHCL010000007.1, from coordinate 384,177 downwards.
AACCCTTTTGAGCGGCGGCAACGCCACGGGCACGCCGCAGACTTCCCTGCCCACGACCGGATGGTTCCCCATCAACGACATCAGCGACACCAACATCCGCGAGGAGAACCATGGGGGCTATTCCGATGAGCGGCTCACGTTTTCGGGCAGCCTGCTGCATACCGGCAACAACACCATCAACTTCAGCTTCCGGCAGGCCGGCGGCTCCGGTTTCACGCATCATTTCATGTATGATTACATCCGCTTGGAACTCACCGGCTATGTCCCTCCCGCGCCGGGGAGTGTCACGGCTTATGCCGGCAACAATTGCAACTTGATTTGCTGGCCGGCCGTCGCCGGGGCCACTAGCTATAACATCCTGCGCTCGACGACTTCCGGCAGCGGTTATGTTTCCATCACGAACGGCGTTGTCGGCCCGGTCTGCGGCAGCGGTCCGCAAAATGCCGCCTACGTTGACGCGACGGCAGCGAACGGCACAACTTATTACTACGTGGTGCAGTCGGTGAATCCGGTGAATGCGAGCGGTAATTCACCGGAAAGCTCCGGTGTGACGCCGTCATCCGGCCTCTCCACATCGGCGCCCGCCACACCCACCGGCCTCGTGGTCACAAGCACCAATAACGCGGTGACTTTGACCTGGAACGCCGTGCCCGGCGCGAATTTCTGCACCGTCTATCGCGGCACGGTGGTCAACCGGCTGGGGTTTGTCATCCGCTACGATATTTTGAGCAACACAACCACCAGCCCGGCTTACACCGATGCTTCAGGAACTTTGGGCTGCACCTACAGTTATTTTGTCACCGCGACGAGTGCCGGTGGGACTAGCGGCATCTCCACCAACGTGACGGGCAAACCGGTGCCACCGCCGCCGGCGTCGGCCCCCGGAAATCTCCAGATTGCTGATAACATCACAAGCAGCAATCAGACGGTGACGGTCAACTGGTCGCCTGTCAGCGGAGCCGTTGGTTACATCCTCTATCGGGCCAACAGCACCAACGGCCCGTTCAGTTTCCCGGGCAATTACATTCAGAGCATGACCACCACCACCTACACCGACGGCAACCTGGCAACAAACACTCTCTATTCCTACGAGGTCGTTGCCATGAATGCGGGCGGCGCTTCGGGCGCGTCCGCTGTCGTGAGCACGCCGCCGCCGGCCCCGGCCACCCTGGGCGCCACCGCCGGCAACAGGCAGATACTGTTGAATTGGTCCGCCTCCCCCAGCGCCACGAGCTATACCATCAAGCGCGGGTTCAGCAGCGGCAGCGAGACAACGCTGCTCACGGGAATCACAGGCACCAGTTATACCGACACCAACCTTGTCAACGGCACGACATACTATTATGTCGTCACCGCCGCCGGCCCGGGCGGCACCAGCGGCAATTCCCCGGAGGCCAGTGCTACGCCGAGCAGTTTTGTGATTTCCGGCCTTGTCTGGACCGGCTCGACCAGTTCGTCGTGGGACACTACCACCACCAACTGGCTCAATGGCATCACCCCCTCGGCTTATACCAACGGTGATGACGTCGTCTTCAATAATTCAGGTGCCAGCGCCAGCGTTGTCATCAACAGCGCCGTATCTCCCGGATCCGTTACGTTCACCAATTCCACCATCAACTACACACTCAGCGGCAGCGCCGGGATTTCCGGCAACGCAAGTCTTGTCAAAATCGGCTCCGGCTCGTTGACCATCAACAACACCAACCTTTATTCCGGAGGAACCATCATCAGCAACAGTTCCATCATCGTCCCCAACGGTGCGGCGAACACTGTCAATAATGGAGCCTGGGGCACTGGTCCGATTACTTTGATGGGCGGCACGGCGCAACTTAACGGTTATGGAGGAAACAACGGCGTTTATTGGGGCGTTTTATCGAATGATCTGGCCGTCCCCTCCGGCCAGACCGGCACGCTGTTGTGCCCGGCACGCATCGCCGGTAGCGGCTTGACCGGCAAGCTCACCGGCGGCGGCACATTGAACATCACCGTGGATTATGTGCGCGGGTTGTTGAGCGGCGATTGGTCGGCCTTCACCGGCCAGATCAATGTCAGCCCCCGCAGCGGCACAGGTGATTTTCGCATCAACAATGCCTACGGCTACGGGAATACGTCCATTTATCTGAACAGCGGCGTGACGCTTGACAACATCAACGCCAGCGGGCAGACGACTGATATCGGCGAACTCGGCGGTGCCAGCGGCGCGTTCATCGGCGCAGGAAACGGCGCATCAACCAATCCCACATGGCGCATCGGAGCAAAAAACACGACGAACACCTATGCGGGTTATATCGGAAATTCGGGCGTCACGTCGTTGATCAAGGTCGGCACAGGAACTCTGATTCTCTCCGGCACCAATTCTTACAGCGGCGGCACCACCGTCAACGGCGGCATATTCTTCGTAAATAATTTGATTGGCAGCGGCACTGGCTCTGGCGCGGTGGCAGTGAATTCAGGCGGCACGCTCGGCGGCACTGGCATTATTTCCGGGGCCGTGACGGTCAACTCTGGAGGCGGATTCGCGCCCGGCAATCCGCTTGGCACCTTGACCATTAGTAACAACCTGACGCTTGCCGCCGGCAGCACATCTTTCATCCAGGTCCAGCATTCGCCGCTGACCAACAACATCGTGAAAGTTTCAGGCACATTGGCCCAGGCCGGCACATTGAACGTAACCAATGTCAGTGGGACCGCTTTCGCCGCTGGCGATAGCTTCAAACTGTTCAACGCGGCGGGATATTCCGGTTCCTTTGCGAGTTTTAATCTTCCAAGTTTATCCGCCGGGCTGGGCTGGAATACCAGCGCATTGAACACAAGCGGTGTATTATCGGTGGTTGTCAACGCCAAGCCGGTCATCGGCAACATTTCGATTTCTCCTGGTGGTCTGTCGTTGTCCGGCAACGGTGGCGTGGCCAGTGCGAATTTCTATCTGCTGGCTTCCACCAACCTTGTTACTCCGCTGACCAACTGGACACTCCTGTCGACGAACCAGTTCGACACCAACGGCAATTTCAATTTTACCAACACCATAAACACCAATACACCCCAAAGTTTCTATCTGTTGCAGCTGCCCTAAAACTTATGAAAGGAAGCCCAGTTATCGTGTCTCGCAAGAAATTTCAATAACCCGGCTCCACGTGAACCGAGCGCGGCGAAGTGAATCCATAACCTTTCTGCAAAAACCAGATCAATGAAATCCGCTCATTTGTTTTTGATAATCACCATTGTTTTGCCGTTGATGTCCGGTGGTTTGCGGGCGGAAACAACCGCGCCAGCACCAGTTGTTTCCATCATCGCCGATTCGGTGTCCGGCCAGCCAGCGCAGCACGGCATTGATAAAATAATCGCTGCATTGAAGGACAAACAGGTCTCTTTTGAAGCGGTCAACACGCTGGACGATGCCAAAGGCAAAATGTTGATCGTTGCAGGTCTTGCCAGTGACCGGAAATTATTTTCCACTTCGTTCAAAGCATTTTGCCAGTCCGTTCCAACAAATGCCGAGGCGCTGGCAATCCAGAAATTGGAATACAACGGCAGGCCGGTCTGGGCCATCGCCGGCTCGGACGAGCGCGGATTGATGTATGCGGAACTCGACGTGGCAGATCGAATTCGCTGGAGCACGAATGCAGAATCGCGATTGAGCGAAGTGCGTGACACGATTGAAAAACCCGGTGTTGGCAATCGCGGCGTCACTCTGTTTGCCATGAACCGCGCCTATTGGGAAAGCCGGTTTTACGATGAATCCTATTGGCAGTGCTATCTCGATACTCTCGCGCAGAATCGTTTCAACTCGATGGTCGTGATTCTCGGTTACGAGGACGGCGGCTTTCTCGCGCCGTGTTATCCGTATTTTTTTGATGTGCCGGAATTCCCCGAAGTTAAAATGATCGGCATCACGGCGGCGCAGCAGCAGCAAAATGTCGAAGCACTTAACCGGCTCATCGCGATGGCGCATGCACGCGGAATCAATTTCACCATCGGCATCTGGGATCACATTTATCGCGGCAACGTGCAGAACGGCGGCTCGGCCCTGGGCAACGATGGATTGCGCGGGCCGACGCCCAGTCTGGTTTGGGGTATGAATGCGACGAACCTGATCCCTTACACACAGGTTGCGCTGACAACTTTATTGAAAACATTTCCCGCGCTGGATGGAATCCAGTTTCGGATGCACGACGAATCGGGATTGAAACCCAGCGAACAGGGAAAATTTTGGGAATCTGTTTTCCAGACCATCATGAAAAACGTGCCGAAAATGCCGCTCGATTTGCGCGCCAAAGGTCTGACTGCCGGGGAAATTCAAAGCGCGCTCGACACCGGCGTGAATTTCCATTTGAGCACAAAATACTGGATGGAGCAGATGGGTTTGCCATTTCATCCAACGCACATTAATCCGCGCGATCAGGACAATGCGCGTCACAGCTACGCCGACCTGCTGGTTTATCCGCAGAAATACCAGATGGACTGGCAGCTTTGGAATGGCGGCACGGCGCGCATTTTGTTATGGGGCGATCCTGATTACGCACGGCGGTTTGTCGAGACCACGCATCTCTACGACGGCGACAGTTTTGAAGTGGACGAACCGCTCGCGACCAAAATGGAGGGCCAGTTTCATGATGCGAAACCGTTCGAGTTGCTGAAACCATCCGCGCGCTATTACGATTATGAGTTCGAGCGCTACTGGCATTTCTTCCAGGTGTTCGGACGCATCGGTTACGACAACAACGCGCCGTCAGAAATCTGGGATAAGGAATTTGAAATGCGTTTCGGCCCGGACGCTGGGCAGGTTTTGGAAAGTGCTTTGCACCGCGCGAGTTGGATTCTGCCGCGCATCATCGCGTCGAGCTATCCTTACAGCGGATTTCCGATGACCGCCGGCTGGCCGGAGAAACAACACCTCGGAGACCTGCCGAGCTATGCGAAAGCGTCGCTTTCCGACGTTCAGCTTTTTGAAAGTTTTGACGAAGAGGCGCAGTTGTTAATTGAAAATGGCGAGACGGCGAAAGTTCGTCCACAGGAAACCAGTCGCTGGTTCGCGCAAACCGCCGATGAGATTGAAACGCAAATCGCGGACGCGGAAAATAAAATCGGCCCATACCGCAGCAAAGAGTTTGATTCGACCATCATGGATTTGAAAATTCTCGTCGGTCTGGCGCGCTATCATTCACAACGGATTCTGGCCGCCGTCAGCTACCGGTTGTTTGACCGCACCAAAGACCCGACGGCGCTGGACAACGCGATTGCCTATGAGCGCAGCGCGATTGCTGCATGGCAGCAGATTGTGGACGCCGCCGGTGACACTTATGCGCCGGATTTGATGTTCGGCGCACGCAGCCGGAATTTGTGCGGCAACTGGCGTGACGAATTGGTCTCGCTGCAAAGCGGCGTTGCCAAATTGAAAGCTCAACGAGAGAACATCCCCAGTGACGCCGTTTTCACGCCGTCGCCGCAATGCGTGGCCTTCACAAATGGCTCCGCCACGCCTGTGATTTCTCATCAGCCTATTCTCACTGCGCCCGCATTGAAACCGCTGACGGTTCGCGCGACCGTAAATTCACCGGCGGGAATCAAATGGGTGCAGGTGCTTTATCGGAGCGTGAATCAGACGAGGGATTACGAGAAGCTCGAAATGAAGCCGGTGGACGAAAGCGGAAAATATGAAGCCGTCATCCCAGCCGATAAAATTGATCCACGATTTGATTTCATGTATTTCATCCAGGTAATGGACAATCAACATCGTGGCGTGATATTCCCGGATTTCAACCGGCAGACACCGTATTTCGTGGTGCGGCTTGAGCGTGGGAAAAATTAAAACTTCTCCGATCATTTTCGCTTTCATCAAAGCCATGAATTCCCTCAAACATTTCGCACTGGCGATGTTCGGACTGATCTTCTCGGAGCATGTCATCGCACAATCAGCCGCTTGGGAAATGCTTTCGCCGGTTCGCCACTGCCTGCCTCGCGACGAAGCGGCGATGACAGCTTTGGACGGAAAATTATATCTTCTCGGCGGGCGCGGCATCCAGCCCGTCGAAGCCTATGATCCGCAGGCCAACACCTGGCAGCCGTTGTCGCCGCCGCCGCTGGAGCTTCATCATTTTCAAGCCGTGCCTTTTGCCGGGCGGATTCTGGTTGCCGGTGCGATGACCGGAAAATACCCACACGAACAGCCGGTGGCGAACATCTGGTTTTTTAATCCCGCAAAAAATCTTTGGGAGCAAGGGGCGGAAATTCCCGCCGACCGGCGGCGTGGCGGTGGTGGCGTGGTAGTGAACGACAGTAAAATATATTTCGTCTGCGGTATCACCAATGGCCACTGGAACGGATTTGTTCCGTGGTGCGATGTCTGGAATTCCGCGAACAATCAATGGACGAGGCTGCCGGACGCGCCGCACGCCCGCGATCATTTCCAGACGGCGTGCGTGGATGGAAAAATCGTGGCCGTAGGCGGACGCACGACCTATGGAGAAAAAAACAAGGTGTTTGATCTGCTCGTCCCAGAAGCCGACATTTTTGATCTGGCCAGCGGCCAGTGGGAGACCAATCATCCAAAATTGCCCGCGCCGCGCGCCGGTTGCTCTGCGGAAGTTGTCGGCAACTGCGTGCTGGTCATCGGCGGCGAAAGCATGGCGCAGACGAATGCGCATAATGAAGTCGAAGCGCTCTCCCTGCGCACGCTCACCTGGCAAACCTTGCCGCCGCTGAACCAGGGCCGGCACGGCACGGGCAGCGCCATATTGGACGGCGCTATTTACACGGCCTCGGGCGTCGGCAATCGCGGTGGGAAGCCGATGTTGGACAGCACCGAGCGGTTAAATTTGTCCTCGCTCAAATTTTTACAATGAAATATCTGCTCCGCCGGATGATTGTTCTCGTGTTGCTACTTGCACCGTTCGCGCTGGTAGCGCAAGAGGTGGGTTTGTTTTTTTCGCATGAAATTCCCCAGGTGGAATTCGCCGCGGCGGAAATCCGCGCGGCGGCGCAGGCAAAAGGGGTCAATTGTGAGGTTTTGGATTTGGCTAAATTTTCTGAAGCTCCACAAACTGTCCGAATTATTTTGATTTCTTCCAGCGCCAAGGCGCAACCCTTTGGCTTGACGAATTCAAGCTCCTTGCAGAAAGCAGAATCATATTCCATCTCCACAAGAATTGAAGGAACGCGCACCAATTATTTTGTTGTCGGAGCGGACGCGATCGGCGCGATGTATGGTGGGCTGGACATTGCCGAAGCAATCAAGCTTGGAACCCTTGGACAATTTAAAGATGGCGAACATGCTCCATTCATTGAGCGGCGAGGCATTAAGTTCAACATCCCGCTCGATGCGCGCACGCCGAGCTATTCGGACGCGGGCGATGCGGCGCAGCAGAACATCCCGGAAATGTGGAGCATGGATTTCTGGCGGGAGTTTCTGGACGAAATGGCGCGCGACCGTTACGACACACTTTCGCTCTGGAATCTGCATCCGTTTCCGTCGCTCGTGAAAGTGCCGGAGTATCCCGACATCGCGCTCAATGACGTTATGCGCACGACGGAAAAGTTCGACACCTCGTTCAGTCTCATGGGCAAGGACATGGTGCGCCCGTCCATGCTGGAGCATTTGGAAACGGTGAAGAAAATGTCCATTGAGGAGAAAATCAAATTCTGGCGCGAGGTGATGCAATACGCGCATGACCGCGGCATTGATGTCTATCTGTTTACCTGGAATATTTTTATTTTCGGAGCGGACGGCAAATATGGAATTACTTCGGCGCAGGACAACACCAACACAATTGATTACTTCCGCAAAAGTGTGACGCAAACGCTGCTGACCTATCCGCTGCTGAAAGGCATCGGCATCACGGGTGGCGAAAATATGCAGAAGTTGCCGGGCGAGTTTACGAACGAAAAATGGCTTTGGAAAACTTATGGCGAGGGAGTTCTTGACGCAAAAAAACTCCAGCCGGATCGGACATTTCCGCTTATCCACCGGATTCACCAGACGACCGTCAAAGAAATTGAAAAGGAGTGGGCGAATTACCCGGACACGTTCGACCTAAGCTTCAAGTATTCCGTCGCGCATATGTATTCCTCAACCAATCCGCCTTTCGCGAAGCCGACGCTGGACACGCTGCCTGCGGGCCAGCGCCTCTGGTTTGAAGTTCGCAACGACGACATCTACGATTTTCGCTGGGGCGACCCGACGTTTGCACGTAATTACATTTTCAACATGCCAAGCGCGGACAGGCTTGCCGGTTTTCTGATGGGGCCGGACGGCTATGTTTGGGGCCGTGAATTCACCAGTACCGAACCCGACTCGCCGCGCCAGTTATTCATCAAGAAAAATAATTACAGCTTCATGCTTTGGGGAAGATTGAGCTACGATCCAGCACTTTCCGATTCGTTGTTTGAAAAGACTCTGGCCGCACAATTTCCGAATGTGGACGGGACAAAGCTTTTTGCAGCTTACTGCGCCGCGTCGCGCGTAATTCCGCAGATTGACCGCTTTTTCTGGGCTGGCGGCGGCAATGATCTCGGCTGGTTTCCCGAAGCGTGCGTGCGCCATCCGGCAGGCAGCAAAGGTTTTTATTCGGTGACGGATTTTATGAAAGGCAAGACGATGCCGGGAACGGACATTGTCGACATTTCGACTTATTGCGAAAAAACAATTCAGCATGAAATCATTCCTGAAATTACGCCGCCGCAAATTGCCGAAGCCTTGAAAGCCGATGCCGGCACGGCGTTAAAACTTTTGTCGGAAATGCCCGTTACGCAAGAAAAGGAACTGCGTTTCACTCTCGGCGATCTGACCGCGATGGCGCACTTGGGAAATTATTATGCTGAAAAAATTCTTGGTGCGACCGATCTGGCCTTGTTCGAGAAAAACGGAAAGCCGGAGTTGCAAGCCTCCGCCGTCGCGCATCTGGAGAAGGCGCTCGATCACTGGAAACAATATGCCCTCGTCGCCACGTCGCAATACAAGCCGCAATTGCTGACGCGCATTGGCTATGTAGACCTCAACGCGCTGACGGAAAGTGTTCAACGCGACATTGTTATCGCCAGAGAAATGAAAGCCCAATAGCTTGACCAAAACATGAAATTTTGCTGACAAGTTTGAATCTCCTGTCGCCTCGCTTGGCGTGGTTTTGATTCGCATTTTTCCCAAATCCTGAAACAATTTCTTCATGTGAAAACTCCATACTCACGCCGCAAATCTCTCAAAACATCTGCATTCGCCGGTGCCGCCGGCCAACGTCGTGAAATTGCCCCCGGTGCTGCCGTGAATCATGCAATCAAAACGAGCAGTTATGAATAACCTATCAGGTCAATCGCGTTTAGTGCCGCTCTACACCATTTCGGGGGAAAACGTAGTTGAGTTCAATGTCAAAGCGGGAGAGACTTACGAACTGCCGGTTCGGACAAGCACGGGCCAACGGTGTGTTTGCGCCCATGGAACGTCGGTGTTTTATGAAAATGAGACCTATTTTTTTATTTTTGACCATTCTTTGCGGCGTATTTTCAGCTTGCAACGAAACGCAAGCCGCGGCGATTTCGTCCGGTGAACGCGCACAGGTTCTGCTTTCGGGAGCAGGCTGGCAGTTTACCGGCGCGAGTTCCAATTCAACGATGCCCGAGGCTGGCTCGGATGGATTTGCCTCCGCCCCGTGGCAGACGGTAAGCGTGCCTCACGTTTTCCAGACGCGCGCGCGTTTCAATGAAATCACGCAGGGCTGGTATCGCCGGGATTTCAACGTGCCGCCCGAATTTACCGGCAAGCGTCTTTATCTGATTTTTGAAGGTGCGGCGACAATTGCAGATGTTTATGTGAACGGCAAATATCTGGGGCAGCATCGCGGCGCTTACACGCGGTTTGTTTTTGATGCAACGGAGGCCTTACATTCCGGCACCAACGCACTAGCTGTTCGGGTGGACAACGATCCCAAGGATTACGGCGACTGTCTGCCCAGCCACAACCGGCTTTATACTGTCTGGGGCGGACTTTATCGCAAGGTCTGGCTCGTCGCGACCGATCCGCTGCACATTGACCCCACAGACTATGCGTCGCCGGGCATTTACATCACGCCAAAAATCGTTTCCGACAGCAAAGCCGATCTTTCGATAAAAGTGCTTTTGCGAAATACCTCCGCCGAGACGCAAAAAGCCAGAATCCGCGCGTCCTTGCTCGATCCCGACGGCATGGCGGTGAAGACTTTCACTGACAATGCGGTTATCCTGTCGAATCAACAGGCAACGGTTGAATTGAGAGGCAGCGTGTCGAATCCCAAACTGTGGTCGCCTGCCGCGCCAAATTTATATCATATAAAAGTGGAAGTGTTGCGCGGCGGTAAGGTGGTGGATGCAGTCACGCAGCCGACCGGTTTTCGCAATCTCGTTTTCGACACCGCTACCGGACGGGTGATGTTGAACGGCAAGCCGATCATCCTCGCGGGCGCGGATTTGCATCAGGAAATCGAGTCCAAGGCGTCTGCGATGTCCGACGATGATTTCCGCGTCAATTACGCGCTCATGCAGGACATGGGGGTCAATTGGGTTCGACTACCGCATTACCCTCACGCCCAACTAGAATATGATTTATGCGATCAGCTTGGGATTTTCTGCTGGGCGGAAAACGGCCACAGCAACGCGCAGAAGCAAGACCTGCCCGGCCCGACAGCCGACCGCATCACCACGGAAATGGTGAAACAAAATTACAACCACCCGTCCATCGCCGTTTGGTCGGTTGGCAACGAAGCGGGCGAGGACGTGGCCGATCGCGAAGTGCCCCTTGTGAAAGCCCTCGACCCCACACGTCTCGTTGTCGTCGCCAACATGAAATGCACCAACGCGGATTTTCACGGCATCAATTCGTATCCCGGATGGTATGGACGGGACACCAACTTCTGGAATTTTGCAAAAAAGGGTTACGTCACCGAAACCGGCGCGGGCGGGGTTACGACCATTCATTGCGACTATGCCGACGCCTCGGCGCGGCACGACATATATGAACCGGAAGAATACCAACAGTTGGTTGCCGAGGCGCGTTTTCAGGGGAGCATCCGCGAGAACGACGGCACGCTGGGTATGCTCACCTGGTGGACGATGCGCGATTTCACGGATGCAAAATACAAGAAGCCCGTCGGCTGGAATACGAAAGGATTGCTCACCTACGCTGGCGACAAGAAGGATGTGTATTATTTGTATCGCTGTTTCCTGCGCCCAACCGAACCGACGATGCACATCACGTCGCAACGCTATTTCATCCGCACAGGTGCTGTGGATAACGGCATCAAGGCCTACAGCAGCGCGGCTCAATTAACGCTCACGCTCAATGGCGAGAAAATCTCCACGCTCGAAAACGGCCAATATACCCAAAGCAATGGGCGTCAGGTGAACAACGTCTTTTTCTGGAAAACACCGCTGCACACGGGCAAGAACACAGCCACCGTCTCCGACGACACGGGCCACAGCGATTCCGCCGTGATTTATTTCTACGGAACGAATGGATTGCCGGAACTCCCTGTGACAGACCCACTTGTCACTGATTTGCAAACGTCCAATCCGGACAACCATGCCTACTTCATGGACATGCCGGTGCAGGCGCAATGGCCGATTTATTACGATCTGGATTCGACGGCAGACAATTCCTTCGACACGCTTCCTGCCGAAATTGAAGGCGCAAAATGGATTGCGCTGCGGCGTGTGACGAAGCCGGGGCAGAAAACGGATTTGACGTTCAAGCTCACACGTCCCGCCACCGTTTTCGTTATGGCAACCAAGCTCGCGGTCGCGCCTTCGTTTTTGACCGATGCCGGATTTAAAGAAATGAAGTCGCGGGATTTGGTCTGGCGCGACAACTCCCTGCAACTTGTGCCCGCGCAACTTTTTTCACGTCAGGTAACCGCTGGTGAAGCCATTTACCTCACGCAACCTGACCGCGACGATATTGTCCTCGTGAAGGAATGAAAGGTTCGGAAGCCATCCAAACTAAAATTCCAGGCCGGATAAAATTCATTGCCAATGCCGAGGCCTGCAATTCACTACGCTCACGCTGTCGTCCAAGGCGGTTAAGTTGCGCGCAGCTTTGCCATAGGCAAAGAAACGGAGGCGCAATAATTTTTCATCGTTCCGCCTTGCCTGTCTTGTCTATCGCCACAGCGGCAAGAATCACAAAACCTTTGACGACCTGTTGCCAGAACGGCGACACATCCAGCAGAAAAAGTCCGTTGTTCAGCACGCCGATGATGAGGCAGCCCAGCACGGTGCCGAGGATCGAACCGCGTCCGCCGGCAATGAAGTGCCGCCAATGACCACTGCCGCGATGGAATCCAGTTCGTAGCCGAGACCGGCCTTGGGATCGGCGGCGTCGAGCCGGGCGGTGACAATCAGTCCCGCCACCGCCGCCAGCGCGCCGCCAAGCGCATAGACCCAGATTTTAATGTGGTTCACGTTAAGGCCGGAAAATGTCGACGCCTTTTCGCTGCCACCAACGGCGTAAATGTATCGGCCCAAAATCGTGCGCCGCGAGATAACGACAAAAATCACAACGAGTGCGGCTGAAATCCAAACCGCCATCGGCACGCCCAGAATAAATCCTGCGCCGATGAAGCCAAATTGCGGGCCGAGATCGGTGATGGGAAATCCACCCGTCCACAGCATCGTGAGTCCGCGCGCGATGCTCAACATTCCCAGCGTGGCGACGAACGGCGGCAGTTTGAATCGTGTGATGGCAATGCCGTTGAACCAGCCAAGCACGAAGCCGGCGAATATTCCCGCGACGATCGCGCCGAACGGCGTAAATTGCAGCACGACGCCAAACGCCTTCATGCGCAAGGCCGTTTTTCAACAAGCCTGCCGCAAACGCGCCGGCGAAGGCGAGGATCGCGCCGACGGACAAATCAATTCCGCCCGTGAGAATGATCAAGCGTCATGCCGATGGACAGGCAAAGGTTGACGGAGATTTGCAGCAGGATGTTCCTGCCGTTTGCGAACGTGAGAAATTTGTCCGACAGCACCGTCAATGCGATGACCATCACCACTAGCGCGATGAGCGACTGGGAGCGCTTCAGCAATTCTTTGGAATTCGCATTCATTGGACTTCGGCTTGTATGGGCATGACGTGGAGCGGATGCAAATCCGTGGACTCGTCGTCCACTTCCGCGCAGCCAGCAAAAGAAATGTCCGCGCCAGTTTTCGCCTGCGCGCGCAGTTTCGGCAGCACGCGCGTCATGGCAATCTTGTTCAGCGCCGCCGCAATGTCATTGAAGTCCTGCGAATCGGGATAATCGCTCGCGCTCAACAAACCGGTGCCGTCGCGCAGCGTGTTGCCGAAAATCAAGCCGGTTTCCAGGACAATTTCCGCGTTGGTCGCATTCTCTGAAACGCCCACGGAAATTTCGTCGCCGGAAATGGAAAGGATTTTTCCTGAGCCGCGCAATAAATAAATATAACTATCGCCGATACCAAGGCAGTGGGCGTAGTTTGTTTTTGCCGCCACCGGATCATTCTGGATGGTGACCAATAGCTTTTCGACGGGCGCCGCCCGGTCAATTGACTTGAGCAGTTTCTCCGACCAGAAATTATCCGCGAACTGTGCGGCGTCAAAAACCTTGGCCGATTTTTCTTCCAGCGCCGTATTCAATGGCACGACGTGAAAAAGCGGAAACAGCCAGCAAAGTCCGCCGACTGTGCCAATCAATGCCGCCATCGCAAATGCACGTCGCATTTATTTTTTCCCGTAATCGCCGTATTTGCTCGACGTTTTCCTTGCGTCACCAGTTCCACCGCCACGGGAATCTTCTGCGGAAAATCGCGTTTGCCCTTGATGTATTCGTCGGCGAATTCGGCGGCCTTGCGCGCCATCAATTTCGGAAACTGCATTCCCGTCGCGACAATTTTTCCTTCGGCGATCAGCTTTCACCACGTCGTCCGCGCCGTCAAAGCCGAAAACTTTCACCTGCTTTTCCTTGCCGGCGGCGACCAGCGCCTGATACGCGCCCATCGCCATCGCGTCGTTGCCGCAGAAGACGGCGTTGATGTCCGGGTTCGCCTGCAAAATCGATTCCATGCACTTCCAGCCCTTTGGCGCGGTCAAATTCCGCACTCTGCTGCGCGACCATTTTCAAGCCGGGATAATGGTCCACGACGCTGTGAAAACCTTTCGAGCGGTTCCACGTATTGTTGTCGCCGACGATGCCGAGCAACTCGGCATATTTTCCATTTTCGCCCACCTGTTGCACAAAATACTGGCCGAGTTTCACGCAGCCGGAATAATTGTCCGAAAGCATCTGCGCCGTCGCCGCATTCGTCGAATTGATTTCGCGGTCAATGCAAAAAACCGGAATGCCCGCGTCCTTCGCCTTGCGAACATTGGCAATGGAACCGTTCGCATCGGTCGGATTGAACACAATCGCCTTGTAGCCGCTGGCGATGATGTTTTCAAAATTCGCGGCCTCCTTCGCCGTGTCGTTTTGCGAATCAAAGATCGTCGCGTCGTAGCCGAGTTCGATCGCGCGCGTCTTGGCGGTCTCGCCGAGCACGACAAACCACGGGTTGTTCAGCGTGGAGACGACCACGGCGATTTTGCCTTTCGACGCGGATTGCGCAGACGAACTTTGCGTGGACAGAATTGCCGCTGCTGTCAGGCAGGCAACGAGCGCCAATTTGAATGGATTTGTTTTCATGGATTTTATTTTGGATTTCTCGGGTTCAAATTCACAACACTCTTTTTACGGCTCGCTTCCAGCCGTCGCAATATTTCCCGACCAGCGCCGGCGGCATTCCCGGGCGAAAAGTCTTTGTCGGACGAGGCACCTTTGCCAGTTCATCCGGCGACTTGTAAATTCCCAAGCCTAGCAAACCATTCATCGCCGCGCCCCAAGCCGACGATTCGGCGACTTCAGAGACTTCCAAGGCCACGCCCGTGATGTCGGCGGTGAATTGCATCAGGAATTTGTCGCGCGTCGGCCCGCCATCGGCGTGAAGCTTTCTTAATTTAATTCTGGCATCGCCGCGCATCATGTCCAGCACGTCGCGGATTTGATACGCAATCGCTTCCTCCGCCGCGCGGACGATGTGTTCTTTTTTTGTGTGCGCCGTCATGCCCAGAATGGCCGCGCGGGCTTCGGGATTCCAGTGCGGCGCGCTCAATCCCGCGAACGCCGGCACGAAATAAACGCCGCCGTTGTCGGCCACGCCGGTCGCGAGCTTTTCGGCTTCGGCGGAACTTTGAATCAAGCCGAGTTGATTTTTCAGCCATTCAATGGTCGCGGCGGAAAAATTGATAATGCCCTCGAACGCATAACCCGGCTGGCCTTGCCAGACCCATGCGAGCGCCGTGACCGCGCCGCGCTTTGACGGCTTGAACTTTCCGCCGATGTTCAACAGCACGCTCATGCCGGTACCAAAAGTTGCCTTGGCCATACCCGGCACAAAACATTTCTGCGCAAAGAGAGACGCCTGCGAATCTCCCATCACGCCGACAATGGGAATTGGTCCCGGCAAGATTCCGTTCACGTAGGTTATGCCGAATTGTGCCGAGCTTTCGCGAACTTCCGGCAACGCGGCCAGCGGAACGTTGAAAAGCTTGCAGAGTTGGGCATCCCAGCGCAGTTTGCCAATGTCGAAAAGCAAGGTGCGGCTGGCATTCGTAAAATCCGTCGCAAAAACCTTTCCACCAGTGAGACGATGAATGAGGTAGGTGTCGATGGTCCCAATAACCGCGTCGCCGTTTTTTAACTTCCCTGCAATTGCCGGTTTTTCCGCAATGAGCCATTTCAATTTCGACGCGGAGAAATAAGTGTCAATTTTCAGCCCGGTTTTCTGCCGGACAAAATCATCATGGCCTTGAGCGCGAAGCTTCCGGCAAATCACGTCGCCGCGGCGGCATTGCCAGACAATCGCGTTGTGCAGCGGCTTGCCAGTTTTGCGGTCGAAAACCAAAACTGTTTCACGCTGGTTTGTGATGCTTAAACCGGCGAGCCGGGCGATTTTCCTGGAATTGCGTTTGGCGATTTCACGGACGACCGCCAAAACGTTTTGCCAGATTTCTTCAGGGTCGTGTTCCACCCAGCCGGGCTGCGGATAAATCTGCCGGTGTTCCCGGGCGACCTTGTCCAAAACTTTTCCACTCGCGTCGAAGAGAACGGCCTTCGTCGCGGACGTGCTTTGGTCAATGGCGAGAATCAAACTCATCTCAAAAGTTCTGGCGGAGATATTTTGCTTTGCGGAAATGGCGTGATGTCAGGCGCAACAAATTTTTCTTTGGCTTCCGCCGTGATAAATATTTTGCTGTAAAATAAACGCAGCGTTTTCTTTCCCCAGAGTTCCGGGTGCAGTTCATAAAAGGCATCTGCATTTTCAGCCGCGCCATGTTCGCATAGCGCGAAATAAACCAGATGCATCCATGCCTGCGTCATCGTGTCGTGGTAACCGCTCAACAGCGACTCAGGAAGCTGTTTGGAGGCATTGTAGGTTTTGATCTTTTCACGAATGCGCACCCGCGCCTGCTCGAAGGGAAAACGGCGCAAATATAAATACGCGATTTTAATGTGTTGACGATGATGCCAATTTTCCAGCGGCCACTTTGCAGATTCAAATTGCGCGAGAAAATCTTCGTCGGAAATCGGGCGCAACAATTTTAGCGCGACCTCACTCAAGCCTTCCATCGAAATGCCGTAATGGCGGAAAATATCCGCCTGCGCGCCGGTGACCGTTTCCTTATCGGGAATACCGATTATTCTGAACGGAACATTTATTCCTGCCTGCATTAACGCCGCCGCGCACGCTTCGCCGAGTCCGCCGTGAACGGAATGTTCTTCGACCGTGACGACCGCGCGACATTCGCGTCCGGCTTTCAACACAGCTTCGGTGTCGAGCGGTTTGACCGTGTGCATCGAAATGACGCGGCAATTCAATCCGCGCTCGGCGAGTTGTCCGGCGGCGAGCAATGCGTGAACGACCGTTTCGCCGGTGGCGATGAATGCAACGTCGTTTCCGTCGCGCAATTGAATGGCTTTGCCGATTTCAAATTTCGTTTCCGGCTTGTGCAGGCCGAACATCGCGGCTTTGCCGAAGCGAATGTAAATCGGCTTCTTCGATTTCGCGGCGGCCAGGATTGCTTCGCGCGTTTCAAAATTATCCGCCGGAACGATGATGGAAATATTGTGGATCGCGCGCAACACGGCGAGGTCGTGCAACGAATGATGCGTGCTGCCGAGCGCGCCGTAGCTCACGCCGGAACTGATGCCGATGAGCGTTGCCGGAACGTCGGAGTAACAAATGTCGTTCTTGATTTGCTCCAGCGAACGCGCCGTGAGAAAACATGCGGGCGAAACGCCGAAAGATTTTTTACCGCACGCCGCCAAGCCGGCCGTGATGCCGACGAGGTTTTGTTCCGCGATGCCGACTTCGACGAGTTGCTTCGGCAAAGCCTGCGCGAACGGGCCAAGCTTGCCAGAACCGCGCGAATCGCTCGTGACGGCAACGATGTTTGGATTTGCCATCGCGAGTTCCACCAGCGTCGCGGCGAATTCGTCGAGATTGGCGCGGCCCATTTTCAGGCCGAGCTTTTCCGCCATCGCTTTCGCAGCGGGCGAATACATGGAAGGTGCTGGCGCGCTCATGCGACCTCCTTCAATTTTGCTCCAGCAGCGTCCACCTCGTCCAACGCCTGTTTCAACTCCGCTTCACTTGGCACGCCATGATGCCATTTGGCCACGTCTTCCATGAAACTCACGCCTTTGCCTTTCACGGTATTGGCGATGACACATGTTGGCTTGCCGGTTTCTGCCGGCTTGCTCAATGCGTAGGTGAGTTCGGCTAAGTCATGGCCGTTGACAGTTCTTACCGCCCAGCCGAAAGCGCGCCACTTTTCGTCGAGCGGTTCGTTGCTGCAAACACTGCGCGTGCGACCGGTTATTTGTAGAGTGTTGTGATCAATGATGGCGGTGAGATTATCGAGGTTGTAATGCGCGGCTGCCATAGCGGCTTCCCAGTTCGAACCTTCGGCCAGTTCGCCGTCGCCGAGCAGCGTGAAGACGCGATATGGCGCGGTGTCCATTTTGCCGGCAATCGCCATGCCGACAGAAATCGGCAGGCCGTGGCCGAGTGCGCCGGTGTTCATCTCAATGCCAGGAATGTGTCGCGTTGGATGGCCGACAAAGTGCGATTTGTAATGGCAGATCGTTTTCAATTCCGCTTCCGGAAAAAATCCGCGATCTGCCAGCACGGCATAAAGCGCCTCGACCGAATGGCCTTTGCTCTGAACGTAACGGTCGCGGTTTGGGTCGGAAAACGTCTCCGGCGACACGTTGAGGATGCGGTTGTAAAGCACGTTCAAAATGTCAAGACACGACAAACTGCCGCCGGTGTGACCGGCGCCCGCTTCGTAAATTGCTTCGAGCGTTTTCTTGCGCAGATGGACGGACTTTAATGCGAGTTCGTGGTCGGATAATGCTACTCCCATAATTAATCTTGCGGCTTGTTGTGATGATGAACTTCCCAGTCAAAATAATTTCCAAACGCTTCGGCGAGGATTCCGGCGGACCTTGATTGCGTCATCACGACGTGATGCTCGAAACCTTGTTTGCAAACATGGTGCATGAGTTTTTGCAGGTGCGGGATTTTCGCGACGGCGCGGTTGCCGAACGTGTCGAGCTTGTCGTTCGTCAGTTCGCCTTCGCCGACGTAAGTGCGGATTTTTCCCTCGGCATCGGCGGTCGTGATGCGGCCAAAGGTCAGCGGCCCGGCGGGCGTGCGGCCATCGAGCGCGCCGTAAGTGTTTTCCACGCCAAGAATGCTGCCGAGAATCGGCGCAGTGGAAATCTTGATGTCGGGCAGAAACGATTTTGCCCAGTTGCCGCAGTGAAACAGCACGCATTTGTCGTCGTCATCCGCGTAATTGTTGTTCCAGTCCACGAGCGCGGCGGGCGTGCCGCCGGCGAGTTGCATCGCATACATCGTGAGCACGCCGGTGACGTCCACTTCGCAGGCGCTCGGCAGAAATTTCTCGCTCATCATGCTCATCAACGTGCAGACGTTGCAGCCGTAATTTTCCTGCACGGAAGTCCAGCACTGGATCGCCGTGGCATCCATCGCGTTGGCGTCCATCCAGTCGCCGAGAATCACGCCGAGCTTTGCCATTTGCAAAAGTTTTCCGGCTGGCACGCCTGGCGCAGGCGCGTAGCCGGTGATTTCCGCCAGCTTCGCCTTCACGGCTGCGGCTTGTGCATCTAGCCTGTCGGCCTTGCCCAGAAATTCCGACAGATCAACGGTCGTGACACTGATGCCGTGGCGTTCGAGAAGTTTTTCGGAGTAGCGCACCGTGTTAAACGCGCCAGGCCGCGCGCCCACTGCGCCGAGACGAACGCCACGCACGCCATTCACGACGCGGCAAACGCCGAGAAACTTTTGCAAGTCCGCCTCAAAGCTTGCGGAAGTCGGATGACAAACGTGTTTGTCCGTGAGCGAAAACTTGATTCCGGCCTGGACAAGATTATTGGCGACGGAAATTTTCCCGCAGAAGGAATCACGACGGCGCGCGGGCGAAAGCTTGTTCAAATCGTCAGGATAACCTTGGATCAAAACCGGCACGTTAAGCTTGGACATTTTCAGCGTGTCAGCCACACCTTTTTCATCGCCGAAATTCGGCAGGCAGACCAGCACGCCGTCAATTTCGCCCGCATGTTTGCGAAAAAGCTCGGCGCATTTTCTGGCGTCCGCGTGGGTTTCCACGCCGCCGAGCTTGGAATCGTTTTCGCCGAGTTGAATCGCCTTGATGCCAAACTTCGCGAAGACCTTGGCAAAGTCTGCCCGCGCCTCGCTCACGAGCTGGTCGGGGAAGAAATCGCGGTTTCCGTAAATGACGCCGAGCGCCGGCGTTTTCAAAGTGAGTGATTTCATGGAGGTTTATTTCAAATTCATTTTTTATCGGCGGCGGAATTTGTCCCGGCCATTTCGGAAACAAGTTGGAAAAATGCGCGTTTGCGGGCGCTGTCAATCGTCCAATCTGCCGGCACGCTCTGGAAACCTTCGTTGAACTCATCATCCTTCCGGCGGTAATCAAAATAGCCCCAGGAGGCGTGCGCGCTCACGGCGGCAACGAAGTTGTTTGTCGGCTGGTCGAAGCTGTAATTGTCGTCTTCATTGAAAACTACCGGCGTGGGCCTTTCGCACATCGCTCGGATTTTGCGAACCGAGTCAGTGATGCGCGCGGGATTTTTTACGCCATTACCGTGGACCAGAATGAAATCGGCGTTTGTCACCACGTTCTCCGTCGGTAGCGGCCCGCTGTAACTGGTGCTGACGAGCAGATGAAAATCGCCGCGCCTTGTTTTGCGCACGCGTGCGACGAGTTCATGCACGCGTTCTGGCCGGAGAATTTCGTTGACGTAATGCTGGTCGCACTCATTGTTAATTTCAACGATCACATTGCGATAACCGTGGTCGAGAACCCAGTCCGTCGCGCCATCCGCCGCGCGAATCACCGCAGCTTCATTGGTCAGAACGTGATCTTGCCCCTGATAGAAGTATCCGAGGATGACCACCATGCCGAGTCCGTCGGCACGATCTAAAATGCGCTGGAGTCGTGCAAAGTAATCGGGGCGCAACGAGCCGTCGGGGTTGAAGGCGGAATTGCGCCATGGCTGCTCATGCGAGTAGCCGTAGGGCGAGCCGCCTTGAAGATTAAGCGTGAATGCGAGCAACCCATGCTTGCTCCAATCCGGCATTGCGGCGATAAATTCGCGGGTGTTCCGTTCCGCGTCCCATTTGCCGGTGTCCGGGTAAACCCAGCGATTGATGGTTTCGGGATTCAAGTCATCGAAAATGCCCTGAACCATCCGCGCGTTCAGCAGCAATCCTTCGATGCGATGGCCGTTCCATGTCCGCCCGGCGTAGGTTGGCTGGCCATTGATGTAGAAATCTTCGCCGTGAATGGAAACTTGCGTGTGGCGGTTGCCTTGTGGCTGCGCCGATGCCCAGCTAGGACTCAACACGATTATCACGAACAGAAATAAAAATTGTTTCATAAAATCATGGTGTTACTTCAATGATGGCGCGGCGATACGCGAACAAATGCGGCTCGCCGTCGTCTTCGACTTGAAGAATGACGTGAAGTTTTCCGCCCCGTTTGATTTGCGGCAAATGAACTTCTGTTTTCAAACTGTTTGTAGTAGTGAGTGTCGCGCCGGAAATGTTTCCGGCTTCAGGATAAATCCACCACGTCACACGCACGGCATCGCCATCGGGATCGTCTCGTGCCTTCGGCGGAGAGAGCGACCGTTGCGCCGTTCGTAGCGGAAATTGTCAGGACATTTTTGGTGTGATCGCCATTGAGCACGGCGATTGGATTATGATTGGCGTTGGTGATAATCGGTCGGCGATGCACCAGTTCATTCGCGCGGCAAAATCATTTTGATACTGTTCGCGCCAGCGCCAGATGGTCGCCTGCTCGGAAGTTACGGTTTGGCCGTTGTCCGCCGTGATGGTGTCGCGGCTGTCGGAATTGTTCGTCCAAATCTTTCGCGGTTCGCCCGACGGTTGATACAAAACGTAGCGTCCGCCCCAGCCGCCGTAAGCCGGACTGCGCTCCAGCCAAGTCCATTGTTGATCAGGCCCAGAAACGACGGCGTGTCGCCTTCCATGATATATTTGAGCGGTGGATACAGCGCGCCGAGCGGCCCATGATTGTTGATGATGTGTTCTTCGAGCCACGGATTGTCCACCATTTCGAATTTGTGCATTGGCCCGTTTTTGTAATAGCGGTCGCCGGAAATGCCAGTCCACGTCGCGCGATAATATTCCTTCGCGTCCTGTGTGCTCGGCGAGACGATGTAAAAAAGATCAGGAAATTCCCGGCGAATCCAGGCACCCGCATCGTCCTGGTCGGAAATGGAATAAACGCGCAATTTGGCGACGAACTTTTTCAATTCTTCCGGCGCTGCGCGAGGCACGCACGTCGGTCAGCGCTTGAGCCAGTGTGTTGGCTCCACACCAAATTGTAATCCAAAGCGGACGCGGATCCGTCTTTGTCCGCAGCGTCAATAATGAACTGCGAACCAGGTGAACTTTTTCCTGTGCCGACAAATGCCATTCCGTAGTTGGTTTGGCCAGTCTTGGTGATGGCGAGCAGTTGTTCCGGCGGCGGAAACCCGAGTGCGTGCCTCAGCAGATTCGTCCGCACCTCGGCATAGGCGGTGATGTCCCGGCGGATCAAATCCTCGCGCGGCTTGGTTTTCAGCCAGGTCGAAGTTGTAGCGACCAACCCTTCGACATCAAACTCGTTCGCATACACCAGAAGGCGGACGAGCGATTCCTCGTCGTCCGGCTCATTGGAAATGTCCGTGAGGACGAAAAGGCGCGGTTTTTCCTGCGCGCACGCCGCACCGACAAGCGCAACCATCAGGGTGAGAACGGAAAACGATTTGATCATAAAACTTGTTTTGACGGCATTTCCGCTTTGAAAGTGTAATCGCCCGAACCGACTTGATAGGACGCGTGCGAATCTTGAAAATTCAAGAAAGTGATCCCGCCCGATTCCACAATGAGTTTTCCGCCTTCAGTCACGGAGTCTTTGTTGACGGTCGGAATGTCAATGGTTGCCGTCGTGTTTGGCGGAACAACGATGTGCATCGTGATGGTGTTCTTTGACAGCTCCCATTCGCTGACAATTTGTCCGCGAATGGAATCATAGGCAGCCTTCACTTCGGTCAGATCGCCGACAATGTCCG
Organism: uncultured Verrucomicrobiae bacterium; assembly: GCA_963827815.1. Classification (GTDB taxonomy): domain Bacteria; phylum Verrucomicrobiota; class Verrucomicrobiia; order Limisphaerales; family UBA11358; genus UBA11358. The sequence goes on along the minus strand of CAWHCL010000007.1, from coordinate 361,477 downwards.
GGTGAATGATGATATGTTTGAAGCCGGGCGACTGCGGATCAAGCTGGATGCCGGCAAGGTCATGATAAAACCATTCGATGATGTGGCCGAGGATGAACTGAATCTGCGTGTTGTCGCGGCCGGCGTTCCAGGTTTCGGGCAAAGCCGTCGCACCCATTTTTAGTTGATAGCCGTAGCCGGGATATTCCGTTTGATTTGCCATGTCGAAGATGATGTCGGAGCGGCCACCAGCCGCCAGCGCGCGCAGGAGATATGGCAGCCCGACTTCGCCGATGGTCATGGCGTAATATTGTTGGGCCAGGTCGTCCACAATATGCTGGAGCACCGCCGGACGGTTGACGGGTTCCACCAATCCCAAGTCCAGCGCCATCGCATTGGCGCATTGCGAACCGGTTCCGTATTGCTGCGTGTCGTTATGGAAAAAGGCGGCGTTGAAGGCGGCTCGGACGGTTTCAGCTAATTTTTCATACACCGCAGCTTCATCGGTTTTTCCCAGGAGCTTGGCGGATTGTGCGAGCGCCCGGGCGTTTTCAAAATAAAGTGCGGTGGCGATCAATTTGTTGGGCGTATTTGTGTTTGCGCGCAGGCCATTCCAATCGCCCAGGCCCGGAGCGGCAATTCCATCCGTGGCCTTGGAAGTCAGATAATCAAGATAGCGCCGCATCATCGGATAGCTGTTCCGCAAACCGGCGATGTCGCCGGTGAATTCAAATTGCTGCCACGGCATGAGAATGCCTGTCGTGCCCCACTCAATCGAGTCGCGCCACTTGGGCGACATGATCGGATATTCCGGAACGTGCGTGGGAATCAATCCATCGTCCAACTGGCAGTCCATCATGTCGCCGATCACTTTTGTTTCGAGTGGGCTCATGTCGTATTCATAGTGAAACGATGGCCCGTGCAGATGGTCCTGCTCCAGCCAGCCTAGGCGTTCGCGATTGGCACAATCCGAAATGACGCTCATCATGTTGCCCAATTCCGCGCGGCGGATCATCGTGTCAATGCGATTGAACAAATCGTTGGAGCAGGAAAATTGTCCCGCCGTCGTGACGGAGGAATGAATGTCCAGACCATCGATGGAATCAACCAGCGGAATTTCCGTGCTGTTGGTTGGCGAAATACATTCCACCTGAAGATAACGACCGCCATAATAGAAAAACTTTGAGGTGTATGTTTCCTCGCCCGTTCCGGACAGCGTGTATTCGCTCCACGCCCGGCCATTGTAATTGTTCACGAACAGCGAACCGTCTGGCTTGAGCAGTTCACTGGGTGTGACACGCACTTTCGATCCTGTCGGCCCGCGAACCGTGAACCGCGTCATGTGCGATGCCTCTTGGCCAAGATCGTAAATCGTTACGTTTGTTTTGACCTGATGCTGACTTATCGGCGTGTGCGTTTCAAAGATTCGGATCGGCGGCGCGGATCGCGAAATGCCCCGTAATTCACCGCCCGGCCCTGTTGAATTTTCCACGGGCAGCCATTTCGATTCATCAAATCCGGGATTGTTCCAGCCTTTTTGCTCCAATCGCGCGTCCCAATCTTCGCCGCCATAAACACTGGAGAACGTCATCGGACTGATGCCCGCGCGCCAACTTTCGTCCGTGCCAATGATTGCGACCGAACCGTCTTCGTATTCGAGTCGGATGCGCGCGATGGCCTGAAGTGGGCCGAATGATCTTTCAAACTTCGCGTAACGCCCACCTTTCGCCACGCGATACATGCCGTTGCCAAGCAGAATTCCCACCGCGTTGTCGCCCCGACGAATCAGTGCGGTCACATCGTAGGTGTCATACAAACAAGTCTTCGTATATTCCGTCCAGCCGGGTGCGAGGACGTTCATGGTTACGTTTCTGCCGTTGATGGAAATTTCATATTGGCCGAGGCCGCAGATATTGACAGTAGCGCGTTTGAGTTTCGATTTCGCGGAAAATTCGTGACGTAGCAGAAAGGTGTTATTGCTGCCGCCCTGCAGGCTGGCTGGTGCGGTGATCCATCGGGCATGCCAGTCGTTCGAATTTAGCACACCCATCGTCCACTGCGCCGGCGCGCTCCACGCGGAAACTTTCCCCGTTCCATCCCAGACGCGAACCTTCCACCACACTGCTTCATCTGACTTCAAGGATGCGCCAGCATAAGCGATTTGATACGTTTGATCCGAAGCAACCATTCCCGAATCCCATAAATCGCCGGTGTTTTTTGCGAGCTGGTTTTGCGACGATGCGACCAGAATTTGATATGCGCTCTGCGTCAATCCTCGCGCGGTTGAATCGCTGGTTTGCAGAATCCAATCAAGAGCGGGATTTGCCGAATCAATTCCCAAGGGTTCGGTGAAAAAGTCGCAATGCAAGCTCCCCGGAAAACAGGCCGCGCCTGCGTTTTGCAACGCGAGTGCGCCAGCCAACAGGAACAGCGAAACATACGGAATGATTTTCATGCGATCAATTCAAATACCCATCAACCCGGCGGGCAAAATTTCATTCCCCGCGTTCCCGTTCCCGGAATATTGGCGATTGTTAATTACAATTTACTCCAATGTTCTCGACAAAACTCCCACTTAATGCGCAAATAATCCCTGTATCCTAACATTATGGAGTCGTTTGATCCACGCCGTCCTGACTTCGCACCTTATGGTTTTGCCTGTGTGCGCTGGCATCCCACGCCGATGCGCCGTCCCGATCGGCACAACGAGATTGAGCTTAATTTTCTTGAAACAGGATGGGTGACTTATCTTCTGGGTGGGCGAAAGATCCGCATTGAGGCGGGACAATTAAGCGCCTTCTGGGCGGCGATTCCGCACCAAATAATCGGTTATGGTGATGAACCGGAATATTTCGTGGCGACAATCCCACTGGCTTGGTTCCTTCAATGTAAATTGCCGGATGAACTGGTGCATTGTCTGTTGCATGGCGGCGTAGTCAGTGAACGCGAGGGGCATCATAACCGTTCCGATGCACAACTGTTCTCCCAGTGGGAGAGCGATCTTGGGAAGGGCAACACTGGCATAATGAAAGTGGTCCTGCTGGAGATGGAGGCCCGGTTGTTGAGGTTTGCCCTAGCGGCAAATCATTCGGGCGGTGTATCAAAAATGAATCGCAAACATCGGGTTGTAATCAGCGATGGAGGACTGAATAAAGTTGAGCAAATGGCCTGCCTCATTGCTCAGCGTTACGCGGAGCAATTGACTATTGAAACCATCGGTCGGGCAGTCGGACTCCATCCGAATTACGCTATGACCCTATTTCGGAAGGCATTTGGAACGACGTTGATTGATTATCTCACTCAACACCGGGTTTCACATGCCCAACGTTTGCTCGCCACTACCGATCAGAAGATTGTGGACGTTGCTCTCAACTCCGGTTTCGGTTCCATCAGCCGCTTCAACGACGCTTTTCGCCGGGCATGCGGTTGTTCGCCGCGTGATTATCGGCACCACCATCGACCATTCGCCTCCCTCCCAGCAACCCTTTAGCCGAAGTTCATTCGCACAGTGGTTGGCCGCCGCCATTTTTGGGATACGGTGGGTGGGTTTCAGTGCGATGAGTATCAGGACGAGCGGCGTATGGCGAAGCGCAAGGTCGGTTGCCAGCGGTTGCCAAAAATGACTTTTTGCAGCCCATTGAGGGCAATTTTGACGGATTGAATTCTGGCGGGCAGAAAGTGCTAAATGCCCTTATTTATCAATGTATTTATGGGTTTTTGCGATTGTTTTTCGTGGTGTGTCAAGCGTGGCGATGCTGTCCCACCGGGATTCCATCAATCAGCCCAGGGTTGGTCCGAGCCGGACTGTCACATGCACATGTGCTGGGTGATAAGCGACCAATCGGAATAGCCCGTGCTGCCGCCAATGGCCACACTGCCACCACACGATTGAGCTAGGGCAATGTCGCCGTTAATGTGCCGTAGCCTAGCTGATCGAAGCAGCCGCTGTTTGGTCCATAGTCGCCGCCACCACCTTCGGGACGCACTTTCGCGGCCATCTTTGTGGTGTAAGGCGCAGGCAAGCCCTTGCGCTTCACATAATGGTTGTAAACCAGTTCCCAGACGGGCCGCAGTTCTCCCCGACCAGTGGCGCTGATGGTTGTCTGTTGAACCTTGTCGTTTTGGTATGGTTTGAAGGGAACTTCCCCGCCCAGATTATATTTCGCCACATATTCGCAGCCGGCCAAAAAGCGGTTGTCGTCATAGCCGTAGAGATCATCGCCCTGTTTCCAAGCCATCTCGCAAATGGCGCCCATCATCCCGATGCCCATGACGGTGTGCCCCTGGTCACGACCGCTCTCCTGCCACTGGCCCAAGCCGCCGGGATGGACGTAATAAATCGTGTTGCGGATGGCGCCATTGCCGGGACCGGATTTCAGGTATTGAATCGCCCCGCGATAGATGTCACGCCGGTCGCACAGCACGCCAATCGCCATCATTGAAGCGAGGTTGCAAAGGTCCCAGTTGGCCCAGTAATGATCGATTCTCGTGTCGTTGTGGCGCTTGAGGAAGTCCTGATTGATCGGCAGGAAAACCTCCAGCATAAGCTTTTGAAAACGCGCAAAGTCGTCCGGCTTCCACCCAGGATAGGTGCGCATGATCTCGGCTGCATTGGCGAATTCGTATCCGTAGATGCCCGCCGCCAAATCAACGTCTGTGGAGCCGCTTAATTTTTTTAATTTCGCCGACCATGCGTTGAGAATGGCGATGGATTTCTCCGCATAACGCACGTCACCGGAGATGCGCCATCGCAACGCGCAGGCGTATGCGGCGGCGACGTCGTTGAATAGGAGCGCATAATTCTCCGGTTGCGTGTGCATCGCATCCCGGCCTCTGACGACCACTTCAACCGGCCTCGGTTTATAATCGAGCGAGGCGTGCGGATTCGCGATCAGTTGCTCCCAACCGGATTTCCATGGCTCGAGGTCCAAGTGTGATCGCATCCGCTCAAAATCCGCGTCGCTGTGCAGCAACCCCGGATGAATAAACACGCCCGGCCTGGCCGGGACTGCATCGGATTTAACCTCCACTGGCCTGGCAGCGGCGATGGCATTCGATGCAACAGAAGTTTCGGCCGCAGATGCCTGGACACAAGCAACTCGTGAAACGAGCAGTAAAATCAGCAAGCGGTGCTTGAAACAGTTGTGCATAAATCAGGTTTAATCAACGACAGCTTGCCCAAGTCATCGCGTTCGCAAAAGTGGAAAGATTGACCAATCGGAATAGCCCGTGCCACCGCCAATGGCGCGCAGGTCCGGCCAAAATATCATCAACCCTGAAATGATTGTATCCAATCCATGATGCAACCATGAACACGAAGGATTGGATTCGTTCCAGGCTCCAAAATTCCAGCCAACCTTCTACTGCCCAACCAGGCGGTAAAACTGGCTGGGGCCGGTTGCAGAGGTATTCGTAAAGACGTCCATCCCGCTGACGTTGGTGATGGAAGTCAGGGTTGACCAATTTATCAGATCGCCCGAATCCTGAACCTGGAAAGCCGCCCCGGGCGCGCTTTGCACCGTGAACTGGAATTGATTCGGCGGCGTGAAAACGGGCGACACCAAATAGACCAGGTTCGTGATATTCAGGAGTGCGCCGCCGCCAAAGATTCGCCCGGCATCATCCGACACGACAACGAAGTATTCCCCAATTGCATCGGTTCCAGCGCTGGTCACTGTCAACGAACTCGTCATCGAGCCGGAAATGTCAGCGCCGTCCGATAACGGAACACCATTGAAATACCACTGGTAATAGATGTCCGGCGGTGTGCTGGAATCGGCTGAAACGTTGAAGACCGCGCCGCCACTGGAGCTGACATCCACCGACACAGGCTCCGCGGTGACTGTTGGCGCCTGCATTTGGGGCGTGTAGTTGACAGACCAGCCATTGTTGTTCTGAAGATTGTTGATCACATCCAATGTTTCCGATCCGTTGGTGACATCCAGGTTGTTCAGACTCACGTCCATCGTTATCACGACGCCCAGCGCCGCAAGGTTGGTCAACGTGTCAATATTGCCGAGGAGGTTGTTATCCAGATTGAACCCGGTCAAATTGGGCAGATACGCATTGGTCAGGAAATCCAGCGAAAAAATGTTATTATTGTCGGTCGAAAGGTAGCTCAACTGCGTCATGTTGCTCACTGCGGAAATGTCGTAAATGTTGTTATTGTCCAACCACAGGTTGACCATGTTGGTCAAACCAGCCAGAGGGGCGATGCTGATGAACTGGTTGCCTTGGGCGGAGAACTGCTGAAGGTTGGTCAATCCGGCCAATGGCGAGAGGTCGCCAAATCCGTTGATGTCCAGGGACAAGCTGGTCACGTTGTAAAAGCCGGACACAAACGACACGTTGGTTGCCTGGATGTTGTAGAGTAGGATCGTTTTCAAATTCGTAAGATTCCCCAGGAGTGCGAGGCTGTTCAAATCCGTCAGCGGATTGCTGCCGGCATCCAGATAATCAAGGCTGGTCTGGGCATCCAATGGGGCCAGACTCGTGATCTGGTTGTTGTCTATGTTCATCTGATACAGTCCGGTCAGTCTGACCAGGGACGGCAGGTTCGTGATCTCGCAGTAGCCGCAATCAACAAAGCCCAACGCCAGCATGTTGGTCAGCGGCGAGAGGTCCCAGAGCGGGTTGCTGCCGATTTGCAGGGAATTGATATTCGTCATTGGCGCCAGCGCCCCGATGCCGGGCAGGCCATTATACGAGACATCCAGGTAGTTTACCTGGGTCAGGTGCGTCAACGAGGGAAGATTCGTCAACGAGTTTGCGCGCAGGTTTAAATATTGGAGGTTCGTCAGAACCGTCAGCGTTTCGACGTTGGTCAAACTGTCGTTTTGGGCATTGAGGTTCGTCAAACCGATCATGTTGGTCAACGGTGCAAGATTGCCAAGTGGATTGTAGGGGATGGTCAAGATCTGGAGGTTCGTCAATCCAGACAACTCACTAAAATTGGTCAAGCCTGTGCCGCTGATATCCATGACGGTGAGCTTCGTGAGGTTTTTGATCGGCGACATGTCTGGAATTTGATCGTTCGAAAAGCTCACAAATACCAAGTCCACCATGTTGGATGCAAATCCGCTGCTGGTGATGCCGGTGTCACCCAAGTCCAGATTGGTCATTTGCGTCAACGTCGCCAGCGGCGCTGCGGTGGCCAGGTTGTCGAAGTTGATGACCAGGTTTTTAAGGCTGGTCAAACCCGAAAGAGGGGTCACGTCTGAAATTGAATTGCCGGCGAAGTTGGCCAGTTGAAGTTGTGGGGCATTGGTCACGAACGATATGTCAGTGAGCGAGGCGTTGTTGAAATAAAGCGCCACGAGGTTTGATAAACCGGCGAAGCCGCTAAAATTGGTGACGGAATTATTGTTTAGCGCGAGGACGGCCAGATTGTGCGCGTAACCCAAGCCGGTGGTGTCCACAATTCCCTGGCCCCCGGCAGAAAGATTCGTCAAGGTCAACATCTGGGCTTCAGTCACCGGCCCGGAACTTAAATTCAACGCCTGGAGCACGGCGTTTTCAAGATTTGCATCGGGGAAGTTGACCGGTTGCGCCCGGGCTTGAATCGCCAGCAGGAGAAGCAAGGCAATGCCGATGAAGCGGCGCACAATATTCGCAGAGGTTCTCATATAACTAATTATTGATTTTGGCCCCGTCCTTGGCCAGATACCCCCGATCTTCAAGCGCAATCATATCACAAGTCCAACGGGAATCAATCCGTTTATATGGCCAGAGCGTCAGCACCCTCTTGCAAGGCTGGTGGCTTTTGCAACCGTTTGCCCGCGCGCGCTGTGTTCGGAGGATTAAAATGATGCCAGACGGTTTGAACGGAAAGAACTGCGATGATGGTCAGCACCGCAACAAGGATGGATCGTGTGGTTCGTGTTATAACTCGGAACCGCACCTGTTCCGGTGCAGAATTCAGCATCATGACATAAAGTTCGCCCTCCCGCCATTTGACATGTTTTGCTCTTCAAATGACAAGAAGAAGCCGGGGATTCCTTAGTCCATCAAATCACCGCGCTTCGCATGCTGTTTTCAAATATCTCTGTACAGCGGTTGGTCGCAAGCCTACTGTCGGATTATGAACCTCCGCAGGAAGACACTCATCGTTGCCGGTGCGGCGTTTGGCGTGGCGATCCTCATTTCGGTCGTCCATCACTACCAACTGCGCTTTGCCGAAGCGTCCTACATCGCCAAACTCGAAGCCCAAGGCGAACCGTTGGAACTGGCGCAGGTGATTCCGGCGCCGGTGCCGCAGCAACAAAACAGCGCCTCCAATTTTTTGAAGGCGGTCGCCCTGTTCGCCGCAGACAAAAGCCTATTGGAGACAAATGAGATTTCCGGGATGAAGATGGTTGCGCCGGGAAAGGCCACAACCCGTTTCCAACTGGCAAATGCCGAGGGCGATTTGGGGATAAACTCATGGCAAGACGTCGCGGCAGCGGTCAGGCAAAATAGTGGGGCCTTTGAATTGCTCCAGCAGTTGACCATTCACCCGGATTTGGATTTCCAGATTAATTATGAACACGGGTTCGGGGATGGATTCAATCTCAAAAATACGCATCTCACCGATGCCAAAAGAATGGCACAAAGGCTGGAAACCGAGACGACTTCCGACTTGCACGAGGGCGACACGGCTTCGGCGGTTCAAGACCTGCGCGCCATGCTAGCACTGGTAAAAGGGCTGGACGACCAGCATTACATCATCTCTGACCTCGTCAAGATTGCCATCGCCGCGATGAGTGTGCCGGTGACTTGGGAAGTCCTGCAATCGCCGAACCTTACTGACGGGCAACTGGCCGAATTGCAAAACGACTGGAACTCATTGGATTTTGTTCATGCCAATGAAAATGCCATGGAATTGGAACGCACGGTTGGGCTGATGGACGTCGCCAGATGGCGGTCCTCCAGCAAGGAATTATTGAAATTGCTTGATAGTGAAACAGCGGCGCAGTCAATGGGAGCGAAGGGCAAAATAACGGATTTCGACGCGGCAAAGACAATGGTCCAACTTTTCATGTGGCGGTATTGGTGGTCCTATTCGGATGAATTGCTGCGGCTCAAGGGCGATGAGGCGATTTTGGAAATGACCCGGTTTGCGAAAACAAATCACTCCTTCCAAACCGGGATGCAACGTCAGATGGCAGTATTGGACACCCTCGGGCTGAACAAGGCCATGAATCAATCTTCAGGGCTGCCCGATCAGGATATACACCACATGCTCTCTCAATCCTTGCCGGGATTGAGCGCGCTTTCGCGCAAGATGATGCTAATCGAGGCAGCCCGGCAAATCACCATGACGGCGATTGCTCTGAAGCGTTATCAACTCAAACACGGGAATTATCCGCCGGACTTGAATTCGCTCGTGCCGGAATTTGTTGCCGAAGTTCCATTTGACCCGGTGGACGGCCAGCCATTGCGCTACCGGCCAAAGGCCGACGGGACATTCCTGCTTTATTCGATTGGCGAGAACGGCAAGGACGACCATGGCAGCCCTTCACTTGAAAGGGGGCGCGTATCCTCGAGTTTGTATTGGCAAAACTACGGAGTGCTTGACTGGGTCTGGCCGCAGCCTGCGACACCTTAACAGTAGGTCATACAATATGAAAGAGCGCGATGCCGTGAAGGATGATCCGCCAACGCCCATCATTTTTGAACATTTTGGCGGGAACAGCGGTCTCAATTGTTGGACTTCGCTGTCCGTTTAGGGTTGGCATAGAGGTTTTGCTCGCGACGCGGCCCGGACAGCACTCCACAGGTTAGCCGCGCCGCCCTTCTGAACGCCTTGGTGAAGGCGTATAAACCTTCTCACCGCGAAGGCCGGGCATAATTGCCCGGCTTTTTCGCTTTAACCTGGTCTCCGGAAAAGAATTTGACAGGCCATCCAGAAGCGTCGACATTGGATATTGAGAATCAATCTATGGCACGTGAGTTCGTATCAGGCCAGGATGAAAGCCTGCCGGACATGGCCGAGTGCCGTGTCTTGAGCAGGGCGATGGACGGCTTGTGTTTATGTTTGAATCCCCGTCCGCAGGGCTGCAAACACATGGAACAATTCCATTTGCTTACTTTTTGCTTTCACCCGAACCGCTCGGAGTTTGTTGACAGGCACCAAAGCGAAACATTGCCGGGTTAACTGAACGGGCCTGATAAACAATAAGCCGTCTCACCCCGGCGGCTGCAATTGTCTGACATTTGGCACGACGACCTATTGCCGACGGAGAACCCGCTTACCCGCGGGAGCGTTCCCAATCGGTGACCATGTTCGCGGTTAACAATTCCGCGCGATTAACGTGGATTAGCGGTTAAAAGAATCCGTGTTCATCCATCCGTGGTTAAAAAAGTCAGCGTCTCGGCTTTTGCTTTTTATCCATCTTTTCTTCGGCTAAATCCGATTCGCGGAAATTCGCGGAAATCGCGTCAAAGTCTTCCCTGCTTCCCGTTTAGGAAGATTTAATTCTGCGGGTCAAATACGCCTAGTTGGTGGAGGAATTCGGCTGGCTGGTTGGCTCGCGCATCCTTAAGAGCCACCCCCTCCAAAGAGGGATGGTTGACCGCGTTGAGGTTTGTTAAATAGTCAAAAAATGTTTCAGCGTATACCTTCATTTCATCCGACTCACCAGCATCTTTGCTCTGGCGCCATTTTAATTTTGGTAACGAACATGGCTTTGGCGGCGTTCGGCGCCGACAGCGCTACTGGAACCGCAAATCTCCAAAAACAGGTTGGCGCGCTATTGGCGCAGATGACGCTCGACGAAAAAATCGGCCAGATGGTACAGGTAGATTCAGAGGCGCTGACGGACAAGGGCGACGTCCAAAAGTATTTTCTGGGTTCCGTCTTGAGTGGCGGCGGGCACGCTCCCGAAGGTGGAAATTCCGCGCAGTCATGGCTTGATTCCGTCACTTGGTTTGAAGACAAAGCGCTCCAAACGCGGCTGAAAATTCCGCTGCTTTACGGCATTGATGCGGTTCATGGTCACAATAACATTGATGGCGCGGTGATTTTTCCGCACCACATCGGCATGGGCGCAACGCATGATCCGAAGCTCGTCGAGCGTGCCGAGCGCGTGACCGCCGAGGAAGTCGCTGGCACGGGCATCCGATGGGCGTTCGCGCCTTGCATTGCCGTTGCGCAAGACGAACGCTGGGGACGCACCTACGAAAGTTTTGGCGAATCGCCCGCATTAGTTTCGGAATTGGGTGCGGCGGCGATCCGCGGCTTTCAAGGCGAACAACTTTCAGCCAGTTCAACTTCTGTCCTCGCCTGCGCCAAACATTTCATTGGCGATGGCGGCACTCAAAATGGCGTTGACCAAGGTAACACCATTTGTTCCGAAACAACTCTTCGGAAACTTTTTCTTCCGCCGTATCGCGCCGCCATCAAAGCCGGTGTCGGCTCCATCATGGTTTCCTTCAGCAGTTGGAACGGCCAGAAAATGAGCGGTAACAAATTTCTGCTCACCGACGTTCTGAAAAATGAACTGGGCTTCAAGGGGTTTTTGATTTCCGATTGGGCGGCGATTGACCAGCTTTCACCGGATTATAAACACGACGTCGAGCAATCCATCAACGCCGGGATGGACATGGTGATGATTCCTTACGGGCCGGGAAAGCCGAACAATTACGTCGAGTTCATTCAAGACTTGAAAGAATTGGTCACCGAGGGAAAAGTCCCGCAATCGCGGATTGATGACGCCGTGCGCCGCATTTTGCGGGTTAAATTTGAAATGGGATTGTTCGACCATGCTGCGGTTGACCCGGCGCTGATCGCGGCCATCGGCTCGCCGGAGCATCGTGCCGTGGCGCGCCAGTGCGTGCGCGAATCGCTCGTCCTTTTGAAAAATGAAAATCACGTCTTGCCGCTGTCCAAACAAATCAAACGGCTGGCCGTCGTCGGCGTGGCGGCGGACGATTTGGGAACGCAATGCGGTGGCTGGACAATTAGCTGGCAGGGCGACCGCGGCAGCATCACTCACGGCGGCACAACCATTCTCACCGCGATCCGCCAAACGGTTTCGCCGGAGACGCAGGTGACTATTTCTCCCGACGGCGGCAATTTGGATAATCCTGATGTTGTCATCGTCGTCTTGGGCGAATCGCCTTATGCGGAATCGAAAGGCGACCGTACGAATCTGGATTTGTCGGTGCAAGACGCGGCCTTGATTGCCAAGGCCAAAAGTTATGGAGCGCCGGTGGTGACGATTTTAATTTCCGGTCGTCCGCTGATTTTGAATTCAGCTTTGATGGACAGCAGCGCGTTTGTGGCCGCATGGTTGCCGGGTACGGAAGGTCAGGGCGTGGCGGACGTTTTGTTCGGTGATTTCAAATTCAGCGGCAAACTTTCGCGCACATGGCCGCGCAGCAACGACCACCTCGCCACCGGCGACAAGTCGGAAAAACCGCTGTTCCCGTTCGGTTTCGGGATGACCGACTGAAGTCCGGTTCCAGACGTGATTGGAACCATGCATCGGAGAAATTTTCTAAAAAAACATTGGGTGGTGCCTTCGCTCTGGCTGCCGCCAACATGGCTGGCCACTATCCCTCGAAAGAGGGATGGCAGGATTTCTAAAAGCAAGTAGTTTAAACGTAACAAGCCATTAACAGTGCTAAACTTAACCCATGAATATGCCATACCGTCAGGGACATTTAGGCGTGATTTTTCCCCTGTAGCAGCCCAGAATTAATTCAACCAACCCCCACTAACCTATGAAAAATGTTCAAGTTCACCAATCATCCGTTCGCCGCACCGCCCCGTCCCGACTGGGCAAGTCCCTTGCCTTCGCAGCCGTCCTTGCCGGCGGCCTGCTGGCCGGCATGGTGGGGCAGGCGGCACCCACCAACTTGTTGTATTTTCCACTGACCAACGCGCCGGGTAATACGTTCATGCCAAGTTCCACCAGTCTCGGTGGCGTGAGCGCTACTTTGAGCACGTTCTTTTCCAACGGCGTGGCTGCGGATTTTGGCGGTGCCGTCGGGACAGGGGTGAATGGCCTGGTCACCGGTGCCAGAGCGATGTGCACAACAAATGGCAATGGGGGAACCCAGCCGGGTAACGAGACTTTAAATTACTCCAGCGCCGCCGCCGGTAATTCTGCTGCGGATAATGGCACCACGGGTGATGCTCATCTCGCTTTTGGCGCAGTCCACGATTTTGTGGTAACGATGTGGTTTAATCAACCTTTCAAAGCGCCGAGTGGCAGCGGGTTTGTCCTTCCCCGACTCTTTGTGCTTGGCACGGGATCAGGTGCGGGTGCTAACGATGGCAGCGCCAATACCATCGGTGTAAAGTTCCAGCAGGAAAATCAATTCATTTTTTCCATCGGCACGTCCTCGCTGACCACGACGTATACCAGTGATTTGACAACCAACAAGTGGTATTTTGTCGCTTGGGTTTATGACAACACCAACATCTATCAGTTTACCGGCTCGGACACGTCGGCAGCCACATTGCAGAACCAGTTCGCGGCTCCGGGGCTGGTCGAAACTTTTGGCAACCCTTCAACCCTCATCCTTGCCAATCGACAATACAAGGGCGCTCGTGCGTTCAATGGCTGGATGGAAGACTTCCGGTTCTATACCAATATTGCCAGCGCCGGCAACAATGCCGCTTTTGTGGAAAGCATCAGGCAGTCAATCGCTCCCAAGATACCGACGATAACCGGCATTTATCCCGATGGCACGTCGCTCATGCAAAACACCAACATCTTAACGTTCACTGCCAACTCGTCGAGCGGGTTCGACCTTACCAACATTGACCTTAAGGTTAATAGCGTTGATGTTACATCGGGTTGCACGTTTGTGACCAATGGCACCGCGGGCACCTCAACGAACGTGACCGTGAGTTACACCGGCCTGCCGCAGCAGTCTATCAACACCGCCGTGATGTCCGCGACTGATGGGCTTGGCCTCGCGGGCACCGCTTCCGTGAAGTTCGACACGTTCAACCCCACCAACTTCATCGTTAAGGCGGAGGAGTTTGATCACGACAGCGGCCAGTTCATTGATAATCCGGATTACACCGCCACGAATGGTGATCCGAACAGCTATTTTGGGTTGGCAGGCACGCAAGGCACTGACGTGTATAAGGGTGGAACCACCGGCGACAATGTGGCCACCGATTACCGCTATGATGACGGGACTGGCACCGATACGCAGACGCCTTTGGCTGCGGGCGAACTGCCGTGGCCGAAGTTCCCCGCCGGCCTCACAGACGGAGCCGGTAATCCCATCAATAATCACATGATTGGCAACTGGTCAAGCGGCGAGTGGCAGAATTACACCAAGACGTTCCCTGCGGGCAACTATAACGTCTATGCCCGCTTGAGCACCTCCAGCGGTTCAACCGTCACCTTCAGCCAGGTCACCTCGGGGCAGGGCCAACCGAGCGCGAGCCAGGTGCTATCCCAACTGGGCCAGTTCACCTATACCGGCAGCGGTGCTTTTCAATGGGTGCCCTTGCTCCAAAACGGCACTCTGGCGGTCATCAACCTGTCCGGTCAAAACACGGTGCGCGCGACGACCGGCGGCGGGGCCAACGCGGACTTCTACATGTTCGTGCCGGCCAATCCAAACCTGCCCGTCATCAGCAACGTGTATCCGGATGGCAATTATCTCTTTGAGCCTACGAACAAGCTGGTCTTCACAGTCAGTTCGCCGGCCGGCATTAACACCAATAACGTTACGTTGACCGTAAACGGCACCAATGTCTCCGCCAGTCTGGTCTTCAGCGGCGGACCCAATACTTGGAACGTCAGTTACACCGGGTTGCAGGTGAATCAGACTTACGCCACGGTCATTAGCGTGACCGATAGCAATAGTGTCCCAGCCAACGCAACGCTCAATATTGACACTTGGAATCCCGTGTTTCAGGTTGAGTCGGAAGACTTTGACTTCAGCAGCGGCCAGTATATTGATAATCCACTGCCGACGCCTCCCGGTGTTGCCGCCGCCAACAGTTATGAGGGTCAAGTTGGCACTGTAGGAATTGATGAGTTCGGCGCCTCTGCGACAGGCCACGCCGATTACCGCCCGGGCGATGCCGTTGCCACCACCCCGGTCACCGATACCCCGCGGCGGCAGTTCACGGGCGGCGCCTTGGCCTACAACGTCGGGTTCCTCGGATCCGGCTTCTGGCAGAATTACACAAAGACGTGGCCAAGCGGCACGTTCAATGTCTATGGCCGCGTGGCTTCCGGCGCCAATATCGGCACGATTTACTCGTCGTGGTCCACGGTCATCGCCGGGTGGGGCACCACCAACGAGATAACCCGGCACATCGGTTCGTTTGCCATTCCGACCACCGGTGGCTACTCGTCTTACATTTATACGCCTTTAATTGACCGGTTCGGCAATTATGCACAGGTGACCTTGGGCGGCACGAATACTATCCGGTCGACCGAGTTGGTGGCTAATCAAACCGAGACGCCAAATGGGTCCTTCGGACTCAACGTCAACTTTTACATGTTGCTCGCCCCCAGAACCGACCTGCCTCGAATTGATAATGTTTATCCGGACGGGACGGTGCTCATGCAAGGGACCAACACTCTCTCCTTCGTTGCCAGCAGCCCGACTTATGGGTTGAGCACCACGGGCATCGTTGTGACCTTGAACGGGAACAATATCTCGTCGAGCCTGGTCTTCAGCGGGTCGTCCCCTAGTTTCAACGTGAGTTATCCGGGTCTACAGCCCAACACGAATTACACTGCTGTCATTACCGTCACTGATTTCAATAATCAATCGCATAGTACGACGGTGAGTTTCGATACCTTCAGCCCAACCAACTTCACTTGGGAAGCTGAAGACTTCGACTTTGGACCAGAGAACAGTCCCGCTCCAAACTACAGTGGCCTCCGTTATATAGATAATCCGGCACCCACTTCGGTTCCGGCGACCAACAGTTATTTTGGTCAAATCGGTGATTCAGGGATTGATGAATCCCCGCTATTCCAAAATATCCTGGGTACTTACGTCTATCGGACAAGTAATACCAATGTGACCGTCTTTGAATACGTCTCCACGGAAGTTACAGGTGATGCACCCAAGGCGAAATATAAAAATGCCCAACTGCAAAGCGACAATCCTTACATACAGGATTACGATGTTAACCTTTTCACCAACTGGATTGACTATACGCGTACGTTCCCAACCGGCAATTACCTTGTCTATGCCCGGCTGTCTTCAACAAATGGCGCTTTCAATATGCAGTGCGCGCAAGTGACCAGCGGAGCCGGAACCACATTACAGATGAGCAATGTTCTGGGCAATTTCATTGGTTCGGGCGCCATCCCCGCCACTTGGCACTACGTGCCGCTTGTCAACACTAACACCGGTTTGCCGGTCATACTTTCTCTGGGTGGAGTTGAGACGCTGCAAATAAGGGGTGACGGCAACGAAAGCGCGAACTACTTCATACTCGCGCCTGTTGTCGTTGCGCCGGTGGCAATTGTGCCGACGAATTCTCCTGGCATCACCAGTTTCAGCCTGGTGGGCGGCGGGGGCGGCAACAACGTGGTCATTAACGGGACCAACGGGGATGTCGGGGCGACATATTACCTGCTGACCAGCACCAACGTGGCAACGCCGTTGAGCCAGTGGCAGGTGGTGGCGACCAACGTGGTGGGGTCGAGCACCTTCACATTTATTGGCACCAATGCGGTGTCTCCAAACAAGGTGCAATTCTATATCTTGAGCGGCACCAATAACTAACTTGATGACGGCGATAAGTAATATCATTTGAACGATTGAAAATATCGCTGGTTTTGAATCCTTTCCAAATGCCGCCGCCCTTGTATCATGGGCGAGTTGGCGAAAAATGGCCGGTTTTATGACAAAAGCATTCGCAAATAATGCCACGCCGACAGCACTAGGTTTGGCCCCAAGTCGAACTGGGGGAGGTGTTTCCAAGCGGGTCAGCAACGCTGGTCAGGGTGGTTTCACATTGATCGAGTTGCTGGTGGTCGTCGCCATCATTGCCATTCTCGCCGCCCTGTTGTTGCCGGCGTTGGCCAGTGCCAAGGAAAGGGCTAGACGCATCCAGTGCCTTGCAAATTTGAGGCAGATTGGCATTGGGGACACTATCTATGCCAATGAAAATAACGATGCGCTTGTGATAGCGCGCTCGCAAGCTTCAGCGGGTAACCCCGGTCCCGGATGGGTGCAACTGGCCTTGAATGTGTCGAGTGCGTCCGGCATGAAAACGGTGGATTTGACGGTGCAGTCGAACACTCCTCCCATTTGGACGTGTCCCGAACGCCCCACCCTTCCCAATTACAGCACTACTCAAGGCCAATGGGATATCGGTTATCAATATTTCGGGGGCATCACCACTTGGGTGAATCCGGTCTACCCTAGTGGGATGCCAAGTTTCAGCCCCATAAAACTTAGCACGTCCAAATCTTGGTGGGTCCTGGCGGCGGATGCCGTGGTTAAAACCGACGGAGGTTGGGGTCAGCCGCCGCTCGATGGCACCGAGCCCGCTCTCTATCTGAACTTGCCTCCGCACCGGAAAGCGTTAGCGAACTTTCCCGCCGGCGGCAACGAAGTGTTCTGCGATGGGTCGGCTCAATGGGAATTCATTGAAGATATGCGCTTTCTTACGAGTTGGAACACCACCACCCGGTTCTGTTATTTTTATCAGGACAGTCGAGACTTTCCCGCCATCTTCGTTGCGCATATGAATTCGGGCTCAATGGTTCCACAATGAAGAGGCATTTGACATAAAATGAATGAATCAACAGCTTCTGTTGCACAAAAAGTCTGCGCGCGATTGCACGAGGCTAAAGCTCAAAATGACACTCTGGAGATTGTCGCTATCGAGCGCCTTTTTACATTCTAGGTTGGTATTCAGCTCTTTCGTTGTGTTGGGGGTCCTGATGTGTGACCTCGAAGTTGCTCATGGCGACTGGCAATTAGTCTGGAGCGATGAGTTTTCGGGCAATACGGTAAATACAACCAATTGGACCTTCGACATCGGCAACGGTTCCGGCGGTTGGGGCAACAATGAACTGGAATATTATACCAGTCGGACTCAAAATGTTTATGTCGCCAACGGCCTGCTTCATATTGTAGCCCAAAAAGAATCTTACCTGGGATACAACTACACATCGGCCAAGCTGAAAACCATTGGATTGTTCAGCCAAAAATACGGACTTTTTGAATTTTACGCCAAACTGCCGCAAGGCCAGGGTTATTGGCCGGCGCTTTGGATGATGCCGGAGGATTCAGTCTATGGCGGTTGGGCGGCTTCCGGTGAAATTGATGTGACGGAAAACAAGGGCAGCAACCCCACAAATGTGCTGGGAACCATACATTTCGGCGGGACGTATCCAAATCAGGCGCAATCCTATGGGCCTTCCTTCAATTTCCCGACTGGCGACTCGGTCACAAATTTTCATCTTTACGCGTTGGAGTGGACGACGAATGCGATCTCCTGGTATGTGGACAATCAACTTTACGAAACCCAAACGAATTGGTGGAGTTCCGGTAACCGATCAGCATTCGCAACCCGTATCCCGCGCCATTCGACCAGCCGTTCTACATCATCATGAATCTGGCGGTCGGCGGCAATTTCGGCGGCAATCCTGACGGGACAACCGTCTTCCCGGGTGAGATGCAGGTGGAATATGTCCGGGTATATGGTGGAACTTCCCCGCCGCCGCCACAGCCGCCACCTCCCGTTCTCAAATTAAGGATTCCGTTTAATGATTTGCCCGGCAGCACGACAACGCCCGGCGATACCAACGGCGCAGCCGTGATATTACAAATGATGAATGGTTCCGGCGCAGCCGCAGACTATCATGGCGCTGCAAATTCAGGGGCTGGCAACCCGGCAAGCGGCAATCGAGCTTTGGATTTTTCGTCCAATGGCGCCAATCAACCCGGCAATCCCGGCCCGCTGGCGGCTGTCACCAATGCGATTCTGGGCTTCGGGGTCGTGACCAATTTTGTGGTGACGATGTGGTTCAAACAAAATGCGATGATGCCGACAAATGGGAACATCGGACCGCGTTTGTTTGTCCTTGGCAACGGCACACCGGGCGATACCGGGGCGACGAACAGCATCGGCGTGAAATTTCAAATGGCCAACCAGCTTTTTTTTCAGATTGGCAGCACCACTGTTTCAGGCAATTTCGCTAACTATTTGCCGACGAACGTCTGGCTGTTCATCGCGGCTGTTTACGACGGCGCAAACCTGTCGTTTTATCAAGGGACGGAGACAAATTCCGTGAGCCTGATCACCGTCGCGTCGGTGCCGAGCGTGGATTTTGGCAGCAGTGGCGCATTATTTATCGGGAATCGGCAAGATCGCACCCGTTCATTCGACGGGTGGATTGATGACTTTCGTTTTTACACGGGCGTCGGAGATGTCAATTTTGTCGAAAGCGTCCGACAGCTTGGTGTTGAGCCCGCTTCTTTGGGTATTCAAAACGGAACTAATGGCGTCGCGTTTGACTGGTCAAATGGCCTTCTTCAAAGCGCAACAAATTTGTTCGGTCCATGGTATACTGTCAGTAACGTAACATCACCATATCTTGTCATTCCAAATCAACCGCAACAATTTTATCGGCTCCGGTTTCAATAATGGACGCCATGCGGTACAGTCAACCCATCCGTCGGAAGTGTTACATTCCACTCATCTGCCTGGAAATCTTTGGATCAGTCATGTTGCTGGACGCCCAAATTTATACTCCGCCCGTCAATCACCGGGCGGATATGGTTTTGAATTCCAACTGGCGGTTTATCCAGCAGAATGTCTCTGGCGCGCAAGCGATTAACTTCGATGATTCATCCTGGACGAACGTGAGCTTGCCGCACACTTGGGACATTGCCGACGGACAGGACGGCCCCAGCACCACTTATTACCGGGGCATCGGCTGGTATCGAACTCATTACACGGTGAGCAACAGCTATACCGGACTCCACTTTTTCCTGAAATTCGATGGCGCGTTCTCGGACGCCAACGTTTGGATCAACGGGAATTATCTTGGCGAACATCAAGGCGGTTTTGCAGCATTCGTTTTTGATGCGACGCCTTACGTCAATGTTGGCGCGGACAACGTCATTGCCGTCGAGGTCAATAATTCCTTCAACACCAACCTCCCGCCGCTGAATGCAGATTTCACGATGTGGGGCGGAATTTATCGCGACGTGCATTTGCTGGTGACGGATCCGGTGCAAATCTCGCCCTTGGACTACGGCTCGCCCGGCGTTTATCTCAGCACCACCAATGTCAGCTCCAACTCCGGTAATCTCCGGGTTATCACCGTTGTTTCCAATTCCACCGCCTCGGCGCAGACAGTGACAGTTCGCGCCGTCGTGACCGACTCGGCCACAAACATCGTGACAACGCTAACCAATGTGGTGACAGTCCCGTCGTCGTCGGTCTCCAATGTAGTGGCGAGTACGGTCATTGCCAATCCGCACCTGTGGAACGGTCTGGCTGATCCGTATCTCTATCAGACCTTTGTGGAAGTATGGAATGGCGCGAGTGTAGTGGACCTGGTCGCGCAGCCGCTGGGCTTTCGTTATTTCAGCGTGGACCCCACCAACGGATTTTTTCTCAATGGCCAGCATTATGATTTGCACGGAATGGACATGCATCAAGACTGGCTGAATTGTGGCTGGGCCTTGACCAACGCCCAACGGGACACGAATTTCATGTTTCTCAAGGAAATCGGCGCCACGTTTCTTCGCCTTTCACACTATGAACACAATGACTATACTTACCAACTGGCGGACCAGAATGGCATTTGTGTTTGGAGCGAAGTCCCGATTATTGATTACATCACCGCGTCGTCGGCGTTTTATACCAACACACTTCAGCAATTGCGTGAAATGATCCGCCAGAGATACAACCATCCCTGCGTGGTCTGCTGGAGCGTGTATAATGAAATCACGCTGGATGCGGGACCTAGCCCCACAAACCTCATCAGTCAGGAAGTTCAACTCGTCGGTCAGGAAGATTCAACCCGGCCCTCCACCGCCGCCGCTAACACCAGCGATAACGATCCTACGACCTTTTACACCCAACTCATCGCTTTCAACAAGTATTACGGATGGTATTCAAGTCCGCTGAACGGAATCGGCGCGTGGGCTGATAATATCCACGCCAATTATCCAACCCGCTGCATCGGCGTGAGTGAATATGGCGCGGGCGCCAGCATCTACCAGCACAGTGAAAATCCCATGAACGACGCCAGCGTCAACACCGGTTTCCATCCCGAGGAATGGCAGAACATCGTTCACGAAACCAACTGGCAATTGATGTCGGCACGCCCGTTCCTTTGGTGCAAACTCGTCTGGAATGGGTTCGACTTTGCCTCGGATGGCCGCAACGAAGGTGATACCCCCGGCCGCAACGACAAAGGCTTGGTGACTTACGATCGCCAAGTACGCAAGGACACCTTTTATTTCTACAAGGCCAACTGGACTACCAATCCGATGGTTTACATTACTGGACACACCTTTACCAACCGGCTGACCAACAACATGACGGCCAAGGTCTATGCCAATTGCGATTCGGTGCAACTTCTTCTCAACGGAAATTCGCAAGGCAGCGTAACCAGCTCCAACTGCATTTTCACTTGGCCGATTATCCTTGCCGGCGGAACTAATTCCGTTCAAGCAATCGGCGTCAAAGGCGGCATTGATGTCACCGATTCGCTGACCTGGATTGCGCCAGTTTCTCCGCCAGCCGTTGCCATAGTTAACCCGCCGGTGCCAACGGTTTACCTGGCCAACTCAGGTGTTGCGCTGTCGTTGTCCGCGACGGCGACGGATTACGAGTCAAATTCCGCGCCGGTTATGACGACGGCGTGGAGCCAGACAGGCGGACCCGACACAATTACCTTTGGAAACACAACCGCGCTGACAACGACGGCAAGCTTCAGCACGAACGGAGTGTATAATCTGCAAATCCAGGCGACGAAGGGAGCCTCGTCCTCGAGTGCCGGATTGACCGTCGTAGTTGGCAACGTGCCGTATGGCCCGACGCTCAAAGTGCGGTTTCCATTTGACGACGCCGGTCTCGGGACAACCACGCCCAGCGACACCAGCGGCGGGGGCGTGACCGTCAGCCTGCAAATGCTCAATCAAAATGGAGGAACCACCAACCTGCACGGCGCCGCAAATTCCGGGGTGGCGGGTTGGACCAATCCCAACCGCGCGTTGGATCTCTCCTCGAACCCCAACCAGGGGCAGACTCAAGGTGCCAGCGGTAATTTTGCCGCCGTTACCAATTCCAATCTTGGCTTCGGAACTGTCTCCAACTTCGTCGTGACGATGTGGATTAAGCCGTCGTATGTTTTGCCGGCGAACATCGGTCCGCGCATGTTCATTTTGGGTAACAGCACCAACAGCGATTGCGGCACGGCTAACAGCATCGGCATGAAATTCCAGGACGCGGCCGATTTGTATTTTTTTGACAATACCGATCAGGCGACGGCGTCGTTCGGCTCCAACCTGCGGGCGAATAGTTGGATGTTCGTGGCGATGGTGTATGACCAGACGAACATGACGCTTTATGAAGGCACCGATTTAACACCGGCGACGTTGATCAGTACCACGGCGGCCGCCGGGCAAACGGTTCCGCTGGGGAGCAGCACGGCTTCTTTGTATCTTGGCAACCGCCCTGCCCGGGACCGTTGTTTTGCCGGCTGGATTGATGATTTCAGGTTTTACACCGGGGCGGGCGATTCGAGTTTTGTCGAAAGCGTGCGACAATCCGCGTCCGGACCGGCAAGTTTGACGGCCACCGCTGGAAATAATCAGGTCGGTTTGAGTTGGGACCCTTTGCCGGGAGCAGCTAGTTACAACATCAAACGGTCCGCGGTAAGCGGCGGACCTTACGCCATGATTTCCCTGGCCGGAACAGTCGCGGGAACAAATTACATGGATTCGACGGCGACCAACGGCGCGACTTATTATTACGTCGTTTCGGCGGCGACTTTCATCAGCAACGCTGCCGAAACGGCGAATTCTCCAACCGAAGCCGCTGTGACACTTTTAACGCCGCCGCCGGCGCCGACGGCCAGCTACAACAGTCCGATGTATGCGGGCATGACTTTAAATCTGACCGCTTCGACTAATTCGGGAGCAACTTACAACTGGACTGGGCCAAATGGATTTACTTCGACAAATCAAAATCCTTCCATTGTCAATGCGAGCACAAATGCTTCCGGCGCTTACAGCGTGACGGCGACGGTCGCCGGCTTGACTTCGGCGCCGGGAACCGCCGCCGTGACGGTCAATCCGCCGCTGGTGTTTTCAATTCAAACCGCGTCCGGCAATTTCTTCCTCAACTGGCCATACGGCACCCTGCAATCGGCGACGAATCTTTTCGGGCCGTGGATCAACGTCATCGGCGCGACATCACCGCTGACAAATGCGCCGGCCGCGCCGCAGCAATTTTATCGGGTTTTGTTGCAATGAGTTCATTGGCGTCGGCCAAGAAAAATCTGGACTTTGTCGAGCCGGGGAATTGTAATCCGGTTATAAATCGAAAAGTTAAAACCGAAGAATGTTCGATCGTTCGCCGGCGATTTGTTTCGATGGCGCAATTGGCCGCAGCTTTTTTTTTGGTTTTCATCGGCTCAAGTTTTGCGCAAGGAACAGATGAAATTTTGACCAACGCCGTGGATGTCATTTCCTTGTCGGCGGAGCAGGCTTCGCACTCGCTCAAGGTGTCTTTGACCGGCGTGATTACTGCTTCCGATCCGGTCTTGATGGGGCGGTTTTTTGTTCAGGATTCGACCGGCGGAGTGTTTGTGGACAACGTGAATGGCCTCCGCCCCGAACCCGGCGACGTGGTTGAAGTTTCAGGGATAACTTATGCCGGTGCGTTCGCCCCAACTGTAACCGCGCCCACCGTGCGCAAAATTGGCACCGCGCCCTTGCCACCTGCAAAACCGGTTTCCGTCGAACAATTGATGTCAGGTTCGGAAGACAGCCAGAGGATTGAAATTTCAGGCATTATCCGCGACGCGCGAATCGTTGGTTCGCGGTTGACGCTGGACCTTGTCACAGGCGGATACCGATTTCGGGCTTATTTGTCGGTTGCTCCCGACTTTCACCCTGAAAAATTTATCGGGGCACAAGTGCTTGTGCGTGGCACAGCCGCCGAGGCTCACAAACGTTCGCTGCGACAGTTGGTTGCGGTGGAGGTTTACATTCCCAATCGGGCGGATTTGGTGGTTGAGAAATCCGAGTCGGCAAACCCATTTGAAAGCCCGGTGATTCCGCTCGACAACCTTGCTCAATTCCGGCGAGGCAATTCTCTCGCGCAGCGGGTCCATGTCCATGGTGTGGTTACCTTTCAAAAGCCGGGTGAGTATGTGTTTTTGGAAGATGGGATTTACGGCTTGCAAGTTCAAAGCCGGCAGCGGACGGGGTTGTTGCCGGGGGAAGTTGTTGACGCCGTTGGATTCTTAAGTTTTGAAAGTTATCTTCCGGTTTTGCAGGATGCAGTTTTCCGGGACACCGGTGAATCCCAATCTCCGTTAAAACCACAACCTGCGACAATCGGAGAATTACAGAATGGCCTTTACCACGCGGATTACATTTCGCTTTCGGGCAAGCTGATCGAACTTACAGTCAACGGCGGGCGGCAGGGAACCGCGCCTCCCGGAGCAACCACCATGGTTTTGCAAACAAGCAATTTTACATTCAGAGCCATTGCTGACGATCTGGTGGGTCAGGCAGTTCTGGCAACAATTCCAGTCGGAAGCGTCTTGAAAGTAAGCGGGGTTTGTCTCACCCAGATTGACAGCGACGGTAAACTGGAATCCTTCCAACTCCTCATCGGGAATCCGCAGGATGTCCTGATCATCAAAAGGCCAAGCTGGCTGACGCCGCAGCGTCTCGGGATTGGATTTGTGATTGTTTGCTCGGTGCTGATTGTGATTATGAGCTGGACCGTCATGCTTTCGCGGAAAAATTCCGCTTTGAATTTCCTCGTCGCTGAACGCGAAAAGGCGCAACTGGCATTGCAACAGGCAAACGACCAGCTTGAAGAAAGGGTCAAAGAACGAACGGCACAACTGAAGTTTGAAATTACGGCCCGCAAGGAATCGGAAGTCGAGTTCAAAGCCGTGTTGACGGAAAGAACGCGCCTCGCGCAGGAACTTCACGACACGGTCGAGCAAACGCTCACGGGCATTGCCTTGCAGCTGAACACGGCTTCGAAGCTGCATGATCGCAGTCCTGAAAACTCGTTGCGCCATCTTGAACTTGCCCGCAGTCTGATGGCCAAAAGTCAGGTGGAGGTCCGCCAGTCAGTCTGGGATTTGCGCAGTCGGGCGCTGGAGCAATTCGATCTTGCCACCGCCTTGACCGAAGGTGCCAGGCAGATTGCCTCAGGGACGAACGTTCAAGTTCACTTTGAGACCCATGGTGAGCCGCAGTCCCTGCCGGAAGTCGTTGAAGAAAATCTTTTGCGCATCGGGCAGGAGGCGCTCGCCAATATCACCAAGCATTCCGGTGCAACCAGTGTGACCATCGAACTGCAATTTGAACGCCAACAGGTCAGTTTGCAGGTCAAAGACAATGGAATCGGTTTCGATCGCGAAAAAGCCGCGGGACCGGGCGAAGGGCATTTTGGGTTGCTCGGCATGTCCGAGCGCGCCAAGCGGCTTGGCGGCCGGTTTATCCTTTCAAGCAAACCGGGGGAAGGGACGCTGGTTCGCGTTGAAATCTCGTTAAATCCGTCACTGGAATCTCAATCCACATTGGCCGGTGACAATGGAGTTGTCACATGAAGAAATCAGATAAAATTCGCATTTTGATAGCCGACGACCATTACATTGTTAGGATGGGTTTGATTGCGCTCGTGAACACCGAGCCGGACATGGAAGTGGTGGCGGAAGCCGCCGATGGCAATCAAGCACTGGAACTCTTTGCCAAACATCATCCCGACCTTATCTTGCTGGATTTAAAGATGCCGGGCAAAAGCGGGATACAAACTGCGATGGCGATACGGAGCAAGTTTCCGTCGGCGCGAATTCTGGTGTTGAGCGCCCTCGATGGCGATGAAGACATTTACCGGGCGCTGAATGCGGGGGCGCAAGGATACGTGCTTAAAAATACCACGGGCGACAAACTGGTTCCGGCATTGCGGGCTGTG
Organism: uncultured Verrucomicrobiae bacterium; assembly: GCA_963827815.1. Lineage (GTDB taxonomy): Bacteria > Verrucomicrobiota > Verrucomicrobiia > Limisphaerales > UBA11358 > UBA11358. The sequence continues at coordinate 335,382 of CAWHCL010000007.1, read as the reverse complement.
GCGGCGGGACAAAATTGGATTCCTAAGGAAGTGGCCAGCCGGCTTGCCCCGCGGAAGATGTTGGAAGAATTAACGCCCCGTGAAGTGCAGATTTTAAACGAACTGGCCAAGGGACTGGCTAATAAAGAAATTGCCGAGATTTTGCACATCACCGAATACACTGTGAAGGATCATTTGAAAAACGTCCTTGGCAAACTTCGAGTGGCCGACCGGACGGAAGCCGTCACCACTGCAATTCAACGCGGAATCATCCATTTGTGAAGTGTTTGGTGGACCACTTCGAGTGTCTTTTCTTTTTGAAAACCGCCTTATCACCCCTCGAAAGAGGGATGAAAAGAATTGTTGAAGGTTTTAGCATTGTCCCGTTCATGTGTCATCTGATGCCCTCTTTGACTTGGTTGAGGCTCGATGCTAACCGGGAAATGTTAAGAAAGTCATCAAAATGAGCCGAATGTCTGTCCATCGTCTTTATGTTGCTGTGGCCACCGCTTGGCTAAAAAGAGTACTGTTGGTTGGACCCTTGATTTTTTGCACGGCATATTCGAAGGCAGCCCACCATTACACTCCTCCTGTCAATCACAGGTCAGATGTGATTGTAGATTCCAACTGGCGGTTTATCCGACAGGATGTCGCCGGCGCGCAGGCCGTTGAGTTCGATGATTCGTCATGGACAAATCTGAGCTTGCCGCACACTTGGAATAATATTGACGGTGAAGATGGCGTGAAGGATTACTATCGCGGCGTAGGCTGGTATCGAAGGCATTTCACAGTGAAAAAGGAATTCGCGGGCCGCCATTTCTTTCTGAAATTTGATGGTGCATTTTCCGTGACCGATGTCTATGTCAACGGCACCTTCGTCGGTAAACATCAAGGAGGGTTTGCGGCATTTGTCTTTGATGTCACCCCCTGCCTCAAAATGGGGGCGGACAATGTGATTGCAGTGAAAGTCAACAACGCCGTGGATACAAATGTTCCACCGTTGTCGGCGGACTTTACCTTTTTCGGCGGATTGTATCGTGATGTGCACTTGCTTGTGACGGATCCGGTGCAAATCTCGCCCTTGGATTACGGCTCCCCGGGAATCTACTTGAAGACGACCGATGTCAGTTCCAATTCCGCAACCCTACAGGTGACGGCTGTCCTTTCAAACGCCACAGCGACGGCACAAACTGTGATAATTCGCAGTGTTATCACCGATGCGGCGACAAATATCGTGGCCATGCTTACCAATGTCGTGACGCTTCAACCTGCGACAGTTTCAAACTTTGTGGCTTCCACAACGATTTCCAAACCGCATTTGTGGAATGGACTTTCCGACCCGTATTTGTATCAAACCTTCACCGAGGTCCGGAAAGGCTCGAAAGTGGTTGACCTGGTCGCCCAGCCGCTGGGATTTCGCTATTTCAGCGTAGATCCGGACAAGGGGTTTTTTCTGAATGGCCGGCACTATGATCTTCACGGTGTGAGTATGCATCAGGATTGGCCGGATCGCGGCTGGGCTGTCACCGATGAGCAGCGAAACACGAATTTCATGTTGTTGAAGGAGATTGGCGCCACGGCTGTCCGTCTGTCGCACTACGAGCAGGATGATAATACTTACCAATTGGCGGATAAAAACGGGATTATTCTTTGGAGCGAGATTCCGCTGGTCAATCGTATCACTGAATCACCCGCATTTTACGCCAACGCCAGGCAGCAGCTAATCGAACTTATCCGGCAGCGCTATAATCATCCATCGGTGGTTTGCTGGGGAGTGTTCAACGAGATTACCCTGAAGCCCGGCCCAAAGCCCGTCAATCTGGCTCGCCAACTGGCGCAACTCGTCGGGCAGGAAGACCCTACACGACTTTCCACTTCCGCTGCCAACGCGAGTGACGATGAGCCATCCAATTGGTGTACCGAATTAAACGCCATCAATAAGTATTTTGGCTGGTATAATGGCAGGCTCGGAGAATTTGGCTCTTGGGCTGACAATATCCACTCGAATTATCCAAATCGTTGCATCGGCGTGAGCGAATATGGTGCTGGTGCCAGCATTTATCAGCACAGTGAAGAGCCGGTGAGCGAACCGGAAAATTCCGGCCATTTTCATCCTGAAGAATATGAGAATCTCTTTCACGAGACCTATTGGCAGGAGATGCAGGCGCGACCGTTCCTCTGGTGCAAATTCGTCTGGAACATGTTTGATTTTGCAGTTGCTGGGCGCAATGAGGGGGACACGCCGGGACGCAACGATAAGGGGTTGGTCACCTATGATCGTCAGGTTCGCAAAGACGCATTCTATTATTACAAGGCCAATTGGACAGCCACCCCGATGGTTTATATCACGGGCCACACCTTCACCAATCGGCTTACCAACAACATCACGGCCAAAGCCTATGCCAATTGTGATTCGGTCGAACTCTTTCTGAATGGCATTTCACAAGGCGTGGTAATCAGCACGAATTGTGTTTTCACCTGGCCGGTAAAGCTGTCCGGTGGAACAAATGTTGTTATGGCGATTGGCAACAGGGGCGGGGTTCGGGTTAGTGATTCGTTGGCATGGGTCTCGCCGGCTTCGATGCCAACAGCCGAGGCAGGTCGCACTCTGCCGGTGTCAAACACGGCCAGTAACGCCATGCTTTCGGCAATCCCTCAAAGGGTTGACTGAAAAAGGTTAAAAGTGAACAGCCAATTGTCACTTCATTCAAAATATGTGTAACTCGTATTGGTTGATGCTGCTTTCCCGAGCCGCAGTCTGTGTCATGGTGTCATGCATCGTCCTTGCGAGAATTCAAGCCCAGACCAATCAAGCCAATGCCGGCGCTGCTTCTCCGGAATATTTGGGTAAACCCTGCCACGGTGAAGCGGAGCCGATTCCGGGCATTATTCAGGCGGAAGAATATGATGTCGCGCCGGGTGGGGTGGATGGAATTACTTTCCACTACGCTGGGCAGGCGAGAAATGCGACTTTGCGCGCCACCAGTGATGCCATCGCACTGGCCAGATTCGGGAATGGCCATGTGACCATCAAGGGCGAGCCGGAAAATCCGGACCAGGTTTACGTCGGCTGGACCGAAGATGGCCAATGGATGAAATATTCGGTGCGCGTCAAGGAAACAGGCACCTACCGGCTGGGCGGGCATTTCGCGGCAGCAGAAACAAATGCCACGTTTTCCGTGACGTTCACTCCGGATATCAAGACCGGGCCGATTACCCTTCCCACAACCGCCGGTTACCAGCCGGGGGTCGAGGTCTATCATGTCTGGGAAACACTCGACCATCTGGCGGACATCCGCCTTCCCGCAGGGGATTACGTCATGACCATCCAGTTCGAAAAGGCGGGCGGAATGAACATGGACTATCTGTCATTCACTAAAATTCCTTGAAATCAACCAATATGAATAAGGAACGCAACTCCAACGGAATGAGTCGCCGCCAATTCTTGCAGACCAGCGCGGAATGTGCCGCCTCTGCAATGTTCCTGAGCCTCGGCAGCGCGCAGTCATTTGCCGCGCCAAATACCAGCACCCAGAAAAATTTGATCCCGCTCGTGACCCTCAATAACGGCGTGCAAATGCCACGTCTTGGATTGGGCACCATGACACTCGGCGGCGACGTCGGAATCAGGTGCGTGGCCGATGCCATCGCTCTGGGTTATCGTCTGATTGATACCGCCATGATCTACGGCACTGAGACGGCAGTAGGCACCGGGATCAAACAGAGTGGAATCAACCGTGAAGAACTCTTTATCACCTCAAAACTGTGGAAAGCCGATATGGGCTACGAACAGGCAAAGAAAGGATTTCAAACTTCCATCAATAAGTTGGGGACGGATTATTTGGACCTCTACCTGATTCACAGGCCTGCTGGCGATGTGAAAGGCTCCTGGAAGGCCATGGAGGAACTCTATCATCAGGGCAGAATCAAGGCCATCGGCGTGAGCAATTTCGAACCCGCGCAACTTGAGGACTTGATTGCGAGCAACGACGTGAAACCCGCAATAAATCAAATTGAAACCCATGCGTTTTTCCAGGAAGGCAAGTCACTGGAATACTTAAAGCAACATGGCGTGCAAATGGAAGCCTGGGCGCCTTTTGCGGAAGGCCGTCATGGGCTTTTCACCAATGCCACGCTTGCCACCATCGGACAGAAATACAATAAGACGATTGCGCAGGTGAACCTGAGATGGCATTTCCAAAGAGGAATTATTGCCATCCCCAGATCCTCCCAGAAAGCGCATATCGCGGAAAACATGAATATCTTTGATTTTAGCCTTGAAGATTCCGACATGGCCTCCATTTCCACGTTGGATTCAAATACCACTCAATTTCCTGAGTGGAGTTAAAGTTCAATATCTCCATTACCACCAATGGTGCTCCGCAACACCGGCCAAAAGGGACATTTCCAATTTATGGCGATGACACTCTCGGCACCATCTGGGGCTTCCGATATGACCGCGACACCCACAAAGTAACCATGCACGGCACATTGCTTCAACAACCGAAAAACATCACTAGCTTTGCCGTGGATCGGGACGGCGAACTTTACCCCCTAATGCTTGACGGGCACATTTATTCAATCACTGTGCCGTAACGCAAACTCTAATCTCAATCTTATGAACCACCTTTTCCCCTCCAGGCGAATGAAAAAATTCCAATTCCCGCTCTGGTTTTTCACCCTGATACTGTTGATTTCTCATCCCGCCGCAGCTCAGACCCAGCCGGTGGCCGTCACTGTGACGACCGATGGCGGCGGTGCCGTGCTTGCGCCCCGTTTTTTGGGATTGAGCTACGAGATGTCCATGCTTCTGCCAACGGATGGGCGATATTACTTTGATGCCAATGACCAGGCGCTGATCAACACCTTTCAAACCCTCGGCATCAAGAGCCTGCGTGTCGGGGCCAATGCGGTGGATGATGCGCGCATCCCGATTCCGCAGGAGAAGGACATTGACATGCTGTTTAACTTCGCCCGCGCCGCCGGAGTGAAGGTGATCTATTCGTTCCGCTTGAAAAATGGCGACCCAGCCAATTCGGCGCGTCTGGCTACCTACATCATAGCGCGCTACGCAGATGTGCTGGATAGTTTTTCCATCGGCAACGAGCCTTATCTGTTTCGTCCTGACGGAAGTTACAACGCCTTTTTCCCACACTGGAAGCCCCACTATGACGCCATCCTGAACGCGGTGCCGCAGGCGATGTTTGACGGGCCGAGCGCCAACGGAGACTTTGCCCTGCGTATGGCGAAAGACATGGTTGCCGGGGGACACATGGCGATGGTGAGCGATCATTATTATTTTCTGGGTTCCGGCCGGGCGGCCGAAACGAATCCGCCCGCGTCGCGCGCCCGTTTTCTGTCCAATCGTCTCGACAACGATTATGCCAGAGACTATGCCAGAGTCGGCGCGGTGCTGGCCGCTGAAGGAGCGCCCTACCGGATTGATGAGATGAACAGTTGCTACAATGGAGGCGCCAAGGATTCGAGCGACACCTACGCGTCCACCTTGTGGGCGCTGGACTGCACCCATTGGTGGGCGGCGCATCACATCCTGGGCGTGAATTATCACACAGGCGAATCGGTGGGCCGGGATGGAAAGTTTGGTCCCCCGAATTACGCCTCGTTCCTTCGTCAAGCCGACGGCCCTGGATTTACGATGCGGCCCCAGGCCTATGCCCTTCTTGCGTTCACACAGGGAGCGCATGGCCAGCCCCTCGGAGTGACGGTGCAGGCGACCAACAATTTTAATTTCAATGCCTACGCTTATCAGGACAAGGATGGCTCCGTCTATGTGACACTGATCAACAAAAGCTATGGCGACAAGCCGCAAGCGGCAGCCGTTTCGCTCCAGTTGCCCAGTGCCACGGCTTCGGGAACATGGCAGCGGATGGATCTGGCGCAGAAGGATCAGGACGTCGCCGCCAAGACGGATGTCATGCTGGGCGGCGCTTCCGTCAACCCGCAGGGAATCTGGGCGGGCCAATGGAGCGCGGTTGACGGCGGCAATTCCGGCAGCCTGACGGTTCAGGTGCAGGCCGCCTCCGCAACGATCCTGCACTTTTCTCCTACGAAGTAATCTGTCATCTTCACCTGGACGAAGGCAAAAAATGGAAAATTTATTCTCCGGTGCCGTTGCGACAGCTCTGCTGACGATAGGCATGAATGTTCAGATGGCACACGCCACCGATCCTGCCCCGTATCTTGATCCCAATCAGCCACTCGAAACGCGGGTGGAAGATTTGCTTTCCCGACTGACACTTGAGGAAAAAATTTCGATCATCCATGCTGACTCGAAATTCACCACCACCGCCATCCCGCGCCTCGGCATTCCGCGCCGCTGGATGTCCGACGGCCCGCACGGTGTGCGCGAGGATGTTGGCCCTGATACATGGCAACCGGCCGGGCACACGGATGATTTTTCCACGGCCATGCCGGCGGGAATCTGTCTCGCCGCAACGTGGAATCCTGATTTGGGCTATACGGAAGGCGAAGCCATCGGCCAGGAAGCACGCAAGCGCGGCAAGGACATCATGCTCGGCCCGGGCGTGAACATCATGCGCACCCCATTGTGTGGACGCAATTTTGAATACCTTGGCGAAGACCCGTTTCTGACTTCGCGCATGGACGTCGGCTTCATTCGCGGCGAACAGTCGCAGGACATTTCGTCATGCGTGAAACATTTCGCGTTGAACAACCAGGAGTTTCAGCGTGGCAGCATTAATGTTGAAGTGGACGAACGCGCGTTACGCGAAATTTATCTGCCCGCTTTCAAAGCCGCCGTGCAGGAAGCCGGCGTGTGGTCGGTCATGGGCGCTTACAACCAGTTTCGCGGACAGCATTGCTGCGAAAATGACTATCTGCTCAACAAAATTTTGAAGGACGAGTGGGGCTTCAAAGGTCTCGTCATGTCTGATTGGAACGGCACACATGACACGCGCGAAGCGGCGCTCAACGGCCTTGATCTCGAAATGGGCACGGAGAAAAACTACAACGATTTTTATCTCGCGCAGCCTTATCTTGACGGCTTGAAAAACGGTGGATTTCCAATGGCCGGTCTCGATGAAAAAGTCCGCCGCAATTTACGCGTGATGTTCGCCACGCACGTTTTTGATCCCGGCCGCAAAACTGGATCGCTCAACACCGCCGCGCATGAAGCCGTCGCGCGCCGAGTGGCGGAAGAAGGAATCGTTTTGCTCAAAAACGAAAACCACGCGCTCCCGCTGGACGCATCGAAAATAAAGTCCATCGCCGTCATCGGCGAAAATGCCGTGCGGCTGCAATCGCACGGCGGCGAAAGTTCGGAGATCAAGGCTTTCTACGAAATCACACCATTGCAAGGACTCATCAATCGCGTCGGGCAGCACGTGAACATCACCTTTTCGGAAGGCTACCGCAAAAATGGTGACGCCAGTCTGACGGAACACGCCGTGGCCGCCGCAAAATCCGCCGATGTGGTGATTTACTTCGGTGGTTTGAACCACGACTCCGGCTTCGATTGCGAAGGCTCTGACCGGAAAGATTTGAAACTGCCCTACGGCCAGGATGAATTGCTCCAAAAAATTGTCGCGGTCAATCCGCATACGATTGTCGTCCTCGACGGGACGGTGGTGGAAATGGATTCGTGGTTGGAGAAGATTCCGGCGCTGTTGCAGGCGTGGTATCCGGGGATGGAAGGCGGCAATGCGCTCGCGCATGTTTTGTTCGGCGACGTAAATCCATCCGGCAAATTGCCGGCCACATTCCCGAAGAAATTGTCTGATTCGCCTGCGCAAGCACTCGGCGCATATCCGGGAACGAACGGCACGGTGACCTACGCGGAAGGCCTGCTCGTCGGCTACCGGTGGTTCGATACAAAAAATATCGAACCGCAGTTTCCGTTTGGATTTGGCTTGAGCTACACGACGTTTGAATACTCAAACTTGAAACTCGTCGAAGGCACCGGCACGAACAGTCCGGTGGTGACGGCGCAATTTGAGATCAAAAACACAGGCACAGTTGCTGGCGCGGAAGTCGCGCAACTTTACATCCATCAGAAAAATCCAAGTTTGCCCCGCCCGGAAAAAGAGCTGAAAGGATTCAAAAAAGTTTTCCTCAAACCGGGCGAATCCCAGACCGCCTCCATCGCGTTGGATAAAAGCGCATTTGAATTTTATGATCCGGCCCAAGGCGGCTGGGTCGCTGAAAAGGATGGTTTTGAAATTGCCATTGGCAGTTCCTCGCGCGATATACGGTTGCAGGGGAATTTAAATCTCCAATAAATGGTGGTTTTCAAACAATCAGCGGCGGTTGGGTTTGGAATTGCATTATGCGTTAATTCAATTTTGAACCGTTGCTGCTGCAACTAACAAATGCGCTCGAAACCATCAAGACTATCGCGTCCGCCTTCCCTCTTGATGGGATTGAAAAAAACGATTTCACCCATTCTTGAATCGTCCATGCAGACAAAATATCTGCCAGATAATCGTCATAAATGGGCTTTTGCCTTTTGGATTCTCATTTTCTGCACTTTAACGCCTTCAGTTTTGGCAACGTCATTTTATGCGGAAAAATTAAACGATTCAAAAGCCGTCTGTCTTTCGCCGTCCGGCGGCGATGACACGGCTGCACTGCAAAACGCCGTGGACAGAGTTCAAGAAACGACGCGGCAGGGAATTGTTCTGCTCGCGCCGGGACAATATCACCTCACCAACACAATTTATATCTGGCCGGGCATCCGTCTGATCGGCTGCGGCGCGGAACGTCCGGAAATCGTTTTGCCCGCAAACACGCCGGGCTACGGCGATGCCTTGCACGAAAAGGTTCTGATTTTTTTCGCCGGCAGGCGTCCGCGAAATGATGGAGACCCTGTCCCCGACGCCAGCCCCGGCACTTTTTATTCGGCGCTCGCCAATGTTGACATCGAGATTGAGAACGGGAATTCCGGCGCGGTCGGTGTGCGCGCGCGTTACGCTCAACATTGTTTTCTGGCGCACATGGATTTCCACCTCGGCTCCGCGCTGGCCGGCATCCACGAGGGCGGCAATGCCGTCGAGGACGTTCATTTCTTCGGTGGCACCCACGCCATTTGGACGTCAAAACCTTCGCCCGGCTGGCAATTCACGCTCATTGACTGTTCATTTGAAAACCAACGCGAGGCAGCCATTTTGGAACACGAAGCCGGACTGACGCTCATTCGCCCGCGCTTCCGGCATGTGCCAACCGCTGTTGAAATAGAACCTGAAGGGGTGGACGAACTCTGGGTCAAGGACGCCTGCCTTGAAGACATTTCCGGTCCGGCATTCATTTTTGGAATGGAGAAAAGCCCCCGCAACGAAATCAACATGGAAGAAGTTACCTGCCGCGACGTGCCTGTCTTTGCCGCGTTGCGCGATGGCACCAAACGAGTTGTCGCCCCTGCGGAAATTTATACCGTGAAAAATTATTCCCACGGACTCCATTATACCAACATAGGAGCAGAGCCGGAAATCGAAACTCACTTAGACGCCACGGCGAGTGCCACGATGCCGCCAGCGGCCGCCTCTGATTTGGCCCGTCTGCCGGCTTGCGATAGCTGGGTGAATGTGCGCGATTTGGGCGCTAAAGGCGACGGCCACACCGACGACACCGACGTATTGCAGAAAGCGATTGCGGAGCATCGCGCCATTTACATGCCCTCGGGTTTTTACCTCGTGCATGACACACTAAAGCTGCGACCCGATACGGTGTTGATCGGACTGCACCCGGGCGCAACGCAGATTATACTGCCGGACGACACGCCCGCTTATCAAGGCATCGGCGGCCCCAAAGCTTTGCTGGAAACACCCCAAGGCGGCAGCAACATTGTCATCGGCATCGGGCTTTATACGGGCGGGAACAATCCGCGCACGGTCGCGGCCCTATGGAAGGCTGGTTCCAATTCGATGATGAACGATGTTCGCTTCTTGGGCGGCCACGGCACGCCCTTGCCGGATGGCTCCCGCGAGATCCCTTACAATAACAGCCACACGGCTGATCCCAACCCCAATCGTCATTGGGACAGCCAATATCCCAGCCTCTGGGTTACCGATGGCGGTGGAGGCACGTTTCTGGATATTTGGACCCCCTCGACCTTTGCCGAAGCTGGCATGGTTGTCTCCGATACAGAGACCGAGGGTCGCGCTTATCAAATCTCAAGCGAGCATCATGTCCGCAACGAAGTCGAAGTGCGCAACGCCGCGCACTGGTGCTTTTATGCCTTGCAGACCGAGGAGGAGCGGGGCGAAAGCGGCTTTGCTCTGCCGATTGAAATTGATTCGTCCCACGATATTACCTTTGCCAATTTCCACAGCTACCGCGTCATCAGTTCCTTCCAGCCTTTCCAGTGGGCCGTCAAGGTGGCCAACTCGCGGGACATCCATTTCCGTAATTTTCACTGCGACAGCAACAGCAAGGCCAGTTTCGATTCTGCCGTTTACGATCAGAGCCACAATGTCGAAATCCGCCAACATGAGTTCGCCTGGTTGGATATTTCCGGTCAAGTGACTCGTTCCAAGCACGCCGTACTTTCACCCGTCATCGCCCACGGTGCAAAGGTGGAAAAACTTGCAGGCGGCTTTTTTAATATCTCCGGCGGCGCTGCCGGGCCGCTCGGCGATTTCTATTTCGTGGATGCGCATTGGCAGCGGATCTATCGCTGGGATTCATCTTCGCAGCAACTCTCCACCGTCAGTGATTTTCCGCTGGAGCCAGTTAATTTAGCCGTGGACCAGGCGGACAACCTGATGGTCATTTCCTACGCGGGTAATGGCGTGGTTTATTCCCTGGCTTCAAATGGCAAAGTCGCGCCGCTGGAACCCGGACCAGTTGCCAACCGGTCCGGGAAGAGTTTGTACCTGCCCGTCAGCGACTGGCACCTGAACCGTGACTCGCTTTCCCATCCGGCCGCTCATTTTATTTCACCTGACGGAACTACCATCCTACCCGCAGGTGAGGATTTTCTAAACAGTGCAACCAGTTGGGATGTCAAATCGAGCCCCCAAATCCGTTCATTCGGCCTGGGCCGTGCCGTGCTAGGTGAACCTTTTTATGTCACTGACGAATCCGAACTAAGGACGTGGGCGGCTGACGTGAACCCGGATGGCAGCCTGAAAAATTTCCGGCTCTTTGCCGAACAAGGTGGCGAAAGCGTGACGGTTGATTCACACGGCAACGTGTATATTGCCGCCGGTCAAATCTATGTCTATGACCCTTCCGGCAAACCAATTGATACGATCCAGGTTCCCGAACGACCGGTGCAATTGATATTTGGCGGTGCCGACCACAAAACCCTTTTCATTGCAGCACGAACGTCGCTTTATTCACTGCACATGAAATATTCGGGAAGGTGAGTAGTCAAGGCAACTAACTGGAGGTCGCTGACTACCCCTCGAAAGAGGGATGGCAGGATTATTTAAAGCTTATTAATGTAGCCAATCTGACCATGTCAGTGTAGCGGCTGCATGAACTTTTCAAAACAGATAGTCTATTCGATTCGGATTGTGTCATAAATCCGACTGCGCTCCTCTTGGAAATCCACATGAATACCATTCCTCAAGGGAAATCACAGTTGCCCGCAGCTCCTTCCGCATTCACGTTGACGGAACTGCTGGTGGTGATTGGCACGATTGCACTGCTGGCAGTAATGCTGTTGCCCGCCTTGGCCGCCTCCAGCGGAGAAAGAGTCAACCGCACAGCCTGCCTGAACAATCTCCGTCAGCTCAGTATTGACATGACTGTTTATGCCGGCAACAACAATGACACCGTCGCCCCAGCTCGCCAACTGACGGGGGCCGGGCCGGGTGGCCCTTTTGTTCAGATTGCTCTCAGTCCACTTTCTGGAGCAACTGCCACCAACATAGGAGTGCTCCCGACCAACTCCGTCTCAATCTGGACCTGCCCCAATTGCCCTGGATTGCCTGTCTATGATTCGACCTACGCCCAATGGGACATCGGCTACCAGTATTTTGGCGGTATTACCAACTGGCTCAACCCCGTCGGCACGTTCCCCAGTCGCAGCCCCGTGAAGTTAAGCCAGTCCCGGCCCTATTGGGCGTTGGCGGCTGATTGTGTAATAGAAGTTCCGGGAGGGTGGGGCATGCCCTCCGGCCCCGATACTACGCCTGGGTTTTCCAATCTGCCACAGCACCACGGTTCAGACTCGCTGTTTCCCCAAGGTGGCAACGAGGTGTTTGTGGATGGCTCCGCCCAGTGGATACCGGTCGAAGAAATGTATTTCTTGACCTCTTGGGATACCACCATCCGTTTGTGCTATTTCTATCAGGATCCCAAAGACTTTCCGTCCCTGTTGGCCAGCAGATTGTCAGCGGCATATATGCGGGCGCAGCCGTGAACCGAAAAATGAAATGAAATTCCCGCTGACAGCAGCTTGGGTGAGTTGCAAGAAATCTCTGCTTAGTCCCGGACGACCGTTGCTGCCATTTTTCGTGATGCTTTGCCAAGCCGTGTCATGTTCAACCCTCATGGCCGGTTCACCGCCCGGTCAAGTGGTAACTTGGGGTTCGAGGGTGCTGCCAAACATTCCCACGGGAACGGTTTTCAAGAATATCGCCGCCGGATTCGATCACAGTTTGGCCCTGAAAAATGATGGAACGGTCATCGCTTGGGCAAACAACTTCGAGGGGCAGGCGACAGTACCCGTCGGGTTGAGCAACGTCATTGCAATTTCAGCTGGGGCTGGCGGATATAGTCTCGCGCTGAAGAGCGACGGGACGGTGGCCGGCTGGGGGTCCACAAATGCCCCGCAGGGAACACCCCCGGTATTGCCTCCCATTATGGCCATCGCGGCAGGAAAATTTCATAACCTGGCACTTACGACCAACGGGAATGTGATCGCGTGGGGTTACAATGCCTACGGCCAGACGCTTGTGCCAGCCGGTTTGAGCAACGTCGTTGCCATCGCCGCAGGCAGTCATCACAGCTTGGCGCTAAAGCGCGATGGCACTGTCGTTGCGTGGGGCGCCGGCACGCCGGACACCAATTCGTTTCCAAACTACGGCCAAAACCTCGTGCCGGCCGGATTGAGCAATGTAATTGCCATCGCGGCGGGGGCCAACCACAGCATGGCCCTCAAACAGGATGGTACGGTCGTCGCCTGGGGATGCAATGATGACGGTCAAACCAATCTGCCAGTCGGGCTGAACAATGTCGTGGCCATCGCCGCAGGTGGTAGCGAAGAAACCGGCCACAGCCTGGCGCTTAAAAGCGATGGCACCGTGGTCGCCTGGGGAAACAACGATTATGGCCAGACGAATGTGCCCGGCGGTCTGAGCAACGTCGTGGCCATTGCCGCCGGCTCTTATTACAACCTTGCGCTTACCCGCGATGGCTCGATGCTCGCTTGGGGCGATGCCAATGCGGATTACGCGACTGTGCCGGCCCAATTGAATAACGTGTCCGCTATGAGCGCGGCCTGGGGCCACAATCTGGGCCTTGAAAGTGATGGCTCGGTGGTGGTGTGGGATTACAATTATCAAACCAATCCGCCAGCCGGGTTGAATAACATCATCGCCGTTGCGGCGGGGGCCAATTACGATCTGGCACTCAAGAGTGGCGGCTCCGTGTTTGCCTGGGGAAATGACTTCTACGGTCAGACCGATGTGCCCGCCGGATTGAGCAATGTGCTGGCGATTGCGACAGGCAATCTGCATAGCCTGGCCCTGCGCGATGATGGTACGGTGGTCGCGTGGGGAGCCGGACTCACCAATGGCGGTCCATTCCCGAACTTCGGCCAGTCACTGGTTCCGACCGGATTAAGCAATGTCATGGCGATTGCCGCAGGAGAAGTTCACAGTCTGGCGCTACGCAATGATGGCACTGTGATTGGCTGGGGGGACAATTCCACTGGGCAAACCAATGTCCCGGCCGGCTTGATCAACGTGGCCGCCATCGCAGCGGGTTCGTTCCATGCGGTTGCCCTTCTGAGCAACAGTACTGTGGTAGCATGGGGAAACAATTACTTCGGCCAAACGAATGTGCCCGTGGGATTGAGTAATGTCCTCGCGGTCGCGGCAGACAATAGCCACAGTCTGGCGCTTAAAAGCGACGGCACGGTTGTCGTATGGGGCGGCAATACTTACGGCCAGACCAATGTGCCGGCGGGATTGACAAACGTTGTGACCATTGCGGCGCACACGGGCCGCGGCATGGCCATAACCACAGGCTTGAAAATCCTGTCCATCGCATCGTTCGGCAACAGCGCGCTCCTGAGCTTCCACGGGTTTGCGGGACGCCAATATACGGTGGAATACTCGCCCGACCTTGCTCCGGGTGATTGGCTTGAACTGCCTGATGGCGTTGTCGAGGGAAGAGGGTTGGATGCGGCAGTATTGGATACCAATGCAATGTCGGAAGCGGTCAGCAGATTCTATCGCGTAAAAGAATCCCAATCTCCCTGATTTTTAAACTCTCCCCGCTTTTCGCTCTCCATTCGATGTTCAATGTTCGGAGTTGGATGTTCGATGTTTTCCATTTCAGTATTTTATGTTCTTCGCGTCATTGGGCCTTTGCAGCTTTGCGTTAAAATCTCTGTGTTCTCTGCGGCTAAATCCGATTCGCGGAAATTCGCGGAATTCGTGTCAAAGTATTTCGCGTCCGTTCGCGGTTAACAATTCCCGCGATTAGCGTTTATTAGCGGTTAAAAGATCTGTGTCCATCTGTGTTCGTCCGCCTGCCGCGCCGAAGCCAGACGAAGGCGGGTGGTTAAAATCTTCCCTCCCCATTACTTCAAAAATATTATTTGACACGGCTTTTAACTTTGCTTAATCTCTCACCCGTCAACTCCATTGCGGGGCAGTGGACGTTGGCCGGCAAAAACATTTTCGTTCCTGCGGGCGGTGTTCGCGGGATTCAGGGGCGGGGCTTCTGGATTAGGGGGTGTGGCTGCTTCCAAACCTTTCGTTTGGGCCTTTCCCGGTGGGATTCGAGAGGGCGACGATTGCACAAATGAGGCGACACTCTTAATATTGAAGTGTCGTTTTGAAATTTGTTCCGCTCCTTAAATAACCCTTTGCCTCAATTGAGGTCCGCAATTCTGGATTTAATTCAATGGCCTTTTTGAAGTCGGCTTGTGCGCCGCCCGAATCGCCTTTTCTATATTTCAACGCGCCGCGATTGGCGTAATACATACCTTCATTTGGTTCGAGTCCAATTGCCTTGTCGAAATCGGCGAGTGCCGCATCCAATTCGCTTTTGTTTAGCTCTACCCCGCCGCGATTGCCGTAGGCTTCTGCATAATCTGGTTTGATTTCGATGGCTTTGCTGAAATCGGCGAGTGCCCCATCGGCAAGTGCTCCATTCCAATCAGCTGCAAGCTCCGAATTAACTTCGTTAATTTTAGCACAGCCGCGTTTGTTATACGCTTCGGCAAAATCAGGTTTGAGTTTAATCGCTTTGGTGTCATCTGTAATCGCACCGTCCAAATCGCCTCTACTTGATTCCAAATTGCCGCGATTGTAGTAAATTCGAGCATCGTTTGGTTCGAGTGCAACCGCCTCATTGTAATCAGTCTGCGCAGCAGTCCAATCGCCCCTACGCGTCTCAACAGTGGCACGATTTACATAGGGTAAAGCAAAATTTGGTTTAAGTTTAATGGCTCTATTGAAGTCGGCGAGTGCCCCGTCTAAATCGCCTTTGTCTGCCTCTAACGTGCCGCGAGTAAAGATGGCATCAGTAAAATTTGTGTTGAGTTCGATGGCTTTGCTGCAATCGGCAAGTGCGCCGTCCCTATCGCCATTGTTAAATTTCGCACGTGCGCTGTTAAAGTAATTGGTTGCATCATCGCCAATCTTAATTCGATGAACAAACGTAGATGCAGCAATGAGAATCAAAACTGCCAGCAATAACAGATTTCTCGTTGAAAGTTTCACGGCTACAACTTCAAATCCATATCCGTGACGGCGCCGAATGAGGCGCTGGTGACGTGGGCGGCGTATTTGGCCAGCACGCCGCGGGTGTAACGGGGCGCTGGCTTTTTCCACGCCCTGCGGCGGACGGCCATCTCCTTGCCGGTGATGCCCAGCGTCAGTTCCCGTTTCTCCGCGTCAATGGTGATGGTGTCGCCGTTCTTCACGAGGCCAATCGCCCCGCCGGCGTAGGCTTCGGGCGTGATGTGGCCGACCACAAAGCCGTGACTGCCGCCGGAGAACCGTCCGTCGGTGATGAGCGCCACGTCCTTGCCGAGTCCCTTGCCCATGATGGCGGAGGTGGGCGAAAGCATTTCCCTCATGCCCGGCCCGCCGCGTGGCCCTTCGTAGCGGATGACGATGACGTCGCCCTTCACGATGGAGCCGTCGAGGATTTTCTCCAGCGCGGCTTCCTCGGAATTGAACACGCAAGCTCTACCGCTGAAGCGCAGACCTTCCTTGCCGGAGATTTTCGCCACGGCGCCTTCACTGGCGAGATTGCCGCGCAGGATGACGAGGTGGCTGTCCTTTTTGATGGGGCGATCAAATGGCTGGATGATGGTCTGATGGGCCGGATACGGTTTCACGCCGACGAGCGTCTGTGCCATCGTCTCGCCGGTGACGGTGAGGGCGTCGCCGTGGAGCAGTCCCTTGTCGAGCAGGGTCTTCATGAGCGGGCGGATGCCGCCGATGGCGACGAGTTCGGACATGAGATGTTTGCCGCTGGGCTTGAGGTCGGCCAGCACGGGCACGCGCTTGCCGACGCGAGTGAAGTCGTCGAGGGTGAGCTTCACCTTGGCGGCGTGGGCGATGGCGAGCAGGTGCAGCACGGCATTGGTGGAGCCGCCGAGCGCGATGACGACTGTGATGGCGTTTTCGAAGGCTTTCCTGGTGAGGATGTCGAGCGGGCGGATGCCCTTTTTCAACATGTCAATCACGCAGGCGCCGGCGCGGCGGCAATCGTCCATCTTGGCGGGGGAGATGGCGTTTTGGGCGGAGCTGTTGGGCAGGCTCAAGCCAAGCGCTTCAATGGCGCTGGCCATGGTGTTGGCGGTGTACATGCCGCCGCAGGAGCCTGGCCCGGGTATGGCGCATTGCTCGACGGCCTGAAATTCGGCGTCGGAAATCTTGTGGTTCGCGTGCGCGCCGATGGCCTCGAACACGGACACGATGTCGAGCTTGCGCGTGTCGCCGGTGATGCAGCCGGGCAGGATGGTTCCGCCATAGACGAAGACGGAGGGGCGGTTGAGCCGCGCCATGGCTATGATGGAGGCGGGCATGTTCTTGTCGCAACCGCCGATGGCCACAAAGCCGTCCATGCCTGCGCAGCCGACGACGGTTTCGATGGAGTCGGCGATGACTTCGCGGGAGACGAGGGAATATTTCATGCCTTCGCTGCCCATCGAGATGCCGTCGGAGATGGTGATGGTATTGAAGATGATGGCCTTGCCGCCGGCGGCGTTCGCGCCTTTCTCGGATTCGAGCGCGAGCTTGTCAATGTGCATGTTGCACGGCGTGACGTTGCCCCAGGTGGACGCGATGCCGATGAGCGGCTTCTTGAAATCCTCGGCCTTGAAGCCGACGGGATAAAGCATGGCGCGGGCGGCGGCGCGTTCAGGGCCATCGAGGAGAATGCTGGAATGCGGGCGGAGCGGGTTGGCGGATTTGGACTTTTTCATCGCAGGGAAGTTTCTCCGAAAACGTGAACGATTTCAATCACGGATGAATGCGGGGAAAATTGAAACCCTGAAGGTCTCGTTTCCGTCCTTAATCGAAACCCAATGATTATTTTTAAACGCCGACTCGCGTTGATGACATTACTCATCACGATCCCCCTTTGCGGAATGTGCGCGAATGCCAATCCAAACGGGGTGGCCACAAGCGAGTGGGTTTATCCCGGCCCTGACGGCAAGCTCGAATATAAAACAACGGCTGTAGGCGATCACATCATGGATTTCTCGACGGCAGGTTACATGGGCGGCGGCGTGGCGCTGCCATCTGTTCCGGTTGTGAAAACCGTCCAGCCTTCGGGTGGCGCGGATGACACGGCGACGATTCAGGCGGCCATAGATGAAGTCGCCGCGATGCCGTTGAAGGATGGTTTCCGCGGCGCGGTGCTGTTGTCGCCGGGAACTTTCATCTGTTCGAATGCGATTACCATTCCGGCCAGTGGCATCGTGCTGTACGGCAGCGGGACGAATGCAACAACCATCCAAATGAGCGGTGGCCGACACGTCGCCATCCGGGCAGGATTGGGTGGAGGTGGTGGAAGAAGGCGGCAACCGGATTCTGTTCAAAGCGAGGATTTGCCGCAAACCAATGCGATTTCACTTGCGCAGACTTCAATTACCGATGCCTACGTTCCTTCCGGCACGAGCACTTTCACCGTGGCCGATGCCGGAGGATTTGCGGTCGGCGATTTCATTGAGATCAGGCGGCCGGTCACGGCGGCCTAGGTTCATTTCATGGGCATGGACAACTTGACACGCAATGGCAGACCGCAAACGTGGATTCGCGCCGGGACGGTCATTCCCATCGGTCGGCGCATCGCGGCGATTGCGGGCAGTCAAATCACGCTCGACGTGCCGCTGTCGGATTCGTTCGATACGAAATACCTGAATCCGCCGGGCACGGTCGTTGTGAAAATAAATCCGCCGAACCGGTTCACACAAATTGGCATTGAAAATCTCCACATCCAGTCGCCGCCGCAGCGCGTCAATCACACCGAAGAACTTTATACCGCGATCCGGCTCAACGGTCAGGATTGCTGGATTCGCGACGTGGTGATTGACGAAACGATGAACAGCGTCAGCCTCGGCGGCCGGCGCATTACGTTGGACAACGTGGCGGTCAATCGCAGGGCGCTTCATCTAGGGGCGTCCAAGCCGGCGGAGTTCGCGCCGAATGGCGACCAGATCTTATTGAACCGCTGTTTGGTGAACGCGGACAACGTCTGGTTCGCGGCAACCGGCAGCGGTCATTCCGGGCCGATTGTGTTCCTCAATTGCACGTTCAGCGGCAACGGCCACATCGAAGGCCATATGCGGTGGACGACGGGGATGCTGCTCGACAATTGCTGGCTGCCGGACGGCGGGATTGATTTCAAGAATCGCGGCGCGATGGGCTCGGGCCACGGCTGGGGCATGGCTTGGGCTGTTGCGTGGAATTGTGTCGCAAACAGCTACGTCGTCCAGCAACCACCCGGCGCGATGAACTGGGCCATCGGCTGCATCGGCGGCAGCATCCAGATGTCGCGTCCGTTCGACACCGAACCGCTGTTGCCGGAGGGGACATTCGATTCACCCGGCAAGCCGGTCGCGCCGCAAAGTCTTTATCTCACCCAACTCGAAGAACGCCTTGGATTGAAAGCGTTAAAGAACATCGGTTATTCCTCCCCCGAGATCACTCCTGCCGGGAAAATGATTCATGAGTCGCGCAAAACCCGCGCGAGCGCGAATGAAGGTCTCGGCGAAGACCTCGCGCTGGACCAGCCTGTGAGCGCCAGCAATGTGCGCGATGGAAAGCCGGAGTTCGCCGCCGAAATGGCCGTGGACGGTGACGACAAAACCTATTGGGCGACAACCAACGGCACGACACAGGCGACATTGGAACTGGACATGGACGGCCCGACGGAAATCAACGCGCTAGCCATTGAAGAGGCTGCCGGGATGACCGGGCGCGTACAGGAATACAAGGTTGAAGGCCAGGTGAACAGCGACTGGAAGCTGCTCTCGCAAGGCACAACAATTGGCGAGCGCAAGATGGATCGTTTCCCCGAAGTGACCGTCTGGAAGGTGCGGTTCACGATTCTCAAGGCGCAGGACTATCCCGCCATCCGCGAATTCAGTCTTTATCTGGACCCCAAATGACTGGAACACGCCGGAGCGGGTTGGCGGATTTGGACTTTTTCATCGCGGGCATGATGCAGGAAATGGGAGAAATCGGCAAGGTGCTAGCGCACGGCCACCGTTTTGAATTGAAAAGCCTCCGCGTATTGGAGAGAGTGTTCCTTCTGCGTGGAGAGGTGGCAGAGTGGTTTAACGCGCACGCCTGGAAAGCGTGAGTGGGATTAAACCCACCGGGGGTTCGAATCCCCCCCTCTCCGCCAGTTTCAATTCTAGCCAAGTAAATAAAGGATAAAGTCAGATTTTCAACGAGCGCGAAAGTGCAAACTATATGTAAAATATAAGCAGCGCACGCCTACCGTTCACTATGCTTCAATCGCCAATCGGCATTTGCGCGTAGCACTCGATTTCACATTTCGGCGCATCTTTGCGCCATCCGCTCAATAAATCGCTTCCCAGCAAGCCCAGCGCGCACGGTTGGCATTTGGCGCGCTTGCCTTGCCGGACGCCTTTTGATTCAATCGCGGAGTCAGTTAAAAACAAAGACCAGAAAACCAAAACAACAAATTTGCGGCTTCGGCCTGTCCGACACGAAACTGGTAATTTCAATTCATAGGACACGGTTCGAGGCACGCCCAAGTCGGGCGTGCCCGAAAGCGTTCCTGTGAGGGCATACCAGTGCCCGTGTCGGGGCGTAAGTAGGACACGCCCATTATTTTTGGTGGCCAAAATGTCGCAAGAGAAGCAAAGCCATGAAGGCAACAAAAATCGTTCTGGCCGGATTGAGTGCGGCGGTTTGTTTTTTAGTCCATCAAACCGCGTCCGCAAATACCAATGAAATTAGTTTGGATGTCCTTTTGACCGGGCAAGGCAATTTCACCAACGCAACCATCATCCGGCATAATCCCGCCTATGCCGTGGTGGATTATGACGGCGGCATCATCAAGGTTGCGGACAGGAACCTGCCGCCGGACTTGCAAAAACAATTCGGTTATTCACCGGCCAATGCCACGAAATTTTTGAATCAGGAAATGGAACAGCACAAAGCAGACTTGGAAAAGGCTGCTGCCATGCGTGCAGCCGAACTAGCCCGCATCGCGTATCTTGTTGGCACGAATCGGATCATCTACATAAACGCGATTGAAAGCGTAGAACCGCTCCAATGCTCCATCACAACGGACGGAATAAACGAGCACATTCTCGTGCGCAACCTGCCTGATTCAGTAAGAGAATTCGTCAACCAATATAACCAGATGCGGGCCGATATTCTGGCTCTGGGCGATAAGGTTAAAGACGACACAAGTGCTGTCAGGCACGCGGACGCGCAATCCTCAATGGCAAATGATTATTACGCAGTGAATGGAGTTCCGGCAATTTCCGACACGGCTCCGGCACATGCAAACCTTGAAGATGAAAAAGACAACCTACAACAGAAACAGGACGATTTGAAGGCGATGGCGGATGAAGTCCCGGAAAGAACAGCCGTCATCGCGCACCCAAGCGGGGAATTTTATGCGGGTCTCGAAATATGGGATTGCGTCGGATTAGCTCCCCAAGTGACCGGAAATAGCAATCAATAAAACCAACTAGCGGCGTGCCAGCGCGAAGTTAAAAATCCGGCTTGTGATTTTACTGGGTGAGGTTCAGGTTTCGCGGTTGACACCATTGTTCCGGCGTGGTTCAGTTTTTGTCGTCGGCTGTAAAGCGGATTCCATATGCCCGAAATATCAAAATGCAGATTCATAAAGCACGTGGCGGAGTTTGTTCCTTCGGAGTTTAGAAAAAACATACCTTCTGATACACGTGGAATTTACGCACTTCTTAATAAGAATGGGGCACGGTTCGATGTCGTTTACGTGGGAAAGACCAACTACGGCATGTATAGCCGATTAGGTCAACACCACCGGGGCCGATTAAAATCAATGTGGACACACTTCACACTTTTCGAGGTGCATGACAATATCACGGATGAGGAGATCGGGGAATTGGAGGGATTGATTCGGCATATGTATCGAGAAGATTCCGCAGCAAATAGACACAACAGCCAGCTCTGTCATAATCCATTTCTGCACCCTAGCATAAGGCTTCCAGAGAAGAAACGAAGCAGCAAGAGTTCTTGGAAGAGTGCTTGGTCAAAATGAATTGCCAACACCGGTCGTTTTTTGAGCGTGCAATCACATTTTATTTTCAAAAGCCGGTGGCCATGAGTTAGCCACCGGCCATGAGCGGACAACACGCCGTAACTAATCGCCACGGGCGCGGGCGACATTTCAAAACTGTTTGAGTTGCGAGCGGATGCCGTCCAAAGCCCCTACCGCGTCCCTGATGGCGTCCATCTTTTCATCATCGCCGGATTCCAGTTCAAACAAAGTCAGCCCGGAATTTTGCAGCGTGCCGACATGCGTTTGATATTCGGCGTAGTCCGGCAAACTTTTTTTCGACGGCTCGCTGGTCTCCGTTTCGGCGGGATCGGGAACGGGTTCATATTCCGGCGCAATTTCGGTGCGGCTCGGATATTTTTTTGCACCCGGCGGATTGTCGCCCGGCACGCTCGGCGCGGTATTGAGAACCTTTTCCGTTAGCGCGTGTGTGCGGACTTCATGGGCAAACGCCGACGCCATGTTGAGAAGCACATTGAACGGCAATGTCTTTGCGTCGCCATCGGCGCGAAACGCTTCGACTATGGCCAGTGCGGTTGAATCACTTTTTTTGCTCATAATTATTTTCTACGTCTGTGTTGTAAAAAAGACTCGCGCACACCTCGCGCAAAAAACTTTGGCGGTTGTGAACGGTCAACCGTGGTAGCGCGCGTAAAACGTCCAGCGCGAATTGTTCATCCTCGGTCATGCCGCTGGATTGCACCGTGCCGGCATCGGCAGTCGCAACCGGCGTTTCGCACGGTTCGGATTTCGGCGCGTCAAAGATTTCATCCACCAGCCCGTAAGCCACGGCCTGCTCTGCGCTGAAATAAACGTCCGCGCCGTTCAACCATCCAGCCACAACGGTTTCGGGTTGCTCGGTTCGCTCCATGATTATTTTTTTCAGGTAGGCGGAATACTTTTTCAACCGACGCGCCGCCAAAATCATTTGGTCTGCATCACCGTAAATCCAACTGTGCGGGGCATGGCACAAAATCCGCGCATGGCGTTCCATCCTGATTTTCTTTCCGGCCAATGCGATTGGCAGCGCGGCGGAAAAGCAACGTCCGGTGATGGTGGTTTCTGAAACGCGGTTATTCAGGGCGTGAAACAATTCCACTCCGTCGTCCACTTTGCCGCCGGGCGAATTGATTAAAATTCTAATATCGGTTGCGCCTTCAACTTGTGCAACCAGTTCGCGCCACGGGCGGACGCAACCGATTTCGCCAGTGATATTGACGCGGACAATGCCGCCAGATTTTTGAACGTGAAACCATTCGTCAAAAAAACCTTCGACCGTATCGTTCATCGCCGCTTGATCCGGCGGTAAAGCGGGAATGACTTGATTCAAAGTTGACTCGCGTTTTGACATAGCGTTTCAAAAAGTGGATTGCCGCAATGGTCGCGGCGCAGTTTCAAAATAAATTCCACGGCGCGGAGATTGGACAATTTGCTAGCGGCAAGATTTGATGCGACACGCCCGCGCCAGAATTTCGCCTCGCTTTCAGGCGCGCGAAGTTCGCGGCGAACATCATGGGCAGCCATCGCCGCAAAAAAATTGGCAACCAAACTTTGGCGCAATTGAATCATGGCGTCGGTGGGTTTGCGATTTGCTCGCGGATTTCGGCGGCCTGTTTTTGCACCTTTGCCGTCAGTGCATTTTTCTCCGCGAGTTCGGTAACGTGCCGTGCAGTTCGTTCGGCAGCCTCGGCTTCGCGCTGTTTTATGAGCGCGGGATTTTCTGCGGCAGGTTGCGGCACGGGACGGACTGGCGCGGCGGTGACAGGCGGAAACCACAATTCCAAAAGTTTGTCAGGGTCGGGACAATGCAAACGCTTTGTCAGATAAAAGTTTCTCACCGGAGCGTCGCAACTGTGCAATGCCAGAAAAGCCAGCGTCCGCAAATACTCGCTCGGCACAAACGGCATTTCGTCGCCGCAATTACTGTCATGCACCGCGCGTTCTTTTGCGTCCTGGGCTTCGGCCATGTCGCGGGCGACGGCGCGGAGTTTGCCACAAGCGGGCGCAAGAATGTCGAAAACTTGCTGGCCAAGTGTCAGCAACGCGGCGTGCAAAGCCTCACGCGCCCGGCCAATCTCCTCCCGGATTTGCACTTTGCTTTTCAGCGTCACTTCCGACAAGTCACCGGACAAGATATTTTCCGAGGCGGCGTCCTGTTGTGCCTGCCACAACTTTGTCGAAGCCCAATAATTTGCTTCGTCCAACTTGGCATGAATCAAATCTTGCTTGGCACGAAGATCACGAAGCCGGGCAACTTCCGCGTCGCTAAATATCTCGCCCACGCGATTTAACAGTAGTTTCACCAACTTTTGCGGCACGACGGGGCGGTGAAAGGTCAAAAATTCCTTCCCTCGCCAAGTCGAATTGGGAAAATACAAACTGAATTTGATTTGCCACGGTTCGAGCTGCGTTCCGGGATTAGCGGCACGGTAGCTGTCGGGCGTCGGCGGCGGCGTGCCGGGCGCGATTGGCGTAGCGGTTGGTGTCATCGCGCCGGGTGCGAGCACATTCAATACTTTGCGAAACATATTCATAATAATTCAATCTCTCACTAGTGGGGGTTTTGTTAAGCCTAGCCGTTTCTCAATCGTCTTTTGCTGCAAATGAATCGCAACGTGCGATACACCGGCACGCTCGGCAGCTTCCCGCAACGGCTCGGCCTCGCCAAGAATGACGCGGCGCACGGCCTCGCCCGCCGCCGTGCCTTTTAGTTTCTCCGCCAAGCGTTTCAAAGCATCCGCGCCGCGCTGGTCGCCTGCGGCTTCAAAAGCCCGTTCAATAAGCGCAACGGCTTTTGGTGCATCTGGAAATGTCGCGCCAGCGTCTTGCAAGGCATGGAGCAACGCCAGTTCCGGGTCTATGCTCGCGTCCGGCGAAACAACCGGCACAAGTGCGTCACCTTCAAAAGCCAAGCCGGGCGGTGCGTGTTTATTTTTACCGGCTATTTGAATGTGGTCTTGCATCGGATTTTTCCATTGAAGGATTGTCCGACGGCTTCACGTTCGGTTGCTGGTTTGCTGGCGCGCAGAATTTTTGTTTCAGGCGGCGCACCAGTCGGTAGGTGTTTCGTCTTATGATGTTCATGGTGTCTTTGATTTTGGTTCTCTGATTTGGGATTTTATTTTTTCGATATGCTGGATCATCGCTACACGGGCGGCGTCCGGTGAAACACAACGAGGTGAGATTTCATCGGGCATCGCTTGAAGCGATTGGAGCAAAGGAAGATACAAGTTAAACCACAATTCGCGTTCTGCAACGTCCCGTGTGATTAGTTCGCCGTCGCGCACCTTGTTTTTTAATTCCTGTTCGTCGGCCTTTGCGCGAAGCAATCGCGTGCGCTCGCCGCGCACGTCACCGGCTAGAACGGTGTGGATTTCTAAAGTCGCATAAGTTTTACCCTTGCCGGTTTTGAGTCCGGCCTTGCGCAATGCACGCGCAAGCGTTTCCTCGGCGACGCCGAATTCGCGCGAGCCGGTGAATTGTGTCCATTTGGTTAGTTTCATATTTTCCCTTTGGTTGGTTATGCTAGATTACGAAAAATTGTTCCGCGTGCTTTGCCCGCCGTGGCGTCGCCTTACTAGCCCATTCCTTACATGATAGCTTTCGTAAGCCGCACCGTCCGGCTGATTTCCTGATTGTGCTATCGCCGCGTGCATTCCGCGCGATTCTCTGCCGGGACTTTCCACTTCCACGCCCCTTATAGGGAGCGTGGAAAGTGGAAATTCCACGTTCCTTCCGCGTGGAATTCTCCGTGGAAAAAATGTGGAAGTTTGGGTTTTCATTTGTTGACCTGTCACGGGTTTTGGGAGTTAAATTCGGCCATGAATCCGATTACATATATTGAGAAACTTATTGGCGCGTATATCCCGGTGAGAGATTAGAACAGATTTTGGCGGAAGTTAGTAAGTGATAGGATTGAGTTTTATTTCGTGACATACGTTTTTGTCGCTTTGATGTAGTGGATTTTCTTGGCGTGTTCGGCGCGTTCAATCGCCTTGTATGCACCCGATGAAGCGCAGCCGGTCTCATCGCGGAGTGCTTTGACGATTTGCGGCTTTTTGGGTGCGCCGCTGGTCTTGCACAATTCGGCGACGATTTCGGCAACGATTCTTGGGGATAAATCCGGCGCGTCTGAATTCGATTTGCCGCTCATTTCCGATTGCCACGTCTCCAGATCAAAATCCGGGTCAAGTTCATAGATCATCGTTTTTTGATTCAGGCAGATTCCAAACGTCGGAAACTCTTTTCCGTTGGAACATTTCCCGCACGCCACCACCAGCTTGTCGTTACTGTCTGGCTCAACCGGGGCAAGATTGACTTGGCCGCGCGTCCATGCGAACAGCGTCTTTGAATTGCGAGCGAAGCTGGTGCGGTCGAACCCGGTGGCGCGGACTGCCCCGGCCTTGCCGGTGAGGCTATGGTGTAAAACGATGATGGCGCGATCTGGGTTTCCACGTCGGCATAACCGGGACAGCGTTTGCAGCGTCGCCCGCATATCGGCGTCTTTGTTCAGGTCGCCCGCCGCAAAATCATTCAGCGGGTCTATCACAATCCCGTCCGGGTTTGCGGATTCAATTGCCCTTTGAATCGCCGCCTGATTGTCGGGCGAGTCGAGGGACACAAAGCCATCCTGATCGGTCTCTATCGTGTGCAAGACGACCTGCCCAACAAATCGTGGCCAATCGGCACCTAGCCAAGTTCTGATTTTACGAAGGTCTTGCTGCAACCGGCGATTGCTGTTTTCAGTTTGCAAAATCAACCAGCGCAAATCGTGTCCGCCGGTTTGAAATTCAAAACACTTCCGGCCAGCGACGATGGCCGCGACGATTTGCACCACCAACCGGCTTTTGCCTGTTCCACCTTGCCCGGCGATTACAAGCGGCTGGCCTTTGGCTAGAAGCCGGTCGCCCAGAATAATGTCTGAATCATCGAAGACCATTCCGAGAAGTTCATCGGGCGAGCGCAACGTCAAAGTTTGGTTCTCGGATTCGGCCTCGTCCACGCCAGCATTTATGCTTTTCCGGTTTATCAGCTCAAGAATTTGTCCATGCTGGTCGTGAACTATTATTTTCAGCTTTTCCACGGACAACCCGTCCAAGTGTGGAAGCGCGGGATTCTTACGTGCTGGCGGGACTAGCAGAACTTTGGCCGGGCGTCGTGGTAGCCGCTCGGCAAGGGCTAAATTCGCTGATTTCCTAGCATTCCCGCAAATTGAGGTGGCTGAAAAGCCAACTGAATCACTTTCAGCAGTTGGCATTTCTGCCACCTGACGACGTGGCAGAACATCGGGCTTTCTGCCACCATTGGAACGCTCAACTTGCATTCCGTCCCCCTTCCAAGCCACGGCGAAGTGCCGCAACGAATTGACGGCGCACGGCACGACCACCACGCCGGACGATATTTTCAACCAACCTGCGAGTGCTGCCCGATGCTCGGCTTGCGCGCAAATATCTTCGCTGGCTCACTTTTGCACCGCCTTGCTTTTCTGTCCGGGGAACTGTCCACGGATGAACAGGCCAAGCTCGGCACGTGAAATGAAAACTGCTTTGCCTTGCCGATAAAATGGCAAGCCCTCTTCATGGTAGGCGCGGAGTGTGTTACTGCAAATATCAACCGTGTCCTTTGACTTGGATACCGTATTACCTGGCACAAACATTCTCACCCTTACTGCGTTTGATGCAGCAGGTAACAGCGGCACAGATACCTTGACATTGATTTACCAGGCAACAAATCAAAACCAGACCATCGCATTTCCCGTTATCGCCGACCACACTTTCGGGGACGCACCAATATCGCTCGTGGCAGCGGCCAGTTCCGGTTTGCCGGTCAGTTTCAGTATTATTTCAGGCCCGGCTACTTTATCGAGCAGCAACGTGTTGACCTTGACGGGTGCGGGCGCAGTGACCGTGGAAGCTGATCAATTTGGAGGCAATGGATTCAACCCGGCCGCGCCGGTGGACATGAATTTCAATGTGGCAAGAGCGAATCAATCTATCGCACTTCCCCCTGTCCCAACCCATTTGGCAAGTGATTCGCCCTTCACCGTCACGGCCACGGCAAGTTCCACGCTGCCCGTTAATTGTAGCATCTTGTCCGGGCCGGCGACAGTCAACAGCAGCAACGTCGTCACGCTACTTGGCTCCGGCACCGTAACAGTCATCGCCGGGCAGCCTGGGAATTCAAACTACAATGCCGCCACATCGGTGCAGGGCATTTTCACCGTGTCAGGATCGCCGCAATTTATCACCTTTGGCGCATTGAGCCAGCAGCGTTCAGTTGACGCGCCGTTTCCGATTTACGCATCGGCAAGCTCTGGTTTGCCCGTAAGCTTTTCAGTCCTGTCCGGCCCGGCTCAATTGAGCGGCAATGTCCTAACGCTCACCGGCGCAGGAACAGTCACCGTGCGCGCCTCGCAAATTGGCAACAGCATGTTTGCACCGGCGCCGAATGTGGATCAGTCTCTGACAGTGCTGCCGCCCAGCAACACCGTTGGAAGTCCGCAATACAATGTCAGCGGATTCAATCTCACGTTTTACGGCATCGTTGGCAGCAACTATCTTTTCCAAGCGTCATCAAACTTGGTGAATTGGACAACGCTCCAGAGCTTTAATTGCACCAACATCATAATGACATTCCAAGACACATCCGCAACTGGCTATGCTCACCGTTTTTATCAGATCAAGCCACAGTAACGGGAAGTGTTAAGCTGAAAAGCAAGCGTTGCAACGCACAAAGGCGTTATTTGAATAAGAACATATTCTTATAATTGGCCCAAGCGGCAGCCAAAATGAGTCTCGACACACATAATCAACAATAAACAATGAACATACTAAAAAATGAAAACTACTAAAATAGCAGCGTTGCTGTTCGGAGTTCTTCTCGCTTCGTTCAGCCAGAGTTTCGGGCAAACCAACCTGCAATTCACTGGCATTAGTGTGACGGACGAAGGCGCAATGCACATCGCTTGGTCAAGCACCAACCATGAAGTTTATGAGGTTGATGAAGCTGATGCGTTGATTGACACCAACACAGGAAGCATCACATGGAATAAACTTTACGACCAATATCCGTCTCAAGGCACGAACACTTTCTGGCTGGACACCGGCAATTACAATCTTACCCCGCAAATTGTGCGTCCTCAAAATATGCCGATGCGCTTTTATCGGGTTGTGGATTTAGGAGCGGACACTACTTCGGATGAACCAAGCGTTTCTATCACGTCGCCAACAAACAGCACTGCCGCTACTGGCGAATTGACGATCAATGTTGTTGCCAGCACCGACCAGCCAGTGCTTACAGGAACAAAACTTTATGTGGACGGTCAGGAAATGCGGCCTGCCATTACGACGACGAATTACACCGACGGCACGGGCGTGACCAATTACGAAGTGGATACTTACAACATCAATACCTGCGAATGGGGAAATGAAACGCACACATTATTTGCGACCGCCGAATGCGAATCGGGCAATGGGGATGCAGTCGGTTCTCCGCCGGTTGCTACCGGCCATGCAGTTTCTCCTTTTGTTTCAGTGCTGTTTAGCAATCTCATTACACGGATTTCTTTCTCGCAACCGTCTTTTGACCCGGCAGCGGGACAAACACAGCAAGTCAGCGCGGTATTTGCCGCCAATTGTGATTGGACGCTGAATATTGCTGATGGTTTTAGCAATGTGGTTTTCACCACGACGGGCAGCGGTTCTTCCATGCAGTATAATTGGAATGGCATTGGAAACGGCGGCACAAATCTTCCACAGGGCATTTATTATTACTACATTTCGGCAGCAACCAACGGCGGAACTTACTCACTTGTTGTTGGTGGTTCAAGCGGCAGCGGCGGTAGCAGTCCGCCTTCGCCTTCATTGGCACGTTCGGAATCGTCTGAATTGTGGGCGGTAGCTCCTGATTCAGAGAATGTCGTGCCGTTGGCCCTTTATCCGCCGGGTTTTGACACGAATGGTTTCACAATCTTTAGCGCAACGTCCTCCGAAGTCGCGTCTTTAACCGCTACTTCCCGCCCTGCAACCATCACCGCAATGGACAGCGGCGGCAGTTTTTCTCCCGATGCTTCCGGCGGTGGTTCATCTGCATCTTCCCAAAATTCTCCGGCCTCACCACAACGGACGCCAAGCAATCCCATAGTTGGGATTTCTGGATTGTTCGGCATGGCCTGGGACACCTACACGGCAAACGGGACAAATGTCATGTCTGCCAATCCCATTCCGAACATTCCCGGCCTTCCGGGCAGCTACATTGCGCTGGACGGCTATTCGGGCAGCGCACACCTGACTTATGCCTCGCTGCCACAGTTCAACGCTGAAGCCGGTAATTTTGAAACTGAAATGCAGCTATTCGGGTGGAAGCATACTATTGTCAAAACTGACAATCAGTTCAGCGTCGGCGATCTGACGGGCAGCGGCACGGCGTTCAACAACGTCAGCATGGGCGTTTTGATGACGCACGGCGCGTATGGCAATACGCAGGATTACAATGCCGGGCTGGTCAAGACCATGTATTTCCCGATCACTTCAGGGGGAAGCATCAATTATTTGCACATGACCGACATGAACTTGGGCGGTTCCGATCCTACGAATGGCCTCAAATGGTTTGTTTTCATGGCTTGCGACAGCTTGCATCAGGCGAACTGGAACAGCATGAAGAATGGGGGGCATGTTTGCTATAACAACAATATGCACATGATTTTAGGCGCGAACTCCGTCATTTCCACCAGTTCGACGATATTGCAAAATTGGGCGCAATACATGAACTTTGGCTATACCAACAACAGCCCGATGACAATCCATGATGCGTGGTATCTGGCGGCGCACAACGCCTATCACGGTCGCACCTATACCAACACGATGGTCATGGCGATTGCGGCGGACACTGCTTGCACGGGCGATTACATTGAGCAGGGCTTCAATTCCGCTCCGCAAGGAACGTGGTCATACGAAAGCCAGCAAGTCTGGCCTTAAAGCATGGCTAGGGCGATTCGATTAGTCCTCCTGCTGCAAATGGCTTGGGCGACAGGCTTTTCTCAAAGCCTGTCGCTCTCGCGGCTTGGGGACGCATTCCAGCGCACGAATCTGGATGTGCGTTGGGAAGCGCACACAAATGCTTTGCCGCGCACAGTCTGGATTTACCGCCTTTTGCCAAAGACATTTCCTCCAGCCGCCATTTCCAATCTGGCGATGGAATGTGGCTTTACGGAAAAGGATAAAAAAAAATCCACTGCCGACCAAGCAATCTATAAGGACGCTGACAAATTTCCTTCCAAGCAACTGAACGTTTCGCGTGGAAGCATTTTTTACAATGCGGTCAGCCACTACGGGCCAAAAAATCTGGCGACGAATGTGCCGGAGATGTCCCAAATGCCTTTGCTAACAACGAATTTTCTTTCGCGGTTCGGCGTTGACCTTTCCGACATTGAAAAGAATGCTGACGGTGCGCCTAATTTTCATTATTGGGAGCCGTTCAAAGAATACTTCATGCCTGACGGGATCGTCACGAACATTGAATTTCGAGCTGTGAGTTTCAGCCGTGCGGTGGACGGCGCAACGATCATCGGCGCTGGCACCGCAGGTGACGGCGAAATATATTTCGGGCCAAACGGAAAACCCGCCCATGTTGATCTCTCGTGGCGAGATTTACAACGTGTAAAATCCTGCCCGACTGTTACGCCGGAAACCATCATCCAGCGAATACGATACGGGAGAGCGGTGCAAGGCGGCATTCCGATGAATCTGCCTTCGATTGATTGGGCGACGGTCAAGAGTCTTACTGTGAAGAAAGCCGATCTTTGTTATTACGCTGGCGACCGATTGGCTCCTTCGCCGTGGTTGATGCCGCTTCTCTCGCTTTGGACAACGGTTGACACGGGAAATGGAAACGTTGATGTGGAAATAGATTGCCCTATCATTGACGAAACTAAACCGTGAAATTATTTCCCTTTCTCGCCGCGTTTTTAACGACGGCTTTTTGTGCGTCGGCTGACGCACAAAGCTGGCAAGAATTGTCGTCCAACCTGTTCACAAACGCCGAAATTGTCTGGCAGGCTCCCACGAATGCGCTGCCGAAAAATTTGTGGGTCTATCACCGTTTGCTGCCGCATATTTTTCCAGCGACGGTCATTTCCAATGCCGTCGTTCTTGGCTCGCTTCAAAAACGAGGCTTTCCCAAACCGTCCACGAATGATTTTTTCATTTTGCAGGAAGTTCCCCCAGACTGGCCTGCGCCAATTCCGACGCTTTTAGGCATCCGTCCAGCGGACGCCAATCTGTATTTTTCGATAGCAAACTTTGCCCCAGTTTCGCAAAAAGAAATTCCTGACGACGAAACAATTATCAAGTTGGCGCGAAAATATGCACCTCAACTCGGCCTCGACCCCGCAAAGTTTGCACAGGAAAAAATCTACAATCATTCATGCGACACCGATCAAGCCGCCAATGCTGCTTGCGGACGCGGTGTTTTCTTTTCCCGCCAATTCGACGGAATTTCCTTTTTCTCCGCCGCAGACGACGGGGAAAGCGCGGAAGGTTTTTCGATTGAGTTTGGAGAACGCGGAAAAATACAAGGCTTTTCCGTCCGCTGGTCAGATGTAGAGCGTTACAAAAATGAGCGCACGGCCAGTCCTGATGAAATCATCCGTTGCATCCGAGCGCACAAGGCAATCGTGATGCCGAATTTCAGGGACGACGATTTTGCCACGCTCAAAAAATTGGCAACGGCAAAGAAATTCACTATCACCAAAATCACGCCGTATTACGGCGAAGGAATGTTTGGAGAAGTGCCGACCAATGACGTGCCGAGCCAGTTCGCAACGCCTTTTGCTGAATTGGAAGCCGTCGCCGATTTTGGGAACAGCAATGCCGCTGTTAAATTACTTGCTCCAATCCTTTCGTCCGAAACAAGCAGGCTGTTAGAAACGAAAGCCAAGTAGTTTGGCGGTGCAAACTCCACGCGGAAAAATCTTTTCACGCATCCACGCACCCAGGTCAACGCCTTGACAAAGATTGGCGAATACATTCTCACACGTTGACTCAATGCAAATATCTTGCATTCGTCTTGCCTGCATTCGTTGGCAAAAAATCATAGACACCATCCCCTAACGAAATCGTTCGGAAAAAACGCGGCTCGAAACCGAGCGACAAAAAGCGGCAAAAGGCGGCAATGAATTTGCCGCAATTTGTCGCTTTAACTTGCCGCCTTTTGCCGCTTCTAAATCCATTTGCCACATTCGGATTTAAGCCAATCGCCCCGTTTGAAATCATTCTGTTAGCATCCTAATCGGATGCTCGAAAGCGGGACGCCCCACCCCTACGGAAAATCGTAGTTTTTCGACTATGCACCGCATGGCACGGAAAATTGTGTTGAAATGTGTTGATGGTTTCAACGCCGTTCAACGAAATTCAACAGGGTGATTCAACGCTTTTCAACATCCTGGCTCCGGTGACTTGGTGATTTTAGACGGGACGCTATTCTCCTTGCCATGCAACGCGGTGGACGTAACACCAGAGCAACCAAGCTGGCGATTGTGATACACACAGCGATGGCGCTGGTGTAAAACTGGCAATTTACCGTCAGACATCTTCCCTAAGCACAGCTTGAGACCACGACCGCAGACGCGAATGTTGCGCGAAATTTGCGCAACTGTTGCGTAACAAGTTCAACGCAATTAAACGTCATTCAGCACGGCTCAACTTTGGCCGTTTATGCCGCTGAAAACGTCCAGCCAAGTCACACCCAGGACAATCGCAAGGGAGCGGCGAAAAAGTGGAAATTAGGCAAGGCACGCGTTACCCCTTAAAAAGACAAGGATTCTGTGCTTCGCCAGTGTTGCGCGAAATGCTTCGCGTGATGCTGCGTGAAATGTTGCCTCACCTGTTGCGCCTCATGTTGCGTTGGCTGCTTCGCTCGATGCCAACCAGCGTGCTTCGTGAAATGCCAACTCTGTTGCCAACCGTGGTGCTTCGGATGTTGCTTCGCATGGTGACAACCATGCTGCTTTCAATGTTGCGAACTTTGTTGCTTTGGATGTTGCCTCGCATGATTACCACCTTGTTGCCTCGCCGCTGCTAACCGTGCTGCTAACCGAAAAAAAACTTGCTTCTAGGGTGGCGTTATTGGCCTATCGGGGCGGCGTCCGAACCTTTGCGGCTGCGTATGGCTGGCGGTCGTCGCTTGGCCTGCTTATTAGGCGCTCTGGCTGCCGCGCCGGGCAGCGTGGCGATGCTGGCGCATCGCCGGATTGCTTTCCGGCCTGCATTAGCTCGCTGGCGATTTCGGTTTCAGGCTGTCATTAAATTCTTTGGCTTCCGCTGCACCCATCATTCTCACATTCGCAATGTGTGGTCCGCGTGAATGGTAGGGCGAACTTTCTTTTGGCGGCGGCGGGACTTCGCTTGTGATCGCCGTTGCCGGCGGCGTGGCCGGCGCGGGTTTTGCGGCCACGGCGGGCGCACTTTGAGGCGTGGCCGCGATATTTGCGGCTGGCGTGGTTCTCGCCTGTTTGCGCCGTTTGCGCTTTTTGCCGCCCTCCAGGACGATGCGGCCGTATTCGGCCACACGCGCCCGGCTGGTCTTGACGCCATGTTGTATCAGCAAATCAGCAATGGCGGCATAGGACACAGTTCGCTTACGCAAGTCCACGATGGAATCATGGACGAGTTTCAAACCGTTGAACGGGACACGATGCGGAACAGGCCGGAACTCCTGAACCGCCTTGCGGAGCGATTCAAGATCGGGCGTTGGTGTGGTTGGTATGTTCATAATTTTTGAATGTCATGGTTGAGATTTGAGGCGAGTCGTCTCGCAGGTTTCCGGCGCGGACATTGGCGCGTTTGCATCCGGCGCACGCAAGTTGTCTTGCGAGCTATCTTTGCGGACGCTTGGCGGCATTGCCGTTGCCACTGTCCGGCCATTGCCGGGACGTTGCGCGGATATTTCGCCGGATGTCTTGCCGGATGTTGCGCGCCCATCGCGTGACCGTCTCGCGGGACTCCGCACAGTTTTCGGCGAGTTATTGGCGAGCCGTAAAAACCTTGTTTTGACAAGGGGTAAGGCTTCTACCCTATAAAAGCATTTGCTGACAGCCGTGCGCTTGCACAGTGATTTGAAAATTGTTGCACCGCGTTTGTCATGCTTCATGTGCATGACCGCGCAAATTGATGGTGGAATTTGTGCCGTGAAATTGAACGTGTCGGCGGTTGCATTTTCGCGGGCACGTCGTCCACGGTCTGCTTGTCGGGAATGAAAAGTTGTCATGGTTCGTCCATTGTTTCGTCGTCACCGATCCACGTCGGGTCAACCTCGATGCCGATGATTGGCGGTGGGGATTGCATCGGCGGTTGCATCGTGAAAATGACGGCGGGAATGACCGTGGCAGCATTTCCTTTCATCCGTTTCCGCAACCCGCCGCTGAAAATCCAAGCGATGGTCAGCAGTGCCAGCCAGACAAACACCAGGTAGAGATAAACACCGTCGTTTTCAATCAAGCTGTCCAGAGCATTGAAAATGGGATTCAGCAATTCAGCAGGATTCAAGTTCATGGTTCGTCCTCCGTTTTCAGTTTGTCAGTCACACGCCCAAATCGCAGCCGTGGCGGTTGCCAGCCTCGCCAGCACGTTTTTCCGAAGCGGTGATCTCCGAATGCAGCCAGCCCGAATCCCCGGCCTGCAAGCGCGTTAAATTCGATTGTGCCGCGCTCGTGTGCCATGTCTGGTTAAAGCTCATGGTGAAAATCATTCCGCCGATTTGATAATGGCGAGGATTGCGACTTTGAGTGGCGCAGGAAGTTTTTCCCAAGCGGTGACTACTTTGGACAAGTCGGGGCTTGACGCGACTGGAAATTGTGAGTCTCTTTGTGAGTCGTCGTGCGGATTTCCTTTATTATCGGCGGAATTTTGTGGGGTTCGAATCCCCCCCTCTCCGCCAGTTTTTTCGGCTTTCAGGGAGATGTTTGTGCGGGCAGCGCGACAACCTCGCCACGGACTTTCAAACACACCACGGACGCAATCGCATCGGGAGCCTTTTCGGGCAATTGTATTGTCACGCCTTGTGCCGTCTGTTGGAACTTCAGCGCGTGATGTCGTGGGTCGGCAAGCAGATAGGCTTTGGTGATTCTGCCCTTCACGCCAGGCAGGACGAATTGTTCGGACGGCCATTTGAAGATGTGGATGTAGATTTTCCCCGGCTTGGTCGTGCAACGCCAGTCCCACGCGGGAATAAATCTGGGATTCCCGCGCCGGTCTTTCTCCGTCGAGCTAAAAGCTCCGGCCTCCGCGCCAAAAATTGTGGGGCTGGTGCCATAAATTGCCTCGCCGTTCACCTTCATCCAGGCGCCGATTTCCGCCAGCCGATCCACTTCCGGCTGGGGAATCTCGCCGGCGCTTGTCGGGCCGACGTTCAGCAGATAATTCCCGCCCTTGCTGGCGATGTCGCACAGGTTGCGGATGAGAGTTTCGGTGGATTTGAAATTGGTGTCGTTGCTTTTGAAGCCCCAGGTATCATTGATTGTCATGCAGGTTTCCCAATCGCGACCGGGATAACCTTTTGCAGGAATTGTTTGCTCTGGCGTTTCGGTGTCGCCCCGGAAGCCACCGCCGAGCCGGTTGTTCATGATGATGTTAGGCCGCAACTTTTCCACCTCGTCGTAAAGTTTTTGCGCGCGGTTGGTGTTCATGTCAATTGGCGTGTCCCACCAGAGGACGGCGGGAAACTCACCGTAATTGGAAAGAATCTCCTTCACCTGCGGCACGGCGATGTGGTCAATGTAGTCGTCCATGTCGTGATTCTGGTTCGTGTCCCACTTGCCGCCGGAGGCGGAGCCGCCGTTGTTCCAGTCCTGCGCCTGCGAATAATAAAAGCCGAGCTTGATGCCTTCTTTTTTGCATGCGGCGGCGAGTTCCTTGAGCGGATCGCGGCCAAATGGCGTGGCCTTGACGATGTTCCAATCGCTGGCCTTTGAGTCGAACATCGCAAAGCCGTCGTGATGTTTGCTGGTGATGACGATGTATTTCTGCCCGGCGTTCTTCGCGATTTTGACCCATTGTTCGGCGTTGAAATTCGTTGGGTCGAATTCTTTCGCGTAGCCTTGATAGTCGGCCATCGGAATTTTCCCCCGGTTCATGATCCATTCGCCGATGCCGGGAACCGGCTTGCCGTCGTAAAATCCGGCGGGCACGGAATAAACGCCCCAGTGGATGAACATGCCGAACTTCGCCTCGCGCCACCAAGCCATGCGTGCGTCGTGCTGGGCCTTGGTTTCCCCGGCGGAACAGAAGCATGAGCTAATTGCGGTCGCAACGAGAATGCATGCCAGCAATTTGGATTTCATGGCTTCAATTTGCCAGAATGACGAATCAAATGCCAACACGAAGCCGCATCGTTTTCAAAGTAAAAAACCGCGCCGCGAACTTGCAAGACCCGTAATTGGATGGACCCCGGCTATTTCGCGGATGCCCCGGCAATGCTCAAGGTAAGTTCAATCGTGTCGGAAACCTTGTCCTCGTATTGGCCGGGATTGATGTTGAAATCGCTGCGTTTGATGCTGAAGCCAGCGCGGATGACCAGCAGATCGCCTTTCAGATTCGGAACGCGGTCGCCGAGCTTGTCTTTCATGTAGGTCAGTTTCACCGGCACGGTGAGGTCTTTGGAGACGCCCTTGAGGGTGAATGTGCCGGTCACATCCGCCGTCGTGGTGTCGTTGTCGGTCTTGACGTTTTTGAATTCCTTCGCCTCAAAGGAAATTTCGGGGAACTTCGTCGCGTCGAGCCATTTGTCGCTCAACATATGCCCCCGCTGCATCGAATTCGGCACCATGAGCGAAGCGGTGTCCACGATGATTTTACCCGTTGTCGCACCGGGATTTTCAGAATCAAAAGTGACCGTGCCGGAAACGCCGCTGGCGGTGCCGTTGATGGATTCAAGGGGCGCGTCGAGCTTGAACCCGGCGTTGTTGATGCCCTTGGGGTCCTTGAAGTCGAAGGTTTGAGGCGCGGCAAGAGCAATGCCGGCCGACGCGACAAATCCCAGAATGATGAGTTTTGTTTTCATGTTTTGCTTACGTTCTGTGGATTGCTTGATTTTGTCCGCAACAGCATGGAAACGCCAGCCAGAATCCCCGCACCGATCAAGGCGGCGCCCAGAAAATCCACGCCCGGCACAAAGTGCTTCTCGTAAGTGACACCTTCGATGCCGGTGACTTGATCAACAATTGTCTTGGGAACGCTCGTCTTCGTCCAGCCGCGATTTCCCCCCGCTGCCGTCCAAAAAGCAATTGAACCGACAGCGAGAATTGCGGCGACGATACGAAGGAATTTCTTCATCTCAATTCAAGTCGAACAATAGAACCTGCGCCGGGCCGGTTGCTTCGAGAATCAATTTATTTTCGTCTGAAATCGCCGCGCCATCTCCGCCACTCAAAGTCACGCTGTTCAATTTGATATCTCCCTCGGCCACGTGCAGCCAGGCATGACGGCCCGGCTTGAGCGCCTGACTGATTTTATCGCCTGCGGCGAGTTTTCCGACGAACACATTCACATCCTGATTGATGGGAATCGAGCCGTCCTGCCCCGACTTTGACGCGGCGAGGTGCAATTTCCCCGGTGCCGCCTTGGCCAGGGATTTCTCGGCATAGGTCGGTTTCGCGCCCTTGTGGTCGGGCAGAATCCAGATTTGCAGGAGATGCACAGGCTCGGTCGGCGATGGGTTGAATTCGCTGTGGGTCACGCCGGTACCGGCGGCCATGTATTGAAATTCGCCGGGTCGGATGATGCGGCCATTGCCCATGGAATCCTTGTGTTCGAGAGCGCCGCTCAGGACATAGGTGATGATTTCCATGTCGCGGTGCGGATGCTCGCCAAATCCGCCACCGCCGGCGATGGTGTCGTCGTTGATGACGCGCAGCGCGCGGAATCCCATGTGCTGCGGGTCGTAATAGTCCGCGAAGGAAAATGTGAAATGCGTGTCCAGCCAGCCATGATTGGCGTGGCCGCGTTCGTCAGCTTTGCGAATTTTAATCATATTTGCCTCACAATCTCTTTCGTGTCGTAGCGGACTTTTGCCAGCTTGGCATATTTGTCGTCAGCTGAACGATAGCCGAGCGCGCACGCAACAACCGTCGCGTAGCCTGCTGCCGTTCAGATTCAAGATGCTTGTCGTATTCGGCGGGGACAATACCTTCCATCGGGCAGGCGTCCACGCCGAGGACGGCGGCGCAGGTCATCAGATTGCCGAGCGCGATGTAAGTTTGACGGGTCGCCCATTCGTGGGCGATTTTGCCGCGCGGGCCGTTCACTACATCCCCGAGCATCATGAAGCGATAGGCGCCCAGCGCTTCCGGCGCCGGCAGTTTGCGGATTTCCACTGTGCGCTGGATGAGCTTGTCCACGTCGGCTTCGGTCGTTTTGGTCTTCGCGGTGAAGACGACGAAATGCGAGGCGTCCACAACCTGTTTCTGCCCCCACGAATGCGGCAGCAATGCCGCGCGTTTCGCCGGGTCGTTGATGACCAGGAATTGATACGGCTGCAAGCCGTAGGAAGTCGGCGTGAGGACCAGCGCCTGTTCAAGCGCCAGCCAGGTGTCGGCGGGGATTTTTTTTGCCGGGTCAAAAACCTTTGTGGCGTAGCGCCATTCGAGTGCTTTCAGGAGTTCAGTTGTATTCATATTGTTCATAATTTTTCAATGTCGCGTTGAAAGTGCCATAACCCGGCTGAAATGCAAATCGCTCCGATCAAGAGCACAAGTCGCTTCGACCGTTCGCAATCCGCCTTTTCTTGCAGTTGCCATTAAAACAGGAGTGGCGCAAACTGCCGCCATGAATCCATCAGCCGGGACTTCGCGTTCGCCGCGCGACGCTGGACGACCTCGGCACGCTGCGGAGCGATCTGGCTGTCCATGCGGTTGCCCGCCGACGAATTGGAAAAGCAGCTCAAGGAATTTCAAGTCGTCGAAGATGCGGAGGGAAATGTTCTTGGCGCCGTCGGGATTCAGATTTCAAAACAACACGCGCTGCTCTATGGCGAGGGATTTTCGGATTTTTCAGTCGCCGACGCCGCGCGGGAATTATTTTGGGAGCGCATCCAGACGCTCGCCGCCAACCACGGCATCTTCCGGATTTGGACGCAGGAAACCTCGCCGTTCTGGACGCGCTGGGGATTTCAACCGGCGAATGCGGAAATCCTGTCGCGCCTGCCGGAAGAATGGAAGGCGACCGAGGGCAAATGGCTTACGCTCGAGCTCAAAAACGAGGAGGCCGTCACTACTGCGCTTGAAAACAAATTCGCCGGCTTTCATGGAGGCCGAGAAGAAACAGACCGCGCACGTTCTTGAAAAAGCCCGGACCCTCAAAACCATCATTACCGTTGTCGGTTTCACGATCGGAATTTTATGCATCGGCATCGCGATTTACCTGTTCATTCACCGGAATCCATTTGGCCAATAAGGCAGGGGGGCTGCCCGGAACACGGAATGGGAAGACTTGTCCGGGCGTTGGAGATCAAGTTCCAGCATTTAACGGCGCGTTGAACTCATCGGCGTGATACGAACTGCGGACCATCGGCCCGCTCGCCACGTGAACAAATCCCATTTCCCGCGCCATGTTGCCAAAGGCGGCGAATTGGTCCGGCGTAATAAATTCAACCACTGGCAGGTGTTTCAGTGTCGGTTGAAGATACTGGCCGAGCGTGAGGATGTCGCAACCCGCCTGCCGCAAATCCTCCAGCGCAACCATGACTTCCTCTTCCCGCTCGCCCAGTCCAAGCATCATGCCGGATTTGGTGTAAATCGAGCTGCCGCGCTTCTCTTTCGCCTTTTTCAGAACGCTCAGGCTTCGGTCGTAAGTCGCGCGATGCCGCACGCCCGGTGTGAGCCGCCGGACGGTTTCGAGGTTATGATTGAAAATTTGCGGATTTGCCGACAGCACGTTTTCGAGGGAAGAATCGGAATCATTGAAATCCGGCACCAACACTTCGATGACGATTCCCGAATTCAATTTGCGCACCGCCTCAATTGTCTGCCGGAAATGTTCCGCACCGCCGTCCTTCAAATCATCACGCGCCACCGCCGTGATGACGATGTGCCGCAAGCGCATCCGGCGCGTCGCCTCGGCCACGCGCATCGGCTCGTCGGCCTCCAGCGCGAGCGGCTTGGCGGTGCTGACCGCGCAAAATCCGCAGGCGCGGGTGCAGCGGTCACCGGCAATCATGAACGTCGCCGTGCCCTTTCTCCAGCATTCCCAATGGTTCGGGCATTTGGCGCTTTCGCAGACCGTGTGCAGGTTCAACTCGTCCAGCAGCGCTCGCGTGTGCGAGAAGCTGTCCGACGTGGGCAGCTTGATGCGCAGCCATTCCGGCAGACGCGGGCGCGGTTTCAATTCAGTCGTTGTCATTAAGTTTTAATCCGCGAATTTCGCGAATGAACGCGAATTAAAATACGGTAAAAAACAATTCGTGTAAATTCGCGCAATTTGCGGATGAATTTCATTTCAACTTTTCAAAAAAAGCGGGCAATTGTTCCGGGCCGAAATCGGCCAGCACTTTGCCGTCCGCGTCAATCACCGGTGCGAGTTCCTGGCCGGAGATGCGGACCATTTCGTCGAACGCCGCCTCGTCCGCAATCACGTCAATCTTCTCGTATTCGACGCTGCGGTCATCCAGCCAGCTCATCGCCTTGTGACACCAACCGCAATACGGCTTGATGAACAACCGGATTTTCATCCGCCAATCTGCGCCTTGTATTGTTCCGGCGACAGGAGGGTGTCCAGTTCGGCGGGATTGCTCAATTTGATTTTGAAAAACCAGCCGCCAGAGTATGGCTCGGTGTTCACCAGGGCGGGATTGTCGGTGACTTGTTTGTTCAGTTCCACAATCTCGCCGCTGACGGGCGAATAAATGTCGCTGGCGGTCTTTACGGATTCCACCACGGCGCAGGCTTCGCCGGCCTTCACCTTGCGGCCCGCTTCAGGCAGCTCGACAAAAACGACATCGGTCAATTCAGCCTGCGCGTGGTCGCTGATGCCGACGGTCGCGGTGTCGCCGTTGACGCGCACCCATTCGTGGGATTTCGTATATTTCAGGTCGGAAGGAATGTTGCTCATAAATTATAAAAACTCGTCAGCAGATTACGCAAATTGCGCAGATTCTCAATTCCATTTTTTGACACGGATTACACGGATGGAGAAAAATGAAGTCAATCCGTGAAAATCCGTGTCTCACTTCTTATTCTTATAAATCGGTTTCTGCACAACGACGGCAGCGAAGCGTTTGCCGCGAATCTCAATTTCAATCTTCGTGTCCCGCTTCGCAAATTCCGGCGGGACGTAACCCATGCCGATGCCGACGTTCAAGGACGGGCTTTGCGTGCCGCTTGTGACGATGCCAACGCTCGCGCCGTTGGCCCAAATCGGATAATGCGGACGTGGTGGCGCGGATTTTTCAGTCATCTTGAACGCAACAAGTTTTTTTTCCACATCCCCGGCATTTTGTCCGGCGAGAACGGAGCGTCCGTTGAAATTCCCCTTGTCGAGCGAGACGAAAAATCCGACGCCGGCTTCGATGGGCGTGGTGTCTTCGTCCAGTTCGTGGCCGTAAAGCGGGTAGCAAACCTCCGTGCGGAGCGTGTCGCGCGCGCCGAGGCCGCAGGGCTTGATGCCAAACGGCTGGCCGGCGGCGAGGATTTTGTCCCAGATATGCCGGATGGCCTCATCGCTGCCGACGATTTCAAATCCATCCTCGCCGGTGTAGCCGGTGCGCGAGACCAGGACGCTTTGATTCTCAAATTTGAATCCGCCGATCTGGTTTTTCCTCAAGTCGGTCACGGCGTTGACACGCATCGCCGAAATGGACGCCCCGGGAATCGTGGCATCGATGAATTCCTTTACGCGCGGGCCTTGCACGGCCACGGCGGCGTAATTGTGCGAGGCGTCGGTCAAAGTTAATTCGCTGCGCCGCGGAAACTTTGTCGCCTGCGCCTGCATCCATGCGACGTCCGCCTCAATGCGAGAGGCGTTGATGATGAGGAAATAGACATCGCCACAAAGACGGTAGGCATAGAGATCGTCAATCACAGTGCCGCGTTCGTTGCACATGAGCGTGTATTGACCAATGCCGGGCGTCAGCTTGCGGATGTCGTTCGTGAGAATGGAATTGAGAAAGTCTGCCGCGCCCGCGCCGCTGACGGTGACTTCACCCATGTGGGAAATGTCGAAGATGCCGGCGGCATTACGGACGGCGAGGTGTTCGTCGGTGATGCTGC
The DNA here is from genome assembly GCA_963827815.1 of uncultured Verrucomicrobiae bacterium. Classification (GTDB taxonomy): domain Bacteria; phylum Verrucomicrobiota; class Verrucomicrobiia; order Limisphaerales; family UBA11358; genus UBA11358. Next base: position 292,229 of record CAWHCL010000007.1, on the reverse strand, counting down.
TGTATTGCACCGGCATTTCCCAGCCGCCGAAATCAATTAGTCTGGCGCCGAGTTCCTGGTGCGCGGAATAAAGTGCGGTGCGCTTGAGCATGATTTGTCCAACAACAGATGGACACAGACAAACATATCAGAAACCGCTTGAAACGGAATGCCAAATCCGTGTTTATCAGCGACAATCCTTGGTTTATTTCAGCCCCATTTCTCCGTTTTCATCTGCTCTTTCCCCACGCCCATCCCGTGCAAAACAACTTCTTCTGCAAATTCCACCAGTTCATTGGGGCCGCACGCATAGAAAATCGTGTTGGGCAGATCGTGAACATGTTCCTTCACCCATTCCGGCGTCATGCGCCCTCGACGGCCCTGCCAAGGATCGTTCTCGTCCAGGCGGGTACAAGTCACATAAAAATTAAAATTGGGATTCTCCAGCTCCAACTGATGGAATTCCTCCTGGAAGATGATGCTTCGCGTCGTACGCACGCTGTAAAGGACGGTGATCCTGGTATCGAGCTTGCGGCGTGTGGCCTCGCGCACAAATGCGCGAAACGGTGTCACGCCCGAACCACCGGCAATGCAAACGAGATGCTTGTTCGGCGGGTCAAACACCGGCAGGAACTTCCCGACCGGCGGCACGACAAAAAATTTGTCGCCGGGCTTCGCCCAATCCACGATGCGCGTGCCCATCTTGCCGTCGCGCTTGACGGTGACTTCATAGTAACCTCGGTCGAGCACGCACGAAGACAGCGAGTAGGCGCGTTTGTAGGTCGGTGTGTCGGGCCACCACAGCGTGATGAACTGACCGGTTTTGAATTCAGGGTTGTGACCGTCCGGCCATTTGAGGCGGATGGTTTTGGTGTCGGGCAACTCCATCGTTGCCAGTTCCACGGGCATTTCGAGTATTTCTTTGGCCATAAAATCTTTTTCCGCGCGCGAAGTTAGTGAATTCCTGAAGTGACGGCAAGACGCTTCATTAAATGAATTTGTGCCTGCCGTCAGATTCGTTCATGCCACAATTTTGCAACAGTTGCCGCCGGCGGCTTGCCGGATTCTGCCAAATCTTAAACAATTCTTGTCTTTGCAATTAGCCTGGATTTTTGGGGGTCCTTTTTCAGGTTGCCCCCAGCCGGGCGATGACTTCCTGCGCCAGCAGTTCATACGCCGCCGCGCCGGCACTGTATTTGTCGTAATGAATGATGGGTTTGCCGAAGCTCGGTGCCTCGGCGAGCTTGGTGCTGCGCGGAATCATGGTCTCAAAAACCTTTGCGCCGAGCTGATTGCGGACTTCTCCGACGACTTCGTTGGACAGCTTCGTGCGCCCGTCGAACATTGTCATCACGACGCCGAAAATGTCGAGGCGCGGATTTAAGCCCGTCCCGCGCAACTGGCCGAGCACGCGGTTCATCATGGAAATGCCTTCGAGGGCGTAATACTCGCATTGCAGCGGCACGAGCAGGCCGTCGCTGGCGGCAAAGGCGTTCAATGTGAGAACGCCCAGCGACGGCGGACAATCAATCAACACCACGTCAAACCGGTTGCTGTCCAACACGGGCTTGAGCGATTGCGAAACCCGGAGCAGATGATTCTCCAGCCGCGCCAGTTCCAGATCGGCAGCGCACAAATCCACCTCGCTCGGCACCGTCTTCAAGCCGCTCGAAGGCCGTGACTTTGATTTTGTCGAGCAAGACTGCCGTCGCCGAGCAGGACGCGATAAGCGCTGGCACCCTCGATTTTTTCCAAACCGACACCGCTGGTGGCGTTGGCCTGCGGGTCGAGGTCGAAGAGCAGCACCCGCTGGCCGATGGCGGCGAGGCAGGCGGCGAGGTTGACGGCGGTGGTGGTTTTGCCCACGCCGCCCTTTTGGTTGGCGACCGCGATGATTTTGGCTGGCACTCGCCTGATTAAACAGAAAAACGCATGGCGTTTCAAGCGCACATGCGTTTCAGTTGAAATCGAATCAATTTCCCGGCAGCATGAAATTGACCGGCTGCACCGCTGCTCCTTGCGAAGCAAACCAACGAATCAGGCGACTGGGTATTGAAAACCGGATTCGTGCTGGAAATGGGGATCAAGGCCGGCTGCTCCGCCGGCAGCGAACTCAAAGTCGACTGGCGCTGCCATGCAGCCAGCAGGGCTGCCGGCTTGCGCGGTTTGAAGCAGCGGCTGCGGCGCGACATCCGGACGTTCGGCAAAAACAATTCCAAAAACCAGAAGCAGGCAAAGCGCGGAAGCAAAGGCGCCTGCGAACGCCGGCTTCGCCTCAAACGCGGACATCAGCCGGACCAGCCACGGCAACTGTTCGGATATGCTTTCCGTCTGGCCCGGCATCGCCCGCGCGGATGCGCGCCCTCACTTCGGCGGAAAAATTCTCGAAATAGCCCGGCGGCGGCGTTTCATGCCGCTTCAGCGCCAGCAACCGGCGCAACGACTCGAAGTTGTTCTCGTTTTCGTTCATGTTGGCTTCAAGTAATCGGCCAGAAAACCCTGCATCTGCTGCCGCGCATAAAACAAGCGCGACCGCACCGTGCCGACGTTGCACTCCATCACCTTCGCAATTTCCTCATGCGACAGGCCCTGCACATCATGCAGCACGACGACCAATCTATGGTGTTCTGACAGCTTCAGCAATGCCTCGTTCAATTTTTCCTGCAATTCCGTCAAACCCGCCGCCCGGCGCGGCGTTTGCTCGGAAATCAGCGCCATCAGGTCCGGGTCGTGCTCGGCGTTGAAATCAATGTCGTTCAGGCTCATGTGCGTCCGGTTCTTGCGCTGCTTGAGGAAATTGATGGTTTTGTTGACCGCAATCCGGTAAAGCCAGGTGTAAAAGCTGGACCCGCCCTTGAAGCTTTTCAGCGCCTGAAACGCCTTGATGAACGCCTCCTGCGCCAGATCGTTGGCGTCCTCGTGATTCGACGTCATGTGGTAAATCGTCGCGTAGATGCGCTGCTGATAGCGCTTCACCAGTTCGTCGTAGGCCGCCAGATCGCCCCGGCGCGCGCCGCGCACCAGTTCGTCCTCATCCACCGGCGCGGACGGCTCCGGTTCGCTGCTTGGAACTGGCTCGGCCATAATCATGTTCCTAAATACTAACCGCCAAAGCGTCCGATTTGTTGCGCCAAAAAATCGGCCAGCCCGAAAAGCCCGGCCCGGCCAGCGGATTCCGGCAAGACTTTCAACGCCCGTCGCGCCGCCTCCAGATACTTTCCGATGACCGCCAGCGACGGTTCCAATGTCTCGTATCGGGCCAGCAATTCGTTGACGCCGCGGCAGGTTCTCCGGCTGCCAGTTCTCAATCATCTTTTCCAACCGCGCCCGGTCGGCGGCGCTCGCGCGCTCCCACGCCAGCAACACCGGCCACGTCAGCTTGCCCTTGGCCAGATCCGTGCCGAGCGATTTGCCCGCCAGCGCCTCCGTGCCGAACAAATCCACGCAATCGTCATAAACCTGGTAGGCCGTGCCGAACGCCGCGCCGAATTCCCGCAACGCCCCGCGCTGCTTCGCCGATGCCCCGCTCAAAAACGCCGCCAGATCGCACGACAGCGTGAACAGCTCCGCCGTCTTCATTTCAATCACCCGGAAATACTCGCGCCGCGACGCCGTGAAATTCTGCCGGCTGCGCGTCTGCAAAATCTCGCCGGTGCAGACCGTGTTCGTCGCCGCTGCCACCGCCCGGCACACTTCCGGCGTCGGGAAACCCGCCGCCAGCTTCACCGCCTGCGCGAACAGGCAGTCGCCGAACAGCACGGCAATCTCGTTGCCCCAGTTCGCCGCCAGCGTCGGCTGGCCGCGCCGGATTTGCGCCTCGTCCATCACGTCGTCATGCACCAGCGTGGCCAGATGCACCATCTCGATGATGACCGCCGCCGTGACGTGCGCCTCGTTCACCGGGCCGAGTGCGCGGGCCGCCATCGCCACCAGCGTGGGGCGCAGCCGCTTGCCACTGCCGGCCAGTGCGTATTTGGCGTAGGGGACGATTTGAGGGTCGAACCCGTGGACCTGCTGCATCAACTGTTCCGTGACCGTTTCAAGAAACGGCTCCACCGGTTCCACGAGTTGTTTCCAGGAACGGTTCGGATTGTTCTTGGGCGGGCTGGCCACTCCTTTGCCCCGCCACCTTTGATTCAGCTGCCAGCATTCGCTTGAATCTACGTTCGCAGCGCAATCGAGTCAAACCCGATGTAATTTTTATGTTAAAGACAAAAAGCGCGGACGGTTGGCCGTCCGCGCCATGAATTCAAATCGCAGATTACTGCGCCGGCACGGCTTCCGCTTTCTCCCCGGCCATTTCCTTGTCGCGGTCTTCCATGGCGGCCCGGCGCGAGAGGCGCACGCGGCCCTTTTCGTCCACGCCGAGGCATTTGACGGTGATGTCGTCGCCGATCTTTCACGATGTCCTCGGTCTTCTTGACGCGGAAGTTGGCGAGTTCGCTGATGTGGACCAGGCCGTCCTTGCCGGGCAGGAACTCGACGAACGCGCCGAATTCCTTGATGGTGACGACCTTGCCCCGGTAAATCTTCCCGATCTCGGCCTCGGCGGTCATGCCGCTGATGGCGTCCACGGCAATCTTCATGCCTTCGGGCGACACGGAGAAGATGTTGACGGTGCCGTCGTCCTCGATGTTGATTTCGCAGCCGGATTCCTCAACGAGGCGCTTGATGTTCTTGCCGCCCGGCCCGATGAGCGCGCCGATTTTCTCCGGGTTGATCTTGATGACCTGGATGCGCGGGGCGTATTTGCTCATTTCCTTGCGCGGTTCGGCGAGGGTCTTGGCCATTTCGGCGAGGATGTGCATGCGGGCGACGCGGGCCTTTTCAATCGTCTCGGTCATCAGCGCGTGCGGCAGGCCCTTGAGCTTCAAGTCGAGCTGGAAGCCGGTGATGCCCTTTTCGGTGCCGGCAATCTTGCAATCCATGTCGCAGTAATGGTCTTCCCAGCCGATGATGTCGGTGAGGAGCTGGTATTTGGCAATCTTCTCGCCGCTGTATTCGGTGCAGATGCCGACGCTGATGCCGGCAACGGGGCGAATCATCGGGACGCCCGCGTCCAGGAGCGCCAGTGTGCCGCCGCAAACGGTCGCCATTGAGGTGGAGCCGTTGGATTCCATCATTTCGCTGGTGATGCGGATGGTGTAGGGATAATCCTTCAACGGCAGCATCGGCTCGATGCTGCGTTCGGCGAGCGCGCCGTGGCCGATTTCGCGACGGCCCGGACCGCTGATGCGGCCGGTTTCGCCGACGGAGAAATTCGGGAAGTTGTAGTGCAGCAGGAATTTCTTCTCGCTGTCGCCGCCGGTGTAGGAATCAAATTCCTGCACGTCGTCGCCGGTGCCGAGCGTGGCGAGCGTGAGGGCCTGCGTTTCGCCGCGGGCGAACAGCGCCGAGCCGTGCGCGCGGGGGAGAATGCCGACCTCGCTGGAAATCGGACGGACGACATCAAACGCGCGACCGTCGAGGCGTTTGCCGCTGTCCAAAATCAAACTGCGGACGGCTTCCTTCTGGATGTAGTAAAAGGCGTCCTTGACGATGAATTCGGTGACTTTCTCCGCGCCGAATTTCTCGACAAGTTTCGCGCCGACTTCGTCCTGAATCGCCTTGCAGGCGGCTTCGCGGGCGAGTTTGCCGGGCGTGAGCAGCGCGGGCACAAAACGGTCGCCGGCGAGTTTCTTCGCCTCCTCCAAAATTTCGTCGGACGCGATGTTGAGAGTGATCTCACGCTTCTTCCTGCCGGCCTTGGCGACGAGTTCCTTCTGCGCGGCGATGAGCGGCTCGCAGCATTCCTGGCCAAACTTCAGCGCGGCATTGAAATCCGCCTCGGTGATTTCCTTGGCCGAGCCTTCATACATCACGATGTCGGTTGCGTTGCCGACGTAAACGAGGTCCAGGTCGCTCTCGAGCATTTCGGTATGCGTGGGGTTGGCGATGAACTTGCCGCCAACGCGCCCGACGCGCACCGCACCAAGCGGGCCTGCCCACGGAATGTCGCTGACCATCAATGCCGCGCTCGCGCCGATGATGCTCAAGATGTCCGGGTCGTTTTCGCCGTCGGCGCTCAACACGACGGTCTGCACCTGCACTTCGTTATACCAGCCCTTCGGAAAGAGCGGGCGGATGGGCCGGTCGGTGAGCCGACAGGTGAGGATTTCCTTTTCCGTCGGACGGCCTTCGCGCTTGAAGTAACCGCCGGGAAATTTTCCGGCGGCAGCGGCCTTCTCGCGGTAATCCACGGTCAATGGGAAGAATTCCTGGCCTGCCTTGGCCTTGGTCGCGGCCACGGCGGCCACGATGACGATGGTTTCTCCAAGCTGGACGGTTACCGCACCGTCGGCCTGTTTGGCGATCTTTCCGGTTTCAATGACGATCTGCTTGTCGCCCACCTGGGCGGTTATTTTCTCTGACATGTTCTAACTTTCCCCGCCGCCGCCGGAGGAACTTCAGTGAACTCCGAACGCTGTCGGAGCTGAATGAAATTTCCCGGAGGCAACGAATTTATATTCGCGAAATGTTTGGTTTGGAAATCGGGCCGTTCGCGTTTCCGGCCCAAATCTGAAAGCGGAGGGCGGTTTGCATGAAAAACAAAACCGCTACCTTCGCAAAATTCTAGTGGCGCAGCTTCAATTTCTTCGTGACCGTCTGGTAACGGCCCAGATCCGTGGTCTGCAGGTAATCGAGCAGGCGGCGGCGCTGGCCGACCATCATCAACAGCCCGCGGCGCGAGCTGTGATCCTTTTTGTTGGTCTGCAAATGCTCGGTCAAATGGTTGATGCGCTGCGTCAGCAGCGCAACCTGCACATCGGCGGAACCCGTGTCCTTGTCGTGCGTCTTAAATTGTTCAATCGTTTTCGTCTTTGCTTCCATAATCAATAGAGTGCGGGAGAATAGTTGCCCGAATTGGCCTTGTAAAGCGAATTAAACAGCCAAAGTTCGACCACTTCCAAACCAGCTTTCGCCTTGTTTGAGGTGTCAATTTGAACCGCTCGCCGATTCGCAGTCCTTCCACCCAGAAAATTTCGCCGTCCGCCGTTGCCGCCAAAACCAATTCACGCCGTCGCGCTGCGGAAATTTTCGCATTCACGAACAAATCCTGCAACTTTGCCGCCGACTTCAAGCCGATGGGCTGAAACCGGTCGCCCGCGCGCCAATGGCGCAAGACGATTTTATATCCAACCTCGTCCGCGTCGAAAAACTCCTCCTGTATTTGGCGGGGCGGGCGTCCCCGCGAGCTGATTTGCCACTTTAATTTCACCCCGTCAAAAACCGATTCACCCCTGCCGTTGGACAAATTCACGCCCACCTCATTCGCATTGAACCCCGGCTTTGACTCGGTTTTCAATTTGATTTTGCCGGACTTATCGCGCGCGGCGGAAATGTTCGGACCGACGCTTATAGGACAATCCGCCGATTGCCGCAGCGACTCAATCAACTCAAAATCCGGTGTGATGCCGAGTTCCCCGAGTTGCCATTGCAAAACTCGCCGCTGGATTGCGATTGGCAGCCTTTCAAAATCTGTCTTGGTAGGGACGCGCTGCTGCGCGTACGGGTTGACCGGCGGGTCGGCCCTGGCGGTTTCTAGCCACTGCCGCGCCGTCTCGCCGGCAAATTCCGCTTCCGCGCCGACAATTTCCATCAGCCGCAAAACGGTCTTGTCCAAACCCGGCTGATATTTCTTTCGCAGCAGCGGCAGTAATTCCTTGCGAATCCGGTTTCGCAGAAAGTCTGGTGGAAAAATTCGTCGCGTCGTCACGAAAGTGAATCTTGCTATCACGGGAAAATTTCATGAGTTCACTCTTTGAAAAATCCAGCAGGGGGCGGATGAGCGAAATTGTTTTGTTCGGCGGGCGATGGCGAACGCCATTTCATCCCGGCCAGGCCTTCGCCGCCCGCGCCGCGCAATAGACGCAAGAAAAAAAGCTCCACCTGGTCGTCCGCATGGTGGGCAAGCGCAATTGTTTTGATTTTATGCTTTTGCGCAACTCGCGCCAGAAATTCGTGACGCAATTTCCGCGCGGCCATTTCCAGGGACAGCTTTGATTTCGCGGCGAACGTCTTTACGTCCGCGCTTCCGGCTGACCATCCGCAGCTTCATCGCGGCGGCCGTTTTGCGGACAAGCTTTTCATCCGCGTCGCTGGCGCGCCCGCGCAGTCGGTGATTGAAATGTGCCATGACCAGTTGCCAGTGATTCCTGGCGGAAAGCTTTTTCAGCGCGTGAAGCAGCGTCATCGAATCCAGCCCGCCGGAAACTGCGACCAGAATTTTCGCGCCGCGTTTGCATAAACCACGGTGCTGGATATTTTGTTCGACACGCTGGAGCAAATCCGTCACGTCAGGATTTTACTTTATTGGGGTTGCGGAGCAAGGATAGGCGATGCAGTTCACGCTCCGCACTATTGCATGACCCGGAGCCGATAAAATCGTTGGGTGGGACTGATTAAATTTGTCACCGTCACGGGCGAATTTGTGGCCAGGATATCCGGGGTCAAGTCGGTCCAATTTGTGTCGGCAAGATTATTTTTGTATTGGGTGCGGTAGCTGAAATTGACCGGCACGTTCCAATTCATTACTGCCACGCCTTTTGAAATGGATGCGTATTGTGCGACCGGCGCCGCGATCTGGGCGTTGTAAATCACCAGCGCGTAATCCTGCTCCGGCAAGCTCCCGCCGTTGGTGATGGCGTCGGCGCTGATTTGCGCGGCGGTGATGGAGACGGTGAAATTAGTCGCCGCTGCCCGCCGGCAGAAAAACGCTTTCGACGTTGTTCGTGCTGTCCGCCGCGCCGCCGTTCGTGGAAAACGCGCCGTTGAAAACATTGCCTTTGTAAATATTCGTGCCGGCAGTGACGGTCAAATCCAGATTGTTGACGAGTTCTTTGCTGGCTGTGGTGCTGCCGGGCACATCCGTCCATGCCAGCGTCACGCGGAACGGTTTCGTCGGATCGGGAACCGTTCCCGGATAGGAGCGCGCCTGTCCCGCCGCAGTGAATGTTTCAACCGGCAACTGGTCGCGCAAAATCCGCCACGCGCCGTCGAATGCCATGCCGAGGTTCATCTCGCCCATGCCTTGGCTGGCCGACCAAAGCTTGTCGTTCGCGTTGGCGCCGTTCAGGTAGCGCGCGGAATTCATCAAATAAGCCTTGGTCATCGCCGGGCTGGGCGGCGCGTTGCTGTTGTTGATGAAATACTGCCGCAGCAACGCGCACGCGCCGGAGACGGCGGGCGTCGAATGGCTCGTGCCGGATGATACGGTGTAAAATTGCTGGCCGAGCGGAAAAAAATCGTTCGTGTTTCCCGTTCCACCGGTGGCGGACAAGCCCACACACGCCTGTTGCATTGAAACAGGATATCGCCGAGCCAAGCCCGACGGCGGAGGCGCGGGCGTGATTTGCGCCACGCCGCCGGTGATGTGAGTGCCGGGCGCGACGATGTCCGGCTTCATGCGCCCGTCCTGGCACGGGCCGCGGCTCGAAAAACTGGCGATGTCGTTCGCGCTGTCGGCGCTCGTGTCCGGTATGGAACAACCGTCGTTGCCCGACGAATTATTGCCGCCGTTGGCCGGCGTCAATGAACGGACATTTTCCGCCGCGCCGACGGTGATGACGTTTTTGGCCGAGCCGGGCGAGTTCGATGCTTTTGCCGCCCGGCCCGGCATTTCCCGCCGCGAAGACGATGACCATCTGCCGGTTTTGTCCCGCCGCGCCCACGTCGCGCACCAGCGCGTCATACGCCTGCGCGTCCGAATCATACTGCCACGGCCGACGTTCGCACCCCAACTGTTGTTGCTGATGCGCGCGCCGTTCGTGTAAGCCTGCGTCATCAAGATTGGTGAAATTTGGATTGGTGAAATTGTCCGGGTCAAAAATCACGGACGAGCCGACCTTCACGAACGGGCAGACGCCGAGGCCGTAAAAATATCCAGCCGCGTCCGTGTGCGGAAAGGCGTTGGTATAATTGTCGTAACCGGCGACGATGTGCGAGTTGAGCGTGCCGTGGCCGTCGCAACCCTGCAACGTGCTGCCGGAATGGTGGGCCGTCGCCTGAAGAACGTTGTAAGCCACACGGCTGGCTTGCGATGTGTCGCCCAACGGATAAAGCCCGAAATGCCCCGGCGTCGTCGTGCCGTTGTCAATGCCGCTGTCGCTCAAATCCACGACGAAACCGGAATTGGTGAATTGCGCCTGCGTGAAGCCTTTGCCCGCCAGCCACGCGAGATAACCCGGAGCCGCTTGGCAGATTGCCCGACAGGTTGCCCGCGACGATTTGATCCTGCCGCTCGTCCAGTTTTTGCGGCTCGAAATAGGGCTGGATGGAAACCACCTCCGGCTGCGCGGCGATTTCGGCTAGGTGTTCCGGCGGCAGGCGCACGATGACGTTCCGGTAGCCGAGCAGGGTGTATTCATTTTCCGACCGGCCCCAACTGCCACCGGCCAATCCGCGTGAGGGTCGCCGTGTTCGCCTCCGGGTCGTCCACCATCTGAATGGCGAAAGTATCCGTCGCCGGCGTTTGCGGCTGGCCATTCGCGTCCGTCGGCAGCGCGTCGGGATGGATTTTATAATTGTCGGCATAAGCGCCCTCCCACTGGACGAAATCATTTGTGCCCGCCCAGGTTTGCATCCGGCCCAGCGCCGCGGCGTCGCCATAAATCAAATAGGCGTTTTCGGGAATGTAACTGACGATGCGCGCGCCGGTGGCTGGCCGCAATGCCTTTTCCAGCGCCGCGCGCCATTCCGGTTTGACCGGCCCGGCGAATTGGACGAGGTGCAGCCGTTTGCCGGCAAACGCGCCGGCAGGTTTCCGCAACGCCTGGATTTCCGCCGCGCGCGTGTCCAGCCGGGCGGCGTTCAGTTTGATGGCATCGTATTCATCCTCATTTTCCATCCGGCTGGCGTCCAGATTGGTCAGTGCCGCGTCATCGGCCTGAATGATTTGAAAGCCGCCGTAGTCCGCAATCAATTTGCCGCCGCGCGCGACGAGCGACTTGGCGAGCGGGGCATCGCTCACACGCCATTTGTGCGGCGCTGCCCAAGCCGCACTGGCCGATGAAAACAGAACCACGACAATTAGGAGATAACGGGTGATCAAGCCTCGAATAATTTCAACTCAATTTCCCGGAAAACGGGCCGAAAGTCAAACTGAAGCCGTTCACGGCAGCAACTGCAGCCGGTAGAACTTTTGCGGGGAACCGGTGATGGGATTGGTGTCCACAAAGGTGGCGGTGTTGGTGGTGGCGATAAGCGGTTTGCCAAGATTAACCCAGTTGTTCTGGTTCAAATTCGTAGTGTATTGCAACTGGTAAATCAAGCCTGCCATTGTCCCCCAGGTCAGATTGAAAGTGCTGGTGGCTTTGGCTATTGCCTTGAATGCCGGAACTGAAACCGGCGTTGCACTGATATCATCAAGGCCGAGATAGTACGGGTCGTCCCGGAATCCAAGCTGAAGAACGGTGCTGGAGTTGGTGGCCGTGACAATGAATTGCAAATTGGTCCAGGCGGTGAATGGCATGTTGACCTGACTGAAAACAGTCGCCCCATTCCATTGCACGAGAAATTGATTGGGTGTTGCTCCATATGAATTGTTCGGATTGTCCAGCCACAAGGAGAGCAAATAGTTCTGCCCGGCGACCGTCGGCAGAGTTTGGGAAAAATAACCCAACGAAACGGACGGTCCCAGAGCCGCACCGTATGTTCCAGAATGAACGAATCTTGAATTGCTGGTGACCAGGGTGGCACTCGTGTTTCCCGACAGCGTCCAGCTTGTAAAATCGCCGGTCTCAAACCCGCCGTTTTGAACCAGCGGCTTCCCACCAGCAGGGTGAACTGCAGGCTTTGCGCGCCGCCGCTGGTCTGGTTGGTGAACCAGACGCTGGCTGTGTAAGTTCCCTTCGCCAGACTGGTGGCGGCGGAATTCAAACTCACCGTCGCCGTGGCCGTGGCGCCTGCGGCCAGCGTGCCGCCGCTCGAGGCCGTGAGCCAGGCGAAGTGTGTTGATGAGCGACCAGTCCAGCGGAATTGTTGCCGGCGTTGGTCAACTGGAAACTTTCCGCGTTCGGACTGAACGGCCCGGCAACCGGCCCGGCGGCGGTGAAACCAGTCGCCGGCGTGACGGTGAGCGGTTGCAGCGCCTGCAGGTTAAATTGCAGGTTTTGCACGACGTGCGTGTTCCAGTTCGTAAGATTCACGGTTGCCGCATAAGTTCCTACGGCGAGGCTGTTGGCGGCGGCGGTCAAACTGATCGTCGACACTGTTCGTCTCGCCCGACGGCCAATGTGCCGTTGATCACGGAGGCGTTGAGCCAGGCGGAAGTGTTGACGAGCGACCAGGTGAGCGGGCTGGCGCCGGAGTTGGTCAGGAAATAGATTTGCGACGCCGGGCTGAACGGGCCTCCTGCCGGCCCGCTGGCAACAAACCCGTTCGCAGGGCGTAATGCCCAGCGTGTCCGGCGGGACGACAAGCGCGTTGATCAGATTCTGTCCGGCCGGCGTGCCCCAGCCCGTGCAAAGGTCGTAACCGGGAACGGCGGGAAAATTGGTCGGACTGCTGGGCCAAAAATTATTTCCGGACGTGATGTCGTGAAAATCCGTCGTGTAACCTGGCCCTTTGCCAATGGCATAGATTGCCGGATTGAGAAAGCCAACGGTCGGGATGCCGAGCAGTGCGGCCTGCTGGTTGAGAAGTGCGGTAAAACCCGCCCACAACGGCGCCGCGCAGCTGGTGCCGCCCACGCTTCCCGATTGGCCGTTTCCATAGAAGACCCAAACATTGTCTGCCGTCAAAGCAACGTCGGGCACATTTCGCTTGCTGGTTGAACCCTGATTGGCCGTCATGCTGATACCCTGCTGCCAGATCGGAATCGGGTAGGTGGGGCTGATGCCGCCGCTGCTGCCCACATAGCTGCGGTTGTCCAATCCCCAGTTCCAGGCGGTTTCCGACACGTAGGAACCACCCGGCCCTGTCGTTGTCAAAGTCGTTCCGCCAACCTCCGTGATGTTTGTGCTGTCCGATGGAAAGGAAATCGCACCCGTGAACGCGTCGGAATCGCCGGTGGCGTTGAAGAACGACTGTCCTTGCGCGGCCATCTGCTTGAAAATCTGTTCTGATGTCGGATCGGGGCCTCCGCCGCTCCATGAGGAGCTGATTTGCTTGGCGAGATTGTCATTGGCCATGCGGTTCAGGAGGTCTGGCCATGGGCTGGGATTGGGCGCTTCATAAACGATGATTCTTGATACTCCAGGCGCCATGGAAATCGCCATCTCGATGTCCAGTGACACTTCGGTGACACCGCTGCCGGGAGTGCCAACACCTCCGTCAACAGGCACGTTTGTCAGAGTGACGCTCGGCAATCCGGCCTGGCTTTCGTAGGTGGCGATGTCATTGGAATAATAACCGTCAAATTGCAGCAGCCCGACAGTCTGACCGGCGCCGTTGAGCGTCACGCCCGGGAACATAAGCCGCGCGGAAATCGTTGCCCATGTAAGCGCCGCCCGATCCCGATCCCGTGCCGGATGGCGTCCGGTTTGCGGCATCATGCGGATTTTTTTTTAAGCTGGCCGGGTGCGGCAGATCAAAATTATCCAGGCCGCTGACGTGCAAAATCGGCACATTGAAATCAATCGAAGGCTCGGTGTCCGGCGCAAAAAATGTGCGGTTCTCCGTCGGATGCTGATACACGCTCAACGTCACGTGAAAAACCTTCTCGACCGTCGCCGCGTTTCCGCTCACATCCAGCAGGGTCCGGTTCGGATAAGTCGCCGTCACCGTCAGGCCGTTCGTCTGCGCGAAATGGATCAGGGCCTGATAATCCTGTTCCGTCGGGCCGAACTGTGCCGCAAACTGTTCCGGCGTCAGGTAGTGATGATAATTCGTGCTGGCCGGGTCGTAAATTTCCGCAAGCAGCTTGTCGAGCGCCGCCTGGTTCCGCAACGGCAGCCCGATTGCCAGGTTCAGCCGGTTCGTCGCCGGCAGGCGGTTCATCGGCTGCAAATGAAAGCGCGCAATTGCCGGCGGCACGTGCCCGTGCAACAGTTGCTTCCCGGCGCACTTGCGCGCCCGCCGCGAAAGGGAAAAGCGCCGCCATCATCGCGGCGATTCCGCAAAGCGGAACAGGCCGGATTGACCATCGCCCGGAAACTTCAGCAAATGTCCGGCTTACCATGGGTTTTCTTGATGAACTCTAATAGAAAATCTCACCCAATTTAAGCAGACTTTGTGCCACCGTCAAATTTCCATCTGCCGAAAAAATTTGCCCGGCCGCCGCCGCGACACTAATTTCCAGTCGTGTCCGTCAAATTCACCATCCTCGGCAGCGGCTCGTCCGGCAATTGCGCCTACATCGAGACCGCCGAGGCCCGCATCCTTGTGGACGCCGGGATTTTCCCCGCGCCAGATCCGCCAGCGCCTCGCCGGCATCGGTCGCGCGCCGGAAAATCTCACCGCCATTTTGATCACCCACGAACACGCCGACCACATCGCCGGACTGCTCGGCATCGCCGACAAATTTCAAATCCCGGTTTTCTGCAATCGCGGGACGCAGGACGGCGACCATCTGGGCGTTCAAGGAAAAATGGAGCAAGAAGACCAACCTCGCGCTGGAAAATGACGACAGCGCTTAAAATCCAAAATTGACTGGCAGCTGTTCGACACCGGCGCGAGTTTTGAAATCGGCGACGTGAGCGTGGAAACATTTTCCATTCCGCACGACGCGCAGGACCCCGTCGGCTACATCCTGCGCACCGCCGCCGGCAACATCGGCTTTGCCACCGACCTCGGCCATGTCACCAAGCTCGTGCTCGACCGCATCCGCGCCGCGAACGTCCTCGTGCTCGAATCCAACCACGACGTGAAGATGCTGCAGGATTGTCCGCGCCGGTCCTGGGCGCTGAAACAGCGCATCCTCGGACGCCACGGCCATCTTTCCAATGCCACCGCCGCCGAGACCGCCGCGCAAATCATGTCCGCCGACCTGAAGCATCTTTACCTTGCCCACTTGAGCCGCGAATGCAACAAGCCCGAACTCGCGCAGCACGTCATGGCCGAGCAACTCCATCACATCGGCGCGACGCACGTCCGGCTCCAACTCGCCGCGCAGGATGTGCCTTGTGAAACTTTGGAATTGATAAAGGCAGCTTCGTAATTCGAAAGATATTACCGTCGACTCTTTCCGGCAAATATTTTCCACCAAACAAAAAATAAGAGGGCGATCATTGCCCCGGATATGTGGCTGGCAACAGAAACGGTTACAGGGACATTCACGGTGGTCGCGAAAAGCATGCGACCGGTGGACATTTCAAGTAGAATTTTACCGGTAATTCCGAGCAGTGTTGCTAGGCAAACCCAACGCCAAGGAGCCGCGTCATGTAGTCCAAAAAGCGCCAAATAGACAATCGCGGTTGTTGCTAAAGCGGACAGTCCGCCGAATAATTTCATGTGCGGTTCGAACAGCAGCAATATGGCGCTGATGAGCCAGGGTGTCAGCAGGCACAACCTGCCAAAATGTGGCAACTTTTGGGTCTCGATAATCCAGCCTGCTATGCCCAGCGCCAATAAATCATAAACGAGATGAGACGGGGAAAAATGAACCCAGTGACCCGTGAACATTCGCCAAATTTCACCTGATAGAATGGCGGACCGGTCATAAATAAGCCACGATGACCAGCTAGGAAAACAGGCTATCACCACGCCGCTGACAACCATCAGCGTTGTAATGACCGGTAGGTTCCGGATTAACTTCGGCGGCTTCGTCGTGTCCACAAGAAGCATGCTCCCAGTCCGCCGATGAAAATTGTTTCCAGCCCACCGAAGGCACTGCCGCCGGTGTAACCCGGTTTGTATTCAATCTTGTATTCCGTCGGCGAGTTGGTGACCTCTTGCTTAAATTCTGCGAGTTGGACTTGCAGGTTTGCCACCAGATTGGTCGCCGCTTGTTCAAAACCCTTCTTGCTGTCTTCGCGCAATTGTTCGCTCAAGTTGATTGGAGTTGCAGAACCCTTGATGCTTCCGAATCCTGGGGCGCGGAACAGCAGCTTGCGGCTGACAATGTCATAAACTGCGGCGTCCATCATTGTTTTGGTGTCATTCTTTTCGCCGGGGATGACGTATGCGCCGACGATAGTCCAGTAGGTCAGCGATAATACGCCTTCGTCGGTAAATTGAACCTGGTCATAAGAGAGCAATGTCATGACATCCACCCCATACATCGTCCGGATCTGGTCTAGATTTGCAAATCCGCCCCGTGGAGTCAGGTAAGCTGTCGGGATGAGTTCGATGGACTTGACGAACGGATATTGTTTGAACTGCCCGCTTATTTGCTTCATTAAATCCATCTTCTGGCTTTCGGGAAATGACAGGTCTTCGCCATACGAATAGTTGTTCCGTCCGTTTGGATTGTCCACAGGCACGAAGGCAACACCCACGCGTAAGGGCAGGGATAAAACCGGGATTGTCGGCGAATCAATATGCTCTTTCTGGTCGGAATAAAGGTATGCATATAGATTACTGGCGCGGTGGGAGCGCGACATTCCCAGGGTGTCACAACCTGCGACGAAAATTGCGGTGGCTGCCGCAAGTCCAATTGTCAGCCAAATGGTTTTAGTTTTGATCATATAGTTTTCCAATCTTTGTATTGTGATTTACAAGTTCGGTCTGATTTAAGCAAAGATGGGCCGAAGTATCTAATTGAAAAAACAAGTTTGTGCATTGATTTTACTGATGCTCATGTTGAAAAAGC
This sequence comes from uncultured Verrucomicrobiae bacterium, assembly GCA_963827815.1. Lineage (GTDB taxonomy): Bacteria > Verrucomicrobiota > Verrucomicrobiia > Limisphaerales > UBA11358 > UBA11358. The sequence goes on along the minus strand of CAWHCL010000007.1, from coordinate 275,521 downwards.
CAAATAAGCAAAAAGCCATTAGTTCCCGCTGTCCACCTCTGGCATTGCGGAAATCGGTCAAATGCATAAAGTTTCCTGACATTGATTTCTCACGTCGAAAAAATCACCTCGTTTGGTGCGCCGGAACTGCAGCCCTATGCCACGTTGCGCCGCCCGCTGGAACACCGGCAGCAGGGCATCTTCGTGGCCGAAAGCGAACGGGTCGTCCGCCGCCTGCTCGAAAGCCGTTTCACCGTCGTCTCCCTCTGCATGCCGGAACGACATCTGGAGGCTTTCCGCCAGCGACTCGAAGTGCGCCCGGAACAGATCGCCGTTTATCTGGCTGACAAGAAATTGCTCGAGACGCTCGTCGGCTATTCGGTGTATCAAGGCGTGTTCGCCGTCGGAAAAATCCCGCAGCTTGCCTCGCTCGAGGAAATTATTCAGAAAAGCCCGTCGCCAAAACTGTTCGTGGCGGTGCATGAGATGTCGAACGCCGAAAATCTTGGCGCGCTCGTGCGCGATTGCGTGGCGTTCGGCGTTCATGGACTGATTGTCGGCGAAACCAGCAGCAGCCCGTATCTGCGCCGCGCGGTCAGAAACTCGATGGGCACGATTTTTGAACTGCCAATCTTTGAGATTGAGACGGTGCGCAATGCCGACCCATCCTTGCATTCGATGACCCTGCCCGCCAATTGACACTGGCGCAAACCTTGCGCGACCTGCGCAAAAGCGGCATGCGTTGCATTGCGGCGCATCCGCACACGGATAAAAAGATTTTGTCGCAGGCGGATTTTAGCGGCGATTGTTGCATTGTTTTTGGCAACGAAGGGGATGGGATATCCGCGGAAGTCCTGGAGGCGTGCGACGAAGCGGTGGCCATTCCCATGCCTCCGACGGTGGATTCTCTCAACGTCGGCGCTGCTGCTGCCGTTTTTCTTTACGAAGCGAGCCGGCAACGTGGAAAAGCTTGAACCGCCAAGGCGCCCGGAAAATCTATTTTTTAAAAATCTTCGCGTCTTTGCGACTTTGCGTTAAATGTCTTCTCCATAAAATCCACGGCCTTGCGGCAGAGCGGTCGCCAATCCAGATCGGTCTGGACGCGGGCGGCGGAGGTGCACGCGCGGATCTGCCAGGCTTGCGGAGGTTCATCGAGCCAGCCGATGATTTCTTTCCCGAAATCTTCACCGTCGAATTTCGAGAAGCGCACCATCGGGTCATCTTGAAATAGCGCCGGATGCTTTTGAGCGGCGTCGCCACGGCGGGCAGACCGCTGGCGACGTATTCCACGACCTTGGCGACAAACGCGCAGTGGGTTCCGGCGGATTCCTCGTAAGGCACGATGCCCACGCTCGCGTCGGCCAGATGTCTCGCAACTTTGGCATAAGGCACAAAGCCCGTGGCCTCAAATTTGAAACCGGGGATTTGTCTCTGCGCGCGGTTCAAAAACCCTTCCAGCGCGTCGGTTTTCTTTCCAATGAACCGGAAAATAACTTCCGGGCGCTGCCGCGTCACAAATTGGATCGCGTCAAATGCGATTTGCCCCAGATGATGCGAGTCGAACGAGCCGTGCATGACCGACCACGGGCGGCTGATTACCAGGCGGCAGTTGTGCGCGGAACGGAAATTTGTCGGCATCGTAACCGTAGTAAATCGGCAGGATTTTTTCGCGCGGGAAACCGCGTTCCGCAAACAAATCGGCAAGCGTGTCGGACACCGCCAGCACGCCGTCCGCGCCGAAGCGCAACGGCATTGAGATTTCAAACCGTTTGAGCGCCTCGACCAACGGCCGGGGCGCAAGCCATGTCCGCCATGTTTCCATGAAGCCGGTGAGCAGGTCGGGAAAATTCATCACGACGGGCACGGCGAGCTTTCGTTTCAGACGCCCGGCGGCCACGGCGGAAATGGCGTGCTGCGAGACAAGTAGGTCGAATTTCGCTTCGTTTGAGGCGCGAGCAACCATCCGTTCCAGAAAAAATGGGTAAGCAAGATATTTGAAATTGCGGAACCGGACGTAGCGGCTCATCTGCCACTGCTTGAATGGATGCAGATGTATGCCGAATTGCTTGCCCACCTTTTCCGCATCGGCAATTTGCGGGCAGAAGACATGGACTCCGTGGCCGCGCCGGACCATTTCCTCCACCAGATAGACTGCTTCCGCCGAACCGCCACCGGAAGGGGGATAAAACGGTTCGTGCGTCAGGAATGCGATGCGGAGCTTGGATGCCACGCCAGACGCTAGAAATTTTACCGCGCCGGTTCAATCCATTTCACATGGCAAAATGCTTTGACTTGCCGCCGGGAAAATATAAATTAACGTTCCGTTTGTGGATGGGGTCATAGCTCAGTTGGTAGAGCGCCTGAATGGCATTCAGGAGGTCAGGAGTTCGAGCCTCCTTGGCTCCACCATCTTCATTCGGAGCGTGAAGCGGGAAGGGGTTGATAACATCATGGTTTCACGTGGTCCGAGCCACTACCGAGCACCATAGAATTCCCCACGAAAGCTTGACGGGAAGGCGTGATTTCAATAATTACAAGACCATCAGCTATTAATTCACAGCCGCCAATCGTATTTCACTCGACATCAAATCCATGAATACACCAACCGCCTCGACAACTTCAAACCAGCTGGCACCAAAAGGGATAGGATTATTCCGCATGCCGGATGGCCGCAACCTTTTTATCACCTTTGCGTTGGTCACTTCGCTGTTCCTGCTCTGGGGCTTTTGCAACGGCATGATTGACATCTTAAACAAGCATTTTCAAGACTCGCTGCACATTAACAAGGAGCAGTCGGGCTTGGTGCAGTTCGCCAATTACCTGGGTTACTTTCTGATGGCGATTCCCGCCGGTTTGATTGCGCGCAAGTTTGGTTACAAAGGAGGCATCCTGGTTGGGTTGGTTCTGATTGCCAGCGGCGCCTTTTGGTTAATTCACGCGGTGGGCATTGGCACATATTCGGCATTTTTGCTGGGATTGTTCGTCATCGCGGCGGGCATGACGTGCCTGGAAACCATCGCCAATCCTTACACAACAGTGCTCGGTCCGACGGAACATGGCGCAACGCGCATCAACATCGCGCAAACATTCAACGGCGTAGGCTGGATTCTCGGCCCGATCGTGGGCGGCCATTTCGTTTTCGCCCGCAACGACGGAACGAACGCCAATGCCGGCTTGTCCACTCCTTATCTGGGTATCGGCATCTTCGCAGCGGTGTGGGTTCTTGTTTTTATTTTTGCGCCCGTGCCGGATTTGCACGCCGAGGACGAAAGCCAAAAATCCGCCGATCTAAAAACCAGCATCAAACCTTCCGGCGGCCAGTTGGCGGGCATCGGCATTGCGCTGGCGATTGTGTGGGGCCTGCTGTATTTCTTCATCGCGCCGATTTTGGGATTGGTGTGGGCGCTGCTCAACTTGCCGACGAATTTGCTCGACCCGACCAAATACGGGCTGATCGTGGTCGCCTACATCGGATCGTTCATTGTCGTTGCAAAAAACTGGGACATGTTCAGACGGAAACATTTTACGCTCGGCGTCGTCGCGCAATTTCTTTACGTCGCAGCCCAAACGGGCATTTTCAGTTTCTGCGTCAATTATATCATTGAAAATGACCCCGACGTGACGCCCGCGAAAGCCGCCACGATGCTGGGCGCCATTGGTTTTGTCCTGTTCACTGTGGGACGCTTTTGCGGCAGCATTGTCATCAGCCAGTTTAAGCCGCATTTGGTGCTGGCGGCCTACGCGGTCATCAACGTGGTGCTGGCGGCGGTGTGCATGGGTGGCGGCAAGCTGGGACTCTATGCGATGTTTGGCACGTTTTTCTTCATGTCCGTAATGTATCCGACGATTTTTGCGCTGGGCATTCGCGGTCTGGGCGACTACACCAAGCTCGGGTCATCGCTCATCGTCATGTCCATCGTCGGCGGGGCGATTGCGGCGCCTTTCATGGGCCACATCGCGGACGTGCATTCGATGCGCACGGGCTTCATTGTGCCGCTGGTGTGCTTTGTCTTCATCGCAATTTACGGCGTCTTCTGGCAAAGGCTGGAAGCGCGGGATGCAAAAGTTTAAAGTTTAATGTCTTCGGCAAAAACAAAACGCCCCTGACAAAATCGCGGGCGTTTTTTACGGTCGGTGGAGTGCTGCATCAACCCGAAATCAAAATCGTGTTCGCGTATTGCACCGTGTCGCCGGTGCGGATGAGGCCGATGGCGTACGGCACGCGCTTCTTGAATTCCACATGTGGCTCGAATTTCGTCGGGATGCGCTTTAAGGCCTTGGCAAACTTCTCTTGGGTCGTCTTGAAGTTGTTCTTCAAAAATTCTTTTGCCATGTAAGCCTGCGTAAAATTGTGGTTGGCGCGCACGGCGGTGATGAGTTGCAGCACAGTCGGCAAATCGTCCACCACCGAAACGTCCACCGTCTCAATCATCGGCCAGAACGGAAAACCGCGGTCGGCGATGACCAGCGCGTTGGTGTGCCGCACGCGGGCGAGCAGCGAAAGGATTTGCGGATTGAGAATGCCGTGGTTGATCATGTCTTTGACGGAGTGAATTCAATGCGACATGCAGCCGAATTTGCCGAACGCGATCACGAAAGCCAGAAAGCCGATGATCAATAACCACGGTTTGCCCGCCAGCAGCAGCAGCATGCCCGCGCACAAAACCAGCCCAATCAACCCATAAATCAAAACAGCCAAAGCGAGTTTCATGGACGACTGATTTAACCGCATTTGCCGGCGAGCGCAAGACACATGAATCAAGTTTGCTTCGTCAACGCCACGCCGAGTTGCAGCAGCTTCCGCACTCCGGCCTCCGACGTGGTCTCGGCGTAAATCCGCAGGACCGGTTCCGTCCCGGAGCCGCGCAACATCAGCCATGAAGAATCCCTTGCCACAAATTTTACTCCGTCGAAAGTTTTCACTTCGGCCATCGGTGAGCCCAATAATTTCGCCGGCGGATTGGTCTTCAGGAATTCCATCAGCGGCGCGCGCTTCTCCAGCGGATAATGCGTGTCAATCCGGCCGTAATGGTGCGGGCCGAATTGTTTTTCCAATTTCGCCAATATCTTGTTCACGGATACTTTCTCCGTGGCGAGCAATTCCAGTAACATCAAGCCGGCGGCAATGCCGTCGCGTTCGGGAATGTGGCCGGGGAAACCGATGCCGCCACTTTCTTCAGCGCCCAGCAGCACACCGCCCTTGAGCATCTCGGCACAGATATATTTGAAGCCGACACCGGTCTCGACCAGCGGCAGACCATAAGCCGCGCACATCTTGTCCACCATCGAAGTCGTCGTCAGTGCCTTCACCACGCGCATTTCGGAGGGACGAGTTACACGAGTCCCTGATATTGAACCGCCCACATTTTGTGACTCGTGTGACTTGTCCCTCCGGTTTACAACCAAATGATGCAGCAGCAGGCAGATGATCTGGTGCGTCGTCAGATAATTGCCGCGACCGTCCATGCCGCCAACGCGGTCGGCATCGCCGTCGGTCACGAGGCAGATGTCGTGCGGATGCGCCCGCAGGAATTTCTGGCTGCGCGCATAATTTTGCTGGATCGGTTCGGGATTGATGCCGCCAAACAGCACGTCATGCTTCCCGTTCAGCGTCGTGACCTTGCAGGTCGTGCCTGCCAGCAATTGTCTCGAAGCAGCCCGCGCCGACGCCGAACAGCGCATCATGGGCGAAACGCAATTTCGATTTTGCAATGAGCTTGAAATCCACGAGCCTTTTTCAGCGCGGCATAATGCGCTGGCCGGACGTCCTGAAATTCGAAGTTCGGTGTTTTCCGATCTTCCGATCTTGGGCGGATTCTCTATCCAAAAAACTTTCGACGGCCTTGCATGTTTCGGAATCGCTGGAGCCGCCATAATACGATTTGAGTTTGAAGCCATTGAAAATCGGCGGATTATGGCTGGCGGTGATCATCACGCCGCCGACCGCGTGCAGACGGTTTACGGCGAACGAAACGGACGGCGTCGGCGTCGGCTCCGGTGTGAGGATGACTTGGAAATCGTTGGCGGCCAGAACTTCGGCGGTGATGTGGGCGAAACGGTCAGAGAAAAACCGGCGGTCGTAACCAACTACAACCTTCAATTCACGCCCGTAGATTTCTGACTTCTGACTTCTGACTTCTGACTTCCAATAGTCCGCCGCCGCCTGCGCGACTCGCGCAACATTGGCAAAATTGAAATCCTCCGCGATTACCGCGCGCCAGCCGTCCGTGCCGAATTTGATTTGTGCCACAACCCTATCATGGCAAAAAAATCCCCTCATGCCAAGCGCCGGCGAAGGATGGCCTGAACTGTATTATTTCGGGAACTCGCCTGGCTTCGCGACTTCGTCTCCTGCAGTCGCAGCCTTTGGCATCAGTTTGAATGCTGCCGGCCGGCGGGACCACCAATTGCCCCAGCTCCAGAGCAGCTTGTCGTTCTGCACGACGACATGTTGCTTCCATTGGGGTGAAAAGAGGTAACCCTCCGGCGTGTCAATGATTCGGCTGGCTCCCCGGTTCTCATCAATCGCAAACAGCGTGTCACACGTGCCCAGAATATAGCAACGGCGGTTGGGGTCGCCGTTGTCATACCAATCGCCGATCAGGGATTTCTCCCGCTCGGTGAGCGCCGGCTCATTCGCCTTACCCGGTACTTCCACCAGGCCGCAAACCGGATTTGCCCCGTCCGAATTATCGTTCCACTTTCCCGTGGTCAGAATTTGCACATAATTCTCATTGCCGCCGGTATTGTTCGGCTCGCCGGCATTCCAATTGAAATAATTGATTCTCTCATCTGTCACACTCACAAAGGTGCCGCCCGGCCCGTCCCGGTGCCGCCCGATCCACAGGCTCCGGTTCGTGCCGCCATAATTGCCGAACTTGGAAAACACCCATTCTTCCTCTGCGGCGTTCGCGACGACGGCTAGTGTACCCCCGAGGGTTTCCGCTTCCGCCTCAGAAGCTGACCAAGTATCTGGCGTGAGCAGGTAATAATCGTGACCATTTGTCGGATTGGTGATTGGCCCGGCGATGATACCCGCGTGGGAGTCGATGGCGGTAATGAGCAAAAGTATGGCCGCTGTGCGCAAATGAATTATCGTCTTCATGATTTTCATCGGGTCATCAAGTTATTCAGTCCGTTAGATTACCCTGAGAAAATTTTGGTACATCCTTGTCCGCAACTTTTTTGTCTGTCCCGTATTCGGCTGGCTGGCGTGACCACCAGGAACCGTCGCTCCACAGGATGCGGTCCTTGACGATTTCTCCAAACTGGCGGTCAGCATCATAAAGGACGCCTTCCCGCTAAAAGTCAACCGTGCCGCGTGCCGGTCGTGTGTGATGAGGAAAATCTTGTTGTCTGTGCCCGCGATCCACGCTTGCCGGTCGGGCCGCCCGCTTTCATACCAATTGCCGATCAACTCTTTTTCCCTATCCGTGAGCGACTTGTCATCAACCTTGCCCGGCACCTCAACCATCGCGTAGAGTGAAGTGCTTTCCACCGCATCATTCCAGCAGCCTCCGTTATGAGCTTCGGCCCACATGTGGACGGAATTCTCGACACCGCCGCCGTTATCCGGCTGACCATTACTCCAGTTGGCATAATCCAATTTGGAGCCGTCCATCCACACGAACGGACCGCCCTGCCATTGCCGGTGCAATCCTATCCAAAGGCTGCGTTCCTTGTCACCATCATGGCCAAATGTGGCGAAGACCCATTCATGCTCGGGCGCGTTCTTGATGATGGCCAGTGTGCCTCCGAGATTTTCAGCCTCGGCCTCCGCCGCCGGCCAGCTTTCCGGCGCGAGCAGATAGTAATCATGCCCGTTGGCTGGATTGGTGATGGGGCCGGCGATGATTTCGGCGCGTGAGGGAATTGCAGCGAATAGAAGCGCGGCAGCGCCAACAGCCGACGATGGTAGTTTTCATAAAATTTGAATGATTAATCCGAATATATGCGCTGTTAAATTGACCTGCTGCGCAGCATTTCGTTCAAGGACATTATGCGCAGCCTTTGCGGCGAAGTGTTCCGACGGCGTAAAACGTTTGTAAGGGATTTGTCAGAACTGTTCTGGTTCAGACCTTTAAATCCGCGAAGGCCGGGTCGTTTGCGTTGACGATTTTCCGCATTTTGGTCACCGCCGCCTTCAAGTTGCGCTGGCCGAACAGGCTGGTGCCGGCCACAAAGGTGTCCGCGCCGGCGCGGGCGCATTCGGCGGCGGTCTGGTTGTTGATGCCGCCGTCCACTTCGAGACGGTAGTTTAATTTGCGCTCGCGCCGCCACGCCTCGGCCTGCTGGATTTTCGGCAGGCATTCGTGGATGAACGACTGGCCGCCGAAGCCGGGATTGACGGTCATCACCAACAGCATGTCAATCTGTTCGAGATACGGCTGCGCGGCGGTGATGGCGGTGGGCGGATTGACGGCGAGGCCGACTTTTTTGCCGAGCTTTTTTATTTTCCAGATGAGCGACTCGACCTGGTCGTCAAGTTCGCCAAGTTCGACGTGGATGATGATCTGGTCGGCCCCGGCGGCGGCGAACGGTTCCAGCAGGATTTCCGGCTTGGAGCACATGAGATGAACGTCGAAAAACAATTTTTGTGCATGACGGGCGGATAGCGTTCACGACCGCCGGGCCGAAGGAAATGTTCGGCACAAACTGGCCGTCCATGATGTCGAGGTGCAGCCAGTCGGCGCCGGATTTCGAGGCGCGGTCAGTTTCCTTGCCGAAATGCGCGGGATTGGCGGCGAGCAGCGAGGGCGCGATAATCATGGCCGCGAGGATAGAGGATGGAGGATGGAAAATGGAAGATGGAAAGTAAACCATGCTCACATTCTCCTGATCTTCCATCCTCGTCGCTTTCAATTACGTTTGCCGTCGAGGCAGCGGCGCACTGTCAGCGCGAGCGTTTGCGGATGATACGGTTTCTGCAAAAAATTCACGTCGGACTCAATCTTGAAATCCTTGCCCACGATGTCGGCGCTGTAACCGCTGGTGAAAATGACCTTGAGGTCCGGTCGCTCCTTCCAAAGGGCTTCGGCCAATTCGCGTCCGTTCATGTTGCCCGGCATGATCAAATCGGTGAGCAACAAGCGGATTTCATCCTTGTGCAAACGCCAGATCTCCACGGCCTCGGCGCCGGCCCCGGCCTGCAACACTTTGTAGCCGTTTTTTTCGAGGACGCGGGCGACAAGTTCGCGCACGGGCTTTTCGTCCTCGACCAGCAGGATGGTTTCGCTGCCACCACGAACAATGATTTGCGTCGAGGGTTTTTCCGCCTGGGACTGATCCGCGCCGACATACGGGATGTAAATGCGGAACGTGGTGCCCTTGCCGACGGTGCTTTCGACCTCCACCCAGCCCTGGTGCTGCTTGACGATGCCATAAACCGTCGCCAGGCCGAGACCGGTGCCCTTGCCGACTTCCTTCGTCGTGAAAAACGGCTCGAAGATGCGCGACAGATTTTCCGGCGGAATGCCGGAGCCGGTGTCGGTCTTGCTGACACAGACGAATCGTCCTGCGCGCGCCTCCGGATGCCGCTGCACATGGTCTTCGTTCACGTCCACGATGGAAATGCGGACGGACAACTGGCCGCCGCGCGGCATGGCGTCGCGGGCATTGACGGACAGGTTCAGAAACACCTGCTCCATCATGCCGGCATCGGCCTCGACGGTCGCGGGCGAGCCGCTGTAATTCAGTTGCAGCGTCACGTCCTCGCCCAGAATCCGCCCGAGCATGTCGGTCATGTTGCCGACGATTTTGTTCATGTCGAGGCGCTTGGGCTGGATGAGCTGGCGGCGGCTGAAGGTGAGCAGTTGCCGCGTCAGGCCCGCCGCGCGCTCGGCGGCCTGCGTGATTTGCTGCGCGGAGCGCGCGGCGGCTTCGTCCAGATTTGACATCCCCAGCAGCGAGGCGTGGCCGTGAATGACGGTGAGAATGTTGTTGAAATCGTGCGCCACACCGCCGGCGAGCTGGCCGATGGCCTCCATTTTCTGCGACTGGCGCAACTGCTCCTCCAGCCGCTTCTGGGTGGTGATGTCCCGGATCAAACTCAACATCAGCAGCGGCCGTCCCCGGACTTCGATGAACGAGTCGGACATTTCCAGGGTCACGTTGCGGCCGTCGTGGAGCGTGTATTGCGCCTGCTTTTTTCCGTTGCCCGGCGCGCGTGACGAAATGTTCGCGCAAACGCTTGAGCATGGCCTCCCCATCGTGGGACGCGGCATAAACCACCGTGATCGGTTTGCCTTCCAGCAACTGCGCACTCCATCCCGATGAGTTTGCAGTAGGCATCGTTGACGGCGACGATGAGGCCGTTCTCATCGGTCAACCTCATGCCGTCCACGGAATTTTCCCAGACGGAGCGGAACAGCGTTTCGGAGCTTTGCAGGGCCGCTGCCGCCGCCTGCCGCTCGGTGATGTCGCGGACGTGCAGCAGCAACGCCGGTTTGCCGGCGTATTCAATGCGCCCGGCACGCACCTCCACGGGCGTGAACCGGCCGTCGGCGGTCAGGCTTTCGCCCTCGATCCAGGACAGTTTGCCCGCCGTCAGCTTTTGAAAATCGCTCCGGGCGGACTTCGCGTTGCGCCGGCGGAACCAGATCGGTCAGCGCGTTTTTGCCGATCAACTGGTCGCGCGTCATGCCGTGCAGCACGCACGCGGCAAAATTCACGTCCAGCACCGTGCCGTCCAGATCCTCCACCAAGATGGCGTCCGGGGAATTGTCAAACAAGTCGCGGAACCGCCGCTCGCTTTCGCGCAATTGTTCCCGGGATTGGAGGCGTTCGAGCGAGCCGCTGCACTGTTCGGCCAGCGTCTGGAGCATGACCAGATCGCCTGTGCGAGTAGGAACCGGGCCGGTGGTTTTGAACCAAAATCAGGCCGATGACGCGCTCGCCTTTGCGAACGGGCGCGAGCATGGTGGCGGCGGCGTATTCGTCGGCTTCGTTGGCGGACAGCAATTCCGCGCCTTTTTCAATCACGCGCCGGATGAGGGCGTTGGCCGTCTTGGGCTGCGGCGCCGGCGGGATTTCCACCCGCCGGCCTCTCGACCGTCGTGATGTTCAACAGCGATCTGACTTCGTCGCGCCCGGCGTCATAAATATCCAGCGCAAAATCAGCCCACTTGAAAAGTTCGTCAGCCGCTTCGCAAATGATCATCGCCGCCTCCGCTACCGTGGTCGCCGAACTCAAACGATGGCTCAACTTGGAAAAAACGGTGTTGCGATGCTCGATCCGCAGCCGTTCCGTCACGTCCACCGCCATGGTCAGCGCGGCGAAACGGTCGTGAAAAACCATCGGCGTCCAGATGACCTCGACATCAATCAGGCTGCCATCCTTGCGGCGATGCCGCCAGATGAGTCCCTGGCCGGCGGCATCCGGGATGGCGCTCTTCTGCAGGCGGTTCTTTTCCGGCGGGCGGATGTCCGAAATGGTCATCGCCAGAAATTCCTTGCGCGAATAACCGTAATGCTGGATGGCCGCCTCGTTGACCTCCAGAAACGCCTGCGTTTCCAGATCGAACACCCACACCGGATTGGGATTGTTGTGGAAGAGCAGGCGGTATTGGCGCTCGCTGTCGCGCAATTCCTCCTCCGCGCGCCAGCGGTCGGTCACGTCACGGCAATTGGCCACGATGCCGTTGATTTCCGGGTCGGCCAGCCGGTTGTTGCCGACAAGTTCCAGCCGCCGCCATTCGCCGGCCTGGCTTTTGAAGCGCAACTGGATTTTGACCGTGCGTTCCGGATGATCCAGCGCGAGTTGAAACGCCTCCTGCGCGCGCGGCAAATCCTCGGCATGAACCAGCGCAAACGCGTTTCTGGCCGTGCATTTCCTCCGGCGTGTAGCCCAGCACGTTCTTGACCGACGCGCTGATGTAGGCCACGTTCCCTTCGCGGTTGATGATGCAGAGGATGTCGAGCGAATTCTCCGTGAGCGTGCGGAAATACTTTTCGCGCCGCGCCAGCTCCTGCTCCGCCTCCCGCAGCTTCGCGCGTTCCGCGGCTTCCTTCACGGCGCGGCGCACGGCGGACGCCAGCCGCTCCGGCTGTTGCTTGAGGACGTAATCCGTCGCGCCCGCCTTGAGGCTGTCAATCGCCGCCTGCTCGCCAATCGTGCCTGAAACCAGGATGAACGGCGTGTGCGGGCTGCCGCTTCCGCGCCATTGCCAGCGCCTCCAGTCCCGTGAACGACGGCAGGTGATAATCCGAGATGATTACGTCGAATGTCTCCGCCTCCAGTTGCTCTTGAAATGATGCGCGGTCGCCGACGCGCGTGATCTCGGCGTCGAGATGATCCTGCTCCAACAATGACGCGGACCAACTCGGCAAAATCCGGTTCGTCTTCCAAATGCAAAATTTGCAGTTGCTTGTTCATTCCATGGCCCAAATCCCGTCAACTCCGCCCGCCACCCCTAAAGAACTACCAATTGCCCCCAAAGTAAAGCGTGATGAAATGGTGAACGCCTTTCGCCGTTGACATTCGCGCGCGTTCGTCCAAACTGGCCGACCTTTTGAACGAAACGACCAATTGATTTATGCCGAACACGAAGTCAGCCGAACGCCGCATGCGCGGCAATGAGCGCAAGCACCAGCACAACCGCAGCGTCAAATCCAGCCTGCGCGGCGTGGAAAAAGATTACCGCGCGCTGCTCGCCGCCGGCAAAAAAGGACGAGGCCGCCAAGGCGCTGCCCGGCGTCCATTCCGCCTACGACAAGGCCGTCAAATCCAAGGTCATCTCCCGCGCGACCGCCAACCGCAAGAAATCCCGCCTCGCCGTTGCGCTGGGCCGATTGAAATAATTCTCGTTCCGTCGTCATCTCGATCGGGCGTCGGCAATCGATTTTGATGTCGAGCGACGAGGACGATTGACGATTTGCCACTCCAGTTCGGCGGAAACAACTCCGATCGCGCCAGTCCCCATTTCGCCAGCCGGAATTTCAGCCCGACGTTCAGGCAGCCGAAGCCGTATTTCACGCTGCGCCGGAAATTGATGGACGACGCCTCCTTGAAATACTTCGTCGGGCAGCTCACCTCGCCGATCGTGAACCCGTGCCACAAAATCTGCGCCAGCATCTGGTTGTCGAAGACGAAGTCGTCCGAATTTTTTGACAGGTCCGGCCAGCGTCTCCAGAATCTCCCGCGAGAACGCCCGGTAGCCCGTGTGATATTCCGACAGCTTCGCGCCGAGCAGAATGTTTTCCGCCGCCGTCAGAAACCGGTTCGCCACGTATTTCCACACCGGCATCCCGCCGCGCAGCGAATAGCCGCCCAGAATGCGGCTGCCCAGCACGCACGGATGCAGCCCGTTGGCGATGATGGACGCCATCGCCGGAATCAGCTTGGGCGTGTATTGATAATCCGGGTGCAGCATGATGACGATGTCCGCGCCCGCGTCGAGCGCCAGCCGGTAGCACGTCTTCTGGTTGCCGCCGTAACCCGTGTTATGTTCATGCACATGGACGCGCACGCCGGGCAGCGACGACGCCACCGCCACCGTGTTATCGCGGCTGCGGTCGTCCACCAGGATGATTTCATCCACGATGCCCTGTTCATGGACTTCATCCACGGTTTTGGTGACGGTTTGCGCCGCGTTGTAAGCGGGCATCACCACTACGATTTTCTTTTTGAAATACATTGGCTCCTGAAGCTCCACGCATCCTGCCGGAATCATGGTCTGTCTTGAAGCAAATAATCCCCTCTTGGGCACGACAATACAGCTCTTGTCCTTTCCCTGCCTTCCATCTTCTGACTTCTGACTTCGTGTTCCCTTCGAGGCTTTGTCCCCATGTGTTTTTGCATAAATTCTTCGTGTCTTTCGTGGTTAACAATTCTGCGCGATTAGCATTTATTAGCCGGGATTAGCGGTTAAAAAACGGTTTCTTTGCGGTTAAATAATCCCCAGTTCCTTCAGCGCCGCGCCAGCACCGGACAAATTCTCCGGGTTCATCTCCGTATAATTGCGCGAAAGTATGATGCCCTGTGCGCCGCCCTTGAACGCCGCCTTCACCGCCAGCCCGACGCTCTCTGGCGTGCAATGGCTTTCGCCCGCGCTCACCGGTACGTCAATGTCCACGCCCGGCCAGATTTGCACCGGATTTCCGGCTACGCTTTCAACCGCGCGGCGCACTTCGCGTTCCACGTAATCCGCCGAGAAACCCGTCGCGGCCAGCTTGTGATAAGGCGCTTCGTTCGGATAACCCAACTCCCGATACAGCACGTCCAGCGTCGACCTCGGGCGGCAGGTCGCCGATAGACCGAGCCGCGCGCGTTCTTGACGAAGGCCACAAACCGTCCGCCGGCGACGTTGTTGTAAACCGAGGGCCGGATAAAATCCGCGAACCCGGCCACGTCAGCGTAGTTTTCTGCCGCGCGGTGGAACGGGTTGAACGAAATGTTCTGCCAGCCATGCCAGCCCACCTGCAATGCAGGATTGACCGATTTCACCTTCTTGTAAATCGCCGCCTGAAATTCGTGCCGGCTTGTCACCCAAAGATTTTCCCACGCCAGCACTTCGGGATAATTCAGCAGCAATCGCCAGAATGTGCTGAAATAGCCGTCGCGCGGACGCTGTCCGGCGCTGCTGGCGCGCGCAAACTTCTCCATCTCGTCATATCCACGGCGGGCGCGCTCGACGTCAATGCCCTTGTCGCGTCCCTTTTTCTGGCAGAACTCGCAGAAGCACGTCGTGCGACCGGGGTCCTGCCCGCCGCTCTGCGAGATGCCCAGCGTGTTGAGTAAACCGTCCTGGCGCTCCGAACCCCACATGATGCCGCCGATGTCGTAGGATCGCGCGTAATCCTCCACCAGCCCCAGCGTGAAATTCTGGTAGTGGGGATTGTTGAAACACGGCCCGCCCGGATGTCCCGTCGTGGGACGGCCATGATGGTCCACCTCGTAAAGCGCCTGCCAGTGCGGCACCGTGGCGGGCATCGTGTTGTCCTCCAGCAGAAAGGGAAACGTGCGGATGCCGTGCTTGCGTGCGATGGGGATGACCCGCGCCAGCACGTCCACGTCGCCAAATTCCGGCGCGCGCATGTCGTCGTAAGTGAGGAGAGTGTCGTGGTAATACTGCATGTGCGGCATGCCATAATTCCCGCCGTGAAAGTTGGCAACACGACCGCCCTCCTGCACCAGCCCGGCGCGGTGCGGTTCGTGGGAATAAAAGAAAGGGAACAACGCATTCACCCCGGCGCGATTCCGCATGTCATCGAACATCGCGTCCAGGTCTCCCTTCGCGAGCGGGGCCACGCTGATGGGCATGGCGACGAGGGTGGAGGAAGGTTTGGATGCGGCCGGTGTGTTTTGGGCGGACACGGCTTCCACGCCGGCCAGCGCCGCGCCGGTGCCCACGACACCGAGCTTGATGAAATGACGTCGGTTCATGCACCCAGTATCCCGCGCCGCGCTCCGGACTCAAGGCGAAAGGCCATGTGTCTCGTGTTTGCCACCAATAATCAATTCCTTTGCTTCTTCGCGTCTTTGCGTTAAACGTCCGTGTTAATTCGTGCAATCCGTGTCTCATTTCAGCATTCCACCTTCCCTTTAATTGGATGTTCGACGTTGGGTGTTGGATGTTGGATGTTTTCCATTTCATGATTTTGCTTCCAGCCACTGATATTGCGCGGTACAATGCCTTCTTCAATCCCTTCTTGTCCATGGCGGACATGGGCACTGAACCAGATTGAAAATCTTGTTTTAATAAATCGAAAAAAATCAAATATGAAAAAGAAAATCGGTCTTGTGATGTTGCTCGCGCTCGCGCTCGCGCTGCCTGTTGCCACGATGAAGATTGCCGCTCAAGTAGGGGCGGGGCGCAGTGGTCCTCCGCCCAGGCCGCAAGGTCCATGCGACATCTACGCCGCAGCCAACACCCCCTGCGTGGCCGCCCACAGCACCACACGCGCGCTGTATGCCGCCTACAACGGCCTGCTCTACCAAGTCATGCGCCAGTCGGACGGCAAGACCCTCGACATCGGCGTCGTCCAGCCCTCCCCGATGGATGCGGGCGGATATGCCGACGCGGCCGCGCAGGACGCCTTCTGCGCCAACACTTATTGCTGGATTGCCACTGTTTACGACCAGTCCGGCCATGGTAACAACATGACCCAGGCGCCCCGAGGCCCCGCAGGCATCCCCATGGTCATGGGCGGCTTTAACAACGTTCCGGTCGCCGACTGGGCGCCGGTTACGATCATGGGCCACAAGGTCTACGGCATCTTCATCGCGCCGGGAATGGGCCTCCGCAACGACAACCCTCACGGTACCGCAGTTGATGATCAGGCGGAGGGGCAGTACTGGGTTGTTAACGGCCAGCACTACAATGGCGGCTGCTGCTTCGACTACGGCAATGGCGAGATAGACAGCCACGACGACGGCGAAGGCACAATGGAAACCGCCTACTTCGGCAACGCCACTCCTTGGTATCACGGCCCTCCCCCCGGCCCGTGGATTATGACCGACCAGGAGAACAACCTCGTAGGATGTGTCACCACGAATGGAACCAAGAACTGTGACTTGCCGATCATCAAATGGCGATTCGTCACTGCCACGGCCGACGGCGAAGCGCACCATTGGAGAAGCATGGGCGGCGACGCGCAAGCGGGTGAACTGAAGACCATGTTCGACGGACCGCGCGTCAGCAAGAGATATGACCCGATGCGCAAACAGGGCGCCATCCTCATGGGCAACGGTGGTGACAACAGCAACGGCTCGGATGGCACCGTCTATGAAGCTGCGATGACCGCCGCAGGCACCTTCCCGTCGCAGGAAACCCAGCAGAAAGTTCAGGCCAACGTTGTGGCTGCCAAGTACGACGTGCAGCGGTTGAGTCTGGCGCCGGCGTCGGCCACCGAAACTCCCCCGGGACTCCAGACGTTCTCGCCGGGTTCCTCGCAGGACACCACCGTAACGTTTAGGAATACTTCAGAGGTGCCCGTAGAGGGAGTCAAGTTGAGTATTTCCATGCCAGCGGGTTGGAATTCTGCAATCTCCGGCTCCACAGAGACCTTAAAAACGTTCACCGACCCGGTCGCGCCCGATGCAAGTGTGAGCGCAATCTTCAAAGTCACCTCGGGATCGGAGGCTTTCAACGGCGATCTGGTCGCCAACGCTTCCTGGACAATGGCTGGCGCAAGCCAATCTGAAACAGCCGTCGAAAAGGTGCGGAATGTCAGCCCGATCAAGATCAACGAGTTCGCGGTCAACTCTGCGGATTCTTTCATCGAGCTGTACAACGCCGGCGACACTGACATTGACCTCTCCAACTGGACCCTGACCCAGCACCCGATCGCGCAGCCCATCTTCTCTTCGGTGAAGATTCCGTCCGGAACGAAACTCGCATCCAAAGGTTTCTATCTGCTCGGACTCGCCAACTCCGGGTTGGCGGTACCCGCACAAAAGGGCGATGCCACCATTTACGTCAGAAGTACGGCCGGCATGAGCGTGGGCGACACGATTGAAATTGGAACCGGCTCCGACGTGGAAACCCGCAAGATCACAAGCGTCGGGACGGCGACTGGCAGCAGCACAACGCTGTGGCAACCTCTCCCCGATGGTCCGGTCATCACGATCCCTCCTGGTTCGACCAGCGTGCCTTTCACCAGTTCGGCCGGCGGTTTTGGCGGCGGGGGCGGCTTTGCGGTCGAGGTCGGCCAGAAAATTGGCATCGGCTATGGCGCCACCTTCCCGGCCGTCGCGAATTCCGTGGAAAACTATGAGGTGGTCACGGTCACCGCAGTCGGCAAGCCAGGCACGCAAACCTACCTGGCGGCGGACGCGAAAGTCGGCGACACCAATATCATCGTGAGAAACACCGCTAATATCTCGGTCGGCGACAAGATCAATTTGGATATAGACAGCGTCGGCCATGGGATCGAGACCGTAACGGTCACGGGCGTTGGCAGGCAACCGGCGGTGGCGGTCGCCCGGGCTCTCGACCTGGCCGCCCCGCTGAAGTTCAACCATGCGAACAATCTTCCCTTCAGTGTCAGGGGAACGGGGATCAGCTTCCAACCGGCGACGGCTTATCCTCATTCGAGCAACGAGCCTCTCCAGCCGCTCGGCACCGGCATCACGCTCGACAGCCCTTTGGCCGGCGACCACGCAGATCAACGCGGTTGTGCGTGACGCCGCGGTCACGACCGCGGGCTACCAGGGTCCTCCGGCGCCCAACCAGTGGTTCGGGGGTCCCGCCCTCTCGCCCAGCGCCGGCAGCATGGTGCTGCGTGACGCCGCTGGCTTGGTCGTGGACAGCCTCAACTACGGCGGCCTCGTTGACCCATGGGCCGCCGCAGGGTTACCAAGGCGCGTCCCCGGGGAAGTGGTTGCAGCGTGCCATCGCCTGGGGCGGGAGTAGGCTTCGCCAGGCGGGGTGGTCCGGCTGGTCCGGCGCCCGCAACGGAGCGCGGGCCGCTTCCCGGACGGCGCCGACACCGGCAGCAACTGCCGCGATTTCCTGTTGCAGTCCGCCATCACCCTGGCGGCCGATTCTGCTCGCCGGCGCGAACAATATCAAAGTCGCCAGCGTGGCCGACTTTATCGCCGGCCAGACGATTATCATTGATACGGGCGCGAACCGCGAAACCGCGGTCATCGCGACGGTTGGCACGGCAGGCGGCACCACGGTGGGCACTGCCACCGATGCAGGCGCGACCGTTATCCCGGTCGCCAGCGCGCAGGGTTTCAGCGCCGGCCAGACCATCACCATTGACAGTGGCACGAACCTTGAGACGGCGGTTGTCGCCTCTGTCGCCGGTGGCCGCGGCGGCAGAAGCGGCGTTTGGCGGTCGGTTCAATCACTGTCGCCGCGCCGCTCACGATGGCGCACGCGGTGGGTGCCCAGGTTTCCGGCAGCGGCATCACCCTCACCACGGCATTGACCAAGGCGCATGCCAGCGGGGCGCAGGTCGCCGGCAGCGTTCCCACTCCCGGTGCGCCCAACCTGTATACCACGAAAATTCCGTGAGGATGCTGTGAACTGAATTTGATGGCAGTTATAGAACCGTTCCGGACAATACAGATTCAGGCTCCGCGGCTCGATGGCGGGTCGCGGAGTTTTCTATTTGAACGTAAGATTACTGTCGAATGGATCGAACATTGGCTTCTATCAAAGAAATTGACTAGTTTCCGCCAGTCATGGCCCTGGTGGCGCTGGGTGTTGACGGGGTTGAGCGCGCTGGCTCTGGCGTTGAGCTCCTACCTTGGCTGGCATTATCTGGTGGGCGGATCGGTGATTGGCTGCGGTGGCGGTAGCCCGTGCGACCAGGTGCTCAACAGCCGGTGGTCGTCGGTGGCGGGAGTGTTGCCCGTCAGCGGTCTGGCGGCGGGGGCATATCTGGCGATGCTTGATTGCCAGTCTTTTTATTGGTCCGACCACGGAAGCACCGGTTCGGCGGCTGGCTTGGCGCGCGATGCTGGTTCTGGTCGGGGCGGCTGCGGGAAGTGCCGTGTGGTTCATCATCGTGCAGAAATGGATCGTTGGCTCTTTCTGCCCCTATTGCATGGCCACGCACATCACCGGCCTGCTGCTGGCGGCTTTGGTCATCTGGCGGGCGCCCAGGCAACCCGACGACGATTCAACAGCGCCGGCCCACGGATGTTTCCTCAACAACTGCAAGGCGCGTTCTTGGCCATTTGCCCGCGTTGGGTTTCGCCTCGGTTGGTCTGGTCCTTGCTGGCATCATGGCGGCCTGCCAGATCCGACTTTGTTCCCCCGGCCGTCTATCGCGGCGGCGAGTCGAAGAATTATCTGCCCGCCATTGATCCTCACGACGTGCCGCTGCTCGGTTCACCGGACGCCCCCTACGTCGTCACCCTGCTCTTTGATTACAATTGCCCCCATTGCCAGCAACTGCATTTCATGCTCGATGAGGCGGTTCGCCGCTACGACGGCAAGCTGGCCTTTGCCCTGTGTCCGACGCCGTTGAACACCCGGTGCAATCCTTACATTCCCCGTGACGTGGATGAATTCAAGGACTCCTGCGAACTGGCCAAAATTGGCCTGGCCGTTTGGGTGGCCAAGCGCGAGGCGTTTCCGGCCTTCGACCGCTGGATGTTCTCGTTTGAGTCCGGCGACCGCTGGCAACCGCGACAGCCTCGACGCCGCCCGGGCCAAAGCAATCGAATTGGTCGGCCAGGCGAAGTTCGATCGCCGCCCGGGCCGACCCTTGGATTGACCAGTATCTGCAAACCTCCGTTCGGATTTACGGCGACACCGTCCAGAATGGCAACAATGCCGTTCCCAAACTGGTTTTTGGCTCGCGTTGGGTTATCCCCGAACCGAATGACGCAGACGACCTTGTTTTGATTCTGCAGAACAGCCTGGCCGTGCCCGCGCCCTGACCCGGCGCAGTGTGCGGGATTTACGCCCTGCTACATGCTTGTTTTCGCGTTTACTTTTGACTGGATCCCTTTGTGTTGTCATCTTTCTTTGCTCTCTGATCCTCGCTCCTCGCTCTTCATTCGATGTTTTCTATTTTCTGCATTTGTGGTCTATTCGTTCTTTTGCGGCTATTCGCGCCAGAACTTTATGAAGGCGGAACCAGACTCTCAAAATCAATTGTGGTCATCTTTGGTAACGTTTGGTAACAATTGGGAATCTAAATGGGGCCATGAAGCGACAGACAAAGCCTCAATCCAACGAGCAAGCTGGACAGCGCGATTTGTTGTCGCCAAAGGAGGATGACGGCGGTCAGGTAATTGCGGCCGATGGGATTCAAAGGCTGCTGGCAGTCATGCACCGTCATAGCTGGATTTTCGGTTTATTTCTGGCGGCTGCCACGCTGCTCGCCTACCTGCCGTAATGGCATGCCGGGTTCACTTGGAACCTTTCGCGGGTACTGCGGGATTGAGAATGTTGTTATCGCCCATCCAACCGGTCAGCTGTTGCGACCAGTCTTTGATCGTCGTGAGCCGGGAATGCTTGCCCATGCCAAAGCCGTGTCCGCCCTTGGTCAAAACGTGGACCTCCACCGGAATCTTTGCGGCGCGATACAACGTGAATAGCTTGAGGACCGATTCGGTATGATTGTCATCGTCGGCCACGAGCAGAAAGGCCGGCGGCGCATTGGTGGGCAGCGCCTGCGGAATCCCGGCGGGTCCCGGATAAATCTCAACAATGTAATCCGGCCACGAATCCGCCTGGTCAATCGGATCGGGCGCGTTTGTGATCCCGACGGTGTTGCCGAAAGCGGTCATCGAGGTGACTTCGCCGCCCGCAGAAAAACCCATCATGCCGATGCGGTGGGTATCAATGCCCCAGTCATCCGCGTGGCTTCGCACGTATCGCATGGCGCGCAGGCCGTCTTCGTGCGGGCTTTCCAGGGTGTAAACGGAATTGGTCAGGTGCGGCAGGCGGTATTTGAGGACGAACGCCGCCACGCCGTTGCTGTTGAGAAACCGCGCGGCATCCGTGCCTTCGGAGATGAAACTCAATTGGTAAAAGCCTCCGCCGGGACAGATAATCATCGCCGCACCGTTCGCCTTGTCCTTTGGCGGAAGAAAAACCGTCAGGGATGGATTATCCACACTCTTAACCATGGCAGGGGTACCGGCTTCGGGGATGTCCTTGCGCGATTCGAATCCAGGCGCGCCATTCGTCCAGAGATGAATCACCTGCGGCGCTTCCTGCGCCAGAATCGTCATCGGGAATGCAACAAGGATTGAACAGACCGTCTTCTTTATTATCATATATCTGACTCTAAAAAGCCTACGTTTTGTCAGGCTGGAACGCCATCCCATAAAGTAAGCGGACGCTCCCGAAGCCGGAGCAGAAATTATGCTTCCCTACCCTGCCCATTTGTGATTCTCTTGTCCCAATCCAGTTCAACCAAGAATCCATCCATGAAAACTATCGAAACCATCGTCAAAATAATCGGGCTGGCGGCGTTTGCGCTGGCATTTGTTGGAACGGCGCAGGCGCAGGACTCGGTGACCGGGAAATGGCAGGCACAGTTTGATTCCCAGGTCGGGACGCAAACTTACACCTACACATTCAACGTGGATGGAACCAACCTTACGGGCCGGGCCGTCGGTGTCCGTGAAACCGGAACGAATGACGTGGCCATCACCGATGGCACGGTCAGCACGAACGGCATCTCCTTTGTCGAGCCGCTCAAGGTTCAGGACAACGACATCCGCATTGAATACACGGGGAAGATTTCCGGCGACGAACTGAAGCTCCATCGCAAGGTCGGCGATTTTGCCGAATATGACATCGTTGCCAAACGGGTCATGGCAGATGCAGACACGAATTCGCCCGCGGCCAAGCCGTAGGGTCCGCTGAATTTTTGTCACACCGGACCGCGCAGTGCTGGTTTCAATCGTGAACGTACGGCTTGGAGTCTTGTCGAATAAGGCATGATGCCCTTGGCGAGATCCGTGATGTATGGTGGAACAGGATTGCTGCTGGCTACCCTGTTTGCGGCGGCCGCACTGACAAATGAACAGCCGTCCTCGATTTCGCAACCGTTTGCCACCGCTTCAACCAACCATAATTTTGCGCCCTTCAGCTCCGCCCCGACAGTTTATCAGGATGGGAATACGAAGCGTCCGCAGCGGCTTAAACCGGGAGTTTACCAGACACGGCCTTATGCCATCATTCTGGTCGTGCCGGAAGACGAGCATGATGATTGTTGCGTCATTGGCGTTGGCGGAGACAATGGTAATTCAAGAATGCCGAACGCCAAGCCCGACGTTGAGGCTGTTCCCAAAACGTTCTCCCAATAAGCCTGACTGGAATTTCCGTTGCGCATTTGATTGTCAGGAACATAACATTCGACCAAGGACATGAGCGACGAGCGGAAGACGATCAACGAATACAAGGCCGAGGAGCAACGGAAGGAACGCGAGAAAAAACGGCGCGCCCTTTCTGAACGCGTTTGGGGCGTTATCAAGTTTTTCCTGGTGATGACAATTTGTGCCTACTCGTTCATTCACCGGGTTGAGCTTCAGAAGGTCTGTTACGCGGTGTTTGATAGCGCAATGAAGCATATCACCGTTTCGTCCCAGATGCGGCAAAAATCCACCGACTACCAAAATCAATTGGATGGGATAACTACCAATTGAGTTCCGCAGGTCATTTCACGCCGAAACCCCGCCGGCAATGTATTGCTCCATCTGGGTGATGGCGGCGTCCTGCGCGGAAATCGTCCAATTCACGAGGTCGCCAATGGACACAATGCCGACGACGTTCCTCCTTGTCCACAACGGGCAGATGCCGGACACGGTGCTCGGTCATGAGCTTCATGCAGTCCTCGACTGAATCATCTGGCCTGACGGTGATGACTACGCCGGTAAAAATCTCCCGCACGCGCGTTTCCTTGGACGACTTGCCCTGCAACGCGATCTTGCGGGCATAATCGCGCTCGGTGAACATACCGACGAGCTTGCCATCCAGGAGGACGAGAAGCGCGCCAATGTTCTTCTCGGCCATGAGCTTGATGGCTTCAAAGACGGTGGCATCGGGTGAGATGAACCACATGGCCTTGCCCTTGTGGTGCAACAATGAGCTGATCGGGACGCTGAATTTCATAGGTTTATTATCCTTATCCACCCGGTTAGCGATTCTTGCAAGTAAAATGTTTCAACTATTTTCTTTCCGCGCCGGCGGTTCGTTGAGACCTTCCATCCAACTGTTTACAAAACTATGGACTCATTGCCGACTGTTTTACTAAGACCGGGCGAGGCCGACCGCATCATTGCCGGCCATCCGTGGATTTATCACGGTGAAATCCTCCGCGTCAACCAACCGCCTGCCGATGGCGGACTCGTGCAGGTCAAGGATCACCGCCAGCGGCTGATCGGCACGGGCCTCTTCAACTCAAAATCAAAAATCGTCGTCCGCGTGCTTTCGCCGGAACGCGTGGAGGTGGATGAGAAGTTTTTCGAGGAGCGCATCCGCGCCGCGCTTGCCGTCCGGCAAAAGCACCTGCCCGGCGCCACATCCTTCCGCGTTGTCAATGCCGAGAGCGACTTCTTGAGCGGCCTTATCGTGGATAAATACGAGGACGCGCTCGTCGTGCAGATTTCCTCGCTCGGCATGGACCAACGCAAGGCGCTGATTGTCGCGGCGCTGCAAAAAATCTTTTCAGCGCGCGCCATCCTGGAGCGCAGCGACATGGCGTCGCGCAAGTTTGAAGGTTTGGCGGAAGCGAATGGGCTTTTGGCGGGTGAATTAAGCGGCCCGGTGTCGGTCAACTTGAACGGACTGAAATTCGAAACGGATCTGGTCGGCGGCCACAAGACCGGTTTGTATCTCGATCAGCAGGCGAATTATCAGGCGGTTTCGGTGTTTGCGAAGGATGCACAGGTTCTGGATTGCTTCAGTTTTCTCGGCGGATTCGGCTTGCATGCGGCCAGCGCCGGTGCGGCGCACGTCCACCTACTCGACCAAAGCGAGGACGCGATTGAAGCCTCAAAGCGTAATGCCACGGCGAACGGGCTCGCGGAAAAATGCACGTTCGAGGCAATCAATGTCTTCGACTGGCTGAAGGCGCAAACCGCCGTGAAGCCGCACGAGAAGGTCATCCCGCGGTTCAACTTGATCATTCTCGACCCGCCGTCGTTCACACGCAATCGCGCTTCAGTTCCCGATGCATTGCGCGGCTACAAGGAAATCCATTTGCGCGCGCTTAAGCTGCTCAAGGCCGGAGGCACGCTGGCAACCTTCTGCTGTTCGCACCACGTCAATGCGGAATTGTTTCAGGACACGGTATTATCGGCGGCCTTCGACACGCGCCATGTTTTGCGCCGGGTTGCAACATTCTCGCAGGGTCCGGACCATCCGATTATTCCCATGATTCCAGAGACGGAGTATCTGAAGGGTTTTGCATTTGAATTGGTGAGATGACATTAAGGCCATGAGTACGTTTCCAGTCAGCCCGGAAAAGGAAGCCCAGCTCGCACAACGCATGGCCGCGCTGGGTGTGCGCGAGGCGGACATTGAGGAGACTTTCGTCCGCTCCGGCGGTCACGGCGGACAAAACGTCAACAAGACTTCCACCTGCGTGATGCTGCTCCACCGTCCGACCGGCCTGCAGGTCAAATGCCAGGAGACCCGCCAGCAGGGACTCAACCGCTTCATCGCCCGCCGCCTGCTGCTCGACAAGATTGAGGCGCGGACCAAAGGGTTTGTGGCCGCACAACGCGCCGAGATAGAGAAAATCCGCCGCCAGAAACGGAAACGTTCCCGCCGGGCCAAGGCCCGGATGCTGGCCGACAAATCCCATCACGCCGAGAAAAAGGCAGCACGCCGGCCGGTTACGCCGGAATAGAACGGCTAAAGGCCGGCCAATTGGCCTTCCACAATCTCAAACGGAGCAATTTATGTTGATTAAAAGACAGAATTAGGTTTGTCAAGGCGGACGGGCATTGTTAGAGTTGCTTCAACAACGGAGGCCAGTGGCCTCAACTGAAAGAAATTTAATTATGACACAAATCGCACAACTCCTCGGCGACAAGGCCGATTATCTCCTTAACTTCAAAAACCCGAAAATCTCGAAGGACCGGCTGCACGTCCCCGGGCCGGATTTCGTTGACCGGATTTATTGCTTGTCCGACCGCAACAACCGCGTGCTCGTCAACCTTCAACGCATGTTCGGCCATGGCCGGCTTGGCGGCACCGGCTATCTTTCCATCCTGCCGGTGGACCAGGGCATCGAGCATTCCGGCGGCGCGAGCTTCGCGAAGAACCCGGATTATTTCGACGCGGAGAACATCGTGAAGCTGGCCGTGGAAGGCGGCTGCAATGCGGTCGCCTCCACCTACGGCGTGCTCGGCGCTGTTGCCCGCAAATACGCGCACCGGATTCCGTTCATCGTGAAGATCAACCACAACGAACTGCTCACCTATCCGAACAAGTTCGACCAAATCATGTTCGGCACGATCAAGCAGGCGGCGGACATGGGTTGCGCGGCGGTTGGCGCGACGATTTATTTCGGCTCCGACAATAGCGGCCGGCAGATTGTCGAGGTTGCCCAAGCCTTCGCCCATGCTCACGAGATGGGCATGGCGACGGTATTGTGGTGCTATCTCCGCAACAACGCCTTCAAGATCAAGGGCGCGGATGGCAAGACCACTGATTATCACGTCTCGACCGATTTGACCGGCCAGGCGAACCACCTCGGCGTGACGCTCCAGGCGGACATCATCAAGCAGAAGCTGCCGGAGAACAACGGCGGCTTCAAGGCGCTCAACACCGGCAATTCCAGCTACGGCAAGCTTGACGAAAAAATTTACACCGAGCTGACCAGCGACCATCCGATTGACCTCTGCCGGTATCAGGTGGCCAACTGTTACATGGGCCGCGCCGGCCTCATCAACAGCGGCGGCGAATCCAAGGGCAAGGGCGACCTCGAACAGGCTGTCGCCACCGCCGTCATCAACAAACGTGCCGGTGGCACGGGTTTGATCTCCGGACGCAAGGCGTTCCAACGTCCGCTAAAGGAAGGTGTTGGTTTGCTCAACGCCATTCAGGATGTCTATCTCGACAAGAAAATCACCGTGGCATGACCGGAAGCGGCAACTGGATTGGATTTCAGTCACGTGACCAACTCCGCCGAATGGTGGAGTTGGTCATTTTATTTACTGGCTCGCCACCGCCGAGACTTCATTTCAAAAATTCGCGCTGCCAGCTCATCAATTCCGGCGCGTGCCGGTTCCAATCGCGCGCGAGGTCGCCAAGTGTGGATTTGCTGGCGATAAGCGTGGGGTCTATGCCTAACTTTTGGGCGTGGGCATCGCGGCGCTGGGCCAGTTCGGCGTAACGGCGGCGTTCAGCCTCGCCCGGGCGCTCGAATTTTTGCCGGATGATTTCCGGATGCCGGTCCGCGGGAACGGCAAGGCCGACCCTGACTGCTTCAAGCAAAGCTTCGCGACGGCGTGGCGACATTCGCGGTGACAATAGATTTTCCACCGGCTGCTGCTCAACCGCCGCACCCGCAATATCCACCAGCTTCTCATGGTTCAGGATAAAAAACGGCGGACGATTCGCGGCGATGGCCTCCATTTCGCGCCAGAGCCAGAGTTCGCGCAAAACGGCAAGCGCCGGGCGGTTCAAATGGCTGCTGCCTTTGATGCGCCAGACGAAATCGCCGTCCACGACGGGTGCCTGCGAGCATTCGTCAATCAATCGCGCGCAACTTTCTTGGTGCCACGCGAGCCGGTCCTTCTGCTGCAGTTCGAGCTTGAGCTTGTCGGCGAGGGGTTTGAGATAATGTGTGTCGTTGCGGGCATAGGTTTCCATCTTCTCCGTCAGCGGACGTCGCGCCCAGTCGGCCTTCTGCGAACCCTTGTCCAGTTTCACGCCGAGAAATTTTTCGACGAGCGAACTCAAACCGAACTGCGACTTCGCCGAGCAACCGCGCGGCGAGCATCGTGTCGAAAATCGAGGAAGGCGTGAAATCATGGTGCTTGCGCAGCAGCCGCAGGTCGTAATCCGCGCCGTGCATGATGAGTTCGTGTTCGTTCGAGCGCTTCGAGCAGCGGCTCAAGATTTATTTTCGCCAGCGTATCAATCAGCCGGTCACCGTCAGCCGTGCTGATTTGAACCAGGCAGACCTTTTCGGGATAGGCGTGAAGGCTGTCAGCCTCGGTGTCCACCGCAACCCATTTTGCCACGCGCAATTTTGGCAGCCATGCGGCGAGCTTTTCGTCAGTTTCAATCACGCGAAAGAAATACCACAAAGACAGGAAGCCATAAAGTTTTTAGAAATTGCTTTGTGCCCTAGCATCCGGGTGGTTTAAGTTTTGCCCATGAACCTCGCCGCCGCCTTTGCAAATTGCGCGCAAAAGCACGCGCAGAAGAAAGCCATTTTTTGGGGCGACCGCGAATTTTCCTACGCCGAGATTCTCGCGCAATCGCAAAAGGTCGCCGCGCATTTGCAAAACCAGTTTGACGTGAAGCCGGGCGACCGCGTCGCGCTATGGCTGAAGAATTGTCCGGAGTTCGTCCCGTGCGTCTTCGGCATTTTGCAGGCGGGTGCGGTGGTCGTCCCCATCAACAATTTCCTCAAACCGGCGGAGGTCGGATACATACTGAACGACGGCGGCATTGACACGATGATCACGGACGCGGAATTGGGCGCGTACTCGGCGGAATTAAAAAATGTGCGGCCGTCGCTAACAATTTTCACGATTGAGGATATCGCGACTCTGGCGACGGCGGTTTCCGAACCGCAGATTCCATCATCTTCTGAAAAAGACCTGGCCGTCATCATTTACACATCCGGCACGACAGGCAAACCGAAGGGCGCGATGCTTTCACACGGCAACCTGCTGCACAACGTCGAAAGCTGCCGTCTGGTGCTTGCCATGGTCGAAGAAGATTCATTCGCCGTGATATTGCCGCTGTTTCACACCTACATGATGACGGTGGGGATTTTCCTGCCATTCACCGTCGGCGGCTCCATCGTGCTGGTGAAATCGCTGCATCCGCCGCGCGCCATGTTGCAGGAAATTTTCTCGCGCCGCGCGACGATCCTGCCCGCCGTCCCGTCATTTTACCGGATGATGCTCGGCGCGCAGATTCCCCACGCCGCAGCCAATCCGCATTTTCATCAGCGGCTCCGCGCCGCTGCCCATGCAGACGCTGAAGGAGTTCGAGGAAAAATTCAAGGTGCCGCTCATCGAGGGCTACGGCTTGAGCGAGGCCAGTCCGGTCGTTTCCAAAAATCCTCTGCGCGGCGCACACAAGGCCGGCTCGATTGGCATTCCGATTCCGAACGTCGAGATGAGCGTGCAGGACGAATCGGGCAAAATGCTCGGAGTGAACGAGACAGGCGAGATTTGCGTGCGCGGCGGCAACGTGATGATGGGCTATTGGAATCAGCCCGAAGAAACGAGGAAAGTGATGCGCGGCGACTGGCTGCTGACCGGCGACGTGGGCCATCGCGACGCCGACGGCTATTATTACATCACCGACCGCAAGAAGGACATGCTGCATCGTCAACGGCATCAACGTCTATCCGCGCGAGATTGAGGAGGTGATTTACCATTTTCCCGGCGTGAAGGAGGCGGCGGTCATCGGCGTGCCGGACGCGCGGCGCGGCGAGCAGCCGCTGGCGTTTGTCGCGGCGGCGGAAGGGCAAACGCTCGATGAAAAGGCGCTGCTGCAATTCATCCGCGGCAAACTGGCGGACTACAAAGTGCCGAAGCAAATCATCATCCTGCCCGCGCTGCCCAAAAATGCGACGGGAAAAATTCTGAAGACGGAATTACGGAAGCAGGCGACAAAGCAGTTGTTGTAAGTATTTGGTTTTCAATAGGTTAAGCCATCGCCTCCTTTCCGAGTTGCACTCCGCATTTGGCTTGGTTAAGCTATTCACATCGTTCGGGCATGAAGCGCGGACGGTAAAAGTTTTTATGGCAGAAGGATATTGCGTCAAATGCAAGGCCAAGCGGGAAATCTCGAATGGCGTCGAGGAAACGATGAAGAACGGGCGCAAGGCCATCAAAGGCAAATGCCCGACTTGCGGGACGGTCATGTTCAAGATTTTGGGCGGCAAGGCCGCTCCAGCCGCAGCTCCGGCCGCAACCCCCGTTAATCCGCCGACGAGCTAATTATGTCGCACCAGCTCGCCTACGTCATCGTCACTCCCTATTCGCTTTACAAGTCGCGCACCGGCGGCATTTTGAGCCGTCTCATCACGCGCACCGGCCTCGATCTGGCCGCGATGCGGATGTTTGCGCCGAGCGCGGAACTGGCAAAGCAATACGCCGAGGCGATTGTTTCCGCCGAAGACCCGCAGGACCGGAAAATCCAGGAACTGCTCCACAACTACGTTCTTCATAACCTTTCGCCCGATCCGAAGACAGGACGCCGCCGCGCGTGTCATGGTGATGGTTTTTCGCGGCGAGGATGCGGTGCGCAAAGTGCGCGCGGTCGTCGGCAATTTGAGTCCCGACCGGCGCAGCGGCGAAACGATTCGCGACACCTACAGCGATTTGATCATGGATGACGACGGAAAAACCGTGCGTTACTTTGAGCCTGCCGTGCTGGCCGCGCCAAACGCGGAGGAAGCCGAGGCCAAATTGAAATTGTGGGCGCGGTTTTCTGATACCGACGGCGGCATTTTGGAAGATGTCATCGCTTATCCGCCCGGACAAACCGGCGAACGCACGCTGGTGCTCATCAAGCCGGACAATTTCAGATTTCCCACCGGCCGCCCCGGCAACGTGATTGATTTCTTTTCACGCACGGGACTTTACATCGTCGGCGTCAAAGTGCTGCACATGAGCCTGGCGCAGGCGTTGGAATTTTACGGCCCGGTCCGCGAAGTGCTGCGCACCAAGCTCAAGAAAGGTGTCGGCGAACGCGCCGCGCATCTGCTGGAAAAGGAACTTGACCTTCAAAATCCCGCCGGAACAACAGCAGGCGCTTGGCGAAATCCTCGGCCCGCTCCACGGCGACCACCAGTTTGACAACATCATGCGGTTCATGACCGGGCACATACCGTCCGAGTTCAAGACTGACGAGGAACGCCGGCAGCCCGGCACGCAAAAGTGCATCGCGCTGGTCTATGAAGGCGTGAACGCCGTCCGCAAAATTCGCGACGTGCTTGGCCCGACCGATCCTTCCACGGCGCCGCCCGGCTCCATCCGCCGCGAATTTGGCTCGAACATCACGGTCAATGCCGCGCACGCGAGCGATTCGGTGGATAATGCCAAGCGCGAGTTTGCCATCGTCAAGCCGGGCGAAAACAATTTCCGTCAGGTCGTTGAGGAACTTTACGGAAAAGTTGTAGGCGCGCAATTTCTCCAGCAACCGCGCGTCGGCGGCAGGAAATTCAAAATCGGCCAGTTCCGCCTTTTCAATCCACTTGAACGCCGCGCAACCCAGCGCCCGCGGCTCGCCGGAAATCAATTTGCAGGCGAAAAATTTCAGGTGGACGGCTTTTTCGGGGTAGGCGTGGGAAATTTCCTCAAACAATTCGCCGACTTCGACTTCGATGCCGAGTTCCTCGCGCAATTCGCGGACAAGGCATTGCTCGAAAGTTTCGTCCGGCTCGCGCTTGCCGCCGGGAAATTCCCAAAGCCCGCCGAGATGCGCATTGGCATGACGTTGGGTGATTAGCAGTTTGCCCTGGTGGAAAATAAGCGCGGCGGAAACTTCAAGTGCTGTATTTTATTTTGGTTTTTATTGAATAACGGCTTGCTCATTTCATTGACTACTTTTGTAAATCCAGCCGAGCCGTTCCATTTCGGCGGGGTCGAAAAGATTGCGGCCGTCGAACATGATGGGATGCGTCAGCGATTTTTTGGCGCGGTCGAGATCGAGTTTTTTGAATTCGTCCCATTCCGTCGCCACGACGAGCGCGTCGCAGCCTTCGGCCACGGCGTTCATGTCGTCAACGTAAGTCACGTTCGGTCAGCACCGCCTTGCGCCTTTTCCATCGCCTTTGGGATCATGCACGCGGAGGGCCGCGCCTTCCTTTTGCAAACGCTGGCAAAGCTCAATGGCCGGCGACATGCGCACGTCGTCGGTGTTCTGCTTGAACGCGAGGCCGAGCACGCCGATGGTTTTGTCCTTCAACACCCAGAGCGTGTCGGTGATTTTTTTGACGAACCGGTCCATCTGATCCGCGTTGATGCGCTGGACTTCCTTGAGCAGCCTGAACTCGTAACCGACCTGCTCGGAGATTTTGATGAAGGCGCTCAAGTCCTTCGGAAAGCAACTGCCGCCGAAGCCGATGCCGGCGTCGAGAAATCGCCGGCCAATGCGCTCGTCCAGCCCGATGCCGTTGGCCACTTCCTGCACGTTCGCGCCGGCGGCTTCGCAAATATTGGCGATGGCGTTGATGTAGGAAATTTTCAGGGCGAGAAAGGAATTCGCCGCGTGCTTGATGAGTTCGGCGGAATTGATGTCGGTGACGACAATCGGCGCGTTGAAAGGCTGGTAGATTTCCTTCATCGCGGCAACGGGCCGTTGCGAGCGGACGCCGATGACCACGCGGTCGGGCTTCATCAAATCGCCGACGGCGAAACCTTCGCGCAAAAATTCAGGATTGCTGACGACATCAAATTCCACCTGGGCCTTGCAATAGCGCTTGATGGTTTCGGAAACCTTTTCGCCGGTCTTGACGGGAACGGTGCTCTTGTCCACGACGATTTTGTATTCCGTCATGGCGGCGGCGATGTCGCGCGCAACTTTCTCGATAAAGCTCAAGTCCACCGAGCCGTCCGGTTGCGGCGGCGTGGGCACGGCGATGAAAATCACGTCGGATTTCTGGACGCCCTCGGCGGTGCTGTTCGTGAATTCCAGCCGCCCGGCGGCGACATTTTTCTTCACGAGTTCCTCGAGGCCCGGTTCGTAAATGGGAATGCCGCCGGATTGAAGCAATTTGACCTTCGCCGCGTCGTTGTCCACGCAAACGACATGATGACCGACCTCGGCAAAACAGGTTCCCGTGACCAAGCCGACATAGCCCGTTCCGATGATTGTCAATTTCATGGTCTATTGACTCGAATTCAACAAAGAAGCCGCCGGAGTTGGCGCGGGCGCGGCCGCCGGCAATTTGCTCCTCAATTCCATCAGGCGCATGGTCGCTTCGGAACCGAGCGAGCCGCCGGGGTCGGCGCGCGCAACGTCCTGATAAAGAACGAGGGCGTCGTTGAGCCGGCCCTGTGACTCTTCAATCCGGGCCAGACCGAATTTTGCGGCGTTCACGACCGCGGTATCGGAAGAAATGCTGATGACCCGCTGATACGCGCCGACGGCCAAATCCGT
Source organism: uncultured Verrucomicrobiae bacterium (assembly GCA_963827815.1). Classification (GTDB taxonomy): domain Bacteria; phylum Verrucomicrobiota; class Verrucomicrobiia; order Limisphaerales; family UBA11358; genus UBA11358. The sequence continues at coordinate 242,822 of CAWHCL010000007.1, read as the reverse complement.
TTTGCCCTGGGCATCGAGGCTGGTCGCCACACCGAGCGCGGCCTGACCGGAAAATTCACCGTCAGGATGCGCGTCGAGAAATTTCTGGAACTGCGCCTGCGCGTCGGTGTATTTGCCCGCTTCAAACAACGCCGCCGCGCCCTGCAACAACGCCCGCTGTCCGGCAACTGTGCCGGGATGCTGCTCGGCGATTTGCAAATAGGCGTCGGCCGACGGCCCGCTGCTGGAAATCGCCACCTGCGTCAGCGCCTGTCCCGCGGCGATTTCCTTCGCCTCACGCTGGCAGGCCACGAACCAGATTATAAAAATGGCGAGGACGGCGATTACCGCTCCGCCAATCAGCCGGTTCTTGTTGGTTTCAACCCACGGCCACAATTTGAGAAGAAACAATGTCGTTGTGTCTTGCGCTTGCATATCGAATTCACAGTTTTTCCGCTGACCGCTCAAAACGCAAGCTGAAATCTTTGGCGTTTTGGCGTCGAAAGTCCGCGGAGCGTCGATAAGTTCGCTTTCGCCCCGCAATTTTGAACTTTGAACCGCGAACCCTGAACCTTAAGCTCCGCGCATGGCACCAAAGGTCAAAGTCGCCGTCCTTGGCACCGGCTCGCTCGGCCAGAACCACGTCCGCATTTACGCCGAACTTGCCGACGCCGGACTTGTGGAATTCGCCGGCATTTTCGACGCGAACGCCGACGCCGCCCGCAAAATCGCCGCCCGGCACAACGCGCGCGTTTTCAATTCCATCGCCGAAGCCGCCGCGCGCCAGCGACGCGCTCAACATCGTCACGCCCACCACGACGCATTTTGACATCGCGAAACAACTGCTCGCTGCAAGGCAAACACGTCCTCGTCGAGAAGCCGATGACCGACAATTCCGCGCAGGCCGCCGAACTGATTCAAATCGCGCAGCAAAAAAACTGCGTCCTGCAAGTCGGCCACGTCGAGCGGTTCAATCCCGTTTTCAATTATCTCGAAACCGCCGCGCCCGAACCGCGCTTCATCGAGACACACCGGCTCTCGCCCTACCCTGCCCGCTCCACCGACATCGGCGTCGTGCTCGATTTGATGATTCACGATCTGGACGTGGTGCTCGCGTTCGTGAAATCGCCGGTGACGAGCGTGGACGCCGTGGGCATTCCGGTGTTGAGCAAGAGCGAGGACATCGCCAACGCGCGGCTGCGTTTTGCCAACGGCTGCGTCGCCAACCTCACCGTCAGCCGCGTCAGCCCGGAGCGGATGCGGAAGATTCGCGTCTTCAGCGGCGGCGCGACGCCCAGCTACATCTCGCTCGATTACCGCGCGCAGGAAGGATTCATTTATCGCATCGCCCGCGACGGCGAGGAGGAAAGTTCCAAGTCTGAAAAAGCTTCTTGGCCGCGAACTGGGCATCGGCAAGGACTCCGCCATCGTCAGCGAATTTGGCGGCAAAAAGCATCGTGCGCGAGCCGGTGCCGATTGCGAAGGACGAACCACTCAAGCTGGAACTGCAAGATTTCGTGGATTGCGTCCGCGAAAAACACACGCCTCGTCGTCAGCGGCGAATCCGCCAAACGCGCGCTGGATCTGGCCTTTGAAATCACGCGGCAGGTGCAGCAGAGTAAATGAGCCCAAAATCGTTCATGCTCATCGCCGGCGAGGCGAGCGGGGATTTGCTCGCGGCGGAACTGGTTTCCGCGCTGCTTGCCGCGTCGAAGCAAGGCGAAAACGGGCGCGCTCAAGCTTCCATTCTCAATCCTCCATTTTCGCCGGTCTTTTTCGGGGCGGGCGGCGCGAAGATGGCTGAAGCCGGAGTGGAGCTGGCGTTTGATCTGACGCGGCAATCGGTCGTCGGTTTTTCCGATGTTCTGAAAAATTATTTCAAGTTCCGCCAACTGTTCAATCAACTGCTCGCGCTCGCCATCGAACGCAAGCCGGACGTCGTCATCGGAGTGGATTTCGGCGGGTTCAACCTGCGCTTCGGCCATGCCATCAAGGAATACGCCCGCAATCTTCGGTCGGCGTCCACGCCGTGGAATCCTAAAATCGTCCAGTTTGTTTCGCCGCAGGTCTGGGCGTCGCGTCCGGGCCGCGCGAACCGGCTGGCTGCGGATTATGATCTGCTCCTGAGCATCTTCCCGTTCGAGAAGGATTGGTACGCGAAGCGCGTGCCAAAGTTGAAAGTGGAATTTGTCGGACACCCCATGATTGGAAGATTTACGAATGACGACTTACGATTTACGCGCCGCGAACCGGGACCCACGTCAATCGCAAATCACAAATCGCAAATCCTTTTGCTGCCGGGGAGCCGGACAGATGAGTTGCGCCGGCATCTGCCGGTGATGCTCGACGCGTTGAAAATCATCCAGGACAAATTGCCGTCAGCCAAAGTCAAAATGGTCCTGCCCAATGACCGGTTGCTGGAGGAATTGATTTGGATTCTGGCCGCGCGAATCAGCACGGTCGCCAGTTCAGATCGGCCAATTGCCGCGCCGCTGGCCGGCATGGTGGCAAATGACCTAGCAAAACAATTCCTGTCAAATTTCGAAATCCAAACCGGCAACCTGTCGCAGGCGCTCGCCGAGGCGGACGTTGCCATTGCCTCGACCGGCACGGTGACGATGGAGTGCGCGCTCTTCGGCTTGCCGACGGTGACGCTCTACAAAACGTCCTGGTTCAACTACGAAATCGCCAAACGCATCGTCACAGTCAAATGGGCGACAATGCCCAATATTCTGGCGGACGAGGAGATTTTCCCTGAATTCATCCAAAATAAAGCGACGCCGGAAAACATCTCGCAAGCGGTGTTGGAACTGTTGCGAAATGAATCGCGCCGGACAAAAATCAAATCACAGCTCGCCAAAGTTGTTTCCTCGCTCGGTGAACCCGGGGCAAGCCAGCTCGCGGCTTCCGCGATTTTGAGTTTGCCAAAGTAATCGTAGCAGCTTTCGGCAGAAAGCCGGATTTTGCGACGCTCTGACGAGACGTCGCCACGGATAAATTCAATTTGAGTCTCGTTACCTCGACTCCTACACTTAACCTATGGAATCACTGCATGCGCCGTGGCGGATTGAATATATCCTGTCGCCGAAGCCTGAACTCAAGGAAGGCTTGTTCACGCGCATCGCCCAATCCGGCGATGACGAGGGCAATTACGTCATCGCCCGCGACCGCACCTGTTTCGCGGTGCTGAACAAATATCCCTACAACGGCGGCCACCTGATGGTCGTGCCTTACAGGGAAGTAGCGGACTTGAACGGATTGACCGACGAGGAACTCGCCGATTTGTGGAAACTCGCGCGCCGATGCGCCAACGCGCTGACGCAACTGATGAAGCCGGATGGATTCAACATTGGCATCAACCTCGGCAAAGTCGCGGGTGCGGGCATCGTGGAGCATCTGCACATCCACATCGTGCCGCGCTGGAACGGTGACACGAACTTCATGCCGGTCATCGCCAATACCGGCGTTGTTCCGGAGGCGTTGCGGGATGTCGCGGCGAAACTGCGGGCGGTACTTGCAAAATAATTTCAATCGTGCCGACCGAAACCCTTCATTTCGAGAACGCGCGGTTTGCGCAGCAGCTTTTCAACCACGAGCCGAGAAATCTGCAATCGCTGGAAGGCGAACTCGGTGTCAAAGCCACGGCGCGCGAGGGCTGGATCAGACTGGAAGGTGAAGCGGACGCGATTGAGCGCGCCAAACATTTCTTCGCGTCGCTGGAAACCCTACTGAAGGCGGGTTCGCCAGTGCGAACCCGGGAATTCACCCATGCGCTGAACGTCGTGAAACACGAAGGCGCGGAGACGCTGAAAAACCTGGTGAACGACCGAGTGACAACGCACGAGAAAAAGCCGGGCATCACCGCCAAAACCGTTGGCCAGAAAAAATACCTCGACGCCATCCGTAAGCACGACATTACGTTCGGTGTTGGTCCGGCAGGCACCGGCAAAACCTATCTGGCCGTGGCGCTCGCCCTCGCAGCTTTGCGCGATGGCAAGGTGTCCCGGATCATCTTGGCGCGCCCCGCGGTCGAGGCCGGCGAGGCGCTGGGATTTCTGCCGGGTGATCTGTTTGAAAAAATCACCCCGTATCTGCGCCCCCTCCACGATGCGCTCCACGACATGCTGCCCGCCGAGGAAATCTCGAAGCACACCGAGCGCGGGACGATTGAGATCGCGCCTCTGGCCTACATGCGCGGGCGTACTTTGAACAGCGCGTTCATCATCCTCGACGAGGCGCAGAATTCGACGACGGAGCAGATGCTGATGTTCCTTACGCGGCTCGGCCACGGCTCCAAGGCGGTCATTACTGGCGACGAGACCCAGATTGACCTGCCGCCGCACAAATATTCCGGTTTGCTCGAAGCACACCACGCATTGAAACACACTGAAGGCATCGCCATCATTGAATTTTCCAAGCGGGACGTAGTCCGGCACCCACTCGTCCAACGCATCATCACGGCCTACGAGGAACACCGCGGCAGGCTGAAAGCCGGATGAACATCGTCATCACCAACAATCAGCATGTGCGAAAAATCAATGTGCGCCTGCTGAGGAAAATCTGTGAGGCCCTGCTGACAGATTTGAAAACCGGAGGAGCCGAACTCGGCATCAATCTTGTTGCCGCACGAGAAATGACCCTGCTAAACGAGACTTTTCTCCAGCATGAAGGTTTGACGGACGTCATCACATTTGATTACACGGAAAAAGCAGCGCAGTTGCCCCGCTTGCACAAAAAATTATCCAAGCGAGAAATTAGCAGGCAGGACACCTGCGCTACTTTATGCGGCGAAATTTTCATCTGCGTGGACGAGGCAATTTCTCAATCAAAAAAATTCAAGACCGACTGGCGGTCGGAAATCGTCCGTTACCTTGTCCATGGCGTTCTGCACCTGCTTGGTCAGGACGACCTTCACGCCGCAGCCCGGCGCAAGATGAAACGCGAAGAAAACCTCCTGCTAGCGCGCCTTGCAAAGAAGTTTTCCCTCGCGCAAATCGGCTGCGCTTCTAAACTTCCCGCGTGAAGAAATCGCTTTTTGCGCGCTGGCGTGCCAGCTTTTTTACCGGACTCGCAATCGTGCTGCCCGGTGTGATCACGCTGGCCGTGGTCAAATGGTTTTTCGGCACGGTCTCCAGCATAACCGATATGCTGTTGTTTTTCCTGCCGAAAAGCCTGACACATGAGAACGATGGCGTCGGGCCGATGTTCTGGTATTGGAGTGTGCTGGCGTTTTTGCTAGCAGTCACCATCGTTTCCACCATCGGCGTGCTGGCGCGGTATTACTTTGGCAAGCGGATGATTGCCTGGGCGGACGGCCTGATGCTGCGCGTGCCGGTGCTCAACAAGATTTACGGCACGATCCGGCAGGTGGACGAGGCTTTCACGTCCGGCAAAAAAAGCTCGTTCAAGACCGTCGTGCTCGTCGAATATCCTCGCGAGGGGATTTATTCGGTCGGGTTCATCACAAGCGACCAGGATAATCCGATACACCGGGCGACCAAAGAAACAATCGTCTGTGTTTTTATCCCGACAACGCCCATTCCCACGGGCGGTTTTTTGATCCTGGTGCCGGTGGATAAAGTCACGAAGCTTGATATCTCAGTTGCTGACGGCTTCAAATACATCATCAGCCTCGGCGCCCTTTCGCAGGAATACGCGCCGACGTCGGCGGAAAAACGAGGATAGACAATGGAGAAAGGAGAAAGCGAAGCGCGAAAAAATGGCATGCCATCTTCTATCTTCCATCTTCCACCTTCGCGTTTATGATCCAAAACGCCACCGGCCTGATTTTGCGGACGCGACCGCTCACCGAAACCAGCCTGGTTGTTCTCTGGCTCACGCCAGATTTTGGCCGCATCGCCACCGTTGCCAAGGGTGCGCGCCGCCTCAAATCACCGTTCCTTGGCAAGCTGGATATATTTTATGAGGCTGATTTTTCATTCAGCCGGAGCCGCCACTCGGATTTGCATGCCCTGCGCGAAGTCGTCCTGCACGAAATGCATGGAGCAATCCGGGATGACATTTTGAAATTAAGCCAGGCGGCATACGCCACCGCGCTCATCGAACAGGCGACTGAAACAGAAACGCCATTGCCCGCCATTTTCGAATTGCTGCGCGGATTTCTCGACTGTCTTTGCAGCCAAAAACCGTCGGTACAACTGGTTTTTGCATTTGAACTCAAATTATTGCGAGAACTTGGCCTCGATCCTGACCTGCAAAAGACAAACCTGACAGATGGCGCAAAACAGATTGTCCGCGCACTTTTAAAAGGTGGCTGGCCGGCGTGCTTGCGCTTGAAGTTGACACGTGCTCAAACGGCCGAATTGCGACAGTTTCTGCACGGTTTTTTGATTTTTCACCTCGGGAAGCCTGCCCAAAGGACGCGCGGCGGCGCTTGCGGTCGAAATTTGAAATCGCTTTCGGAGCGGCACATCATGGGCTATATTTGCGCGCGTTCAGAACACCAGATGAAAAGAAGCATTTTCAGATTCTCCACGGTGCGGATGAAGCTGGTCGGCAGCGTGCTGCTGCTCATCACGCCCGCGCTGCTGGTGATGTATATCTACGACCTGCCGATGAGCGGCTTCATCGTGGGTTTTCTGGCGCTGACGGCGGCGTGGATGGGCGGCGAGTATTTTGTGCGGCGGCAGGCGCATGCATTGTCGGAAACCGCCCGGAAAATCGCGGACGGCAATCTGGCCGCGCGAACCGGGCTGCCGGCCTCGGACGATGAACTCGGCCAGCTTGCGAAAATGTTCGACCGCATGGCCGCCGCGCTGGAGCAGCGCATCAAGGAACGGGAGAAACTCGCGGCGTTCGCGCAGATGAATCCAAACGCGGCGATGGAATTTGCCGGAGACGGGACGATGGTTTATTTCAATGATGCCGCGCAACAACTGGCGCTTTCAATCGAAAAAAATCACCCGCGCGAAGTGCTGCCTGAAAACGCGGATGAAATCATCCGCGACTGTCTTGCCACGGGCAAAAGCAGATTGCGCCTGGAAACAAAAATCTGTGGGCGCACGTTTTCATGGTCGTTCCATCCGATGCTGGCAAGCCATATCGTTCACGGTTATGCCGAGGACATCACGCAGCGATTGAGTCTGGAGGAGCAATTGCGCCAGGCGCAAAAAATGGAATCCATCGGCCAGCTCGCCGCCGGTGTCGCGCACGACTTCAACAACATGCTCACCATCATCCAGGGGCACACCAGCGCGCTGCTCGCCAAGCCGTCGCTGCCGTCCGAAGTCGTGGATCCGGTGCAGGCCGTTTATTTCGCCGCCGAACGCGCCGCCGGCCTCACGCGCCAGTTGCTCATGTTCAGCCGCAAAAATGTGATGCAACGCACCCAGCTCGATCTGCGCGAAGTCGTGGGCAACCTCACCAAAATGGTGCAGCGCCTCATTGGCGAAACCATCACGCTCCAGTTCCAGCCGCCGGAGGAACTCCCGTTCGTGCTCAGGGCGACGCCGGCATGATTGAGCAGGTTGTGATGAATCTTTCCGTCAATTCCCGCGACGCCATGCCGGACGGCGGCACCTTGACCATCAGCATCGTGCCCTTGACGATTGACGCCGGCTTCGCCGAGACGCATCCCGAAGCCCGTATCGGACTGTTTCGTGCGGCTTGCGTGTTTCCGACACTGGCACCGGCATGGATGCCGCGACGTTGAGGCGCATCTTTGAACCTTTCTTCACCACGAAGGATGTCGGCAAAGGCACCGGCCTTGGGCTGGCGACCGTCTATGGCATCGTCAAACAACATGACGGCTGGGTGGAGGTGAACAGTGAACCGGGCAAAGGCACCACGTTTGACATTTTTTTGTCAGCCGGCGGGGAAAAAGCCGTTTCCGGAACAAATGGAGCCGCCGCGGCTGCGCCAGTCGTGGGCGGCACCGAAACCGTTCTCATTGTCGAGGACGAGGCAACCCTGCGGGAAATGGCACGCGACATCCTCGAAGACTGCGGTTACCACATTCTGGAAGCCTGCACCGGCAAGGAGGCACTCGAAGTGTGGCGTCAATCCGCCGGTGAAATTGACCTGCTGCTCACCGACATGGTGATGCCCGAAGGTGTCTCCGGCGTGGATCTCGCCGAATGGCTGCTGGCCGACCGGCCGGATTTGAAAATCATTTTCACCAGCGGTTATTCCTCAACCGAAGTCGGAGAGGAACTGCTCATGAGGTCGCACACGCGCTTTCTTCAAAAACCTTACACTCACTCCGCGCTCGCCAGGACGGTGCGTGACTGCCTGGATCGAACCGGGGTGGTCAATTGACGCCGCATGGAAACCCGCGCACCCGGCGACATGACCGTCGCCATCTTGAGTGACATCCATTACGCCGGCCCCGCCGAACGCGCACGCGGCGAAGATTACGAGCTTCGCGTCATCGCCAATCCCCTGCTCCGCGACAGTCGCACGCGCCTACCGGCATTTGATCTGGTTGCGCCATCCACTTGACCAGGGACGGCAGCTGGACCGTTTCCTGGCCGAAGTGTCGCCGGTGGATTATCTGGTGGCCAATGGAGATTATAGTTGCGACAGCGGGTTCGTGGGCGTCAGCGACCCGGCGGCATTCCAAAGCGCGCAGGAATGCCTCGACAAGCTGCGCGCGAAATTCGGCGACAGGGCGCGGTTCACGCTTGGCGACCACGAATTGGGAAAAGTGCCGATGTTCGGCGGGAAAGGCGGAATGCGGCTGGCAAGCTGGCATTGCGCCACGACGGCAGCTTGGACTGAAACCGTTCTGGAAATTTGCCATTGGACGTTATCTGCTGATCGGCGTGTCATCGCCGCTCATAGCCCTGCCCGCGAACCAGCCGGACACGTTGCCGGAGGAATGGCCGGAATGGCAGCAATTGCGCGAGGCGCATCTCGCTGAAATCCGCGCCGCATTTGACGACTTGCAGTCCGGAGCAGCGCGTGTTGCTGTTCTGCCACGACCCGACGGCGTTGCCGTTTCTGGGCGCGTGAAGAATCAGTGCGCCGCCGGCTGCCCCAAGTGGAACAAACGATTCTCGGACATCTGCACACGCGCCTCATCTTGTGGAAAAGCCGGTTGCTGTCGGGAATTCCAACCATCGGGTTTCTGGGCCGGAACGTCAGCCGTTTCACCTCGGCGCTGCATGAAGCCCATCATTGGTGGCCATTCCGCGTGCGGCTCTGCCCCGCATTGTCCGGCATTGAACTGTTGAATGACGGCGGTTATTACACCGTGCAGATTGACCCGGCGGCAAGCCGGCCCGCCCGATTCACATTCCATCCTCTGCCACGGTAAAATTTACGCGCCACGCAAAGTGACGTTGCCTTCCTCCACCAATTTCATCACGGCTTCCACTGCATCTGCGGCTTTGATGGCTTGCAATGCACCGCCGCGCGGCTTGATTTCCACCTCGCCTTTCGCCAGCGATTTTTCACCGATACCGATGCGGATGGGAAATCCAACCAGTTCCGAATCCTTGAACTTCACGCCAGGCCGTTCGTCGCGATCGTCAAGAATCACGTCAACACCTTTGGCCGTCAGTTCGGCATAAATCTTCTCCGCCAGCTTCATCACCTCACTGTCTGGCGCAACGCTCAACGGCGTTATGCAAACGGTGTAAGGCGCGACGCTCAACGGCCAGATGATGCCGTCCTTGTCGTTCCCCTGCTCTATCACGGCTTGCAACGTCCGCGTAACACCGATGCCGTAGCAGCCCATCACCGACGGTTTACGCGAACCGTCCGCATCGAGAAATGTCGCATTCAACTTCTCGCTGTATTTTGTGCCGAGCTTGAAGACGTGGCCGACTTCAATCGCGCGGCGAATTTTCAGAGGCTTGCCGCACTTCGCGCACGGCTCGCCAGCCGTGACCGTCCGCAAATCAAACCACGCCGTCACCTTGATGTCGCGCTCGATGGAGACATTCTTGAAATGGAAACCGTCCTCGTTCGCGCCGGTGGTCATGTCGTTCGCACCTTGCAGGCGCTCGTCGGCATAAACTTTTACCTCCGCCGGAACATTGATGACCGCACCGAGCGAACCCGGCTTCGCGCCGAGCATTGGCACGATTTCTTCAACCGTGGCCGGGCGAACTGCAACCGCGCCAGTCTTGGCCAGCAATTTTGTCTCGTTCAACTGGTCGTCGCCACGGATCAAAATGATGACCGGCTTGCTGTCGGCGATATAAACCAGCGTCTTGATCTGGCGATTCGCCGGAACTTTGTAAGGTTCCTTGCTCAATGCCTCGATGGTCACGACGCCGGGCGTGGCAAATTTCTCGATGGCCGCGCCAATCTCGCGCGCAGCCGTTTTGGGAATGCCGCTGGTCGCCTTCTCGATGTTCGCCGCGTAACCGCATGCCTCGCAGAACACCACCTCGTTCTCGCCGGTCTCGGCGGGCACCATGAACTCGTGCGAATAATTGCCGCCGATGACGCCGGTGTCGGCCTCGACCGGAAACGCCTTCAGCCCGCAGCGCGCGAAGATGCGCGTGTAGGCGTCATACATTTTTTTGTAGCTTGCCATCGCGCCCTCGTCCGTGGTGTCGAACGAATAGGCGTCCTTCATGATGAATTCCTTCGCGCGCATCAGCCCGAAGCGCGGGCGGATTTCGTCGCGGAACTTGAGGCTGATCTGGTAGAAATTCTTCGGCAACTGCCGGTAGGAATTGATTTCATTCGCCGCGAGCGTCGTGATGACCTCCTCGGCGGTGGGACTTAAAAACCATTCGCGGTTCGCGCCGTCCTTCACCTTGAACAACACATTGCTGGCGGTCTCGGCGCGGCCGCTCTGCTCCCAGATTTCCTTCGGCTGAAGCGCAGGCATGAGCACTTCGATGGCCCCTGCCCTGTCCATTTCCTCGCGAACGATTTGCTCGACCTTGCGCAATGCGCGCAGGCCGAGCGGTAGAAAGGTGTAAACGCCAGCCGGCAAGCTTGCGGATGAGGCCCGCGCGCAGCAGCAGTTTGTGCGAAACAATTTCCGCGTCAGCCGGGGCTTCGCGGAGGGTCGGAATTAACGTTTGAGTCCACTTCATGCGGCGGAAAGATTAACCGCAAAGGTGCCAGGACACGATAATTTTTCTACTTCACCGTGTTGTTCAGCGGCGCGAGTCCCTGAATCCGCACTTCCAATTTGTCTCCGCTTTTGATTGGGCCGATGCCGCTGGGTGTGCCGGTCAGAATCACGTCGCCGGGCAGCAACGTGAGGTTCGTCGAGATGAAACTGACAAGTTCGGCGGGCTTGAAGATGAGCTGGCTCGTGTTCGAGTTCTGCCGCAACTGGCCGTTCTGAAAAAGCTGGATGTTCAATGCATTCGGATCAATCGTCGTTTCCACCAGCGGACCAAGCGGTGTGAACGTGTCGAACGACTTTGCCCGCGCCCACTGGCCGTCGGATTTCTGGATCGTGCGGTCGCTGATGTCTTCGCGACGCGGTGTAATCCAAAAATGTAGCGCGACGCCTGTGTGGGCGAGACATTGCGGATCTTTCGCCCGATGACGATGCACAATTCCGCCTCGTAGTCCGTGCGGTGTTCGGGAAATGGAATTTCAATTTTCCCGCCCTCAGGCAGCAGCGATGTCGTCGCCTTGAACCAGATCAACGGCTCCTTCGGCAATTCCTTGCCTGTCTCTCGCGCGTGGTCGGCGTAATTCACACCGACGCAGATGATTTTAGACGGCACCACCGGCACCAGCGTCTTCACGCCCTTGCGCGGAGTCGGCTTGCGGTCGAAGGACGGTGCGCCAAATACATCGCCGTTCAGGCGGAACAGCTCGCCGTCCACAACCTTGGCGTGAAAAATTTCATCGCCCTTTTGGAATCTGCCAATAGCCGCCATAATGGTGAAATAAGACTAACAAATGCAATTCCGTGACAGCAAGGTTAAAGCCGGGATTTCCCGCTGAATGGCCATCTTTCCGTTGCGGAGGGCCACCGTATGAAAAAGCCGAAATGAAAACCGGATAATTCCTGCAAAGATGCCAAGGGCGCAAAGAGTTTTTAACCACGAAACACACGAAACACACGAATTTTTAACCGCTAATGGACGCTAATAAACGCGAATTGGTTTAGCCGCAAAAAAGCACAAAGATCACAAAAAAACCGTCGTTTTTAGGAGGCATGTCGCGTTTTGGCGCATTTTGGCGCATTTTGACGTTTTTGTCATGCCTCTTTGGTGCGCGCCGAGCGATTTGCAATTTTTAACCACTGATTAACGTTTAATTTTTTAACCGCTATTTCACGCTAATAAACAGGTAAAAAATCACTTTACCATTTCTTTACCAGGCCCGGGTCCAATCGTCGTAAGTGGTTGATAGAGCACTCAAAATTTTACCTTTTCTTTACCAAAAAAAAGTTTTTGGGTTTCTTTACCGCCTGCGAATTTTTACCACGGATGGACACGGATGAACACGGATTTGTTAACCACGAAATCGGCTTCCCAAGCCTCCACAACATGGAATCCCCAATCTGAATATTTGCCAACGCGAACCATGGTCACGAAACACACTAAAAACATCGCCTCCCAGAGGCTGATCACTGCACCGGATTGCATCGAATCGCACCTAATTACACCAAAAACTGAATTTTTCATGAGGGTTGGCCCCCATTGAGGGAACATAAATTTGATTTTTAAACCACGAAACACACGAAAGACACGAAACTTTTTAACCGCGAATAGACGCGAATAGACGCCAATTGTCAACCGCTAGAGAGCCGTGGTTGCGGCGACGAGAGGTCGTCGCCGCAACGCGCAACATCGTCCGTGGATCGGGCGAACGAGACAAAGCAAATTCTTATGTCAAAGAACGGACGCATCCTACCCAGGCAGGCCATCAATGCAATACAATAATGCATTTATATTAATTTTAAGTTGTATTACTAGGTCGCATTACTTGCCATTACACAACCAGCCGCGTGCAGACGGGTGTCCGTCACCTTGAAGGCGAATTGAAAGTCCGCCGGCACCTGGGAGACGAGGCTGGTTAGGTATTTCTCGTCGGGAAATTTGTAATAGGCGGCGTACACGCAAACGGCACTGAACGTCTCGGCATATTCGGCCAGACAGGTTTTTCGAAGCGCGACAGGGCAAATTTGCCGCGAAAGACGTAAACTTCGTTTTGTTGTATTTGACAAATGACCTTTGTGGCTTACTAAAAGTTTTTCCTGTTGCATCTTGTCCAGCCCCTGTCCGCGGGCGTGCTGTGCTCTCGCCTCCGTCCCAGCCGCCAGATTTGCGGTTGAACGAAACAAGATTTCCGGCAATAAATGTTCCGCGATTTGAACACGAACCGCGCAATCCGACTCCAATCCCGCATGCAATATCCGCTGTTCGCCCTTGGCCCTGTTGCTCGCTATCCGTCCCAAAAAGCCGGCGAGTGGAGTTAAACATCATTTAATGCGTTGCTGCACTATGGGCTGCGGCTTGCGCTTTGTACTTTTCCAATTGGTCAATCAGGTTCTTAAACTGCCGACTGCTCCACTGCTCATTCTTTGGTGAACAAGCCAAACCAGATTTTGCAACGAGCAGCGCATCGTCAAACCGGCCAAGCTGCACGAGAAAGTTGACGTAAGGGAAAGCTGATCCCGGGCTGTAAGGACACAAGGCAAAAGCCTGTCGGAAGGCAAAATCAGCGGCATCCGTAAGTTGCTTGCGTTGCGCGTCATCTTTAGTCCGGTATTCGGGCGGACATTGCGGACTCAACCGCCACGCATAAATTCCCGCGATGGAACTGCGCCAATGTGAATAGGCTGTCATATATTTGTTGGCGATGAATTGGGGATCGCCTTTGAAGTCCGACAGGTCTTTGTTGGCAAATACTTTTTCAGCATAAGCGCAGACGTTTGAAACCGGGGTGTCGCTTGTCAGCCAATCGCCGATTTTGCCAGCCAATTCGTTTGACCAGAAATCTTCGTCTTTCTGTATTTCTTCCGCCGACATTTCATTCAGCGGCTGGCGGTCCAACTTCATCAACAATTTGTGTGGCGTAAGGTAAGGATACATCCAGTCCGGCGGAAAACTTTCTTCCACATAAAATTCGCGATCGGGATTTTTGTCGAAAATACTTTTGGCAATCAATGCGTTGATTCCCATTGACGCAATCTGACCTTCAACTTTAGGTTTACCATCCACCATTTGAAAATTTTCACCCGGTTTGAGTTTCCCCTGTTTGGCACGGAGTTGCACATCAGCAGTGTAATCGTCCATGCACTTTTGAACTTCATTGGTCGTCGGAAGCTGGATGCGCGAACCATATTCCGCGCGCAAGAGTTCCATGTAACGACTCTCACCAAGTGGATTTTGGCTGACTACAAAAAATGGTTCACCCGGCGCGGAGCAAAGCATTGTCGGCCAGCCGCGCCCGACATCCGTGCCACCAAAATAAATGCAGCCCGTCGCCAGCGAGTTGGTCATTTCCCGCGCCGTCGCCAAGACAAAATCCGGGCCGCTGTCGCCTACGGCATCCACGACCAGTGCCGCGTCTAAAGCAACCCCCCAGACTGGCCCGTTCAATTGGCCGGTGACATTTGTATCGTGTGCCCGCTCGTAAATATCCTGAAACAATATTTGGGCTTCCCCGACGTGTCCCGCTTTGACCTGCTCAAAATAGATTTTGGTGATTGGATCAAGCGCGAGCTTTTGCTGCTGCGCCAGCGCCGCCGCCTGCTGTTCCTTGGCATTGATGAAAAATGAAATTTCAGGCGGTAATATAACCTCCTGGTATTTGTAGCGATATTCCGCCGGAATCTCCGCTGAAATCGCTTTGGTAGAAACAAACATGGTTGCGCCGAGGGCGGCACAAACAAAAATAACGGTGGTGATGAGTTTTCCGATTCCGATTTTTTTGTTTGGAAACATAATCGTCTTTTGGGGTGTTGTTTTGACAAAGCTAACAATATATTTCTCCCGCTTCAACAAAAACTCCGCCAACGCTTCGAGGTCGACGGCTTTGCGCTTGAAAATATCCAGCACGGCAAACGCCTTGGCAGTCAGTTGCGCCGCAATCTTCCGTGATCTTCTTGCATCTCATGTCAGGTCGATGATTTGGGGAGTTTCTTCGCGATTTTGCTGAACAAATCGAACGTGATTTCCAACTCATCGGCGATTTTGGTCGCGAGAATGTCGGGTCCGGGAGTGAATCGGTGTAGGTGAGGCTTTGGTCTTTGATCCAAAACAGGTTGAGGCTCAATTTGTCGCGTTTGACCAACCCGGCGCAGTCGTTGTTGCCGTTCGATTATTATCCGTTACATTATCCCTGTGAACAGTCTGACAAAACAGGAACAACTGTTTCTATGTATTGTATTGGGCTTGTTGCTGACCGGCTGGGCGGTGAAGACCTGGCGCACGGCGCATCCACCGGCACCAGCAGCAACACAGCAGACAGAACCTTAAAAATGCAAGAGATCAATTTTGACGAGGCGGTGGAATCAATCCTCGCGAAGGACAAGCGTTTTGCGCGTGACGCCTACTCATTCGTCCGTGAGGCGCTGGATTTCACCCAAAAATCCGTCGGCAAAGAAGTGCGAGGCACCATCCGTCACGTCAGCGGGCAGGAACTGCTCGGCGGCATCCGCAAGTTCGCCCTCGAACAATTCGGCCCGATGGTGGTGACTGTGTTTGAGGAATGGGGAGTGAAAAGCTGCCGCGACTTCGGCGAAATCGTTTTCAACATGGTGGAGATCGGCCTGCTGGCAAAGACCGACAAGGACACACGCGACGATTTCCAGAACGGCTACGACTTTACCGACGCCTTCCGCAAGCCCTTCTGGCCGCAGGGTAAATTGAAGTCGGAATCGAAACCCGTCACCAACTGACCCGCCAACCGGGTCCCGGGTCTATCCTTGTTTGACCGCTGGAACCGGCTTCGGCGTGGGTTTCGAACGTTGCCATTGCGCCAGCCGCCAGCCGAGCAAGACGGCCAGCACGGCAGCAAACACCAGCGGCTGTCGCACGTCGGCCTTCACCTGCATGTAATAATGAATCACACCCGCGATGGCGGCCACATAAGCCAGCCGATGCAACGCGCGCCAGCGTTTTCCGCCCATCCACTTGATCATCGCATTGGTGGAGGTGATGGCCAGCGGTATCATGACAATCAATGCCGTGCTGCCGACAATGAGATATTTGCGCTTCAGCATTTCCGTCAATGTGCTGGAAACGCTAAATCCCCGGTCCAGGCTGAAGAAGCACAGAAAATGCAGGCAGCCGTAAAAGAAGGCATAAAGGCCGAGCATCCGGCGGAATTGAATCAGCCAGTTCCAGCCGGTGATTTTTCGGAGGGGCGTCACCGCCATCGTCAGCATCAGAAAAATCAGCGTCATCATGCCGGTCGTCAGAATGAGGAAATTCTGCGGGTTTGCGCCGAGCTGCTTGTGCGACTGATCCCAGACCAGCAACGCCAGCGGCACCAAGCCGTTGACCAGAATCAGGAGCTTGAGAAAGCGGATGTCGTTTTCTTTCATCGCATTTATTTCTTCCCCCGCCCCGTGTGTGAGCGCGAGGGACAAGAGAGGCCATTGACATTTGAAATCAGCACCACCTCACCCCAACCCTCTCCCCCGCTTTGCGGCGGAGAGGGAGACGTTGTTTGTCTTGAGTTTCGCATTACGCTCAGAAATTTGCGCGCAAGTCCATACCGGCGTAAAGATGGCCCACCTGTTCCTCGTAGCCGTTGAACATCAGCGTGGGACGCCGGCCCGATTCGCCGATGCGCTGCTCCGTGGCCTGGCTCCAGCGCGGATGGTCCACATGCGGATTCACGCTGGCGTAGAAACCGTATTCATTCGGCGCATACTCGTTCCAGCTCGTGCGCGGCTGCGTCGCCACCAGCTTGATTTTGACGATGGATTTGATGCCCTTGAAACCGTATTTCCAAGGCGTGACCAGCCGGACAGGCGCGCCATCCTGTGGTGGCAAGGCATTGCCATAAATCCCACTTGCCAGAATCGCCAGCGGATGCATCGCCTCGTCCATCCGCAACCCCTCAACATAAGGCCAATTCAGCACATCGCTGCGCTGTCCGGGCATTCGCTTAGGGTCCAGCAACGTCTCGAACGCGACATACTTTGCATCGCTGGCTGGCTCGACCACATCGAGGAGTTTGGACAACGAAAAACCCGCCCACGGTATCACCATGGACCAGCCCTCAACGCAACGCATCCTGTAAATCCGTTCCTCCGGCGGACTGATTTTCAATAAATCATCAAGGTCGAAGACCCTAGGTTTGTTCACCAAACCCTCGACCGCGACCTGCCAGCCTTTGGTGTCGAAACTGGCCGCCGCCGACGCGACCCCCTCTTTGTCTGTAGAAAACTCGTAAAAATTATTGTAGTGGGTGATGTTGTCAAACGAGGTCTCCGGCTCATCCACGCGAAAGCCGGTGGCGGCATTGGTCGCCCCTGGCGCTGCAATGACGCCTTCGAGTTTAGCCGTCTTTACCTGGCCCGAGGCCACGGGATTGAGCTTCCGATACGCCACGCCGGTGGCCACCGCGCTGGCCGCGAGGATGCCTGTGCGGATAAAATTCCGGCGGTTAAAATAGACCGCAGGGTCGGTTATTTCCTTGGCGGAGATTTTGTTCGTCTCTTTCAAACGGAATCATCCTTTCTTGAACTGTGTGGACAGAATAGCACGACCGGCGCCATTTGGCCATTTGGAAATGGCAAAAGTGGTCAATATGCCGGCATCCCCCCAATCCACTACCCAACCCTGCTTTCCGGGCTTCAAGCTGCCATCGCTAAAAATTACCTGATCGTAACCTGACAGACATAAAAAGCAGCGATAAAGCTGTTAAACTGGACATGCATTATGATGGCTGCTGAAGGCAAACAAATTATGGACGGTTCTGCGGTTGTGGAGAGCATTGAGCTTTTGTCCCTGGTAGAACACTGCGAATCCGTTCAAGCCACAGAAACGACAGAGAGCGTTTACAAGTGGTTTCAAAGCCATCGCCACGAATATGTCGGGGTGGTTTCCGGCAGACGACTCATTGGAATGGTTTCCCGGGGCCATATCGGATTCCTGCTGGGCGCCCGCTTTGGTTTTTCACTCTATGGACACCAGACGCTTGACAACCATTTGATGAAGGATCACCTGCAATTCCAGAAGGACACTCCGTTGCTTGCGGTTCTGGAACAGGCGCTTTCCCGCCAGGGTGACAGCTTTTATGATGACGTGGCGCTCGTGGGTATGGAGGGGGAATATCTCGGCATCATCACTGTGCCGACCCTGGTGCAATGGCAGTCCAAATTGATTTTGCAGAAAATACAACTGGCAGAGCAGCAACGGCGGGCATTGCACGAGAACAACAGCCAGCTTTTTCGCAGTTTGAATCAATTGCGCCAATCGCAGGGCCGCTTCGAAATCCTTTTTGAGAACAGCGCGTTGGGTGTTGCCTTGATGAACGCGCGGGGCGAAGTCGAGACGGGCAATCATCGGCTGGACATTTTACTCGGCAGTCAAATTGAGGCTGACGGCTTTTTTAACATCTCGGCATTGGTCGCGCCCCATGAACGGGAGGGCTTTCTCCGTCTGCTACAGGAACATGAGGCCAATCCCCAAGAGGCCAATCCCCGCAACAATGAATTCCTTTTGCATCTACCGGGACGCGGCCCGCGGCGCTTCAAGTTTTTCACGAGCTGGATCCGCGAAACCGGCCAGGTTTGCGCCCTGCTCGACGACATTACGGAACAGCGCGTTCTGGAACATCGTCTCATCCAGAAGGAAAAGTCCGAGCTGCTTGACTCGCTGGTGGGCGGCATCGCGCATGAAATCAACAACAAGCTCGCCCCCATCATCGGTTTTTCCGAACTGCTGCTCGGCCAGCTTGAACAGGGCCAGCCAGCCGAAAAACTCGCGCATTATTGCGCCGTGATCCGGGACAGCGCCACGGAATCCGCCAAAATCATCCGCCAGTTGCTCCAGCTATCCCGGCCGATAACGGGAGAAATTGCTGTTTGTGATCTGCGCGACCTGGTACGGGAAGTGGTGGCGTTCCTTCATTTCAGGATACGCGAAAACGGCTGCGAAGTCATTCTGGATCTGCCCGCGCAGGAAGCCTTGGTCCAGGCGGACTCGATGCAGATCAAGCAGGTCATCATGAATCTTGCGTTGAACGCATTGGATGCCCTCGAAAATGCCCCGCAAAAGGAAATGCGCGTGATTGTGGCAGAACAGGACGATAAGATCGTTCTCAAGGTGGTTGACACCGGGCACGGCATCAAACCCGAGAATCTGCATCACATCTTCGATCCGTTTTTCACCACCAAAAGCCCCGAACATGGCACCGGCTTGGGCTTGAGTGTCTGCTTGAGCATTGTCAAACAGCATGGCGGTGAAATCACGGTGAAAAGCACTTTGAATGTCGGCTCGGAATTTGAAGTAACACTGCCGAAAACATCCATGGCCAAACTGCCGCTAAATTCCTCCAAAAACGGACTGGCCGATGGTGAAAGACCCGCCAACAGTAATCACGACACCCGCCGCCGGCGCGTTTTGATCGTGGATGATGAAGAATTCATCACTGCCATGCTCCAGGAAGTTCTACGGGGCGATTTGAATTGCAACGTTGAATGCGTCACCAACGGCCTGCGCGCCGTGACGCGCTTGCAGCAAGCCGACTTTGACGTTGTGATTTCAGATGTCCGGATGCCGGAGATGGATGGTTTGGGACTGCTTGAATGGATCAAAGAACATCAACCCCGACTGACGGCGCGTTTTTTATTCATCACCGGCGATGCCGGCAGTTGGGATTTGAATCAACAGTTGGAATCACTTGGCGTGCCCGTCCTCCGCAAACCATTCAACGTAAAAAGGCTCCTGCAAGAGTATCAAAAATTGGCTGCGATACCCGATTGACCCAGTTCAGAGATGCCCGATCCCCGCCATTTTCCAGAATGTCACCGGCTTGTTTCTGTCCCGTCTTTGACTTGATCGCAATTAAATGGTTACATGCACATGCTAAAAGTTATAAGGATAGTAGCATGCTACGCTGCGCACAGGCGCTGGCACCCACTTCGCCAGCGCCTTTCTAATTTCTGATCGCCCATCGGCCCGGGTGCCGGCCGGCAGCCAACTTGCGTTTGTGCAAATGGCCAGCCCAAGTTCAACGGTGCAAGGAAGGCGATCTTTGTTTCCATTTCGTAACATGCATTTGCTTGTCCTGTTGGCCGGCTTAAGTTCAAATCGTAACATCGCAGGATGCAATTAAATATGAAAAGGACCATTCTATGGATGCTGTTTGTGGCGGCGGCATCAACCGGAACAACCCACGCACAATTTCTTCCGGGACATCTCGCCGTCTTGCGCGCCGGTGACGGGGTGGTCAGCCAGCGTCTCAAGCAGGCACCCGTGTTTATTGACCAGTTCGACCCCAATGGTTTAAATGCCGCACCTTCCTTCACAGTGCAGATTTCCACGAACGGGGCGAATTCGTTTTTCTTCAACAGCCACGCGGCGACCGAAGGCGTGCTGACACGCTCGGCTGACCGCCGTTCACTGGTCTTTACCGGTTACGGCGGGGTCAACCTTCTCGAAAAACCGGGAACGCCATCCATGCTGGATATTCAACGCGGTTTCTGCACCGTTGATGCAGCGGGGACAAGCCATGTTTATTTGTATCAACTGGCTGACATGTCCCTGAAGATGAATCCTCGTGGAGCCGTAACGGATGGCACCAACAGTTTCTGGGGCTGTGGCAGCGCGGAAGGAACACTATATTTCAATCCGGCGAATGGCTTGGAGCCAGTCGGATTTGAATCCGTTCCGAATACCAGGGCCATGAAAATAATCAACAATGTCCTTTATGCCTCACTGAACGGGCCGGAGGCCAGGGCCTTTGACAAGCCGGCGGGTGTTTATCGGTTCGTGGACAAATCAGGAAACGCGTCGCCATTGCCGCGCCAGTCGGATGTTTCCATTGATCTGGTGGTTCCCGCTACGGCGCCCTACACGAAAATTGCCGGGTTTGACATGAACCCGGAACAAACTGTCGCCTACATGGCCGACACAGGGGCTGGAATTCAAAAGTACGTCAAGTCAGGTGGGGCATGGAAATTTGCCTACAACTTTGCCATCCCCCAAAACATTGCCTCCGACGAAAACCACGAAACCGGTTGTTTTGGACTGGCCGTTGATTTTAGCGGGGCGGCTCCTGTGATTTATGCCACCACCACCGAAGGCCATGATAATAGCGTCAACTCCAACCGGGTAGTCCGAATTGTTGATACAAACGCCACCGCCGTTGTCACCACCGTGGCACAGGCAATGAGCGCAGATATAGCATTTCGCGGCATTGATTTTACTCCCGAGGCGGCACACTGATCGTTTGCAAGCCCCGGCACCCTGTTGCAAGTCGTTCTCCTGCTGTTTGCCACGGCAAAATATGCCTCCTTCGGCCTTGAGCCGTTAAAGTTTCCCGAATTGACACTTGGAAAACATATTGGCGTAACAAATCCAGTCTAGAGTGTGCAGGTTATTATGTCCATGCAATCTGGAATGTCTGTAAAGGAAGAATTGACTCCGGTGAGCGGCAAGCTCCATCTGGTCTCGTTGTATGCCGATCTACCCGCCTCGGTGCGCGCCCGCTGGGCGGCTGGCATCATTGCCAGGCTGGCCGGCCCGCAATGGCGCACTACCTCTGAAATGTGGAAGATTGATTCCCTCAATATCAGCACACCCATTCGCGAGATGATCACAAACGACGCAGCGAAAGCCGATGTCGTTATCATCGCGGCCAGTTCATTGGCATATAGCGAATCCCAATTGGTTCAATGGCTGAATTCCCTCGAAGCCTGCAAGACCAGGCGTCCTGTTGCGGGTTTGCTGGTCGGCCTTCTCGGTGATGAGGAAGCCACAACGGTGGAATTGGGGGGCGTCGTGAAACCGTTGATACATTGCGCGCAACAGATGGGATGGAATTTCATCTGGCATTGGATGGGGGAGGATGCCATGAGCGAGACCGGATGGCTTGCTGAAAACGTGGAAACCCTGCTGGCCAGCAAGTCAGCCGCGAACGACAAGATGATTTTGTGTTGAGCGGCCTTCTTTGACGCGGTGCCTCAATCGCAGGTGGTTGCGGACTTTTGCTATTGAAGTTGTCACTGCATGATCCTGCCCTTTTCCTTGATCGTGTGATTCCTCGGCCTTGTCGCAAATCGGGCAAAATGCGATGCCGCGGACTCCGTCGCTCTTTTTCTCGATCAGTATCGAAATGTTGTAGCTGCCAAATGAGGTGATGTCGGGCATGGTCGTGTGGGGTTAGCGGGATTCCGGCTTGGGAAATTCCGGCAGTTTCATCAGCAGTTGAGGCTGGTCGCCATCTGCCTGCGTCTTCAAAAATTTACCGCCGTTTGGGGCCAGTCCCACTTCGAGGTTCACCGAACGGTCGCCATTCTCCACATAATAACAGAACATTTTCTGCTCGATGGATTGGATGGCTTGGGCCTGCGAGTGCTTCCATTCAAAATCCCTGGATGAGCCGCCGATATGCCTGATGCGCAGGCATGGATCAGGCTGATCGGACAAATCAACCCACTTCACTTTAAGGAGTATCGCCATATATACAAACTGGCCGTATTCGCCACCTCTCAACGAATGAAACCATATAACAGACGCCCGTCGAATCAATGAAGAGCAGGTTACATGTTGGTGACAGATTTTGTCCGCGAAATTCCGCAATTGCCGCACTTTTTAAAATCATACCCACGAAGCGGGAGAATCGTCCATGTCCGCCTGATAATCAGCGCCCCTTTTGATTCATTGCGCAAAACCGCGGCCAAAATTTACCACGCTCGTCCATATTGGACCGGAGCGGGCAACGCTTCCCTCTGTCTCAACACCTTGGACGCCCGCAACGGCCAATAAGGGTCGCGTAAAAATTCCCGCGCCAACAATACGATGTCCGCCCGTCCGTTGCGGATGATTTCATCGGCGTGTGTCGGCTCGGTGATTTGTCCCACCGCGGCAGTCAAGATATTTGCCTCGCGCCGGATGCGTTCGGCGAACGGCACCTGGTAGCCCGCGCCGACATGGATTTTGGCGTGCGGCACGGTCCCGCCGGAACTGCAATCAATCAAATCCACCCCTTCCGCCTTCAATTGTTTTGCCAGCGCGATGCTGTCTTCGATTTCCCAGCCGCCGGGCATCCAGTCAATGGCGGAAAGCCGGACGGCGAGCGGCAGTTTGTCCGGCCAGACGGTGCGGACGGCGCGCGTCGCTTCCAACAGGAATCGGCAGCGGTTCTCAAAACTGCCGCCGTATCTGTCCTTGCGCTGGTTGGAGAGCGGCGAAAGAAATTCGTGGCACAAGTAGCCATGCGCGGAATGGATTTCCAAAAATTCCACACCCGCGATGAGCGCTCGTTTGGCGGCGGCCACGAAATCATTCTGCACCTTGCGGATGTCTGCCTCGGTCATTTCACGCGGGACTTTGGGTAGTTCGCCGCCAAAGGCGATGGCGCTGGGCGCGACCGTCTGCCAGCCGCCGTTGTCATCGGCCAGATGCGCGCCGCCTTCCCATGGTCGTGCGGCGGAGGCTTTGCGTCCGGCATGTGCAAGTTGCATTCCTGGAACCGCGCCGTGTTGTTTGATGAAGCGATTGATGCGTGCGACGTGTTCGATGTGTTTGTCCGCCCAGATGCCGGCGTCGCCGGGCGTGATGCGGCCTTCGGGCGATACGGCCGTAGCCTCGGCGATGACCAGTCCCGCGCCGCCAACCGCGCGCGAGCCGAGATGCACCAGATGCCAGTCGGTCGCCGCGCCGTCTTCGGACGAGTATTCGCACATGGGCGAGACGCCAATGCGGTTACGCAGGGTGACGGATTTGACGGTCAGCGATTGAAAGAGATGTGGCGAATTGTTTTCACTCATGGCCGGCAATTATAGCAGAAAAGGCTGATGATGCGAAGAAGCCGGTGTGATCTTTACTGCGTCGAGACGCGGATGAAACCTTGCCCGGACGCACCAAATATGGAAAGTGGAACAGGGATGGCCTTCAATGTTCCATCTCCTGTGACATTCGTATAGGTTTGCCAGCCACCACCAATCAAATCAGTCCGATACTGGACGGCGTGCGTAAAACCGGATTGCGATTGAAATGAGAGCTGGAAGCTCACGCCATTGATCTGCGGATTGAGAATGGCAACGGGCAGAGCCTCCCCCGAGATGTCGGTGATCTTGGCAAGAACGCCGCCGGGAAGACCGTAAAATGAAATGGAGCCGATGCCGCCGCCGCCGCTGATGATGCTCTGGACGTCGCTGTAGACATAATTCGTTCCAAACGCGGTGGGCGTATAGCCCGAGGCGGTATTGGTGGAACGACACCAGCCACTGGCCCAGACTCCGTCCGGGGCGATGGCAATTCCGAGAAAGTTGACCGTGGCGGGCGAGACGGCAGCGCGCACCCACAGCGCGTTGCCATTCATGTCAAATTTTGCGAGGAAGGCCTGGCTGAATGTCCCGGCAAATGGATCAAACTCGGCTGGTGCGGCAATCGTGTCATTGCCAAAGAACGAAACGTTGTCGAAGTCTCCACTGACATAGACATCGCCGTTTGCATTGGCCACGGCAGCAAAGGGAGTTGTGGTGACACTGCCATAAGTGGTTGCTGCTTGCGCGTTGCCATTCGTGTCGTAGCGCGCAAAGTATTGTCCGCGCAATGAACCGAAATTGACGGTGATTGCCCCGAACGAGGCGCTTGAATCGTAGGCCGCGCCAGTGAGGAAGACGTTGGTACCCGAAACGGCCAGACGCGGCACGTCATCGGACAGCCCTGTTGCGTATGGATTCCCCTGGCTGCTCCCGCTGTGCGCGCCAACACCGCGTATCCAGATGGCCTGGCCATCGGTTTCGTTGAGGCAGGCGACGGCCCAAGCGCGGTCAGTGAGATTGGAAACCCCACCAATGACAACGTTGGTCGTGCCACCACTGGTCGAAGACTCCAAGCTGGCATAAAGACGACCTGCGCTGTAAGTCAGATATTGAACAAATGGAGACGAAGAAGCAGGTGGCAATAATTGCGACCACAGGACAGTGCCGGTCTGGTCCAACTGGATGAGCACACCCTGCTGGCCCGCGATGGTGTAGTTGCTGGCACCGATGGTCACCGGTCCG
The DNA here is from genome assembly GCA_963827815.1 of uncultured Verrucomicrobiae bacterium. Classification (GTDB taxonomy): domain Bacteria; phylum Verrucomicrobiota; class Verrucomicrobiia; order Limisphaerales; family UBA11358; genus UBA11358. Next base: position 217,753 of record CAWHCL010000007.1, on the reverse strand, counting down.
GAACCGAGCAGGCCGGAAAGGGTCACATTTCCTGACGGGTCGGAAACAAGACAATTGATCAGCAGGAAATTCCCGTTCGCGGCGCCAAATGTTTTCACCCATATATTGCTTCCGTTCGCATCGAACCGGGCCAGGAAAATGTTCCCGCCGCCTGCATTCGTGAGTTGATTTGTGCCGAGCCAGTTGACACCGAAAAGATTCCCGGCCAGATAAACGCCACCGCCGGGGGCCGGCGCAACGCCCTGCGCGTAGGCACTGCCGGCGCCATTGTTCGTGATTGCAGCCACCCAAAGCGCCGAACCGGTGGACGTCTGCTTGACGATGGCCGCGGCGTCACCGCCCGAACCGGATTCCAAGTTGACCGAGCCGACCGTCATGTTACCGCCAAATTCCGCGGCAGTGTAAATGTCATTGCTCACATCCAGAACCGCCCCGTAATAATAATCTTTCGTCACCAGCGATGTATCCTGCGCCTCGAATGGCGACTTGAATGCGCGCGACCAGTCGGGCGGCAGGGGCGCAGAAACGAAACTGACGGCGGCAGTCGCGGAGATGGACGAACCCGTATCGTTGCTGGCAACGGCGTAATAACTTCCGGCCACTCCTGCGGTGCCGGAATTGGCGGGAATGAAATAGGAACTCGTCGCGCCAGAAACAGCGCCGACGCCGACTTCATACCATTGCCAGGACGCGGTGGAATTGCTGGTGACATTGGCGGCAAGCCACACGGGATAGCCCGGATAGTTGGTCTGGCTGAACGGGTTTAACGTGATGGTCGGAGGCGTACCAGGAACATAACTTACCTGGTCCAAAAATCCGGCTTCAGTCGGGTCAGTGTCGCCGTTGGCGAAGGCGGTCCAGCTTATCGTATGCGTGCCGGCCGGGATGGAAATCGGGGCATGCTGAAAATATCCAAAGGTACTATTGGCAAGGTCATCCAAGTAGCCGTTGTTGGGATCGCCATCCAAATACACCACGTAGTCGAAATTGAGACTGTCGGCGACGCAGGCCCACCAAAACGTCAGAGTCCCCGGCCCGGTGACGGAGAGAGAGAGAGTGGAAGTCTGGCCGTTGATGACGGACCCGCTTTGCGCCGCCGACACGCCATCCTCGGTATTGGTGGTTTCCACAAACCAAATTGCGTCGCCAACCGTGGTCCAATCCAGACTGGTGGTGTTGAGGACGGAGTTGAAGTCCGGGCTGGCTGGAAAAGAAATGGTGGAACCGGGATTGCCGTGGAGTTGCGCCACCTGGTCGGACGAAAGAACGCGGGAGTAGAGCTGAATGTCATCCAGCCAACCGTTGAAAAACTGGCCGAGGCCGGCGCTGCCCGGATTGGATTGGGAGGCATCAATTCCGCAGCCAATCGCCAGCAACTGCGGAGCATTCAGCAAGCTCGTGGTCGCGAGATCGCTATTGTCCAGGACCCCGTCAATATAAATCTGCTTGTCGCCCGTGTTTTGCTGCCGCGTGATCACGACGTGATGGTAATTGCCATCATTGATATCCACAGTCGAATTGACGGTGTCGTCGTAATTACCCCCCGTATTGAAGCCGATCTCGCCTCCGTCCAATGCGGCGGGAATGAGGTCGTTTTGCAGGCCCGGAACATCTGCTGCCACAATCCCAGCGCCGTTAAAGGCAAAGCCACCCTCATTGCCATTGGATTCTCCGGTCTTTATCCAGAACGAAAGTGAAAAGTCTCCGGCCAGAGTGTTCAATACGGCGCCGGGAGTGGAGGTGTAACTGAAGAAACTGCCGCCATCGAAATAAGCCGCGCCCCCGCCAACCTCTGCGCCGGAATCCCATGCCACCCCGCTGCCGTAGGGAGCGCCGTTGTAATCCAAATCATAACCGTTGCCGCTGCTGTCATGCCCAAGGTTCCCGCTGTCGTCGAAAGTGTAGTGCGCCACCAGTGCCGGATTATTGAGCGCTGCCGAATAGAGTTGCGCCACCTGGTTTGAAGAAAGAACACCGGAATACAATTGCAGGTCGTCCAGAATGCCCTGAAAATACTGGTTTGGGCTGGCATTGTTTGGATCCGATTGGGAGGCGTCAATGGCGCAGCCAATCGCGACCAGATGCGGATCGCTCAACGGGCTAATGGTGGCGAAATCGGTGTTGTTCAACACCCCATCAATATAAATCTGTTTTTCGCCCGTGACTTCATCCCGCGTGATCACCACGTGATGATAATTGCCATCATTGATGTCCACCGTTGAATTGACAGTGTCATCACCGGTGTTGCCACCCGTATTGAAGCCGATTTCACCCCCATCCAACGCGGCGGGCACCAGGTCGTTAGCCGCGCCCGGTATGTCCGCAGCCACAATCCCCGCGCCGGCCCAGGCGTCACCGTTTTCATTGCCATCGCTTTGTGTCGTCTTGATCCAGAACGCGAGCGAGAAATCGCCGGCCAGCGTATTCAGCACGTTGGTGGGTGTTGAATTGTAACTGAAAAAGCTATTGCCGTCGAAATAAGCCGCACCGCTTCCCACCATCGCTTCATTGGTCGGAGCGACGCCGTCGCCGCCGTTGAAATCCAGATTGTATCCGTTGCCGCTGATGTCCTGCCCAAGGTTCCCGCTGTCGTCAAAGGTGTAATGCGCGACCAGAGCCGGGGTGGCAACGGGAGGATTCGTGACTGAAAAGGAGATGACATCCCCCGATTCAATGGCATCCGTGGAAACCCATCCCGCGAACGGTTGGGAGGTATTAGTGTTCACCGGCGTGCTGGTCGTGAAAATCAGCGGCGCATCGTTCGTGACATATTGCAGATCGAGTGTGCCGTTCAGCCCGTTCGGAAAAGTGAATGGGGGCGTCCAATTCTCCTGCGACGCCGGAAGGCTGGCATACTGGGAAAAGCTGAAATCGTAGTTGTAAACATATGTGTTGTTGTTGACGGGCCAGCTAGTCGGCCCCTGCCATGTGAAGGTCGGTTGATTGGGAACATTGAGAGCACCATCAGCCGGATAGGTGATGATTGTTGCCGGAAGCATGTTACTGGTCATGTTGGGGGCGCTCACCGTGAAACTGTAGGTATTGGTCGTGGTATTGTTTGTGAAGATCATGGTCCAGGTGCCATTGGTGATCTGCTGCATCATTGTGTTGAAATCGGGGTATAAATTTTCCACCCCATTAATCGTGTTGGCGCCATTGGTGGACACTTCAATCTCGCGCCAGGAGCCGTTGGTCGGCTGGTGCGGCGAATAGATGAAATACGTGCCCAGCGGAGCGGCGGGCGGAGTTGAGTTAGTGGACAACGGCGTGAAAAATTTATACGACTGGCCGTGGTTGAAGCGGACAACATGCACTTCCAGACTCACCCCGGCGCGGGCAATTGTTGCGGCGAAAACACAGCCCGCCAGCAAAACAAAACCATGACGCATCAGCCGCTTTAAAAGCATGATGATCGCAGGTTGCATAACTTTCTTTCTTTGGATTCCGGATTACAACGCCCTTTGACTTCCGCCCAAAAGAATACACCATGCCATTAAGATTCGCCAGAAGAAATCGACAATTTCAGCGGTTCAGCATTTTATTCTCCGCCCTTCGTTATTGATGAAACCCCGAACACTACCGTTACGTCTTGTCCGGTACATCGTGAACCCAAAAATCGCCAAACCAATCGGTATTGTCCTGCTCATGACAGCCATGCTGCGGGCCGACGCCGCGGACATGTCGGACACCAACGCCCCTGCCCCCGCCCAACCGCCAACCAGTTGGGTGGACCCGGAAACCGGACACCGAGTGATCCGGCTCACGCGCGAGCCCGGCTCCGACAGCTTTTATTTCAACGTCAACGGCTATACGCCCGATGGCAAAAAAATGGCCTACACCACGCCCAACGGCATCTCGGTGCTGAACCTTGAAACTTTGGAGGCAACGCAGCTTGTCGCGGGGCCGGCCAAGCCGATCATCGTGGCCCACAAGACACCCAACCTCTACTACACCCGAGCGTCTGATAAACCGTTTTTCTCCACGCTATGGTGCGTCAACCTCGACACCGGTGAAAATCGCAAGATCGCCGACCTGCCGCGCCGTGCCAGCGTGTCCGCCATCAACGCCGACGAAACACTCGGCGCCGGCACGTTCATCGAGGGCGACACCAACGCCGGGGGCGCGTATGACGGAACCGTGGCTTTGGGCCGGATGTCCGATGTCAACCTAGGCGAGCCGGCCAACAAGGGCCAGATGATGGCACGGCGCCTGGCGGCGAAACTGCCGATGACCATGTTCACCATAGATCTGCGGACTGGAAAAACAACCACCCTGCTGGAGCACAGCACCGACTGGTTGAATCACCTGCAGTTTTCGCCCACGGATCCCGACCCTTCTGTTGTATTGCCACGAAGGCAGCTGGCAATTGGTTGACCGCATCTGGACGATCCGCACCGACGGCACGCAGAATCAGTTGATCCATAAGCGCACGATGGAGAACGAGATCGCCGGCCACGAATGGTGGGGTGCCGACGGCAAGACGGTGTTCTACCAGCTCCATTTTCCCCGTGGCGGCAGGGTCTCCTTCATCGCCAGCTACAACGTCGAGACCCAGGAGCGGGTCTGGCTGCAATACGGCCCCGACCAATCATCCATCCACGACAATTCGTCGCCCGACGACAAACTCTACTGCGGTGATGGCGACAACCGCTCCCCATGGATATTCCTGTTCCGCCCCGTGCTCCTCCCCAACCAGCGCACCTTGGGTGACCATCTCATCAAGGGCGGCTATCTGGAATCGGAGAAGCTGGTCAATATGTCCAAGCAAAACTACCGGCTGGAACCGAACCCGAGCTTTACGCCCGGACATGAAATACATCGTGTTTCGTTCGAACATGTTCGGGCCGGATTACGCCTTTGCGGTGGAAGTTGCAAAGGCAAATTCAACGCCGTGAACCGTTGACTGAAAGCGGGAAGAGTTTAACCACGGATGGACACGGATAAACACGGATGAAAAAAACATCGAACATCCAACTTCCAACGCCGAACATTGAACATTGAATGAACGGCAACAGAGATTGCAATTCATCATCCCCCACCCTGTTCTGGCACTCGAGCGTCAGCAACGCGGTCTTTTAAATCCGGTTTCATTCAGGTTGTCTTGTGAAAGAAGCTGACTTATAATTGTGTTATGGATTCCGAAGGGAACACTGTGACCTATCACAAGCCGCAATCCATCGGGGAGGGGAAAGGCTGGATTGACCATTGGCGGGAGCCAGGGGGTTCACGGGCGGTCATTCTGGGTTTTCTTATTCTGGTGTTTATTGCAGTGTTGGATGCGTTGGTATATGCGACGGGCGGGACGCGCTATGTCTGGGCGCATTTGATGTATCTGCCCATCCTTCTGGCGGCGGCGGGTTTCAGGATTTACGGGGGCATCGCCGCGGCTTTGATTGCTGGTTTGACCCTGGGGCCTTTCATGCCTCTGGATGTGGCCACCGGATTGCCACAGACCACCTCCAACTGGGTGTTTCGCGTGTGTTTTTTTATCTTGGTGGGAGCGTTCAGCGGTTTGATTTCAAAAGTTTTCAACAAACAAATCGTCAAGCTCAAAAGACGCGAAGAGCACATCCAATACATCCTCAACAACACCAAGGAAGCCATTTTCCAGATAGACCTTCAGGGAAATTACATTTACGGCAACGACGCCGCGGAGCAATTGACCGGTTACCCGCTTTCGCAACTGTTGCAGATGAACATGCTGCAATTGACGGCGTTGGAATATCATCCCCTGATCAAGGAGCGTCTGGAGCGGCAAATAGCGGGCGGGCTGGACGAAAAGGCGTTTGAAATCGAAATCCGCCACAAGGACGGTCATCCGATCTGGACGGAGTTGACCACCCGCAAGGTCTTTGACCGGGATCGCAAGTTGATAGGCATCCAGGGCGTGGCCCGCGACATCACCGAACGAAAGCGGGCGGCGGAGGCGTTGACCCTTTTTCGCGCGCTGGTGGACCATGCGAACGACGGGATCGAGGTCGTTGACCCGAAAACGTGGCGCTTTCTGGACGTGAACGAAAAAGCCAGCAAGGTTCACGGTTATACGCGGGAGGAATATCTGGCCCTCACGGTTTCTGACATTGACCCGCAATTCGCCGCCGGCGGCCCCAAGACGTGGGACGCGAATCTGGAAGCGTTCAAAAAATTCGGCCATCTGGTCTTCGAGACGGAGCACCGGCGCAAGGATGGCTCGGTCTTTCCCGTCGAGGTCAACGCCACTTATGTCCATCTCGGGCGTGATTACATCATCGCGGTCGTCCGCGACATCACCGAGCGCAAGGGCATGGAGCGGAACATCCGCCAGTTGAACCGGGTGTATGCCGTGTTGAGCGGCATCAACGAATTGATCGTGCGCGAGAAAAACCCGCAGGCGATGTTTGAGGGCGCCTGCCGCATCGCAGTGGAGGAGGGAAAATTCAGCCTGGCATGGATCGGCCTGCTCAAAGACCCATCCCAGCCGATTCAACTGGCCGCCCATGCCGGCGCAACACCGGACACTCTGGCGACACTCCAGCAAGTCTTCACCAATCCAGCGCTTGGCTGCTCTTTCACAAAACGAGCGCTGGAGACCGGCGAGCACGCCGTTTGCAATGATGTTGCGCACGCGCCGGAATCCGCCCCGTGGCGGCAACTGGCTTTGGAGCGGGGCTATCTGTCTCTGGTGTCGTTGCCATTGAATGTGCGCGGGCAGCGGGCGGGAGTGCTCAATATTTATGCCGGGGAAGCCGGCTTTTTCGATGCAGGGGAATTGCGGCTGCTGGACGAACTGGCGGCTGACATTTCCTTTGCATTGGACGTGAACCAGCAGGAAAACGAACGGCGGCAGTTGGAGGAACAAATCCGCCAAGTTCAAAAAATGGAAGGCATCGGCCAGCTGGCCGGCGGCGTGGCGCATGATTTCAACAACATCCTGGCGGTCATCCAGATGCAGACTGATTTGCTGAAAAGCACCTGCAACACTTCCACGGAACAGGCCGAATTCGCCAACGAAATAAGCACCGCCACCCAGCGTGCCGCCGCGCTCACGCGCCAGTTGCTCATGTTCAGCCGCAAGCAAAACATGCACCTTCAGGATTTGGACCTGAACGAATCCATCAACAACATGACGAAAATGTTGCGGCGCACCCTGGGCGAAACCATCCAGATGCAATTCAAATTCGCCATGGAAAAACTCGTCGTCCACGCCGACGCGGGCATGATGGATCAAGTGTTGATGAACCTCGCCGTCAATTCCCGCGACGCGATGCCGGACGGCGGGCAGCTTGTCATTGAAACTTCCGCCGTGGAATTTGACCAGCTTGCCGCCGCGCAATCCGCCAAAATCCGGCCCGGCTCATTTGTGTGCTTGAGCGTGAGCGACACGGGCCGCGGCATTCCGCAGGAAAATATTCAACGAATCTTTGAGCCGTTCTTCACCACCAAAGATATTGGCAAGGGCACGGGCCTGGGATTGGCTACAGTCTTTGGCATCGTCCAGCAGCATCAGGGCTGGATTAATGTCTATAGCGAAGTCGGCCGCGGAACGACCTTTCGCATTTATCTGCCGCGCATGGCTAAAATGTCCCAGCCGAAAGCAGACCAATCCCCACCCACAACTTTGCGTGGCGGCAATGAAACCATTTTAATCGTCGAAGATGATGCGCATCTTCGTGCTTCATTTTGCAAAGCCCTGGGCCAACTCGGCTATCGGGTGCTCGAAGCAGTCAATGGAACCGAGGCACTGGAAATCTGGAAACGGCGCCGCGCCGAAGTCCAGCTGCTGCTTGCCGACATGGTCATGCCCGGCGGAATCACCGGCAAGGATTTAGGGGAGCGACTTTTGAACGACAACCCGAAATTGAAAATCATTTATATGAGCGGTTACAGCGCCGAAGTCGCCGGAAAAGGCTTCCGATTGAAGGAAGGCGCCAATTTCCTCACCAAGCCATTTCCAGCCGCCAGACTCGCGCAGATTGTTCGCAATAATCTGGATCAATCGCCTTGAATCAAGCTGCTTTGATTCAATTACGGCGCAACCCGCCACCGGACGCCATCCATTCATCCCAATTTTCGTCCGGCTTCAACTCAACTCAAAATACTTCCGCGCGTAATCCCGCCACCCGCCGGACGGTCTGCGCGATCTGCGAAAGGTGCTTCATCTTTAGATGGCTGCAACCCATCCGCGCCATCGGCCGAGTCGCCGAATATATCTGCACCAGCGAAATCTGCGCCCGCTTCTTCTTCAGTTCCTTCAGGCGCAGCGCGTATTGCTGGATCTCCTCCGCCGGCGGCTCCTCGCCGTTGATTGCCGGGAACAGGGATTGAATCACCACCGGGCGCCGGCGGCCCACCAGCAGGATGTTTTCCAGGATTTTTTCAATGGGCATGGTCGCGCCATTCAGCCGGTTCAAGTAATCCTGCGTGCCGCCGTCCAGTTTCGCCCAGACCTCGTCTTCGCGTCTAAGGAGATTCAACCCTTCCTGGACGCCCGGCCTGTCCAGTGCCGTCGAATTGGTCACCACCACGATTTTGTAAAATGGGAATCCACCACGGGTGCGGACATGGCTGATTTCGAACAACGCATCCGTGAAATGATCCGCCAGGGTGGGTTCGCCATCTCCGCTCAACGCCACATGGCGCACTTGCAGCAATTTGCCGGGCAGCTTCGCATAGCGGGGCAATTGCCGCAAACTCCCCGTATTGGCCATCTGGAGTGTTTTATCCAGCTCGGCGGCCATTTGTTCCGTGTCGAAGCGCGCGGCGCGCGCGGGCTGTACGCGGTCAATTTCGCAGTATAAACAGTTGAAAGTGCATTTCACAATCGGGTTGACGTTGACGCCCACGGACAAACCACCGGCGCGCGGGGAAATCGTGAGATACACGAACTGGTTTTCCAGAAAATCGCGCGGATATCCAAACGCCGCCTCATCACTGACGGCGGCGTGGACCGGCGCGCGGCCATTGCCGTTCCGCCCGATTTTTGGGCGTCGTTGCAGTTGCTGTTTTGCATCCATCATGGAGGCAATATGGACGCAGTGACGGAAACAGGGCTACACGCTTATTGTCAAAATTAAGACTTCTATTGCCAAGGCGATATGAATCAGTGAGCGATTGCCGCGCGTTTGGAGTTGAACACGAATGTTTAACCGCTAATCCACGCTAATAAACGCTAATCGCGCTGCCTTTTTTAACCACGGATGGACACCGATGAACACGCATAAAAGGGAGCGGGGAGGGACAACAGGACTACTGACCACAGACTTTTTAGCCGCAAAGAGCACGAAGAACGCAAAAAAAACAACCGCCGATAAAAAAACAGCCCGGCCAATCATGGCCGGGCTGCATGTTTCAAGGTATAATAAAATCAACGGCCGACCCACAGCACATCGAGGTTGCCGGGACCGCCACCGCCGCGTCCGCCGCGCCGCCCACCGGCGGGTGCGTTCGTGCCCATCATCGGCGCCGCCGCCATGGCCGGAGCGGCATTGGTGGCCGCTGCCGCCTGGGGCATGCGTTCGGTGCAGATCAAAACAATCTGGTTGTTCTTCGTGTCGAGCGATGAGGTCTTGCAGCCCGGCTTGGTTTGCACGGTTTGTTCCACGGCAAAGCTCGTGGGGCTGCTTTCCTTGATGATGGTTAGCGTGCCGTTGCGCTGCGAACTCCATGCCTCCATCGTGGCGGGATTGAACCCGCCGCCATCCGTGCCGCCATCGAGGGGCAGCGTGGCCAGCACCTTGCCGTCGTCGGCATTCAACACGACGCAGACGTTGGGGTTGGCGCACATGGCAAAAAGAATGTGATTCTTCACGTCCATACCGAGGCCGCCCGGTTCGCCGGCGCCGTCGCCGAGGTCATACATGGCGAGAACCTTCATTGCCTTCATGTCCACCACGGCGATTTTTTTCTGGTTCTCAACATCACGCATACAATTTCCCCTGCCCGTCGCTTTGGGCCTGCTCCATCGCGCCGCCGGGGATGTCAATCGTGCCAGCCACCGTGCCGTCCTTGGGATCAATCGCCGTGATGCTGGGCGATTCGTGGCTGAAAATAAGAACCTTGTCCGTGAACGGCTCCAGCAGGATGCCGTCAGGCCGGCTCTGAACATCAATGTCCTTGATCTTCTGCATCGTCTCCGTGTCGAACATGGCGATCTTGGCAGCGCTGCTGAAGCCGTGATGCGTGGCGGTGTCAATGGCCACGCCGTGGCCGCCGACATTGGTGATGGAGCCGATGTATTTGTGGCTGTCCAGGTCGAACACGAACGTCGAGCCGCCGCGCGGCACATAAACGCGCCGTTCATCGTTATCGGCATAGACATAATCAATGCCGCCGCTGCCCATGAGCTGGGTGGTGTCGAGAACCTTGTAAGGGGTGGTGGAGTCCTGGGCGAGGGCATTGCCGGCCAGCAGGCCGATACCAAGCCAGATGTTTGAGAGAAATGTCAGTTTTTTCATGATGGGGTTGAGTTGATTTACACGGATATTCTGCCAGACGCAGATGAAAGAACAATGGTTTCTAAATTACAGTTTTGTAATACGGAAGGTACACGGCACTTCCAGTGCGCAGATCATCCGGGACGTTTTTCGGCAATGCGCAGAGCCGTTCAACCCGAATTCCGAAGTTGAATCGGGTGGACACGGACTTTTATCCGCGGATTGCGCGAATGAACGCGAATTAAAAAACTCTGTGTTCTCGAATCGGATGGTTGATCATTTTGACGGCGCTTGATGTTGCGTCCGCCTTTTCCGGGCGGCAAGATGCCGCCCTCCACGTCATGCAGGAGGCCCGACGCTACGCTGCTTCGGAATCCGGGTCAATGCAACCGGAAGAAGACGGCGGGTGCGGTGTTGCTAAAGCTGAAGGCATTTTGCGGCACGCCGTTGGACGCCGTCACCCATGGCCCGGCCACATTGGTGGCGGTCTGCAAGGTGAAGTTCGTCCCTGCCGATGCCGCCCAAAGGACAAAGAATTGTCCGTTGGCGGTGCTGATGGCAAGGGGCGGGATGTTGGTGGTGATGAGCGTCAAAGAAAGAGGCTGGGTGGCAATGATTCCCAAGGCGTCTTTCGCGTGCACGCTAAAATTGAACGTGCCATTTACCGCCGCCGACCCCGAAAGAAGGCCGTTCGTGGCAAGGTTCAGGTTCGCGGGCAGGCTGCCTGATGCCAACGACCAACTGTAGGGCACACCCCCGCCGAAGGGCACGCCTGCGGTGCCATTCAATTGCTGGCTGTAATTCAGTCCGTTTGTGCCGCTTGGCAAAGTGGTGGTGGTGATTTGCAACGCATTGCTAATGGACACCGAATATTGCCGGTTGGTCGTATTGCTGCCACCGTCATTTACTGAAACGGTGAAAACAGAATTGCCACTGGTGTTGGGATTGCCGGAAAGAACATAAGTTGATCCGCTTGGGTTCAGACTCAAATTGCCTGGCAATGTGCCACTGGTCTTCGACCAATTGTAAGTGCCGCTGCAATCGGATGCCTGAATGGATTGACTGTAAAGGACGCCGACCTCGCCAACGGGCAGCGGTGAAACGGGGCTGAGGGAGATACCGCTGCATGACTGGATCACGAAATTGGTTACGATGTTGTTGTTGGCGATGGTAACATTGATATTGTTCGGGCAGGCATAGTTGCCGAGCTGGCTCAAACTATCACTACCGCCGTTGCAATTGACACTGACGCTCCAGGAACCGTTGGTCACGTTCATTGAATAATTGCCGTTGGTGTCGGTGTCCACTCCGGTCTGATAATTCGTGCCATTGATGGTGGCACTGGCGCCGATACTGAGTCCGACGATGTTGATGCCGCTGCTGTCCTTCACGTTGCCGCTGATGGTATTGGTCGCGAAAATGGCGGTAAAGTTCACCAGCAACGTCTGGCCAATGGAAAGATTTGTGCTGCCGTTTTGATCCAACCGCGGTTGTGAATAGATGTAATTGGTCAGAGCACCATCGCCCCCGGTGCCGATCTGCCAGGTATCGTTCAGGCCCAAGCCGCCCAGGACGCCTACAAAGTAGTTCCCGTTCGTATCCGTGTAGCCGTCCATCTGATACAGGTTGCTGGTGGTGTCGTACGCATTGAGGTCAATGTCCGGCATGGGCTTTCCCGTGTTATCATGAACGCTGCCGTAAAACAACGCGTTAGCCTTGGCAAAGGCCAGCGTGACATTCGCGCCGTTGTTGACGTTGGTGCCGCTGTTCAATCCCACATAGCCATGGACAATGAGTCCCGAATCGTCTGAACCCAACCCCCACTGGCCGGGGGATACCGGTGCGGAGAAATTGCCATTGGTATCAGAAAAAGCGCTCACCAGCAGTCCGTTGGTGGTCTGCAACGGCAGGAAAACACCGGGCAATCCGATGGCAGTGTTGCCGGCATCCACCAATTTGCCGGTGATGGTGGTCGTGGCATTGGTAAGCGTCAGATTGGTGCTGACGGTCAAACCACTGCCCAAGGCCACAATCGGGGCTTTTTTGACGTTGCAGACGTAATTAGTTTCAAAAGCCACCAACGTATAAGTTCCAGCCGGCGCCATGATGGAATAAGCACCCGCACTATTCGCCACCGTGCCACCCAAAGGCCAACCCAAGTCATTGTGTCCAGGACGCGGAGGCGGAAACAGCAGGACAATGGCATTTGTCAGCGTCGTGCTGCTGCTGTTGCTGACCACATTGCCGGTGAACTTTTGCGCAAAGGGAAAATTTGTCACGTTGAATGTGTTGGTGATTGGGGGTGTAATACCGGAAAGTTTATACAAGTAATTCCCGACAAGGTTCTGCACGAAATCGCCGTTTTGAAAGTTCAATTTCGCCGTGATTTGCCCAGCGGTCGTGTCCGTGTCGCCGGGCACGTTGTAATTCGTGACCGTGCCGATGACCTGACCCGGCTGGCCGTCCGTCATGTTGAACTGCTGCACCAATTCGTCTCCACCGTCAATTGTTCCGTTGGTGTTGGCATCCAGAAATTTCTGGACGACCACCGACCCACCAGGTGTAAGACCAGTAATTTGAAGCTGGATGGGTCCGACGTAAGTGTTGCTAACAGCGTTGGGCGTGATGGTAAAACTGACAGCGCCAAGAACCGCCGGGCAGATGCCCGCAAATAACGCCACCACAATCAAAAGGGTTCTGATGAATTTCATTAGTAGTTATATCCTGATAAACTAAACATTTCCCAAGTTGGCAGTGTCATGCGGCAACCCGTCCCCGTCAACCTTTTTCGGCGGTGTCTTAATATGATTGCAGGGCACGACGTAAGGAGTGCCGCCCCAAACGACTCGTCACCTCGCCGCCTACAAATCAGGACACTACCGCTTTTCGGATGCCCGGGCATACAGTTTGTCGCGGTGAATGCAAATTTTGTTTGCACAATGGCGCGTGTTTTGTAATTTCTCCGGCGTCAGGGAAACTTTTCCAATTATATTATGACAAGGAAACCGCTTTCAGGGGCTGAATTGAACGAGATGGTCGCCGGCTTGAACAAGCTTGCGCACAATCTGTGGTGGACGTGGAACCAGGATGCGCAGGATTTATTCCAGGAACTTTCGCCGCGCGCGTGGCAAAACCTGTTTCACAATGCCGTGGCCGTTTTACGCGAGGTGTCCGACTACGAACTGCGCGTGCATTTGCAGGAGGCGGGCTTCCAGTCGCACGCCCGCGCCGTGCTGCACAGTTTCGAGGCGTATCTCAACGAAAAAAACACGTGGGGGCGCAAGAACGCGCCGGACCTGCACAAAAACCCGGTCGCCTATTTCTCCGCCGAGTTCGGTTTCCACGAATCGCTGCCGATCTCGGCGGGCGGCCTCGGCATCCTCTCGGGCGACCACGCAAAATCCGCGAGCGACCTCGACCTCGGCTTTGTCGGCATCAGCCTGTTTTATCGCGAGGGTTATTTCCAGCAGACGATTGACACGAACAACTGGCAGACGGAATTTTACAACCTGATCAATCCGCAGAACGTGCCGCTTGAACCGGTGCTGAACGCCGAGGGCGAACGCCTCGTTTGCAGCGTCGAGGTCAACATGGAGAACGTGTCGTTCCAGGCGTGGCGCATCAACGTCGGGCGCGTGCCGGTCTATCTGCTCGACACCAACCTGCCGGAGAATGACGAGCATTTCCGCAACCTGACGTCGCGGGTGTATGGCGGCGACAGCACCACGCGCATCATGCAGGAAATTTTGCTGGGCATCGGCGGCGTGCGTCTGCTGCGCGCGCTCGGCGTCCAGCCCTCGGTGTTCCACATGAACGAGGGGCACGCGGCGTTTCTCACGCTGGAACTGGTGCGCGAGAAAATGGCGGGCGGGCAGAAATATGCCGACGCGACTGGCCGCGACAAAGGCGCATTGCATCTTCACCACGCACACGCCGGTGGAGGCCGGTCACGACCGGTTCTCGCCGGCCATGATGGATTACGCGCTGCACAGTTACCGCACCACGCTGCCCGTGCCGTGGACGGACATCCTGGGGCTGGGCCGCGTGAATCCGCAAGAACGCCGACGAGCTGTTTTGCATGACGGTGCTGGCGCTGAAATTGTCGCGCGCGGCCAACGCCGTGAGCGAATTGCACGGACAAGTCAGCCGCCACATGTGGCAGTCGCTTTATCCCGGCGTGCCGGAGGACAAGGTTCCCATCGGCCACATCACCAACGGCATCCACCTGCTCGGCTGGATGAAAGGCTCCGTCCGGCAGTTCTGGCGCGACAAGCTGACGACCGGCACGACCGAAGCCATGCCGGAGGGCACGGCGTTCTGGAGCAAACGCGCCGGGGCGGACTGGGCCGCGACCATCCACAAATGCGAATTCTGGCAGCGCATGGTGGACCCGGAATTTCTTTCGGACGAGGAACTGTGGGCGCTGCGCTACCGGCTGCGCCGCGAATTGATCGAGTTCGCCCGGCGCCGCCTGTTGCAGCAAAGCCATCAGGTCACGGCGGGCGATTACATCCGGTTCGACCGCCTGCTGAATCCCGACGCGCTGACCATCGGGTTCGCGCGCCGGTTCGCCACCTACAAGCGCGCCCCGCTGATTTTCCAGCAGTTCGACAACATCGTGAAGCTCGCGCACGACAAGAAGCGGCCGGTGCAATTCATCTTTGCCGGCAAGGCGCACCCGCGCGACGACGAAGGCAAGAAATTCATCCAGCAGATCATCCACTTGAGCAAGCACAGCGACCTCGCCGGCAATCTGGTCTTCATCGAAAACTACGACATCCATGTCGCGCGGCAGATGGTTTCCGGCTGCGACATCTGGCTGAACAATCCGCGCCGCCCGCTCGAAGCCTCCGGCACCAGCGGCATGAAGGCGAGCTGCCACGGCTGCATGAACATGAGCATCCTCGACGGCTGGTGGCGCGAGGGCTACAACGGCGAGAACGGCTTCGCCATCGGCAAGGATTCGCACCCGGACAACATCACCGAGCAGGATCGCGTGGACAGCGCGAACCTTTACCAGACGCTCACCGAGCAGGTCGTGCCGATGTTTTACAACCGCGACGTGAGCGGCATGCCGCGCCAGTGGCTCCAGCGCATCCGCCACACGATGATGACGCTCGTGCCGCAATTCACCACCGACCGCATGGTGAAGGAATACACGCGGAATTATTATCTGACGAAGTAGTCCCTCGTCCTCGTCCTCCTTCTCGTCCTCGTCCTCGAAACGTTGCGCAAATCGAGAACGAGGACGAGTGCGAGGAGGATCAAACGTAATTTCCGTCCTTGAACGTCGCCACTCCGTTATTCTTTCAACCGAAAGAAAAGATTCCCCGCGGCGAAGTGACGGTAATGCTGTTTGTGCCGTTGACGATGCTGATGAAATAACAGCCGCCTCGCGTCCAGTTATTGTTCAATGAGCCGGTAGAATTTTTGCGCGCTTCCAGACGCGGAATTCGTCACCGATTCCACCGCACCATTGCCAGCAACGCTTGGCAAATTCTGCCAGTTCTGCGGGGCCAGCGTGGTTGTGTATTGCACGATATAGGTTTTCCCTGGAGTGGTCTGGAATGAGACTATGAAATTGGTTCCAACCTCGGTCGGCGCAAAGAATGTTGGTGACGGCCAGATCCAAAAACCGCCTTGAATGGAAAAGCGGGCGCTGCTCGGCACGGCGGCCAATGGCTGGGCGATGGTGCTGCCCAATTGAAACCGTGCACTGCTGCTGAAAGTCGTGCCGCCGCTGGCAATCACACCACGCGTGATTGCAAACCGTGCGCTGCTTTGGGCGAAGACGTTTGTTGAAAGAGAAATCAACAGGAACAGCAAAAAAGATTTCATCGTAATCTCCGATTAATAATAAACGATGACCAGCCCGTTGTTGCCAGCTTGACCTGGAATGCCGCTGCCACCGCCGGAGTTGCCACCGTTGCCACCCAGAGCGGGACCACTATTGGATCCCCCTACTCCACCGCGCCAAGTTGACCCCCCCACTCCGCCCATACTGGACGCCGGGTAATCTCCGACTTCTCCCGATCCTCCGACAAGACCGGACACAGCACCACCGGAGTTGCCTCCTCCCGCTCCCCCGGCCCCGGAACTGGACGAGCCACCATTTCCGCCCGCAGAACCACCGGACGCGGTCATCAAGGCGCCAAAGCTGGTGGCACCACCCGCTTGGCCGGCATTACCGCCACTTCCAACCGTGACTGTATAACTGGAGCCCGGCGTCACGGCAAAAACACCCAAATCATATCCTCCTCCGCCGCCGCCACCCCCCGAATACCCGGTGCTACTGCTGCCTCCGCCACCCCCGCCGCCCCACATCTCGACCTCGATACGGGTTACGTTTGTGGGAACAACAAATGTTCCGCTTGATCTGAACGCCTGGATGTTTGGAACACCTGCGGCGATTATAAGGGAATTGCCGTTGGTGAACAGGGACACATTTGTTCCAGCCACAAGCGTCACATTATCCATCAAACCATTGAGGCTCTTGACCACGGAATTGGTGGCGATGTTGCTGTTTGTGACCACGCCGGCGGCAAATTCCACCCCCGCCGACGTATTGGTAAAGAGGTTGACAGGCAATGAGATAATCTGTTTGAACGACAATGGCGTCGTGCCGAGAGTGATTGGCCCGGCATTCGTCAAAGCCCAGGTCGAGTCGAAGTTGGTCACTCCTTGAAGGACAAGCACCGTTTCTCCGGTGAAAATGTTCGTGCTTAAATTAAAGTCGCTGCGCCGGGTCAGGAGGTAATCAACACCCGCCGAACCGGCCGTGGTGCAAACGTAAATCCCGTTCACTGGGCTTGCGCCAGACCCCTCGTTCTTGACCAGCACGCTGTCGTTCTGCTGCACGGCGATGCCGTCAATCGTCAGCGCGCCCGGATTCACAGCACCGATTGTGCCATTCGAGTTGGTGTAGTTGTAAGACGGGAGACCGGTCGTCGTCGCCTCCTGAACGGGGTTCTTGAAAAGGAGTCCCACGATGGCGGAAGCAGGAATGTTTGTCAGTCCAACGCCATTACCGTTCGTAACCCCTATGTAGGCCGCCGCGATGTTCTGCTCTTCCTGAACGGTGCGCGAGTTAACGACCATCTGCCAGTTCGTCGCGTTCGGATTTTCCCACGTCTGCCCCTTACCAAAATAGCCGCCCATGGAAATAGAGTTTGAATAGACCGCGCCGTATCCGCTGGAAATGGCAAAAGTCGTTCCGCCGGGATTGGCCAGCGTCACGGCATTGGTTCCCTCGAGCAGCAGCGTGAACTGGACCGGCTGCGCGGGCGGCGTCGGGAACGTGAACGTCACCGGCGTCGCGCTTTGAATCGCATAGACGATGTTGGATGTCAGCATTCCGGTCAAATCACCCGCGCCGACCGTGTAATTGGCCGTGACGGGAATGACGAGTTGATGGACGGTGCTGGACAACGATGCGCCGTTGCCCGTGAACGTGCCAACGAAAGCATTGGTGGAATTGTTGAATGTCACGGCATTGGAATAAACGCCACTCAACGCGAGGGACGGCACCGAGTTACTGGACAGGCGGGCGGCATTCAAGTTGGTCAACCCCGCCCCGTTGCCCGAAAAATACGAATTGGTGAGGACCGCATTGGTGATATTGATACCGGAAACCACATTGACGGCACTGGCCGCAACATTTGCGTTGGCGGCATAAAGGGCATAAGGCGCCGGCAATACCGGCACCCGCGGGAAAAGCGTCTGTGTCGTCGGGCCGTTGGTGATGGTAATGTCCAGCCAGCGGGCATTGCCACTAAACGCACCCGCGCCGAAATCGAGATTTATGGAGAAAAGCCCGTTGAAGAGTGTCGGGCTGTTCGTAATCGGCCCGGCGATAAGATTGCCATTGGTTACAGCATCATAGAGCGCAAAGACCATCGTGTAAGTGCCGTTGGCGTTCGTACCCCCATCGCGGAGCTGGCCCTGGTAGGTGAACGCCGACGTGCCTTGGGCATGGGCGGTTGAGAGTCGAGAGTTGAGTGTTGAGAGTGCCAGCAATGCCAGCAGGATGCAGAAATAGTGCAGTTTTGTTCTCATATAAGGGGTTCCTTTTGCCCTGTCAGGATATTGTTTACTTCTGGTGAGGCCAACTTGTACGCCTGGTCCAAGATGAATTCAACTAAAAAAATTTCTTGGCGTCGGCATCGTCAGGCTGACGGCTTTTGTTCCGCAAGAACCTCCTGTTCCACGGCGATGATGCAATCGCGCATCGCCTTGGCATCCGGCGCAGCCCGAAGCTGCGAAAGCATTTCCGTCTTGAGCGCCATCATGCAGAGACGGGACAATGTATGCAGATGTATCCGGTCGTCCTGGCAGCACAGCAGAATAATCAAATCCGTCGGCTCTCCATCCGGTGAACCGAAATGGATTTCCTCAAGAGGCCGCCCCACCACAATGAACGAGGTTTCAAAGAGGTACGGCTGGTGGAAACGCGGATGCGGAATCGCCAGCCCGCCGGGCAGAGCCGTCGAGCACAGCTCTTCACGCGCCTCCAGGCTCTCCAGCAATTCTTTCGAATCGGTAAGCTGTCCGGTCTTCTCCGCCAGTGCCACCAGATCGCGCAGCACCGAGCTTTTCGTTTTTGATTTCATCGCCGAATTGACCGCGCCCCGTGCAAGTATTTCCGACAGGATGGCTTTATGCGGTAGAAATTCCAGCGTCCCACGCGTGGACTTCCGGTGATATTCCACCAGACGCTCTTCCGTCAGGCCAAGAATGCGCTGTGGACGCCCACGTGTCAATGTCGCGTTTGCTGAAGACGATGCGCTCGCCGCGTTTTTCAAAGGGAATCTCGCGGTTCTTCACGCGCCACTCGACATCGGCATCTGTCAGGTGCAAATATCGGGCAACTTCTTCTAGGTTGAGCAATTGATATGGCATGAGGCGCTCGATTCAAAAGGGCTGCATTTTCATGGGCCTGTGAACAGGTGATATAATATCCCCCCTGTCAATGCCCGCGCCGTCGAAAAGCATTTTTTACCACGGATGGACACAGATGGACACGGATGGGAAGAAGGGAATAATAAAATCCATCCCCGCCAATACGGATTCATTGTCCGGCAAAGTCCTTTGTCCCGCAGCCCGATTGATTTCGCAGGCTTTATCCGTGTTCATCCATCCGTGGTTGAATTGAATCTTTCCGACAAAACATTCCATCCTTGAATTTTGTCCCGCTGCGCTTAAATTCTCCGCGCCCAAATTATGAATTACAAAATATCAAAAGCCGCCGCGTCGCTGTCGCCGTCGCTCACGCTCGCCATTGATGCCAAGGCCAAGGCCATGAAGGCCGCGGGCGAGGACGTCGTCGGGTTCGGCGCGGGCGAACCGGATTTCGACACGCCGCAGCACATCAAGGACGCCGCCGCCAAGGCGCTCGCCGCCGGGTTCACCAAATACACGCCCAGCAGCGGCATCCCCGAATTGCGCGAAGCCATCGCCGCCAAATTTCAGCGCGAGAACGGCCTCACCTACAAGCCGTCGCAGATCATTGTCTCGTGCGGCGGGAAACATTCCTGCTACAACGTCATCCTCGCCACGTGCGAGGCGGGCGACGAAGTCATCATCCCCGCGCCGTATTGGTTGAGCTACCCGGAAATGGTCAAGCTCGCGGGCGCGAAACCGGTGATTCTTCAAACCACGGACAAGACCGAATTCAAGGTCACGCCGGCCCAACTTCGCGCGGCCATCACGCCGAACACCCGGTTGTTCAGTCCTCAATTCGCCGAGCAATCCCACCGGCAGCGTTTATACGCCGGAGGAAACCAAGGCGCTCGGCGACATTTGCGTGGAGAAAAACGTCCTCATCATGAGCGACGAGATTTACGAGCATCTGCTTTACGATGGCGCGAAGGTCAAGAGCGTCGCCAGTTTTTCGCCGGCGCATCAGGAACACACCATCATCGTCCACGGCCTTGCGAAGGCGTATTCGATGACCGGCTGGCGGCTGGGATTCCTTGCCGCGCCGGAGCCGATTGCCAAGGCGATTGACGCCGTGCAAAGCCACAGCACGAGCAACCCGACTTCGTTCGCCCAAAAAGGCGGCGTCGCCGCGCTCACCGGCCCGCATGGATCACCTGAAAGTCTGGCTGGCCGAATTCGACAAACGCCGCCGTTACGCGCACACGAAATTGAATTCCATTCCCGGCATCACCTGCGTGAATGCGAAGGGCGCGTTCTACCTGTTCCCGAACATCTCCAAGACCGGCCTCAAGTCCGCCGACTTCTGCGCGAAATTGCTCGAAGCGGAAAAGGTCGCCGCCGTTCCCGGCATTGCGTTCGGCGCGGACGATTACATCCGGTTGAGCTACGCCACCGGCATGGCGAACATCGAGAAGGGCCTGGACCGGATTGATAAATTCTGCCGCACGCTGGTAAAATAAGCCTCCATGCTCAATTACGGTATTGGCGACAAGGTGGTTTGCGTGGACGACAAGTTCCCGCCGGACATCGGCAAGCTTTACGACGCGCTCCCGGTCAAGGACTCCACCTACGTCGTGCGCGACATCCGGCTGGGCATCAACCTGACGCTGGAAGGCGACGTGTCGGTGCTGCTCATCGGCCTCGTCAATCCGAAGGCGGATTCCAAGGCGGGACTGGAACGCGGCTTTCGCGCCGACCGGTTCAGGCCGCTTCAGGAACTGCGCGAGGCATCAACGGCCACCAATACGGCTGAAGAAAAGAAGGAACTGGTTCAGCCAATCGAAGTGGAGTGAACACAGATTTTCTACTGCTAATCAACGCTAATCGCGCGGAAATGCCAACCGCGAAACATGCGAACCACACGAAATAGGGAGTTGTTTGGGCAGCACTCCTTACGTCGTGCCCTACAATCAAAACAGAAATCTTTAATGAGAACATCGAACATCGAACAGGTGTCGGCTCGCGGGGACGATCGCCCCACCACAGCTTGGACAAACAGCGTTCTTTGGCTTAATTAGCCCTGTGCGTTTGGATGCACACTCCTTGAAATCAATCGCAGATTGAAGCAGACAAGCTTAGATTGAAGCCAATGAAGCCCATCATCCCAAATCCCAAACGGGTTGCGACATGCGGCTTTACCCTCATCGAACTGCTGGTGGTGATTGCCATCATCGCCATTCTGGCGGCGCTGTTGTTGCCGGCGCTGTCGGCAGCCAAGCGGAAAGCGAAACTGGCGACCTGCCAGAGCAATTTTCACCAGATCGCCGTTGCCTGCAATGTCTATGCGAACGACTACAACGATTATTATCCGATTTGCAAGATCGGCTCCGCCAATGGTGGCGCCAATTTCAATCAAATCAACAGCCAGCATTATACGCTGTATATCGCCACACTGTCCACTCCCCAAACCCCCGTTAAGCAAACCATTCAATCCGGTGTGTTTGACTGCCTTGGATTTCTGTATGAGACCCATGGGATAGGCAACGGCATGGCTTTGTTTTGCCCGGCTTTCCCGGATGCTTCGGGAACCACCCCTGCGGCTTATTCAGGCACGTCAGGTCAATCATTTATGAGCACACCTGCCCCTGGAGCGGCGATTGGCGGTGGATATGCTGTCTATGGCACCATGCTGTTCAACCCGCGCAGGACGGATGCGTGGGGGACGGATACCAAGGGTGGTGGCGGCAACATTGCGCGGGCATTCCCAAAGACGAGCAGTCAGTGGACAGGTCCCACTGGTGGCGGCCCTGCTCCCGGCTCCATGCAGAATGGCGTTGCCTACGTTCCACCCGGCGGGAGGCATCTTTTTGGGACGGACAACCTGGCGGTATTGGACGCCCCATCATCGTTCACAGCGACCTCGTTTTCCCATTTCCCGGCAGAGGGGTTTGACTGCCTTTTCACAGATGGGTCGGTGCAATTTGTCCAGAGCGTCCCGGCGTTTCAATACATCTCCACCGGCCAGCTCCCCGGATCGGGGCCCAACAGCCCCAACAACGAATCAGCGCCAGTGCCTCAACAATATGACCAGATTTACAACTGGCTCGAAAATGGGCAGTAAAGATTCTAAAGTGAAGAAATGAAAACGATTATTGATTGAGGCCGGCTGTATTGTTAACGGCGTTTTTATATGGATGTTTTTTTCTGGAGGGAGGGATTGAAACTCCAAATCAAGGCACTTCAATCGAGACAGTTGGCTTGCAAAGAATGCTGCAAAAGCAGAGATTGCTTTAATGAGGTTGGTCGTCGTTTCAAACAGATTGCCCTTCACGGTGTCGTTCCGGGAAGGATCGCCGCAATACAAGCCCAGCGCCGGCGGGTTGACCACCGGCTTGTGGAGTTATCTGGATCGCAAAAAGCTCGACGGCGCGGAGCGCCCGGACTTTCTGTGGATGGGCTGGCCCGGCGCAAGCGTCCCGCCAGAATACGAGGCTGCAGTGCGGACTTATGCCGAACAACAGTTCAAGTCCAGCCCAGTCTTTTTACCGGAAGAAAGCATGGACCGGTTTTATCTCGGCTTCTGTAACAAGACCATCTGGCCGCTGTTCCATTATTTCCCGACGCTGACGCATTACGAGGAGGAAAACTGGCAGGAATATCGGAACGTGAACCGTGTCTTCGGCGAGGTGGTCGTGGCCGCGCTGCGTCCGGACGATGTTCTTTGGATTCACGATTATCATCTGATGCTCCTGCCGAAACTGGTGCGCGAAAGGTTTCCAGAAATGCCCATCGGCTTTTTTCTGCACATCCCGTTTCCATCCTGGGAAATCTTCCGGATGCTGCCGCGCCCGTGGCGCGAGGAAATTCTCGACGGTCTGCTCGGATCGAGCCTGATTGGTTTTCACACGCACGATTACGCGCGAGATTTCCTGACCTCGGTATTACGCACCTCTGGCCATGAGCACCAGCTTGGCAACCTGACACTCCGTGACCGCGTGGTGGATGTGGACACGTTTCCGATGGGTGTGGAATTCGACCGCTTCGCCCAAGCCGCCGCGTCCAAGGAAACAGAACTGCGCGTGGATGAATTGCGCCAGAAATGCATCGGACAGAAGGTTGTTTTTTCCGTGGACCGGCTGGATTACACGAAGGGTCTCATCAACCGGCTGCGCGGCTATGAAATGTTTTTGAAGAATTATCCGCAGTGGCACGGCAAGGTGGTGTTCATCGTTTCGGTTGCACCGTCGCGCATCGGTGTGGACAGTTACCAGGCCATGAAATTGGAACTGGAACAGACGGTCGGGCGCATTGTCGGCGATTTTGGAAACGTGCATTGGACACCGCTGGTTTATCAGTTTCGCAACCTGACGTTTGAAGAAATCGTGCCGCTCTACCGGCTTTGCGACGTGGCGCTCATCACGCCCTTGCGCGACGGCATGAATCTGGTGGCCAAGGAATTCATCGCGTCGCGGCCCGACCAGACCGGCGTTTTGATTTTGAGCGAAATGGCCGGTGCGGCCAAGGAAATGGGCGAGGCCATCATCATCAACCCGTTTCACCGTGAGGATTTTGCGAAGGCGCTGGAACAGTCACTGACCATGCCCGTCGAGGAACAAATCCGGCGCAACCAGCTCTTGCAGGAGCGGCTGCGTCGCTACAACGTGGTACGCTGGGCGGATGATTTTGTGCAAGCCCTCATGGCCACACAGAAAATCGAGGCTGCTCGCCGGGCGCGTTTGCTTACCGGCAAGGCCTATTCCGGCATGATCCAGCAATACCGTTCCGCCCACCGTCGCGCGCTGCTGTTGGATTACGACGGCACGCTCGTATCCTTTGCCAACGAACCCAAACTCGCCCAGCCGGACGCGGAACTCATTGAAACCCTCACCGCCCTCGGTTCCGACCTGGTGAACCATGTGACGATCATAAGCGGTCGTCCGCGCCAGACGTTGGAGGATTGGTTTGGCAAACTGCCGATTTCGCTCATTGCCGAGCATGGCGTCTGGCTTCGGAATAAAAATTCCGAGTGGCGCATCTTGAAAACCATGACCACCGATTGGAAAGATCGCGTGCGTCCGATTTTCCAGCTTTATGTGGATCGCCTGCCGGGTGCGTTGCTGGAGGAAAAGGAATTTTCGCTGGCATGGCATTATCGCCGTGCCGACCCGGAACAGGCTTCGCAGCGCGCGAAGGAATTGATTGACGATCTCGCCGGCTACACGCGCAACATTGACGTGCAGGTCTTTGAGGGCAACAAGGTCGTTGAGATCCGAAACGCCGGCGTCAATAAAGGTTCCGCCGGAATGGAGTGGCTCTCCAGCCAGACCCCGGATTTCATCCTTGGAATCGGCGATGACTGGACGGACGAGGATCTATTCCGCGCCTTGCCGCCAACCGCCTTTTCGGTGCGCGTCGGTGTGGCCAACACGGCTGCGCGTTATTATCTGGGCAATCCAGCCGCCGTGCGACGGATGTTGCGTGAAATGTCCACTCCGCCAGCCACGAAGGAGACGACATGAACACATCAGTTGGAAAAGATTTTCCGGATGCGCTGACCTCCGGCCTGGCTGCGTTAATCTCCAACGGACTGAAAGCACTGTTTGGCGGGCGGATTGACAGCCTGGTTTTCGGTTCTATCACCTGGACTGACCTTGCAGCGACCATGTTTTTGGTGCTGCTCGTGTTGCTGGTGCATGGACTGGCTGTTGCTTTCCTGCGCCGCAAAACCAAGGAGGCCAAAGCGGATGCGAAGGAATTGAAGCATCATGTCTTCGGCGCGCTCGGCAAGCCATTGTATCTGCTGATATGGATTTATGGCATTTACATCGCGGCCACACCATTGCTGTTGAAGCTTCCGGCGGGCGAAGGGGTACGGGATTTCCGGGAATTTTTCGGCAAGCTGTTTGATCTCGGGGTGTTTGCTGTTTTGTTCTGGCTGTTTTTCCGGTTCACGCATGTCCTGGAAGCGCGGCTGGTGGCGTGGGCGGCAAAAACCGGGAGCAAATTCGACGACCTGTTTGTGCCACTGATTGGAAAAAGCCTGCGTGTCATCGTGCCGGTGGTGGGAATCATTTTCGCGCTGCCGGTTCTCAATTTGTCTCCAGAATACGCCGGCCTGCTATCGAAAGGCACAAGCATCCTCCTGATTGTGGCGGTGGCGCTGATTTCATTCCAGGCGGTGAACATCGGCCAAAAAGCCGTGCTGGCGAAATACGACATCACTGTGGCGGATAATCTTCAGGCGAGGAAAATTTACACGCAGGTTCACGTCCTCAGCAATACGCTCTACGTCATCATCGGCCTCTTCACCGTGGCGTTGGTCCTGATGCTGTTCGAGGAAGTGCGGCATATCGGCACCAGCATCCTCGCATCGGCGGGCGTGGTCGGCATCATCATCGGTTTTGCCGCGCAAAAGACGATTTCCAACCTCTTCGCCGGCTTTCAACTCGCCATGACGCAGCCGATCCGCCTCGACGACGTGGTCATCGTCGAAGGCGAATGGGGGCGCATCGAGGAAATCACCTTGACGTATGTGGTCATTCACATCTGGGACGACCGCCGCCTGGTCGTGCCGTTGAGTTATTTCATCGAAAAGCCATTTCAAAATTGGACGCGCGCCTCGGCTGACCTGCTTGGCTCGATTTTTGTCTGGGTGGACTATTCGCTGCCATTGGGTGAAACCCGGAAGGCGCTGAAGGAAATTATTGAAGCCAGCCCACTCTGGGACAAACGCTTCTGGAATCTACAAGTGACCGACGCCACCGAACGAACCATGCAAATCCGCGTGCTGGCAACGGCGGCAGACTCGTCCAAGTCTTGGGATTTGCGGTGCGATATCCGTGAAAAACTCATCGCCTACATCCAGAAATGCCATCCCGAATGCTTACCGCAACTTCGAGCCAGTTTTGAGAAGATGCCTCCCGGGCCTCCATCGAAGTCATGAAGCCGGCATGCCAGATTCTTGGCGGTGTGTTCGCCGTGTGCGCCTTGACGACCTCACTGGCGTTTTCTCAAACTGTGCCGGTTGCGGACAATTTATGGCGGCTCGTTGCGCAGGAAGACACCGATGGCGACCAGAGAATCACCATTCACGACCACACCACGCCGTTTGTCATTCACGACCAGAACGGCGCGACGGCGCGCACCCTCACCAGTTTTTATCAAATGTCCGTGCTATTGCAGGAACTCAAACGCGCGGACGACCAACACGAACAGGAGACAACCATGGACAACCTACAACTCGACGAATCCGCCGTGGACCGCACACACCGTTTGATCAAGGATAGTTTTTGGAACGCGCTGACGCGGCGGATTGACGCACAGCATCTGGATCAGGTCGTCCGCGACCCCAAGGTGACGGCGAAGTATGATTATCTTTATGTGCCGGCTGCTGACGAAGTTGCGGCCAAATACTTTCAGTCAATCGGAAATTCCAACTTTGCCAAAAACCGTTCGCCCGAACTGAAAGTCGTGCTGCTGCCGCCGCCGGATAAAATCACCGGCGAATTCGTCCGCAACCTTGACGGTGTACACGGACTTTTGTCGCTCGCGCTGGAAACGAACGCGGATGGAAAAATCACCGGTGTGCCTTATGTCGTGCCCGGCGGGCGGTTCAATGAACTGTATTGCTGGGACAGTTATTTCATCGTGCTCGGCCTGTTGCAAGATCACCGCAACGATCTTGCGCGCGGCATGGCGGATAACCTCCTCTATGAAGTGCAATACTACGGGAAAATTCCCAACGCCAACCGCACTTACTATCTTACCCGCTCGCAGCCGCCCTTTCTGACGAGCATCATCCGCGCCGTCTATGATTCGGGGACGGTGGACAAGAACTGGCTGGCGTCCGCGTTGAAAATCGCAGCCAGCGAATACCAAAACGTGTGGCTCGGCAAAGACCGGCTGGTGAAAATCGGCCATTACGAATTGAGCCGCTATTGCGACAGCGGCAACGGCCCATGTCCTGAAGTCGAACCCGGCCATTATGACGAGAAGATCCAGCCCTGGTTGGCGCAAGTCAAACCGGAGAATCCGGACGTGCCGCTCACACCTTTTCGCTTTCTTAACGAATACTTGTATGCCGGCAAATATGCAGATCTGAAGGCCGATGGCATGACGCTCGACCAGTTCTTCAAGCACGACCGCGCCGTGCGCGAATCCGGCCACGACACAACGCACCGATTTGATGACCGCACGGCGGATTTCGTCTCCGTGGACTTGAATTCACTGCTTTACAAATATGAAACGGATTTCGCCGAGGTGCTGGAAAATGAATTCGGCGGCAAGCTTTTGAGCCTCGGCAGGGATTACGGGGACGCGGCGTTTTGGCGGCAGCGCGCCGCCGCCCGCAAGAAGGCGATGCTGGCGTTGATGTGGGACGAACAGCGCGGTTACTTTTTCGACTACGACTTCGCCAACCACCGGCGCTCAACCTATATCAGCGCCACCGGCCTGTGGCCGCTCTGGGCAAAAATGCCCGACGCGAACAATCCGAAGGAAATGGAAGATGTCCGGCGGACAGTCGCTTTTGCCTGCGAAAAGCTGGAACAACCCGCCGGTCTTTCGGCCACCGCAAAAGAATCCGTCGCCTCTGCGCGCCATCACGATGCGCGGCAATGGGATTATCCCTACGGCTGGGCGCCGCATCAGATGCTCGCCTGGCGCGGATTGAAAAATTATGGCCTTGATGCCGATGCCGGGCGGCTCGCCTACCGCTGGCTTTATACCATTGTAAAAAACGCGCACGACTACAACGGCGTCATTCCCGAAAAATACAACGTTGTCACCGGCTCGCACGACGTTTTCGTGGAATATGGCAACGTCGGAACGAAATTTGCCTACATCGCCACGGAAGGCTTCGGCTGGATGAACGCCTCATTTGAGGTCGGGATGAATTATCTTTTACCCGAACAACTGGCCGATTTGCACAGATTGAAGCCACCCCCGGCAAAGTAAGAGTAAAATCAAAAGCACGTCCTGAAACAAACCCGAAAGATTCAGGACGTGCCAGAAATGGCCGGCGGAGGATGTGCCGGCCAAAGGTTCTTAATAACCCGTCATCGGCGACTGACGCGGCAGCGACGGAACCCGGCTGGGTCTCCATCGCCGGAGCTATCCGATTCACCACATTGACCCCGTTGATTTCGTCGTAACTGAAGACCAGTTTGTCGTTCGGCTTCAGGTCGCTCAACTGGCCGCCTGTCCTGCCATTGATGATGATGGCGCAGTCGTCAGCCACATTGAATTTCTTTGAACCGAACAGCGCTTTGGCCTTCAAGGTTTTTTCGCCAAGGTCAATCGCCGTGAGTATGCCGGTGAACTCGATGCTGGTCTGTGCGATCTGACGCGCGGTCAGCGTGCCGCCCGGCGTCTCGTAAGTCACCGTCACATGATTGCCGGTTTGAATATCGGTCAGCGTTGCCGGATTTTCCGCCACGCAACTCAACGCCGCAATCATTCGCGATCTGGAATGTCTTGTTCATTCCGTGCAGACGCAGTGTCAAAGTATGCGCAACCGGATCCACGGCCTGCACTACGCCCTCGTAACGCATTGGTTGCTGTATGATGCTGTCCGCGACCAGCACCCCATCCGCGTTCCGATAACTGACGACGACCTTTTCACCCGGTCGCAAGTCGGTCATCGCGCCGTTTTCGTTGTCCAGCAATGTGTAAGTGCAGGCGGTGCCGAGGTTGAATTTCCTGCTCAACAGGAAACCCTTTTGCATCGAGCACATGTTCCTGCGGGTCAACGGAAACAACCGTGCCCGTGTAATGTTTTTCCGGTCTGGCAGTTGTTGCCGGCTGGTCTGCCGGCGAGCGGAGCGCCGTCGCCGACAAAACCGCCGCGCAAACTGCCATCCAGTTTTTTGAATTCGTCGTTCTCATATTTTTCCTTTTGTTGAATTTGCTTTCGTTTCGCCACCGCGCTCATGGGCTTGCGGCGGATGGATTGTTTGTGCCGGGCGAATTGGTCAAGGCAGGGTTGTTTGTATCACCCGGGACCGGGGCTGGCGGAACGACAACATCGTTCGAAGAGACGGAGCCAGGCGCCGGTTGTTCAGGAGCCGGATTTGCCGTCACCGGCGTGCTGCCTTCAGGCTGATGCTGTCCGCATCCGGCAAGTGCCATCAAAGCCAATGCAGACACGGCCAAAAGTAGAATTTTATTTTTCATATTTTTCCTGTTTGGGTTGACGAAAAGTGCCCGTCACGGGCGGCCCCCCGTCGAACATTGATTTTGTTTTGCAATATTTTGCCAGCCGACGGATTCCAACCTCCACCGGTAAAGCGGGGGCAAACCAGGCGTTTATGTGGCTGGTCGTGAGGGGAACGCCCGGTTTGCCTTTTGAATGCGCGCAACTCATTGTGGATTGGGTTGAGTTCGCAGCATTCATTTATTGGTTTCAGTTGCGGCATAATGTTTTTGTTGTTGCATATTGAAGCCATCTTTAGCGCAAAGCGTGCCAACGGCTGAAAGCTGTTCCAGCGGTTGTCTTTTGCTGTTTTTTACAAATGTTGCCGCGTGATTGTTTCCACGGGTGGTCACTTGTTTTCCAGTGCTGATAACCGTCTGACCACACGGCAGCCGGTCGAACCATATTTCCAACTTTTCCGGATGTGGCGCCAGTTGATCCGATTGTGGTTGGCTGGGATGACTTTCTTGAAATGATGGTATGATTAATGCCAGAGAGACGGGGATATTTGCCGTGAATCCGGGAATCAAATTAAGGCTCACGATTTTTATTTCGACAATCGCATTGCTTTTGATGCTGATTGCGTGGACGGCGCATATTGTCTGGCAGCGGATTGATGAATTGCATGAAAAAATCGCCGTGGTGCAGTCGCAAAGTTTTCAGAACGCCGACCATTTGCAGCAGACCATCCTTGGCTTGAATAACCTGGTGCTGCGTTACGCGGCCTATCACGACCCGGCAGACTGGACAAAATTTGCCGTGGCCAGCGAGGAATTGGGAACGTGGCTCGATGAGCAGCAGCCGATTTCGTCTCCGCAAGAGGAGCGGCCATTGCTCAACCAAATCAAGACCGTCTTACACAATTACCTGCTGGCGGCCAATACCGTTCACTCGTTCATATATAGCAGCCGCCAGTCCATTATAAGCGTGGTCGGGCTGGCTGATTTTGAAAAACAATCCAGAGGCATTCTGGATCTCGGTTTTCAATTGGCCCAGATCCACCAGCAATCCCTCGAAATGTTTCAGAGTCAATCCACAAAAACGCTGGACATTCTCCGGTTCACGTTGATCGGCTCGCTGATATTGCTGCTGGCCGCCGGCGCATGGCTGTCGGTTGTGGTGTATCAGGGCATGATTGCGCCACTGAAAGTGCAGTTGGTGGAAAGCCAGCAGCTTCTGGAACGGCAGGAAAAGCTGGCGTCGCTCGGAATGCTCGCCGCCGGTGTCGCGCATGAAATCCGCAACCCGTTGACCGCCATCAAGGCATGGCTTTACATGCAGCAAAAGCGCCTCAAACCCGGCACTCCCGAATACGAGGATGCCAATCTCATTTCCGGCGAGATCAACCGGCTGGAACGAATTGTCAAAGATTTCCTGCAATTCGCCCGCCCTTCCGAACCGCAGCTCGTCGTCGTTCCGGCGGAACAGACATTGCGCGAAGTGCAAAAATTGATGGAGCCCCAACTCGAAAAATCCAACATCAAACTCGCCCTTGATGGAGTCGCGCCCGCGCAGATTCGCATTGATCCGGGCCAGATCAAACAGGTGCTGATCAACTTGATTCAAAATGCCGCCGACAGCATCGGCAAGGATGGCTCCATCACCCTGCGCGCGCGTCTTGACGAGAGGCGGCTGCTCGACCGGCAGACGGAAGTCGTGATTCTTGAAGTGTCGGACACCGGCAAGGGGATCCCGCCGGATGTCGAGAAGCGGCTGTTCGACCCGTTCTTCACGACGAAGGATGCCGGAACCGGCCTGGGTTTGCCGATTGCCGCGCGGATTGTTGAAAAGCATCAAGGCGCGCTTCAGTATCAAACACATGCCGATCGCGGCACAACCTTTGGCATCATTCTCCCGCGTGTTTAACAATGAATTCTCCCGCCCAAATTCTGCTTGTCGAGGACGATAGCTCGATCGTGACGATGTTATGCCGCGTGCTGGCAGAGGAGGGCTGTGATAGTACAGGTGGAAAAGCGCGGCGACACGGGGCTGGCGCGGGCAAAAGACACCGCATTCGACATCGTCATCACAGACTTGAAATTGCCGGGGTTGAACGGATCTGGAGCTGGTGCGCGAATTGCATGCCGCACGGCCGCGACTGCCAATTCTCATGATGACCGCGCATGGCACGACCGAAACGGCGATTGAAGCCACCCAATCCGGCGCCTACGATTATCTTGTCAAGCCGTTCGAAATGCCCGTGCTTTTGGAACTGGTTGAACAAGCCGTCTCGGCGAGCCGGCTCATGTCGGAGCCGGTGGAAATCGGCGCCGCGGGCCCGGCGCGCTCCGCCATCGTTGGCAAGAGCCGCGCCATGCAATCCATCTACAAGGAAATCGGCCGCATCGCGTCCAAGCCGGTCGGTGTCCTGATTCGCGGCGAGACCGGCACCGGCAAGGAACTTATCGCACGCGCCATTTACCAGCACAGCGACCGCGCCAACGCGCCGTTTGTCGCCATCAATTGCGCGGCCATCCCCGAAACACTGCTGGAGAGCGAACTGTTCGGCCACGAGCGCGGCGCTTTCACCGGCGCGGATTCGCGCCGCATCGGCCGGTTTGAACAGGCCAGTCAAGGAACGATATTCCTGGATGAAATCGGCGACATGACGCCGGGAACGCAGGTCAAGTTGATGCGCGTGTTGCAGGAAAAAAACCTGCAACGGCTGGGCGGAAAGGAAACGATTCCCGTGAACGTGCGCGTCATCGCCGCCACGCACCGCGATTTGGAAGCAGCCATCCGCGAAAAACAATTCCGCGAGGACCTTTACTACCGCATCAGCGTCGTGGCAATTCATCTGCCGCCGCTGCGAGAGCGCAAGGAGGACATCCCGGACCTGGCGAATTTCTTTTTGCAAAAGTATGCCGTTGAGTTCGGCGTGAAAAATCCAGCCATACATGCGGATGCGGTTGAATTTTTGCAGGCCCAATCCTGGCCGGGCAATGTGCGCGAACTGGAGAACGTAACACGCAAGGTATTGCTGCTGGCGCAGAACTACACCATCGGCATTGAGCACGTCCGCGCGGCACTCACCAAAACCAGCCTTCCCGCGGCATCAAAGGAAAAATCCCTGCTGGAATATGTGGATGAATTGATTGCCGCCGCACAGCGCGGCGAACTGGTGGACGCCCACCTGCGTTTGCAGGAGACTGCAGAGCGTGTGCTGTTCGGCCGTGCCATCGAGCTGGCCAACGGCAATCAAGCCAAGGCCGCCCGCTGGCTTGGTATTTCTCGGCTCACGATGCGGAAAAAATTGATCCAGTTCGGATTGCATCAGGTTTAGGATGGCAACGTCTTGTCACACATTTTGAAGCCGAAAATCAATCCCCTCTTCATACATGTTAACCCCAAGAGCTTTTGCGGTCAGGTTGATTTCATTTGGGCATGGTAAATTCTGCGAGGAGCCATGGCCGGAAGGCGGCGGAAAGACAGCGCCTTGTCCCTTTAGTGACCCCAGGGGACATGCCGTCAAATTTGCTTTGCTTTTCTTTATGGTGTTGTTATATTCAGTTCACTCCGAAGGACTTCCGGTACCGACTGCAAGGGATGCGCTATATTCAGAGATGCATTTATGAAGGCATCCGTGGAGAACAAAATCGTGCTCGGTTTCGCGGCGTCGGTTCTGGCGCTGATGGGCATTGGATGGCTGTCTTATCACACGACGACCAACTTAATTGCCACGGAGAGGCTCGTTTCCCACACACACGAGGTGGAGGCGACGATGGAATCTGGCCTTGCCATTCTCACCGACGTCGAAACCAAACAGCGCGGTTTCCTGCTTACTGGCAACGAACAGTTTCTGCAGGATTGCCAGGATGCGCAGGCGCAGGTGGGCGACTGGCTGAAACGTCTCCGGTCCTTGACGGCTGATAATCCTGAGCAACAGCGGCGGCTGGACAAAATAGAGCCACTGATTTCGCAGCGGCTGGCCATATTGGACAGTCGAATCAAATTGCGACAGGAGCGGGGACTGCAAGCTGCCGCTGACGCCGTGTCGTCACGCGAGGGCAAGGACCTGATGGATGAAATCTGGAACGACATCACGGAAATGCACGGCGCGGAAGACCAGTTGCTTGCCCAGCGCCAAAGCGCGGCAACCACGAACGCACAAATCAGCCTGATCGTCATCCTAACCGGCAGCGCCCTGGCCTGCACGGTTGGATTGCTGGCGATTTTGTTCATCCACCGCGACTTGCGGCGGCGGGAGCGGATGAACCAGGAATTACAGGAGAGCCGGGCGTTGATCCAGTCCATACTGGACCACGTTCCGGCCATTGTTTATATGAAGGACATAGAGGGGCGTTACCTGTTCGTCAACCGGCGGTTCGAGGAGGTGTCCGGCCTGACGCGCGAGCAAGTGCGGGGCAAGACGGTGTTTGGCATTTCGCTAAAGGAACTGGCCCAAGCCGCCGATGAACTTCATCGGAAGGTACTGGCGACACAAAGTCCACTCGAAATTGAGGAAACGGTCATGTATCCCGACGGGCCGCGCACGCATTTAGCGGTCAAATTTCCCATACGTGACACTGCGGGGAAAATTTACGCCACCGGCGGCATCTCCACGGACATCACCGAAAGCAAGAGGGCGCGGGAGGAACTCGATCGTTTCTTCGCGCTGTCGCTGGATTTTCTGTGCATCGCCAGCGCCGACGGTTATTTCAAGCGTGTCAGTCCGGCGGTCACGGACATCCTTGGCTGGAGCGTTCGAGGAATTTCTGTCCCGGCCGTTCATCAGCTTTGTCCACCCCGATGACCACACCGCCACGCTGCGCGAGGTGGAAAATCAGGTCAAAACCGGCGAAAAGGTCCTTCATTTCGAAAACCGGTACCAGCACAAGGACGGTTCGTGGCGGGTGTTGTCATGGAGGTCAATACCCCAGCCCGGCGGATTGATGTATGCCACCGCGCGGGATGTGACGGTGGAACAAGCCACACAGAAAGCGCTGCGGGAAAGCGAGGAGCGAGTGCGCCTGATGATTGAATCCATCAGGGATTACGCTATCGTCATGCTCGACCCAAATGGCCAGGTGGTCACCTGGAACAAAGGCGCGCAACGCATCAAGGGCTACACGGCGGATGAAATCATCGGACGGCATTTCTCGTGTTTTTATCCAAAGGAGGACGCCGAACGCGGTTTTCCGCGGAAGAAGTTGGCCGAAGCCACGGCCAAAGGACGCATCGAAGACGAAGGCTGGCGAGTGCGAAACGACGGTAGGCGGTTTTGGGCGAATGTCATCATCACCTCCATTCGAGAGCAAAGCGGCAAACTGCTGGGCTTCGTCAAGGTGACGCGCGACCTGACCAGCCGCAGAGAGGCAGAGGAAAAAATTGCGCAACTGAATTCGGACTTGAACCGGCGCGCCGCCGAGCTTGAAACAGCGAACAAGGAACTGGAGGCATTTTCCTATTCCGTCTCCCATGATCTACGCGCGCCGCTGCGGCACATTGACGGGTTTGTGAAATTGCTGGAAAAGCAGGCTGCTGAAACCATGGATGAGCGCGGCCGGCGGTATCTGGGCATCATCGCCAATTCAGCCCGGCACATGGGCAATTTGATAGACGACCTGCTGGTTTTTTCGCGGATGAGCCGCACCGAGTTGCACCGCATCAAACGTGGCGCCGGAATCGCTGGTGCATGAAGTGGTGGATTCTTTGCAGGGCGAGATCCATGGGCGCTCGCATAGACTGGAAGCTGGACACGCTGCCGCAAGTTGAGGCGGACCCCGCGATGCTGCGCCAGGTTTGGGCCAACCTGATTGGCAACGCGGTAAAATACACGCGCCCGCGCAATCCGGCGGAAATTGAAATCGGCTGTAACGCCGACAACGAGGAGTTCGTCTTTCACATCCGGGACAACGGAGTGGGATTCGACATGCAATACGCGCACAAATTGTTCGGCGTCTTCCAGCGGCTGCACCGCGCCGAGGATTTTGAGGGCACCGGCATCGGACTTGCCAACGTCCAGCGCATCGTGCACCGCCACGGCGGGCGGGTGTGGGCGGAAGGAAAAATTGACGGCGGCGCGACTTTTTTCTTTTCATTGCCGAGAACTCAAACTGAAACAAAAGGATAATTCATGGCCCCATTAAAACGCATCCTGCTGGTGGAAGACAATGAACGTCGACGTGGAACTCACGCTGGCCGCGCTTGATGAGCACAAACTCGCAAATGAAGTCGTCGTGGCGCGCGACGGCGCCGAGGCGCTGGATTACCTGTATCATCGCGGCGTGTTTGCCGACCACGCCAACGGCCTGCCGGTCGTCGTCCTGCTCGATTTGAAAATGCCCAAGGTGGACGGCCTCGAAGTGCTCCGCCAGATGCGCGCCGACCCGACCCTCAAGCACATTCCGGTGGTGATGATCACCTCATCGCGCGAGGAGCAGGACTTGGTGCAAAGCTACCAGCTTGGCGTCAACGCCTATGTCGTCAAGCCGGTGGATTTCCAGAAATTCCTAGAGTCGGTGAAACAAATCGGATTTTTCTGGGCCATCATCAACGAACCGCCGCCGGGCACGATGAAACGCGCCGGTTGAACATTTATGGACACCACACCACCTTAAACGTAAAATGCGAGTGCTGCATCTGGAGGACAACGAGAACGACCAGATTCTCGTGGAGGAGATGTTGCGCGCCGACGGGCTGTCCTGCGAAATGGTGGCGGTCAAGGCGGGAGATGAATTTGAAACCGCCCTGCGCGCCGACGGTTTCGACCTGATCATCTCCGATTTTTCGCTCCCGTCCTATGATGGTTTGAAGGCCCTTGCGCTTGCCCGCAAGCTGTCACCGCAGACGCCATTCATCTTTTTCTCCGGAACGATTGGCGAGGAGGTGGCGGTGGAGACATTCAGGAACGGGGCGAGCGATTATGTGTTGAAACAGCGTCCGCACCGGCTCGTTTCCGCCGTCCGCCGCGCCATGAAGAACGCCCAGGAACGAACGCGACTCGAGCGCGTTGAAGGCGAGCTGCGCAAGGTTGAGGATCGTCTGCGCATCGTCGCACGAGCCTCGAACGATGTGGTCTGGGAATGGGACATCCAGAACGGCAAGGTCTGGTTCAGCGAGAATTTCCAGAACGTCCTTGGCTACCCTCGGGAAGAAATCGGCGCCCACCTGGAAAACTGGCATGGTTTGATCCACCCCGATGACAGGGCGCGCGTCATATCCAGTTTGACGGCGATGCTGGCAAACAGCGGGCGCGTCTGGTGGAGCGAACACCGCCTGCGCCTCGCCAACGGCTCGTATCTGCATGTCTATGACCGCGCCTCCACTGTTTATGACGCTGCCGGCAAGGCACTCCGGGTGGTCGGGGTGGTGATTGACATGACCGACCGGAAAACCGCGGAGGAAAAAATCCGCGAGCAGGCCGAACTGCTGGACAAGGCGCAGGACGCCATCATCGTCTGCGACCTTGACCGCTCCATCCTGTATTGGAACAAGGGCGCCGAGCGGATTTACGGCTGGAGAGCCTCCGAAGTGATCGGCAAAAACATCCGCCAATTGTTGTTTCATGGCCATCCGCCGCCCCAGATTGAAGAGGCAGTCAAAAGCATGGAAGAACGCGGCGAGTGGACCGGGGAACTCCCCGAATTCACACGGGACAACAAATCCGTCATCGTCCAGGCTCGCTCCACGCTCATCCGCGACCAGGCGGGCCAGCCGAAATCCCTGCTCATCATCAACACCGACATCACGGAGCGCAAGCAACTGGAGGAGCAGTTCCTTCGCGCGCAACGCCTCGAAAGCCTTGGCGCTCTCGTAGGTGGCATCGCACACGATTTGAACAATGCCCTCGTCCCCATCATTGTGGGCGTGGACATCATGCGCGAACAGGCGCTTTCGCCAGACGCCAGGAGCATGATTGCCACCATGGAGATCAGCGCCCGGCGGAGCGCCGACATGGTCAAACAGATGCTGCTCTTCGCCCGCGGCGGCGAGACGGTCAAAACCGTCATCCGCCTGGAACAACTCGTGAAGGAAATGACCAGAACCATCAACGATACTTTTCCAAAAAACATCCGATCCCAGGTGAAGCAGGATAAGAATCTCTGGCCGGTGGCCGGTCTGCCCACCCAGTTGCATCAGGTGCTGATGAACCTCTGCGTCAACGCCCGAGACGCCATGCCCAAAGGCGGCACGCTCACCCTGGCCGCCGAAAATGTGAAGCTCACCCTGACCGACGTTGCGCTTCACCAAGGGGTCAAGCCAGGGAATTATCTGTGCCTGACTGTGGCTGACACCGGCACGGGCATCCCGCCGGATATTGCGACTAAAATATTCCAGCCGTTCTTCACCACCAAAGGGATCGGCAAGGGCACCGGTCTCGGATTGTCCACCTGCCAGAGCATTGCCAAAAGCCATGATGGCTTTATCACCGTCCACAGCCAGCCAGGCACTGGCACCGAATTCAAGGTCTTCCTGCCCGCCGCCAAGGATAAACCGATCCCAACAGGCTGAAACCGACAAACCCCTGCTGCCCGTCGGCAAAGGCGAGCGCGTCCTGTTGGTGGATGATGAGGAAGCCATCCTCGCCATCACCCGCGCAGCACTGACAAACTACGGTTACGAAGTCGTGACCGCCTCAGGCGGCACCGAGGCCATCACCAAATTTTCCCAGAATCCTGAAGGCATCAGCCTCGTCATCTCCGACCTTGCCATGCCTCTGATGGATGGCTGCACCACCCTGGCGTCGCTGCGCAAAATCCGGCCCGACATCAAGGTCATCGTCGCCAGCGGCTCTGAAAAGGAGATGGAAGACCGGTTGAAACAGATCAAATACGACGCGTTCATCGCCAAACCGTTCACCAACGAAACCCTGCTCGAAACCGTGCATCGGGTGCTGACGACGGATGCCACACAATCTCCATAATATCCATAGATGGAACAGGTTGAAGCCGCCACATTTTTGACAATTGTTCCGTTGAAGGCTAAGATGACCTAGCAAAGGACGCCGTGAGCAAGCCCGTAAAAGTGTTGTTGGTGGAAGACTCCCCGCATGAGGCGGAGCTGATTCAATCTTCGATGGAACAGCATGGTTTTGATGTGTCCATGCTGCGTGTGTGGGATGCTGCCACGATGTCGGCAGCACTGGCCGACGGCATCTGGGATGTGGTGATCAGCGATTATGTACTACCGGGATTCAGCGGGCCGAGAGCATTGGAGCTTTACCGGAAACAGGGGTTGGACATCCCGTTCATCTGCATCTCCGGCAAAGTGGGCGAGGAGGAGGCGGTGGGCATGATCCGAGCCGGGGCGCATGATTTTGTGATGAAACTCCATCTGGAAAGGCTTCCGGTGGTGGTGGAACTGGAGCTGGCGCTCGCCGAGAAACGCCGGCAGCAAAAACAGGTGGCCAAGTCGGTCAGGCATTTGGCGGCGATTGTCGAGGGAACGGATGATGCCGTCATCGGCAAAGATTTGTCGGGAACCATTTTGAGCTGGAACCGGGCGGCGGAGGTGATGTATGGCTACACGACCGGGGAGATGATCGGCGAAAATATCTCCACCATCGTCCCGCCGGAAAAATCCGGCGAGATGGAATCCATTCTTGAAAAGATGCGCGACGGAAAGCGCACCGAAAGATTTGAGACGTTGCGGCTGCGCAAGGACGGCAAATTGATTGATGTTTCGCTGACGATATCGCCGGTCTGCGACGATCTTGGCCGCGTGATTGGCGCGTCAAGCATCTCCCGCGACATCAGCGAACGGCGGCGGCAGGAACAGGAGCGCGTCAAGCTCATTGAGGAACTGCAACACTCGCTCATGCAGGTGAAGTTATTGAGCGGCCTCCTACCCATCTGCTCCAATTGCAAAAAAATCCGCGACGAAAAGGGTCTTTGGCATCAACTGGAAATGTACATCCGCGACCATTCGGAAGTTTCGTTCACCCACGGCGTGTGCCCGGACTGCATGAAGAAGTTCTCTGACAGCCTGCATTCAAAGGACAGATGAGCGGGCAATCCCTTAACTTTTTCCCATACTCTACGCTCCTCGTGAGCAGTCATTTAGTTGCTTTACAAAAACAATTTTCAGAAGCACTGTCCGAAAGGTGAATGTGCGGTTTGTGGTTCAATTACATGGTTGCCTATGAAGAATCAGCGTGACACATCGCTGCGGATACGAATGGCAGGCATGGCGATTTTGGCTCTGTTCATCGCCCTAGCGGCAGCGGCTTACTTCAGCGGAGAACAAGTGAAGCGCAGCAGCGAGTTGATCACCACGGACGCTGTGCCCGGCACGATTGACGCGCACGACATGCGGATGGCGATGGCCCGAAGCATCGGCTATATGATGGTGGCGGCTTCTGCGCAGACGACGCAGTCCCGTGACGCGAGCGTCAAAGTCGCTCTTGACGCCGACGTGGCATTCACCAATGCCATCACGCAATACGAGACAACGATTAAAATCAATCCGGCGGAGGATCAATCGCTGCTCAATGAAGTGACAAGCCGGTTTGCGGAGTTCCAGCGACAGCGGATGGCGTATGAGGCGTTGATTTTGGCAGGAAATCGCGATGGCAGCGCCGCCTTTCTTGAGAGCAATCTGGTTCCGGTTTACGTTTCTGCCACGCAGTCTGCCGAGGAATTGCTCAAATACAATAATTCCAACAGCACCACCTACGCGCATTACATCCGCAACAGCGTCCATCGCCTGTATTTGGCGATGGCGGTGGTGATGGTGCTGGCCCTCGTCTGCGCGGGGGTGCTGTTCGTGAATTTCGCCATCCGTCGGCGGGAGGTGAAGGAACTGCGGGAGAGCGAGGAGAAGTTTGCAAAGGCATTTCAGTCCAGCCCCAGCGGCATCACCATCAGCGAACTGGCAACGGGGCGTATCATTGAGGTAAACGAGAGTTATTGTCGGATTCAGGGCTATTCTTCGCCAAAAGAACTGATTGGCCTCACCTCGGTGGAAGTTGGTATTTTTAGCAGCGCGGAGGAACGCCAACGGGTGTTTCAGCCGTTGTTGGACGGCGACACGCTTCGTGACTCAGAGGTGCAAATCCGCACCCGGGACGGCAGTCGCAGGACGATTTTGTTCAATGCCGAATTGATTGAACTGGGCGGCAAACAGTGCATCGTGTCTTTGGCTCAGGACGTCACCGAGCGCAAGCGGGCGGAAGAATCGCTCAAGTTGTTTAGAATGTTGATAGATCACGCCCATGATTCCATTGAAGTGATTGACCCGAAGACCGGGCACTTTTTGGATGTGAATGAAAAGGCCGGCAAGCTGCACGGCTACACCCGCGAAGAATATCTGGCGCTTACGATTCCTGAAATTGACCCGAAATTTGCCGCCGCCGGCGAGAAGGCATGGAACGCGCACCTGGAATCGCTAAAGAAATTCAGCTTTCTGGTTTTTGAGACTGAACACCAGCGCAAGGACGGCTCGAGGTTTCCTGTCGAAGTGAATGCCAGCTATATCCGTTTGGAACGCGATTACATTCTTGCTGTCGTTCGCGACATCACCGAGCGCAAAAAGGCGGAAGAATCTTTGCGGGAAAAACAGGCACAGCTGCTCTTTACCCTGGACATCGCCAAGCTTGCGCATTGGGAGTATGACGTCGCCACAAGACTCTTCACCACCGAGGAAAAGAATTTCCAGATGATGGGCACAACCTCCGCGCAAGAAGGCGGGCTGACCATGTCCCCGGAAACTTACATCCGGAAATTTGTCCATCCTTCGGATGTGGCCATGATTACCAATGAGCTGGCTTTGGCCATCGCCACAACCGACCCGCTCTTCTCCCGGCAATACGAACAGCGCATCGTTCGCGCGGATGGAACAGAGCGCGTGCTGATGACCCGTTACAGAGTCACCATGGATGCTGCGGGAAGGGTGGCCAAAATCTCCGGGGCGAATCAGGACATCACGGAGCAGCGAACACTGGAAAATCAATTCCGACAGTCGCAAAAGATGGAGGCGGTCGGCCAGCTTGCCAGCGGCGTGGCGCATGATTTCAACAACATCCTTGGCATCATCCAGATGCAGTCCGACCTGCTGAAGACCGGAGGTAATCTTTCACCGACGCAAATGGGATTTGCCTCGGAAATCGGCGAGGCCGCGCAACGCGCCGCCGCGCTCACCCGCCAGTTGCTTTTGTTCAGCCGCAAGGAAAAGATACAGATGCGCGAACTGGATTTGAACCAGTCCGTCAACGACATGACCAAGATGCTGCGGCGCACCCTCGGCGCGGACATCGGGTTGCAGTTCAAATTCGCCATGCAGCCGCTGTTCATTCAGGCCGACGCAGGCATGATGGACCAGGTGCTCATGAATCTTGCCGTGAACGCCCGCGACGCCATGCCAGAGGGCGGGCGGATCGTCATTGAAACTACCGCCGTGGAATTTGATGAATCCATCCGCGAGCAATACACCCAAGCAAGTCCCGGTTCGTTCGTGTGTTTAAGCGTGAGCGACACCGGAAGCGGCATCCCGCCGGAAATCCTTCCGAAGATTTTTGAACCCTTCTTCACCACCAAGGATGTCGGCAAGGGCACCGGCCTTGGACTTGCCACCGTCTTCGGCATCGTCCAGCAACATCAGGGCTGGATCAATGTCTACAGCGAGGTCGGCAAGGGAACGACCTTTCGGATCTACCTCCCGCGCCTAGCCAGGATTTCCGACCAGAAATTCGTGGCGCTGACGACGGAATCGATGCCCGGCGGCAAGGAAACCATTCTTGTAGTTGAGGACGAACCCAAGCTGCGCGCCTCGGTGCGGAACATCCTGTCGCATCTCGGCTACAATGTGATTGAGGCGTCCGACGGCGCCAACGCCCTGGAGGTCTGGAAAAAACATCGCAACGAAGTCCAATTCGCCCAAAAGGTCTGGAAACAGCACCGCGATGGAATCCAATTGCTCCTGACCGACATGGTCATGCCCGGGGGAATGACCGGAAAAGATTTGGGCGAACAGCTTTTGAAAGAGAACCCCGGATTGAAGGTGATTTATGTGAGCGGATACAGCGCCGAGGTGGCCGCCAAGGATTTTCCGTTGCAAGAAGGCGTCAATTTTCTCTCGAAACCCTATCAGGCGCAAAAGCTCGCACAAACTATTCGTGAAAGACTGAACGCAAATATTTAACATTTGATTTTTCTGAATGACGGGTGAAGCTATTGGAAATTTATGGCGCGAATTCTCATAATTGACGACGATGCCGAATTCAGGACAACCATCGGGAAAATCCTGCAGGCGGCAAATTACGAGGTTGTTTTGGCGGCGGACGGCGATGAGGGTATCAAGCAACAACACGCCAAGCCGATGGATTTGATTATCACCGACCTTTTCATGCCGAACAGGGAAGGCTTGGAAACCATCCAACTGTTACGCAAAGATTTTCCCGAGGTGCCCATCATTGC
Source organism: uncultured Verrucomicrobiae bacterium (assembly GCA_963827815.1). Lineage (GTDB taxonomy): Bacteria > Verrucomicrobiota > Verrucomicrobiia > Limisphaerales > UBA11358 > UBA11358. The sequence goes on along the minus strand of CAWHCL010000007.1, from coordinate 174,917 downwards.
CATGTCCGGCGGCGATATGTCCGGCACCATGTTGACCATTGCAGACAAGGTGGGAGCAGATAAGATTCTGCAAAAGCCATTTGACGCCCAAATATTGCTAGATGCCATACAGGAAGTGGTCTAGCCCCCGAAAGCTCATTCCCGACAATCCAAAAACAACAGGCGATCCCGTTTATTGGGTTTGAAGAATAAAGAACTGCTGTGACGGAGAATTGCCGTTCACCGCGTTTGTAGCCGTGATGGTGAAAGGTCCGTTTGCAGTCAGCGCGTTGGTCACCACCGGCAACCATTGGCTCAAAGGCAACGCCGCGTTCGTGCTGCCCAGGACGTAATACGTTCCGCCAGCCACCCCATTCGTTCCGGTGAACACGAGATTGGTTGTGACCAGATTGAAGGAGGTGATGCCGGGACTTGGCACCGCCGAGATTATCAAAAATGGCCGGACTGACGGGTTGGATGCAAAGTTTTGCGAATTGAAGGTGAAACCGATTTTCGGGCTGGCGGCGGTGAGGAAAAAATCAACCTCCCCGCCGGCGGCGAGGTCGCTGACAAAGACCGGTGGCAAACCCAACTGGAAACTGTTGGTGAAATTAACCCCCGCGTTTGTATATGTGCCGAGACTCGCGTCAGTGTTACTATTCAACAACGTTGCTTCGTCATTGTAGCAGATGCCATCTGTCGTCGGGGTGTTGGGCATTCCGGTGCCTTCAATCCAGTTGGTGTTGGCTATCCAGCGGATTTCAAACGAGCCTTTGCCACGATTGAAAATGGTTTGCGCGGGCGCGCCCACTTCCGTCAGGACCATTCTTGCGCCGCCAATCACCCAATTGTTCGGGCCAAATGCCGAATTGAAACTTGTCACCATCGCGGCAGTGTTGAAACGAATGAAAGTGTCGAACGCGCCATTGGTAACACCCGAAGCATTTGTGGCGTTAATGCCGGAAACCGACAGCGAGCCCGCAGCACCATAATTCAACGTCGGCGCATTGGAGCGGACAAACGCATCGGCGTCGGGGTTGCTGGTGACAAACGCCGCGCGCGCTGAACCGGCGATGACGACAAATGACAGAAGTGTAAAAAGATGTTTCATGAGATTTTATCGGGTTGATGGTTATGGTTGAGCGGCCGGGATCGGGAAAAAGAGCGGGCCGGGGCCGTTGGTTTGCGCGCCAAATTTGAGCAGGAAATTTTGCACCTTGTCGGAAAGGAGGAAATCAGACAAGGCACGCGCACCGGCGGTGTTGGCCTGCGGGAATTTTTTTGGATTGGTTTCCATGACGATGAACGGACGGCGCATGATGGGGTCTCCGTTGACCAGAATCTCCATTCCTGTTGCAGGCATCTTGCCCATCTGCGCGGGAATATAGCCCACCACCACATAGGCATCGTTGGAGCGGGCAAATTGCAAAATGTTAAACTTTGTTACCGTGTCGTCCTTGAGAACCCAATCGCCCTTGGGTTCGGTGCCCGCAAGCCGCCACAAGGTATGCACCAGCTCACGACTGCCGATGCCTTCAAAATCAACAAAGTGCGCCCTGGCCCCGGCGATTTTGCGGAGCGCGGCTGTTCCATTGGTCATGCCGCGAATATGTGCCGGGTCGTCCGCCGGGCCGACGATGCACAATTCATTTCGGGTCCACGGACGCATATTGACGCCATATCCGTCCGCCACAAGATCGGTGGTGATGTCACCGGAGTGCATCGTGAGCAAGTCCACCTTGCCTGCGCGCATGGCCGTATCAAGGATGGGGCGTGGGCCGGTCGCCACGACTTCGACATGATAGCCGGTCTGCGCCTCAAACATTTTGGCAATCTCCGGCCACAACCCGGTCATGGTCATGCCGCCAATGACGGCGCAACGGACAACGTGATTGTCAGCCGGCGCTTCAACTTTTTGGCCGCATGAAGCCGCGAACAGCAACGAAAGCGAAATTGAACCGGCCAGGATTTTATTTTTCATGGGTTGTTTTCCGTTTCAATAATGATCGCTGGCGTCGCTGGCCGTGCCGGTGAGCCAGCGTACATCGGCCAGTCCGGGGTCGCCCGTGCCACAGCCCACATAGGAACCGGCGAATGATTGCAACTGACCGCCAAGGAACAGCAGATTGATATAGCCGGCGTGGCGCGCAACGATGCTGTAGGGCTGAAAGGAGGGATATGTTGAGGCATACTGGCCGGGTGCGTCCGCCATCGCGACGACATACGAAGGTTGAACCACTTGACTGAACTTTGTGGCCATCGGCAGGTTCCATGGGCAAAGATTCATGTTCATCCCGTATGGGAGAAAATAGGTTCCGCCCGGATCATCGGCGGTCGGACAGATGAAAACCGATTGGGTATGGGCGGCGGGTTTCACGTTGTTTGTGATCATCAGTTGAAAGGAGGTCAGGCCAAAATAGCGCGGCAGGCAGTTGAACCAATCTTCGGACCGGTCAATTTGGGCCAGCACCTGCACGCCCTGGCCGCGACGTGGCAGAAAGTCCTCATTGTCGTTGGCATACATCTGGTAGGCCAATCCCCACTGACGGAGGTTGCTGGCGCATTGGGCGGAACGCGCTTTTTCCCTCGCGCTTGCCAGGACAGTGAGAAGCAGCGCCGCCAGAATGGCAATGACGGCGATGACAACCAACAATTCGATGAGGGTGAATCCCCGGCCTCTCACGCGCCCGAATGAAACACAAATCGTTATATTTTGTCAAATATAACGGAAATCCACCCCCCAAAGGAAGTTGGCCAAAAGCTAAAAATACCGTTACGCCGCAAGGGTCCGCAAGCGCACGCTACAGGATTTATGGAAATGCCCTATTGCCGGCCCACAACCAGGATGTCCAGCAGGCCCGGCCCGCCGAAACCACCGCGTCCGCCGCGCCGTCCGCCGGGGGGCTGGTTCGTGCCTGTCGCAAGAGCGGCTGGGGGTGCGGCGGTCGCGACCATTGTCAGCGCGGCATTTGTTGATGGCAAGGGTTCGTTGGTGATCAAGATGATGTTGTTATTCTTCGTGTCCAGCGTGCTGGTCCTGGCACCGGACTTGGTCTTCACGTTCTGCTCAACGGCGAAGTCGGTCGGGCTGTTTTCCTTGATGATGGTCAATGTGGCGTCGCGCCCCTGCGAACTGAAGGCCTCCATGGTGTTGGGATTGAATCCGCCGCCGTCCGTGCCGTTGCCGATGGGCAGTGTGTCGAGGATTTTCCCGTCGTCGGCGCTCAATATGACGCACGTTGCCGGGTCGTGGCACATGACGAAAAGGATGTGGTTCTTCGCATCGAGACCGAGGCCACCGGGACCGCCGCCCTTGCCGGCGAGGTCGTATTTGGCAGTCACCGTGAGGGCCTTGACATCCACCACGGCGACCTGGTCCTTGTCTTCGATGTCAACATACAGATGGCCCGCACCATCGCTTTGCGCCTGTTCCGGCGCGCCGCCGAGGTCAATCGTGCCGACCACCGAACCGTCCTTGCCGTCAATCACCGTGACGTTGGGCGCGCGATGGCTTAAGACGTAAACACGTTCCGTGAAGGGCTCGAAGAGGATGCCGTCCGGCCCGCCTTCTACTGGAATCGTTTTGATTATCTCAAGAGTCTTGGTATCCCACATGACGACGGGGCTGCTGCTGCAAAAACCGTGGCCGGACACGGGGTCAACCGCCACGCCGTGCGCCCGGGTATTGGTGACGGAGCCGATGGATTTCAGTGTGTCCAAATCAAAGACGAGAACCTGGCTGCCGCGTGGAATGTAAAGCTGGCGGTCGGCATTGTCCGCATAGACATAGTCCGTGCCGCCGACGCCTTTCGTCTGGGTGGAATTGACAATCGAGTAAGGCTTGTCGGCGGAGGTTGCTTGGGCGAACGCGGTCGAAGTAAGGACTGCCAAACCGCCCAAGGCAAGCAGACCGGTGAATCCAGAAAGATTTGATTTCATGCTTTTAATTTGTTTTGACTGACTTGTCACAACCGAAAATGAGGAACAGGAGATTGATTAGACGTCTTGGTCGGTCGGGCGGTTACAACAGCCCGACAATTTGCGATATGCGATATGCGATTTTGGATTTTTCATCCGCCGAACGCGGCGTATTTCCGGATGCCGCGCTGCCAGGCGAATCGCGCGAGGTGATAAGCGAGGAAGAGCCAGAGCAGTTGCATGAGCAGGCCGAGCCAGATTCCCGCTCCGGCAATCTTGCCCATGTAGATGCCGATGGGCGTGGCAAGCATGGACGGGAACGGCGTGCAGTAGAGCGCGTCCTGAAGCCCGGGATGCAGCAAATCGAGCGGGAAGAGATGTCCGCTGGCGATATATTCAAAGGCGAACAGGATGAAGATGAACGTGGAGATTTCCAGCATCCAGAACGCCAGCATCGCCATGGTGTAGGAGATGAAAAATTGCAGCAGCGCCGTGAAGACCAGCGAAATGGCAAATGCGAACAGCGCCATCCCGCTTGCCGGCATGACGACATAACCGCGAAAGCAGAAGATGAACAACCGCCAGCGGCAGGCTGGCCATGGAGATGAACGCGATGCGCCCGGAAAAGAACAGGCAGAGCCGATACCACAGGTAATCAATCGGCTTGAGCAGGAACTGGCTGATGTTGCCCTCGCGGATGTCGGCGGCGATCTGCCAGTCGTCCTCGTTCACCGCCGTCAGCACGTCCACGACGGCGACGAGCATGTAATAAAAAATCATCTCCGCCTGCGTATAACCGCCGAGCGCGCTCCCCTGCGCTTTTCCGGCATAAATCGTGCGCCAGAGCGAGAGCATGGCGAAGAGCGGGATGAAACTGAACAGCGTCCGCGTCAGGTAATTGACGCGGTAGGTCAGGTTGTTCTGGATGCCGATGCCGATGACGTGCCAGTATTTTTTCATCCGTGCGCCGGGAGAATTTAACACAAAATGCCGGAAGGCGAATGGAAATTAGGCGACCGGGCTTTGAAAAGACAGGGCAGGAAAATGGAGCTTGTTTTGAAGCCCGCTCTCGCTCAGCCCCTCTCTCACGCCATACAGATCGGAGTGGTAGATGGCTCGTTGGGACGCTCGCCCCACGAGACTACGGACCGGTGCGGACGCGATAGAATCGAATCTTGGGAAGCGGAATCGTAGGATCAACATACTGAACGAAGCCGGAGGCGTTCGCTGTCAGATCCGATGACAGGTCGGTCCACGGTCCGTTTGCCGCATCGGCTGACTGGATGACGTAGAGCTGGCTGGGAATGCCGGTGAAGAGCAGAAGCCAACTGTTTGTGGCTGTCATGATGGCGACGTGATTCGTCGCCGGTGCGTTGGGCGGCAGGAATGGCAACGTATTTGTGTAGATTATGCTGGATAGATAGCCGTCTGTCACCGTCCATGTGATTGTCCGCGTCAGGTCCAAGCCACCCCTCGTTGGATCGGAGTTGGTGGAGCTAAAAGCGACGGTACGCAACACCTGCTGGTAATTCGAAACGGTGTCGCCGCCGACCAACACCAGTGTTTCCGTGGATCCATTGTAACTGGCGGTTATGGCCGTGCCGTTCGTGACGGCGGCCAATTTGTCGCCATCGCCGGTAAAAACACCGCCAACAATGGCAACGGTGGCACCCGCCAGCAGCGTGGAACTGGCATCGGTCACGGCGAGGCCAGAGACCAATGTCACGGGCGCCGCCTTGGCCGCATAAGTTGCCGTGGAGGTCACTGAGCCGAGTGCCGGCGAGTCCTCGACGTAGATGCCCTGCAATGCCACGTTGCCGGCATTGAGCTGCCCTGCAACGTCCTGACCACCCAATTGGGGGGTGTAGAACAAGTTCGGTGCATTTGTGGAACCGAGTGTTCCGGTGTAAATCGCCTGATTATTCGAGGGGTTGACATTGCCGGTCCCATCCCGACCAAGTGTGAAGTAGTATTGGCCATTGGCAGGGTCAATGGTCATATTGTCCGGAAACCCCGAGTAACCGGAATGGACTTTTTTACTGGTATGGCCGACGGTGTCATAGGCCCAGAGAGCATTTTGATTGGTGTTGAAATTGTAGTTCACGTAGCCAGCGTTGAAGGTGAGGTAATAAATCAGATGGTCCTGGGTATCACTCGCAATGCCCCCGGCGAAACCGTTGGTGAAGGTGACATCGTTTGTGGAAATCTCGACAATTTCGGAGAAGGCGCCGGTGCCATTGCGAGGCGCGGCAAAGATGCCGGAGTTTCCGGCGCTGCCATTGATGGCACCGATGTAAATATTCGTGGCATCAAGGGCAATCGGCCCCTGCCCTGGAATCTGGCCGATGTAATACTGGTGAACCACTGGATTGGCACCGGTGGAAGAATGGATGTCGCTGTTGGAAGCGGTTGCAAGGTCCAACCGCCCCACATACGAATTGGTGCCGGTCGTGACATCAATCTGGTTGAAAAAGAGGTAGTGATTGACTGGGTCCAAGGCGATCCCGGAAAGAAGCGGGTAAAGGCCGGCGGAAACGTCAGCCTGCGAGAACGGCATGGTGTAAATAATTTGAGCGCTGGCGGCGATTTGCGCTGGTGTGCCGTTGAGATTGAAGGAATAAATATATTCCGGCTTCACGCCCTGCACGTTGTTGTCCAGCACATAGACTTTTCCCATCGCGGGGTCCACCGCAATGTCGTATGGGGAGTTTAGAGATGAAAAATTTGTCTGGGAAACGAAGCTGGCGGCGGAACCGGAGGCAACGCCGGAACCGCTGCCACCAGATGCAATGGCCATCCCAGACACATCACTGCTCGGAGTCGGTTGGCCATTCCATGTCACAAACCAGACTTTGTTGGACACCTGCGCGTAAAGCAAAGGCGCTCCAAACAACAATGAAGCAACAAGAAGATATTTCACTGATTTCCGCATGTTATTCATCTTTGCGCCTATCCGCCCTCAAGAAGGTAAAGCCGAACATTGTCATAAACACCATAATCGGGGCGTCATCAGTAATTTGGTTTGTAAATATCACGATCGGATCTTTGAGATGTGCATCAATTAAAAGTTTCACTCGCAAAATTCAAAAGCGTAAGACTGGTGTAGGAAGATTGCGGCAAGTTCGATATGAAAGTGTTATTCCCCGCCCCACCGTTAATCGTGAGGGCGAGCAAGGCAAAAATTCCCGTGACGGTGAATGTGTCGTTGCCCGAACCCAGACTAACATTCAGGGCAGACAGACCGCTGTAGGTGATGCCCGATGCGCCCATGCCCAGGCCTGTCAGCACCGTCGAGGTCAGCGTCCCGCTTTGGCCAGTCGAGTTGCCTGTATCGTCCACGTTCAGCGTATCGCTCCCGCCACCCACCACCACCAATGACCCGGCGATGCCAGTGGTCACGCCGCTGGTGGACGGCTCATTGCTCCCCACATTGACAACATTCGTCCCCGCCCCGGTGTTCAGAGTTGTCACCGTTGTCGAGTAGGTGCCCTGAACGTTGAATGTGTCGTTGCCCGAACCCAGTTTTATGTTCATGGCAGACAGACCGCTGTAGGTGATGCCCGATGCGCCCATCCCCAGGCCTGTCAGCGTTGTCGAGGTCAGCGTCCCGCTTTGGCCAGTCGTGTTGCCCGTGTCGTCCACGTTCAGCGTGTCGCTCCCGCCACCCACCACCACCAATGAGCCAGCGATGCCAGTGGTCACGCCGCTGGCGGATGGCTCGTTGCTGCCAACGTTAACCACATCCATACCAGCCCCAGTGTTGAGCTTCGTCACCGTTGTTGATTTCGTGCTCTGCACATTGAAGGTATCGTTGCCGGATCCCAGATTGATGTTCAACTTGGTCAGGCCGGAGTAGGTGATGCCCGATGCGCCCATACCCAGGCCTACCAGCGTTGTCGAGGTCAGCGTCCCGCTTTGGCCAGTCGTGTTGCCCGTGTCGTCCACGTTCAGCGTGTCGCTCCCGCTGCCAACGATAACCAGCGAACCCGCGATGCCAGTGGTCACGCCGCTGGCGGATGGCTCGTTGCTGCCCACATTGACAACGTTCGTCCCAGCCCCGGTATTAAGCGTTGTCACCGTCGTTGATTTCGTGCCTCGCACGTTGAACGTGTCGTTACCCGAACCCAGATTGATGTTCAACGCGGCCAAGCCGGAGTAGGTGATGCCCGATGCACCCATCCCCAGGCCTGTCAGCACCGTCGAGGTCAGCGTCCCGCTTTGGCCAGTCGTGTTGCCCGTGTCGTCCACGTTCAGCGTGTCGCTCCCGCTAGTCGTTGACCGTGACGATGTGGCAGGGATGCTTCGACCAGCCGGCCAAAACCGCAGCCAATCCGGCGGTCAAAGTTTTCCCCTCGCCCGTCGCCATTTCGGCGAGATAACCGCGGTGCAACGCCAGCGCACCCATAAGCTGGACCGAAAACGGCCGCAAGCCGAGTTTGCGGTCAGCCGCCTCTCGAATCGTGGCCAGCGCAGGCGAAATCAACTGTTCCACCCCGCGCCCGCCACGGCGGAAGTGGCCACGAAATTCCAGAAGTTTCCGCTGCAAAATCGTGTCGGACAATTCAACCAGCGGGCCTTCCTGCGTGACGATGGCGTTTGCATCCTGCCGGAGCGATTCCAGGATTTTAACGCGGCGCTGGTATCGGCCGATGGCGCTGTTGACGAGCGCGTCCAGGCCTGCGAACGGGCGCGACGGCACGCGGTATTCGCTGCGGCGATAATCGTGCGTGGGGATCGCCAGTGTCATCAAATCTGGTAGCGTTTTTGGAGAAGCTGCCACAGGCTGCGAATCCAGCGCGGCAGCAGCGGCTCGGCTTGGAGCTTGAAACTGATTCTGCCTGAACGTCCGTCGAGCAGGGCGACTCCATCCGGTGAATCCAATCTCCCAATAACTTCAAAAAACGGTTCGGCGGATTGGTTGCCTTGCTGGTCGGTGGCGGAAACGGGAATTTCACCGCCTGCCGCCCAGCCTAGCGCGGGCGATGGCAGAGTGTTCTGTCCTCCGGGGACCACGCGCCAGCTTGCCACCGGCAGTTTCGTCGCCGCCTCGCCCCAAAGCCGGACGCTCGCGCCGTGAATGGTTTTCCCGAACAGCGATTTTGCGTCGTTCTCCGTCACGGTTGCGTCAAATTCAAACGCCGCCGGGTTGGCCAGCAGCCCCAAATCCGTGCCGCGCGGCAACCAGCGACCGGGATATTCCTCGATGCCGGGCGCGACCCATTCGCCATCGTGGCGGGCGCGGATGGTCAGGTTTTCGGAATCGTGGTTGAACTTGTTCAATTCCACGGTCACCGAGTCGCGCAACCGGGCCAGCGGCTCGATGCCCGCCGAGTCCTGATCCATTGCCTGAAGCAGCCGCGCGTTGACTTCGTCCAGATGCGACCGCGTTTCGGAGATTTGCAAATCGAGTTCGGGATTTTCCATTTTCACGAGCGGCTGGCCCTGCTTCACAAAACTTCCCGGCCGGGCGACCAGCGATACCACGCGACCTTCCGTTTCATTGACAACTTCCGTCCGCTGCGATGCCATCACCACGCCCGGCGCACGGAAGGAATACGGGAACGGAACCACGGCGAGCAAAACAACCAGCAAAACCGCGATGCCCACGCTCACGCCGACGGCGCGATGGCGAACCCGGTCCAGCCGCGGGCTGGCGGCAAGGTATTTGACGAATCGGACGACCGGCACGACCGCCCACGAAACCAGGCAGAAAGCGGCCATGACGATGCCGATGATCAAAAACCGGTCGGCAACGACCAGCAGCACACTACTGAAAATGATGGCGCGGTAAATCCAACTGGTGACTCCGAAAACTCCCAGCCAGCCCGCCTCGCGCCGCGTGCCGGCAAGTGATACGGAATTTTTCACCCCAAACAGCCATTGCTCGGCCCAATGCCGCATTTGCATCGCCGCCCGCTGGTTCAGGTTCGGAATTTCCAGCAAGTCGGACAAAATGTAATAGCCGTCAAACCGCATCAGCGGGTTGACGTTGAAAATCACAGTTGAAACCGACGCAACGAACATGATGTTGTAGGCGAGGCTGTGGATGATGCCCGGCCCGGTTTTCGACCAGATGAACGCCGCGATGGCCGCAAAGAAAAGTTCCACAATCATGCCCGCCGCGCCGACGAGCACGCGTTTCCACCGCTCGCGGAAGCTCCACGAGGATGTCGCGTCCACGTAGGGCATGGGCGTAAAAATCATCAGCATCACGCCCATCACATGGACTTCGCCGCCAAACCGCCGGCAAAAATAGGCATGACCGAATTCGTGAAACGCCTTGACGACGACCATGCCAAGGTAGAGCAGGAACAAATTGTTCGTCGCCAGGATTCCCTGCCCCTGCACACGCAGGTCGCCGAAATTGTCCATGGCGATTTTCAATCCAAAGCCGACGACCAGAAACCATAGCAGCGCGCCGAACGGGCTGATCAGTTTCCCGACCACTGGCAGCGTGCGGACGAGAAAGCGGTCCGGGTCGAGCAGCGGAAACCGCATGAACATGATGTTCAGGAACTGAAAGCCGACTTCACGCTGCTTGCGTTTCTTATAGCGCTCAAAGAGTTGCGCGCTGTCGGCGGCGAGGTCGTATTGCAACAGGTTGGCGAAATAAAGCTGGGAAAGCAGTTGGATGACGGCTTCCTGGCTGGGCGCGGTGTCGGGAAAACGTTCGAGGCATTGCTGCCAGACCTGCTCGACCGTCCGGTCAGGCCGCAGGCGCGAGACAAATTCGTAAGCCGCTGGCCGCAGGCGGAAGTATTGGTTGCTGAAGGGATTTTCGAGGACAATCCAGCGCTCGCCGCGGAAATTCTGCCGCCGCGTCCTGACGACCGGGCGCAGGCAAATTTTCTGGTTCGCCACGCGATACCACGATTCGCTGAAGGTTTTGTCCATGATTAATTAGTCAATAGTCCGTGGTCAGTAGTAAGTGGCTAAACGGCGTCTCCGTGATTGTGGCCGATGGATTTGATGTAGGAATTCAATTGCGGCGCGAGATTGTCAGCCAGCGGCTTCAATTTTTTCACGTCCGCCGTTCCCAAAAGTTTTCGGCGGAAGGCGCGGCGGAGAAAATGTTGGGTTTCATTCAACGAGCCACGGGCCATTCTTGCAAAGCGTTTGTTGTCCTGAAAACTGCCACGGCCGGTTCCCTCGGCGGTGTTTGCGCCGATGCTGTCCGTGGATCGAACCATTTGTTTCCCAACCGTGTCGCGCGCAAAGCGTTCCCACCGCAAAACGATGTCCCAAATCGAATCCGCCAAATCCTCGGCCAGCTTGTAAATCCGAAGATTTTCAAAGTTCGTTTTCATAATTTTTTCGTTTTTAGCCAGTAGTCAGTGGTCCGTAGCAAAGACACCAAGCAGCATCCGACCTCGGTGCTACGAACTACGGACTACGGACTACGGACTAGAACCAAAGTTTCATCCGCAGGAAATCCGCCGTGCGGTGCGTCAGAATCCAGAACAACGTCCGTTTCTCCGTCGAAAGCTTGCACAGGCCGGTCATGCCCGGACGCCACCATGTTTCCACGGCGCCGTCCGGTTTCAACCGCACCAAAAAAACGTTTCCGTCCTTTTTCGTGACTGCCGCCGGCTCGACGGTTTGAATCGTGACAGGAAATTTCATTTTCGGCTGCGTCACAAACGCGATTTCGCCCCTTGATTTGCCGAGAATCTCCTTCACGTCGCGTTCGGAAATTTCGGCCTCGGCATAAAGCGTGTCAATGCGCGCCACCTTGAACAACGCGTCGCCCAGTTTGACCGGCGAGGCGAGCCGCTCGCGCAAATCGCCCTCGACCACGACGCCATCGAACGCGGATTTGATCACGGCGTTTTCGAGCCGGTAGCGGACCAAATCCAGCCGCGCCCGGGACTGTTCCGCCAGCGCATCGTCAATGCGCATCCCGGCGATATCGCCCGACGCACGGGCTTTGTCCGATTCGCGCTGGTAACGCGAAACGTCCGCGAGCGCACCGGATTGGTCGAGCAACAGCTCGCTACGGTTTAATGTCAACAGCGGCTGGCCGTTGGTCACGAGGTCGCCAGCGCGGACAAAGACCTGGTCAATGTAGCCGTCAAACGGCGCGGTGAGATACTCGGCGTCGTTGCTACGCAGGATGAAATTGCCCTCAACCCGGTAAGTCACGCGCACCAGGAAAAGTCCCGCCAGTACCAGCACAATGAAAATCGCGGTGGCCTTGCTCCAGGTGTGCTCCGGCCCGAGCCAGCCGGCAAAATACTCGCGCGTGTGCGCTGCCCAACGCGCGCCAAACCAGCGATCGTAATGCTTCAATTCGCTCAACCGCCGCGTGACCTGGTCACAGGCAAGGCGAAGCTGCTGGAGTTCAGCGGCGCTGAAGTCCACAGCCTGCCGTTCGCACATCAGGACAGCGACGACTTTTCCGTCGAGCCGCAGCGGAATGGAGCAAATGTTTCCGGATTTCTGGTCGGCGGCAAATTTTTCGTGGTCGCGCGCGACGGTCGTCACGCCTTCGGGCGGCGGCCAGAGAATTTCCTCATCCTGATCCACGCATTCCTCCATTGCGGTTTCGAGCGCCTGGGCGGCGGCCATCTGGCGGTCGAACTGCTCGGTGCGGCTCATCGCGCGCAATTTGATATAGCCGCCCTCGACCCAGCCGAGGCTGGCGCGGTCGCAACGAAAGCGCGTGGCAATGCCGTTGCAAAACGCGAGCGCGGCGGGGAGAAAATGCGTCGCTTCGTTGACCGGCACGTTCAAATCCAGTACGGCGGCAAATTTTTCCACGTCGCCGCGGGCTTTTTGCGAAACGAGATTTTGCTGGAACGCGGCGGGAACATCCGCGACGAGGCCCAGGCGGATGAGCGATTCGCGCGCCGCCGCGTCCGTGAAATCCTTGAGTTGCGCGGCCAAAATCACCTCGTCAACGGCATTCAAGAGTTTCAGCCGGACGGCGACGGTGAAAATCCCCGCTGACGCGTCGGTTTGCTCGACGAAATTGCCTGTCAAACCACGCTCGGCGATGGGTTCAAGCTGCGAGGTGAATTGCGTGCGCGCTTTGGAAAGGCCGGAGCCGGAATTCCAGTCGCCGATTTTCGTCCAGCGCGGTTCCTTGCCGGGATTGCCGAGCAATAGAACCGCGACGTCCGCCGCGACCAGTTTTGCCGCTGCGTCCAGAAAGCGCGGCCAGAAATCCCTGGGCACGCCGGAAAACTGGCGGAGTCCGGCCAGTTCCTCCATCGCGCGCGAAGAATCCATTTCCATAAAATAAATTATTGCGCAGTCATTTTAGCGGCGATGCCGGGCCGGATTTTTCCGTCGGGATTGTCGAAAATCGCCTTCACCCTGGCCAGCCCGCTCGCGGCGTCCACAACGGGCGAAATAAAACATATTTTCCCAGAAACGGCCTGGCCGCCGTCGAGTACGATTCTCACCGGCTCGTCCAGTTGCAAATTCCCGGCAGCGATGCCGTCAACATGGCCGGTGAAATAACAGCGCGACGTGTCCACGACCCGGACGAGCGGCTGGTAGGGCGCGACGGCGGCGCCGGGCTTGAGGAGCACCTCGGTGATGGCGCCGGAAAACGGCGCGACGAGCTGGCGGTCGGCAAGCTGCTGTACGGCGATGTCGTATTCGGCGGCGGAGACGTTGTATTCGGCCTCGGCCTTGTCCAGGTCTTCCTTGCTGACGGACTTTGTGGTTTCCGACAACTGGCGCGTGGAATCGAAAACCTTTTTGTTCTGGTCCATGACGGCCTTGCGCCGGGTGACTTCAAGTGTTTCCAAATCCTTGTCCAGTTCCAGGATCACGTCGCCCTTTTTGACAGAATCGCCTTCATGAAAAAATTGCGCGCTGATGATGCCGGCGTCAGCAAAGCCCAGCGTCACATCCATGAACGGCTCGGTGATGCCGGAAATTTCCCCCGGTTCCGCGGCGCGCGCGGGAAAGAAATTCACCGCGCAAAGCGAGGCGGCGAGAATCAACGGACGGTAATATTTGGCTGGTAACATGGTAAATTTGAGAGGGGTATTAGGTTTTTCCGGCGGCGACAGAGGTTAAAACGGTTGATTCCGCTGCGGCGGAATATTTTGAATTGAAAGATTATCATCATGCTCAAGCATCGCCTGGGTCTGCCTGCGCAAATCGTAACGCGTAATATCAAGGCCGCGGTTCTTAAGAATCGAACCGTTGTTCAGCTCCACTTCGAGCAAAGCGCGGCGATATTGCCCCAATGCGCTGGCCAAATCCTGGCGTGCGTCGAGCAGATTTGCCTCGGCATCGAGGACCTTTTGCTGCTCCACTGCGCCGGCCTTGAGGCGCGCCAACTGCGTATCAAGCAATTCCTTGTTGTAGTTGACGACGGTTTCATAGCTTCCGATGCTTTGCTGCCATGCCTGCGCCTTTTGGATGGCCATGCTCAAGCCGTTGGCGATCTCCGTCTGCACGCCTTTGAGGTTCAAATACGCCTCCTGCAAGCTCAACTGCGCGGCCTTGTAATAATTCCGGCCCTTGATGTTGCCGCCGAGCGGCACAATCAATTCCAAGCCGAGCGACCACGACGGGGTATTCTCCATGGCCGCCAGATCCCAGGCGTTTTCCGGTGTCAAGCCAAGGCCGTTGTAACCGTAGGCTGCCTTCAAATCCAGTTCCGGCAGCAATTGATTTTTGCGAAGCCGTATCGCACGCGCTCCTGGTTCATCTTTTGCTCCTGAATCAAATAATCGGGATTCAAGGAAAATGCCTCCTCAAAACTGTCCGCGTAGGACGGCGGGGAGTTCGTGGTGTGCGGGTCATCCACGGCACGGAGCACCGGGTTGGCCGACGCGGGACGGTAGGGATTGGGCGATGTGCCCGTGAGCATCTGCAGGTGGCCGAGCGCGTCGTAATAATTTTGCACGGCGTCGTTGCGCTTGGTGTTCCGCAGCGCCAATGCCGATTGCGCCTCCATCACGTCCAGTTCCGCGCCCTGTCCGGCCTTCAATTTTTCCTGGCTGTCGCCCAAAACCTCCTGCGCAACGGCGACCGAATCGTCAAAAAAATTGACCTGATCCTGCGCGAAATACAAATTCCAATACGCGCCTTCGGCCTGGTAAATCGCCAGCATCAACTGGCGTCGGTATTCTTGAAATGCAATATCCGAATCGAGCGCCGCCAGCCGGATGGCGGCAAACGTGGGCGTGAAACCGGCATCCTTCAACAGCGGCTGGGTGAAGGTCGCGCCGACAAACGTCTGGTATTGCCGGGTCCAAATACCGTTTGTGGTCGTGATAACGTTGCCATAAGGATTCACGTTGTTTCCCAGATCGCTCATCGTGGCGCCCAGCCGTATTTTCCCGCCCGTCGGAATCAATTGTTCGACTCCGCCGTCGTAAATGTTGTTCCGCTCGTCAAAAAGGGCCTGGTTCGAATCCGCCACCAACTGTTGGACGTTGTTGGTGCGCTTGTTCCCCTCGCGCGTGACTGAAGCCTCCAGTTGCGGCTCAAAAATGCCCAGTTCACCACGCTCCTTGCGGCGGTTGACTTCCGCGCCGAGCATTTGCGCCTGGATGGATTCATTTTGCTGCAGAACCTGGTGAAGATAATCCTTCAACTTCAGTTCAATCACCGGATGCTCACTGTTTGTAGATTGTGCCTGCGCGAGGGAAAAGGCCAAACAACCGCTTGTTACAAGCAGGGCAATCTTTCTGGTAATGGTGCGCGCCGGGCTAAAACGTTCCGGCTTGATATCCTTTGAAAAGGTCATTTGGAACAAATAATATGGATTATTGAGTCGCGAAAATCGAGCAATTTTTTGCCGGAAGGTGCTTGGAACAGCGGCTCGCTGGCCCGGTTTGATTCATGGCAGTTTGCCGGGTGCGGGTCCGGTGCTGGGGCCGAGGTTGATGGCGAGCATGGGATCGCAACGGGAACGTTTTGCGGCGGGTGTGGATGAGTTAGTAACGACAGACGGAGCATTGTTATTTTTCATAGGCAGAGAATTTAACCCATCGTCTTGCGACGGGCCTCTGCCTTCTCATCTAATCTGGTTAGGCGTCATTTTCGTGTCCTCTCAAATAATCCAAAAGCTCGGTCAAAGTCTTGGCTATCGGCTTACCAATAGCCGCCGCCATGTTCGATGCCAACCAACCCTGTGCCTCGCTGAAAACATGGCGTGGAATCTTCCCGAAACCAATCTCATGCTCCGAGCGTGAATCCTCGTGAGCATAACCAGTGATGAGTCTCGGTGATGCGTGCGGAGAAATGACGTAACGAAAGCAAAGTCGTGTCCCGCCCTGGTCATGGTCGAAGTAGTCGAGTAACAGTGACTGACCATCCGGCGCGATGGAAGCTCCGTCAAAGTGGCTGTGGTGGTAATCGCGCATGACGCCTAACGATCCAAAGCTGAGCCACGCCGACGGGCGAGTGGCTCACGCACACATTCTGGTCTCTCAACTCTCATCTTTCAACCCTCAACTCACAAGGCAGTCGGCGTTGGCTCCAGCGCGGTGTTAGCAAACCAACCGCCACCGAGGCGGGGCAATGACACAAGAAACAAGAACCGGACGCTGCCTTGCAAATCAACGACTTGCGCATCTTGTTTCTTAAGAGGCCACGGCTTCATTATAGCTCAATAAAATCAACGCCAAAGAGACATGGCCGCCTGATAAATACGAAACTGTCGGTCTCGGTCTGTCTGAATCGCCTCATAAACTGTCTCCTGACTAACCTCAACGCCTTTACTGTCTCGCAACAAAAAATCATCGCCACTCTGAATAACATCATAACCCCAACTCTGAATCAATGGTATAATCTTAACTCGGTATTGCGGATAGGAAAGCAGCTGTCGAAAATCGCTGAACTTAATTTCGTAGCCGGTGCTCATGTTAAAGATACTCGCTGTGGCCTAACGATCCAAAGCTGAGCCACGCCGACGGGCGAGCGGCTCCGCAAGCTCGATAACCGCTGTATAACTCAAACCATCCATAAACTCAAGGGGCAGTCGGCGTTGGCTCCAGCGCGGCGGATTCATCTGGTAAACTATACCCATCCGGCTTTTTGGCTCCGAGTTGAAGCAAATCATTAAACATGGTCCAGGCACGAACGCGCGCCCGCTCGGATAAATCCAAAGCCCGCGCTTTGTGGCCAGTTTCTATCTCTCTCTGAACAAGTGTGCCCAAATGATTCATCCGCAGGCAACTTTCTGCCATCGCAGAAGCTTGCTCAACTGAAATCGTGATGGTTTGTGGTTCAGACATATATCCGCTAATGAACGCGGATGGAAAACCATTTCGCCGAACTTGCGTGAGCGCCCGCTTCAGCAGAAACTGTGGCGACGATGGACTGGCTCGATAAAATCTCCCTGTACTGGCCGCATATCGCGGCGTGCTTTGATTTTCTCGCCGCCCTGCTCGCCTCGATCCACGCCCTTTTGAACAAGCGCGATTCCCGCGCCGCCACGCTCTGGCTCGGCCTCGTCTGGTTTTTGCCGCTGTTCGGCCCGATTCTTTACCTTGCGCTCGGCGTCAACCGCATCCGCCGCCGCGCCTTGACTCTCGCCGTCCACAAGACTTTCAGCCGCCCCGTCCCGGAAAATCTCGGCGAGCCGCAGCACGAAGGCGCCGAACATCTCAAAATGCTCGCGCGCACCGTCAGCCGCGTCGTCGCCCAACCCCTCACCGCCGGAAATAAAATCGAACCGCTCGTCAATGGCGACGCCGCCTTTCCCGCCATGCTCGCCGCCATTGAATCGGCAAAAAATCCGTCACGCTCTGGCACCTACATTTTCGACAATGACGCCAGCGGCAGGCAATTTGTCGCCGCGCTCGCCCGCGCCGTGGCCCGCGGCGTCGCGGTCCGCGTCCTGATTGACGCCGCCGGCACCCGATATTCCTGGCCGCCCATCATTTACCGGCTGCGGCATAACAAAATTCCCTTTGCCAAATTCCTGCCTGCCTCATTGTTCACGCCCTGGCGCGTCGCCACCATCAATCTCCGCAACCACCGCAAATCCCTCATCGTGGACGGGACCATCGCCTTCACCGGCGGCATGAACATCCGCCACGGAAATATTCTAGGCACGCATCTTTCCTCCCTCTCCTCCCCAAAAGGGGGAGAGGGCCGGGGTGAGGAGGCATCCGACTCAAAAATCCCCTCACCCCAACCCTCTCCCCGCTTGGGCGGGGAGAGGGAGTCGGCACCTGGTCCACCAAAACATTTTGTTCAGGATTTACATTTCCGCGTTCAAGGCCCGTTGGTCGCCCAATTGCAGGAAGCCTTTGCCAACGACTGGGCGTTCACCACCGGCGAGGTGCTGGACGGTGACTTGTGGTTCCCCGAACTTGCGGCATCCGGCAATGTCATCGCCCGCGCCATCCCGGACGGGCCGGATGCCGATTTTGACAAGGCGCGCTGGACGCTCCTCGCGGCGTTGGGCGAGGCGCAAACCTCCGTTCAAATCCTCACGCCATATTTTTTGCCGGACAATGCACTCGTCACCGCGCTCAACCTTGCCTCGCTGCGCGGCGTGCGCGTGGACATCATCCTGCCCGCCAAAAACAACCTGCCGTTCGTCCATTGGGCGTCGCGCGCGATGTGGTGGCAGGTGCTTGAACGCGGCTGTCATGTCTGGCTCACTCCCCCGCCCTTCGACCATTCCAAGCTGATGATTGTGGACGGCCATTGGGTGTCGTTCGGTTCGGCCAACTGGGACGCGCGCAGCTTGCGGCTGAATTTTGAATTGAATGTCGAGTGCTACGGACGCGATTTCGCTCAGGAAATGGAAAAGGTCATCGCTAAAAAAATCGCTGTCGCGCACGAAGTGACACAGGCAGAAGTGGACAAACGTTCATTGCCCGTCAAATTGATTGACGCTATCGCGCGGTTGTTCTCGCCGTTCTTGTAAATTGTAGCAGCGAACGTAAGTTCGCTCTAATCTTGATGAAGTGAGCCGGCTCACGCCGGCTGCTACAAAATAACCATTTTTATGAAAACATTCGACAGCCTCACTGAACAGGAAGTGCTCGCGCTCGCCATCACGCTTGAAGAGCAGGACGCCCGCATCTACGAGGACTTTGCCGACGGCCTCCAGGAAAATTATCCCGAACAGGCCGCCAAATTCCGCACGATGCGGGAGGAAGAAGACGGTCACCGCCATCGCCTGCTCGAACATTACAAGTCGCGCTTTGGCGACCACGTCCCGCTCATCCGGCGACAGGACGTTCGCGGCTTTGTGGAGCGCAAACCGGTCTGGCTTGTCCGACCCCTCGGCCTGAAGACAGTCCAAAAGACCGCCGAAAGCATGGAGGTGGAGACGCGCCGCTTTTACGAAGCCGCCTGCAAACGCACGACCGACGCCGGCATCCGACAATTGCTTGGCGACCTTGCCGAAGAGGAACGCAAACACGCGCACATCGCCGAGGAAATCACACTGACAAAACTCAATGAATCGGAATCCGCCCAGCAGAAGCGGCTGTTCGTCCTGCAAGTCGTCCAACCCGGTCTCGCCGGTCTCATGGACGGCTCCGTCTCCACGCTCGCGCCGCTGTTTTGCGCCGCGTTCGCCACGCACAGCAGTTCGGCCACCTTTCTTGTCGGACTGGCCGCCGCCGTGGGCGCGGGCATCAGCATGGGATTTGCCGAGGCGCTGTCCGACGACGGCAGCCTGACCGGACGCGGCCATCCGTGGGCGCGCGGATTTGTCTGTGGCGCCATGACCACGCTGGGCGGCCTTGGCCACACCCTGCCCTATCTCATCCCGAATATCAAAACCGCCACCGGCATTGCCGTGTGCGTGGTGCTGGTGGAACTGGGCGTCATCTCCTGGGTGCGGCATAAATACATGGACTCGCCGCTGGTGTCCGCCATTTTGCAGGTGGCCCTCGGCGGCGCGCTCGTCTTTCTGGCGGGAATCTTGATCGGCATTTCGTGAACGAATCACTGCAATTGCAACATGTAAAATGTCTGCGGTGCGTTCGGATCCGGCGGATTGGTGAAATTGAAATCGCCGTTGCCGTCGAAACTATTCGTGGCAATCACCGTCCAATTCGACAACGCCAGACCAAGATTTGTTGAAGCCAGGACATAATATTGCGCGCCCGCATTTCCATTCGTGCCGCTGAAAATAAAACCGGTCCCGCTCGCAGAAATATTGACCGTGACCGGCATGACAGCCGGCGGCAAATTGTTCGTGAACGACAGCACGAGCGAACTGCCGTTGGTATGGAGATAAAAACTGCCGGCGCCAAGGCCATTTTGAAACAGGGCGGTGTTGATGACAAAATTGTTCGCGGCGAAATTGGTGATGCCATTGGCAGCGGTCGCAATCACCCAGTCGTAATTGTTGTTTGAATTAAAATTGGCGGCTGGATTGCCCGCAGTTCCCACGTCAATGACGAACGGATTTCCGGGGGTGGACTGGATGTTGATGCCGCCGCCCGATTGCAAAAAGCTCCAGCCTTCAACCGGCCCGGCCGCCGCGTCGTCAATCGTCACGGCATAACTTCCACCCGCACCGAAAGTGATCGCGCCAGTATTGGTCATCGCGCCCGCGCCCTCGTTGCCCGGCGAAAGCGTGCCGTTCACAATCAATTCCGGCGTGCTGAAAAGTGTATTGCCGGAAATCGTTCCGTTCGTTGCGATGTTCAGCGTGCCTGTTGTGGAAACCTGCGCAACATCGGTGAGCAACGCAAAACCACTGACGCCGTTTGCGCCGACATTGAGCGTGGAAATATTTGAAATCGTGCCGGGTGCTGCCGCCCAATCCGGCTGCAGGTCCATCGTGCCGCTGTTGAGATTGACCGTGGAAATGCCGCCGCCGCCGCGCACATTCATGGCCTGCACCGTGCCGCCGTTGATGTTCAGCGTTCCCTTCGCGAAGGCGTTGGTCGCGTTCATGGCCGGGCCGTAATAGCCGTTGGTCAGCAAGGTGACGCCGGTGTTCGTCGGATTTCCGCCGACGTAATAGCCCGCGACGCCGGCGGCCAAAATAAAATTATTGCTGACCGCCAGCGTGCCGGTGCCGTTGACGTTGATGGCGCCGATGGCCGTGTCTGAACTGGCCGCTTCCATGTTTGGAACCTGCCAGCCGTTCGTCAAATTGATGGCCGCGATAATTCCGGCGCTGAACGTCAGCGTCCCGACCACCAGCCGGTTTGAACTGACGCCAGCCGAGCCGGGCGGCGCGCCCGGCGGATTCGACGCGCCGCTGGAGGTCCTGGCCACGGTCAACGCGTTCACCGACAAGTCCACGGTGCCGCCGGTGAAATCGTTTGTGCCTCGAGGAGTTTCCACGTTGGCCGTGGAAGTGGACGTGAGCAGGTCGCCGATGTTCCAATACGCCACAGGGCCAACGCCGTCCACGTTGCGGATGAACACGGATGGATTTTGATTTGTGAACGCCGGGTTGAAGGCCAGCAGCCCGGACGAACCTTTGCACGCGGCGATAATGGCGTTGTTGACGAAAATGGAATTATTCACGCCCAAATACATGAAGCTCGGATCGCCCGCATTCGAGTTGTTGAAACCAATGTCCAGCCCCTGCCCTGCCGTGGTGGTGTAAGTGCCCGCCGTGAAATTGATCGTGATGGTGTTGTTTTGCGCGAGATACATAGTGCCCGCCGAACCGTTGTTCATGCAGCCGACTTGAAGCTGCCCGACGTTTGCCGAAAATGTTCCCAATCCCGACAGATCCAAAATTGACCGCGTGCTGGCTGCTGGAACCGGATGATTGCCGGAAGTATTGAACTGGGCAACGGCCACAACGCCGGCGGGATTGGTGATGTTCAGCGTCCCGGCGGAACCGGTGATGGTTGCAGTCACCGATGAGCCGTTGCCGTTCGCGGAATTATTTGTGCCAACCAGCAGGCTGTAATTTCCGGTGACGAAACTGGAACCGGTGACATTCGTAACGCCGGTAACGGTCAGCGTTGCATTGGGAGCGATCATGGTGGTTTGCGAAACCGCGCCGCCGCCGGCCGGAAGCAATTGATACCACAGAGAATTTATAGCCGTGCTGGAATCCACGACGTTGGTCGTTCCGGAACCCGTGTTGCCAAAAATCACATTGTTGCTGACGCCCGGCGGACCGTTGCCCGCAACGGTCAGGTTTGTCCAATTAAGGATGGTTGACCAATTAGTGTCGGCACCGGCACCGCTCCATAAAAGCGTTCCCGGAGCAGCCTGGGCGCCGTTGACCGTCAAGGCGACATTCGCAACGACCACCATGCTTCCATTCGTGCCGTTGATGGTCAGCGGGTAATTTCCGCCGGGCGTGTTCGCGGCGGCTTGAATCGTCAGCGTCGAAGTGCCGGACTGGTTCAACGCGACGGGATTGAAAGCCGCCGTTGCGCCGAAAGGCAAACCGGAAATTCCCAACGCCACACTTCCAGCAAAAGCGCCGTTGGTCGTCACCGTCACGGTAAAGTTGGTGCTGCCGCCCACGTTCACCGCTTGTGATGACGGCGACGCCGAAAGAACGAAGCCGGAAACCACCAGCGTCACCGTGTTCGTGTGCGCCAAAGTTCCGCTGGTGCCAATAATGGAAACCGGGTAACTGCCAACCGGCGTGGAGGCCGAAGTCGTGATGCTCATGGTCGCATTGCCGGAATTAGTCACAGATGGTGGAGCAAAACCCGCCGATGCGCCGCCGGGCAATCCGGTAGCGCTTAAACTCACGTTGGTGGCGAATCCGTTAAGCGGACCAACGGCCACCGTGAAATTCGTCCCGCCGCCCGGAGCGACAGTTTGCGACGACGGCGTTGTTTTCATCGAAAAATCACCGCCTCCATTCGGGTCAACATCGGCGTAAGTGCTGCCGACTTTGGCGTTGCTCAAGTAGGCGGTGGCCAGTCCCTTGCCGTCCAGGCTGCCGGAACGATAACATCCCCATTTGAGTTTGTTATAGGAATCCGACCACACGCCGTCCACGTTGTCCCAAGTCGGCCCATACCACCGCGTTGTTCCGGCGTTATTGGTTTGCAGAACACCATTATACCAGATTTCCGTATATCCCTGGCTGTAGTTCGTGCTCAAAAAGACATGGACAACAAATGTCTGCCAGACATTGGTCTTGAAAGGCGTATGCCAGAAATTGGTGTCCACGCCATTGGCGCCATTCTGCATGTAAACATTTCCATCGCCATTGACACAACGCAGAACCAGTGGCGCGCCCTGTCCCGACACTCCGTAGCCGTGCATCTGGAACAAGGCAACCCACGAGCCGTCAATCGGCATCGGACTCCACATTGCGCGCCAGCCGATGTAGTAGTCGGTGTTGTAAGACATGAGGAAAGGACCGCCGGGATTCTCCGTGCCGCTCGATTCGCAGCGTTCCTTGCCGAAAGCGGAATTCGTATCCGGCAGGAAGAATTTATAAACATTCCCATACTGCCCCAAAGGATCGCCGGCAACGGTAACTGTTCCGGGCGCCAGATTTAATCCTTCAAAAACGCTCAAGCCGAGATTGGTGTCCGCCTCCCACAACAGCGCGGCCTGCGCCGTCCCGTCGAGCAGAACCGCGAAAAAGGCAATTGCCAGAAAAGCATTGATGTTGCGGCTTTTCATTGGATGCCAGAATATAAACCAATCACGGCGCTTTTACAGAAAAAATCGTTTGTGGTGATGTAATTCTGACGCCGGTTCATTGGAATGCTCGGCGGCGCGCTCGTCTTTCTGGCGGGGATTTTGATCGGAATTTCGTGAGATCGAAGACGCGATTTCCCCGTTGCCCAGATTGCGCGAAAATCACGGCGAACGGAGGCGGTAGAAACGTCCGGGATAATTTGTCCACTGCGGGTCGCTGAAATAGGACGAGCCGCCTGTGAGCATGTTGGTTCCCACCGTTGACCAAACGGGATTGGCCAAATCCGTGCTGGCTTCCACCACGACGGGGATATTTGTTGCCCAAGAGATGGTAAAACCGAATCCATTGGTCTGCACACCAAAATCGGGTTCGAAATTTAGGATTATTGGGTTCGGAAGTAGCCATAACGCAGTCGGACGACCGTCAATGGTCGCACTCCAGCCCGTGGTTCCCGGCAGGTAATAGAGTGTTGCATAGTTGTCAGCTGAGAACACAGACGAACCAAAGCTAGGAGCGTTGCCTTGGAAATAGATGCTGGATAGGCTGCTTTGAAAGAACGTCCAGTTTCCAATGTTGGTGACGCTGTTGGGAATCGTCATGCTGTAAAAGCTACAGTATTGAAAAGCATAGTCTCCGATGCTGGTGACATTGGTGCCAATTGTCACGCTGGACAGGCTGTGGCACCCTGCGAACGTATTGTTCCCAATGGTGGTGACGCCGTTTGGAATCGTAACGCTGGTCAAGCTAGTGCATTCAACGAACGCCCCACCCCCAATGCTAGTTACACTGTTAGGAATTACGACACTGGTTAGGCTAGAGCATTGAGAAAACGCATAGTTTCCGATGCTGGTAACTTTGTTGGGAATGGTGACGCTGGTCAGGCTAGAGCATTGAGAAAAGGCAGAGTCTCCAATACAAGTGAGATTGGCACCGAGAGTTACACTGGTAAGACTGGTGCAGCGATAGAAAGCCGAATCCGCGATGGTGGTGACGCTGTTGGGAATGGTGGCTTTTGTCAGTTTGAGGTTGAGGAACGCATAGTTTCCGATGCTTATGACGTTGTTGGGAATGGTAACGCTTGTTGGTTTGGCATCAGCGAACGCATAGTTTCCGATATTAGTGACACCATTTGGAATGTTATAGCTACTTCTGGTTATGCCAGCCGGATATTGAACGAGCATGGTCTGGCTCTTATTGAACAGGATTCCAGCTACATTCGTATAGTTGAGATTATTTATATCCACGGTAATTGCCGTCAGGCTGGAGCAGGAAGAGAACGCTCCACTCCCGATGCTGGTGACACCGTAGGGGATTGTGATATTGGTCAGGCTGGAGCAGTATTCGAACGCAAAATCCCCGATGCTGGTGACGTTGGTGCCGAACGTCACGTTGGTCAGGGTGGGGCATCCTTCGAACGCATAGCTCTCGATGTTGGTGACGTTATTGGGAATGGTGTAGCTTCCGGTTATGCCGCCTGGATATTGAATAAGCGTGGTTTGGCTCTTATTGAATAAGATTCCATTTGCACTCTTGTAGATGGGATTGAGTGAATACACCGATATAGCAACCAGTGCGCTGCATCCAGAAAATGCCCCGTCTCCTATGCTTGTGACGTTTGTGCCAATCGTGACGGTTGTCAGGCCACAGGCTAAGAACGCAAAACTCCCGATATTGGTTACACTGTTGGGAATCGTGATGCTGGTCAGCTTGCATCCAGCGAACGCCTCGACCCCGATGGTGGTGATATTGGTGCCGAGCGTTACATTGTTCAGGTCGGTGCATTCATGAAAAGTATAGTTCCCGATGTTTGTAACACTGTTGGGAATGGTGACGTTGGTCAGGCTGGTGACATTTTCGAACGCATTGGTTCCGATACTAGTAACACTGTTTGGAATGGTGACGCTGGTCAGGTATTGGCAGGATGCGAACGCCTCGCCCCCAATGCTAGTGACGTTGGTGCCAATCGTGACGCTGGTTACACTGTAGTTGCCAGAGAACGCTTCATACCCGATGCTGGTGACTGGTAAGCCGTTGGTCGTGCTTGGGATTGTCACCGCGCCACCGGAACCAGTGTATTGAGAGATGTTGAGCGAACCGTCGTTATTGGTCGTGTAAGTGAATTGGGCTTGCGCCACGGCAGGCAGCATCACCGCACTTAGCAGGCAAATTTGAATCAGGGTTCTTTTGGCTTTCACGGTTCTGCCTTCACATCGAGAATTCAAACGCCGATTGCCCCATACGTCCATCTCAAACTGAATTAAGGAAAGGGGTTCCATTGGTAGGGCGCGCCACTCCGTGCGCGCCGGTCTTTGCGCTGTCACCATCGGACACGCGGCGGGCAGAGGACTGCCCGCCCTACCCATCCGCGTAATCTGCGGATAAACCCGGTCCAAAAGCCCATTTCCAGTCAAAACCCCGGTATTCGCCAAAATCGGGGACTTATATACAATGTTACCCAAACCCCTCAACAATGGGAGGGGGAATGAATAACGAATTAAGAAGGAAATTACCCTTAAAACGGCTTGAAAAACGCCGCAGGATTCCATCACCATATCGGAAACCAAAAGAAACGGATTTTGATATGACAATCTGCATTGCGGCGATTCACAATGACGGCGGTATTATTGGCGTTGCCGATAAAATGATTTCCACCGTCACAATGGCGTTTGAACCAAAGGGGATAACCAAAAAGATGTTCTGCCTAGCAGAGGGAATTTTTGCATTCAACGCCGGGCATATCGCGCTACAAGCTGAAATAATGGAAGCACTGCAAGCCGGTTACAACAATGAGAAAAGCAAAGGCCGGACGGACAAATATACGGTGAGGGAAATGGTCAACCTTTATGTGGATTGCTATAATAAAATTAAAAGATTCCGCATCAAAAATGCAGTATATGCACCGTGGAAATTGGATGAAGATTCATTTCTGGCACGGCAAAAAGAATTTTCAGATGTTTTTGTAAGGGATTTGATGGATCAGGTTGCCCGATTTCAAATGGAAGAAATTGCGACGATTTTTGCTGGCGTTGATGCAAGCACCGGGAACGTGGAACCGCACATTTATACTGTCAAATGTGGTGGCTATGGAGAAATTTCGATTGAATGCTTCGATTCAGTTGGTTATGCCGCCATTGGGAGTGGGGCGTTTCATGTTGAGTCCTATTTTATGTTTTCAAAGTTCACGCGCCATTTCTCGATGCCGAAGGTGATGGCGTTATGTTATTTCGCAAAACGCAGGTCGGAATTGGCTCCCAACGTTGGCAAGGAAACCGACATGGTTTTGATAGGCCCAACACTGGGATTTAACAAAAATTTGGAGAACGTTTTAGATTACAAAATGTTAAGCAAAATGTATGACGACATAAATGATAACGAAAAAACGGTTACTGACGCCGCATTCAACAAGATATACGACGAACTAAACGGCAAAATCCCAATAAAACCATCGCCATACGACTAGAAAATAAATTCATTTTGACACTTGACAACCCTAACTATTTAGGGTAAATTGATTCCAGAATGAAAACGACATTTGAGTTCAAGACACTAACAGATTTCACGGATTATTTCTGTGATGAGGCAGCGTGCGTCAAGCACTACACCGAGATTCGCTTTGGCAACGGCGAGTATTGCCCTCATTGCGGCCACACGGAGATTTACAAGTTTTCCAACGGCAAGCGGTATCGCTGCGCCAAGTGCAAGCAGGATTTCACCATCAAGACCGGCACGGTGTTTGGCGAGAGCAAATTGCCGTTGCGGAAATGGTTCATAGCCATCTATCTGCTTTCGACCACCAGCAAGGGAATTTCATCCGTGCAACTGGCGAAGCACGTTGGCGTGACGCAAAAGACGGCATGGTTCATGGCGCATCGCATCCGTGAGGCTCACCAGCAGAACAAGGGACAGCTTTTCGGGCGGATTGAAGCGGATGAAACTTGGGTTGGTGGAAAAATCCCGAACATGAGCAAGGCCAAGCGCAAGGCGGCACTGCGGAACGACAACAAGACTCCGCTGGTCGGCATCATGCAACGCGGCGGGGAAATTCAAGTCAAAGTTGCCGACCAAGTAAACCGCGCAACGCTCGTTCCGAACATCATGGCAAATGTTCAAAAGGGTTCATTCGTTTATACGGATGAAAACGTCTGCTATCGCGGACTTCATCGCGTCGGATTCATTCACAACAGCGTCAAGCATCAAGCAAAGGAATACGTTGTGGGCGACTGCCACACGAATAGCATCGAATCGTTTTGGGCGTTATTCAAACGCGGCTACCACGGCGTCTATCACCAGATGAGCAAAAAGCATTTGCAGCGTTATGTAAATGAATTCATGTTCCGCTTCAATCGGCGCACACGCGGGATGCAATCGGTATTTTCGGACGTTGTGGAGCGGGTTGCTAACAGCGCGAAGTTGCCTTACAAGACACTGATTCAAAAACCGATATGAGCAGACCACAAAAAATCATCCCGCCAATCAAAGGCGATTTCAACAGCATCCTTTCCGCCGTTGCAATGGGTAGCGGCAAGGGCAAGCGTGCGGCAATAAAATTGGCCAGAGCGAAGGCCGCTGGCCGCACACCGCCGCCAAAAAAGCCCTGAACCAATGAAGGTAAATCAATCCAGTTCAACCCAAATCAAGGGTAACATTGTATATAAGTCCCCAAAATCGGCCTGTTTGACCCGTCCGGCCATCATTTTAGCCGAAACATGCTAAAACTGGCAGTTTTCTCCTGTTTTCGCCACAAATTGGCTATTTTCATACAGGGAATGACGTCAGTCACGCTCTGACTGGAGTCAGTCACGGTGTCAGTGACGTCAGTCGCGGTGTCAGTGACGTCAGTCAAAGAGCGAAACTTGCCAGTCGGGAAAGGACTGAAGCCAACAATGAGCGGACTTGCGTCCGCTGCTACGTTTTTTTCTTTTCTTCGCGCAAAGCCATTGGCGCATGGAGTTCCGACTCCACTTCCACACCAGTCATTGCCTGATGCATCGTGTCCGGGCAAAGGTCAACGCCACCCGGCCATTCCACGCAGCCGAAATCGGGATTGATCGTGACGGCGTTGAAAACTTTGGCATCCAGCAATTTCAAAAACACGCCGCCGCGCCGTCCGGGTTCGACGGGGAAAATCCCGCTCACGCCGTCGTTGAAGGTGACCTTCAACCGGCATTGTGGCAGAGGTTCGGCGGAAATGATCCGAATCATGGTTCTATATTACTCCAATGGCGCAATTTTGGAAGGCTCTTGATTGCGGCTGGCCAGTTCCCAAGCCTGCCGCAGTTCCGCGCGATGCAGCGCCGCCCATTCGAGGACGAGCGCCCGGGCGCGCCGACTCATGTCGCCTTCCATCACTTCGAGCGTGTTGATGTTGACCTTGATTGCCTCGCCTTGATAGACGGCATGAAAATGAGGCGGCGCATGGTCGCCATAAAACATACGGATGATAATGCCGTAGAACCGCCTCAATTCGCGCATGGCGGGAGATTAACTGGTTTGAACCGGCAGGCAGGTCCGGCCGCATCCACCCGCATCCGCTCCAATTGTCCATCCAAAAATGAATTTACACCGCCAGCACTTCACGGCAGGCGGATTGGAGCTTCTTGAGGTTCGCCCTGGACTTGGCCTCGATGTAGCAGCGGATGAGCGGTTCGGTGCCGCTGGCGCGGAAGGCCACCCATTCATCGCCCGGCAGAAGAAATTTGTAGCCGTCCGTGGTAATGAATTTTTCCACCGGGAATGCACCGATATTCGCCAGCCCGCCGCCGAGCTTCGCCAGCAGCGCGTCCTTTTTCTCCGGCGCGAACGAGACGTTGATGCGGTCGGTGTAAAAGTCGCCGATCTGTTTGGAAAGTTCCTTGAGAATCTGGCCGAGGGATTTCTTCTCGGTGGCGACCAGTTCGGCCATCAGGAGGCAGGCGAGGATGCCGTCCTTCTCCGGCACGTGGCCTTTCACGCTCAAGCCGCCGGATTCCTCGCCGCCGACGATGATGGGTTCGCTCTCCATCAGCGCGCCGATGTATTTGAAGCCGACGGGCGTCTCATAAACCTTCACGCCCAGCATTTTCGCGACGGCGTCCACCTGATGGCTCGTCGGCACGGTGCGCACGACCGCGCCGGTCCAGTGCCGGTTCTTTTTCAAATGATACAGCGCAAGAGCGAGGATCTGATTCGGCGTCAGCCATGTGCCGTCCTTGTCCACGATGCCGAAGCGGTCGGCGTCGCCGTCCGTGCCGAGACCGATCTGCGCCTTGCCGCTGCGGACGAACTTCGCCGCGTCCGCCATGCCCTCGGCATTCGGCTCGGGATGATGCCCGCCAAAGAGCGGGTTCAGTTCGTTGTGAAAGAGTGTCACCTTCGCGCCGACGCTTTCGAGCAACATGTCGAGATAGCCGTGGGCCGTGCCGTAGGAAATATCCACGGCCACCTTGAGCTTCGCTTTTTTAAGAACGGCAAAATCAATGAGCCTGTGCAGTTGCTTGAAATAATCCGGCTGCGGATTGAATGTCTTGCAGGCGTACGTACCGATGACCGCGCCCTTGAACGAGAAATTCGACGCCTGCAATTTGACGATGTTCGCCTCGATCTGTTTCGTCACGTCGGGCGTGGCGGGCGCGCCGTTGCTCGTGGAGAATTTCAGGCCCTGATATTCCGCCGGGTTGTGGCTGGCGGTCATGTTGATGCCGCCGATGGCCTTGCGATGGCGGATGGCGTAGGAGATGACGGGCGTGGGCGTGTCGCGGTCGCACAGGAGCGGCTCGATGCCGTTGGCGGCCAGAACCTCGGCGGCGGCGAGGGAAAAATGACGGCCCAGAAACCGGGTGTCGTGGCCCAAAATAGATGGTTGCGCGTTGAGGATTCGAAAGTTGGGAGTTCGTTTCAGGTAGTCGGCTATGCCCTGGGTGGCCAGGCGGACGTTGTCGAAGGTGAAGTCGCGCGCGATGATTTCGCGCCAGCCGGAGGTGCCGAATTTGATGGAAGTCATATTTTTAACCACAGATGGACACGGATAAACACGTATTCAGAAAAATGAACATTTCTGCAATATTTTATCCGTGTCCATCTGTGCCCATCCGTGGTTGAACTTCTTAACCGTGACAAATCAGTTCCTCCAGTCGAACGCCTTGGTCTTGAGGGCGTAAAGGTAGCCGGCGAACAGAATGCCGAGGAACGAAAGCATCGAGCCGAGAATCATGTTGCGCGTGGCGTGGTCGGCCAGCATGTCCTTGTAAACGACGGCCCACGGATACATGAAGACGACCTCGATATCGAACAGGATGAACAGCATGGCGACGAGATAAAACTTCACGGAAAAGCGCGAGCTGCCCTCGCCGATGGGGTCCTTGCCGCATTCGTAGGCGGCGTCCTTGGCCTTGGTGCGTATGCCGAACTTGCCGAGCAGGACGGAGAGGGTGAGCACGCCGCCCGCGAAGCCGATGCCGGCGGCCAGAAGAAACAAGACCGGGATGTATTGAGCCAATTGCGACGGTTGCGACTTTCCATGCGGACAAATTTAAGAACGGCGGGCGGAATTTGCAACTGGAAACGCAAGCTGGCGCATCCAAGGGATTGTCATTTAGGCGGCTTTTATCGTTAAAATTCACATAATTGTTGCATTTGATAGCAGGTCTGCTACTTTCGCGTCAGGATGTATTCGCCCGTGGCCACCAGCAATCCGGCAGCCGTCGAATCAGCGGTTCAGGAGGCATTTCTGGAAATGTTCCCTGACGCCAGCCGGGATTATATTCCTCAAATCTTTCGATGGGCGAGCGACTGTTTCACCGGAAAATATGGCGATTACCAGGCCATTGACGCGCGTTACCACGATTTCGAGCACACCCTGCAGGTCACCCTGTGCATGGCGCGGATGTTGCGCGGGCGCCATTCCGCCAAGGCGCAACCCATCCTGCCGCGGCGGATGGTGGAACTGGGGCTGCTGGCAATCCTCATGCACGACACCGGCTACCTGAAACGGCGCGACGACAGGACAGGCACCGGCGCGAAATACACCATCGTCCACGTCGCGCGCAGCGCGGAATTCGCCGCAGAACTCCTGGACAAAAACGGGTTCGCCGAAAAGGAAATCTCCGCCGTGCAAAACATGATCGGATGCACGGGGGTGGATGCGATGCTGAAAGTGACTCCGTTTCAGAGCGAGGAGGAAAAAATCACCGGCTACATTCTCGGCGCGGCGGACCTGGTCGGGCAGATGGCGGCGGACGATTACATCGAAAAGCTGCCCGTGCTTTACGCGGAATTCGCCGAGGCGGCACGCCAGGCACCGCCGAAATCCGAATTTGTGAACATGTTCACCAGCGCCAAGGATTTGCTGATCAAGACGCCAAACTTCTGGGACAAATACGTCAAGCCCAAGCTGGATCGCGATTTGGGCGCGCCACAGCGCTACCTGTGCCAGCCCTATCCCGACGGCCCGAATGTGTACATGGACAAGATTGAGGCCAACATGCAGCGGCTGCGCCAGGTGCTCTTAACCGAGGATAATACCACCACGTTCCTGAAAAAATACTACGCGCCCTGAACAAAGGGCGGCCAGGAGGAAAAATCCGAGTGCTACATTCCCGCCACCGTGGGCGAACTCGTCACCGCCGGCCGGGCGAAGGTCAAGGTCCTGCGCACGAATGATTCATGGTTCTGCCACCCTGTTAATCAGCGTTCATCAGCAATTCCTGTCATTTTTCTGACCGCAAAAATTCCGAAGCATTTGGCAAAAAAGGGAGAGTCTGTTCCGGCTCGTCATCCATATAGTCTCGGCAAATAACGCTGGGCTCATACTTCACTGAAAACAGGTGTTGCTTGCATTGACAGCCAGCCTGGGTTTGATGTGCTCTTTGACATAAGTATTTGCTTTGTCCCGTTCATCTGTCCGGTAGCCAGCATGCGTGTTGCGGCGGCGGCCTCTCGTCGCCGCAACTCCGGCTCCCCTCGTAGCAGCCGAGGTAACGAGGCTCAAACCTAATCCGTGTCCATCTGTGTCCACCTGTGGTTGAAAAATCAAATTTAGTAACTTTATGTTCCCTTTTGTTCCTTTTTGTTCCCTCAACGGGGTCAACACCTTATGAAAAAGCCAGTTTGTGGTGTAATTCGGTATAAATCGGTACACTGATCAGCCTGTAGGACGATGTAAGGGGTCTGGGCGACCTGAATGGAAGGCCAACAGGAACTTTACCTTGAAAAACTTTTTTTTGGTAAAGAAAAGGTAAAGTTTTGAGTGCTCTATCAACCACTTACGACGATTGGCCCCGGGCCTGGTAAAGAAATTGTAAAGTAATTTTTTAAGCGTTCCTTGCGTTCTATTGTGGCTAAAAAATCCGCGTTTATTGTCATCCGTGGTTAAAAAGAGCAAATTCGCCTGCCGCGCCGAAATCAGATGAAGGCGGGTGGTTAAAATTGAATTTAGTTCACGTTTGGTAACGTCTGGATAATCCCAAATATTTCAATTTGCGGTGGCTTTTGGTGGCTTTTGGTGCAATCAGGTGCAATCAGGTGGACGGAGCGTCCACTTCGTTGTTCTGTCTTTCGGGTTTTTAAGAATCCGTGTTTATACGTGGTTATCCGTGGTTAAAAGCTCTTCCGCACGATTTTTCTTTTGCCTGCCGGCGTTTGCCCTTTCAATTGCGCCCCGTGTCGCGCGATTACGTCATCGAAAATCTGAAGCCGGAGTTTCATCCGCAGATTGACTATGCGCGCGAGTTGAACCCGCAGCAGCTTGGCCGCCGTCACCGCGCCGCCAGGCCCGGCGCTCGTCATCGCCGGCGCGGGTTCGGGCAAGACGCGCACGCTCACCTACCGCGTCGCATATCTGCTGGAACAGGGCATCCCCGCCGACCGCATTTTGCTGCTGACGTTCACGAACAAGGCCGCCGGCGAAATGATGCGGCGCGTCTCCGATTTGCTCGGCCAGCAACTTGCGCCATGCTTTGGGGCGGCACGTTCCATTCCATCGGCGCGCGCGTGCTCCGGTCGCACGCGGACCTGCTCGGCTACCAGCGCGATTTCACGATTCTGGACCGCGACGACGCGAAGGATTTGATCAAGGCCTGCATCGCGGACGCCGGCATCGAGACCAAAGGGCACGCATTTCCCGAAACCGGAGGTGTTGAACGAAATTTTCTCGCTGGCCGTCAACACGCACAAGATCCGTCGCGCGAGACTGCTTGAAACGACAGTTCATTTATTTGTTCGACGGCACGTTCGCCGCGATTTGGATGAGAAATTGCCGACCTCGGCCAGCGTTACGCCAAACGCAAGCGCGCGACGAACGCGATGGATTTCGACGACCTGCTGGCGCTCTGGCTCAAGCTGCTTCAGGACAACACCGAGGTGCGGGAACATTACCAGCGCCGGTTCCAGTTCATCCTCGTGGACGAATATCAGGACACGAACAAGCTCCAGAGCGATTTGATTGACCTGCTGGCCGCGCGGCACCACAACGTCACGGTGGTGGGCGACGACGCGCAGAGCATCTACGCCTGGCGCGGCGCGAACTTCGCGAACATCCTCGAATTTCCCAAGCGTTATCCCGGCGCGAAGGTGTTCAAGATCGAAACCAATTACCGCAGCACGCCGGAAATCCTCAAGGTGGCCAACGCCGCCATCACCGCGAACGTGAATCAATTCACCAAGACGCTCGCGCCCTCGCGCAAGTCCGGCCTCAAGCCGGCGCTGGTCGCGTGCGTGGACGCCGCGCAACAGGCCGCGTTCATCGCGCAGCGCGTGGCGGAACTGCCCGATGAAGGCGTGAACCTGAACCAGGTCGCCGTGCTTTATCGCTCGCATTTCCACGCGCTGGAATTGCAACTGGAACTGACCAAGCGGAACATCCCCTTCTCCATCACCAGCGGCATCCGGTTTTTCGAGCAGGCGCACATCAAGGACGCAACGGCGTACCTGAAACTCGTCGCCAATCCGCGCGATGAAGTTTCGTTCAAGCGGCTCGCCCAATTGCTGCCCGGCATCGCGGCGAAGGGGGCGGAAAAAATCTGGAAGATTTTTTCAGTGAAGATGGAAGATGGCAAGATGGAAGATGGGGCGGAAACAGTCGAACATCCAACATCGAACATCCAACATTCAATTGCCGCCATGCTGCAAGGCTGTGCGAAATCCATCCCGGCAAAGGCGGCCACCGCCTGGGCGCAATTTGTCGCGACGATTTCCCAGCTTGAGGACGAAACCGTCCGCAAGAGCGCGGCCAAGATGCTGCGGCTGGTGATTGACGCCGGCTATGACGATTATCTCAAGGAAAACTTCGCCAACTACCGTAACCGGCTGGAGGATCTGGAGCAGCTCGCCGTGTTCGCCTTTCAATTCAATTCCACCGAGGATTTTCTGACGCAACTCGCCCTGCTCACCAATGTCGAGGCCGAGGACGACCAGGCGGCGAAGGACGACGCGGAAAAAATCAAGCTCTCGACCATCCATCAGGCGAAGGGGCTGGAGTTCGATGTGGTGTTCACCATCATGCTCTGCGACGGCCTGTTTCCGTCCTCGCGCTCGATGGAGGAGCGGCGAGGGCGAGGAGGAAGAACGCCGGCTGTTTTACGTGGCCATCACGCGGGCGAAGAACGAGCTGTATCTGTGCTACCCGCTCATCCGGGCCAGCTTCGGCAATTCCGGCGGCGATGGAATGCAGCAGCCGTCGCGGTTCCTAGCGGAAATCCCCGGCGACCTGCTGAACCAGTGGAATTTGAAGCCGGCCTATTGACCCTTTTCACAGTCGCGCACGTTGCGGGGAAATTTCGACCACGAATATATTTGGATTTTTTAACCGCTAATGGACGCTAATCATCTGGCTGCCGAAAGATACAGCACACCAAATTGTTAACCACGTATGATAGATGTAACCGATTGTGGCGGATTTCGTCTTTTTCATCAGCACGCCCGCAAAATCCAACTGATTGGCGCAAGGCATAGCTGTTCATTCAAACATTATCATGATAATGCCCGTCTCTACCGGCCCGCGCAGCCTTATTGCATCTGTCTTTATCGCACTGGCGCTGGCCGTGCCGGCGCCACGCTCGTCTGCCGCGCCGCTCGTCGCCAAGCCCGCAGTCACCGCGCCGGTGACCGTCACGGACGATGGCCGCAGCTGGACACTCGACAACGGTCTCGTCAAGGCTGTCGTCAACAAGCGCAACGGCTCCCTGGAATCACTCTTCTACAAGGGCTTCGACACGATGGGCCATGACCAAGGCCCGGCGGGCGTCTGGGAGGAGGACCCTTCCCTCGCGCCGGACTTGAAACAGACCGTGACCATTGATCCGGCGCAAAACGGCGGCGCACGCGCGGAGGTTTCCGTCGCGGGCAAGACCGGCGGCACGGTGATGCTCACGCCCAGCGCGCCCGGCGGCGGGACTTATTGCAACATCGAAATCCGCTACGCTCTCGGTCGCGGCGACAGCGGCGTTTACACCTATGCGATTTTTTCCCATCCGACCAATTACGGCGCGATGGGCGTGGGCGAGAGCCGCTTCATCACACATGTCAACCGCGAAGCGTTCGACTGGATATCAGTGGACGCCGACCGCAACATGCTTGAATGCGCGCCGACAGACTGGGGCAACGGCGTCGTCATCCATGCCAAGGAGCAACGCATCATGAGCGAGGGCGTGTATAAGAATTCGGTCGAGCACAAATATAGTTACACGGCTGTGCAATACAAGGTTCCCGCCTACGGCTGGTCCAGCACCAAACAACACCTCGGCATCTGGTTCATCAACCCGACCATCGAATACTTAAGCGGCGGCGCTTCCAAGCAGGAACTGGACTGCCACTTTGGCGACAACGACAACCCCGACCCGATCATCCTTGATTACTGGCGTGGTACACATTTTGGCGGCGCGCAATGCAGCATCGCCGCGGGCGAAGATTGGAGCAAGGTCATCGGTCCGATCTTTGTTTATGTAAATTCCTTATCCAAATTCAAAACGCCCAGCGAGGCTGATTTGGTGACGCTCACCAATACAGCCGGCAATCCCACCGTGCCAACCGCCTGGAAGAACAACGCGACGGCTTTGTGGCAGGACGCTCTTCGCCAGGCCAAAACAGAGACAGCCCGGTGGCCCTATGATTGGGTGAACGGCGTGGACTACCCGCACAAGGAAGAGCGCGGCACCGTAACCGGGCAATTCGTCCTTGATGACCCGCAATC
Source organism: uncultured Verrucomicrobiae bacterium (assembly GCA_963827815.1). Lineage (GTDB taxonomy): Bacteria > Verrucomicrobiota > Verrucomicrobiia > Limisphaerales > UBA11358 > UBA11358. The sequence continues at coordinate 138,327 of CAWHCL010000007.1, read as the reverse complement.
TGCCACCCCCAAACTGCCGCACCTGACTGTCGGCCTGGCCCACGCGGATTACACCAATCCCATCGTGCGAGGCGGTGGGTTTCGCGGCGGCGGCACCAACGGATTTGGAGGACGTTTTGGGCGTGGTGGTGGCACTAACGGGTTTGCCGGCAGGCGCGGCGGTTTTGGATTTGGCGGAACGAACGGGTTCGGATTTGGCACAAATGGATTCGGTGGACGGGGAGGATTTGGGCGCGGCAACGGGCTGGTGGACTGGGCGCACGACGCGAAGTTCTACGAATTCTGGAACGATGGAAGCAAGGACGGCAAGTTCACCATTCCCAACGTCCGGCCCGGCACCTACACGCTCCATGCCTTTGCTGATGGTGTGCTGGGTGAATTCGCTGCGACGAACATCACCGTTGCGGCGGGCCAGTCGCTGGACTTGGGCAAGCTGGACTGGAAACCTGTGCGCTACGGCAAACAAGTCTGGGAAATCGGCTATCCCGACCGCACCGGCGGCAAGTTCTTCAAGGGCGACGGCGCGAACTACTGGCTCTGGGGCTGGCCTCTGCGCTACGCACTGCTATTCACAAACGACATCACCTACACCATCGGCAAAAGCGATTATCACAAGGACTGGTTCTTTGAGGAAGTGCCGCGTGCAAACAACCTGTCATTTGTAAATCCTGCCGCAAAGGATCCCGCCAATCAGCGTTTCGGCTGGATGAAGCTTGGGACACCCGACGAAGACATGTGGAACACCGTTGGCCGGGGCCGTGCGACCACATGGACCATCAAATTCAACATGGACAAAGCCGAACATGGGCTGGCGACCTTGCGCGTGGCACTGGCCGGAGCCAACGGCTACGGCGGACTGGCTGTTACAGTCAATGGCAAGGACGCCGGCAGCATCCGGCCAATATCCACCGATGCCCTGCGCTACAATACCGACAAGAGCCTCTGGCAGGAATGCGACCTGAAGTTTGACGCCGCGCTTTTAAAACAGGGCGGGAATGAAATGCAACTCACCGTGCCTGCCGGAGAGCTTACCTCCGGAGTGGTCTATGACTACCTGCGGCTGGAGCTTGACGAGAATCACAATTCCGACGGCACACCCCTCGCGTCTTCAACTTTTTGAGGCTGCCTTGGCCATACACAAGTGAAACCGCGCGAAACCATAGGCAGGAGCGATAATTCTTGATGGAAATCCGTAGGTTTGGTGTCTTAACTCCATGCTCACAAGGTTCAAAATAACCGTACACACCGTTATTATCGTCTGCGTGCTTTCAACAAGGGTTTTCGCCCAGACGCCCCTTCCTTCACCGTCTGCCCCGGCCGTGTTGCCGTCGGCGGCCGCGCACTATACGCTGAACACAAATCTTCCCACGTTGTGGATTGTTGGCGCTTCGGCTGTCCGCAACGGTCATGACACGGGCGGCAACGGCCAATGGGGCTGGGGAAACCCCATCGCCAGTTTTTTTGATCGGAGCAAGATAAATGTCGTCAACTTCGCGCTCGGCGGCACCAGCACACGGACCTATCAATCGTTTGGGTTGTGGGATCACGTGCTGGCGGACATGAAGCCGGGCGATTATTTGCTCATCCAGTTCGGCAGCAATGATTCCAGCCCGGTCAACGACACGACCCGCGCCCGCGGAACGCTGCATGGCAATAGTGAGGAGACCCAGGAGATTGACAATCTGCTGACAAAAAAACATGAGGTAGTGCACACGTATGGATGGTACATCCGTAAATTCATCACGGACGCCCGGGCGAAGGGGGCAGCCTGCGAAATTGTGTTATCCCCGGACCCGAAGAATTCATGGAAGGATGGCAAGGCGGTGCGCTCGGGGAATTTCACGGAATGGGACAAGGAGGCCGCCGGGCAGAAGAAGGCGCGGTTCATAGATGCCAATGAATTGATTGCGGAGAAATACGATGCCGCCGGCCAGGACAACGTGACACAAACATATTTTCCTGACGGCGAGACCGAGCACACCGATTGGGCCGGGGCAATACTGAACGCCCGCTGCATCGTTGCGGGTATCAGTACGCTGGACCACTGCGATTTGGCGAATTATTTACTGCCAGATCCCCTGACCGACCCGCCTCTGCCATCTGGCAAGGCCAGATAATTTTCTGACAGATTATATCAGCCGATGAGCGGTCGGAGTCCCGGTTCCACATTTGATTGAGTATTGGAAGATCAATCCGGCAAATCACGCCACTGGCGGCGCGCCAGGTAGGGGTCGAGGTGGTTCAGGAGAAAATAGGCCCAGCGCTGTTTCAGTTTCCGCCAGAACGAGCGCGACTTGCGCCATTCCTCCGCCGTCACGCGGTGGCAATGCTTGAGATTTTTTGAAAAGATTTCGCGCGCCTCCTTCGCGATGGTTTTGTTTTCAAACCGGATCATCAGCTCGTAATTGATACGCAGGCTGCGAGTGTCGAGATTGGCGGAGCCGAGATAAACGATGTCGTCCACGATGATCATTTTCGCGTGCAGGATCTGCGGCTGATACTCGTAAATCTCGATGTTCCCCTTCAAAAAGCGGCGATACAGGCCCTGTGCGGCGAGCATGGAAAGCAGCACGTCGGATTTTCCGGCCAGGATCAACTGCACTTTTCCGCCGCGCCGCGCCACGCGCATCAACGCGTGACGCAGCCGCCATGTAGGCAGGAAATAGGCGATGATCATCTGGACATTTTTCGCACGCTTCAAATCCTTGTGCAACGCACGCTTGAACGGGTTACGTCCCCTGCCCGGCCCGCTGAGCAACAGTTGCTCCTTTGGCAATGCGACGACTTTTTTTGCATCGGTTTTGCGCAGGGGCATGAACTGTTTGTGCCGGAAGTCAGCGAGTCCAAACATTTCGTCAAACGACGATTCCAGTTGCACCACGAGCGCGCCCTCGATTTTCAAGCCCACATCGCACCAGCCGGATTTGACGCCGTCACCCTCGTATTCCGTCGCGATGTTGAAGCCGCCGACGAATGCCACACGCCCGTCGCATACAAGAAGCTTGCGATGGTTGCGGATGATCAGGCGTTTCAACGCGACCGGATTAAACTGCCGGATCTCGCCGCCTGCGCTCCGCAGCGAGTCCCAGAAATAGGAAGGTAAAAAATAGGAGCCAACCGCATCCACGAGCACGCTGACTTTTGCGCCGCGCTCACATGCGCGAACCAGTGCCTCCCGGAAACGAATCCCCACCGGGCTGTCCTGATAAACGTAAATTTCCAGGCAGACCGATTTTTTGGCCGCGTCAATCGCCGCTATCATCGCGGGGAAAACTTTGTCGCCAGTGCAAAGCCAGTTAAAAGTGGAATTGGAGCCAGCCATGATTAACGTATCGTCGGGTTCATCGTGGCAGATATTCAACAGGACGACCAGCCTGCCGAAACATGAGAGACTTGTTTTGGGGCGCGTCACTCCGTCCACCCTCCGCAGTGCTGCTACGGAGGACGGGTGCGCGCCGTTGCTGGCATTCGCGGCGGGCAGAGGACTGCCCGCCCTACCAATAGTTCAATTGTGTCATCGCCGAAAAAAGTTCCAACGTTTCCAGTTTTCAGGCATCTATAACTGTGTGCAAACCGCTCTGAAACTGGTCCTCACGATTTTTGCCTGCCTCGGGGCATTCAATGCGCGCGCGCAGACAGGGCTTCCATCGCTTGGCGGCCCGGGGCTTGCCGCTCATCACACGCAGATAAAATTGATCCTGTCCGCCGACACAGCCAGGCCCGGCGACACAATCTGGGTTGGTATGGACATGAAGATGGAACCGGACTGGCATACCTACTGGAAAAATCCCGGCGCAGCCGGCCTGGCCACCAAAATTGAATGGCAACTTCCGCCCGGCGTCATCGCCGGCGAAATCCGGTGGCCGCTGCCGGAAAAGCTGCCACCCATCGAGGTTACGACTTACGGGTACGAAAACGAAGTGATGCTGCTCGTGCCGCTCACACTCGCAACCAATTTACCGGCCGGTCCGATTGATTTGAAGGCGAATGTCTCGTGGCTGGAATGCAAGGATGTTTGCATTCCCGCCAGCCAGGATGTCGAGGCGACGTTAAACATAGGCAGCGAAACCGAAACTTCCGCCGACGCTGCACTGATTGATTCATGGAAAAGCAAGACACCGCAGACGAATAATATTTATTCCTTGAGCGCCTGGTGGGAAAAGCCATCGGATGGCGATACGCGGCAATTGATCATCAATTACGGCCCGATGGAAGCCACCAAGAACATCACCTACGATTCGGTTGATTTTTTCCCGGACGCCAGCGACCAGTTCGAAATTCAAGCTGCCACCGAAATTATTTCAGCGCAGTCGGCCTACATTCGCTTTCGCAAAGCTGTTAAAAGATTCTCCGGCGATTGGCCGAAGCGGATTTCCGGTGTGCTGGTCATCCAGAGCGGCAGTTCGCGTTACAGTTACGAAGCCAGCGTGCCGGTCAGCGACCAAGCTCCAGCCGGTGAAACTATTACCGCGCAATCACCGTCCGGAAGCAGCACAGGCGAGACGCCTGCGCTACCTTTGATGCTGCTATACGCTTTCATTGGAGGATTGATCCTGAACATCATGCCGTGCGTGCTGCCGGTCATCGCGCTGAAAATCCTCGGCTTTGTGAGCGAGGCGCGCAGCGAACCGCGCCGCGTCCGCAATCTCGGTTTGATTTATGCGCTCGGCGTGCTTGCTTCGTTTCTCACACTCGCGGCGTTCGTCATCGGCGTCAAAGCCGCCGGTCATCACGCCAGTTGGGGGATGCAGTTCGGCAGTCCGGTCTTCATCGTCTGCCTCACCACACTCGTCACGCTGGTCGCGCTGAATTTGTTTGGTGTGTTTGAAGTCACTCTGGGCGGGCGGGCGTTGAATGCGGCGGGCGGACTCGCATCAAAGCACGGCGCGCCCGGCGCGTTCTTCAACGGCGCTCTCGCCACGACGTTGGCCACGCCCTGCACCGCGCCCATTTTGGGCACGGCGCTTGGCTTTGCGTTTTCACAGCCGCCAGCCACCATTGTCCTGGTCTTTCTTACCGTCGGACTCGGACTTGCGTCACCGTATGTTTTGTTGAGCTGGAACCCGGCGTGGCTGAAACTTCTGCCGAAACCCGGCGCGTGGATGGAAAAATTCAAGATCGCCATGGGCTTCCCCATGCTGGCAACGGTTGTATGGCTGTTCAACATCGCCGCCAGCAGCTATGGCAAAAATGTATTCTGGCTCGGCGTCTTTCTCGTCATTGTCGCATTCGCAGCGTGGATGTTCGGGGAATTTGTCCAGCGCGGACGAACACGCCGCGGAATTGCGCTGATCATTGCGTTGATTCTATTGGCTGGCGGCTACGCCTTTGCGTTGGAAAAGGAATTGGACTGGCGCGAAGCCATGCCGGAGACATATGCAAACGGTTCTCTTAAAGAATCTCCGAATGGCGTTGACTGGCAGCCGTGGTCGCCAGAAGCCGTGGCGCAGGCGCGCGCAGCCGGCAATCCGGTGCTGGTGGATTTCACCGCCGACTGGTGCCTGACCTGCCAGATAAACAAAAAAATCGCCATCGAAAACCAGGCCGTGCGCACCAAACTGAAGGAAATCAACGCGGTCGCGCTGGCCGGCGATTACACACATTTCCCCGACAACATCACGGCGGAATTGAACCGTTACAACCGCGCCGGTGTGCCGCTGGTTTTGGTTTTTCCGAAAAAGCCAGACGCGCCAGCCATCGTGCTGCCGCAGATCTTGACGCACGGGCACCGTGCTGGACGCGCTGGACCGGGCATCGCGTTGAACAATTTTTGAAACCAAATGTCTGAATTTACGTCCTTTAAAACAGGAAACAGCCGGTAAAAACAAAGAGAGATGAAAACCGCATTTGCGATTATTTACAGCACTAACATTGGCCGCGACGCGTTCGCGGTGGAAATCGGCAAGCCCGCGCCCGACTTCACAGGCACGGACATCAACGGCAAGACCGTCAAGCTCTCCGATTACGCAGGCAAGATTGTCGTCATCGAGTCCTACAATTCCGACTGCCCGTTCTGCAACAACCAATACAAGACCGGCGCGATGCAGGCGTTGCAAAATGAACTGGCCGCCAAGGGCGTCGTGTGGCTGATTGTCAATTCGGTGAACCCGAAGAATTTCAGCCATCGCACGCCGGAACAGGCACGGAAGGAAATGGCCGACAAGAAAATCGTGGCGAACGCGTGGATTGACGACAGCTCCGGCACCATCGGCCATCTCTACGGCATGGAAACGACGCCGCACATGTTCGTCATTGATAAGACCGGCACGCTCGTTTATGACGGCGCGATTGACGACCAGCCGGATCCAACCCACGACCCGACCAAGGCGCGCAATTATGTCCGCGAAGCAGTTGATGATTTGATTGCCGGAAAGCCAATTGAGGTTTCACAGACCAAGCCCTACGGTTGCAGCGTCAAATACGCGGATTAAGTCAAACCACGAAACGCACGAATTACACGAAAAATTCAGGAAGTCTTTTCTTTGGTGTGTTTAGTGTATTTCGTGGCAGCCGACATGAGTCAGCTTAAGCTTTCTTTGTTTTGAGCAAACTGATGTTTGCCGCTGCGGTCGGTTGAAAAGAAAACCCGTAGTCCTTCAGGAAATATTTCGTAGGCGCAATGATTTCAACGGGCTTCCGTGTGAACGGATCAATGTAAGCCAGCCGCACCGCGCGCAGGCCAAATTCCAGCTTGCCCGTCTGCCGGCCGTAAAGTTCGTCGCTCACAATCGGGCAGCCCGACTCCGCCAGATGCACGCGGATTTGATGTGTGCGGCCCGTCACCGGCCTGCACTCGATGAGCGTCAGCCCTGGAATCTTTTCGATGACGCGGAAATGTGTTTCCGACGGCTTGCCTTCCTGTTCATCCACAATCATCCGCGCGATGCGTTGCGGGTCGGGCATGAGCGGGAGATGGCAAGTCCATTCCATTTCGCGCGGCTCGATGGCGGTGACCGCCAGATAGGTTTTCTCCATCCGCCGGCTCTCGAACATTTCGCCGAGCGAATCCAGTCCGCCGACGCTTTTGGAAAACAACAAAACGCCGCTCGTGTCCGCATCCAGCCGGTGGACATAGCGGAGAAATTTCAGCCCGCGCGACTTCGCCCAGAAATCGCCGCCGCGGATGGACGAATCAATCGCCGCCTGCAGATTGCGCGACGTGCGCTGCCACGTGTGCGGCACGAGCATCCAGCCCGGAGGCTTGTCCACCGCGATAACCGTGCGGTCCTCGTATAAAATCCGGATCGGCTTGCAATCCGGCAATTCGATGGAATTGGGCTTGGGCATATGGTTACAGGCGGACGCCGATCGTCTCCAATTGCGCGGCAATCTCCTCATGGATGGGGATTCCATCGGCCAGATTCCGTTCGCGCGTCTGCCAGCCTCGCTCGCCCGGCAGCGTGATGGTCAGGCCGGGTTCAGCCTGATGCAGCCACGCAATCCATTCTTCCACCCGTTGACCGAAATGTTCCACGTCCACAAATGCCGAAATGTCGAGTGCCAGAAATAATTTGGAGGAACCGGAATCAAGCCCTGTTGTATCGGCTTGGGCAATTTCGTGGGAAAACAATCCGCCGGACAATGCGCCGGTAAGCAATTCCATCATGAAAGCCAGACCCACGCCCTTGTGATCGCCGAATGGCAGGATTTTTTTGCCCGCCAGAATCGCCGCCGGGTCGTCGGAAGGCTGGCCGGAAGCATCAAGACCCCAATTGGCCGGCACTTTCTTTCCTTCGCGCAGAAAAGTTCCAATCTTGCCCACAGCCGCCTGGCTCATCGCCATGTCGAGGACGATGGGTTCCTGGCCGCGCCCGCGCGGCACCGCGATGGCGAGCGGATTATTGCCCAGCAGCGGTCGTGTTGATCCCCACGCCAGCATATTGGGAATGGCGTTGGTCGTGCAGATGCCGATCATGCCCGCTTGCGCGGCGCGGCAGGCATACGCATGGGCGCGGCCCCAATGCGTCATGCGTGTCGCCAGGCACGCGCCGATGCCCCCCTTTTTCGCGCGCTCAACGGCGTACTGCATCGCCTGGACGGAAACAAATCGGCCCGGCCCGTTGTCGCCATCGAGCGCGCATGACGCAGGATGTTCGCGGGTGATTTTGATTTGTGGATTCGCCGTAACCCGGCCGTCGCGAATACCCCTTACCAGACCGGGCAACATACGGACGCCGTGCGACGGGACGCCGAGCAAATCCGCCTCGGCCATTACCCCGGCCTCAATCGCGCAGACCGGCGCAGGCGCACCGGCATCGGCCAAAGCTTTGGCGATGATGCCGAGCAGTTGCGCGTGTTGGATTCTAATTTCTTTGGCCACCGGCGCAATGGTAGCAGCCAAATTGAACCGGCTCAAACTTTTCGGTAGTGGCAAACTGATATGCGGTGAGAGTTACAGCCGGGTATTTGCCTAGTGGGGCGCAGCGGCTTTGGCCGGCGGAGCATTGGTCGTGGGAGATTTTTGAATCACGGGTTTTGGGACCACGGGCTTTGGTTCCATGACCGTGCCGTCCATCAGGACAATGATGTTGAACGTCCCGCTTTCGTCGCCCGTGTCGGTCAACAGTCCAAAATGCAAAACGTAAAGCCATCGGATTTCGCGGTGGTCGCCGGCGTCCGTTGTCACATCAAATGGTTCCAGGGAAATATCCTGCAGGCTCCAGCGTCGCTCGCCCAGAACCTTCTTGAGCATCGCCCGGGACGCCTCCTCCGCTTTCCTGGGTGACAAGGGTGGGAATTCGCCAGCCGGATCCCAAACCGGTGTCCGGGCCAATTGTTCACGCGTGACCCGGGACATGAACTGCACCAGTTCAGACGTTTGAAGCTCGCTGCCGATGGACCACACATTGTCCATCATAGGCGCCGGCGAATCCGCCGCCGGCAGCCGGAAGGCAAGCACCGACAGGACGAGAAAACCAAGAATGCGCATATTCCGCCTCACGACCCAAAGCTGCGCCACGGTGTGTATGTCTGCAAGTGTGAAATAAGCTATTAGAGGGTGTTCCGAAAGGCATTTGGTAGGAGTGTGGATTTATTGGCAAAACTGCGATTTTTCATTGCGGTTCATTTTTCAGCGGTTAATTCCAATTCGAACTGCTGCGGGTATAAACCGGTGAGCCACGCGGATTGCGGTGGCGTGTCCAACCAGACCATCGTGCGCAACAACACTACACTGTCCGTCCACAAACTCATCTGCCAGGTCAGGCGCAGGCTGTTGAAGAACATCTGTCCCAAACCCAATTGATTTTTCTCAAACGACTGGGCCGGTTCGATCCACGGGCGGACTTGGCGCAATAATCGTTGGGCGACGCGGCTGGCCAGCGGCAATAATCCCAACAACGTCTCGTGTTGCCCGACCGCATAACCGAAGTGTCGTGGGCAGCCGGAGGCCACCCAGCAGTACGCACAGAGTTCTGGTTGGGCGGGTACCCGGAACCATTGTTGTTGGCTTTGCGGTTCATACTCCCACCACTCCAGTCGCTGCCCCTGCGGACATTCTGCGCGCGCCGCGGTTACATACGGCGGTACGAGCTTCATGTCCGAACGCAGCTTGGTGACCACCGCGCACTGCCAGTCTTCGCGCGCGGTTTGCTTGCCGGAGGCGGACAGATAGCCCATGTCCGCCACCACGATTCCCGGCCACCAGCCCAAGTGGCGGCGACACCAATGCAAACTCGGCCGCAACAAACCGCCTTCGGCCACATTGCCCGGCGTGAGCCAACTGACCAGCGGCACCAGCGTCACGGACGGATGCGCGGTGGGCAACCACAACCGCAAGGTGTGTTTCTTGTAGCCGACAAACCAGCGGCTCTGACCCGCCTTGAGAGTGCGTTGCCCCACCGCCGCGTGTGCCGCGGTGTAGTGGCCGGAATTTTTTTTTATAGCCACTGCACGCCGCGGGCAAATCCGTCGCGTCCATGAGTGCCACGGCGTTGGGTTGCACGCCCTGTCGATGCAGCAACCGACCCACTAGATGTTGATTGATGGCGCGCAGCCCGCTGACGCCCACATCCCGCCGAAACTCATGGAGCATCCGGGCGGTGGGCAGCGTGCGTCGCAACCGTGCGAAGCGCCGCCAAGCCGCTTGTTCCGGCAATTGGCTAACCAGCAGGTTGAGCGAATGCGTGGACGTCAGCACCGCCAACAAATGTGCGCGCCACAGTTGCGCCGTGCTCAAGGCGTGCCGCCGCCCGCCAGTAAAGTGCCGCGGCCAAACACCCGCAATGAAATCATCGGGAACGTAAGGACTCAACAACTCGAGCAGGCGGTTGGTGCCGACGGGAGGTAAAACTATACTCATGGCTAGACTCTAACGCATTCCCCAGCTCGACACCCCCCACTTCCAGCGGCGCAGCAGCCTTAATAAGAGCCACTTACAAAGACTTTCGGAACACCCTCTATTAGCGCTTCCGCCACTCGGTCTTTGGCGGCTCGGGCAAACCCTGTGCCCGCAATGCCGTGCGGAAATGCAGCTTGGAAATTTTCGCCAGTTCGCCTGCACCGCGTTCCTCCACGAATTTCTTCGCCGCCGCATCCACCGCTGCCGAAGCCCCTTTGGGCAGTTCCACTTCAAACTGTTTCTCCAGTTTTGCCAGGCCTTTCACAAATTCGTCGCGCGCCAGAATGGAGGCCGCCGCCACGGCGATGTCTTCCTCCGCCTTGTGCCGCTGCACCAGTTGCAGTTCCCTGCCCTGCGCCATCAGCGCCTTTTCAATCACGCTCTTGCTCGCGGCAAACTGGTCGCTGATGGCCTTCACCGGCGGCGGGATTCATCCGATGCCGCTGGCCCAGCAGGTTTTCAATCACGCGCGCGTGGCCCCACGCCAGCATCGCGTTCACCGATCTCATCTTCGCGTAAAGCCGGTTGTAGGCCTCGTTGCCAATCGGCACAACGGTCGTCACGCAACCGGGCGTCTTGCGGATTTTCTCGGCCAGGTCGGAAATCTTCTTGTCGCTGGAAATGTTCTTGGAATCGCGGACGCCGAGGTCCGCCCACGCTTTGATGACGCTCTCGTTCACGTAAACGCCGGCGATGCAGAGCGGCCCGAAGAAATCGCCCTTGCCGCTTTCGTCCACGCCGATGCGCGGCAGGAGCAGTTCGGGATTCAAGATGGTTTCGTAGCCGAGCTTGGCCTGCTTGAGGATTTCCGGCTCCAGCACGAACTCGACAAATTCCGCCGTCCCCTTCCCTTGCACGACCAGCTTGCCGCTCTCGTAAAAGACGATGTTCGTCTTGTCCGACTCGAACGCGAACCGCGCATACGGCACCGTCGCGCGGCTTCCAATTGCGCGCGAGCAGGGCGGCATCCAGCGCCGACGCCTGTTCGTCGGTCAGCTTGCAAGTGTGGATGGTGAGCGGTTTCACGGGAAAAGAAATAGCCGCAAAAAGGCGCAAAAGACACAAAAAGTTTATCCAGATGCGGCGACTTTCGGCAGAAAGCCGCATTTAAAAACAATATTTGCGGCGCTCTGTCGAGACGCCGCTCACGAAACTTTTTTGCGGTCTTTGCGCTCTATTGCGGCAATAATCCGCCCATGCCGAGCCGAAATCAGAAATCAGAAATCAGAAATCAGAAATTAAAATGGATTGTCCCGCTGTTGCTGAATTGGTTTTTGCAAAATGCCCGCGATTTGCCGTGGCGCCGGACGCACGATCCCTACGCCATCTGGGTTTCCGAAATCATGCTCCAGCAGACGCAGGTGAAAACGGTCATTCCATATTGGAACCGCTGGATGCGCGAACTGCCGACGATTGAAGCCGCCGCCAAGGCGAGTCCGGCCAAAATCCACAAGCTCTGGGAAGGACTCGGCTATTACACCCGCGTCCGAAATTTGCAGAAGGCGGCGCGGGTCATCGTAGAGAAACATTGACGGCAAGTTACCTGATGATTTTGATGATGTTCTCGCGTTGCCGGGCATCGGGCGCTACACCGCCGGCGCGATTTGCAGCATCGCCTTCAACCAGCCCACGCCGATTCTGGACGGCAATGTCATCCGCGTGCTGACACGCATTTTCGGCATCGGGAAAATCCGAAGGAAAAGAAAACGAATGCGCGCCTTTGGAAACTGGCAGAAGAATTGGTTGTTCACGCTTCAAATTTGAGGGCAAGGACGGGAACGAAAGACAAAAACGATTATTGCTCACAACTCAACCAATCGCTGATGGAACTGGGCGCGCTGGTTTGCACGCCGCGAAATCCGCAGTGCCGGATTTGTCCGGTCAGAAAGCCCTGCGTCGCGTTCCGGGAAAACCGCGTTGAAGAATTGCCGAACCTAGGCAGACGTGAAATCGCAACTGCCCGGCGATTCGCGGCATTCATCGTCGAGCGAAACGGAAGATTTCTCGTCCGTCAGCGGCCCGCAGGAGTGGTGAACGCGCATTTGTGGGAATTTCCGAATGCCGAAGTCACCGATACTCCCTCATCCCGTTCTTCTCCCCCAGTGGGGGAGAAGGTGGCTGGAGGCCGGTTCAACGGGAACTCGCCTACGTCCAATTCAGTCGACAAGGCAAAAACGGCGTTCCAAAAAATCTTTGGTGTGAAACCAAAAACTATCCAGCCGTTGCGCACGGTAAAACATTCGATTACGCGCTATCGCATCACACTGGAAGGGTATCGTGTCCTGTTGCGCGAACAGCCTCATTCGCACGCCGGCGTCTGGACATCGCCCGCGCAGATGCGGCGTCTTGCCTTCACCGCCGCCCACAAAAAACTCGCCAGTCTTGCCGCGAACCGTATCCTGTCCGGCCGATGATTTATTTCGACCATAACGCCACCGCGCCCGTCATTGGCGCGGCGCGCGACGCATGGCTCAACGCCACGTTGAACATCGGCGGCAACGCCTCCAGCCCGCACCAATCCGGCGCGGCGGCGAACAAGGCCATGGCCGACGCGCGCGAAAAGCTCGCCGCGTTCCTCGGCTGCCATCCCGGCGACATCATCTGGACCAGCGGCGCGACCGAGGCGAACAACATGGTGATGCACCATTTCGCGCGCACGCTGGACTCGAAGACAGAGGTCTGGGTCTCCGCCATTGAACATCCCTGCGTCATGGAGTCGTCGCAACATTATTTCGGCAAACGCGCGCGGCTGATTCCCGTCACGCACGACGGCGCGATTGACCTGGACTGGCTCACTGTGGAACTCGCCGACACGCGCCCCGGCATTGTCTCCGTGATGGCGGCGAACAACGAAACCGGCGTCATCCAGCCGTGGCGCGAGGCGCTGGCCATCTGCCAACAATACAAAGTCCCCTTTTTCACCGACGCCGTGCAATGGCTCGGAAAGATGCCGGCAAAAGGCATGGGCGAATGCGATTTCGTCAGCGGCGCGGGCCACAAATTCGGCGGGCCGCGCGGCATCGGCTTCCTGAAAGTGCCGCACAAGAGCCACATCACGCCCCTGCTCGTGGGCGGGAAACAGGAACACGGCCGTCGCGCCGGGACGGAAAATGTTCCCATCATTTTGTCACTGCTCGCCGCATTGGAGGCGCGGGAGAAACAGATGGCCAGCGGCCAGCACATCTTGCGAGGTGTCTGGCGCGAGAACTTCGAGCGGCAGCTTTTGAAAAAGCTGCCCGGCGCATTGATAGTTGGCGCGCGCTCGCCACGACTGTGGAACACCGTCTCGGCCATCATGCCCGAAGGCGGGCAACTGCGCTGGCTGACGCGGCTGGACAAGGCGGGTTTTGCGGTGAGCACCGGGTCGGCCTGCACCACCGGCAAGGAGGAGCCGAGTCATGTGCTTGCGGCGATGCATTTCAAGGCGGCGGACGCACACCGCGTACTGCGGTTCAGCAGCGGCTGGGAAACGAACGAAAGCGACTGGGACGCGCTGGCCGGGGCGCTGGGCAAAATCCACGACGATGGCCATCCCGACAAGGCGTAAACCGCCGAAGCGTGACCACGGAAATCGGGCGGGACAACTTCCCTGGTGAACAGCCGCATGAATCGTTCGACCCAGCGGGACTATGGAAAATTCAGCCCATTTATCTGGGCTTGAACTTTTATTAAGGATGGATAGGGTGATGGCAAGAAAGGTTAAACTATTTTTATGGAACGCAAACCACTCGCGCCGGACGCCAAGAAAATTCTCGTCGTAGACGACAACAAGGTCATTTTGAAGGCCATGTATTTTGCGCTGACCGACAATGGTTATCGCGTGTTCATGGCGGAGAGCGGCGCAGAAACCATCTCCATCCTGAACAAGGAAAAACTGGATTTGATCCTGCTCGACCTGGATTTTCCACCCGATACGGCTAACATCGGCGGCGCGTTAAGGGACGGCTTTCTGATCATAGACTGGGCGCGGCGCATGTGTGATGCCGAAAAAATCCCGGTCTATATCATATCCTCGACCGATCCCGAAAAATACAAGCAACGCGCCCACGCCGCCGGCATCCTGACTTTCTTTCACAAGCCGGTGGATAAGCAAAAGCTGCTGGAGGCCATCCACGTCACGCTCGGCGACGCGCCCAGCCAGCAAAAAGCAGTGGTCTAATATGACGACAGGCTGCAACTTCCCCCTGCCCCATCGTTGATTGTGGATTGCCTGTTCAGGCGGCAATTCAGGCCGGGTTGTTGAGCAGGCGGACTTCGCGTTGCGGGAAGGGTATGCCGATGTTCGCGGCGCGTAGTTGCTCGGCGATGGCTTGGACGATTTCACCCGTCGCCATGACGTAATCATCCACTTTCACCCACGGCTTGATGGCGATGTTGATGGAGCAATCAGCCAGCAAGGTGACGCCGACGATGGGCGCGGGTTCCTTGAGCACGCGCGGGTTGGCGCCGAGCACGCGGCGGACGATGGCCGTGGCTTCGTTCAGGTCCGTCCCATAGGCCACTCCGACGGAGAGGTCCAACTGCCGGACGCCGCCGTAATTGTGCAGGATGTCGCCGATGATTTTGCGGTTGGGGATGACGACGCGCGACAAGTCGGTATGGTGAAGGGTTGTGGTAAAGAGTTGGATGTCCTTCACCTGTCCGGACACGCCTGCGATCTCAATCCATTCGCCCACGCGGAACGGCTTGGTGAAGATGATGGTAAGGCCGGCAACGAGGTTGCCAAGGACGCCCTGAAGCGCCAGGCCGACGCCCACACCCGCCACGCCAATGCCCGCCAGTGCCGGCCCGATGGGCACGCTTAACTTTTCCAGCGCCTGAAGGAGCGCGACCAGGAAGATGAGCAACCGGACGACGCGCACTGCCAGCATGGTGATGGGAGGCTCGACGCGCTTGCCATCCAGCCATTTCTTCAGGGCGCGCCCGATCCACCACGCGATGATGACTCCGACGGCAAGGATGATGGTGGCACCGATGATTTGAAACCCGTATTCGGTCAGAAAATCAATCACCTTGTTCTCAACTTCGTCAAGGTGCGAGATGGCGGCGTTGGCGGTTTCGTTCATAATGATGTCTCCGATTCGCGCAATGGAATAATTGAAATCGCCGGATTCGGCAATACCAGAATGATTGACGGATTGACGCGGGGGGATTTTTTGACAAGCTGCCGTGTCAACATGATGAAGAAAACCCGCAACTGGATCATCGTTCTGGCCATCCTGGCATTCCCCTTCGTCCTGTTCCTCGGCTTCCTGGTTTTCATGGAGGAACCGGTGCCACCACTCGCGCCACTGCCCAATCCGAACGGGTATGAGGATTTGGTAAAGGCTGGAGAAATGCTCGCGGACACGACTCCGGATTATGACAAGATGAGTCAGGAAGAATTGCGCAAGGCTGTCTCAGCAAACGCCCCCGTTTTGGCGCTTGCGCGCTCGGGATTAAGCAATCAATGCCGTGTGCCCATTCAATATTCGGAATCTTATATCAGCAATCATCTGGACGATCTGGCGGGATTGAAGAGGCTGGCGCGTGCATTTGTCGCTGAGGGAAAACTGGCGGAATTGGAGAATCGTCCAAATGACGCGGTCATATCTTATTTGGACACGATTCATCTGGGCAACGAATCGGCGCGGGGCGGAGTCTTGATTGATGAACTGGTTGGCATTGCCTTGGAAGGCTTGGGGACGAGTCATCTGACAAACTTGGTTGACCATCTCGACGCCACATGCTGCCGTGAAACTGCCGCCTCTTTGGAAATTCTCGACGCGCAAAGACAAACCTGGGATGAAGTCATGCAGCAGGAGAGCGCGTGGTCGCACGGGACATATCGAGGATGGCGCTACGAACTTATGCGGTTGGAGGAACGCAAATTCTTGTTGCCCACGATTACGACAACCAGACGAAAACTCGACGCACAGGTGCAAAAGACGCGGCAGTTGATCATTGACCTTGCCGCACGCGCCTATGGATTGGACAAGGGCCATCCGCCCTCCAGCGCCGCCGATCTGGTGCCGGATTATCTTAAGGCCGTTCCGCAAGACCCGGTCACCGGAACGAACATGGTTTATTCGCCGCGATAAACCGCGCGCGCCGTGCAGGTCTCGGCCACGACGACTTCCACGAGCAGCGGCAGCTTCGGCTTCAGCTTTTTCCAGATCCAGACGGCGATTTCCTCGCTCGTCGGATTTTTGAGGCCGGGAATTTCATTGAGGTAGCGGTGGTCGAGCTTCTCCCATGCCGGCTTGAACGCCGCCGTGATGTCCGCGTAATCCATGAGCCAGCCGAGCCTCGGGTCGCACTCGCCCGCCACAACGATTTCCACCTTGAAGCTGTGGCCATGGAGCCGCCTGCATTTGTGCGTCTTCGGCAGCAACGGCAGCAGGTGTGCTGCTTCGAATTGAAATGTTTTGCGCAGTTCTATTTTCATATTTTAAAGTCAATAGTCGGTAGTCAGCAACTTGACGGCTCCGCGGCACGAATCCGCTGACTGTTCACTTTTCCAAATCCGTCCAAGTAATCAAATCGCCGAGCGGCGGGCGGCCGTCGTGCCGCCATGTCAGCGGCGGCTTTTGCATCCCTCCGAGCGGGCAGACGCGTGTTGCGCCCCAGCGCGCCAGTTGCGTGGCGATTTCATCCCACTGCTCTACCGGCGCGGCGATACCGACCGTCGAAACTTTTCCACGTATCTCATCCGCCCCTTGCAATGCCGCCGTCAAATCCGGCACCGCCTTGACGTAAATAAACCGGTTCAGGCACGACATCTGAAACCGCGCGTCGGCCTCGTAAACCACCGTCCAGGCCGTGGAGTCTTTGCTGCACCAATGCTGCGTCGTCTCCGGCGAATGGGCGGCGCGCACCTCGTAAATCCCGCGACGCGACGCGATGGCCGCCGCGTGTTCCGCCGGCAGTTCGCCGCGCGGCTCGGTTTGCTCACGCTGTTCCAGTTCAACCGCGAGCAGTTCCGCGAATTTCTCCGGCGACGACTTCGCCGCCGGCTTCAACATAAATGACATGCGGCGAAAGACAGCCAAGCTGGTTCCAAGCCACCACGTCGTCCGCCGCTGCCGCGACAATCTTTTTTGCGCGCGAGCCATGCAAAACCTCGCCCGCCACGAAGCCGAAACTGACGCGATGGCCGTAGCCGAGAAAACGGGTCTTGATTGGCAATTGCGCGCGGATCGCGGCGAGCGTCTCGTCGCTGCCGGTCGCCGTCACGCAATCGGCTTCGGCGAACAACGCGTTTTCCAAAGCCGCGTTGCCGCCGCGCCATTCGGCGATTTCCAGGCACGCGCCAAGTTTCGGTTCGGCATCGTAAATCGAATGGGCGAACAATCGCGGCAGAAACGACGAGCCGCTGGCGCATTTCACGAATTGCGCCGAGCGCGTGAGCAATCCGAAAACAATGCTGGTGAGCGTGGGATTCGGAATGCTGCCCGCGGCGATGTGGACGAGAAATTCCGGACCGATGGCCATCGCCGCGCGATTGGACTTTTCCTCGACATGGGTGGCGACAAACTTGTCGAGCCGTTTGGCGTCGCCAAATTCCTGTTGAAGCAGCGAGTGGAAATTTTCGCGCGTAAGTTGCCGGAAAAAATTGTCCAGGCCCTTCGCCAAAGTCGCGCGGGAGAAACCGGTTTTCTCCGGCCCAAGCTCCAGCGCGAGCTTGCGGAAGGGATTGTGGGGTTGCAGCCAGCCTTCCGCCACCTCGTCCAGAATTTTCACCAGGCCGTCGGTTGAACGCGCGGCGAGGTAATGCTCGCGATTGCGCTTCAATGTCTGGCACGCCTCCGTGATCATCGCCGGCGACAGCGTCGCCTCCGGTGGCAGATCGGCGAGAAAATAGTTTGGCAGGTTCATTTAGCGGAAAGGAAATACACGAATGCCAATAAGTCATCAAGGAACATCCGCGCGGTTCGGCCAGTTGCGCGCGGCCAATCAATTCAAATCCGTCCCCGCGGCGAATGCCCAAATCCTCCGTCTGAATCGCGGCGACGGAAAAGACATTCGCCAGATCGAAAATGCGAATCAATCCGGTTTCGCCGTCGGCGACTTCGCGCCCGGTTTCCGGAGAAATGATTTGCACGCGTGCCCATGGAGGGAAAAGAAAGTGACGGGTGACGGGTGACGGGTGACGGGAATTTTTGTTTCGCGCCACTCGCAACTCGCCACTCGTCACACTGTCATAAGCCTGCGAACTCAATTCGCTCATGCCGTATTCGCAGATGATGTTTTCTGGCGGAACACCGAGGCGTTCTGTGATGAGCGCGTGCAGTTCCGCCTTCGGCATCGAGCGCGAGCGGTTTTTGTAGCCGCCGGTTTCCATGACGCGTGAATTCTCCGGCAATTGGAATTTCAAATTGTTCTCCGCCAGATAATCCAGCAGATGGACGAAGGAGAATGCGGTGCCGAGCAGGAGCGGGGAGCGAGGAGCAGGGAGCCGGGCAAGAGATGAAATTGCCGCTAGGACGGCGGCGAAATCCAAGGTCCATGAACCGCCGCCTGTAAGCCCGCCGAGAAATTCAGCATGGCTCGCGGGGAGTCCCTGCGGACGCCCACCAGCCCCTCCCATTCTTTGCCGGACGGTTTCAAACATGTGGACGAGCGACGAATGCGGCGCTTGAGCCGGTGGCGGCGTCAAAACCAACAATTCTGAACCCCGAACTCCGAACTCCGAATCTGCGGAAATGTTTTGCTTAAACCAAGTCCACAGCGATGCTTCGTAAACCGCCAGTGATTCGGCGCAATGAAAATGGCGGCTGGGTTTTTGTTCCGTTGTGCCGCTGGAATGGAACACGGCGGTGCGTTCTTGGTCGGGATGCAGGAAAGTTCCAACTCCTTGAACGCGCTGGTCGGCACGGCGGGGATTTGCGTCCAATGCTTCACAATTCTGGGCGTCATTCCGCCCGCCTTCGCCTCGCAGATTTTCCGATAGGCGGTGTTGTTCTCAAATTGAAGCGCAAAAAGTTCCAAAGCGAGCGAATCAAAATTTAGGAGGGACGAGATATGCGAGTCCCCATTTCGGATTTCAAGTCAGGGCCTCGTGCAACTCGGCCCTCCGGGAGGATGAGTTCGCGCAGGCGCGCGGCGAAGCTGGAAAGTTCTTTGTTCATGCGGTGTTTGTTCATGGCTGGTTTTCCGCGACAGCCAGCCCGCATAGTAGCACGAAGGCTATTTACGGCAAGAGGATTGATCCGGGAAGGGGTCATTTCGCACGTTTGGTTCAGGATCTCAATCTACGCATAGTTCTGCCCAACGACTCCAAGCATCGCAGCGAACTCCTTGCGGAGGGACACTTGCACCACCGGCTGGAATGGATGGTGAGTTGGTAGTTAATGGTTGAGGGTTGGCGGATCCTCCTTCGCCATGGCTACGGAGGACAGGGGGCGGAAGGCTGCCCGAACCTTGGGGACGGCTCGCGAGTACGCTCGCCCCACCAGCAATGGGCAGGGTTTCTGCCTTTACCGGATAGCTGCGTTTGAGATCCTTCAGGTCGTAGTCGTAGGTTATCTTTTCAGGCAGCGGATTAATTATTTCCAGGCCGCAGGCCAGCTTTCGGAATTCAAATCCGATGTCGAGCAGCCGGGCCATCCTGCTCCAACTCATCACCGCATGCGGCTGCCGCTGCCTATACCGCTCCATCGCCTCATGACCAGCTACCATACACATCCTCAGCTCCGCCAGCTTCAAATCCACCTTCCTCTGGATTCTAGCCGATGGCAGACGCGGCAACTCATCCCCGACCGCAGGGGGACTCGGATCCACGCCATAGGCCCTGGCTATATACGGCTCCCAGGTGGCCATCCAACGCCGGAGTTCTGCACGGTTCTCCGCCTCCCGATCCCTCACGGCGGAATCAAAGAAGGACGGGGCCAGCCGGGCCAGCCGACGATGGGAACGGATGGCACGTCCGAAGGCGGTAAGCGCCTGCGACAGGTCATCCGGCCCACGCCGGCGACCGCGCAGCACAGACCTGTTCAAGCAACGAAACGGGCTGCGCAGGGTGATGCGCCCAACCCGACGGTATGCCCTATGTCTGGTCATCAGTGCTTTTCTTTACCAGACCCATGGCCAATCGGCGTAAGTGGTTGATACAGCACTCAAAACTTTACCTTTTCTTTACCAAAAAAAAGTTATTGAGTTTCTTTACCGCCTGCAAAAGAGGGGTATAACCACGAAACACACGAAACACACTAAAAACGTGGTCTTCCACGGGCTGATCGCTGTACCGATTTACACCGGATTGCACCGAATCGCACCTAATTACACCTAATTACACCTAATTACACCAAAAACTGACTTTTTCATGAGGGGCTGACCCTCATTGACGAGAGGTCGTCGCTGCAACGCACAACACCGGCTTCCGGTTCGGATGAACGGGACAAAGCAAATTCTTATGTCAAAGAACGGGCGCATCATATATAAGCTGGATTCCAATGCAAGCATAATTTGTGATATTTTATTATGATTGAAACCGGCGATTTCAAAGCAAAGTTGAAAAGCATTTTTTGACCACGGATGGACACAGATGGACACGGATGTTGAACCACGAAACACACGAAAGACACTAAATGAATTGGTTTTAGCTGCAAAAAAGCACAAAGAACACAAAAAACTTAAAGCTGAAACAGGCACCCTCACCTCACCCCAACCCTCTCCCCTCCCTCGGAGGGAGCGGAGAGGGAGAAAAAGCATTCAACCACCCGCCTTCGTCTGACTTCGGCGCGGCAGACGGATGAACACGGATTTATTAACCGCAAAGGAACGCAAAGAGCCGCCCTTACCTGACCCCATTTTGAAAAGCTGAAGTGCTGACAAGCTGAAACACTGAAAATCGGAAACATCGAACATCCAACGCCGAACATCGAATGGAGAGCAGAAACAACAACCTCACCTCACCCCAACCCTCTCCCAAGCTCAAACCCTCACCCGGCCTGCGGCCACCCTCTCCCATCCGATGGGAGAGGGACAGGGAGCGGAGAGGGAGAAAACAGTTCACCAAACATGGACACAGGTGGACACGGATTCATTGACGGGCCGGGTTGGCAGGGCTAACTTTTCATCGTGACTGATATTGCCGAAATCCATCCGGGCGGCACAAGGGCAAGTGCGGAGTTGTCATAGTTTCAAAAATAGGCTTAATTATGGGCATGAAGAAAAACTCCGTTGTGACCATTGACCCGGAGATCATGAGCGGCACGCCGTGCTTTGCCGGCACGCGCGTTCCCGCCCGCACGCTACTGGATTATCTGGAAGGCGGTGAAACGCTGGACGAATTTATCGAACAGTTTCCCACGGTTTCACGCCGACAGGCCATCGCCTTTCTTGAACAGGCCGGTGAACGTTTGCTGGCCACTGCTTGAATGAGAATCCTGCTCGACGAATGTCTGCCGAAGGATTTGGCGGGCAAGCTTCCCGGACACGTTGTCAAAACCGTCCCGCAGGCGGGCTGGGCCAGCGTCAGCAACGGCAGGCTGCTCCGCCTCATAGCTGATTCCGGCAGGTACGACTGCTTCGTGACGATGGATAAGCGCCTGCCGGACCAAAACAAGAGCAAGAGGCTCCCTTTCGCCATCGTCGTGCTGCGCGCGAAGTCAAACCGGCTGATCCATGTGAACCCGTTTGCACCGGAAATATTGAAACGGGCGGATGAATTCAAACCCGGCCACGTTTATATCCTCACAGTTTGACGGGTTCACTCGTCGCAAGTACTTTTTCACCATGATTGATATTGCCGAAATCCATCCGCGCGGCGCGATGCCGAAAAGCAGGTTCGAGCCGCTGGCGAGGGAGATTTATACGCTCAAAAAACAGCTCAATGCCGTCATCCTCGCCCATAATTATCAGGTGCCGGAAATCCAGGACGTAGCGGATTTCACCGGCGATTCGCTCGGCCTCGCGCAGCAGGCGGCCAAAACGAGCGCGGATGTCATCGTGTTCTGCGGCGTTCATTTCATGGCGGAGACGGCGAAGATTTTGAATCCGGACAAAATCGTAGTGCTGCCGGACAAGGACGCAGGCTGCTCGCTGGAGGAAAGCTGCCCAGCCCCTGCCCTTGCAAAGCTTCAGGCGACGAACCCGAATTTCTGGACGATTGCCTACATTAATTGCAGCGCGGCGGTTAAGGCGCTGTGCGACGTGATCGTGACCAGCGGCAACGCGGAAAAAATCGTCCGCGCCGCGCCGAAGGAGAAGGACATCCTGTTCGTGCCGGATGAAAATCTTGGCCAGTGGGTGATGGAGCAGACGGGCCGGCCGATGACGTTGTGGAAGGGCAATTGTTACGCGCACATCGAGTTTCAGCGCGAGCAGGTGCTGGCGGCGAAGCGGCAGTTTCCCGACGCAAAGATTGTGGTCCACCCGGAAAGTTTGCGCGAGGTGCGCGAATTAGCGGACGCGGTCTGCTCGACGGAGAAGATGATTTCGTTCTGCAAAAATGATCCGGCGCGGCGATTCGTCATCGTGACGGAATCGGGCATCATCCACCGGATGCAGAAGGAATGTCCGGGCAAGGAATTTCTGTGCGCGCCGACGTTCGATGCGATGCGCGCGCCAACGGACAACTGCCGTTGCAGCGAGTGCAAATTCATGAAGATGAACACTCTTGAGAAAGTGCGCGACTGCATGAAACGGCTTGCGCCGCGAATCGAGTTGCCACTGGAAATCCTGAAGCGCGCTCGACTGCCGATTGAGCGGATGCTGGAAATTTCGGCCAGGCCACTTGAGAACGCGGGTTGATTTTGTGCAACCAGGCATTGCTCCCTTGTCTTTTGACCAAGCGGATAAAAGTCAGGGACAGGCAGGATGCCTGCCCTACGTTGCTTCTGCATTCCGCTTAAGCGGATAATTGTCAGAGACAGGCAGGATGCCTGACGCTACGGCTGCTTCGGAATTCGGGCTTAATTCGAACTCAATAATTCCTGCCGTTTGCCAAAGCGGCGTCCAAAAATTGCGGAATTGGCTTTGCATCGGGGCAAATCCTACAAACCCGCAGGTCACATTTCGGTTACGCACACGGCCTCCTCACAAAAAATGAGCCGGCACAATGGATTTAGCATCGTTTTCACAACAAATACGGCATTGGCGGGCACAGGATAGAAGCCGTCTCCAAACTGGAGGTTCGTGTCTGGAATATGGAGGTTGACGGGTGGGGAAATCAATAGAGTGTAACCTCTGATTAAGCAGAGAACCAAAAAACATACACGCGAAATTAAAAGGTAAAACTTTATGCGATACAAAAAGCTAGGACTCGTTGCCATTCTCGTTAGCGTTGCCGCCAGTGATATTCTGGCACAAACAATCACCAATTATTCGGTTGGAGACGTATTAGTTTGCTTTAGAAAAGGAAGCCAAGATATGGTCGTTGACGCTGGGCCAATTTCCACGTTCACAAATGCCACCGGCAACCAAAGGATAACCATCAACCAATACAGCACCAGCACCCAACTCTCCCAGGTTGGCACCAATGGTGTCAGTTGGTCGGCTTTCACGTGGTTAGGAGATTACACTCTTTTTATCACCAGACCCCGCTCTTCACCAAATCTGCAATCAGTTCCTTGGGCGGACGAAAGCTCTCCCGCGCAGTCCGGTGTCATCGGGCAAATGGAGCAGATTCCCCCCGGCGCAGTTGATGAATTTAACCTCAGTGTCTATCCGAACGACTCATCCACTGCCGTGGTTGAGGAAGATGCCAGTTCAGGTAACGGCAATTACACACACGGTATCAGTTATCATGACGCGCTGACCGGTGCTTATGGCAGCGGTTTTGACGGCTATTTCGAGGGCAACCCGGAGAACACCACGACCAACAGCGGCACCCCCTCCAAGGCTTTTACTGGATTGGGGCAACCGCAACGCTCTGATTTTTATCAGTTGACACCCACCAGCGGCCATGTGTTTGGCAAATGGCTGGGTTATTTCGAGTTTAACACCAACGGCGTGATGACCTATGTGGCCTATCCGACTGTGATGCCGGTCATCGCTTCCATCAACCGTTCGGGCGCCACGTCCACGATCACCTACCAGACCGGTCTCTATGGCACTTACACCCTGCTGGGAACCAACAATCTGTCAGGCTCATACTCAACATGGCCCGTCGTCGGCACTTTATCCACCGGGGATACTTCGTTGCACACCGTTCAGGATACGGACTCCGTCAGCAACAAGTTCTATATAATCCAGGGACAATAATGCATACCAAGTTTAACCGAACCACAACCAAACAATCACAAAAAACAATGAAAATAAACCGCAACCATATGAAAAAAATACTGCTCCTCAACATGGCGCTCGGCCTTGCCGGCGCCTCGTCGCTCATGGCCGGCACCGTTGATGTTTTTATCACCGGTTCCACAGCGTTCCGGGCCAACGTTTACAGCGCCTGCACCAAGCTATACAGCAGCGCTCCCACCATTTACTACGCTGACGGGGCGCACGGTGGAGCCAATGGTGCCGGCAGTTCCAGCACGGCTTCATGGGTCATGACCGGCACGCCGATTACCACGCTTACAAACCTCCAGGGCAACACCCTCGTCGTTCACGGCTTCTTCACCGGTTCGATACAAGGCTTGCAGACGACCGAACAAGGCACCCAACTTACTTGGGCGCAGCCTGTTGGCACCCCAGGGAATAATGCCACCTCCTATGTGACGAATGCCCCCACCATCGGTTTTTCCGATGCGTCCGGCAGCGCCAGCCCCTACCCGGCCACCGGAAATTACGTTGAGGAAAACGTCTGCGTTCAGCCTTTCGTCTGGACCAAATCGGCGGCGACCTCCGGCGCGGTGACCACCATCAGCAACATTACTTGGGAGCAGGTTGAATTCGGCATCCCGGCCGGGCGCATTCCGCTCTCGGCCTGGGATTATCAGGTTGCAGACACCAACAAGTTTGTCTATTTGCTGCAGCGCACAAAGGATTCCGGCACCCGCCGGTGTGAAACACAGGGCGCGTATTATCAATTCAACCAAAATGCCGGCCTCAACAATGCGCCCTTTATCTACGATCCCACCAATGCGCTCTTCTACATTCCGACCATTTCCACAAATTACGGATATGGCTTCGCCGGTGGTGCCGCTGGCCCTCTTGGCTATGCCACAAGTGGTGCTGGAGTAATCGGAACGGAAGGTCCCGGCCTCGGCAATGCGAACATGAACTGGGCATTTGGTTACATCGGCGGCGGTGACATCAAAAACACCCTGAATCAAAACGGCGGCGCGAATGCTTCGGCCAACCAGTCCATCGCCTATCTGTCGATCGGCGACTCCAAGGGCGTGGGCAGCGCCAATTGGAACAACGTGATGTCCTACAATGGCATCTGGCCGACGGCGGCCGGCGCAGGCATCCATGGCAACTCCGGCACCAACGACTACTCGCCCATCACCCTCGGCTACTATCCGTTGTGGGGTTTTGAAGTGTTGGTCCATTACGAGGCACCCAGCAGTGGCAGCACGATTTCTGGACAAGACATAACCGGCCTCCAGTTGGGCGACGAATACACGCCCGGCTCCTTCATGGGAGTGTTCAACGCCCAAAGCTTCAACAACGGAGGCGTGGTTCTGGCTGGCAGCATTGAGAATGAAATCATCTTGAGCCAAGCTGGCGGCGCCACGGGCATCCCCCTTGCCGCGATGGCCAACACGCGTCCAAATGTGGGTGGAGTGATCCTCCCGCCGTTCCAATGAGAAACAAGATTGCGCCTTGGACAGCAAGGTCAAGGCTCTGACACAAAATAGACCGGTGCGGATTCAACCGTGCCGGTCTTTTTGCTTTCATGGATAAAATTTAAGTCCCCCTTGTCGTCGGGCTGGCGTAATCGGTAAAATGGTGCATAATGGAGTTATGAATGACACAATAACTTTGACGGATTCCGAGTCGGTGCGCCGGATGGTACGTGATGGCTATTCCAAAATCGCGCAGGAAACTTCAGCCGGCTGCTGCAGCACCGGCGTGTCCTGCTGCGGCTCAACGCCGCAGGAGGCGGACAAGCTCGCCCGCGAACTCGGTTACACGGTCGAGGAACTTAAAGTGCTGCCCGACGGCGCGAACATGGGTCTATCCTGCGGCAATCCCGCCGCCCTAGCCGCATTGCAGCCGGGCGAAGTGGTACTCGACCTCGGCAGCGGCGGTGGTTTCGACATCTTCATCGCCGGACGCAAGGTCGGCGCGACGGGCCGCGCGATTGGCGTGGACATGACACCGGACATGCTCGCGAAGGCTCGGAAGAACATCGCCCATTACCGGAAGGAAACTAGGTTGGATAACGTGGAATTCCGGCTAGGTGAAATCGAGCATCTGCCTCTGGCCGACAATTCTGTGGACGCCATCATTTCCAACTGCGTCATCAATCTTTCGCCGGACAAGGCGCAGGTGTGGCGGGACATCGCGCGGGTGCTCAAGCCGGGCGGGCGCGTGGCGGTGTCGGACATGGCACTGATCAAGCCGCTACCCGACGCCGTACTCAAGGAGGTGGTGGCGCTCATCGGCTGCGTAGCCGGCGCGGTGCTGGTGGCCGAAACCGGACGCATGGTCAGTGAGGCGGGATTGACGGACATTGTACTCAAATCCAAGCCCGGCTACGTGGAAGCATTGACGGATTGGGAGGATCCGCTTTACAGGAAGCTGATTGAGATGCTTCCCGCCGGAGAAAAGCCGGCGGACTACATCACCAGCCTGGAAGTGCAGGCGCGCAAGGCGTGATGCCATTTCGTAACATCGTAAAACTTGACGGTATTCCGCACGCCGGATGAGACTGTGCGGATTTTATTGGTGCAGGATGCGACTGACATGAAACTGTTCAAATTGAAAACAAAGCTGGCCCGGCAGACGCATGCGAGCATCCGCTTTCTGCTGCCAAGCGGGGAATTTGTCCCCGCGCACGCCCACGTTACCGAGGTGGCGCGCATTGACAAACAGTTCGTGGATTACGGTGGCGCCTTGCGCAATGATACTTTCTGCCGGTTGCAAACGGGGTTCGCCGATGACATGGACCAACGGCTGACGGCAGGCAAGCTCCTTGAGATTCTGGACAAGTCGAAATCATTTCTCGTCTCGGACGATCTGGACGTGGATATTGAACACGAAGCCGGATACATCAGCCAGTTTCCATTGGAATCGGTCGAGGTCGCGCCGGATGAAACCGTTCTTCATCTCGGCACACGACACACAGCCTGCCTGACAATGGACAAGTGCCTGCCGCCAGTCAACCCCGCCCCGGAATTCAATCCGATGAAATTTAATTTTCGGGAGCAGCCGGAGTCCGCCGGTTCTTATTCAACAACGACCACAACCGAAATAAAAAGAGTCATTAATAAGAGTGTCTTGTTCGTTTGCATCCACAACAGCGCCCGCAGCCAGATGGCCGAGGCGTTTCTGAACCAGGTCTGCGGCGACATGTTTGAGGCGCACAGCGCGGGACTGGAACCCGGCAGGCTGAATCCCATCGTGGTCGAAGCGATGCAGGAGATCGGCATTGATATTTCCGGCAAACAGACGAGGGGAGTATTTGATTATGTCAAGTCCGGCAAAATGTTTGCCTACGTCATCACAGTCTGCGACGAGGCGAGCGCGGAACGCTGCCCCATTTTTGTCGGCGTAACGAAACGGCTGCATTGGAGTTTTCCTGATCCGTCCGCGATCGGGGGCACACCCGAAGAAAAACTCGCGGGCACCCGCGAAATCCGCGACATGATCAAAGCGAAGATTGAGGCATGGTGCGAGGAAGTCTGTGTGGCGGCAGCAGCGTGAGTTTGGATTACCAGTCGTTCAATGTTCATTGCAACAGCTTCCTTGCAATCCGGGCATGTGGATTTGCAACGGGTCACGAACGATTCTCCTTATCCGTGGGAAGACCTCCTGATAATTTGGGGTAGTTCCATGCGCCAACGAACGACCAAATCTAAACCCATCCCGACAAGGGCTGCCGCGCCTGTCATGGCTTGGCCGTATTTTCCAAGATGGCTGATGGGCGTATTTCTGGGTGCTGAGGATCATCATCGCCTACCAGCCGGCATGGCATGCCGAGTTCATCTGGGATGATGATGTGTATGTGACCAACAATTCGCTGCTCGCGACGCCGGACGGCTTGCGCCGGATCTGGTTTTCGCTGGACTCGCCGTCACAGTATTTCCCGCTCACCTACACCGTCTTCCGTATTGAACATGCACTTTGGGATTGATGCCCTCGGGTTACACACGGATTTTAACGCAAAGTCGCAAAGACGTGGAGGGCGAAGGTGGAAGAGAGAAGATAGAAGATAGAAGATTGATGATGAAAAACATTGAACATTCAACATCGAATGGAGGGGGAAAATGGGAAGCCGAAATTTGGAAATGAGAAAGCAGAAATAAGACCACGAGACGACTGACATTCTGAAAAGTTGAAATGCTGACACTCTGAAATCTGAAATTCGGAAACATCGAACATCCAACTGGGGAACTAGCGGCCGTTTTTCGTTGTCACGATGAAGATCAAAACGATACCGCCCATGGCGATGAGGCTGATAAAGAGGACGGTGAGAAGGTTGTTCAATCTGCGCTGACGCACATCACGCGGCAAACGCGGAAACAAGCATTTACCCAGAATGTTTGAAAGACGTCCCATGAATTGTTTTAGACCGGTTAATCCCGAATTGCTTCAAACAAATCTCACGGACTTTTTAACCACGGATGAACACGGATTTTTTAACCGCTAATTCACGCTAATGGACGCTAATCGGGCGGAATTGTCAGCCGCAAAAGAGCCACCCTTACCTCACCCCATTCTGAAAAGTTGAAATGCTGACAAGCTGAAACACTGAAATTCGGAAAACATCGAACATCCAACACCGAACTTTGAACATCGAATGAAGAGCGGGGAGCGGGTGAACCACGAAACACACAAATGACACGAAAATTTTAAAACAAAGGCGCAATGAAGCCAGGACGCGAAGAATTCTTTAACCGCTAATGGACGCTGATAGAAATCCCTTTTGTTGAAGGTTTCCAGCCGGGTTGCGTTTAGTTGTCGCAGAATTGTAATTTATTCGACACATGATTGTAACATGGTGTCTTCAGACTGGCGGTTCAATGTCAGTCGAGAGACACCTAATCCTCCAGGAAATGGTTTTGAGGCCGTCGGGCGAATGGGTGCCCGGTGGTCAGGGCTGGATGATTGCGCGCGTGGCGGAGGGGAACGGCTATTGGATGCAGGGAGGAAATACGCGGGCGTTGAACGCGGGCGACGGCCTAGTGCTGGCGTCCAATGGCGATGGACGGCTGCGGTCAAGCCAGCTCGGCCCGTTGAAGCTGCAATTTTTCACGGTGCAACCTCAATTTCTCAACGGCCTGCTGACCGTGTCGGAATGGCATCAGCTTGAAAACACGCCCGGCCATACCGCATCGCACATCCTGCCTTTCACAGCCAATGAACCGATCGGGCAAAAATTCTCGCACATCGCGAACCAGACGCGGAGCGACGGGCTGACGATGCGCTGCGCGTTGCTGCAACTTTGGGCCAGCGCGGTGTCGGGGATGCTCGCTGCGCCGGTTTCGGACGCCGCGCACGCCAACAAGTTGCGCGAACGGTTCCGCCAGCAAATCGGGCAAATGCTGGAGGCAGAGTTGTCCGAAAGAACGCTGGGCGAACTGGCGGAGCAGTTGCATTGCAGCGAGCGGCATTTCAGCCGCCTGTTCCGGGAGCAGTTCGGGGTGCCGCTGCGCGCAAGGCAGATCGAATTGCGCCTGGAGCGCGCGCAGCAGTTGCTCACGGGTTCCAACTCCAAGATCATCAACGTGGCTTACGACTGCGGCTACCGGCACCTCGGCCTGTTCAACGCCATGTTCAAGAAACGCTTCGGCATGACACCCAGCGAATGGCGGCTGCGGAACGCGTCGGACAAGCCGTCCCGGCAGCGAGCGGCGCGGAAACCGTCTTCGCGACTGGCGCTGGGGGTTGGCGTATTGCTCACCATGGTGGGAACACTTTTGGGATTGCCGGCGTTCGCGCAGACGAATCCGGCTACTTCCAATAACGCCGCAGTGCGCGCCGTTTCCGCTTCCACCAATTCCGGCCCGCATTTTCGCGTGGACAAATACCTCGTCGAGGGGAATTCAATTTTGACGCCGGGAACCGTTGGCGGCATTTTCACGAACGTGCCCGCCGCCTTTGGAACGAACGTGACGATTGACGCGATACTGGCGGCGGCGGGGGATTTGCAAAAGGCGTACCGGGAGCGCGGTTTCATGACGGTGGTCGTCGGCCTGCCTCCCCAGAAATTGACCAACGCCATGGTGACGGTCAAAGTGACCGAGGCACCACTTACGGCAATCAACGTCGAGGGCAACCGCTGGTTCAGTTACGACAACGTGATGCGGTCACTGCCGGATTTGCACACGAACATGCTGCTCAACGCGAAGATTTTTCAGCGCGAACTGGACGCGGCGAACATAAGCCGCGACCGGCAGATTTATCCCGTCATCGGCCCCGGCCCGGAACCGGGCACTAGCGAGTTGACGCTGACGGTGAAGGACCGACTACCGTGGCACGCGCGGCTGGAGGTCAACAACGACCAGGCCACGCCGGGCACGCCACAGTTGCGCGCCAATTTCAGTTCGCAATACGACAACTTGTGGGATCTGGAACATGAGGTGGGTGTGCAATACAGTTTTTCAATCGAGCAGCTCAAGGAGGGAACGGATTACATGGTGGTGCCGCTGGACAATCCGCTGGTGGCCAATTACAGCGCTTATTATCGCATGCCGCTGGGCGGTTACTCGTCGTTACAAAACCAAGTGGACAGCCATCCGGGCAGCTTCGGTTACAATGAGGCGACGCATCAATTCAACCTGCCTGCGGCGACCGGACGGCCAGAACTGACCTTTTACGCCAGCCGCGCGGTTTCCGATACCGGTGTCCAACGCGGACCGGTTGGTTTTGCCACTCCGCCGGCGGCCTTCACAAATAATGGAGTGGTCTATACCCCGCTGTCATTTACGACCAACAGCGCCGGTGAAAACATCACCTTGAACGAAGACCTCGGCCTGAAGCTGGTCATGCCGCTGCCGGAAATCGGAACAGTGTCCGCCACCCTTTCCCTGGGCGCGGACTTCAAGCGCTTTCAGCAAACCAGCTATAACACGAATGAAAATTATTTCCTGATTCAATACACCGACCAGAAGGGAAACTTGCAAACCATCTCGACCTACGCCCCCCAATCGCTGCCCACCACCTACTCGGTCCTGAACTACTTCCCGTTGAACGCCGGTTTGAGCGGCTCGGTGCCGGATGGCCTGGGGACAACCTTTTTCAACGCGAATGTAAACTTCAACGTACTGCCGGGTTTTTCCGGGAACAGGGATTTTGCCAAGATCTCTTACGCTGGAACGAGTGCGCGCGCAAAATATGTCACTTCGCAATTCGGCGCCGACCGTGTGCAGACCCTCTACAAGGACTGGTCAGTGAAACTGCACGCCGATGGCCAGTGGGCGAATGGCCCGCTGATTGGCAATGAACAATTTGCCATGGGCGGCACGACGGGCGTTCGCGGCTACACAGACGGCGAAGCTTACGGCGATGAAGGCTGGCGCGTGATGTTCGAGCCGCAACTGCCGCCGATTGACATCGGCCTATTCGGCAATGAAGGCGACGAGGAGCCCTGCTGGCTGCGCGGCTCGGTCTTCATGGATTACGGCGAGACTTATCTAATCAATTCTGTGCCAGGCGGCAGCGGCCGGCAGAAATTCTGGGGAGTGGGCTGGGGCGCCACAGTCAACATTGGAACTCATATAGACGGGCGGGTCTCAATGGCTTTTCCACTGACGACCTCAACACAAACCCCGGCAGGGGACCTCCATCTTTATTTCGGCGTTGGCGTGCAATTCTAATTTAAACGAAGATGAATTCCAAATTGTCACCGATTTGTAACATGCCACCGGGTACGGGTCGCTTAAATTTGACGCCGATGAAGGGATGGAAATCCAATCTAACAGAGGTGACGGGTGGCAAGTGGCGGGTGACGCGATTACTTGTCACTTTTCTCGTCACTTGTCACTTGTCATTTGTCACTTGTTACGAGGCGATGGCAAATCCGACGGGCATGACCGTCGCTTCCGGCACGGCCACGGCGTCGCAAAACGGTCCGCAACTGACCATCACCACGTCACAGAACACCTTTCTAAACTGGCAGAGCTTCAACATCGCTTCGGGAGAAACAACTATTTTCAGCCAGCCGTCCATCAATTCGCTGGTGGTGAACCGCATCAACGACCCGAATCCGTCACAGATATTCGGCAGCCTGCAGGCCAATGGCATTGTCGTGCTGATGAATTCCGCCGGCTTTTATTTCGGGCCTAATTCATACATCAAGACCGGCGGGCTTATCGTCTCCACTGCGAATTGCATTCCGCCGCAAAACAGCGGCGGCTCCTGGGAATTCAACGGTCCGCCGCCGCTGTCCACCATAGCCAATTTCGGGAAAATTGACGTCGGCTCGGGCGGCCCGGCTTATCTCATCGCCGAAAATGTTTTGAACTACGGCAGCATCAGCGCGCCCGGCGGGGACATCGGACTTGCGGCGGGCCAGCAGGTGGTGTTGAGCGACCGGCCCGATGGACGCGGCTTGAGCATGCAGGTCAATCTACCCGACGGTTCGGTGGACAATTACGGACACATCACCGCGGATGCCGGCACCATCGCCATGAACGCCCGGACGGTGAACCAGGACGGCTTTGTTCAGGCCAACTCCGTTCGAAATGAAAATGGCGCCATCGAATTGGTCGCTTCAGACCAATTGAATCTCGGCGCCAATTCCCATATACTTGCCAACGGTGACGATTCGGCGGGTGGCAGTTCCGGCGGGAATGTGACGCTGAAATCCGGCAACACCTTTAGCGACACGACTGGCAGCCAGATTGACTTGAAGGGCGGTTCGCAGGGCGGCAATGGCGGAGAAATTGAAATCAGCGCGCCGGATGTTTCGTCGCTGAACTCCATCATTAATGCCCGAGCACAGACAGGCTCGACTGCGGGAGAATTATTGTTGGACCCCGGATATATCATTTTGGACACCTCCGGCAGCGGCAGCGCGGGCACCGGCACGGTACTGGCGGGGACCAGTTCCACCAGCATACTGGATTTGAATGTCACCACTGCGTTCGCCAACCTCGCGGTTTCAGACATCATTCTCCAGGCAGTGAATAACATCACCCTGACCGGCGGAACGACTTGGGATTTGAGCGGAACCATTGGCGCTAATTCGGGTGGAGTGACCAGCGGACAACTGACACTGGAAGCGGGCAACAACATCATTTTCCAGGACGGCTCCTCGATCGTGGATGAAAATAACTGGTCGGTGACACTTGAGGCCGGGGTGAACAATTTCACGACTGGCACAATCCATACCGGCACCGGTACAATTTATCTGGATGGCGGCGACGGTGTTGGCGGTTCCGTTCAAACCACCGATGGTTCAATCAACTTGAGCGCGGGCGGCAACATACAAATTGGTTCTGGCATTGCAAGCTCCACCGCCGGCAACATCATGTGGCAAGCCGGCGGCGACATCCAATTTGGAGACGGCTCCTCAATCTCCGATGGGAACAACGGGGTGGTGACGCTGGCCGCCGGATATAATTTTGCCAACAGCGCGGTTCAAGCCGGTGTTGGCAGCATTTACCTGAACGGCGGCCCAAACGGTGACGGTATTGGTGGTTCCATACAAGCGACGGCGGGCGACATCAATACTACGGAGGCCATCAACTTGGCGGCTGGCCAGGACATTACGGTAGGAACCGGATATGTCATCACGACGGGCGGCGGCAGCATCAGCGCCCATGCCCTGGCGGGAAGCATTGACACAGGGTCAGATGCACAGGGTTACGCATTTGCCAACAACGCAAGCTCACTCAATGCGGCTTATGGCTTGGGCGACGGTTTGGGCGGCATCAGCACTGCGGCTGGCGGCGATGTGACGCTCATCGCGGGTGGTGATGTGACCAGTGTGTTGCCCAGCTACCAAAGTTATTATTACGACGGCAACCAGAATAACCAGTGTCAGTGGCAATGATTATCTCACGGCCGGATCCGGGGCCTATGGCTCACAGCCCGGAAACGTGACCATTGTGGCGGGCGGCAATGTGAGGGGTCATTATCTGGCGGCAAACGGCACAGGCAGCATTTTTGCCGGCGTGGAAATGGATGCCAATGGCAATCCCATCGAAAATTTATCTGGAAATTACGTGCTAGGCACCACCGGCAGCGCGGGGACGGATCTGTCATCCAGCGGACTGGCCTTAAGCTTGATCAGCGGCGGCTGGAATGTGGCAGCGGCGCAAAACATTCTCCTACAGGAAGTCAGCAATCCCAATGGTGTATTCAACAACAGTGGACTCTTACAGCCATTACTTCAATTATGCGCCCGGCGACTATGTTGATTTGTCCGCAGGCAACCTTGTGCAATTGGGTGTTTCGTCCAGCCAGTTGCCACGTTTGTCCAACGCCAAAAATAATGTGAATAATGTGCCCGTCATCTATCCGTCCATCTTGAATATTAAAGCAGGCGCAGGGGGTATCATATTGGGCTCGCCGGGATCTCCCAACAACCTGACCCTTTTCCCCTCGCCGCAAGGCAGCCTCACCATTGACACCACGGGTTCACTGGTCAGCGATCTTAGCAGCGTTTCAACCGCTCCCCAGCTTTTCAACCTGATCGTCTCGGATGCAGGCCACAACCAATACACAACGACTGGCAATTTTGGCATAAGCGATAATGCCGCTTCGCCCATTCACGCGGCCTCTTCCACGCCCATTGACTTGAACATAGGCGGGGACATGGATTATATCAGCCTCACCGTTCCCGAAGCGGCACAAATCACCGTCGGCGGCAATATGAACAATTGCGCTTTTCAGGGGATGAACGTGTCCGATGCGCCCAGCTTTCAAGACCAAATTCCCGAGGCCGACGGCAGCACGCTCACAGTGACCGTTGATCCATCCGCGACCAGCATCAATGTAGCGGGCGATGTATTTAATCGGGGCAATTTCACCTCCGTGAATCTAAGCGGGATTGCGGGCGCGCAAGGCCTCGACCTGTCCTCCCTTGCACATGCGGTGAGCGATACAACGACACTGGCGACGAGTTTTTATTACGATCCCACAACCCAGACGCTGACGTATAAAAACATCAGCGCGAGGACTCTATTAAGTGTCCTGCAAGAACTGAATAGTTTGACGGTTCAGCAATACGTCAATGGCGTTCCGCAATGGCAGGATCCGCCGTTTGATACCATTCCCGTGACGCAGACCGTTTCCGTTCTGGGTGATCCCACCATACCGGGGACGGCGGCTTACGCGCTGTTGGCCCAATACAACGCCTTGGGCGCCCCTCCCGTTGACAACACGTCCGGCTCCTCCATCGGATACAACATTGGCGGCGGCGGGCAATTCAACATTAGCGCGCGATCCATAGACCTGGGAACCTCTGTCGGGATTCAATCGGAAGGCGTGGCTTTATATACAACCCGCGGCAGCTATACACTCGCCGGATTGTTTGGCAACGGGGGCGTGTTCGACCACGGGTCCGACATCACCGTCACCACGACGGGAAACCACTCCTCCGGGGAAACCGCCTCCGGCGATCTCACCGGCGATCTGGACATGTATTCCAGTTCCATCGCCTCACTGGACGGCGGAAACATCTCCATCAACGCCGGCGGCGATGTCAATGCCGGCTCGTCCGCTTTTAACGTCAATACCTCTGGCGCCACCGGCATTTACTCGACCAGCCAGGGTGACGTGTCCGTCATTGCCAATGGCGACGTCAACGTCAACGGTTCGCGCATCTCCACTTACGACGGCGGAAACATAACGGTTGAATCCTTGAATGGCAGCGTCAATGCCGGCACGGGCGCCTCCCTGCCCGTGGGCGTCACGGGTTATTATGAAAATCCGGTCACCCACGCCGTCTATTTCTCCAGTCCGCAAATCCCATTCAGCGGCATCACGGCGTTGACATTCCCCGCCAGTGGCACCTCTTTTCCGGCACCGCCAGTGATTCTCGGCAACATATTGGTTGAAGCCCCCAATGGAAGCATCAATGCGAACGCGGCCGGCATTTTGCAGATTGCGCTGAACGATTTGAACTATCCGGACGCCACGACCACGGTTCTGGCGGGATATGAGCTACGTGACAGCTTGGGTAATCCCGTGAACGCCGCCGACCTGGCGGACGGCACACCGGTATTGGTTTCCGCAGACAGGAATATCAACGTCAGTGGTTCCGGGATTATTGCCGGCAATGCAAATTTGGACGCCAGCGGCAATATCAAGGCCTCATCTTTGCCCGCAATAACATTAATATTAATGCGCAGCAGAACATCAATGTCACCGCGTTCGGTATAGGCAACGTCAACGTCAGTTCCTCCGGCGGAGCGATTTCCGGCACCCTCATCGGAGTCAACGGTGTCAGCGCCAGCGGCAGCAGCGTTGATGCCTCGCTGATTTCAGCCAACGTGTCCGGCACCACCTCCGGCCAGAGCGGATTGGGCCAGGGCACCGCCGCCAACGCCACCAGCCAGGGCCTGGCCAACAATCAATCAACACAGGCCGCCGCCGCGTCCGATCAAGGTACCGACGACGAGAAGAAAAAGAAGGGCAAACAAATCGCGCTGGCTCAAAAAGTGAGCCGCGTGACGGTGATTTTGCCGCCAAAGAAAGTGTCCGAAGCCCAGACCCCAAACCCTGGAACATAAACCCAGATATCAGAACCCAGAACCAAAAGCCCAGACCCTAGAATCCAATTTATGACCACACTCTTCCATCCGATGTTCGCCGCCAACGCGGCGGTCTATGCCATCCAGAACGCCACCACCGAGGGCAAGATCACCGTCATTGTGCTGCTGGTGCTCTCGCTGTTCAGTTGGACCATCATCATCACCAAGTTCCGGCAGCTGATGATCGCGCGCCAGGCGACAAAGAAATTTCTGGCCGCCTATGCCTCCACGCGCGACCCGCTGGACATCCAGCGCAAGGGCGAGGAGTTTGAAGGCGCGCCAGCGTATCAACTCTACATCCGCGGCGCGGATGAACTGGCGTATCAATTGAAAAACAATCCGGTGCAGGTTCAGCCCGGCGTGCCATCCAGCCAGTCCACTGGGGAAGGGAACACGGATCAACTGGCGCATTCCGTCACCACCAAAATCACCATGGCATCCTTTGACGCGGTGCGTGTGGTCTTGGAGGAGGCGGCGGGCGGCGAGGCCATGGCGTTGGAAAAGGGAATGATCGTTCTTTCAACGGCCGTGGCAGGCGGGCCGTTCATCGGACTGCTCGGCACGGTTTGGGGCGTCATGTCCACGTTTGCGGGCATCGCCGAAAGCCAGGCTGCCACGCTGACGGCGATGGCACCCGGCGTCGCAGCCGCGCTGGTCGCCACCGTGACCGGCCTGCTTGTGGCCATTCCCGGCGATGTTCGCCTACAACTTCATGGTTACAACCATCCGCGCCATCACCCAAGAACTGGATGGTTTTGCCAGCCGCTATGCCAATCAGATTGAACATGTCTATGTGGCACATTGAACACGACTATATGGACCGGCGCGATATCGAGGACAAGATTGCCGGCGCGCTGAAACGCGCCAGCCAGAACCGACGGAAAACACCCGACCAGCGGCGATGATTGAACAGTGAGCGCCCCATGAAAAAGTGTTCTCGATCGGTGCATCATTCGCTGACGGAGTTGAACATCACTCCTCTGCTGGACCTGGGCTTCGTGCTGCTGGTCATCTTCATCATCACGACGATCCCGCCGGTAAAGGAACTGGACTTGAAACTGCCGACGGCGGCGAAACGCCTGAAGGAGCCGCCGCGCAAGGCCAACTACATCTCCGTCCAGGCCGATGGCAAAATGTATTTGAACAAAAAGGAAGTGGCCTCGGCGGACGAGATGCTTCAGACGCTTATCGGCCTGCGCGAAACCGACCCGGACCTGAACATCATCGTGCGCGGCGACGGCAAGGCCAAATACAAACAAATCCGCGCCGTGCTCGATGTCTGCCAGCAGGCCAATGTGCCGAAGGTGGATCTGGCAACCGAATCATTGACCAAATAAATCATTCAACCACAGGTTAACACGGATAAATCGAATGAATGGATTTATAGATAATTGGATAATTGGATTTTTGGACGGATCAACCGGGGCGCGCAACGACCCAACAATCCACTAATCCATAAATCCAGCTTGCTATGCTGCCGCACACACAGGCGCGAAAAAAGCGCAACTCGTCCAAGGTGAACCTGCTCATCTCGTTCACCTTTCACGCGGCCTTGGTGCTGACGCTGCTGTATTTCGCCGCGCGGCAGGGATTGCTCGGCAAACAGTTGAAGAAGATTTCCATCGAGATGGTGAAGGAAAAACCGCCGGAGAAACCGAAGGAACCGGAAAGCCAAAAATCGAGCCGCCGAAGGT
This sequence comes from uncultured Verrucomicrobiae bacterium, assembly GCA_963827815.1. Lineage (GTDB taxonomy): Bacteria > Verrucomicrobiota > Verrucomicrobiia > Limisphaerales > UBA11358 > UBA11358. Next base: position 99,553 of record CAWHCL010000007.1, on the reverse strand, counting down.
TGTGGAAACGCCCAAGCCGGTTGAAACGCCCAAACCGGTTGAAGACGGCCAAGGCGCCGCCGACCGTCGCTCCACCGACCGTCGCGCCGCCCGCCGCCGAACTGCCGTCGTTTGAATTTGAAGGCGGCAAGGCCGTCATCTCCAGTTCCGATCCGGTGGAGATTTACAAGAACGCGCTTGAATACGCCTTCCGCTCGAAATGGAACCGGCCGGAGAACATGGCCGACGACAACTATGTCGCCGAGGTGGAAGTCTCGGTGGATCACGCAACGGGCAGATCAGCGACCCGGTCTGGCAAAACGGCTCCGGAAATTCGCAATGGGATGATTCGGTGCGCGCGGCCATCGCCGCCGTGACCAGCATGGATCGTCCGCCGCCCACGAATTTCCCGCCGCGCATCACCATTCGATTCGATGTCCAGGAGGAAACCGAACCCGTGCTGCAATGAGCCTAAAAAAGACATCCCGTTCACATCACAGCTCGTTGAACGAGCTGAACATCACGCCGTTGCTCGACCTCGTGTTCGTGCTGCTGGTGATTTTCATCATCACGACGCCGCAGATGATGAACAACCTGGAGATGAACCTGCCGTCGCCCAAACCGCCGCCGCCGCAAAAGGACAAACCCAAGATCAACCGCATCGTGGTGGACGCGAAAGGGCAGACCTTTTTGAATGACCAGCCGGTCACCGTCGCGCAACTCAAGGCGGATTTAAAACAAATGAAATCCGACAATCCGGATTTGAGCGTGGTGGTCAAGGGCGCGGATGATGTGAATTACCAGAACATGATCAACGTGCTGGACGTACTTCAGCAATTGGACATCACCAAGGTGGGCCTGGCCACGGCAACACCCTGAAGAACTGCGCGAACCGCTTTTACCCATGATAAAAATCGCCAAAACACGTCGACTTTTCAATTTTTTCAGGGAAACTGATTTATCAGCAGGAGTTCAGCCGGCACATATTAAATATGACGGAGGAACAGGCATTGTCACCGAATCGTCACAGTCCCGCCACATGGCTGTAACGATGTTGTCTCAAAGTTCCACGGGACGCCTTATTTGAGAAAGAAACCATGAGCAAAAGGCAAAACACGTTCAACAAGACAGCCATCATCGCCGGTGCAGCCGCGCTGATGGCGCTGGCTCCCCAAACTCATGCGCAATCGGCGGTGGACGCCCTACTCAACAAGCTGGAGCAGAAAGGCATTCTCTCGGTAGATGAAGCAAGGGAGTTGAGGGCGGAAAACGAGCAGGGTTCCGCCGATGATTTCAGCAAGGCGCTTGGCGCCAAATTCCCCATGCCGGATTGGGTGACGAGTTACAAATTGTATGGTGATTTTCGCGGGCGTATTGACGATGTGAGCGCCGATATTCCGGCCTTTGGCGCGCCTACGCCCAGCGGACTCCCTCTTGGCGGCACTGTTCCCAAAGGCCAAAGCAACAACCTCCGCACGCGCTATCGCCTACGAGTTGGTTTGACGATTGACATGAAGGATGATTTGGAGGTGGGCTTCCGGGTGGGTTCGGGTGACGGCGGCCCACTTTCCAACAATCAAACATTGCAGGGCAATGCCAGCAAGAAGACCCTTTATGTGGACGCTGCGTATGGCAAATGGACGCTGATCAATGACGGAACCTGGATGGTGGCGGGAACCATCGGCAAGATGGATCAGCCGTTTCAAGCGTCACCGATGGTGTTTGATCCAGATTACACACCCGAAGGCGCAGCGTTGCAAGCTTCTTACAAAATTGATGACAATCACTCTCTCGCATTTAATGGCGCCGCGTTTGTTTTGGATCAAGTCAACACCCGCGGGCCTTACCTTTTAGGCGCTCAAGCCATTTGGAACGCCAATTGGACACCGAAGATCAGCACCTCTCTGGGCGCCGCCGTTTATGATATTGCTGATGATTCAAGTTTTACCGCCGTTGCTTTTCCTTTCACGCCGGATACTCCTTACGATTCAAATCAGGGCAATAATCTGGTTCCAACAACAATTCCAATCTATCTAGGCCCAACCACCGGCTACACCTTTGGCGAGTTCAATCCGATTGTGGCCAGCGGCAGTGTCACTTACACGCTGGACAGCTTTCCGCTCTACAAGGGCGCATTCCCAATCAAGCTCGCCGGTGAATACATGAACAATCCTGCAGCCAATAACAACAACGAAGGTTGGTGGGCCGGCGCCACCCTCGGCAAATCCGGCAAAAAGGGTTCGTGGGACATTTCATACCGCTATCAACGGCTCGAGGCGGATGCGTGGTGGGATCAAATCGTGGATGATGACAATATCGCCGTATTCCCCGATACGAGCGGCAGCCTGCCCCCTTCGAACCAAGCCGTTGGCGGCACCAACATCAAAGGCCATCTAATCAAATTTGACTATTCAATCTATGATTCGCTGACCTTCACCTTCACATGCTATATCAATGAACTGATTATCGATCCACTTCCGGGCACACCAACCGGCGCCGTTCACGCGATGACGGACTTGATGTGGAAGTTTTAACCGGATCGTAAAGTGAGCCATCATAAAAAACTGATTAACTCCCATCTGAAATGAAAAAAATGATTGTTCCACTCATCGGTTTTGGCGGCCTGATGGCGGTCGTTCTGGCCATCGCAAATGCGAGACGCCATCTCGTGGTCATCGCCGGCGCGGCGCTGCTGGTTGCGCAAACCAATGCCGCGATGGTCAACGTCACAGGCGCAGGCTCGACGTTCGATTATCCGGCCTTCACCAAATGGTTTGAGGCTTACGGCAAGGTGGACCCGGGAGTGCAGTTCAATTACCAGTCCATCGGCTCCGGCGGCGGGATAAAAAACCTGCTCAACCAGACGGTGGATTTCGGCGCATCCGACGCGCCGATGAAGGACGAAGCCATGGCCACCGCGCCGGGAAAAATCCTGCATATTCCCGTGGTCATCGGCGGCGAGGCCATTACCTATAATCTGCCCGGCAGTCCGAAACTTAAACTGGATGGCGACACCCTCGCCAACATTTATCTTGGCAATATCACCAAATGGAACGACCCGAAAATCGCGGCCTTGAATCCAGGCGTATCCCTGCCCGACCTCCCGATTGTTGTCGTCCATCGTTCCGACGGCAGCGGCACAACATTCATCTTCACTGATTATTTAAGCAGCGTGAGTCCTATTTGGGCCGACACTTCCGGCAAAGGGACTTCCGTCAAATGGCCGGCTGCCGTCGGGATCGGCGCCAAGGGCAATGAAGGCGTGGCGGGACAGGTCAAACAAACTCCCGGCGCCATCGGCTATGTCGAGCTGGCTTACGCCAAGCAAAACCAAATGACTTACGCCACGTTAAAAAATGCCGCGGGCAATTTCGTTGACCCGACATTGGATACCGTCAGCGCCGCGATGGCCACGGCTCAAATCCCCGATGACTTCCGCTTCTCAATTGTGAACGCGCCCGGTGACCAAGCCTATCCGATTGCCGGCGCCAGCTGGGTGCTCGTTTATCAAAAACAGAAGGGCGCCGATCACGGCACAAAACTGGTTGCATTTTTGAAATGGGCGGTCACCGATGGCCAAAAAATCACAAGCACGCTTGATTATGCACCACTGCCCGACAGCGTCGTGCAGCGTGAATTGAAACTGCTTGGCACAATCAAGTGATGACTTCGTTCCGCCGCCCGGTAATTTATGGGCGCGGGCCGGACGAAGAGCGCAAATCCTCCCGCTCTTCGTCCGTTTGATTTTAAAACCGAGGGAACATTGTGAGCGAAGCTGCAAAAAAGCAAAAAACGCCGGGCATGAAATCCGCCGGGAGACAATTCGGCGACGGTGCCTTCAAATGGCTGACGCTGTGCATGGCGCTGGCTGTTTTTGCGCTCATCGCGCTCATCGGCTATGAACTGTTTCGCGGCTCGCATCTCGCGCTGCAAAAGTTCGGCTGGCATTTTCTGGTCAGCAGCGACTGGGATCCCGTCAACGATGTCTATGGCGCGCTACCGTTCATCTACGGGACGCTGGTTTCCTCGCTCATCGCACTCGTCATCGCCGTACCCATCAGCGTCGCCACCGCCGTTTATCTCACAGAACTTGCGCCGCTCTGGTTGCGACAGCCGCTCACCATGTTCATCGAACTGCTCGCGGCCGTGCCGAGCGTCATTCTCGGCCTGTGGGGAATTTTTGTGATGGTGCCATTCCTGCGCGACCACTTTTTTCCGCTGCTGCAAAAATATCTCGGCTTCCTGCCATTTTTCCAAGGCCCGATTTACGGCGTCAGCATGATGGCGGGCGGGATCATCGTCGCCATCATGATCATTCCGATCATCACGTCTGTTTCGCGTGAAATTCTGCGTTCCGTTCCCGGCCTGCAACGCGAAGCCGCCTTCGCGCTTGGCGCGACACGCTGGGAGGTCACGCGCATCGCCGTCTTGAGCTACGCGAAAAAAGGCTTGTTTGGCGCGGTCATCCTCGGACTGGGCCGCGCGCTCGGCGAAACGATGGCCGTCACGATGGTCATCGGTAACACGCCCCAGATCGTCAAGTCGCTTTTCGCCCCCGGCTACACGCTGGCCAGCGTCATCGCGAACGAATTCAACGAGGCTTCCGGCAATCTGTATCCAAGCGCACTGTTTGAAATCGGCCTTGTGCTGCTCGGCTTGACCGTACTGGTCAATATCATTGCCCAAATGCTTTTGATAACTTTTGCCGGGCCGTCAGTGAAACCACAAAACTGAACATTTATGATTTACGATATACGATTTACGATTGGCACCTCACCCCGGCCCTCTCCCCATTGCTCCTGCGTCGCAACGCGGAGAGGGGGAGCGCTTTCGTGTCACTCGTCACCTGTCACTCGTCACTTATCACTCGAATGACTGTACCGAACCACAGTTGGCGTAATTTCAAGAGCGCATTCATGCAAACGCTCGCGTTTGCGTGCGCCATTCTGGTCGTCGCGCCGTTGTTGCTCGTGTTTTATCACCTGATAAAGGAAGGTTTCACTTCGATCAATTGGGCGTTCTTCACGCAACTGCCCAAGCCGGTGGGCGAGGTCGGCGGCGGAATGGGCAACGCCATTGTCGGGACATTCGTCCTGCTCGCACAGGCAGCGGTCATCGGAGTGCCGGTCGGCGTCCTTGGCGGCGTTTTCCTTTCCGAATACGGCGGCACAAAATTGAACTGGTGGATACGCTTCGCGGCGGACATCTTGAACGGTGTGCCGTCCATCACCTGGGGCATTGTTGTGTATGCGCTGCTCGTTGTGCCGATGCATGGTTTTTCCGCGCTGTCCGGCGGCGTTGTGCTTGGCATGATGATGATTCCGCTGGTCATGCGAACGACCGAGGAAGTGCTGCAACTCGTGCCCGGCGGCTACCGTGAAGCCGCCCTCGCCCTTGGAATTTCAAAATGGAAAACCATCGTGCTAATCGTCATCCGCACCGCGCTCAAGGGCATTGTTACCGGCGTGCTGCTCGCACTCGCGCGCGTGGCGGGCGAGACTGCGCCGCTGCTGTTCACCGCGCTTGGCAACGAGCATTGGACGCATAAATTGACCGAGCCGATTTCCGCCATGCCGCTACAAATTTTCGCCTATGCCATTTCGCCTTACGACGACTGGCACCGGCAAGCGTGGGCCGGCGCGCTCGTGCTGCTCCTGCTCGTCCTGTCCATCAACATCGGGGTCCGCTTCTTGACGCGTGACCGGTTCCAACAAAAAGCCTGAAATTTACATGGCGACCGACCCGAACAATTCCACCGCCGCGCTGACTGTGCGGGGGCTTACCGTTTTTTTCGGCGACCGCGCGGCGGTCAAAAATGTTTCGCTTGATATCACCGCCAAGTCCGTCACCGCCATCATCGGGCCGAGCGGCTGCGGCAAATCCACATTTCTCCGCGCCATCAACCGGATGCACGAACTGAATCCCGACGCGCGCATGGAGGGCGAAATCAAGCTTTTCGGCGACGACATTTATTCGCGCACCGTCGAATCGGTCACGGTCCGCCGCCGCATCGGCATGGTCTTCCAGAAATCGAACCCGTTTCCGACCATGTCCGTCTTCGAGAACGTCACTGTCGGCCTGCGGTTGAACGGTGTTCGCGACCGGAAAATTCTCGTGGAACGCACCGAGGAGTCGCTGCGCATGGCCGCGCTGTGGGACGAGGTGAAGGACCGCCTGAACGCGCCGGCCATCAGCCTATCCGGCGGCCAGCAGCAGCGTCTTTGCATCGCACGCGCGCTGGCGGTGCAGCCGGAAGTGCTGCTCATGGACGAACCGGCCTCCGCGCTCGACCCGCTGGCGACGGCAAAAATCGAGGACTTGATACTCGCGCTGAAAAAAGATTACACCATCGTCATCGTGACGCACAACATGCAGCAGGCCGCGCGCGCATCGGATTTCACCGCGTTCTTCTACCTTGGCGAACTCGTCGAGTTCGGCCCGACGACGAAGATTTTCACCAGCCCGGCGCAGAAACGCACGGAAGATTATGTGACAGGCCGCTTCGGTTGAGTTATGGTGAATTTGAAATTAGTATATGGACAATCATTTTGAGATCGGGACTGGACGCGCTGCGGCAGAAATTGCTGACGATGGCCAGCCACGCCGAGACCGCCGTCAACCAGTCCGTGCAGGCGCTCGTGCAGCGCGACCATGATCTGCCCTGCAGGTGAAGGAAGACGACCGGATCATTGACCAGTTCGAGGTGGAGATTGACGACCTTGTCATCCAGCTCCTCACCAAGGCGCCGCTGGCCACCAACCTGCGGCTCGTCACCGTGGCGATGAAAATTTCCCAGAACCTCGAACGCGTCGGTGACGAAGCCTCGAAAATCGCCAAGCGCGCCCGCGACCTGTCACAGGAACCGCCGGTGAAAATCGCCATTGACCTGCCGCGCATGGCCGGCATGGCGCTGGCCATGCTCAAGTCCTCGCTCGACGCCTTTGTGAACAAGGATCCCGATCGCCGCCCGCGCCATCATCCCGCGCGACAAGGAAGTGGACGCGCTCAACAAGCAAATCCACGAAATCCTTGCCCAGCACATGGTGGCCAATCCCGACACCATCGGGCGCTGCCTGAACTGGATGGTCGCCTGCAAAAGCCTCGAACGCATCGCCGACCACGCCAAAAACGTCGCCGAGGAGGTCGTCTTTCTTTACGAAGCGCAGGACATCCGCCACACCGCCAACAAAAGCCAGCCGGCTGCCACTGAAGCCGGCGCATAAACACCGGCCTCAGCCGGACAATACCACTTGCGCCGCACCGGAGGTTGGTTAATAGTTATTTCGCCATTTAACGAAATACAGACGAATGCGCGACTTCATGGCCATCACCAAGGCGCTGTCCGACCCCAACCGGGTGAGGATTCTCCTCGCGCTCCGCAAAGGCGAGCTGTGCGTCTGCCAGATCACCGAACTGTTCGGCTTCGCGCCCTCCACCATTTCCAAGCACCTATCCATTTTGCACCACGCCAGTTTGATTCTCTCACGCAAGTCGGAGCGATGGGTATATTACCGGCTGCCGGACAAAGCCGCGCCCGTCGCCGTGCGCGAGGCGCTCACGTGGATCCACAAATCGCTGGCCAAAACGGACGAGGCCGCCGCCGATGCGAAGAAGCTAAAAAGGATTTTGCAGATCACCCCCGCCGTCATCTGCCGCCGCCAGAAATGCTGCTGATCCATGCCAGAACTTGTAAATCGCAAATCCGAAATCGTAAGTCCGAAACGCCTCGCGTTCTTCGAGCGTTACCTGACCGTCTGGGTTTTTCTATGCATGGTGGTCGGCGTGGCGTTCGGCAAGCTCACTCCCGGCTTCACTGCTGATTTGAGCAAATTGGAATTTGTCCAAGGCTCGCACGTCAATGCGCCCATCGCCATGCTGATCTGGCTTATGATTTATCCAATGATGCTCAAGGTGGACTTCACCACACTCGGCAGCATCGCGCGAAAACCGAAAGGCCTCGCAGTGACACTATTCGTCAACTGGCTGGTCAAACCGTTCAGCATGGCGTTGCTCGCGTGGCTGTTCATGCAACATGTTTTCAGTGCCTGGATTTCGCCGGAACTGGCGAAGGAATACACCGCCGGCCTCATCATCCTGGCCGCCGCGCCATGCACGGCGATGGTGTTTGTGTGGAGCCATCTCACCGACGGCGATCCGATCTATACTCTTGTGCAGGTGGCAGTGAACGACCTCATCATGCTCGTCGCCTTCGCACCCATCGTGATGTTTCTGTGCGGCGTGGCAAATGTCGTGGTGCCGTCGAAGGTGCTCGTCACCAGCGTGGTGGTGTTCATCGTCATCCCGCTGGCGGCGGGCTGGCTGACTCGAACGGCTCTATTAAAATCGCACGGTAAAGATTGGTTCGAGAAAAAGTTTTTATCGAAGTTTCATCCGGTGACCATCCTCGCGCTGCTGCTGACACTCGTTTTGATCTTCGCATTTCAGGCGGAGAATCTCACCACGCGCTGGCTGGCCGTGTTGCTGCTGGCGGTCCCGATTGTCATCCAGGTCTATTCCAATTCCACGCTCACCTATTTATTGATGCGCCGGTTCAATGTGCCGCATAACATCGCCTCACCGGGCGCGCTCATAGGCGCGAGCAATTTTTTTGAACTGGCGGTGGCGGTGGCCATCACGCTGTTCGGCCCCGGTTCCGGCGCGGCGCTGGCCACAGTCGTCGGCGTACTTGTGGAAGTGCCGGTGATGCTGTCCGTCTGCCACGTTTGCAATCAGTCGCGCGGCTGGTATCAACGCGAAACAAGCTAATGAAACATCGAACGCCGAGCATCCAATGAAGGGAAAGGCGGGAACAAGGCGAGACAACAAGACTACGGACCACGAGACCACGGACATACTGAAATGCTGACATACTGAAATCTGAAATTGGGAAAGCAGACCTGCCTTCGTTCAACTTTGGCGCGGCAAGAAGCAGAAATTTTAACCACGGATGGACACAGATAGACACGGATTTTAACACAAAGGCACAAAGACGCGAGGGCGAAGGTGGAAGATAGAAGATTGAAGATGAAAAAGCATCGAACAACGAACATCGGATATCGAACACCGAACGTCGAATGCTGGACCGCGCACACGTTCAGCGTTCAATGTTCGATATATCACCAATAAAAAAATGAAATCCACCATTCTGATTCTTTGCACTGGCAACTCCTGCCGCAGCCACATCGCCGAAGGCTTTTTGCGGGCAGAGGCGAGCGAACTCGCGAACGTCCAGAGCGCCGGTTCAAATCCGACCGGCCATGTTCATCCGCTGGCCATCAAGGTCATGGCCGAGGTCGGCATAGACATTTCCGGTCATCGCTCGAAACACCTGAAGGAATTCCTGGACCAGCCGGTGAACACGGTCATCACCGTCTGCGGCAATCTGGACCAGGGCTGCCCGATTTTCCCCGGCCAGCTGAACCGCCATCATTGGCCGTTCATTGATCCAGCCAAGGCCACGGGCAGCGACGAGGAAATATTGAATTGCTTCCGCAGCGTCCGCGACGAGATGCGCCGGGTATTTGAAGCTTATGCCGCAGGCCTGCGCGATGCGGCAAAGTAGAGGATTCCGCCCGGATTTCCGTTTTTTCAGGCCGGTTTATTCTGATCCGGCGATTTCGGCTTCAACCGCCCGAACCGTTCCACGAACAGGAAGAACACGCCCGGCCCGAAACACAGCAGCATCACCGAGATGCCCGTGGCGATGCCCCAGAACGTGCCGATGGGCGCGCAGCAATCGTCCCGGCGTCGGACGATGACATGGCTGGGCACAGCCACGAGCAATTCGAGAATGCTCCCGCGCAACAGCCAGCGCGTTCCGCGCTTGAGCTGCGTATCCGGCTCATCCGACCTGGCGTAGCGGCGAAATATCATCGCCCACATCAGCCAGAAGAAAAGGAGAGTGACAATCCCTCCGACGGTAAAATCCGAGCCGGTGGGATTGTCCGTATTGCCAGACAAAAATGCGAATGGAAAAAAACCGTCCTCCTTGAAAACAGCGCAGAGGATGCAAACAATTCCGGCCAGAAACAGATTGGCCAGAAAAAATGCCGTAACGAGGATGGGCGTTTGGAGAGGACGCCGGGCCGACAACCGTTTTTCGGCGATGTTGATCGGCAACAGCAGCAGCAAGACCTGTCCCGCCATCAGCACTCCAAGCCAGAGCCAGTAACCCCACTGCTTGAAAAAACCTAAGGCGTCCTTGAGCGAGATGGTGCTGCCATGGTCGGCCCACGGGCCAAATGCGGCCAGCAGAACCGGCACGGTGAGCAGCGCCAGCGCCAGCGCGTAGAGCAGGACAGTCAGGATGGCCCAGCGTTTCATGAGATTGAGCGATTGAGTCAGAAAGTGGAACACCGGGCCAGCCAAATCGGTGCAATCAAATCTGCGGATTGAAAGCGGCCGCCTCTTTTGCATCGCGCCGCGCCGCGCGGCATATCATGCTGTTTGGAAATGGTGTCCAATTGGGAGATGATCGGGCTGGTGGGTTCGGCCGTGGGCGCAGGCGCAATCAATGCCGTGGCAGGTGGCGGCACGCTGCTTACCTTCCCCACCCTGCTGGCTTTTGGAACCCCACCGGTAGTCGCCAATGCCACCAGCACTCTGGCCCTTGTCATCGGCACCGGCGGCGGCATGGTCGGAAACCGGCAATACATCCCGGCCATCAAGCCCTGGCTCTGGCGTTTTCTGCCGGTGAGCATAGTCGGCGGATTGATTGGCAGCGCGCTGTTGACGCATACGAGCAACGAAGCCTTCGGCAAACTGGTGCCGTTCCTTATTCTATTCGCGACGCTGCTGTTTCTTGCCCAGGGCGTTTTCCGCCGCTTTGCGCGTTCGCATCTGGATGCAACGGGAGCCGGCAAGGGTGCGCACGTTTGGGGAGCCATCGCCTTTCAATTCGCGGTGGCCATTTACGGCGGATACTTCGGGGCCGGCATCGGCATCCTGATGCTGGCGACGCTCGGATTCATCGGGATGGGAAACATTTACGAGATGAACACACTCAAAACGATTCTGGGTTCGCTGATCAATGTCATGGCGGCGCTGTGGTTCATCTGGGCCGGATTGATTGACTGGCCGCGGGCCGCCGTCATGACCGTCGGGGCGGTGGCGGGGTATTATCTTGGCTCGCGCTATTCCCAGCGCATTTCACAGGAGCGGGTCCGGCAAATCATCACGGTCATCGGCTTCATCATCTCCGGCGTGACGTTCTACACGGAATTCCTGCGTTAGAGCCTGTGTCTTTTCCATCGCGCCGTTCCGCGAATTATGCTACTCATTTAATGGACATGAATGCATCGCCGGAGAATCGTCACACGCGCGAGAGCGAAGCCGGGCATTGCCTTGCGCGCTCGGTCGTGGACACGCTGGCCGATGAGCCGGCGCTGGAAGCGGTGACGATTGACCGCGCGCACCAGAAAATTTCCCTCGCCACGCTCGGCCGGGCGGACGTGAGCCGGCTCTCGGAGCGCATCACGAACCAGTTTGAAACCGCACAGGCAGTGTCCGCCGAACGCCATTGCAGCCTGCTCACCGGCCGGAGCGATTGCGCCACCTGCGACGCGCCGCTGTCCGAGGCCGAACGGCAAAAGATCGTCATCCGCACCAAGGGCGACGCCACGACGATCGCGCGCGCGACCTGCCCGACGGCGCCGACGTTCTGGCGCTGGCGCGACATCCCCCTGCCCCGCGTCGTCCCACGCGACGTGGAGTTCCTCGAACATGCCGGGGAGGTTGACGAATGGAAAGCACAACTGGCCGCCGCAATTCTTTGCGGTGTCTTCGGGCTGGCCGGGGCGTTTTCACCCGCGCCATTCAAGATTTTCTGCTATGTGGCGGCCTGCATTGCAGGCGGGTTTTATCCGGCAGAGGAGGTCTGGGAGCGGCTGCAAAAGCGGACGATTGACGTGCATTTCCTGATGCTCTTCGTCGCCGCGGGCGCGGCAAGCATCGGCGCGTGGGGCGAGGGCGCGACGCTGCTTTTTCTCTTTTCATTTTCCGGCGCGCTGGAACATTACGCGCTGGGCCGCACGCAAAAGGAAATCCGCTCGCTTTTCCGCGACGCACCCAAGACCGCCACCGCGCTGGATGAAAGAGGCCGCGAACGGGAGGTGCCGGTGGAGCAGCTCAAGACCGGAATGCGCCTGATCATCAAGCCCGGCGCACAATTTCCCGTGGATGCCGAAATCAGCAAGGGCAGCACCGCCGCAGACGAATCGAATCTAACCGGCGAGGCGACGCCGGTCGAAAAAAAGATTGGGGACAACGCGCTCGCGGGGACTCTCAATTTGTGGGGTGCGGTCGAAGTCGTCGTCACCCGGCCCGCCGCCGAAAGCTCGCTGCAAAAAATCATCACGCTCATCAAGGAGGCGCAGCAGCAAAAGGCCCCTGCGCAGATGTTCGCTGACAAGTTCAGCACCTATTACACCTATGGTGTCATCGGACTTTCGTTCGCGATGTTTTTTGTATGGTGGCTCGGATTCCGGCTCGCACCATTCGGTTCCGCCATCGAGTCTCACAGCGCGTTTTACCGGACGATGACGCTGCTGGTCGTATCGTCGCCTTGCGCGCTGGTGCTTTCGATTCCCTCAGCCGTACTCGCAGCCATCGCGTGGGGCGCGCGCCACGGCATCCTGTTTCGTGGCGGCGCGGCGGTGGAAAAACTCGCCGAAGTCAACACTGTCTGCCTCGACAAAACCGGCACGCTCACCACCGGCGAACTGCGCGTGGAAACCGTCGAAAGCCTTCCACCCGGCCGGGAAAAAGAAATTGTGCAGCTTGCGTATTCGCTGGAAAAACTTTCGACGCATCCGCTCGCCCGCGCCATCACACGCCACGGGAAACAGCACGGGCTGGAAATAATAGAATTCCCGCAATTTGAATCCGTGACCGGCGAAGGATTGAAGGCCAGACACGCCGGCAGGGAAATTTTTCTCGGCAAACGCGAATGGGTTGAGTCGCAAGTTTGCAAGGGCGGATTTGGCGTACCACAATCCGGCGCCGGCACGTCCGAGGTATGGATTTCCGCGGGCAATTTGCTGGGCCGCGTGATATTGCGCGACGACATCCGCCCGCAATCCGCCTCCGTGGTAGAGGAGCTGCGCAGCGAAGGTTTGCGCAGCGTGGTTTTGACCGGCGACCGCAGCGCCGCCGCGGAACATTTGCGCACGGAGTTGAAGCTGGACGACGTGCGCGCCGAATTGAAACCGGAGCAAAAGGTCGCAGCCATTCAAGAATTCAGCCAACAGGGAAAGCGCGTGGCGATGATTGGCGACGGGGTGAACGACGCGCCGAGCCTTGCCGCCGCACACATCGGCGTGGCGATGGGCGCGCGCGGTTCCGACGCCGCGCTGGAGCAGGCTGACGTGGTGCTGATGCACGACAAGCTGGAGAATTTCCTCGCAGCGTTCCGGCTGAGCCAGCGCGCGCGCCGCGTGATCCGGCAGAACCTTGTCATATCGCTCGGCACGGTCGTCGTACTGGTGACGTTTGCGATGATGGGCAAGATTCCGCTGACGATTGGCGTGGTCGGGCACGAAGGCAGCACCGTCGTGGTGGTGATGAACAGTTTGCGGTTGCTGTTTGGCGGGGCATCGGCAAATAAAAAGGCATGAACGCGCGCCAATTCGCCGCCCGATTCCAACAACTGGCCAAACAGGGACAATCCCTAAAAGCCGGGAAGCTTACTACCGGCGCGCGTCCGAAAATTCCAGCCGATGCGCCAAACGTCCTGATTTTCTCGCCGCACCCGGACGATGAATGCATCACCGGCGGGCTGGCGTTGCGGCTACTGCGTGAGGCGCGGTGGAACGTCGTCAACGTTGGCGTCACGCTCGGCAGCAACCGCGCCCGGCAGACGGCGCGATGGCGCGAATTGCAAAACGCCTGCGCGGCGCTCGGTTTCAAATTGATTGTGCCGGGCGCGCACGGATTGGAGCGCATCAATCCCGACACCCGCGCGAAAAACCCATCGCACTGGCAGGCGGCAACAAAAACGATTGCCGACATCCTCGCAGAGCAAAGGCCGCGCGTTATTTTTCTTCCGCACAAAAACGATGTTCACCCCACGCATGTGGGTGTGCATTGGCTCGTGTTGGATGCGCTGAAAACATTGCCGCGCAGTTTCACCTGCTACACCGTCGAAACGGAATTTTGGGGACAGATGGCCGATCCGAATCTTCTGGTTGAAATTGGCGAGAAGGATCTGGCCGAATTGATTGCCGCGCTTTGCTTTCATGCCGGCGAGGTGAAACGAAATTCATATCACGCACGGCTGCCGGCATGGATGCTCGACAACGTCCGGCGCGGAGCGGAGCTGGCAGGCGGGCACGGCGCAAGGGCACCTCAATTCACGTTTGGCGACAATCTACCGCCTGAAAAAATGGCGCGGCGGAAAACTGCAAAAGATTTTCAGTGGCGGGAAATTTTTAAGCGCGGCGCAAAATCCGGTGGGTTTGTTTGGTGCTTAAAGAGAAAACAGACACGGATTTCACGGATTAACACGGAATGGTTTTATCCGAATTGAATCCGTGCCAATCAGTGTAATCCGTGTCAAGGCTCTAAAAATCCGTGTTCATCCGTGTCCATCGCGGTTAAAATCTCCCCGTGAAAACGAAATTCATGCGCGAGGCCATCCGGCTGTCGCTGGAAAAAATGCGGCGCGGCGAGGGCGGACCGTTCGGCGCGGTTGTGGTTCGGCAAGGCAAAATCGTCGGGCGAGGCTGGAATCGCGTAACTTCCACGAATGACCCGACGGCGCACGCGGAAGTGACAGCCATCCGCGAAGCGTGCCGCCGGCTCAAGACCTTCCGGCTGGACGATTGCGAGATTTACGCCAGCTGCGAGCCATGTCCGATGTGTCTGGCGGCGATATACTGGGCGCGGCTCAGGAAAATCTTTTACGCCAGCTCGCGGCGCAACGCGGCGGCAGCCGGCTTTGACGACGATTTGATTCGCAGCGAAATGGGGCGGCCGGTTTCACGCCGCAAAATCCCGATGCGACAACTCCTGCACAGGGAAGGGTTGAATGTTTTGAAGGAGTGGCAGGCGAAGCCGGACAAAGTCCAATATTGAGATCAGCGGCCTAATGGGAACCAACAGCGCGTTGAATTTTCTTTCGCCGCGCGTTTTCATCTGTTAGAAACCCGCGTGCGCAAGCTCCTTTGGACAATTTCCAGTTTCTGGCTTTGCGGGCTGCTGGCAGCTGCCGGCGCGGATTCGTTCCCATTGGCCGACGGAACGACGGTGGGCGGCGACATCGTTTCGTTCAACGACAACGGCATCATTTTCCGAATGGATGGTGACAAATACACCGACCGGCTGCCGTGGTTAAAGTTTTCGCAGGACGGGTTGAAACAACTGGCGCAAAACCCGAAAATTGATCCGTTCGTCGAGCCGTTCATCGAGCCGGCCCCGGCGGAACAAGCCACCAAACCGGAGGTGAAAATCCAGGACGTGCCGAGGCTGGACCGATCGGCACGGGCATCGCTGTTTGGCGGTCTGTTATCGTCGTCTGTCGGGCTGATGGCGCTACTGCTGATTTACGCAGCGAACATCTATGCCGGCTACGAAATCGCCCGGTTCCGCGCGCGACCGGTTCCGCTGGTGGCGGGCGTGGCGGCGGCCCTGCCCATCCTGGGGCCGGTTATTTTTCTTTCAATGCCCGGAATGCGGGCGGCTGCGGCGCCAGTAGAAGAAACGCCCGTTGAAACACCCGTGGAAGGTGCGCCGGTGGAAAACGCGCCGCCTGAACCGCACCGGTTTGTTGTGCCGGGCGTGCAACAGGAGGAGATTCACATTGCAACGAGTTCGTGGGAGGCTGGTGCGCCGCCGACGCCACCCGAACAGCCGCAAACGGAGATTTTCCAACGCGGGCAATTCATGTTCAACCGCCGGTTTTTCGAGACGAAGTTTTCCGGATTTTTTGGCATCGTCCGCCGCGAAGCAGACAAGGACAAGGTGCTGCAGGTGAAAACTCCGCGGGCGTTGTTTGTGGCCGAACGCATCACGCGCATCGCGGCAAACGAAGTGCATTTTGAGGTTTTGCGGGGCGATTCGCGGCAGGAGGTGATGGTGCCGTTCGCCGAAATCCAGGAAGTTCAACTGAAATACAAGAAGGCATGAAGTATCGAACCATTTTGATGTTTGGCGCGCCCGGCTCCGGCAAGGGCACACATGGCCGCGCGCTCGGAGCGATTCCCGGTTTTTTCCATTGCGCCTGCGGCGACGTGTTCCGCAACCTGCGCCCGGAAACAGCGCCCGGCAAAATTTTCCTGGAATACTCCAGCCGCGGGCAGCTTGTGCCGGATGAGCCGACCATCGAATTATGGCGGCACTTCATTGACAACAGCGTGCAAATCGGGCGCTTTCATCCAGATGCCGACACGCTGGTGCTCGACGGCATTCCGCGCAGCGTGCGGCAGGCGGAGATGCTGGGCGACGCCCTCAATGTCATTGCCGTCTTTTATCTCACGTCCAAAAAGAAGGAAAATCTTGTCAACCGGATGCAACGCCGCGCGCTCAAGGACAACCGCCTTGACGACGCGAACCTCGACGTCATCCGCCAGCGTCTCAAAATTTACGAGAAGGAAACCAGGCCAGTGCTCAATTTTTATGGCAAGAATATTGTCCACCGCATCAACACCGACGACACGCCGGTCAAGACTTTCTTCGACATTCTCAAGCAGGTTGTGAAGCTCTAAAATGGATTTTTGCGCCCGTCCTTTGCTACTTTGCCTCTTCGCGTGTTTGCGTTAAAATCGGTGATGGCCGCGTTGCGAATCATCTTCATGGGCACGGCGGAATTGTCCTGCGCCAGCCTTGAATCGCTGGCGCGGGACGAACCATTTCACGTTGCCGCCGTGGTCACGCAACCGGACAAACCGAAAGGCCGCGACTTAAAATTGCAGCCATCGCCCGTCAAATCGCTCGCACTCAAACTCAACCTGCCCGTGCTCCAGCCGGAACGCGCTCGCGACGAAAAGTTCATTGGCGAATTGCGCGCGTTGCAGCCAGATTTGATTGTGGTCGTTGCCTATGGACACATTTTGCCGCAAACCATATTGGATTTGCCAAAGTTTGGCTGCCTGAACGTACACACGTCGCTCCTGCCGAAATATCGCGGTGCCGCGCCAATTCAGTGGGCCATTGCCAATGGGGAAACCGAAACCGGTGTCACGGTCATGAAAATGGATGCCGGCCTGGACACCGGCCCGATTGTTTCACAGCGGCGCACGACAATTTTGCCGGCGGACGATTCTGCGACCCTTCACGACCGGCTGGCGCGGCTCGGCGCGGAATTGCTGTTGCGATACCATTCCCGATTTTGTCGCCGGAAAAATCCAGCCGCAACCGCAACCCGCCGAAGGCGCAAGCCACGCGCCGAAAATCAAAAAGGAAGACGGACGCATTGACTGGAACCTGCCCGCAAAAACAATCTGGAACCGGCTGCGCGCCTTCACGCCATGGCCCGGCGCTTCCACGTTTCTGGCCGGAGAACCAAAACCCCATTTGCTGAAAATCTGGAAGGCGGAACCGTTCGAACAATCCGGCAGAATCGGAGAAATCCTGTCGGCGGATAAAACTGGAATCATGGTCGGCTGTGGCGAAAATGCGCTGCGGATTCTGGAATTGCAGCGCGAAGGCGGACGGCGGATGAGCACGGCGGAATTTCTGGCCGGCCATGCATTGAGTCCGGGCGAAAAATTCGAATGATCAGAAGGTGCGGCCGGCAACAAGTTCGAGCCACAGATTCAGTCGAGATTCGGATTCATTTTTTCGAGTTCCAAAAAGCCGTGCAACTGGCGGATGCGCGTGGGATGCCGCATTTTGCGGAGCGCCTTGGCCTCAATCTGCCGGATGCGCTCGCGCGTGACCCGGAACTGGCTGCCGACTTCTTCAAGCGTGCGCGCGTTGCCATCGCCGAGGCCGAACCGCAGTTCCAGCACTTTCCGTTCGCGTTCGCTCAAGCTGCACAGCACGTCGCCCAGTTTGTCCCGGAGCAGGCTGAAGCTCGTCATGTCCAGCGGACTTTCGGCGGCCTTGTCCTCGATGAAATCGCCGAAGTTCGCGTCCTCGCCATCGCCGACAGGCGATTGCAATGAAATCGGTTGCTGGGCCATTTTCAGGACGGCGCGCACGCGTTCCACCGGCATCTGCATTTCGTCGGCGATTTCCTCCGGCGTCGGCTCGCGCCCAAAATCCTGCAACAACTGCTTTTGCGAGCGCATCAGCTTGTTGATGATGTCGATCATGTGGATCGGGATGCGGATGGTGCGCGCCTGGTCGGCGATGCTGCGCGTGATGGCCTGCCGGATCCACCATATGGCGTAGGTGGAAAACTTGTAGCCCCGGCGATACTCAAATTTTTCGACGGCCTTCATCAAACCGATGTTGCCTTCCTGAATCAAGTCGAGGAACGACAGGCCGCGGTTGGTATATTTTTTGGCGACGGACACGACGAGGCGCAGATTGGCCTCGACCATTTCGGTCTTGGCCTGAAGCGCCTTGGTGGAAAATTCGCGCAGCCGGTCGAACGCCTTCAGGAAATCCCCGTATCGGCATCCGCACAAATTCCTCGAGCGCGCGGATTTTCTGCCGCTCGGCCTCGACGAGATGCTGCTGCGCGCTGGATTCGCGCTGGGATTCGGCATCGGCGAGCGCGCGCAGGCTGTATTGCAGCTTGTCGTGGATGTTTTCCGCGACGAGCGCCATTTCCTCAATGACCTTGTATTTGAAGCAAAATTTGGGGAAGGCGTCCTGCAGTTTTTGGTTGGCGCGTTTGAACGCCCGCAACGTCCGCTGGCGTTTGACCTTGAGATGGGCGTCCCGCCACGCGGTGTAGTCGCGATCCACGTCCTGATCCAGTTTGCGGACGCGCGCCAGCACGCGATGGAGCACGCGGAGATGCGTGTTGCGGTTGTCCACCTTGTTATCGAGCACGACGCGGTCAAAACGTTCGCGGGGCGGATCGGCCAGCAGTTTTTCCGCCAGCGCCACATGCTCCTTGCCGGCAAAACCAAGGGAGTAAATGATTTTGCGGACCTCATTTTCCGCGGCCTCGATGCGCTTGGAGATTTCCACCTCCTGTTCGCGCGTCAGCAACGCCACCTGTCCCATTTGCTTGAGATACATCCGCACCGGGTCGTCGAGCGCATCCAGCCGATTCGTGTCTTCCTCCTCGGCATCGGGAGTTTTGACGCGATCCACCTCCGCCTGATCCATGATTTCGATTTCAAGCGTGCGCAACTTGGAAAATACCTCGTCCAGAATTTCCGGGGTCGCGGCATTTTCCGGCAGCACCTCGTTGAGGTCGTTGTAGGTCAAATGCCCCTGTTCCCGCGCGAGGCGGACGAGTTCCTTGATTTTTTCCGAAAGCGCCGAGTCGGAACCGTTTTGCGAAACGGGGTGGAGTGGTTGGGCTGCCGCGGATTCCGCACGCGGCTTGGAATGCGCCTCAACGCGCCGTCTTTCCTTGTTTCAGAGACGAATTTGTTCCGGGTTTGCGAACCTGCGATTTTGACATACAACAACATCACTTCCGGCGCGCGCCCGAAGCGTGTAGGAATATGAAAAGCCGCGGCAACTTCGTCAAGCGGGGAAACGATAATTTATATTTCCGGCGTGATGTAAATTCCGCGCGGCTCGAGTTTTTCCAAAATCATTTCCACCGTGCGGTCAATCGCGCCGAGATTTTCGCGGACGACCCGCTGCGCATTGCGGCCCGATTTCCGTCCGGCGATTTTCGTCAGCGAGCAGGCCGGCGATCGCCTTTTCCAACGCCTCCGGATCATGCACCTGTATTGCGCCGTTTTCCGCGATGAAATTGCGCGTGATGTCGGCAAAATTCTGCATGTTCGGCCCGAACACCATCGCCCTGCCCAGCGCGGCCGGTTCGATCGGGTTCTGCCCGCCCATGGCCGTCAGGCTTTTGCCGATGAACACCGCCGTCGCGTGTTCGTAAAAAAGCCGCAGTTCGCCGGTCGTGTTGACCAAAAGGCATTCGACCTCGCCATCAGCCAGTTGTGTGTCCGCGCCAATCAAATTGCGATAGGCAAATTTCACGCCGCGATGGCGCAATTGTTCCCCGACTTCATGACCGCGCTCAAAATGCCGCGGCACGAGCACCAGAAAAAGTTTAGGGAAACGCGTCCGCAGCCGCTGCGCGATTTCCGCCAGAATGACTTCCTCGCCGTCATGCGTGCTCCCGCCGACCAGAATCTGGCGCGTCTGGCGGCACGCCAAGCTGCCGGAGCAATGCCGGCACGTCGAGAGTCCGGCGTTCGTCCAGCTTCGCCGCGTCAAATTTCAAGTTGCCGACGACGTGGACGGCTTCGGGCCGGCAGCCGACCGCGCGCAACCGTGCGGCGTCCTCCTCATTCTGGCACCCGACGCCGGCAAATGACGCGAACAGCGGCCGGAACAAAAAGCCAAATCGCTTGTAGCCGCGAAAGGAACGGTCGGACAGCCGAGCGTTCGCCAGAAAAACCGGAACTTTCAAATCACGCGCGCGCCACAGAAAATTCGGCCAGATTTCCGCCTCAACCAGCACGATGGCCTCCGGGTTGATGACGGCCAGCGCACGTCCGACATATTTCCGCCGGTCAATCGGGTAGTAAATTTTGCTGATGTGCGTCGGCAGCCGGCGGCGCAACTCAGCCATGCCGGTGGTCGTGGTGGTGGACACGACAAATTTGATGTTGGGCAGGCGCAATTCCAGGGCGCGGATGATCTGGGTGCAGAGGTTGACCTCGCCGACGCTGACGGCGTGAATCCAGATGACCTGGCGGTTGGTAAGCGCCTGCTTGAGATTCGAGTCGTAACGCGCGAACCGCTCGCGGAAGCCCGGACGCCAGTTGCCGCGCCGCCACATCCGCCGGAAATAATACGGCGATGACAGCGCGAAAAATATCGTGAACAGAATGTTGTAAAGTGTCCGCATCTAATTCCCAGAACCCCAATGACTTGTCATTCCCAAAGACCAAGACGCTCACGCCGCGTGAAAATGTTTCACAAATGCAACACAATTTCAACCGCGAAAGAAAAGTAACCAGATGGTTATAAGCGTCGGAAGCAAAAAGGGCAATGTGAATTTGAAAACAAACCCGAGAAATCCCGGCATGGGGATTTTTCCCTGGTCGGCGATGGCTTTCACCATGAAATTCGGGCCGTTGCCGATGTAGGTTGCCGCGCCGAAAAACACCGCGCCGACGCTGATGGCCAGCACGCTCAATGCCGCTTTTGTCCGAGCAATTCTGCAAATTCGCCTGCGCCCGTCACGCCGTGGAGCGCGCTCAAGAAACCGAGATATGTCGGCGCATTGTCCAGCACGGCGGACAAACCGCCCGTGCCCCAAAAGAAGATTCCCGGCGACGGATTGGCCCCAAGCAATTCTTTAGCGTGAAGACCAAGCCAGTCGAGCGCGGGCATCATCGTCGCAAAAATACCCGCGAACAAAACCGCCACTTCCTGAATCGGATGAAAATTAAAATCGTTCGCCACGTGAACGGATTTCCGCGTCGTGAAATACGAGCCGATTGCGGCGGCAAGCATCAGGGCCTCGCGGAGAAAGACCGGCCGGCTCACAAAGACCGCTCCAAGAATCACGGCGAGGAAAAAAACATTGGCCAGCCCGTCAAATCTCCAGGTTTCAGTCACGTTTTCCCTTTCACGCACTCTGCGCGGCGCGCGGTGAAAGTTGATTTTATCCACAACGTAAAAGATCGCGAGCAAAATTCCGACGCCAGCCGCCCACATCGGCCAGCAATTTTTGGCCACCCACCAAAACGGCACGCCTTGCAGGTAGCCAAGAAACAGCGGCGGGTCGCCGATGGGCGTGAGGCAGCCGCCGACATTGGCCACGATGAAAATGAAAAAGACGATGTGGTGCGCCGTGACGCGGTGTTGGTTCATGCGAATCCACGGGCGGATCAGCAGCATCGCCGCGCCGGTCGTGCCCAAGGACATTGGCAACGATAGCCCCAACGAGCAAAAAGATCATATTGGCCAGCGGCGTGGCCTCCCCTTTGACGCCGATGTGAATACCACCGGAAACGACGAACAGCGAGCCGACCATTAGGATGAAACTGGCGTAATCATGTGCCGTGTGAAGCACGCGCGGCACATCGTGCAAAATCAAAACGTAATAACCGAGCGTGACCGCGCCGAGTCCGAGCGCGACTTTGGCGTAATGCCGCAGCCACCAAGCCGGCAGGAGCAAGGGGGCGAGCGCCATCGCGCCAAGCAGGAGCGCAAAGGGCAGTATCATCCAAGGATTTGGCGAAACCATCGGGTGCAGAGTGTGCGGGTGTCCGAAAGCGGGTCAAACAGAAACGGAGTCTCCAAATCGAAAAACCAAAAATCGCAGACTGAAGTGGGGTGGTCGACGGGACTCGAACCCGCAACAACAAGCTCCACAAGCTTGGACTCTACCATTGAGCTACGGCCACCAGCCAGCCTGCAAAGATTAGTTTCTCAACCGCCGCGAGTCAAGTTTGCGCCATTGCAAACTGCGCGCCGCCGCTTTAGAATTTCCCCGTTCATGGCGGAATACAAAGTTCAATTCGAGGTGTTTGAAGGCCCGCTCGACCTGCTCCTTTATCTCATCAAAAAGGAGGAGGTGGACATTTACGAGGTCAACCTCACCAAGCTCGCCACGCAGTTCATCGCCTACATTGACCTGATGCGCGAGTTCGACCTCGAAGTTGCCGGCGAATTTCTCGTGATGGCCTCGACGCTGATGTATATCAAGAGCCGCGAACTGCTGCCAGTGGACCAGCAGGTGCTGGTTGAAGGCGAGGACGAAGGCGAAGACCCGCGCTGGGAACTCATCCGCCAGCTTGTCGAATACAAAAAATTCAAGGATGCCGCCACGCAACTGCAATCGTTCGAGGCGCGCCAGGAAAATGTTTTCCCGCGCCTGCCGGGCAAACTGGAATTTGAATCCGCCGCGCCCGCTGTGAAACCGGACGTGTCCATTTTCGATCTGCTCAACGCCGTCAACGGCGTGCTGAAACGGTTCAAAAAGCGCGAAGGCGACGCGCGCGACATTTTCGAGGACAAATGGACCGTCAGCGAAAAAATAGAGTTCATCCTGAAAATCGTTTCCGAACGCGGCGGTGTGCGTTTCGCCGAATTGTTTGAAAATGCGGCGAACCGCTCCGAAGTCATCTGCACTTTTCTCGCGCTGCTGGAATTGATCCGCCTCAAACAGCTCGTCTGCGTCCAGCCCGAACCGTTTGCCGAAATCGAAATCCGCCACGCTGTGCCGGCTGCCACCACACCACCAGCCGAAATTCCGGCGAGTGAACCAGCCTCGCCGGTTGAAAATAATCCGCAATCTACAATCGCAAATCCACAACCCGAATCTCATGGAACTTAAACTCATTCTTGAATCGCTGCTATTCTCCGCGCAAAAGCCCTTGAGCGTGAAAGAACTTCGCGAGGTGCTCGCCGCTGCCGCCGAAGCCGAAGGCGCCGACGCCACTGCCAAATCACTCGCCAAAATCAAGGAAGACGAATTGACCGCCGCGCTCGAACAACTTACCGCCGAGCACGAAACCGCCGCGCGCAGCTACCGGCTCGCGTGCGTGGCCGGCTCGTGGCAATTCGTCACGCAGCCGGAATTTGCGCCGTGGCTCAAGGCGCTCGTCGGCGTTAAAATCCGGCCGTCGCGGCTCTCGCAGCCCGCGCTGGAGACACTGGCCATCATCGCATATCGCCAGCCCATCACGCGCGCCGAGGTCGAGCAGATTCGCGGCGTGAACGTGGACGGCACGATGCAAACCCTCATGGAACGAGGACTTGTCGAGGCTGCCGGCCGCGCGGAGGTCGTGGGCCGCCCGCCGACTTATGGCACGACGACGATGTTCCTCGAATACTTCGGCCTGCGCGGTCTGGAGGATTTGCCTGCCGCGGACGAACTCCGCCGCATTCCCATCACCAAGCCTCCCGCACCCGTCACTGCTGACCCCGGCCTGGCGACCCCGCCGCCGGAGCAACTACAATTGAATGAAGAGGGCGGAAAGCAAAATGGAGAAACATCCGCAGCCCCCGCCGTTCCAAATCCGCCACAGACAAACCCGTGAAACTGATTTGATTCTTCATCCTTCATTCCTCATCCTTCCTTCGCTTGAACATTCCCGAACATCGCAAGGCGATTGACAAGCTGGATGGGCACATCGTCCGGCTGCTGAACGAGCGGACGCGCCACGTGCTGGCCATCGGCGACATCAAACTTTCAGCTGGCGAGGAAATTTACGCACCGCACCGCGAACGCGCCGTACTCGACCGCATCTGCAAATTGAACAGCGGCCCGATTACCGGCGACCAGTTGCGCGCCATTTACCGCGAAATCATGTCCAGCGCACTCGCGCTGGAAAAGACCATGACCATCGCGTATTTCGGCCCGGAAGCTACGTTCACTCATCAGGCGGCCATCCGCCGGTTCGGTTCGAGCCTGAAATACGCCGCGCAAAAAACAATCGCGGACGTATTCACCGAGGTCAGCAAAAAACGCGCGGATTACGGCGTTGTTCCGGTGGAAAATTCCACAGAAGGCGTTGTCACGCACACGCTCGACATGTTCGTGGACAGCGATTTGAAAATCGTTTCGCAGATCATTTTGCCCGTGCAGCAATGTTTGATGGTTCCACCGGGCGGGACGCGCGTGAAAATTCAGAAGCTTTACGTCCATCCACAATCCCTGGCGCAGTGCCGTGGCTGGATTCAAAATCATCTGCCGCGCGTGGAAATCATCGAGACCTCGTCGAACGCGCGTTCGGCGGAACTTGCCCGGAAGGAAAAAAATTCGGCGGCCATCGCGGGCATCATTGCCGCTGAGAAATACGGTCTGGACGTGCTGGAACAGGACATCCAGGACAACGCCGCGAACGCGACCCGCTTCCTGGTTTTGGGCCGCCAGTGCAGTCCTCCCACCGGCGACGATCGGACGAGCTTGATGGTGAGCGTCGCGGACAAGGTTGGTGCGCTGCACCACGCGATTGCAGCGTTCCGGCGTTACAAAATCAACATGACAAAAATTGAGTCGCGCCCGAGCAAGCGAAAGGCGTGGGAATATTTCTTCTTCATTGATTGTGATGGCCACGTTCAGGACCGCAAGGTGGCCAAGGCCGTCACGCTGTTGGAGCGAGAGAGTAGCTACGTCAAAGTGCTTGGTTCTTATCCCAATACGGAGTAATATCGGGCCATGGCAGAAGAGACAGGTGCCAACGATTTCATCATCTGGGGAATTGATGACGCTCCCTACGGTCCGGTGGAGATGCCGGTACTGGTGGACTGGGTGAAGGACGAGCGCGTTTTAAAGGAGACGTGGGTTTTTTCGCGACGCGGCGAAACCTGGCAGCGCGCAGGATCCATTCCTGAACTCAAGCAATTCTTTGCCCATGGCGAGACGACGCACACCACGGCCCAACCCGTCAGGGCCGCGTCCACCGGCCTCAAACCCGGCTCGTTACGCCGCATCAAAATCCTTGCTGGATTGAGCGACGCGCAGCTTGGACATCTGGTTCAATTCATGGAAATGCAGCCCGTATCACAATGGTCTGTGGTGGTGAAACAGGGCGAACCGGGCGACGCGATGTATCTCATTCTGGAGGGGGAATTGCGCGCCCGCACGATGACCGGCGCAAAGGAAACAATTCTCGCCACATTTGGCCCCGGAGAATTTTTCGGTGACATGTCGCTGTTTGATCACGGTCCCCGTTCGGCGGATGTGGTCGCCAACGTGGACAGCACGGTGCTGAAATTTTCCACCACGGCTTTCAGCCGCCTGATGCTGGAGGCACCCGACCTTGCCGCACCCTTTTTGCAGGCCACGATCCGGACGCTCGCGGCCCGCATTCGCGCCAGCAACAAGCGCCTCGATCGCATCACGCAGCAGTTTAACACCAGCGGCGGTTAAGGCGTGAAAAGCCCGGCTTTGAAAAAATCCGGCCAAATCCCCAACTGCAACTTGAGTCGCGAGTGATAGTCGTTTATCTTCCATGGTGACAGAGACGCATTTTATGGTTCAAAAATTTGGCAACGCATTCCTGCAGAAGCCGCCGCACAAAAGCGGAACGGGCTTTTCCAAGGTTCCAACCGGCGCAAAATCGCCGGCAGAACGCAAACTGATTTTCACCAAAATCTTCCGCTGGTGTTTGCCGGGTGGCCAGACGCAGGAGCCGGCGACGGTCGAAGTCGTCGGCACGTTCACGAACTGGCAAAAGATGCCGCTGAATTATGACCGCGCGATGCGCAGCTGGCATGTGATGCTCCAAAACATTCCGGGCAACCGCACTCATCATTATATGCTGCTCGCGGACGGCAAGCCGGTCCAGGACACGCATTCTGACGGCATGGCCATTCCAACCGGCGCGCAGGAACTGCAATTCGCCATTGAGACTGTCCGCGGCCCGCGCGTCTTCATGCTCTTTTCGCAGACAAAGTGAAACGTTTTCCATTGGGGTTCCATTCGGGATTGAAATGGTCCCAGTTTCGCTGCATCCTCGCCCGATGAAGCATCTCGTCCAAGCCAGGAAAGTTTTTGACATTGAACTCGCCGCGCTCAAGGCCGTGCGCGCGCAGCTTGATGCGTCGTTTGACGATGCGGTGGAGATGATTGCGACCGTGCTGGCGCAACGTGGCAAAATCGTCGTCGTCGGCATCGGTAAATCCGGCAACGTCGGCCAGAAAATCGCCGCCACGCTCACCAGCACCGGCTCCACCAGCGTCGTGCTCAACAGCGTTGACGCGCTGCACGGCGACCTTGGCATCGTGAACGACGGTGATGTGGTTCTCGCCTTGAGCTATTCCGGAGAGTCCGAAGAATTGTTGAATTTGCTGCCGGCGCTCAAACGGTTTTCCGTCAAAATCATTTCGCTGACCGGCAATTTGAAATCGTCGCTGGCTAAGCACAGCGATGTTGCGCTCAATATCAAAGTACCGAAGGAAGCCTGTCCGTTCAATCTCGCACCGACGGCAAGCACAACGGCGACGCTGGTGATGGGCGACGCGTTGGCAATGGCGGTGTTGCAGGCGCGCGGCTTCAAGCAAAAGGATTACGCCCGGCTGCACCCCTCCGGCGCGATTGGCCGCGCGATGCTGATCAGGGTCGGCGACATTATGCGCACGGGCAACCGCAACGCCATCGCCGGCGAAAATCTTACGATCAAGGAAGCGCTGCTCGTGATGACGCGCGCCAAGTCCGGCAGTTTGAGCGTGGTCAATGCGCGCGGCAAACTCACAGGCATTTTCACAGACGGCGATTTCCGCAGGCACATGGCGGGCGATGAAGACCTGCTTTCGCGACCACTGAAAAAGGTGATGACACGAAATCCGATTTGCATTTGTCTTGAGGCTTTGGCGGTTGAAGCCCTGAAAATTTTCAACGAGCGGAGCATTGACGATTTGGTCGTCGTGAATGGCAAACGCGAACCGGTCGGTCTGGTTGATTCGCAGGATTTGCCGAAATTGAAAATCGTCTAGCATCTCAGCTGCGGAGGCGGGTTCATGATTTGGCAGGCTATTTTAGTCAGATATCATTTCTTTCCCGTTTTATTTGCCCGCCCGATTATGCTCAGGGGATCAATCTTCGCACATCGCAATCGAGCAAGCGCGAACAACCACGAGAGGGGGTCGCGGAATATACCCACCTTTTTTCCTTCTTTGTATGAACGGGAACGGTAATTCACCGGCAGTTCGACTGGCCGAAATCCCTTGCGGATGAGTTTGATGAGCAGTTCGAAATCAAAGTCAAAACGGTTGCATTCAAATTCCAACCCGGCAATACAATCCCGGCGGAAGACCTTGAACATTGTGAATGGATCCCGAAGCCGTTGGAAAAACAGCACATTGATAAGCGTGGTGAAGAACCAGTGTCCGAAATTGAAAATGAGGCTCAAACCGCGCTGCCCCGTGAATTGGCGCATCTTCATCATTTTGCGGCCACCGTGTCGCGAACCGAGGACGAATGCGCTGCGCCCGGCAACCAGATGCTCAAGCAATGCGTCGTAATCTTCGAGGTCGTATTCCAAATCGGCATCCTGAATCAGCACGTAATCGCCGGAGGCCGATTTAAGGCCGGTCCGAACAGCGCGGCCTTTTCCAAGGGGACGTTCTTCCAGAATCAGTTTCACCTTGGGATGGTTCTTGTATCGCAGGGCGACGTCACGCGTACCGTCTGTCGAGTTGCTTTCCACCACAATGATTTCCATCCCGAGACCGTTCAATTCCTTGCAAAGTAGGGCCTCCATCAAAATGCCAAACGTCTTCGCCTCGTTGTAAGCCGGAACAATGACGGAAAGCACCGGCAGTGGACACAATTCGGTTTTTCGCGAGAAGGCCATTATTCCGCTGGCAACAATCCGGCGGTGCCGAAGTTGCATTCCTTTGGGCAGAATGACAGCAGCAAATCTCAAGGCCGACGTGATGACGGGGACGTGGTAACGTTCAAAATGTTTTTTTACGTAATCAAGATTGAGCACCTTCCAGCCGGGTTGAACAATGACATCGCGGAAACCGGATTTGAAAAGCGCGGTTTGAAGGGTTTGACGGTCAAAATACGTCAGGTGTTCGGCTTTGAATTCCATCCATTTCTGACGCAGAAACCGTGCAGACCATGAATCAATCGAAGGTGTCGCAATAAACAGAGTGCCACCGGGTTTGAGCACGCGATGGATTTCCGAGAGAAAATCAAGGGGTGAGCGCACATGCTCAATCACATCGGAAACCACACAGAGGTCAAATTGCCCCGCCGCCAAGCCAGCTTGTTGTAATTCCCCGCACCACACCTCGCCCTTTATCGGACGTTGCTGGGATTTTGTCACAGCGTCTTGCGAATATTCGACTCCGGTGACCTGCCAACCTTCGGCTTCCGCCAGAACCAGGAAATCACCTTCGCCGCAACCGACTTCAAGCAACCGTCCGGTTTCAGAACCATAATAGCGCTCAATTTCCGAAAGATATAACCTAGCCGTGGCCTGCTTAAGTTCGCTGACAGCTTGGCGTCCGGATTCACTGTCGCTGCCCAAAAAATAATCCGCGTTGTAAATCCGGGCCAATTCATCTTCGCTGGGCTGCGGATTCAGGAACACCAACCCGCAATCGTCGCAGCGGACCACGCGGTGACCGCAGGTGGAAAAAAGATAGTAAATCCTCACACCTCCGCATACATGGCACAATTTCAACGAATGCCCTGCATTTGATTTGGAATTCATGTGATTCGGTCCCATCACGTTTTGCCGCGTTCCCGTTTTAATCTGATGCGAATGGGTTTCACTGTCACAAATATAACGACAAGAACAGCCGAAACCAAAGAACAGGCGCAAGATAGCGCCCAATATCGGGGCCGATAGGCAAACTCAATGTGATAATCTCCCGGTTTGTCCAGATATACACCCTTGAACACTCGGTTGACGGTCAGAACTTCCTCCGCTTCATAATTGGCCGTCGCGACAAAATCTTTTGCCTGTCCTTCGGCGAGACAAACCACACCTGCCGAAGGCGCATGAACATCAAACGCCGTTGAGTTGGGAAGAAGCGTATAGTGAGTAGCCGGCACTATTATTGCATTCTTCGTATTCTCCAGCGACTGCAAGCCGGGCTGTTTTTCCATTTCGTCCTGGGACAAGGAGGCGAATGGCTGCTTGCCGTGTTCCAAAAGCTGCTGGATGAACTTGTCGGTTGAAGAATTAACGGCAATTTTGTCCGTGAAGAAAGCCCTAGGCCAGACCTCCACATTCTCCAAGACCAGAAAATCACTCCGGTCAGCGATGCGGAAATCCACGCCGTTTCTTATATCCATCTGGATTTTTGGATCCATCAGAAGAAATTTGACATTGAGCAGGTCCAACAAGGGCTGTGCTGCCACCGGATTCAGAATGCTGATCGCCCATCCCCCTTCTCCGCCGAATTTCATGCCCGGGAATTTACGGACAAGGTCAATAAATTCGCCATTGCTCAAGGGCGCGCACGAACGGATATCTTCAATGCCATAAACCGCAGAATAATCGCCCGCAAAATTCAATCCCATTCCCACGACCCGAACCGGGCCTGATGGATCTGCCTTGATTTTTTCAATGGAACGGCTTGGGGCATTCAAAACTTCCCGCTGGCCTGGCAGCATCAGAAATTTATAATCGCCAAAGTTGTACAGTCCGAAACGAAAATGGGGTATAAATCCCAAAACAATGATACCCACCCATCCGGCCACCGGTATTGGGGAAAAACGGCATTTCAAAATTGAAAACAGCAACGATGCGCCAATTCCCCCCGCCCCAACGCAGACAACATAGTCCCAAGGAACCGGCTGGTGGGTGATTCCAAAACAAAATGCCAGAATCATTGCTCCGAAGATCAATCCCACCCAGAGCAAACCAACCGCCGCCCGCCGGAAATTTCCCTCTTGTGCCAGGCACTTGAACCCGAAGGCGCTCTGAATTGTCAGGTGGATGATCAGCAGATAGGAAAAGTCGGTATAAAGATGACCCACACGGTTTACGAATGGGATTATCCCAAGGACTGCAGCCGGAACCCATCCGAAAACGCAGCCAGTCCACAACAGAATTGCGCCGCTGTTCACCCAAAAGAAGATTTCCTCTTTCAGTTCACGCCATCGCAACGCGGAAAATATGCAGCCAACCATCACCAACACGCTGGTTCCCGGCGCAACGGCGGCTAAATCATCGCTCTTCAGGGGAAGCAGGAAAAAAAGATCGTCAAATAATCCCAACAGAGTCGCCGGGGGCAACTGAACAACTTGGACGTTGGAATGCAGGGAGTAGGCTCCATCAAGCGCGACCAAAAACGACATCCACATCGGCGCCGTTAGTCCCAAAAAGAGAGTTACCCCAATGCTCATGCGCCCGATTACCTTTACCCATTCAATTGTCTTGCCGCACCAGGCAAGCGCACAGGTAATGGCCGACAGATTCAATCCGCCAATCAGCACCACCGCCGCTTCAACATCCCCCGCGTTAAAGCAGCCAAAATTGGCCAACAACCAAACCACGCCCCACCAAATGTGCCGGTCGGAACGCAAGTCTAGCCACGCGAGCGCAGAGAGTAAAATCCACGGAGCATAGCAAAGGACAAAAAAGGCAGGGTGATTGTTAATATAAAAAAACGCCCCACAATATGCAGCCATCGCGGCGTAAATCAGAGACAATGGATGGCTTGCAAATAACCGCAGGATAAGCAGGCCAAAACCGGCGCAAAAAAGGAATTTGGCGACTAAATATTTTATATCCCAAGCCACCGCCGAGCCGCGTCCAACAATGACAATCAATTGCAGCGGATCGCCCAGCATTGTAATCGCCTGCCCGATGAACGTGTCGCCTGCGTGGCTGTATCGGTTCCAAAGCGGAATTTCCCCATGCTCCAGCAAACTCCGGGATTCGATAAATCCTGCCGGGATTCCCCACCACATGATTGCCGGAGTATCGCTCCCGTGCTGCGACACTTTTTTATAACCATGCGTGGCATCCATCCCCGGAAGCGGCGGCCACGATTGATAAACCATCCGTTCCACACACGCCGGAGAAACGAAGCTCTTGCCGCAAAAAATGACGGGATAACAGTTGACGACGACCGCCAACAGGGAAACCAACAAGATGGCAAGTATGGGATGCCCTGCGCTCCATTCCGAAATCCGTGTTGCCGGTCCCATCCCTTTGGATTCTGAAGAGGACACCGGTTTAAAGGAATTGGCTGGGTCTAGTTTCATCAGGCCTTAATCGTCCCTTTGGAATCCTAATTTTCGACCGCAGCGATGTCAAACAAACCTCTGCCGGCACTTTTCATCCGCGGACAGCTTCAAGCACCTCCTACTCCAACCCGCAATTTTTTCGCGCACGTTTCAAAACCTTCTCCGCCAGCGTTCGCGCTTTCGCAGCGCCATCAGCAAGAACACCATTGACATAATTTAGATTCAACGCGAGTTCGGCGCGCTTTTTCCGCGCTTCGGCAAAATGATTCCAGTATTGCTCAAACAATGCCTTTTTCAAGTCGCCGTAGCCGAAGCCGCCGGCACGCAGGCGATTTTCAAGATCGTTCGCCGCCTCTGGCAGCGCGACGAGTTTCAGTAATTGAACGGCCAGGTTTTTGTCCGCATCGGGCTTCGGCTCGGCCGGCGTACGGCTGTCCATCATGATGCCCATGATTTTTTTGCGGATGGCCTTTTCGTCGCCGAAAATCTCTATCGTGTTTCCGTAGCTCTTGCTCATCTTCTGGCCGTCTGTGCCGGGCACCACGGCAACCTCGTCGCGGATTTGCGGTTCGGGAATCACAAACGTCTGGCCGTATTGCTCGTTGAACTTGGTGGCGATGTCGCGGGTCATTTCGAGGTGCTGCTTCTGGTCGCGCCCCACCGGCACAATATTCGAGTCGTAAATCAAAATATCCGCCGCCATCAACACCGGATATGCAAACAGACCATGCATGGGCGCGATGCCTCTGGCAATTTTGTCTTTATAGCTCGTGGACCTTTCGAGCATACCCATCGGCGTCACCGTCGAGAGCAGCCAGCTAAGTTCGGTCACTTCCGGCACGTCGGATTGCTTGAAGAAAACGGATTTCTTCGGGTCAAGGCCGCAGGCAAGAAAATCCAGCGCCACGTCGAGTGTGTTTTTGCGCCGCTCCACCGGGTCGAACAGCGACGTCATCGAGTGATAATCGGCGATGAAATAAAACGCCTCGCCCTTTTCCTGAAGCTCGATGGCGGGCCGCATCATCCCGAAATAATTTCCGAGATGCAGCGCGCCGCTGGGCTGAATGCCTGACAAAATTCGCATGAGATGATTTTAAACGCAAAGAACACAAAGAACACAAAGAAAATCATCTCTCTGCGCTCTTTGCGTTATTTTTGACTAAACGTTTCTGAGCATTCCCGCCTTCACCTCCCACCGCTGCAAATCTTTTCCGAGTTCGCTCGGCCAGTTTTCTTCTGTTGCGGTCATGAACACCTGGCTGCTCGCCTTGTGCGCGTGCTCCAGCAGTGGCAGAAAACCGCTGCGCCGCTTCACATCCAGTTCACCCATCACGTCGTCAATCAACAGGATCGGCGGCAAACCATGGATGCCCGCAAGAAACTCCGCCTGCGCCATCTTCAACGCGATGGCCAGCGTGCGTTTCTGCCCCTCGCTGCCGAATTGCGCGGCGGATTTCTCATGGAGCAGCAATTGCAAATCGTCCCGGTGCGGCCCGACCAGCGTGGAGCGATAACTCCGCTCGCGCGCCCGCGATTGCGCCAGTTCCACGGCGAAATCCTTCTTCACGCTCGGCTGATATTCAATGCGCAACTCCTCCGTGTCGTTGGAAATGCGCCGATACGCCAGCCGGACGAGCGGCGAAAATTTCGGCGCCAACTCGCAGCGGGCGCGGATGATTTCGTCGCCGAGCTTCACCAGTTCCAGCGAAAAACTCTCCAGCGCGGCCTCGTCCACCGCGCGCTGCTTGAGCAATGCGTTGCGGGCGCGGACGGTGTGCATGTAACGCTGGAGCAGCGGCAGATAATCGGGCCGCGTCTGGGCCAGCAACAAATCCAGGAACCGCCGCCGCGCGCGCGCCGCGCCCTTGACCAGTTGCAAATCCTCCGTGCAAAAGACCACCGTTCGCAGCACACCGAGGTAATCGGTCAATTTTTTCACAGGCTGGCCGTCCAGCGCCAGTTTGCGTTCGCGCGACGACCAATAGATTTTGATTTCGTGACCGCCCTGCCCCACCACGTTACCGCCGGCGAAATATCCCTTTGCGCCGTGCCGGACCATCTGCGCGCCGCCAACACCGCGGAACGACCGCAGCGTGGCCATGAGATAAATGGCTTCGAGAATGTTTGTCTTGCCCTGCGCGTTATCGCCCAAAAGCAGATGAAAGCCGGGTGCAAAATCCGCGTCCAACCGCGTGTAATTGCGGAAGTCGCGGAGTCGCAGATGGGCCAGATGCACGCGGAGAAAATGAATGGGAATAGAATTTGCCGCGAGTTTTTTCGGCGATGCCAACAGCGTTCAATTGAATTTGGACTGTGTTTCCAGGTCTGCCGGTGGCTGCAAATGGATCATCGTCGGGCTATTGCGGTCGGCGGTGAGGACGTTGTTCGTGCCGTCGTATTTCAACTCAACGACCTGAATGCTGCTGCGCCTGCCGATTCCGACGAAATAAAACATATAGGCCTGATCGCCGGAAAGGATGATGTCGGGATGGTGACCCACGCCGGCGTCATCGGGGCCAGCGCCGCGGTCTTGGAGCAACGTCCCCACGCGCATCCAGTCCATCGCGTTGTCGGAACGATACAGAGCAAGACCTCGACCGATGTCACGGAACAACCAGTAATGGCCCTTCCAATGAAAAGCGACGGGGGCTTCGCCGCCGCGATCGGAAAGGCCCGGAACCAGGCCATGGTCCGTCCAATGATAAAGGTCATTGCTGTCCGCGTAATTGCAGGAGGAGCCGGTGGCCTCGTCCTTATACCACAAACGCCAGGTGCCGTCGGGCAGGTGCAGCACGCCGGCGTCAATCACCTTGGGATGCGACAGTGGCAGCGTGGATTCATACTGCCAGTTTATCAAATCCCTGCTCGTGAGGTGAATGATGTAACGCGGGTGGCTCCAGTTCTCGAAAATTCCGGGAACATAGACGAGATACATGTGGAAAAGGCCGTTGTGCTCAACAACGGCGGGCGCCCAATAAGTTTTGTCGGCGACCGCGTCTTTATAGATGATGTTCGCATCACGGAGGTATTTCCACTTCGCGCCGCCGTCGCTCGAAGTCGCAATCCCGATGGGCGTGCCGTGAATCCACTCCACCCCGTTCGTCAATCCCGGCACATTGGCGCGGCGGCTGGTGTAAAACATATACCATTTCCGGTCCTTGGGACTCCAAATGATGGTCGGGTCGCTCGCGCCGTCCATGATCGGGTCGCGGTAAAGGGGCTTGGACGCAACCAAGCCGGTGGTTTTACAGCCGGAAAGGGCCAACATCATCAAACCAAGAATCAAAAGCCAGCGAGCAGATTTCATTCTGTGAGAAATACAAACTGGTTCGCCAATAATCAAGTTGCATAAAACCGGCTCGCGTTTCCATGCTTCATTCAGGCGCTGGAAAATGTTTTCATGGCGCATGGTTTCGTGCGTTATTTTCGAGGACGAACATCTACTGGTGGTTGCCAAACCCGCCGGCTGGAACACGCACTCGCCCAGCCCGTTCGCCGGCGAAGGCATTTATGACTGGCTGAAACATCGCGAACCGCGCTGGTCATCGCTCGCCATCCTGCACCGGCTCGACAAGGAAACCAGCGGCGTCCTCGTCTTCGGCAAAACGCCACTCGCCAACCGTTCGCTCACGGAACAGTTCACCGACCGCCGTATCCGCAAAAAATATCTTTTACTCACCGACCGGGCTGTGCCGGCAAAAGAATTCACGGTAAAAACTGCGCTCGTCCGTGCAGGTGAAAAATACGCCAGCCGTCCCGGCGGCGAACTGGCTGAAACAAAATTCACCCCAATTGCGGACGCCAAATTTATGGTCAAAAGTGCGGGGTTAAGAATGGTAAGTGCCGAGCCAGTGACCGGCCGCACACATCAAATCCGCGTCCACGCGGCGGAAAGCGGATTTCCAATTCTCGGCGACACGCTTTATGGCGGCACGGCATCTTCGCGCGTCTATTTGCATGCGACGGAAATCGCGTTCACGCATCCGGCGACGAACAAGCCGGTCAAATTTCTTGCACCAGTGGATTTCGACATCGAGCCGCGCCTGGCTTTGCGCTCTGCAGTCATCGAACCGGACGAGACGAACGCCTTCCGCCTGATCCACGGCGCGAGCGATGGCTGGCCCGGCTGGTTCGTGGATAAGCTCGGCGATTTTCTGCTCTCGCAATCCGAATCGGCATTGAACGCCCGGCAGAGCCAGGAGCTTTCGCGGCTTGCACAACATTTTTCGTCAGCGCGGGGCGTATCACAAAATCCTGTCGCGCCAGGTTCGCCGTTCGACGACGACCGAAGCCTCGCCACAGCTTGTCTTTGGCGAAGCCGCCCCGGAACGGTTTGAGATTCTGGAGAACGGCATCCGCTACGAAATGAGTTTCAACGAAGGCTATTCCGTCGG
This sequence comes from uncultured Verrucomicrobiae bacterium, assembly GCA_963827815.1. Classification (GTDB taxonomy): domain Bacteria; phylum Verrucomicrobiota; class Verrucomicrobiia; order Limisphaerales; family UBA11358; genus UBA11358. The sequence continues at coordinate 63,478 of CAWHCL010000007.1, read as the reverse complement.
CCTGTTTCTGGACCAGCGCGACAACCGCCGACGCCTGCTTACCGGCCACATCGCCGCCAATCTCCCTCAACTCTCAACTCTCAACCCTCAACTATTGAATTGCTTCGCCTATACCTGCGGCTTCTCCGTATGCGCGGCCAAGGCGGGCGCGCGGACGACCAGCCTCGACCTCTCGAAAAAATACCTCGAATGGGGCAAACGCAACTTCGCGTTGAACGGCCTCGACCCGCTGGCGCACGATTTCATTTACGGCGATGCGTTCGACTGGCTGCGGCGGCTGGCGAAGAAAGGCCGCACGTTCGACGCCGTGGTGCTCGACCCACCAACGTTTTCACAATCGAAGGAACATGGCACGTTCCGCGCTGAAAAAGATTATGGCAAGCTCGTCACCGCCGCGCTGCCAGTGCTCAAGCCGGGTGGAATTCTGTTTGCTTCAACCAACGCGGCGGACTGGTCACCGGAAGATTTTCTCGCGGACGTGGAAACAGCGGTTCACGCCGCGAAACGGAAAATCCTGCAACACCATTACATCCCGCAGCCACCGGATTTCCCAGTCAGCCGCGACGAACCGGCATATCTGAAAACGGCGTGGATGAAGATTAGTTGAAACGTGTGAAATCTTTTCCCAGCCAACCGGTCCCGGAAAAATTGCCGCGATTGCGATTGCGCATTACTGCGGCGGCGGAAACCCAAGTCCGTGCCGGCCATCCGTGGGTTTTCTCCGACAGCGTGCGCGAGCAAAACCGCGAAGGAGTGGCGGGTGAACTCGCGGTGATTTTTGACCGGACGGACAAGTTCTTCGCAGTAGGATTTTTCGACCCGGAATCTCCAATCCGCGTGCGTGTGCTCCATGTGGGTAAACCACAGAACATTGACCCGGCTTGGTGGCAAACGCGGTTTGACGTCGCGATCGACCGCCGCAGACTGATGTTTGACGAAGGCACGACGGGCTATCGCCTTATCAATGGAGAAAGCGACGGCTGGCCCGGCCTGGTTCTGGATCGCTATGAACAAACGTGCGTGCTGAAACTTTACACCGCCGCCTGGCTGCCGATGCTGGGGCAAATCACATCGCTGATTCGCGAACGTTTGCAGCCCGGACAAATTGTTTTGCGGTTAAGCCGAAACCTCCAGAGTGCGGCGGCAAAATTGGCCGGCCCAAAAACGGATGGCGACATTTTATCCGGCACTCTTCCGTCCGAAACCACTGTTTTCCTGGAAAATGGAATCCGCTTTGAAGCCAACGTGATTCGCGGACAGAAGACCGGATTTTTTCTCGACCAACGCGAGAACCGGCGCGAAGTCGAACAACTTGCGAATGCGCGCGAGGTGTTGAACGCGTTCAGTTTTTCCGGCGGCTTCTCGCTGTATGCCGCGCGCGGCGGCGCAAAATCGGTGACAGACCTGGACATCAGCGCCCACGCGCTAGCGGCGGCAGAACGCAATTTCAAACTCAACCTTGCCGATGAAGAAATCGCGCAATGCCGTCACGAACGCGTGCAGGCCGACGCCTTTGAATGGCTGGCGGGTGAACATTCCCGGAAATTCGGGCTGCTCATTCTTGACCCACCATCACTGGCGAAGCGCGAAACGGAGCGCGCCGGGGCGATTCGTGCCTATGGCAGGCTTGCCGAAGATGGAATCCGGCGTCTGACGGGTAACGGCATTTTAGTGGCGTGTTCGTGTTCGGCGCATGTCTGCGCCGGGGAATTTTTCGGTGCCGTCCTGCAGGCTGCGATGAATTCCGGGCGGCGGTTTACGGAAATAAAAACCACCCACCACACGCCGGATCATCCGGCAACCTTCAAGGAAGCGGAATATTTGAAGGGAATTTTCATGAAGTTCAGTTGAGCAAAAGGCTGCAGCCGCAAATGAGCCAGATGCACCCCGTTAAAATGAATTAAAAACGAAATCGCTACAAGTTTTCGGCAAAGTAATTCGTGCTGACAAATTGTCAAAATCATGCCAAGCATGAAGCAATTGATAGATAACATGACTGCGGAAAAAATCAAAAAGTTAGTTTTTTACCTTGATGGGTTGAGGTATTCGTTCCAAATGGCAAATCTGGTGTCACGCCGCTTTAGGGAGACGCTCGATGAAATTGCCAGATGCTATTCCAAGAACGAATATACTGAGGAACAAATTACGTCGGGTTTGCTTGATGCATGGACACTGGTAGATATTTGTTACCGAGTAAGAGAACTCGTTCAACAAATGCCCGGATTATCTCAAAAACTTCCAGACATTCAGATTTTCCTTCGAGGTACAGAGCAAATAAAAGATCTCCGCCATTACGTTCAACATCTGAGAAATGGCATTCCCAATATTCCGATCCAGTCGAATCCATTGTGGGGAGTTGTGTCGTGGACTCCGACTAATGACAAAGCAGTTTGCTATACAATCTTCTCGGGCAATTTGGTGGGAGGCGTTTCCGGGCATTCATTAACTTTGGATACTCACAATTTTCAATTTGTTGCTGAAATTAAACTTCTTGCTGGTGGTATTGAAATTGATCTCAATTCCATCTCGGACAAATTGAACAAACTTAAAGTTTGTATATCAGACTGGATTGATAAACAACCCAATCTCAAGCGAGGCAAAGGGAAGACGATGGTTATTATTTTACAGCGCAATTAAATCGCCAGCAGCAGCCGCTTGATTTCCTTAAGCCGCGCCTTGGCGTCCTTTTTCGTCAGGCGCGGGAATTTTCCGCCGAGCGTGATAAAATCGCCGTGGCGCGTGAGTCATCAATTTATCTTCTTCCACCTCGATGGCGGTCACGGCCTTGTCGCTGGCGAGAATTTTCAGTTCGCCCACGGCCAGCAGCAATTCCACCGGCGGCGGCAGCGGACCGAATCGGTCGCGCAGTTCCTTCTGCAAGGCATCGAGCGCGGGCTTGTCCGTGGCCTGCGCGAGCTTGCGGTAAATCTCGATGCGATGGTGCGGCTCGGTGACGTAGTTGTGGGGGAGCGATGCAGTGGTAGGGCGCGTCACTCCGTGCGCGCCGTCGTTCGTGGTCGTGCGCTCGGCGGGCAGAGGACTGCCCGCCCTACCATCTCCAGTCGCATTCATCTCCAGAAAATCCAGCGCGATGCGGACTTCGACGCGCGGTTTCACTTTCTCGCCCTTCAACGCACTCGACGCTTTGCTTGAGCAACTGGCAGTAAAGTTCAAACCCCACGGCGGTGATGTGGCCGCTTTGCTCCGCGCCGAGCAGGTTTCCCGCGCCGCGGATTTCGAGGTCGCGCATGGCAATCTTGAAGCCGCTGCCGAGCGTGGAGTATTGGCGGATGGCGCTGATGCGTTTGCGCACGTCGTTGAGCAGGCTCGCATGGCGCGGCAACAGCAGATACGCGTAAGCCTGGTGCTTGTAGCGCCCGACGCGGCCGCGCAACTGGTACAAATCGCTCAAGCCGAAGCGGTCGGCGCGGTCAATGATGATGGTGTTCGCGTTCGGGATGTCGAGGCCGCTCTCGATGATGGTCGTGGAAAGCAGCACGTCCGCCTCGCCGTTGACGAACTTCGTCATCACTTCTTCGAGTTCGTCGGAATCCATCTGCCCGTGCCCGACTACGATGCGCGCCTTTGGCACGAGCGATTGCAATTTCGACCGCATCGTTTCAATCGTCATCACGCGGTTGTGCAGGAAGAAAACCTGGCCGCCGCGGTTCATTTCGCGCTGGATGGCGTCGCGGATGACGCGCTCGTCGTATTGCGTGGCGATGGTTTCCACCGGCAGACGGTCGTGTGGCGGCGTTTGGATGGTGCTCATGTCTCGCGCGCCGGTGAGCGCGAGGTAAAGCGTGCGCGGAATCGGCGTGGCGCTCAGCGTCAGCACATCCACCATCGTCCGCAGCCGCTTGAACTTTTCCTTGTGCACCACGCCGAACCGCTGCTCCTCGTCAATCACCACAAGCCCCAAGTCCTTGAATGCGATGTCTTCCTGCACGATGCGGTGGGTGCCGATGACGATGTCCACCGCGCCCCGTGCCAAATCCTTCACGACGCGCGCCTGCTCGCGCCGGGTGCGGAAGCGTGAGAGCAGCTCGATGCGAATCGGATAATCCGCCATGCGCTCGCGGAAATTATTGAAATGCTGCTGCGCCAGCACCGTCGTCGGCACGAGAATGGCGACCTGCCTGCCATCCATCACGCATTTGAACGCGGCGCGGATGGCGACTTCCGTCTTGCCGAAGCCAACGTCGCCGCAGATCAGACGGTCCATCGGCTTGGGACGTTCCTGGTCGGCTTTCGTTTCGGCAATGGCCGTAATCTGGTCGGGCGTTTCCTCGTAGATGAACGCACTCTCGAATTCACGCTGCCATTGAGTGTCCGGCTTGCACGCATGGCCGGGCTGCGTTTCGCGCACGGCCTGGATGCGGAGCATTTCGGCAGCAATATCGCGCACTGCTTTTTCGGTCTGCTCCCTATCCTTCGCCCAGCGCGTGCCGCCGAGCGTGTTCAGCGGCGGGCGGCTTGCGCCGCGGCCTCCGGCTCCGACATATTTGCTGACGAGATGCGCCTCGCTGACGGGAACGTAAAGTTTCGGCGGTTCGTCACCGGCATTGGCCGGCGCGTATTCGATGACGAGGCATTCAATGCCGGTTGAGAGTTGAGGGTTGAGAGTTGAGGGTTGTCGGCTGTTTGTCGTGGGGAGATTTTTCAGGCCGAGATAACGTCCGATGCCGTGCTGTAAATGCACGACCAAATCGCCCTCTTCCAAATCCGTGAAATCAATGTCCAGCGCTGAACGAGCTGCCAACGCGTGCGCCGATTTCTGGCGTCGCGGCCGCTGGATTTTATAGCGCCCGAAAATTTCCGCGTCGGTGACGACAACCAGTTTCGCCTCGCCGCAAATGAAACCGCGGGCAAGAGAGCCGAGGTGTAAAGCAGGGCAGGCGTCCCGCCTGCCCAGATTTTGCGAAGCGAAATCAGTCGATTCATTTCCCCCGCTCGCGCTGGCGCGCTCGCCGGGCAGGCGAGACGCCTGCCCTACTTTGGCGAAACCAAATTCGCTCCAGATTTCCTCAAAGCGCTGGCGCTCGCCGTCGTTGTTGCAAAAGACGTGGACGGCGTAGTCCTTCAGCAACCAACGGTGAAGCTGTTGCAAAAATTCACGACGCTGGGCCTCGGCTATTTGCGGTTCCGGCGAACGCTCGGCCAACGGCCGGAAAGCGTCGAGAGAGGTGAAATGCGGAACGCCGAACTCCTGTTCGGCCAATTGGAATTCAGGCTTCAGACTGTCCGGCAAAGAAGCTAAAGCTTGAACTCCAACCTGGGCATCACTCAATTCAACGGAAGTGAAACCACGCCGATTTAATTCGGTTAGAAAATCCGGCCACGAGACAAAAAACGGATCACCATTCGGGACCTGTAGTTCGTGGGCATCGGCTTGGGTGGCGAGCGATTCCGGCTCGCATAACACAAAAATTGTTTCAAGCGGCAAGAAGTCGAGCAGAGTTGATAGTTGATGGTTAGCGGTTGATAGCCCGGCATCCTGATTTCCGGCCTCTGAATTCTGAATTCTATTTTTTAGGATTCCCAATTCGCCGGCGGGCGGCAGCGTGACCCGGGATGTTTCCTCGCGTGAAATTTGCGTGAGCGGATCGAAAAAACGCAACGATTCCAGCTCGTCACCGAAAAATTCCAACCGCACGGGCCAGGGGCTTGTCGGCGGAAAAACATCCAGAATGCCACCGCGCAAGGCGATTTCTCCCTTCTGTGAAACCTGCGCCTCCGGTTCATAACCCTGCGCTTCAAGCAATTCTATCAAATCCAGCGGATTCATTTTGTCACCACGCCCGAGCAAGCGTGTGCGTTTTTGAATTTCACCGGGCGGGAAGGTCCTTTGCAGCAGAGCTGTGACGCTGGTGATGACCAAAGGTGGGGGTTGAGAGTTGGAAGTTGAAAGTGCCACCAATGTTTGCAAGCGGTCGCTGATGACGTCGGCGTGAGGGAGCTTGCCTTCATGGGGAAAGGTCTCCCACGCGGGGTAAAACAGCGGTGCCGCACCCAGCCAGATTTCCAAATCCTGCTGGAAACTTTCCTGCCTCTTCAAACTCTCGGTGACGACGACGATAGGTCTTTGCGGGAAAATTGTTTGGAGCAGGGCCGCGAAAAATGGCTGTGCCGGCCTGGCAACTCCGTCGCAAGACAGCGCTCCGCCATGCTCCAGTCGCCGCGCGAGGGATTGCACGGCGGAAGCTTGTGTTATGTCAGCGAACAAGCTGCTTGCCGCGGACGCTGTCGCATTTTGCGCCAAGCAGCATGAGATTCGCAGTGAAAGACAATCCCGTCAAGCCAACCCAAGACTTTCCAGAACTCATGAGAACGATGCTTTATTTTTGGCCGCCGAATTGATTTTTCACCTCAAAGACGCACCTAACAAGCAGGGCCATGATACTTTGCCGCCAGATGGTCCAAACCAGCGCCAAACACAATACACAAACGGCGATGTCGTCACATTTTCTGAAATACAAGCCGGTGAGATGGAGACCATTGTGATCCACGAGCAGGTGCATTGTTGCAATGGCCACATACAGGATAGTGAACGGGTTCAGATGAGTTGCAACAAATGGCATGGGAATGGCCAGATACTGGTTGACGATAGCGGGAGATGCGCCCACCAGCACGCAGGTGTAGAGAAAAAGGGATTCCACGGTGTTCTTTTGCCTGAAAATGAACGCGAAGATGACAAGCAGGAAGAACCATATCGTCTGGCTGTTGAACATGACCTGAATGCTCACCGGGACGAAGAATCGGTAGAAGTATTCGTTGCCGAGAGAACGATACAAAAAGACATTTTGAATGATGCCGTGCCCGCTCCCGGGCCAGTAGGGAACAAAACCAAAGGCGAATATCAGAATGGGCGCCAGCAGTACCACGAGCTTGGGAAGCGTTCCCCTTTGCTTGACCGCCAACCAAAATGGAAAGGCGAACAAGATATGTTTGGTGGATATTGAAATTCCGAGAACGACCAATCCGAAAAATTTTCGCCGACTGATAGGCTTGTCAAATTCGTCCCCGAGCAGCAACGCCGCCATCAAGCCCAAAAGAATGGCCAGATTGTCAAATTGACTGTGATAGCCGGTGATGATGACCGAAACGGGATTGAGAAAAAAGAACGTGGCCGCCAGCTTCCCAAACTTCCGCCATAGGACGTAAAAGATGCCGACGTCCACCAAGCTGAGAAAGGCGGAAATAAGGTAACGGAAGACTGTCTGATTGTGCCAGGCCAGCAGATCCAAAAAATGCAGGATATTGAACCAAATCGGCCCGTAATTGTATCGTCCCGTGCTGGCGTAGACGTTGCCGCCATGATCAACGATTCCCGCCACAATCTGGCATGAATCTATATCGTAATTGTGACCCCGGGTTGCCGCCAGCAATCGCGCCGCGATGCCCGTGATTATCACTGCGATGAACAACCAGATGGACTTGGTATTTTTTTTGGAGTTGTCCATTTATTGCTTCAAGAACGCCCTTGCTGCATGAATGTCATTTTGAATGATGACGGGTCAAACAGGCAATCTTTCAATGCTGGTTTTCCCGTTGCCCACATCAGGCCAATCATTTGTTCGGAACGGCGGCGGAGGCTGGCAAGAATCCCCGGCGCTGATAAATTTCCAAGCCCGTGCTTTTCAACTTGCCATGAGCAGTCGCGTCCGCACCCCAAAAGAATTGCGATGGATAAGGCCAATGCTGCTCAACCAATCCAACCGTGGCGTAGTTGGTCTTGTAATCATTCCACCATTTGAAAATGGTCACGTCCGATTGAGGCGCCTGCACCCAGGAAAAATTCTGGTTCACAAAAACGATGAATTCCGGAGAGTTCGTTTCAATCTCACCGATCATTTCGCGCTGCATCACGCTGGCAAACGGCTGCGGCTCCATCAACGGATAGGTGTAAATGTAACCGGTGGCCGAGTGACGGTGGGAGAGAAAATAGATTTCCGGCTCCGAACCCAGCACGGCAATTTGCGCATCCGGCTTTGAGTTTTTGTCAATGAACGCCGCAACAGTTTCCGCCTCGGGAAAAAGCTCGGCGCCATACAACGCATGTGCCCCCTGTGCCGAGAAAACAGACCAGACGTCACTGGTTTTGATGACGGTCACAATCAGAAGCAGCGCGTAAACGCCGGTTGGCCACTGGCTGAACCGGGTATCGCCCATTTTCCGACGCCATAAGTGGCAGGCCCCGCTCACCGCGCAACCGGCCAACAGCCCAAGCGCCGGCAGCATCAGGAGAAAATAATGCGTCCGAAAATAAAAGCCCGGAACCGTGGTCAATAGGGACGCCAAGCCGAATCCCAGCAGCCACCCCGTGTTTGCCGCAACCGCTCGTCGAACCAGATCATTCCAAACCCGGCCAGACAGGGCAGCCACAGCCAAAAATCTTCCGAAGCCATCGAGCGGATGCTCCACCAAAACTGCGAGCCGATGTCGGAAATGGACACAATTGAAACATATTGCCGCGCATAATCCACCGTCCAAAACCAGAACTGGTGAAAAACCCCCGCGCACCAGAGCATCAAACAGCACACGCCCAGTGGCAACGCCACCCCGACTCCAAACGCCACAGGATTCCACGGCAGGCGGATTTCAGCGGCCTTTTTTTGGCGAATGTATTCCCACACGAAAACTCCGAACGCCCACACACGCGATGATTGCCGCGTGTTGTTTCATCAGCGTCGCCAAGCCGCACATGACTCCCGCTCCACTCACAGTTTGCCACCGCGCCGATTGCCGGGCTTTCCACATCAAACACAAACCGGCGGTCGCAAAAAATGCTGCGAAGTGGGTGGCATGGCCCGCCAATCCGAACAAGGCAGTGTTGGCCGCCAGAACGGCATAACTGGTCGCCGCCACCATGCCCGCCGTCGGATCCAGCATCCGCTTGCCGAGCCAATACAGCATCAGCGCCGTCAGCGTGGTGATAATCGTCACTCCGAAGTGGATGCCCGCCGGGGTTTCGCCGAACAGCGCCATAATGAGCGCATACATGGCATAAGTGCCGGGAAATTTCATGTTGAAGGCCAGCTCGTAAGGCGGGATGCCCTGCAACATGAGCTGGCCGGCGTAGGCGTATTCGCCCTCGTCACGTTCCAGTGAAAAATTCAGAAGACGCAGCCGGACCATCGCCATCAGCACCAGAACCGCCACCATGAACCACCACGTCCAATGCTTGTTGAAATAGCGGGGGCGGGCGGGCGTTGCGGTAGCGGACGATTCCGTCATGCGCGGCCATTGTGCAAATCAATCTCCTGGAAGCAAGTGAATATCCGCGTTGTCATGGCGCATTTGTCGATTGCATTGATTGGAGACCCATGGCTGGTTGAGCCTTGCCATCCTTCGGCCATGTTCAACTGCAAATTTTCGGTAAAATTCACGTTCGCGTTGGTCGAATAATAAACTTGCTGAAACTGGCGGCTGTGATTGCTCAAAAAAATGCCGGTCCGAGCAACCCAGTTCAGGCTGTATGGCTGGTCCGACCAGTTGGAATATTTCAACGGTGGCGGCGGCAAATCCGGCGGCATCGGCTTGCCAGGGGCGGGAATAACCATCCGGCCGACGACCCAGACGCGATGACCGGCCTGAAGCGTTGCCGCCATTTGATCCAGCACGGGCTGGATGCGCCCGTGTGTCTCGCATTTTTTCCCGGACCAAATCGTAGCGGTGGATGGAATGATCCTTCAGCGGCGGAAGCGTATCCCATGATGCCGGGCCTTTGTAATACCGGTCGAACGTGATGCCGCAATACCACGGGGTGACGATGATGAAATCGTCCGGCCCGGCTTCTTTCGTCAATCGTTGCGCCACAAGGTCAACATTTGTGAAGCGCCAGTTCAAGTCGCCCTGCGCAGCCGGAATGGCGAGCACGATGGTCACGGCGACAAAACCAAAAATGGCCGCGCGAAAATGCCGGCTGGCAAACGGCAGTCCCAGTTCAAAGGCCGCGGCCGTCAAGGCCATCAACGGCAGAAAATACCACGGCTCCGTGGTGAGCGCGGCATACCAGAGAAATCCGGCAAACCCCGCGAATGCCGCCAGCAATGTCGCGCCGGCAAAGAGCGCCATGTCATTGCGAGACGGAGCGCCTGTTTCGACCGCGACTGTTGTGACAATCGGCACCAGCTTCGCGCCGGTCGGAGACCGGCGCTCCGCACGAAAATCGCACCATGCAATCACCACGGCCATCAACGGAAAAAAACACCAGCGCGTTGCGGGCGAGGCGGCGAACCAGAAAAATCCCGCCACAGCAACCAGCGCCATCATCAATGTCGTCCTGCCGAACAAAGGCGCTTCTTCCGCCGTGCTGTTGCCGGCAAATCCACCGGGCTTCCGTGTCCGGGCAAACAGCAACGCGAAGCCGTATGCAACGACCAACAGCGCAAAAAATTCCCAGACGCGGGTGTATTGCTCCATCGGGAAACCGGCGGCGTTGTCGAAATTGATCAACACGTACATCGGATCGAACCCCGTCCGCAACGCCGCCGCCGCATCCGGCAGGGAAACGATGTGCGTCCAATAAGGCAGCAGCGATGCCGCCGCCACAACGCCGACGGCGAGAATTTTCACCGCCATCCGCCCAGTTTTTTTGCCGCGCGCAAACCACCCAGACGCCGAATGCAAATGGCCGCGATGAAAACCGCGTTTTGATAAAGCGCCTGCACGCTCAAAACCGCCAATGCCGCCAGGACTCCCGCGCGCCGCCATGTCGGATTTTTCAGAAACCAGCCCGCAGCCGCCGTCGTGAGGAGTATCAGCACGCTGCCCAAGCCAAACGCCCGCAATGAATCGCCGAAAGTAATCACCGTGCTGTTGAGCGTGAGCAACACCAGCCCGAGCAAGGGCGGCGCACGGCGGATTTTCCACGCGGCCAGCCACAGCGCGGCGGGCAGCGCCAGTCCGATCAAAGTGCCCAGCAGCCGCAGGCTCAAATCATTTTGGCCCAGCCCGATGGCCGTCCAACCGCTGACCAGCAGCGGCATCAGCACCGGAAACGAATCCTTCGACATCTCGGTCAAGGAATGGCGGCCTGACAGGTTGATGAGATTGACTTCGTCCCGCCAGAAACCGCCGGCGTGCCACAGGAAGTAAAAATGCAGCCAGACCACCGCCAAGGTGGCGGCCAGCGCCAAAATCCATTCCGGCTGGCGCGAAACTTTTTTTGCCAGCCGTCGGAGATTTGCGCTTGCCGCCATAAATCGGCGTGAAGATAAGGACGATTCCGGCTGGTGGCACGCAGAATTCGCCGAAATAGTGCTTGCAACTGGAAATCCGGCGGCTATCCTTTGCGGCTCTTTAACGAAAGAATTTATGGCAAGAATTTGTGAATTAACCGGCAAACGCCCGATGAAGGGCAGCATCATCTGGCGCTCGGGCAAGGCGAAGAAAAGCGGCGGCATCGGCACGCACATCACCGCCATCACCAAGCGCAAGTTCCACGTGAATTTGCAGCGCGTGAAGGCGCAATTGCCCAACGGCGAAGTCCGCTACATCCGCGTCTCCGCCGCCGCCATCAAAAATGGCCTCGTCACCAAGGCGCCCAAACGCACTTGGAAAAAGGAAGTGGCTGCAAAGGCGCTTAAAAGCGAAAATAGAAGATTTAAGATGGCGGATGGCATTCAGCAATGAATGCCATTTTCTTTCCATCCTCGATCTTCCATCCTCCGTATTCGTTTTATTTTCCCTTGGAATTTTTCATCGTCGCGCGTTTCAATTCCCGGTCCGACTCGCGCTTTTTCAAATCCTCGCGCTTGTCGAAAGTCTGCTTGCCCTTGCCCACGCCGAGCGCCACTTTCACTTTTCCGTTCTTCCAGTAAAACGCGAGCGGGAAAAGCGCATTGCCCTTCACCGCCGCCAGCCCGAACAGTTTCCGGATTTCCGATTTGTGCAGGAGCAGTTTACGCGGGGCCTTGGGAACATGATTTTGAAGATTGCCGTGCGAGTATTCGTCAATGTGCGCATTGTAAAGCCAGACCTCGTCCTTCTCCACGCGCGCGAAGGCGTCGGCGATCTGCCCCTTGCCCGCGCGCAACGACTTGACCTCCGTGCCGTGCAGGACGATGCCCGCCTCGAATGTTTCGAGGACATGATAATCGCGCCGGGCTTTATGGTTGGTCACGATGTCTGCCATGAACGAATGCTAACCACGGAAGGCGCGAATTTCACGAATTAAGACGGAATTTTTAGCCGCAAAAGAATGCAGAGAACACATAAGCATACAACGCAACGGGGGCAAAGGAGTTGTTTCAACCAGCCGCCTTCGACAGGACTACTGACCACGAGACCACGGACATTCTGAAATGCTGACCCGTCTTCGTTCAACTTCGGCACGGCAGAAACTGAAATTCGGAAACATCGAACATCCAATGATGGGGGGAAGGCAAAAAGAGTTTAACCACAGATGGACACCGATGAACACGGATAAAAGAGGGAGCGAGGAGGGACAACAAACCGCTGACCAGGACAATTTAATTTAGAAACAATCTAAGTTATTTGGCGTGAACAGGTTATGTATAAAAAGCCCAAAGAAGGCAAAACTTAACCAATCACGGGTGGATACGGACTTTTTAGCCACAATAGAACACAAAGAACGCATAAAAAATTACTTTACCTTTTCTTTACCAGGCCCGGGTCCAATCGTCGTAAGTGGTTGATAGAGCACTCAAAACTTTACCTTTTCTTTACCAAAAAAAAGTTTTTGGATTTCTTTACCGGCTGCAAAAGAGGGTGCAAAGTTAACCGCGAATAAACACGAATGGACACGAATTTTTTACCACGGATGAACACGGATGGACACGGATAAAAATCGCTGAAACGCCGAAACACTGAAATCGGACAAAGGACCTAAGGCGACAATGCGCTGACACGATGGGTGGACAGGGATTTCTAACCGCTAATTTCCGCTAAGAACGAATTTTTGTTCGTGGAGATCACGAACACATATCCGGTTCTCTTATGTCAAAGAACTGGTGTATTATATCCGTGCGAGCGGACCATGCAAACAAAAACTTACTTCTTCTTGCGCTTCTTGGGCTGCGGGCGGACCAGTTCGGTCAATTCCGGCATTTCAAAGCCGATTTTGTCCTCGAGAATTTCGCGCAGGGCGATGTCCGCCATGCCCATGCCGACGGGGGCATCCACGAGCGGACGGCCCAGTCCGCCGCCTCCGGCGTTAAGCTGGCGCACGCGGCGCGAGACAAGGTTCACCAGCACGTTGGGGTTGCCGACCTTTTCGGCGGCTCTTTTGCAAAGTTCAGCGTTCATTACGTTCATTAAGAATAGCCCCATAGACTAACCGCTGGCCGCGTTAATGCAATAAGAATATTTCCCTTCAAATCTGGCTTCATTTCCGGCATTTTCCAGATTGATTTTTATGTCCACCAAACATCAGAACTTTGACCTGAACCAATTTCTCACCACCCGCACTGAAGCCGTCAATGCCGCGCTCGACAGATACCTGCCCAGCGAAAAGACCAAGCCTGCCACGATCCACAAGGCCATGCGTTATTCGCTCTTTGCCGGCGGCAAGCGGATGCGCCCGGCGCTGCTCCTCGCAGCAGCGGCGGCCTGCGGCGGCAAGGAAGCCGAGGCGATGCCGCTCGCATGCGCCGTCGAGTGCATCCACACCTACTCGCTCATCCATGACGATCTGCCGGCGATGGACAACGACGATTTCCGGCGCGGCAAGCCGACCAACCACAAGGTTTTCGGCGAAGGTATCGCCGTGCTGGCTGGCGACGCGCTGCTGACGCAGGCATTTGAGATCGCCGCGCAAGCCAAAGGCTGGCCGCGCTATCCGCACCGTGATTTGATTCTGGAGATCGCCGAGGCCTCCGGCTCGCTGCAACTCGTCGCCGGGCAAGTGGCGGACCTGGAAGGCGAGGGCAAAAAACTTTCCGTGGCTGAACTCCGCTACATCCACGAGCGCAAGACCTCCGCCCTGCTCTGCTGTTCCGTGCGACTCGGCGGCATGAGCGCGAACTGCACGCCCGCGCAACTCGCAGCCCTCACCGACTTCGGCTACCACGTGGGCCTCGCGTTCCAGGTAATTGATGACATCCTGGACGTGACGCAAACCAGCGAGCAGCTCGGCAAGACGGCGGGCAAGGACGTGGCCGTGCAAAAGGCGACCTACCCGGCCATTGTGGGCCTGGAAAAATCGCGGAAGATTGCGGCGCAACTGACGGCCAAGGCGTTTGCATCGCTGGACATTTTCAAGGGCAATGCCCTGGCACTGGAAGCACTGGCGGAATTTCTGTTGAAGCGGGACAGGTGAAATGCAACTAATCAACTCAATTTCGAAAAAGTCTAAACTAAGCTCATTTCGTATTTTTGAGGCGCATCTCGCTACCCGGAAAATATCCCCGGCCTCCGGTCTTTGCATGGCCACCCTTGCGGACGGCCACGACTGGCTCCAGCTCTTGACACACAAGCCCACAATTGTTAGTTTGTGGGCATGAGCATACAACGTGTTCACCTGCATTTGAGCAAAGAGTCGCTTTCCTTCGGACGCCAGCTTGCCCGAAAGAAAAAAACGAGCATCTCCAAACTGGTTGAGGGATTTTTAATGGGCGGACGCAATCATGCCCGCAGCGGCAAGCCGTTTTCTGAACGCTGGTCAGGCAAGGTGTCGTTGCGCACGGCGGACAAATCGGACAAGCGCGGAACGTTTCTCGCCAAAAAATACTCGTGAAAATCCTGCTGGATTGCGACGTGCTGCTGGACGTGATGGCCGGCCGCGAAAAATTCCTGCCGGATTCGGCGCGGGTTTTTGATGCTTGTGAAGCGGGTAAAATTCAAGGAGCCATAGCATTGCACACCCTGGCAAACGCCTATTATCTGGCCGACGACGGTAAAAGGGCGCTGAAGTTTTTTGAGGACCTGCTTTCGTTCGTAGAAGTTGCCGGCGGCGACACGGAACTGGCGCTGGAGGCGATCCGTTCCGGCTTTCCAGATTTTGAAGACGCATTACAAAGTGTCTGCGCCGGGAAGTTTGAAGCCGACTTCATCGTGACGCGCAATGTGAAGGATTACAAACTTTCGCCGATCAAGGCGATTTCGCCATCGGATTTCGGCGGGAAATTCTTTTGACGAATAAGAATCATTCCGACCATTCGCCGATTTGCGGACACGGCTTGAATAGCGGCATATTCTGAAGATGCCGCTCCTGACGGAGCTCGGGGAAATTTGTCGGGCTTTTCTACAATATGCGCACCTACGGTGCTGAAAATATCCACAGAGTCGGGGTAAAATTTGTTACCATCACAGAGAATATACCATTGGCTGTTCCTTGCGGGCGGCCACGGCTTGCGCCGGGGCCACCTCCGGGAATCCCGCAGGAAGCGCAGCGGTAAGCGAAGGCTGGTGGGCCCGCTCGGATTTGAACCGAGGACCAAGCGATTATGAGTCGCCTGCTCTAACCGCTGAGCTACGGGCCCATCAAAATGCCATCAACGACTGTCAGTGACGGAGTGTTGACAATCCGATACCGATAGCCAAGACAGAAAACAACTTCACCCTGCTTAAACCGACGCGAAAACAGGAAATGTTGGAACGACCATCCTCACCTCACCGTCTTGCTCGTGAGGGAGAATCAAACCTGACCCGGAAATCGAAAATCCAACAGGCGATCATTTGAGGAATCCATGCTTCCAATTTGGCTTGTGTGTTGGGCTGGTGTCCTTAATGTCCATGATGTATGAAGTAATTTAAAGTGGAGGTATTTCGTGTCACGAATTGAATACTGATAAAAAAACCAGATCTGAAACACAAACCAATCCAATGCCATGACTCCGATTCCATCCGGGAATGCCGCCGCCGAGAAGCAGCGCGTCGCAGAAGACCAAACCGGCCGGCAAACCTGGCGGCGCTGGGGACCGTATCTGTCCGAACGGCAATGGGGCACCGTGCGGGAGGATTATTCGCCCGGCGGCACAGCGTGGGAATATTTTCCGCATGACCACGCGCGCAGCCGCGCGTATCGCTGGGGTGAGGACGGCATCGCCGGATTCAGCGACGACTGGCAGCATCTCTGCCTGTCGCTCGCGTTATGGAATGGCAAGGATCCGATTTTGAAGGAACGTCTCTTCGGCCTCACCAATGCCGAGGGCAATCACGGCGAGGACGTGAAGGAACTCTATTATTATCTCGACGCCACACCGACACATTCGTATCTGAAATTTCTCTACAAGTATCCGCAGGGTGAATTTCCCTACGCGCGGCTCGTGGACGAAAACGGGCGGCGTGGCGCGGACCAGCCGGAATTCGAGCTGCTCGATACCGGTCTGTTCGATGCGGACCGCTACTTCGACGTCTTCGTGGAATACGCCAAGGCCGGGCCAGATGACATACTAATACTTATCACGGTACACAATCGCGGGCCGGAGACGGCGAAGCTGACATTGCTTCCGCAACTCTGCTTCCGCAACACATGGTCATGGACTGCGAATGGACACAAACACAAGCTCACGGCTGGCAACGGCGGGGTCAATATCGAGCATGGTCAATTGGGCAACTTCCGGCTCGACTGCGATGGCAACCCACTGTTGCTATTTTCTGAGAACGAAACCAATGCGCGCCGGCTCGATAACCAGCCGGACGCAAAAGGTTTTTTCAAGGATGCCTTCCATGAATATATCATTGCCGGCAACAAATCGGCAGTGAATCCCGCCCAGACCGGCACCAAGGCTGGCGTGCTTTATGAATTGACAGTACCGGCGGGGGGATCGGCGACTGTGCGATTGCGGCTTGCGCAGTCAGGCTTGCCGCCGGCGGGCAATCCATGGGCCAACTTCGATGATATCCTTGCACAGCGACTCGGCGAGGCGGACGGTTTTTATGCCGGTTTGCAACAGGCAATCAAAGACCCCGATGCACGGCTGGTGCAGCGCCAGGCTTTTGCGGGAATGATCTGGAGCAAGCAATTTTTCCACTACGACGTCCCGCTTTGGTTGCAGGGCGACCCGACCCAGCCACCGTCACCACCGGAACGCAAACACGGCCGCAACAGCGACTGGCAGCATCTGAACAACGCCGATGTGATATCCATGCCGGACAAATGGGAATATCCGTGGTTCGCGGCGTGGGACTGGGCGTTTCATTGCGTGGCGCTGGTGGAAATTGATGCCGAGTTTGCCAAGAGCCAGCTCGTCCTGCTGATGCGCGAATGGTACATGCATCCAAACGGCCAGTTGCCCGCCTACGAATGGGCGTTCGGCGATGTAAACCCGCCGGTACACGCATGGGCGGCGTTCCGGGTATTCCAGATTGATCGCCGGCAGCGGCAGGAATCCGATCCAGCCGACAGCGGCGACCTGATTTTTCTGGAACGGGTATTTCAAAAGCTGTTGCTGAATTTCACCTGGTGGGTCAACCGCAAGGATGAACAGGGACGGAACATTTTCCAAGGCGGTTTCCTCGGCCTGGACAACATCGGTGTGTTTGACCGCAGCAAACCGCTGCCGACCGGCGGTTTTATGAGCCAGGCTGACGGCACAAGCTGGATGGCGATGTATTGTCTGAACCTGCTACGCATCGCCCTTGAACTGGCGCAGCACAACCACGTCTATGAAGACATCGCCTCGAAATTTTTTGAGCATTTCCTGAGCATCGCCGCCGCCATCAACGGCGTGGGCGAGGACAAGCTGGGTTTGTGGAACGAAGCAGACCAATTTTATTACGACCATCTGAACCTGCCGGACGGGGAAAATGTGCCGATGAAAATCCAGTCCGCCGTCGGTCTGATTCCGCTGCTGGCAGTTGAAGTTTTGGAGCCTGATCTAATCAAGCAGTTACCGGAGTTTTCCGCCCGGATGGAATGGTATCTGAAACACCGCCCGCAACTGGCATGTCTCATCTCCGACTGGAAAGTTTGCGGCGCCGGAGACCGCAAACTGCTTTCCCTGCTGCGCGGCCACCGCATGAAGGCATTGCTCAAACGGATGCTGGACGAGACCCAGTTCCTTTCCGGCCAGGGCGTGCGCTCCCTATCAAAATTGCATGAGCAGCACCCATTTCGTTACGAGACCGGTGGACACACCTACGAGGTTGGTTACTGGCCGGCGGAATCCCGCGGGGGTTTGTTTGGCGGGAATTCCAACTGGCGAGGCCCGGTGTGGATGCCGCTCAATTTTCTCATCATCGAGTCACTGCAAAAATTTCATTACTATTACGGCGACAATTTCAAAGTGGAGTGCCCGACCGGTTCGGGACACTTCATCCCAATCAACGAAGTCGCCGAAGAACTCACCCGCCGCCTCACCCGGCTATTTTTGAAAGGCGAGGACGGCCGTCGTCCGGTCTTAAAATATCACCCGAAGCTCGCAACTGATCCGCATTTCAAGGACTACGTTTTGTTCCACGAATACTTTCACGGTGACAACGGTCGCGGCGCGGGTGCATCGCATCAAACCGGCTGGAGCGGCCTGGTCGCCAGGCTATTGCGGCCCCGAAACAAGCCGGCGGCAGCGTCGAAGAGAAACCCATGAGCACGAATCATTACGACTTCATCATCATCGGCAGCGGGGCGGGCGGCGGCACGCTGGCGCTCAAGCTGGCACCGTCCGGCCGACGCATTCTCATCCTGGAACGAGGTGACCATCTACCGCGCGAAAAACAAAACTGGGATACGACGGAAGTTTTCGTCAAGAACCGGTACGTCTCAAAAGACACATGGTATGACAAGGATGACAAGCCGTTTCAGCCGGGCGTGCATTACTTCGTTGGCGGCGCGACCAAGATGTATGGCGCGGCGCTGTTCCGTTTGCGCAAGGAGGATTTCACCGCACATCGCACCGCTGATGGACTGACGCCGGACTGGCCGATTCGTTACGACGAGTTGGAATCCTATTACACGCAGGCAGAGCGACTCTACAACGTCCACGGCCAGCGCGGCGATGATCTGACCGATCCGCCGGCGAGCGCGCCATATCCGTTTCCGCCCGTCAGCCACGAGCCACGAATACAGGAACTGGCGGACAACTTGAAGCGCGCCGGCTATCATCCGTCGTTTGCGCCGACAGGTATCTTGCTGAATGAAGCGGATGCACCGAACAGCCGTTGCATTCGCTGCGATACGTGTGACGGCTTTCCCTGTCTTGTTCACGCGAAATCAGACGCAGAAGTCATTGCCGTCCGACCGGCAGTGCAATACCCGAACGTGACGCTGTTGACGAACGCCCATGTGCAAAAACTTGAAACCAGCACAAGCGGACGCGATATCACAGGCGTCATTGTGGAGCGCGATGGACAACGAGTAGAATATTCCGGCAGTATTGTCGTCATTTCCTGCGGGGCGGCAAACTCGGCGCGCTTGCTCCTGATGTCCGCCAACGACAAACATCCGCGCGGGCTGGCCAATGGTTCAGACATGGTCGGTCGCAATTACATGTTTCACAACGCCCTGGCGCTCGTCGCCTTGTCGCGGCGCGAAAATCCGACAGTTTTCCAAAAGACGCTGACGGTGAATGATTTTTACCTGAGTGCGCCCGACTATGAGTTTCCACTGGGCAACATCCAGATGATCGGCAAATCCAAGGGGCCGATGTTTCAGGCCGACGCGCCAAGTTTTGCGCCGGGCTGGACGCTCGAACGAGATGGCGAAACACGCTGTGGATTTCTGGCTCACCGGCGAAGATTTGCCGCTGCCGCAAAATCGCGTGACGGTGAATTCAAAGGGAGAAATCAAACTTCACTACGAATTCACCAACCAAGAGCCGATCAACCGGCTGCGGCAGAAATTGCAATCCATGCTCGAACATCTGGACCTGCACCCGCACCTTATTCCCAACAATCTCTATCTAGGGAAACACATTCCCATCGCCGGTGTGGGCCATCAATCCGGCACCTGCCGATTCGGCACCGACCCGAAAGATTCCGTGCTCGACGTGAACTGCAAGGCGCACGAACTCGACAACCTGTACGTTGTGGACACGAGCTTCTTCCCCAGCATCGGCGCGGTGAATCCTTCGCTGACCGCCATCGCCAACGCGCTGCGGGTCGGCGACCATCTGCTCGCACACCTCAAATAAAATGGCGCGACGCAGCGAAATCCTGACCGTTTATGCCGCCGGCGTAATTCAAGGCATCGGTCTGGTCACATTCCCGGCGGCGAGCGCGGTCTTCACCAGCCCCAGCGACTATAATTTGTCGGGAACGGAATATGGTGGAATGTTTGTTCCACAGGCCATCATGGCGGTCGCATCATCGCTGCTTGGCGCGGGTTTGAGAAAATGTCTTGGAACCAAACACATTTATTTACTGGGACTGTCTGCGAATCTGCTGGCCATGATCTTACTGGTGGTGAGCCGGTTCGTGATGTTGGAACATTCACTGGCCTACGGTATTCTGCTGGTTGCCACGACTTGCATGGGCATCGGCTTCGGTTTCACCGTGCCGGCACTCAACACATTTGCCGCCGCATTTTTCCCGCAAAAGGCGGACAAAGCGGTACTCGCATTGAACGCGCTTCTGGGTTTGGGAACGGCGCTGGCACCAGTCTTTGTCGCGATCTTTATCGGTTTCGGAGTCTGGTGGTGCCTACCGGTGCTGGTCGGCGTGCTGATTCTTGTACTTTTAATTTTTAGTTTCAACCAGCCCTTGAACGAAGGGAAACAAGTTGAAAACCCGCGAACAAAGAAAAGCAAATTCCCCGCGCGGTTCTGGATTTTCGCCGCATTTGCGCTGCTCTACGGCGTATGCGAAACGATGAACGGCAACTGGGCGTCCATTTACATGAAGCAATATCATGGCGCCGGCGCGCCGGTGGCATCGCTCGCCCTTGCATTATTCTGGGCCACGGTCACGGCGGGCCGCATCCTGTTTTTCGCGATTGAAAAATGGTTTCCCGAACCCCTGGTCTGCCGTGTTTTACCGTTTGTGGTAACAATAGCATTGATTGCCAGCGCGTGCGTGCCGAAAAACAATCCGACTCCCGGTGTTTTGACTTTTGCCCTGGCCGGACTCGGTTGTTCGGCGCTGCTGCCACTGACCATCAGCTTTGGCCAGAAGGAACTGGCCGCCATCACCGGTTCGGTGGCAAGCGGGCTGATTGCGTTTTATCAAATCGGCTACGGCATTGCCGCCTTCGGGGTCGGGCCGTTGCAAGCGCGGGCGGGGCTGGCGTTGAATGTCATTTACGGCGGAACGGCAGTTGTCGCGCTCGCGCTTTCCATGCTATCCTTTGTCGTCACGCGAACATCGCGCGCGACCGTTTGATTTTTCAACCATCAACCCCGTTAACCAAGGAGAAAAATATGAGTCTTAAAGGAAAGGTGGCCATCGTCACCGGTGGCAACAGCGGCATCGGCATGGCCATCGTTTTGGAACTTGCACGGCAGGGTGCAAGCATCGTCATTGATTACGTCGCGCACCCCGAGGCGACGGAAGAACTCGAAAAACGAGTCCGCGATTTGGGCGACTGCGCCATCGGCGTGAAGGCGGACGTGAGCCAGATTGCCGATCTTCAAAATCTGTTCGCCACCGCCGTCAGGGAATTTGGGCGCGTGGACATCATGGTCAACAATGCCGGCGTCGAGACACGCACCTCGATTCTCGACACGACCGAGGCACAATACGAAAAAGTGCTCGCCATCAACCTCAAGAGCGCTTTCTTCGGCACCCAGTTCGCCGCCCAGCAGATGATCAAGCAGGGCGGCGGCGGGCGCATCATCAACATCACCTCGGTACACGAGGATTGGCCGATGCCCGGCAACACCGCTTACTGCCTGTCGAAGGGCGGGATGCGAATGTTAACGCGCACGGCGGGCGTCGAACTTGCACCACACAATATTCTAGTCGTCGGCGTCGGCCCCGGCGCTGTCGCCACACCGATCAACCTCGGCACCATGAATGACCCCGCGTTATTGCAAAAATTGAACAGCGCCATTCCTCTGGGGCGCATGGCCCGGCCGGAAGAAATTGCCAGTCTCGTTGCGTTTCTGGCCAGCGACGGGGCCAGTTACATGACGGCAACCACCATCTTTGCCGATGGCGGCATAATGCAGAGCAGCCCGGGGCTCTAGCGGGGCAACATGCCGTATTAGAATTAAGGACCAGAATTTCCGTTCCGAGATGCGCCATGGCTCGGCGAGCCAGTAATCTCCATTCAAGGAATGCGTGCTGTTTTCAATTTTAAAATTTCCGCGCGTAATTGCTCCGCCAACTGCTTGCGGTCGGAGCCGGTCCGTTGAACGAGCGCAAAGCGGACGGTGGCGCTGACAGCGCGCTTACCCAGCAGATTGAGCAAATGCGGAAAAAAGGTGTGGTCGCCCCAGTAACAGACATCTTCAGCCGCATTGCCGTCTTCGATGGCGTATTGAATCGCGCTAACCGAGAGCGGGTGCGCGGATTGCGCCGCCGGTTCGAGCAGCGACGATTTGAACGGCAAAACCGTCACGCCATTGGAACTGGTTCCTTCCGGGAACAAAGCCACGAGCGCGTCCTGATTCAGCACAGCTTCAATTTCATTGTTCACTTGGCCGACTTGCACGCGGCGCTCGCGGTCAACGAACAGCGTCCCGCCCATCCGGGTGAGCCAGCCGACTACTGGCCAGAATTTAACCTCGCGCTTGGACACAAACAACACGGGCGTTATGGATGCGAGCAAAAGGATGTCGAGGTAGCCCAGATGATTGGAAATGAGGAGGCCGCGGGTTGGGACGGGGCCGGCGACCTGCGATTCCAGGTTAAAAACCTTCAATATGCGCCGCGCATTGTGTTGCACCCACAGCGCGCGGGCGGCGGGCGTTGATTTTTCAGGGCGGAATGCGTCGTTCAACAGAAAATCGAAAGCGGCGGCGAGAAGGGCACCTACAAGCCAGAAGAATCTTCCGGTGACGCGGAACGGATGCCGGCAAAGCCCATTCATGCCGGGATTTCAAACGCGATGGCGGCGCGGGTCAATCCAGAAAACGCTGGCGCGCCACCAACGGCATCGCCTCCAAATCTAGCAGGGTCAGAAAATCAATCGTTTTGAAATGGCGGTCCAAGGCCGGTGGCCCGCAGATTTTCGCACCGACGCTCAAATAGGCACGCAGGAGTTTGGGGATCGGCTGGATTTCATCCGACAAACAATTCAGCGGGCAATCGAATTCCGGCCTTGGCCGTGTCCGCCACTGCGGCGGCGATAAATGTTTTCGGCACAGATCCGAGTAAGCCGACGCGCCGACCGCCGGGTCCTGCGACGTGATGGAACTGCAACCCAACAGGTAGCGCGCACCTCGATTTTTTGCGTATCCGGCAATCCCCTTCCAGAGCAATCCGAGGACAACAAGGTTGCGATGCTGGCTGTGGACACAAGCACGCCCGAGTTCGACGATTTCACAGCGCAACGATTCAAAAACCTGGAATTCAAACTCCTGCGCGGAGTAATAGCCGAGGTTTTTCACGGCATTCGCGCCAGTTTGCAGGCGGTAGGTACCGACAATCGTGTGCGACGGCAGATGTTCGACTATGAGATGGTCGCAAACGGCATCGAACGGGTCTTCATCAAGGCCGGTAGTGAAAGATTGTTCAAACCCCTCGTTGAGTTCGACATTGAAAACCTCGAACCGCAAGGCCTGCGCGGCGCGGATTTCGGCGACGTCACGAGCCAGCCGTGCGGTGTATTGCGCCGGCGCGCTAACGAACGAATGAACGGTTTCAACTGATTTCACGCCACCATTCTGGCAAAGGCGTGTGTCAATCGCGTGTCAGTCCGGTTAATTTTTATCGGATTTAGCGATGGCGGAACACTATCGCATCGTCCGGCGGCTCATTTCGTTACCGCGCCGGCGCGCTGCTGAAGCTGCCGTTCGAGATAGGTGTCCTCCGGCGCTTCGAGCCAGGCGGTCAGCCAGATGTTGCCGAGCATCTGCCCGGCCTTGACGAGCTGGCCTTCGAGAAACGGCACGCCGTCCATGCCCTTGTCGCCTTCGCCGGTGAGCTGCCCGTTCTTTTCCATTTCATAAAGCGGCTCGACGAATTTGTTTTGCTCGACGAGATAATTCACCACCGGCCTTGAACATCCCGTCCGGCTGGTCCGCGTTGGCGATGCGCGTGGCGGGCTGGATTTTTCCGATGAGCGCGTCCACTTTTATCCCGCCGGTTTTTTGAAAATAGCCGCCGTCAATCCACGCGTGAAACGTCGTCCTGGTCGTGTAGCCTTTCGGATTGTCGCCGACCCAGCCGTTGAAATGCACCGTCGTGTGCAGCGGCTGCGAGCCGTCGCCGACGTAATGCCCCATCACGCCCATCACATAAATGCAGTCCGCCTGCGCGTTGGCGATTTCCTCCGGCGTGCCGCCGTATTGCCTGAACGCCTTCAGCGAACTGAAGTCGGATTTCAACTTCTCGTAATTCTCCGTGATGGCCCACGGCAAAAATCCGTCCAGCTCGCGCGTGTGGTCGGCGTCCTTGTCCGGGTCAATCGCCGGAAATCTGTCGGGATGCGCCGCGCGCGCCTTCGCGATGTCCGCGGCGAAATCGTAGCGCATCAGCGGCAGCGTGTCCGGCGTCAGGTCGTAAAGTTTCAAATCCTCCAAATCAATGTAATGATCCGGCCCGTTGACATTTTTCAACGGCAGATCACTCATGTTCCGCCAGCGATCCGGCTCGCCCGCCAGATATTCGATGCGCCCTTTCAACGCGGGCGTCAGCTCAAACGCGCCGAAATCCGCCGGCAGCGACGCCAGCGCCAGCTCGTTGATTGCGTGATGGCCTTCGTAATCCCATGCGCCAGCGCTGAAGGTGAATGCGATGGAAGCGACCGTGAGTGCGAACCATTTCAATTTCATGATTTTAGATGTGCGTGAATTTTAACAAAGAAAGCGCCGTTGCAAAAGAGATTCCGCAGCCATCATACAGTCTGAGTTCATTCCGCCTTCGCCACTTGCTTCGACGCGACGAGCCGTGGTTAAATCATGTCCGTGAAAATCATCACCGACGAACGCTGCACCGGCTATTCGCGCGAAGGCCATCCCGAACGGCCGGCGCGAATCACCACCACCGCTGAACGGCTGAAAAGCCAGACGGATCTGCCGCTCGTCTGGGCCGCGCCGGGCGCGGTGAAGGACGCACAAATCCTCCGCGCCCATTCGCCGGAACTTCTGGCACGCCTGCAAATCCCGCACGACTTTGACGGCGACACGCCGTTTTACGAAAACATCGCCGGCTTCGCGCGCGCATCCGCCGGCGCGGCGCTCAGCGCGTTGAAAGCCGCGCGCGCGGATGAAACGGCTTTCAGCCTCATGCGCCCGCCCGGCCATCACGCGACGCGCGACCGGGCGATGGGATTCTGTTACCTAAACAACATCGCCATCGCCGTACTCGAAGCCCTGGCAACCGGCTCAAAGCGGGTCGCCACCTTTGATTTCGACGTGCATCACGGCAACGGCACGGAAGCCATTTTGCTGGACCGGCCCGACTGCGCGTGTTTCTCGATCCACCAGTCTCCATGCTATCCCGGCACGGGCGCGGCAAATGCCGGCAACAATTGCTTCAATTATCCCGTTGCGCCGGGCACGCCGCGCGAGACGTATCGCGCCATTCTTGGGCGCGCGCTGGACGATCTGAAAAATTTCCGCCCCGACCTCATCGCCGTGTCCGCGGGGTTCGACGCGTACGCGGCGACCCGCTGGCGGATGGCACGCTGCTGGCGGAGGATTTCCACTGGCTCGGCCAGTCGCTGCGCGAGCTGGGCGTGCCGTTCTTCAGCCTGCTCGAAGGGGGTTACAGCCAAGACTTGCCCGAACTCATTTTCGCCTACCTCAAAGGAGTTGAACCTGAAAACGCACTTTCAACCACGGATAAACACGGATTTATAACCACGAAAAATACGAAAGAACGAAATTTCTAACCGCTAATCCACGCTAATAAACGCTAATCGGGTGGAAACAGGGGGTGAATCAACCACGGATGGACAGGGATAAAAGATGGAGCGGGGACGGACAACAAGACTACAGTCGGCGAAGGATAACGAGACCACGAACAATCTGAAAAGCTGACAAACTGAAATGCTGAAATTCGGAAACATCGAACATCGAACGTTGAACATCGAACATCCAATGATGGGGAAGACAAAAACAGTTTCACCACGGATGGACACGGATACCAAGCACTTGCGGAACTTAGGTTGAAGGCAAATAGAACCTCTGGCAATCTCGGCACATGAATCAGCCGGTAACACTCATTCCACTTGAACGCACCGAGCGGAGCATCCTTTTGATTCGTGGCGAAAAAGTGATGCCCGATACCGATTTGGCGGAGCTTTACGGTGTTGAAACCAAGGTTCTGAATCAGGCTGTCAAACGCAATGCCATTCGTTTCCCCGAAGATTTCATGTTTCGGTTGACAACCGAGGAAGCTGGCCAGCCGATCCGGTCACAGTTTGTGACCGGTTCACAAAAGCACCGCGACCCGCGTTTATATGACGACGACAAGCCGAAGGCGAAAAAGCAATGACCGTCCTTGAAGCGATCCAGAAGAGCGCTGATTTTCTTGGCAAAAAGAACGTCGAATCTCCGCGCCTGCAAACCGAATTGCTGCTTGCGCATCTGCTCAAGCTGCCGCGAATGAAGTTGTATCTGAACTTCGAACGCGTGCTGACACCGGCGGAAACCGACGTATTGCGAGGATTTATCAAACGCCGCGGCCAGCATGAACCTCTCCAACACATCATTGGCTCAACTTCATTTTGCGGTTATGAAATCGCCGTGAACCGCCACGCCCTTGTACCGCGACCCGAAACGGAGCTGCTCGCGGAGGCAGGCTGGGAGTTTTTGCAAGGCAGGGAGGGTAATCACTTGCCTGCCGGGCGGCACACAGAGGACTGCGCGCCCTACCAAGCCCTGGATTTCGGGACGGGAACGGGCTGCATCGCCATTGTGCTGGCGGCGAAATGTCCGAACGCAAAAATTGTTGCAATGGATATCTCGGCGGATGCGTTGCTGTTGGCGAAAGAAAATGCGGCGCGGAACAACGTTGCGGAACGGATTGAACTTTTTCTAGGCGATGGGTTTGCCGCATTTCAATCGGAGGGACGGGTCCCAAATTCGGGAATTGAAACAAAAATCAAGGACTCGCAAAGCTCGCCCCTCCGAAAAAGGGAATTCGATTTGATTGTAAGCAATCCGCCTTACATACCGTCCGCCGAAATTGAAACACTCCAGCCAGAGGTGCGCGATTTTGATCCGCACACGGCACTGGATGGGGGGAGAGATGGCCTAGATTTTTATCGAAAGCTCGCGACGGAGGCAAAGTCGTTCCTAAAACCGGATGGCAAGATCATGCTGGAATTCGGCGATGGCCAGGCGCAGGCGGTCAAAAACATTTTTGAAGCGCAAAAGTGGATTGTCGAAGCGGTGAAGGAGGATTACAGTCAGCGCGCCAGAATTTTGATCGCACGATTTTGAACTGGAATTTTTAACCACGGATGAACACGGATGGGCACAGATAAAGAACCACACTCGCGAATTTTACGGCAGCATATTTGTGGTTGAACTTCTATTTGATATCTCATGGAAAGTTTTTTGATCAAAGGCGGCGTGCCGCTGCACGGCGAGGTTGAAATCAGCGGCAGCAAAAACGCCTCGCTGCCCATCATGGCGGCCACGCTGCTCACCGGCGAGCCATGCATCATCCGTGGCGTGCCAGATTTGAGCGACACGCGGTTCATGGCGCGAATCCTCGAATCGCTCGGTGCACAGGTGAAATTTACGGGCGGAACGCTCACCATCCGCGCGAAAAAAATCCGCGGCTACGCGGATTACGAACTCGTGCGCAAGATGCGCGGCTCGATCTGCATTGCCGGGCCGCTGCTGGGCCGGCTGCGCAAGGCGCGGATTTCACTGCCTGGCGGCTGCATCATCGGTGCGCGGCCAATCAACCTGCATTTGAAAGGCTTCGAAGCGCTCGGCGCAAAAATCAAAATCGAGGGCGGTTACGTTGAAGCCACGGCAAAGAAATTGAGTGGTGCGGCGATGTTTCTTGGCGGACGCGCCGGCTCGACGGTGCTTGGCACGGCGAACGTGATGATGGCAGCGGCACTGGCCGACGGTGTGACGGTGATTGAAAGCGCGGCGTGCGAGCCGGAAGTGGTGGATCTGGCGGATTTTCTGTGCGCGATGGGTGCGAAAATTTCCGGCGCGGGCAGCCCGACCATCACCATCACCGGCGTTGAACAGTTACACGGTGCGGAGCATGAGGTCATTCCCGACCGGATTGAAACGGCGACGTTTGCCATCGCCGCCGCCGCGACGGACGGTGAAATCATCATCCGCGGCGCGCGGGCGGATCATTTGCGCGCGGTGATAGACAAGTTGAATGAGGCCAACGTCTCGGTCGAGCGACGCCGTGGAAATCTGGTGGTCCGGCGGAAAGGGAAATTGAAACCGTCGGACGTGACGACTCTGCCGTATTCCGGTTTCCCGACAGACGTACAGGCGCAAATGACGGCGCTGTTCACGCTAGCGCCGGGCATCAGCATCATCACGGAGCGAATTTTTGAGTCACGCTTCATGCACGTAAGCGAACTGGCACGGCTGGGGGCGGACATCGAGATTGAGGGGCCCAGCGCGATTGTGAAGGGCGGCAGGCCATTAAGCGGCGCGCCGGTGATGGCGAGCGATTTGCGCGCGTCGGCGGCGCTGGTGATTGCCGGGCTCGCGGCCAAAGGCGCGACGCAGGTGAACCGAATTTACCATCTGGACCGCGGCTACGAAAAGATGGATGAGAAATTACAGAAGCTCGGCGCGCGGATACGGCGCGTCGAGGAAAAATAGTCAGGAGCGCGGATCTGCCACGTCAAGCGGAAGCTTAAACTTCTCCGCGACAACGATCCACTCCCCGGAGATTAATACCCGCAAAAAATCCCGTCCTCGCCGCCGTCCTCATACTCGAAAAGAAGTCGAGGACGAGGACGACGACGAGAACGAGGAGGATTTCGTGCCGCGTCTTCATACGGCGAGCAGGTCGCGGCTGTTTGCGTAAATGCGCGCCTGCCGCTGGGCTTGGCGCAGCGCGATGGCGATTTTTTCCTCAAAAAGCACCGGGAACACCAGCAGTGGGTAAAATGTCACCCACGCCAGCGCCGCCGCCTCGTTGGCCGCGCGCCGCAGCGGAACGGTCACTTCCGGCGTCGCCCCGGCCAGTTGCTCCGCGAGAAGCCTAGTTTTAAGCCGCTCAAAGTCGGTTTCCCTCGTCGCGCGGAACGGAGCGGGCGGCGCGGGCCGCAGCTCGAAGCGCGTTTCAGGACCGAATTCGGTCGGCACTTTGGTTGTGTATTTGTTCATGTCTTTCCTTTCGTTCATGGTTTCAGGTCAAAAAACGAAAAACCCGCGATTGACTGGCAATCGCGGGTTTCTGAAATCGTTCCTTCGTTTAGTATTTCAATCCCACGATGCCCAAAAGACGGGAGCCGCGCTGCCAATTGGCCATGCAGCCAATGACCGGCGCGTGCTTCAGCATCTTGGTTGTAAACGTGGTCTTCATCTCTTACCGGCGATAAGAAACACCATTCCAGCCCGTTTGTCAAAGTTTTTCCATCAGTCAAAAAATGCGTTGTGGGATGGCGGCTTGGTGCTAGATTGACTTCAGGCATGAGCGAGCAATTACGAATGGTCACATGCGGCTGGTGCGAGACGAAGGTCTTCATCCCCGGCGATTTGCCGCCGCTTGGGCACGGTGCCCTGCACCAAATGCGGGCATCCGATCATGATGCCGATGATGCTGCGGCAATTCGAGTTGCGGAGCATCGTCGGGTCGGGCGGCATGGGCATGGTGTATCGCGCGTGGGACACGACGCTGGAACGGATGGTGGCGGTGAAGTTGATGAAGAAGGAGCTGCTCGAAGACACGAAGGCGCTGGAGGCATTTTATCGCGAGGCCCGCGCATGCGCCCGGCTGAACCACACGAACATCGTCCATCTCTACACGTTCGACGAATGGGAGGGGCAGCAATATCTCGTCATGGAACTGGCCGACCGCGGGAGCCTCGACGCGCGCATCGAAAAATTGCGCCTGCTGCCCGAACTCGACGTGCTCGACATCGGCACCAAAATCGCCTCCGCCCTCGACATGGCGCTCAAATACGACCTGCTCCACCGCGACATCAAGCCGGGCAACATCCTGTTCAACGCCGACCACGAACCGAAGCTCATTGATTTCGGCCTCGCGCGCAAAGCCGACGTGGAACACGAGGTCGAGGACGTGACCTGGGGCACGCCGTATTACGTCGCGCCGGAAAAAATCAAACGCGAGCCGGAAACTTTTTTGTCCGACATGTATAGCCTCGGTGCGACGCTGTATCACGCGATGACCGGCCATGTGCCGTTCGACGCGCCGACCATCGAGGAAGTCATCGTGGCCCAGGTCAACACGCCGCTGACGCCGCCGAACCTGGTTGTGCCGGAGATCTCGCAGCCGACGAGCGATGCGATGGTGAAAGTGCTGGCCAAAAATCCGGGAGACCGCTTTTTGAGCTACGATGAATTCATCATGGCCCTGGAGGCGGCGCGCAGCCTGCTGCTGCGGCAGCAATCCCAATTTCCGCAGACGTCACCGCAAAAATCGAAGGGGCTGACCAGTTGGTGGAAGCGGCAATAAAAAACGGCCGGCGACAACGCCAGACGTTGGTTAACGGAAAGATTTGCGGTGATCAGTTGCCCGCCGGTTCCTGCTGTCTTGCCGCCATAATGTATCGTGACCGCATCCAGCTTGCCCTCCGCATTTTTCTTGTAAGCGCCGCGCACCGTCTCGCCCACGACACCATCGGCCAACTCCGCCGGCTTGCCGTCCTTGGTGACAATCGTTTCAGAGGTCATTTCAAACGCGCGCTTCCCGACCGTCAGGGTCATCGCATTGGTGTCCACCGCGGTCAAAGTGCCGTGGAACGGCAGCGTGGTTCTGTGTTTCTTGACAGGCGGAGTTTGCGCTGCGGGCGCTGGTGGAGTTTGAACGGCGGGCACCGGCGGAGTTTGGGCGACCGCGACCGGCGGAGCCACGGCGGGCAGAGCAGGCGCGTTGGTATTGTCTTGCGCGAGAGACAACGCGGGCACGGCGAGGATGGCCGCGGCGCACAAGGTTAGCATTGAGAATTTTGCAATGTGCTTTTTCATATCGGTTGAGGATTTGAGGGTTATTATGGAACAGACAATGGCAGCCGCAAGCCGGTTTCGATGATTTTTCACCACGCGCCTTCCGTCAGCAATGACGTGATATTGCGCGCCAGATCCTCCGCCAACAGGGGCAACGACTGGCGCTCGGCGTCCGTCAAATCCGTCCCCACCTGGACAAGCGTGTAGCCATTCACGTTTTTTTCGAGCAACACCCTGCCCGTGCTGCGGTCGCGCACCGTGACGTGCGCAGTGATATCCACCCGGTAATTTTCCGCCGTCGCGACATCCGTCCGCAAAAAGCTCACGCCCTCGCGATTGTAGGCCGTGATGACGCCGGTGACGACGACATCGCCGGGGCTGCCGGTGGCGAGGCGATAGGTGCCGTCGGTCTGCATCCGCTCGCGCAACGCCTGCGTCACCGCGTCGCCCAGCCGCGGCTGCAACGTCTGGTTGTTGAAGGGAACGATCTCAATGGATCTTATCACCGGCCACCACGTTATTGACCGGCCCAAGGTGGTAACCGGCGCAACCGGCGGACAAAACCGCCGCCACGCAAATCGCAAAAAAAATCAGCGGGCGCATTTCAACTGGCGGGCGAGGTTGAAGCGCGCGGCTTGAGCTGTTCGATGCGCTGGCGCGCCTGCGCGGCGAACGGCGAGTTGGGGTCGAGCTGCAACACCTGGTTGTAATAAACCAGCGCGCCGTCCCGCCGTTGCTCCGAGTTCAAGACCTTGTTCTGCTCGTAAAACTGCGCGATTTTGAAATTCCCCTCCACCTGCAGCGACTTGAGCGTGACGATGGCCTTTTGCGCGTCCGGCACGCGCTTGTCATCGGGATAAAGCGTGATGAAATCCGTGTAAGCCGCGATGGCCTGACCGGCGGTGCCCTGATCGTATTCGGCGGTGGACGCCTGCTTTTGATACGAAATGCCTTCGCGGTAAAGCGCATCTGCCGCGATGACGCGGCTGGTTGTAATAACGGTCGGCGGCGGTGGCGTAAGCCTTCACCGCCGAGTCGTAATCCTTCTGCTTTTCGCGGGCCGCGCCGATGCGCAATTGCGCGTGCGGCGCGACATCGCTGTAGGGGCCGTTAGTGACGATGGTGCTGAACAGTCTGGCCGTTTCATCCATTGAGGGGTAAAGCGGGATGGTGCCCCAAAGCCGGAACCATTCACCGTCCAGAAAGCGTCCGGCGATTCCGTATTGCCGCCACAGCACGTCCTCGTAACTGTCGCTGTGCGGATATTTCTGGATGATTGCCTCATAGGCATTGAACGCCGCCTCGTCCTTGCCGCTCACTTCGAGACAGCGGCCGATGAGATATTCGGCGCGCGGCGCGAAATCAGACTGCGGCCACACGCGCACGACGCGATGCGCAGCGTGGAGCGTCACATTGTATTCCTTGTTGGTGAACGCCTGCTCCGCCACGTCCAGTTGTTCCTTGGCGCGGGGGCGCTGCCAATTGGCCTTCTCGCCGTAAGGCTCGTAATACCAACCCTCACCGGGAGTATAATAGAACGGCGCGGGAGCGCGGAACGGCAGCAACATCGCGCCCGCGACAAGCAACAGCAGAGAAACGAACCGGCGGTTCATGCGGCGACAGTAGCGGGGTGGAATCGGCAAGTCAAGGCGTGCGAATTGGAATCAACCACGATAGACAATCACCAGCCCGTAATCCGTCATCACCTTTTGAGTCTGCACGTCGAAATGCTCGAAGCTGATGGTGTGCATGCTGATGAGGTTGGCCTCGCCGATGTCCGCCAGGACTTTTGAAACCATCTCGTCAAACTTGTCATGGCCGGCGTCAATGCACTTGTCGTGGCGTATCGTCCGCACACGGATTTGCTTGTCAGCGCCCTTGGCGACGGCATCGAGCGGGATCGCCGCCTTCTTGATGAGACTTTCGCCGGGCGTGGTCCGCACCGGCACCTTGAGATGAAACTCCACCTTGGCGGCTGCAGATGACGCCATGGCACTGGGCGCGAGGCTGGGCGCATGAACTTCGGCCGGAGGATTTGCCGGCGCAGTCTTCGCAGCTTTGTCGGGAATGGTGATGTTTTCGCTGCACGTAGGACAAGGGATTTGCGAGCCGGCGCCCGCCTCGTCCACGGCCAGTTCCTGACCGCAATTGGGGCAATTGAAGATGATTTCCATAAGCGCAATCTGGGTTGACGGTGTATCCAGACTAGCAGTGTGGCATTTTGAAACCAACAAAAAGTTTTGCACACGAAGAACCAGCAGGCAGCAACGCGTCTTGTGTCGGAGATTCCGAGGCGAACACAATTTCCTCCCGGACGGACGCCTTTGCCGAAGGGTTTGTGTCAAAAATCCAATAAAACGATGTTTTTTGCCAAAAACATCACTTTTTGACCGCTTCGGACGGCAATCGGACGAATGTGCGAACTTTGAGGTTTGGTTGGACAAAGACCCGCGCTAAAGACGAGTGCTGTTTTTCGTTGATAACTGACTCCGGCAGGCGCAATGTCAAAGCCATGAAGAATCAGGACAGGCTGCAAACCGAGCCGTCAATTATCTTTTACTACAGTCTGCTCATCGTGTTATTTCTCCCATTGGTTTTAGGTGGGTGCGTGACAGGATATACTTCACGAATCGAATTACCGTCCGCAAACGCTTCATTGGCTACCAACACCGACACTGTCAAAGGAGAGATAGATACGACTTTAGCACCCTTCAATTTCCATTCAGTCGCCCGAAAAGATTTTTGGCCTGTCTATACAGGCATAGTCGCAGAATGGAAAAGGACCAAGGAGCGAGGATTTTGGTTGGGAGGTTGCACTGTCGCCGTTGCTTTGTCAGTTGAGCGGGATTTGCTTGTCGTCACCATCAATTGCAACGATACCGAAAGCCAAAAAGAGGTGAGACAAATTGAGGACGTTCTTCAAAAGGCTCTTGCAGACAAATTTCCCGCTTTGAAGTTTCAGGTGATAGGAGGCTATGACATCACAGCAATGCCGCCCTAATGCGAGGAAAGGCAACAAGACTTCACGTCAGCGAAAGAATCTCACTCCCACTCAATCGTGCCCGGCGGTTTGCTGGTGAGGTCGAGCACGACGCGATTCAGCCCGCGCACTTCATTCGTGATGCGCAGTGAAATTTTCTCCAGAAGGTCGTAGGGCAGCTTCACCCAGTCCGCCGTCATGCCGTCCTGCGATTCCACGGCGCGGATGACCAGCGTCCAGTCGTAGGTGCGCTCGTCGCCCTGCACGCCCACGCTGCGCACGGGCAGCAGCACCCCAAAGGTCTGCCATGTCTTGTAGTAAAGCCCGCTCGACTTCATCTCCTCCACTATGATGGCATCGGCGCGGCGGAGCACCTGCAATTTCCCCGGCGTCACTTCGCCGAGGCAGCGCACGGCGAGGCCGGGGCCGGGGAACGGCTGGCGATAGACAATCTCCTTCGGCAGGCCGAGTTCGAGTCCGAGCAGGCGCACCTCGTCCTTGAACAAACATTTCAGCGGCTCGACCAGTTTAAATTTCATGTTCTTGGGCAGCCCACCGACGTTGTGATGGCTCTTGATCATCGCCGCCGGATTGCCGGCGATGGGCACGGACTCAATCACATCCGGATACAGCGTGCCTTGGGCAAGGAATTTGAATTGCCGATTTCCGATTTCCGATTTCCGATTTTTTTTCAATTCAACAATTGCGTCCTCGAAGACCCTAATGAATTCTGTGCCAATAATTTTGCGTTTGCGTTCGGGATCGGTGACGCCGCGCAGTTTGGTCAAAAAGCGCTTCTCGGCGTCAACGTATTTCAATTTCATTTTGAAATGTTTGCCGAAAACCTCCTGCACGACCTCGGCCTCGCGCGCGCGGAGCACGCCGTTGTTGACGAAGATGCAGGTGAGCTGTTTGCCGATGGCCTTGTGCAGCAAGGCCGCCGCGACGCTGGAATCCACGCCGCCGCTCAAGCCGAGAATGACTTCCCCCCTGCCGACCTGTTTGCGGATCTCGGCGACGGCCTGTTCGACGTAATTACGCATCGTCCAACCCTTGCCGCAGCCGCAGATTTTGTGGACGAAGTTGGAAATGATCTCCTTCCCGCGCGGCGTGTGGACGACTTCGGGATGGAATTGCAGGCCGAATAATTTCTGTGCGCGGTTCTCGATGGCGGCAAACGGCGAGTTCTCGGTGACAGCGACGGGTTTGAAGCCTCGCGGCAGTTTCGTGAGCCTGTCACCATGCGAGTTCCAGACCTGGAGTTGTTCCGGCAGTCCCTGAAAGAGCGCGCACGAGGAATCCTTCACCCGGAGCGTGCCCTTGCCATATTCGCGCTTCTGGCCCTTCTCGACCCGGCCACCGAGGAATTGCGCAAAAATTTGCACGCCATAGCAAATGCCGAGCACAGGCACGCCGAGCGAGAAGATGGTTTTATCCGGCAACGGCGCGTCCTTGGCATAGACCGACGACGGCCCGCCGGAGAGGATGATGCCCTTCGGCTTGAGCGCGGCGATTTTCACGGCGGGTGTGTCGAAGCGCAGGATGGTGGAATAGACGTTGCACTCGCGGATACGGCGCGCGATGACCTGGGTGTATTGCGACCCGAAGTCGAGGATGACGATTTGTTCGTTCATGAATTGAAAACGAGGATGAATTCTCTTTTGCCGGCGAATGATTTGCGAGAGAAAAATGCTTCTTCCTGCGCCCGATCTCGGCTAAATCAAATCCGGTATGCTTGAAAAAATACGCCGCCGGGTGGCTGCGCATCCGAATTGGGCGCTGGCGCTGCTCACGGTAGCCGTGCTCTCGCCGTTTCTGGCCAAGCCTTTCAACCTGGACGACCCGCTGTTCATCCGGGTCGCGCAGCAAATTTATTTGCATCCGGCCAATCCTTACGGGTTCGATGTGAACTGGGCGCAGACGGTGTTCCCGATGTGGAACGTGACGGAAAATCCGCCGCTGGCGTGTTATTATCTGGCGCTGGCGGCGGGCGTGTTCGGCTGGAACGAAATCGGATTGCACCTTGCCTTTCTGCTGCCGGCGTTGGCGGTGGTTTGGGGAACGCACCGGCTGGCCGGACATTTTTGCGAGCATCCGATGCTGGCCGCGCTGGCTATGTTGTTCACGCCGGTGTTTCTGGTTTCGAGCCTCACCGTCATGTGCGACGTGCTGATGCTGGCATTCTGGGTCTGGGCGGTGGTGTTGTGGATCGAGGGAATGGAGCGTGATGATTTCGGGAAGCTGGCCGTGTCCGGCCTCCTCATCGCCGCCGCCGCCATGACAAAATACTATGGCGCGTGCCTCATGCCATTGCTATGCGCCTACAGCCTCCTCTGCAAACGCCGGCCAGGACGATGGGTGGTTTATCTGCTGATTCCATTGGCAACGCTGTATGCGTATCAGGTCGCAACCCAGGCGCTATATGGGCACAATCTGCTGTTCCGCGCGATGGAATTCACATCTTTCGCTAAAGGTGATCCCAGTTATTCCAGAACAACCGCCGCATTCACGGCGCTGATCTTTACCGGCGGATGCGTTGCGGTGGTGGCGTTCTTCGCGCCGCTGCTCTGGCAACGCCGGGCGCTCGCAGGGTTTGGCGGAGCCGCGGTTTCATTTGCCGCCATCCTGGTGTTCGGCGGTGTCATCGGCAAAAATCCAGGCGCATCTCCGTGGGCTTCCCCGATGATCGCGAAACTTCAAATCGCCGTCTGGGCTGTTGCAGGAATCGGCGTGCTGGCCCTGGCCATCACGGACATCTTTCACCGGCGCGATGCGCTCTCGTGGCTGTTGTTGCTGTGGGTCCTGGGAACCTTTTCGTTCGCGGTGTTTTTCAACTGGACTGTCAACGGGCGCTCCATCCTGCCCATGGCACCGGCAGTGGGAATTTTAATCGCGCGACGTTTGGAGAAAAATTTTCCGGCTGGTGGCAAGGTCTGGCAGCGGGGAGTCGTCATCGCCCTTGCCGGCAGCGCGGCACTGTCCCTGCTCGTCACGCGCGCGGATTTTCTTCTTGCCAGCGCCGTCCGGGAAAGCGCGACGGAAACGTGTTCAGCATCGCAGGCTCCGGGAAAGACGCTCTGGTTTCAAGGCCACTGGGGATTCCAATATTACATGGAAAAATCCGGGGCATTGGCGATTGACCTGGCCAATCCTTTGCTGAAACCCGGAGACACGTTTGTTGTGCCCGCCAACAATGTGGACATTCTTCCACCCAAGCCAGGCACGGCGACGTTGAGGAAGATTGTGTCCGTCTCCGGCCCGCGCCTGTTGACCACATGCAGCCTCGCCACCGGGGCCGGCTTTTATGACGCTTCGGCTTGGGAACCGCTGCCGTTTGCATTTGGCAGTGTGCCGCCGGAACAGACAGCCGTATATGACTACGGGCCGGCTGCGGCCGCGCCGATCCAAAATCCAAAGTGATCATGTTTGATTCGAGTTCCATCCGGTCGAAACCTGACAGTAAATAATCCCCGCCCAGAGGGCGGGGCTTTGGGACTGGGCCTCTGTAAGAGGCCACAGTCGCCGTCTCGTGCCTTCGTCCACATCACCAGTTCGGAACCGTTGCCTAGCTGCCGTAATTCCAAAAATGCTGTCAAGGAAACCTGTCTTCAAAATGAATCACGCCAGCAAGTAATCTTTCGGCATAGCCCTTTTTCTAACCCCGTTCAGAGAACGGGGGTTTCCCTGCTCACGACTAAACATTTAATAGGGATTATTGACCACATTTCCAGTTAGCTTATGTCAAAGAACGGAGGCATCATGCCCAGGCTGGCTGTCAATGCAAAAATTTTTGTAAGACTTTATTATGACTGAAAATCGGCCATTTCAAAACAAAAGTTGAAAAAGCCTGGCATCCAGCAGCGGCATTACCTTTTCGGCAATGATGGCCTCGCAGCGTGTGATTTCTTCCTTGCGCAGTTTCAGGTAGTCATCGGCGATGCCTTGCAAGTCGTCCACGTTGTAAAGATAGACATTCTCCAGATCGTTTACTTCGGGATCAATGTCGCGCGGCACGGCGATGTCAATCAGCAGCAGCGGGCGCTGCCGGCGCACCTTCATCAACGGCTCAAGCTTGGCGCGATCCAAAATGTGGTGCGGCGCAGCCGTGCTGCTGATGACGATGTCAATTTTGGAAAACTCCCCTGCCCAATCGTCAAATGACACGGCGCGCCCGCCCAGTTCGCCAGCAAGGGACTGCGCGCGGTCAAGCGAGCGGTTCGCCACGATGATGCTTTTCGCGCCGCGCGAAAGCAGGGCGCGCGCCGTCTTCTCGCTGGTATCGCCCGCACCGATGACGAGCACTTCGCGGTCACCGAGCGAAGTAAAAATCTTTTCCGCGAGTTCGACCGCGACCGATGCCACGGAAACGCTGCCGCGCTGGATATTCGTGTGGGTGCGAACGTGCTTGGCGGCGTGGAACGCACGCTGGAACGCCTTGTTCAGCCGCGCGCCGGTGTGGCCATGCTTGAGCGCGAGGTCATAGGCCGTCTTGAGCTGGCCGAGAATTTCCGTCTCTCCCAGCACCATCGAATCGAGGCCGCACGCAACCTTGAAGAGGTGATGCAGGCTTTGCGGTTCGGCCAGGGTGTAAAGCTCGTCACCGGCAACTTGATGCCCCCCCTCTCCTCGTTGAGGAGAGTGAGAAGAAGCCGGCGGCTCGCCGGCAGTCTCGCTCCACCGCAGCAGAAACTTCTTCAATTCAGCGAACGCCTCCGCCGGTTCGTGGGGAGTCGCAGCGAAAATTTCCACGCGGTTGCAGGTCGAAACAATCACGGCCTCGTCGGCGACGCCGGAGTCGCGCAGAAATTTGAGGGCATCGGGGATTTTTCCATCCGCAAAGGCGAAGCGTTCACGCAGCTCCACTGGCGACGTGCGGTGGCTTAATCCGATGACGACAATACTCATTCGTGGGGAGTGACGGGTGACGGGTGACGGGTGGCATGATGCCGACACGCCCGGCTTTGCCGTTCGTGCCACATGCCACTTGTCACCTGCAATATTTGGCTCATGGGTGGTGCAGGCCGGAATAAAGATTGGTGACCCAGAAAGTCAGCAGCAGGAAGACGAAGGCGACGATGACGCCGATGGTGAATCGCCGGGTAGAGCGGCCAAAAAACAGCCGGGCCACCATCAACTCCAGATAAACGAGCCAGAGCAGCGCGGACCAGAGCACCTTGGGATCGGAGAAATACGGTTTGCCTTCAGGCCGCGGCAATTGCCTGACCGGTGACAAGGCCGACGGTGAACAGGACGAAACCCACCAACGTGAGCCGCAGCGTGATCAGTTCCAGCCGCTGGATGGAAGGCAGCAACGACAGCACGGCGCGCAGCTTGTGGAATTTCAAGTCGTGCTGCTGCATCAGGAACATTCCCGCCGCCACCGCCGCGAGGCCGAACGCGCCGTAGGATTGCAGGATGGTCGCCGCGTGCAGGCTGCGCAGCCAGTTGGAGAAATCCGGCTTCGGCCCGTGCGGCGGGTCGAGCGACGGCATCAGCGCGAACACGCCGATGGTGAACAGCACCGGCGCGGTGAACGCGCAGAGGAATTTGAAGCGCGGCAGCAGCGAATAGACCAGGCACGCCAGGCCGAGCGCCCAGAGCAGGAACGTAGTGGCCTCGTAAAGATTGTTGACGGGGCAACTGTGCAGCGTCAGACCGCGCTTGAACATCGCCACCGTATGCAGCGCCACGCCGGCAACGATCAGGAAATAATTCACCCAGTCGTCCTTGC
The DNA here is from genome assembly GCA_963827815.1 of uncultured Verrucomicrobiae bacterium. GTDB lineage: Bacteria > Verrucomicrobiota > Verrucomicrobiia > Limisphaerales > UBA11358 > UBA11358. Next base: position 23,691 of record CAWHCL010000007.1, on the reverse strand, counting down.
GAAACCCTTTCCGCCACAGGAAAACCGAATACACCGTGCTCGCGCCGTAAAACGCCACGGCGAGCAGAAAGAAATGCCGGTCGGTGAACCAAGTCACGAGCATAGCTTAAACCGGCGCAACCTCGGCGCAAGCACAAGCGCATCGAATCCATTCCTTGAACTTCGCCCGCATCACTCCTATGCTCCATCTCGAAAGCGAGCAATATGAGTTACACCAACGATTATCTCCGCTCCGACAGCGCGGCGCAGCAGCTCGAAATCCCGACGCTCGTCAATTGCATGGCGCAGGACGCCATCCAGCTTGGCGCCAGCGACCTCCACATCGAGCCGTGGGAAGCCGCCATCGCCGTGCGCGCCCGCGTCAACGGCGTCCTCGTCGAGGTCGCCCACCTGCCGCTTGAATTGCTGGACAAGATTTCCATGCGCTTCAAGGTCATGGCCAATCTCGTCACCTACCAGGCCGGGATGCCGCAGGACGGCGCGGCCATAGGCGGGCCGGAACTGGACGGCGTCCAATTGCGCGTCTCCATCTTCCCCACCACGCGCGGCGAGAAAATCGTCGTCCGCCTCTTCGACCCGCGCGACCGCCGGTTCGACTTGAACATGCTCGGCTTCGACGAGACGACATTGAAAGGCCTGATCCGGATACTCAAACGTCCCAGCGGCCTGCTCCTGTTCACCGGCCCCACCGGCTCCGGCAAGACCAACACCATTTATTCGGCGCTATGCCACATCACACAGCGCGACGGCTCCAGCATCAGCATCAGCACTGTGGAAGACCCGGTGGAATTCAACCTACCGATGGTCAGCCAGACCCAGATCAACCCCGCGCAGGACTTCACCTACGCCGTGGCCTTGCGCAGCATCATGCGCCAGGATCCGCAGGTCGTCATGGTGGGCGAGATCCGCGACCCGGAGACCGCCGCCATTGCCGTGCAAGCCGGGCTGACGGGGCATCTGGTGTTGAGCACCATCCATTCCGGCGTGTCGTCGGGCGCGTTCACGCGGCTCATCAACATGGAGATCGAGCCGTTCATGCTCTCCTCGGCCATCCTGGGCGTGATGGGAATGCGGCTGGTGCGGAGGGTTTGTTCCAACTGCGCCCAGCCCCACACGCCGGAGCCGAGCATGCTCAAGTTGGTACCGGAGGAATTGAGGCCGCACGCGCAATTCCGCCACGGCACCGGCTGCGAACACTGCACCCACACCGGCTTCTCCGGCCGCCTGCCCGTGAACGAATTGCTCGTGGTGGACGAACCCTTCCGCGAAGCGGTCCTGAAAAAGATGCCCACCAGCGCCCTTGAAGAAATCGCCATCCAGCAAGGCATGAGGACCCTCTGGCAAAACGGCCTGCAACGCGCCATCCACGGCCAGACCTCGCTGGAAGAAACCGTCCGCGTGCTCGCGGCGGACATGATTTGACGCGCCTATCGGTTCATAATTTCGACCTCGCTCCCGCCAAAAAGTTACTGCGGATTGGCGGAGAGCCAGAAGCGGATGTTGGTCGCCTGCGGGTTGTGCGGGTCCAGGTCCAGCCATTTCATATAGTGCTGCCGCGCCCGCTCCGGGTCGCGCATCTGCAGCGAGTAAAGGTTGCCCAGCGCCAGTTGCGCCCGCGCCTCGTCCGGGTTCGACGCCACGATTTTCTTCAACTCGTTCACCGCGTCGGTCTCGTAACCCGCCGACTTCAGCGCCAGCGCGAAATTGTAGCGCGCGTCCGTGTCGGACGGCCGGAGGGCCAGCGCCATCTCGGAGGCGGCCAGCGAATGGCTGAACTCGTGCTGCCGCCAGGCCAGCACCGCGTAGTTGTATTGCGCCTCGAACCAGGCCGGGTCCAGTTCCGCCGCCTTGCGATACGAGTCCATGGCCGCCTGCAAATCCTGGTCTTTCTCGGATTGCTGCGCGGCGGCAAACGCGCGGGACGCCGCCTTCCGGTCGCCCGCCTTCGGCTTGTGCGGCGAGAGATATAAATAGCGCGGGAACGACGGCGGCGCGGGCGGAACCATTTTCGCCGGCTCGGGCGCGGCGGCAGGCGGCGGCGCGGGTGGCGTTGTGGAATTGTCGACTGTCAGCGGCGTCACTCCGTTCTGGGTGTAATTGTCCGCCTGCGTGGAGGAGCCGAACCAGTGGGCCGGATTAAGCCGGTCCCACATGCTCGGTTTCGCGGCCGGGCCGTTTGCACTGTCGTTTCCGGCGCGGAGGCAGCGGGCGTCGTCACAATCACCGGCTCCGGCTGGACGGCCACGACTTCCGCCGGCGGCGCCGGGTGCGATGAGGTTTGGCGTGTTCTTGCCGCCCTGCTGCGATCTTCGGCGACAGGGCCATGATGGGAGGTGGCAGTTGATGACGGTGTCTTTACCCCACCGGTGTTCGGCTTAGTGGAAGCGGCGGTTTCATTTTCCGTCACCGCTCGCGACCGATCACCGGCTGTTCAAAGTTGTTGACCAGATCGTTGACGGCGTCCCAATCCGCCGGGCGCGGCGTCAGCTCCAGATATGCGCGGTAATTTTTCAGCGCCTCCGCGTCGTCGCGCAAATACTGCCGCTGCACCGTCGCGAGGTTCAGCAAGGCGGGCGCGTAATCGTGGTGCGCCTCGATGGCGGCGGAGAAAAATTGTGCCGCGTCCTGCGGGCGGCCGCGCTCGACACGCGCCAAGCCGAAGCCGTTCAACGCCTCGGCGTTGTTTGGATTGAGGGAGAGCGCGGTGCTGAAACTTTTTTCCGCCGGTGAGGAGGTCGTGCAGCTTGAGTTGCGCCGCGCCGAGCTTGAGCCAGCCTTCCGGCGTGTTGTTGCGGCGCAGCGTGTAGGCGATGAATTCCGTCCGGGCCGCGTCGGGCTGGTCCTGCTCCAGCCAGAGGCAGCCGAGATTGTAATGCGCCTCCAGCAGATCGCGGTCGAACTTCAGCGCGTTTTGATACGCCTGCGCGGCGTCCGCCGGCTGCCCGGCGTGTTGCAGCGCGACGCCGTAATAATTCCACGCAGCCGCGTTCGTAGCCAGCAGCGTGGTGGCGGTCTTCAATTGCTCGACCGCGCCGGCGTAATCGCCGCGGTCCAGGAGCTTTTTCCCGGCGAGCAGCGCGCGCGGTCCCGATGGCGAGCAGCCGGATATGAAAACAGCAAGCGCCAGGAAGACCAAAAAGTGAAGATGGAACATGAAAGATGGAAGATGGAAAACCGCGCGCCGCGCGAAAGTTCCATTTTCCATTTTTCGTCCTCGATCCGCGCTCCGCCCATTTTTTATGGCCAGCATCCGCTCTGGTGTTATCATCCACGGCCTGAAGTGTCAAGAAACGCACAAAACGTCAATGGATGAAAAGTGGCAGGTGACAAGTGACGTGAAGAACAATTCCGTGCGCGGGTTGCAATCGTGTCACATGTCTCGCGTCACGCGTCGCGCACTACATTGGATGTTGGATGTTGCCAGATTTCCGGTCGCATTTTTGATAGCCGGGTTCATCGGCCTTTCCGCTCATGCTGCCGATTTTTCGCTGCGTTCCACCAACGCGCCGTCGCGCGTCGTCATCGTCGAAAATCCCAACGCCGTCTCCGATTTCCAGCCAGACGCCGGCATCGTGCAGGACATGGTCAATCGCGGCCTCACGAGTCTCACGGGCAAGGCAGAAGTCACCGGGGCATGGCGCAGCCTCGTCTCCACGCAGGATGTTGTCGGCATCAAGGTTTGCGCCGAACCCGGCGAAATCAGCGGCACGCGACCGGCGGTCGTGGCGGCGGTGATACACGGGCTGCTCGACGCGGGCGTGCCGCCGGACAACATCATCATCTGGGACAAGCAGACGGACGATTTGCGCGCGGCGGGATTTATCACGGCTGGCCGCGCAACTCGGCGTGCGCGCGACAGGCGCGGCGGAGGCCGGCTACGACCCGACGAATTTTTACAACCCCGACACCGCCACCATCGGCAGGCTCGTCTGGGGCGATTACGAATTCGGCAAAACCAACGCGGGCGTCGGGCGCAAATCCTTTGTCACAAAAATCGTCAGCCGGCAGATCACCAAAATCATCAGCATCGCGCCACTACTCAACGACAATGTCATCGGTGTTAGCGGCCACCTTTACAGCCTGGCGATGGCCAGCGTGGACAACACCATGCGGTTCGAGGGCGACCCGGACCGGCTGGCCGTGGCCGTGCCGGAGATTTACGCCCTGCCCGCGCTCGGCGACCGCGTCGCGCTGAACATCACCGACGCGCTCATCGGCCAGTATGAAGGCGGGGAGCGCGGCCTGCTACATTACTCATCCGTGACGGACCAACTCTGGTTCAGCCGCGACCCCGTGGCGCTCGACACGATGGCCGTTCAGGAACTGGCCCGTGAACGCCGTGCCGCGAGATGCGCCGGAGTTCACGCCGCATCTGGAAATTTACACCAACGCCGTCCTGCTCCAGCTTGGCGTCAGCGATCCCACGAAGATTCGAGTGGAGAAAATCAGGTAATCCCTGACATTCGGGGACTCGTGCAACTCGTCCCTCCGATCGCGAAATTATTTCTTGAACGTCCGCATGTAGGCGATAACGGCCTTGACGTCGTCATCAGAGAGGTCGGCGTCGGCTTTCATCAGAGTCTTGTCGTCCTTCTTCAGCCCTTCCTTTACGACCTTGGTGCCGTCCGCATCAGTGAACGACGCCTGCACTGTGGCGTCGGTGTAATCGCGGACGCCGGTTTTCTGGCCCATCTTGGTCTGGCCTTTGCCGTCGGCGCCGTGGCATTTGGCGCAGTTGTCGGAATAGACCGCCTGGCCATCCGCAGCCAGCAGGTTTGGGGTGAAGGCGAGCGCGAACGCCGCCGGGATTACGAATAGTGCGAGTTTTTTCATAAGCTTTCAATCAAGTTCACACCCGCGCGCCCATCCGGCCTCACCATTTTTGGCAAAAGCTTGTCATGGATTGCCACCGTAAAGAGCGTTCTGATTTGCATTTCACGCCTCGCTGACGCAGTTTTAGCCAGGATGAAATGTTCCACGCACCAAACCGAGGCCGTGGCCATCTGCGCTTATTGCGGACGAGCCATGTGCGCCGATTGCGCGAAGCCATCCCCGACGCAGCGAATGGTCTGCTCCGACATTTGCTCGGCCGCCCTCACCCGCGCCGACCGGGCGATGGAATTGATCCTACAGAAGAGCCTGCAAAGCGCGCAGGCCAGCGCGCTTTATTCCTATCTGTGCGGCGGGCTTTCACTGGCGGCAGCGGTGGGTGCAAAATTTTATCTGCCGTCGCCATTCCTGATTTATTTCACAGCGGGCTGCGGTGTCGTCTTTATCGCGTCGGGATTCTGGTATGGAAAAATTGCAAAGAAACAGAAGCCATGAAGTGCGCGGAATGGATTGAAGCGGGGTTGATCGTCGCCGTCGCAGCGGCAAGCCGGCTGGCCTGGCCGATTCTTCCGGGCACAATGCCGCTCTGGCAAATTGTCCTCGGCCTGTCGGCGTTGCTGCTCGCACAAAGCCTGGTACGCGACGTTGCCATCCTATTCCGCCGACGGCAACAGGCGTTGAATCAACCCCGGCTGGAGGCGCAATGTTTTTGCCTGGAATCCACCGTCGGGGCAACGGGCATTGTCGCGGGCGCGGCACTTGCCGGGCTTGGCAGTTCCAGCCGCGTTGCGACAAGCGGATGGGAGTTTTCGATTGCCGTGCCTGGCATTCTGGCGCTGGGCTTTGTCATCAAGGATCTGGTCATATATTGGAAGCCATTCGGCCTGCGACGCGAGAAAGACCACTTGAACCTGATCGTCCGCTGGAAGGTTAAATTGAAATCATGAAAACGTAAAACCTCGGACAGAATTCTCATTCTGTCTCCTACAATAGCTTGCAATATTTGCCGTGGAGTGAAATGTTTTCCGAAATTTAAACGAAAGGAAAATCATGACCAAACCGATTCCCGATGGATTCCACTCGCTCACTCCTCACTTAATCGTGACCGACGGCGCTGCGGCGATTGAGTTATACACGCAAGCGTTCGGCGCGCAGGAACTCTCACGGCTGATGACGCCCGATGGCAAGACCCTGATGCACGCCCAATTGAAGATCGGCGATTCCCTGCTCATGCTCGCCAGCGAATTTCCGCCGCACAACCTTTCACCCAAAAAACGGGGCGGCGCGAGCGTTTTTCTCCACATTTACCTCGCGGACGCGGACGCAGCATTTGACCGCGCGGTCAAAGCCGGCTGCAAGGTGAAGATGCCTGTCTCCGACATGTTCTGGGGCGACCGCTATGGCGTGGTGGAAGACCCATTCGGCCATCAATGGTCCATCGCCACGCACAATCACGACTTCACGCAGGAGCAGATTGAGGTGAACGCCAAAGAATTTATGGCCAAGATGCCGAAGCCGACCTGATGCAGTCCGGTCGCCCCGGGGAAATTTTCGTGGACGCCGGACGAATGTTTCGGCAGGCTCGGTATCCATCGTGAAAATGCTTTTCGTCGCAGACCTGCATTATGCGTTGAAGCAGTTCGACTGGCTACTGGCCAACGCTGCGCGCTTTGATGCGGTGCTGATCGGCGGCGACCTGCTTGAACTCGGTTCCACGCTGCCAATTGATGTGCAGATCGTGGTGATGGAAAAATATCTGGCCCGGCTCCGCGGGCAAACGCGCGTGCTGGTCAGTTCCGGCAATCATGATGGCGACCACCGGCTGGCCTCCAATGAATCCAGGTGTCACTGGCTGCAAGAAGCCAAGTCCGGACAATTGTTTGTGGACGGGGACAGCGTGGAAATCAACGGCACACTGATCACGATTTGTCCGTGGTGGGACGGGCCGGTGACGCGGGCCGACATTGACAAATTGCTGGCGCAAGATGCCGCACGGGAGAAGTTCCGATGGGTTTGGATTCATCATTCACCTCCCGACAAATCGCCCGTGAGCTGGGCGGGCAAGAAGTTCGGCGGCGACGATTTTCTAGTGGAATGGATTCAACGCTACCAGCCGGAGTTCGTTCTTTCCGGCCACATTCATAACGCGCCGTTCGTCCAACACGGATCGTGGATTGACCGTCTGGGCAAGACCTGGGTGTTCAATCCCGGAAAGCAAATTGGCCCTTGTCCCACTTATCTGGCGTTCGATCTTGACCGGATGGGCGTGGAATGGGTTTCGCTTGAAGGCCAGGTGCTACAGCAGCTCGACATTCCCGTTGGTGAACGTTTCAATGCGACGTCGGACGCGGCTGGCGGTGCATGAGCGTATCCAAGACCTCGTCCACCATTCCGATGTGGTCGTGACCTTCATATTGCCGCTTCACGTCCACGAGATATTTGTTCAGCGCATCCAGCCGGCTGGCCAGCAGCCTGGCTACATGAAAACTGGCTTCTGCGGATGATCCCAAAAACTGGCGTGAGTTTTCGATGATGGCGAAGGAGCTTGGTTTCAAAGCGCGGACCGTGGCAGTGTGAGCGCTTTCCAACAGTACTGACATTTCACCAAAAACAGCGCCAGGCGCCGAGGCCTTTGCCACACGGACATTGTCACGCAAGATTTCAACTTCGCCGCGGATCAGCACCAGCAAATGAGCGCTGGCACACCCCTGTTCCATGACGACGTCACCCGGCGCAAAGTCTTGAACTTTGTGACCGGCTATCAATTGGAGCATCGCAGACACGACCTATCCATCGTCAGCTGATGAACAGCCGGAGTAAATACAAAAAACAGGTGGCAACTCCGGACAGACAATGTTTCATTATGAAGTATGTCGAAGAATTAACGAGGCGAGGCGCGCATCAAATAATTCACGCACCATGCCCGTTCCTGAAACAACTTCTGCCGAAGCTTTCGAGCGCTATGTGGGCGGGAAATGTTTGGTGGCTTGTCGCGGCAAAGCATGGCGGGACATCAAAGCCTGGATCATCGCTCGTGGTCATCACGGCGAAACGATCCGGGCGCGATAGAACTGGTTCACCGCCGAAACAGCGTTGGTAACCCCAGCCGCCCCCGTGAGAAGCTGGTTGGTGGCAATCGCCTGCCATGAACTCATCTGGTCGGTGGATTGTTCAACCGCGACGGTCACATCCGTCGGTCCCGTGATGTCAAAACTGAACTGGCCATTCGCGGCCTGCAAGATGTTGTCGCCCAAGCGGACCGGCCCCGCCGACGGCGGATTGCCGGTGGTCAGTTTGGCGAAAGCCATCATGGTGTTGATAATGGTGCCGACCAGATTCGTGAGATAAACGCCGTTGGTCACGACCGGGTAATGATTATATCCCGCCAACGGATGCAATTCGTTATAGACTCCCGCCACCGTCAGATTGGAAGACAAATTCACGCTGGTGGCATAAGGCACCACCGTGTCGGCGGTTCCGTGGATCAGGCAGGTCGGCGGGGTTTGCGTCGTGATCGGATAGAGATTCACCGGATGGACCCCGCTGCCATACGGCGGCACACCGCCCCATAACGCGATGCAGCCCAGGAACGAATTCACATTCGCACTTTGATAAGCAGTATTGACCGCCAGACCGCCTCCGGCCGAGTCGCCGGCGATTAACACTTTGGTCGCGTCCACGCCATAGTCCGTGCGATGCGCTCGAACCCAGCTTAATGCCGTCATTACATCCTCCACCGCCATGTCTATTTCCGGAGTGCAACCGTCCGAACAACCGGGCCACAACCGGTAATTGATTGAAAAGGCGACGAAGCCGTTGGTGGCAAAGGCGGTGGCCATATCCGGATAGAAATTGCCTTGCGCCACGGTATATCCCTTGTCGCCCGCCCCAAACCCGCCGCCGTGCGTCAGGATCACGACCGGGCGGTTCGTTTGCGGGCCGTTGACGTAATAAGCATCCAAAGTCAACGACACGTTGGAACCGGTATAATCCACCGCCGAGCCATACACGAGATTGGATTCCACCGTGACCGTCTCCTGCGCGACCGCAAAATCAAGGCGCAAGACCGTTGCCATCAAACCGATGAACAGCAGCTTTCCCAAGCGTCTCCAGTTTTTATTCATAACGTGCGGGTTGCGTATGATCGAAATGTGCCTCCTCCAGTGCCTCCGCCAGTGCGGTTGGTGGTTTATATCAAACAGAGCCGGACAATCAATATGTATTAGGGGGTGACCGGGGATTAACAGGAGGAAACGGAGAGAACGGAGAGTTTGATTTTCTGTTTCCTCAGCTTGCAATAAAACGGAAATGCTTTGACACTAATTACACGAATTGGCGCGAATTGAAAATGCACTGAAGGCGCTATGGAAATTGGCCAGGGGTTGAGCACAGCAAATACTTTGGGAAATCTGTGTTAATCTGTGGTAAAACAGTCGGGAGAAATTATGGAAATCAAACGAAGCGGTTCACAGCCATCCAACAAAGGACCGGCCGATTGGTTCACCGGCACGGTGCGCATTGACTCGCCGTTCAAGGGAAGCGATCCCGCGCGTGTTGCTGGCGCAATCGTCACGTTTGAACCGGGCGCACGAACCGCCTGGCACACGCATCCGCTGGGCCAGACGCTGATCGTGACGGCGGGCTGCGGACGCGCGCAACGTTGGGGCGGTCCGATTGAAGAAATCCGGCCGGGCGACATCATCTGGTTCGCTCCGGGTGAGAAGCATTGGCACGGCGCCGCGCCCACCACGGCCCTGACCCACATCGCCATTCAAGAACAACTCGACGGCAAAGCCGTTGACTGGCTGGAAAAGGTCAGCGATGACCAATATCAGGGCTGAACCGGCAAATTCGTGTCAAAAAGCTTTCGCGTGGTTCGTGTGGTTCGCGGTTGGATCATTTCTTCTGAAAAACTATTCCGTCATCCTTCGCCGTCACCTTGATTTTATCACCGGGCTTGAACTTGCCGGCCAGCAGTTTCGTAGCTAGCGGGTTCGAGCAGATGTTCCTGAATCGCGCGTTTGAGCGGACGCGCACCGAATTGCGGGTCGTAGCCTTCCTTCGCCAGCAGTTTCTTCGCGGCAGCATCCACGTCCAGCGTGAGGTTTTGCTGCGCGAGGCGCTTTTCCAGCCGCCCAATCTGGATTTCCACGATGCGCGCCAGTTCGCTTTCGTCGAGGCTCTGGAAAATGATGACGTCGTCCACGCGGTTCAGGAATTCCGGTCGGAAATGGCGCTTCAACTCGGCCATGACCTTGTCTTCCATGTCGCGCAGCGCGCTGCCAGAAGTTTTTCCCTTCCATGAAATATTCCTGGATGATGGGCGAGCCGAGGTTGCTGGTCATGATGACGATGGTGTTCTTGAAATCCACCGTCCTCCCCTGCCCGTCCGTGAGCCGCCCATCATCGAGCACCTGCAACAGCACGTTGAACACGTCGCTGTGCGCCTTCTCGATCTCGTCGAATAGAATCACCGAATAAGGTTTGCGCCGCACCGCCTCGCTCAACTGCCCGCCTTCCTCGTAGCCGACGTAGCCCGGCGGCGCGCCGATGAGCCGCGCAACGGTGTGCTTCTCCATGTATTCGCTCATGTCTATCCGAATCATGGCGCTCTCGTCGTCGAACAAAAATTCCGCCAGCGCGCGGGCCGTCTCGGTCTTGCCCACGCCGGTCGGGCCGAGAAAAATGAACGAGCCGATCGGCCGGTTCGGATCCTGCAATCCGCTGCGCGAACGGCGCACGGCGTTGGACACGGCGGTGATGGCCTGCTTTCTGCCCGATGACGCGCTGCTGCAATCGCTCTTCCATCTTGAGCAATTTCTCGCGCTCGCCTTCGAGCATCCGCGAAACCGGAATATGCGTCCATGCTGCGACGACGCTGCGCGATGTCTTCATCGGTGACTTCCTGGCGCAAAAGCGTTGAGCGTTGAGGGTTGAGAGGTTGATTGTTTTTCGATGGACGCCAGCTTCTTTTCCAAATCGGGAATCTTGCCGTATTGAACCTCCGCCGACTTGATCAAATCGCCGGCGCGCTGCGCCTTTTCCAATTCAATCTTCGCCTGCTCCAGTTGCGATTGCACGATGCTCACCGCATTGACGGCGGTTTTCTCGTTCTGCCATTGCGCCGTGAGCGCCTTGGATTTGTCCTTCAAGTTCGCGACCGTCTTGTCAATCAGCTTGAGCCGCTCCTTGCTCGCCGGAATCTTTTTCCTTCGCCAGCGAAGTGCGCTCGATTTCCAATTGCAAAATCTGCCGGTCAAGCTGGTCCAGTTCCGTCGGCTTGGAATCCAATTCCATCTTGATGCGCGACGCCGCCTCGTCCACGAGGTCAATCGCCTTGTCCGGCAAAAACCGGTCGGTGATGTAGCGATGCGACAACGTCGCCGCCGCGACGAGCGCGGAATCCTGGATGCGCACGCCGTGATGCACTTCGTAACGCTCCTTCAGCCCGCGCAAAATCGCGATGGTCGCCTCGACTGTCGGCTCGGACACCTGCACCGGCTGGAAACGGCGTTCCAGCGCCGGGTCCTTCTCGATGTGCTTGCGATATTCGTCCAGCGTCGTCGCGCCGACGCAGCGCAACTCGCCGCGCGCAAGCTGCGGCTTCATGATGTTCGCCGCGTCCGTCGCGCCTTCCGCCGCGCCCGCGCCGACGATGGTGTGCAGCTCATCAATGAACAAAATGATTTTCCCTTCGCTCGCGGTGATCTCCTTGAGGAACGCCTTGAGCCGGTCTTCAAATTCGCCGCGATACTTCGCGCCGGCAATCATCGCGCTCAAATCCATCGCCACGAGCCGCTTGTTCTTGAGCGATTCGGGAACGTCGCCGCTGACGATGCGCCGCGCCAGGCCTTCGGCGATCGCCGTCTTGCCCACGCCCGGTTCGCCGATGAGCACGGGATTATTTTTCGTGCGGCGCGTGAGCACCTGCATCACGCGGCGGATTTCCTCGTCGCGGCCGATGACCGGGTCAATCTTCCCCTGCCGCGCGAGCGCGGTGAGGTCGCGTCCGTATTTTTCCAGCGCCTGAAATTTCCCTTCCGGCTGCTGGTCGGTCACGCGCTGGTTGCCGCGCAATTCCGCGAGCGCCTTGAGCACCGCGTCGCGCTTGAGACCGTGCGCGGTGAAGATCTTCTTGAGCGACGGGCTGGCCTCGTCGAGCAGGCCGAGCAGCAGATGTTCGGTGCTGACGTAATCATCCTTGAGCTTGCCCGCCTCGGACTGCGCGGCGTCGAGCGCCTTTTGCAAATCGCGCCCGGCGTAGGGTTCGTTGCCGCCCTGAATCTTGTGACGGCGCGCGAGTTCCTTTTCGAGATCCGGCTGGAGTTTGGCGGGCGGCACGCCGATACGCGCCAGCAATTCCGGCACGAGGCTTTCGGACTGGCCGAGCAGCGCGAGCAGCAGATGCTCGCCGTCCATTTCCTGATGCGACTGATTCCCGCGCGAGCCGTTGCGCCTCCTGCAACGCCTCCTGCGATTTCAAAGTGAGCTTGTCGAGTTGCATGACGGGAATCTAACGCAAAGACGCAAGGACGCAAAGACGGGAAATATCAACTAGGGATGAACGCGGATGAAAATCAATAAGCCAGCGCCAGCACCGCCGCAAATAAACCAAGAAAACACTTTGACGCGAATTTCACGAATTCACACGGATTTAAATCCCATTCGCGATAATTCGAGTCATCTCGGCTTCAATATACCAAAGCGGTATAATAACACCGCTGTTCATGACGCATTGGCATGGCACGCCTTTTATCACCAAATTGGCACAAGGCAGACGGTCAGGGACGCTTGATGGCCGCAACGAACAGGACGGCAAGGAAGGCGCCGGCAAGATTCCCAAGCATGTTGTTTTCCGCGAGCGTCTGTTCCGGTGTATTGGGGCCGACTGGGGCTGGAGCCGGGACGGCCGCCGCCGCATTGGTGCTTGCTACGGCATTTGTGGATGTTGCGGCACTTGTAGCACCCGCAGCCGCTGGCTTGGACGATTGACATCCCACAAGCAGTGTCGAGGCGACAAATAGGATTCGAATGTTATTCAGCATAAATATAGCGATTTAACGTTACATGCCGCTTTTCTAACTCTCCCTCCGGAATAACGGAATCAAACTTGCGAATTCCGGTCAAGAATTTTAATCGAAAAATAGGGATTGCATATTGGCGGCATCGCCACATGGAATTTCAGATGGAGAAATCGTCCGGGAAAATCTTTACGGACTCCAATCCGCTGACGGGTTCATTCAGATTTCGTAGTTGGGTTTGTCCTTTGGAATTTCCACTCGCCCGAACCCGATGTTGTTCCAGATGCGTTCATGGACGTAGTAAAGCGTGATTTTCGTGAACAATTCGACGACTCCAATGGAGAAAGCCCATTTCGCTTTTCCGGTGATCAAAAACGAAATGATAATGGTATCCAAGGTGCCGGTCAGGCGCCAGGAAACCGCCTTGACAAAACTCCGGTATGATTTGTCTCTGGTCATAGTTTTTTAGGTTTGTTTTCTGTTTTCATGCTGTTCGAATTTTACAATGAAATTGAATCAAAACTTGTATTGCAGTTCTAACGAAGCCATCTGGTGTTCAAAGTTGCGGTATTCCGGCCCCAAACTGGCGGGCAGGTTGTTCAGGGCGTTGGCGGCAACGTCGTAGGTGTAGGCCAGATTGGCGCTCAAATGAGTGGTGAAGGCGTAGGTCACGCCGGCTAAAACCTCATATTCCAAGTCATCCCGCAGGCTCGGTTTAGTCCCCAAATAGTCATTGCCCACGGTGTGGTCAGCTTCCAAAATCTTACCGGCCAGATCCAATCCCAGTTGCCTGGTCGCACTCCAGTGATAGGTCAGGGTGTAGGTGCTGTCAAAAAACGGCACTTTGCCACTGCCGGAAACCCATTGCCATTGCCTGTAATAAAACGTTACCGTCTGGCTGGGCGTCAGGGTCGCTGTGAGGACGGCCTCGCCATAATATTTGACTGGGTGTAAATCGCCGACCGGAGTCATGGGGTTGTAATTGCGAAAATCCGGGCCGCCCTCCAGCTTCACATACAGCCAATCCCACGGATTGCCCTCCAGCCCCAACAGCACCCGCTGATAGGTGCTGGACGAATAATGATTGTCTGAGGTGATCGCAGCCGGAAACTGTTGCTGGTATTGCCCCCCGTAGCGGTAACCCAGCATCGCGGCCAGCTTCGGCGTCAGCTTGTAGCCCAAATCCACGCCGCCGTTCACGTCGTAACGGTCCACATAGTTCTGATATCCCACCCAGGGCGCGGCCCCTGTGTTGTGCCATGCGGTCCTCAGATTGTAATCCATCAATGAAGCCGCTGGCCGGACAAAAAATTTGTCCCAGTCATATTGTATCACGACTGTGGCGCGTTCCTGGGTCTGCGCCAGCCGTTCGCGGGGGACGCTATGGGCGTAGGTGTTTCGGAATTGATCAAGCGCATTGCCACCCGCCCCACCGGCGGGGCCATAAATCGCCGCCTGATGATTGCCGTCGTTGTAGAGAAAGGCGTTGTCCAGCGAGAATGAAAAATCACCGGCATGGCCCTTGATTGTGTCGCCAATCTTATGCGCATCGTAATTCTGCGACGGAGCGGAGTGATACACATTGAAATCCGGCGCGTAACCCAACGACAGCATCTGCAACGCCTTTTGATTTTCCAATAGCGGCGCGAAATTGAAGCCAATTTTGGGCGACACCGTTGTGACCCAGGACGATACAGGTGTAAGGCCATTGCCGGACACCAGCAGCAGATTGTCATCATAGCTTTCCTTGACGCCGAGGGACAAATCCGTCAGCCAGACCGGCTTTTGCCACGCTATCGGACCGGAATTGACCGCAGGGGTGTCCGCGCCATAGGTTTTTGAAAGAAGGCCGACAACGCCAAAAAGAAAAAGGAAGGAATAGATTTTTGTCTTTTTGATTCGGCTTCCAGACTTTTCGCCGACTGCGCTTTCTGTTTTATTCTGAGTCAATTTCATTTCAATGTTAAATAACGACTTAATATGTCGTTATTATCCACGGATTTCAAAAACTGTCAACAGTCTTTTTGGAAATTATTTTAGATGCCTTCCCCGCCAATAAAACCGGCCGAAACCTCGCGTTTGGACACCGGCGCACCCTTTGCGATGTCGGCCAGCGTCGCCTTGTCCATCACTCCGGCCACGTAATTTCGCGCATCGAGAAAAACCCGGCGGAACCGGCAGACCGGCTCCTGCGAACAACGCTGGTAGCCTGTCACTGAAACGCAATCAATTGGCGCCAAAATGCCATCAAAATGTCGCACCACCTCGCCCATCGTGATTTTGGCTGGACTTTTGGCGAGGACATAACCACCGCGAATTCCGGCGGTGCTGCCCACCCATCCCTGCGCCTTGAGGTCCAGCATGATTTGCTCCAAGAAAGCGCTTCGGAACGTCGTTGCGCCGGGCAAGTTCGCGAATCGGAATCGGCGCGCCACCAAAATGATCCACCAGCGTGAAAAGAGCGCGCAACGCATAATCAGTCTTCTTTGAAACTCGCATATAATAATACACGATAAGACAAGTCGGTATTAAGTCAACACGACGTTTCGTTACATTCCCAAGGAATTGACTTAACTGATGATCCGGCGGCCTTCGTCGAGGAAGATACCTTTGAAATTCATCTCCAGCGCCTGTGGATTGCTGGCCTTGGCCAGCGCATCCTTCTCCGTCACGCGCCCGGACTTGACCAGATTAAACAGCGACTGGTTGAACGTGAGCATTCCATCATCCGTGCTGGTCTCAATGGCAGCGGGCAATTTGTCCAACCGGTTCTCCTCGATGAGCTTTCTGATCAGCGGCGTGTTGAGCAGGATTTCCAATGCGGGCGTCAGTTGAGCCATCCATCGTGGGAACCATGCGCTGGCAAATCACCCCGCGCAACGCCCCGGCGAGCTGCCGCCGGACTTGCTCGCGCTCGTCGGACTTGAAAAATTCCAGGATGCGCGTGATGGATTGCGACGCGGTAGTTGTGTGCAGTGTGGACAAAACCAGATGGCCGGTGTCGGCGGCGCTCATCGAGGCGGCAAAACTGATGTCGTCGCGCATTTCGCCGATCATGATGACATCCGGGTCCTGGCGCAGGACATTCCTAAGCGCGTGATGAAATGAAACCGTGTCGAGGCCGATTTCGCGCTGCTCGATGACGGATTGATTGTCTTCGAAGGCGTATTCCACCGGGTCTTCGAGCGTGATGATGTGTTTTTTGAAATTATTGTTGATGTGCTCAATCATCGCCGCGAGCGTCGTGGATTTGCCGCAGCCGGTGGAACCCGCCAGCAGGACGATGCCGCGCGGCGATTCCGCCACTTTTTTGATTTGCTCCAACAAGCCGAGTTCCTCAAAGGTTGGCACGCGCGTCTTGACAAAGCGCATGGCCAGGCACCATTGGCTGCGCTGCTGGAACAGGTTTGTGCGGAAACGGCCAACGTCCGGGACGAAGTAGGAAAAATCAATTTCGCGCTCATCTTTCAGGCGCTTCATCAAATGCTCGGGCGTGATGGCATCCACGATTTTGTTCATCCAGTCCTCCGTCGGGAACGGGGAATCTATGGCGACCAGTTCGCGGTTGATGCGGAAGATGACCGGCGTGCCGATTTTCAAATGCACATCCGAGGCGCCGCCCTCGACCGCCGTCTTGAGAATGCGGTGAAACAATTCCATGACCCCAGCTTACCAAATCATCCTGCCAGCGCCAGCCGGGAAAATGCTGGCGGCCTTTCGTGTCCAAATGCTATAAAATCCGTCATGTCAAAACATCGCATCGGCATCATCGGCGGCACCGGACTTTACGGCATCGAAGGTTTCACGAACCAGAAATGGGTGAAGGTTAAAACGCCCTTCGGGCAGCCGTCCGACGATTTGCTCACCGGCAAACTCGCCGGGCGCGAAGTGGTTTTCCTGCCGCGGCACGGGCGCGGCCACCGGATTCTGCCCAGCGAACTGAACCATCGCGCCAACATCTGGGCGATGAAAAAACTCGGCGTGCAATGGATCATCAGCGTCAGCGCCGTCGGCTCGTTGCAGGAAAAATACAAGCCGTGCGACATCGTCGTCATTGACCAGTTCCTCGACCGCACCAAGCAATCGTTCAACCACACCTTCTTCGGGCGCGGCATCGTGGCGCACGTCTCATTCGCGCATCCGGTCTGCGGTGAACTGCGGCAAATCCTCCTGCAAACCGCGCGCGACTGTGGTGCGACCGCCCATGACGGCGGCACTTATGTGAACATGGAAGGCCCGGCGTTCAGCACCCGCGCCGAATCGCTCACGAACCATGCTGCCGGCTACGATGTCATCGGCATGACGAATCTCGGCGAGGCCAAATGCGCCCGCGAAGCCGAAATTGCCTACGCCACGCTGGCCATGTCCACCGATTACGATTGCTGGAAGGAGGACGAGCACGTCACGCTGGAAATGATCATCGCCAATCTCCATCGCAATGCCGACACCGCGAAAAAAATTGTCGCGCGTGCGATTGCAAAAATTCCCAACGAACCGGAATGGCCATGTCATTCCGCGCTGAAATACGCCATTCTGACCGACAAGAAATTATGGCCCAAGAAAACAGTTAATGATTTGAAGCCGATTTTGGCGAAATATATTTGAAATAAAATTCAACCACGGATGGACACAGATTCACACGAATAAAATCAAGACATTTATGGCAACCAAACAAATCATCAAGCCCGCTAAATCACCTGCCGCTGTCGGCCCTTACAACCACGCCGTGCGCGTCGGCGACCTGCTGTTCTGTGCCGGCCAAATCCCGATTGACCCGAAGGACGGCAATCTCGTTGGCGGTGACGTCAAGGTTCAGACCGAGCGCGTGCTGGAAAACGTGAAGGTAATATTGGACGACCAGAAGCTGACGTTCGCCAACATCGTAAAAAGCACGGTATTCCTGACCGACCTCGCGAACTTCGCCGGCATGAACGAGATTTATTCAAAATATTTCACGGACAATTTCCCCGCGCGCTCGACCGTTCAAGTAACCGCGTTGCCGAAGGGCGCAAGCGTGGAAATTGAAATCATCGCGCATTTCTGATTTATGCCACTCGGAATCCAACTCGCCATCGCCTTCATCATTGGTGGCGGATTGGGTTTGCTCATCGGCTGGCTGTTCTGGCGCGGCGCACGCTCTGATTCGCGGTTGGAAACGGAATTGCGCGGGCAGGTTACGCAAGGCGAAAAAAAACAGCATGAGTTGCAGGAACAATTGCGGGCACTCGACAAGCGAAATGGCGAGTTAGGAGTGGAATTGAAATCCTTAAGCGAGCGGTTGGCAACGGAGCGACAGCAGCTCGAAACTATCCAGGATAAATTCCGCAAGGAGTTCGAGGCGGTCTCGAACAAATTGATACTGGACAACGCCAACCGGTTCAACCAGCAGTCTACGGAAAGCCTCGGCAAGCTGCTTGTACCGTTGAAGGATACGCTCAGCGAATTCAAAACGAGCCTGGATACAACGCGCAGGGAAACAGCCACTCACAGCGCGCTGCTCAAAGACCAAATCAGCCGCATCGGCACGGAAGCAGCGAATCTTTCCAAGGCGCTCAAAGGCGACGTGAAAGCACTTGGCAATTGGGGCGAGAACATGCTCGACCAGATTTTGGAAAAGTCCGGTTTGCAGAACGACATTCATTATCGTCGGCAGCGTGGTGCGAAGGACACGGAAGGTGATCAGCGGTTTCTCGATGTGATTGTGGAATTGCCGGAGAAACGCAATCTGGTGATTGATTCCAAGGTTTCGCTACGCGCTTATGAAGAATCCATCAATGCGCCTGACGAGACGTCACGGCAGGAACGGCTCCGCCAGCATATAGAATCCATAAGGAAACATTTCAAGGAGCTTGGCGCAAAGCGGTATCAGGACATCCATGGCATCAACTCGCCGGATTTTGTATTGATGTATGTGCCGGTGGAACCGGCATTCTTCGTGGCAGTCGCGCGCGAACCTGGACTGTTTGCCGAGGCACTCGATCACAATGTCGTGCTCATAACAAACTCGACTTTGCTCGCGACGCTTCGCACAGTCGCACACGTCTGGCGGCTGGCTGACCAGCAAAAGCATGTGCTCGAAATTGCCGACCGTGGCGGCAGGCTTTACGACAAATTCGTTGGTTTCGTAGAAGATTTGCAAACAGTGGGAGATTCGTTGACCAAGGCGCACAAAGCCTGGGAAGACGCCTCGACCAAACTTCACACGGGTTCAGGAAATCTCGTCAGCCAGACGGAGAAACTTAAACAATTGGGCGCGAAGGCTGCCAAGTCGCTTCCAAACGCGTTGCTCGAAAAGGCGAACGAAAGCGATTCCACGTTGCGCTTGCCGCCGGGATAAATTTTGGCATGATTCGGCTCATGCGCAAATTATCCCTTTTCGTTCTTACACTCACTCTTTCCTTCAACTCATTCGCCCGAGAAAGCACGCTGCTGGATTCCGACTGGCGCTTCATGCAGGGCGATCCCGCCGACGTAGCAGGGCAGGCCATGAGCCCGGCGGACCCGAATTGGATTGATACCAGTTGGCAGGCGGTTTCAATTCCGCATTGCTGGGGCTGGGAAGAGGCGCAGCAGGGAAAGGACTATTACCGCGGTCCGGGCTGGTATCGGCGCGAACTGGACGTCACGCCGGAGGCCGGCAAACGATATTTTCTGCGGTTCGAGGCGGCGAGCCTGGTGGCGGACGTTTATCTGAACGGCAAATTGCTGGGCGAACATCGCGGCGGCTTCGGCGCATTCTGCTTTGAAATCACAGACCGGCTTGTCCGCGAGCGGCACGAACCTCCTCGCCGTGCGCGTGGACAACACCAAGTTCCCGGACATCGCGCCGTTGAGCGGCGACTTTTCGGTTTATGGCGGGTTGTATCGCCCGGTGCATCTGCTCGTGACGGGCAACGAGGATTTCACGCCGCTGGACCATGGTTCTCCGGGTGTCGCATGGCTGCAAACGAGCGTTTCGCAAACGCAGGCGGTGCTGGACGTGACGGCGCAAATTTCCAACGGAACTAAAGACAATCAATCGCAAACGCTGATCGCTACGGTGCTGGACGCCGAAGGAAACCCCGTGGCGAGCAGCGAAGCAAAAAATCACGCTCGCGCCAAGCGTCACCGCGCCGTATTTCCTGCACATCACCGTGCCGCAGCCGCATTTGTGGAACGGGCGCAAAGACCCCTATCTTTACAAGGCGGTCGTGGAATTGCGCGCGGCAGACGAGTGTGGTGGATTCGGTCGAGCAGCAAATCGGCCTGCGCTATTACTCAATTGATCCCGGACAGGGGATTTTTCCTGAACGGCCAGCCGTATCATTTGCATGGCGTGGACCGGCATCAGGATTACATGAACAAGGGCTGGGCGATTTCCGAGGCGGACATGGACGAGGACATTTCGCTTATCAAGGAAATCGGCGCGACCGTCATCCGCTGCGCGCATTACCAGCACAGCGATTATTTTTACAGCCTGTGCGACAAGGCCGGGATCCTGGTCTGGGCGGAAATCCCGCAGGTGAACGAAATCAACGGTATCACCGGAATTTGAGGAAACGTCACGCAGGCAGCTGCTTGATCTCATCCGGCAAAACATCAATCATCCCTCCATTTTTGTCTGGAGCCTGTTCAACGAAATCCGCAATGGCCGCGGTGCCGATCCTCACCGCGAATTGCAGGATTTGAAGATCACCGCCAACGGCGAAGATCCCACGCGCCCGACGATTGCAGCCACCTGCATAGACAAATATCCCGAGATGAATAAAATTCCCGACCTGCTTGGCTGGAATGTTTATCCCGGCTGGTATTCAGGCTGGGGAACGAAGGAGGATTTTGGCCCGTCACTCGACAAGCATCGCGAGGACAGCCGGCACGGCGGAATCTGCATCAGTGAATACGGCGCGGGCGCGAACGTGACTGCAGCACGAGCAAAATCCGAAACAGCCCATCACCACCAGCCAATGGCATCCCGAAGAATGGCAGGCGGATGTCCATGAAGCCGCGTGGGCGGCGATGAAAGAGCGCCCGTTTGTCTGGGGCACGTTCGTCTGGAGCATGTTCGATTTCGCCGTCAGCTCGCGTCACGAAGGCGGCCATGCCCGGACTCAACGACAAGGGTCTTGTGACGCTATGACCGCAAGACGAAGAAGGACGCGTTCTATTTTTACAAGGCCAACTGGTCGGATGAACCGACACTTTATATCACCAGCCGCCGTTTCACGGAGCGGACGAACGCGGTGACGGACGTGAAAGATTTATTCCAACGCGAAAAAAGTGGAACTGCTGGTCAACGGCGTTTCGCTGGGTGAAATGAGCAATGCGACAAACTGCGTGTTTATCTGGAAAAACGCGGAATTGAAGCCCGGTGAAAACCAGAGTTGAGGCCAGGGCGGAACTTGGCGGAAAAAGTTTGACCGACAGTTGTGTGTGGACCTTGAAATCAATTCCGGTAAGTTGAATATTGAAACAACAAAACCCGGAGAAGTCTTCTCCGGGTTTTGTTTGAAAGACTGGCGGCTACCTACTCTCGCGGAAGCTATACAACCACTACCATCGGCCATGCAGTGTTTGACGGCCGAGTTCGGAATGGGATCGGGTCGGACCACTGCGGTATTGCCACCAAATTGTTATACACGGCCACCGCGGATTTGCCGCAGTGAAATAACACCGTGTTTTGTAAAAGATCGCATCCGAAACGGATCCGGCGATTCTCTGAAAACTACACACAGGAAGCACTTGGAGCTTTTCTCACAATTCGCGAGTTGAAATTCGCTTTTCCAATAAAGGAAAAAGCGATCAAGCCGCACGACCGATTAGTTCCAGTCAACTGAACACCTCGCGGTGCTTGCATTCCTGGCCTATCAAACGGGTGGTCTGCCCGTGGTCTTTAGGGAGCTTGCGCTCCGGGAAACAATATCTTGGGATGAGCTTGGCACTTAGATGCTTTCAGCGCTTATCTCTTCCGCACATGGCTACGCAGCGATGCCCCTGACGGAACAACTGCCACACCAGAAGTGCGTCTAACCCGGTCCTCTCGTACTAAGGTTAGAACCCCTCAAGTTTCCTGCGCCCACAGTGGATAAGGACCGAACTGTCTCACGACGTTCTGAACCCAACTCGCGTGCCGCTTTAACCGGCGAACAGCCGGACCCTTGGGACCTTCTCCAGCCCCAGGATGCGACGAGTCGACATCGAGGTGCCAAACCGGATCGTCGATATGAACTCTTGGATCCGATCAGCCTGTTATCCCTAGCGTACCTTTTGTCCGATGAGCGACGGCAATTCCACATTAAACCGTCGGATCATTTGGGCCTGCTTTCGCATCTGCTCGACTTGTAGGTCTTACAGTCAACCTGGTTTCTAGCCATACCCTCAACGCACGGTTGCCAACCGTGCTGAACCAAGCTTAGCGCTCCTCCGTTACCATTTGGGAGGAAACCGCCCCAGTCAAACTGACCTGCACGCACTGTCCCCCAGCTGGCTAACAGCTTGGGGTTAGAATCCTAATTAGCAAAGAGTGGTGTTTCACATTGCGACTCCACGGATCACCGAGGGACCCGCTTCAAAGTCTCCCACCTACGCTACGCATCGCCAACCAGAACACAATACGAGCTTACAGTAAAGGTGCATAGGGTCTTTCCGTCCTACTGCGGGCATGCGGCATCTTCACCGCAATTACAGTTTCGCCGAGATCCTCTCCGAGACAGTCGTTCAGTCGTTACAAGATTCGTGCAGGTCGGAACTTACCCGACAAGGAATTTCGCTACCTTAGGACCGTTATAGTTACGGCCGACATTCACGGGGACTTAAAGACCGAGCTTCGCCTTGCGGCTAACAAAATCTCTTAATCTTTCCGCATTGGTCACTTGTCACTCCCTATACGTCGTCTTCACGACTTTGCAGAGAGCTGTGTTTTTGTTAAACAGTCGCTAAACGCAATTTACTGTGGCTCACCGAAGTGAGCACCTCTTTTCCCGAAGTTACGAGGCTAATGTGCCGAGTTCCTTAGAGAGGTTTCTCTCGCGCGCCTGAGTGCGCTTACACTCACCCACCTGTGTCGGTTTGCGGTACGGGCGAACAAGACATACTATGAAACTTTTCTAGACACAGAAACCCACTGATGCGCTTCGCCCGAAGGCTAGGCTCGGTCTTTCGATGACTTAGTCAATGTCTTTCCATGTGTCATTCCATAGCTAATTCTTGTCCGGCGCAGGAATATTTAACCTGCTGTGCATCGATTACGCCTTACGGCCTCATCTTAGCTCCCGGCTAACCCTGGGAGGACGAACCTGGCCCAGGAAACCTTGGGTTTACGGCGAGCAGGATTCTAACCTGCTTTATCGCTACTCGTGTCTGCATTCTCACTAATCAGCGCTCCAGCGTCCGTTTCCGTTCGCCTTCACTGCACTGATTACGCTCTCCTACCACTCGAACTCCGACGAATCAGAATTGAATCCATAGCTTCGGTATGTGATTTAATCGCCAATCATTTTCGGCGCGACATCGCTCGATGAGTCAGCTATTACGCACTGTTTAAATGATGGCTGCCTCTAAGCCAACATCCTCACTGTCTAAGCAACGTCACATCCTTTCCACTTAATCACATTTAGGCACCTTAGCTGATGGTCTGGGCTGTTGCCCTCTCGGCCATAAATCTTATCACCTACGGCCTGATTCCTATGATACTGAGACCAGCGGAATTCGGAGTTTGATTGGTTTTGGCAGCCTGGTGGGGCCCCTAAGCCATTCAGTGCTCTACCTCCGCTGGGTACTTCCATAAGACTCGCCCTCAAGCGATTTCGGAGAGAACCAGCTATCACGGGGTTTGATTAGTCTTTCGCTCCTACTCTCAAGTCAT
>CAWHCL010000006.1:0-279384 GCA_963827815.1 uncultured Verrucomicrobiae bacterium | reverse complement strand
TATGTTATGTTGACTACTTCGACGAAGATTACGTATTGCTGAACAATTCCTGGGCGGCAAACTCGGACAGCAGGCCGGTAATGTCCACGACAATTCGATTCCAACGCTTTGCCACCAGCAGCGCGTTCGCTTCATATTGAACGGCCATTATTTCAATCATTGATAAGTCGCCTTCGTAAGTCAGATAGACACAAAGATCCTCTTGAACTGGATTTATAAAATATGACATGGCAATGATCCTTTCGATAATTCAGAATCAACTCACGGCAATCACCGATGCCCTGCCGAAGGCGTCAACACGAACGATTCCAGCGGCGTCCGGATCCAGTTCCGGCTCGCCATCCACCACAAACACGTATTGGTGGTGGCCATGCGTCAGCGGGACTTGGACAAACCAGCAGCCGTCCGGCTGACGTTGCATTGGCAGCGAGGTTAGGTCCCAATTGTTGAAATCCCCGACCAGCCTCACGGACTTGACGTCGGGCCTAACGTGGCAATAAAAGTTTACCGGTTTGGCCATTCGCTTCGCCGAATAGCGCAATGTCGCTGGCCGTTCCATAACTGCATCGAGTGTGCTATTCATATCGCTTACCTTGGTTTTGTAGTGTTGTTTTCATTGTGCAAAGGCTTCGACTGCTTGTTCGTCCTGTGTTCCCTCCAAGACCCATGCCTCGGCTTGCTCCTCACTTACGAAAACTGTCAGCCACATCCCAAGAGTCCGAACCAGCATTTCAAGCGATTTGGCCAACCTCGATTGATCCCAACGAATCACAAGGGCAATCCGCCCGGATGCAGGAAAGTCCTGCCAAAAAAGTTTCGCCAGATCGAAAAGCTCTGCCGTCGCGGGACTGGTTCGCAGGGCTGTGACATCCACCAAAACCCGGTTCAAGCTCGTTTGGGCCAGTTCGTCTCGAACTTCCCTCCAAGCTGCCGTCATTTCATCCAGGGAAGAAATGCCCTCACAGATGAGGAACACGCAATTGTCCGTTGAAATTATGTAATAAGACATGGCTTCAATCGGTGGAAAATGGATTATTGCCGGCTTGAAGTTCCCGTTCGGCCTGGAGCCAGTCGTCCAATTCGCGACCCGCCGTTCCACCCCGCGCCAGGTAGATTTCTTCGGCGCGCCGCCGGATTTGTTCCGGGGTGGGCGGCAGTTTGGGTGTATGAATGGTTGGCGCACTCTGAAACTGCCCGACGTGTTTTTGTTTTCTTGTTTTCATATTGTGGATTCTTTCATTTGTTGTTTGCTCTTAGGCCGTTTTACGGTCATTTGCACTTGCACAGACAGAGCCTGCTTTCGGAGATTTGGGCTTCGACGGGAGAACAAGACCGCCGGGTCCGGTCTTCCACTTTTGTGTTCCATTCCAGATCGCGCCGACCTGTTGTGCCACATGGCGGCAATGACAAACAATTCAGCCACATACAGGGCGAGTAGGGCATTCACGTTTCCGTCCTTCCCATAACGTAAGTGCTGGTAATCTTGATTGTCTGGCGTAGTGGTTTCACGGTGTTCTTTCCTCTCGAATGAGGTTTCGCAATCACTTCTTAGATAAATCGTTTTGCGGAGCCGCTTGGACGATGGCTTGGACCTTGGTTTCGACTTCCCAACCTCCGCCCAGCGACTTGTAGAGCGAAATGAGATCGGTTGAAATCGTGCGCTCGCTTTGGACTAGCGCGTCCTGCGCCTGGTAGAGCGAGCGTTCCGCGTCCAGCACGTTGATAAAATTGGACAGGCCGTTCGCGTAGAGTTGATTTGCCAGGCGCAAGGATTCCTGGCTGGACGTGACCGCGTCCTCCAGCGAACGGCGGCGCACCTGTTCCTTGGCGTAGGCCACCAGTGAGTTCTCCACGTCTTCAAAAGCGCTCAACGCGGTTTGTTCATATTTCGCCAGGGCCTGTTCCTGCCGGGCGTTTTGAATTTTGATGTTGGCGCGGATGCGACCGGCGTCGAAAATGTTCCACTGCACGGTGGGGCCAGCCGACCAGAACCGGCTGCCGCCATCAAACCAGTCGCTGGCGCTCACGCTTTCAAATCCGGCGACACCGGTGAGATAGAATTTCGGGAACAAATCCGCCTTGGCCACGCCGATGTTCGCGGTCGCGGCGGCCAGTTGGCGTTCCGCCTGCGCTACGTCGGGCCGGCGCAAAAGCAATTCCGAAGGCAAGCCGACAGGCACGGTCGGTGGCGCTGCCGGAATGGGTGCGACGGAGGACAATTCGGTTTGCAATGCTTCGGGCGGCTGGCCCAGCAGAACACCGAGCCGGTGAATGGAAGCCTGAATCGCCGTTTCCAGCGTGGGCACGCTCGCGCGTGTGATGGCCAGCAAGGTGGCGGCCTGTTGCACATCAAGGTTGTTTGCCAGGCCGTTCGTGAACCGGTTTTGCGTGATGGCCAACACCTGTTCCTGTGCGTGGATATTTTCGCCGGCAATTTCCAGTTGCCGCTGATAACCGCGCGCTTCGACGTAATTGCGCGCGACTTCGCCGAGCAATGTGACGAGGACATCGCGCTGCCCGAATTCAGCGGCGGCGACTTGAGCCTTGGCTGATTCCACGGCGCGGCGTTTGCCGCCGAAAACGTCAATCTCCCACGAGGCGTCGAAACTGGATTGATAGAAGTTGTTTTCAAACGGTATGCCCGGCGGCAGACGGTCGTTGGGACCAACCAGCGGTTGGCGCTGGCTTTCCCGCTGGCGCGCGTAGGAACCCGAAGCATCCACCGTCGGCAACAAATTTCCGACGGCGATGCCGTATTCAGCGCGCGCCTCGCGCACGCGCGCCTGCGCGATTTTCAGATCGAGGTTGGATTGGGCGGCGCGCGAAATCAGCGAATCCAGTTCGGGATCGTGGAAATTTTTCCACCAGCAGGCGACCGCAGCCGGGCCGTTGGTTTCGCCGCCGTTCAAAGGTTCGCCCCAGTGCGCCGGCGTCGCCACGCTCGGCTGGTGGTAATTGGGACCGACGGCGCAGCCATTGGCGAGGAGCGCCAGCAGTGCAATGATGGGCAATTGAGTTGATTTCATAATTGGTTTCTCTATTTGCTTTGAATTTTCAGGGACGGACGCTTTGCAATAAATCCGCCGACAGCGCCGTCTCCGCGACTCCGTCAATCGGCGGACACACGGTGGCGCGGACGATGTTCGCGGGGTTGATAGCGCCGATTCCGCCCTCCTTCAAACGAAACGGAATGGCCGGCAGGTCCAGCAAATGGTTCCAAAGCTGGCGCTTTTCCTGGACGGTCTCCGTAATGATGGTTTCCAGCTTCAGGCGGATCATCCAGTCACCGACCGTGTGGATTTCCGCCAGCATGACATGTTTGTTGTCCGCTGCGGCCAATGCTTCCAAGTCGGCCAGATTGACCAATGCCTCGTCGTTGACTTCAACCGCATCCACCCACCCGCTTGGCAGTGGCAGCACCGGTGGGGATGCCGTGCGCGCCCAAATCATGTCAATGGTCCTGGTGGGAATGGCGCTGATACTGTGTTCGGAAGTCAGCGTGAGCAAAGGCGGACTGAAAAGCCGGGGCGAAACCAACTGTCGGAGCGTTTTCTCGGCGATGTGTTCGTCGGGCTGGTGGAACCGCGTGCGCGATCCGTCTTCAGTGAAAATGTCCAGGGTTAAATCAAAATTGCTTGTTGTCATAATTTTTTTCGTGGTTGTTGGTATTATCGGTTTATTCTCCGAGAGCCTGTTTAAGTTCCTGCTCGGCCTTCAGCCAGTCATTCAACGTCATCCCCATCATGCCGCCGCGAGCGCGGTAAATTTCCTGGGCGCGTTGGCGGATTTGTTCGAACTGGCGCGGCAACTGGGGAGCATGAATGACAGGCGCGCTCGCATACTTTTCGGTTAATTTCGGATTTAATGTTGATGTTTTCATAGATGTCGTTCGCTCGCGTTAATGCATCATCACGTCTTTTTTGCCCTGCCCCTTTTTGAGCAGCAGCACCAGCGGGACGGACAAAAAGCAAAGCAGCGCAAGCCAGCGGTATTCGTCCGCGAAGGCTTGCATGTTGGATTGCAGCAGCACTGATTTATAAATCACTCCCAAGGTGCCGGGAGCCGCCTGCGCCGCGCCCAACGCGGGTGTCAGCGCGGCCTGCCCCATTTGCATCGTGTTCTGATAAGACAAATCATACGGCGTCAGATGAGCTGTCAGATAGGCTTGATGCCGCAGCGCGCCGCGCGAGACCATCGCCATCGCCACGGCGATGCCGATGCTGCCCGCCAGGTTGCGCGCCAGCGCGAACAACCCGGTGGCGTTGCCCATTTGCTCGTTGCGAATGGTGGCCATGGCCACCGTCATCACCGGAACCATCACCAGTGCCATGCCCAAACCTTGAATGAAATTGGGCCAGAAGAACGCGTGGCTGGAAATGTCGAGGTTGAAATCCCCCATCATCATGGAGGCGGCCGCGATCAATATCATTCCCAGGCCAATCAGAAAACGGTTGTCCACTTTCCCGACCAAAAGTCCCACCAGCGGCGTCAGGGCCAGTGTGGCAAAGCCTCGTGGAAATTGCGCCAATCCGCTTATGTAGGCGGTGTATCCCATGAGGCCTCCGGCCATGATCGGCTGCAGGTTCATGATGCCATACAAGAGGAGAAAGGCGATCGAGACGAGAATGGTGCTGCACAAAAAGTTCCGGTCGGCAAAGACCCGCAAGTCGGCGAGCGGTTCGCGGGTGCTAAATTCCCTCACGACAAACGCGACCAACGCGACGACGGAAATCACCGAGAGCGTGCAAATGAAATTTGAGTTGAACCAGTCGTCATCCTGTCCCTTGTTCAGAACCGTTTGGAGCGTGCCCAGCCAGATGGTCAGGGCGAGGAAGCCAAAGATATCAAGGCGTCCCGCTTTGGCGTTGCGGATGTATTCCGGGTCAAAGACGAATTGTTTGATCATCCACAGGGCGGCCAGACCGCACGGGACGTTGATGTAAAAAATCCAGCGCCAGGAATAATTGTCGGTAAGCCAGCCGCCCACAACCGGTCCCACTGCGGGTGCCACGACGACGCCCACCACATAGGCCGCCATCGCCAATCCCCGCTTGGCGGGCGGAAAACTTTCCATCAAAATGGCTTGCGAAATGGGCTGCAACGCGCCGCCGCCCACGCCTTGCACAATAGACGCGAAAATCAGGAATGGAAGATTTGGCGCCCAGCCGCAAGCCAGTGATGCCAGCGTGAAGATGCCAACGCAGACCATGAGAAACCGTTTGCGTCCGAACAAGGAGGAAAACCACGCGCTGGCGGGCAGGACGATCGCATTGGAAATGAGATAACCTGTTTGAACCCACGTCGCCTGGGATACCGTGGCGGCGAGATTGCCCGCAATGTTTTCCAGCGCGACGCTGACCACCGTCGTATCGAACACTTCGATAAAGGTCGGCACAATCACCGCGACCGCGATAAGCCACGGATTGATTTTGAGCTGGTTTGAATCGCCATTCATAAGCTGCGGGCAATAGATTGTTTCTCGGCAGGGTGATTGTGATTACTTCACGCGCACTTTGGGAACCACGGACATGCCTGGGCCAAGCGCCAATCCGGCATCTGGATCGTTGTCCAAAACAATTTTCACCGGCACGCGCTGCACCACCTTGATATAATTACCCGTGGCATTTTCCGGTGGAAACAAACTGAAGCGAGCGCCGGCACCGGATTGAATGCTCTCGATATGACCTTTGAGCTTGTGGTCAGGATAAGCATCCACGACTACTTCGACCGGCTGGCCGACGCGCATGTGAGTCAGTTGGATTTCCTTGAAGTTGGCAATGACCCAATAATGGCGCGGCACAATCGCCATGAGCGACTGGCCGGTCTGAATATACGCACCTTGTTCCACGACGCGGCGCGTGACCCGGCCGTCTTCTGGCGCGGTGACTTGGGTGTAGGAAAGATTCAGTTCGGCCTGCCGGAGTTTGGCTTCTGCCTGTTGCACCGCGGCGCTCGCGGTCTCAACGCCCGCGGCGCTCAAAGCCACTTCCGCGTCGGCGGCTTTGGCTTGACTACGCGCCGCTTCCAAATTGGCGCTGGCCGCGCGCGCTTGGGATTGCGCCGCATCAAACGCGCTTCTCGAGACCGCGCTGCTATCTACCGACTCGTAACGCTTAAGATCATCCGCCGCGCGTTGATTCTCCGCGTCGGCGGCAATCACGGCCGCCAGCGCCTGTGCGACTTTGGCTTCGCTGGCGCTCACCTGCGCCTTCGCTTGATCCACTCGACTGTTTGCCGCCGCCAAATCGGCGCGCGCTTGCGCCAGGCTGGCCTCGTAATCGCGCGGGTCAATCTTCAGGATTACATCGCCCTGTTTGACCGCCTGGTTGTCTTTCACCAGCAATTCCGCAACTCGTCCAGGCACTTGCGAAGCCATCGGGATGACATTGCCTTCGATAAACGCGTTATCGGTGGACTCATACGGCAGGACGAACCGGAAGTAATAAACGCCGGCGGCCAGCGCCACGATTAGCGCCGCGGCGGCGGCAAGGATTTGCCGCCGGCGTTTTTTCACGGCGCTCTGGTTGGATGGCGAACCCGTGAGTTTTTCGTCGCCGTTGGAATGAGGGCGCTGCAAAGTGGTTGGTGTCTCGACCGCCGTGCGGCTGTCGCTGGTGTTAAAGGTGCCTGTGGCGATTGCTTCGTGCGAATTGTTTCGATTTGTGTTCATTTTTTGTTTGGTTTAACAGTGCGTTGTCGTTTTGATTTCTAAATTTGCGAAGCGCCGATTTCTGAAAATGCGAAATATCGGTAGGCACAGCTTGGGGAGCACAGCAGAATCCTCTTTGGTTGGGAATCGGGCACGCCATTCTGTTGTGGCACACGGCAAAACCATTGGTTGTCCACAATCGGCTTCTGGCAGACGAAGCATGTCGTTGACATTTGATCGTCCGGCATCGTGGCCAAGTTCTGTTGGAAGTTTTTCATGGGCATGCGCTCCCAAACACGCGCCTACGCAGGCTATGGGACTTGGTTTGTGAAATCGCCTTGCCGGAAACACACCTAAAAAAAACGCGGTTTATCCGAACCGGATAGGATGCGAAGCTGAACCTGGTCACTGGGATCAATCGTCGGGCTTTGTCGCCCGGTTTGGATTGAAGTTTTGTTTTCATTTTCGTTCCAGTGCGTGGTTGTTTTACCGCGATCGTTCGGATTCTTTCGAGGGAGGGTTTCCCGGTGTGAGTGAATTCAACTTGGCGAGGACCGCCTTGGGACTGACCATGCCGACGATTTTTGCGCGGATCATGCCGTTGAAGAAAATAATCAGCATGGGAATGGATTGAATCCCGTAGATGGTTCCCAAGTCAGGATTGTCATCCACGTTCACTTTGAAAATTTTTGCGTTGCCGTTGCAGGTTTCAGCGACTTCGTCCAAAACCGGTTCCATGAGATGGCACGGTTTGCTCCAACCGGTCAAAAAGCCGACCAACACCGGTTGCGCGCTGCGCAAAACTTCCGCCTCAAACTCCGGCTCATTGATTTCTTTGGCTTGCTTGCTATTCATTATGTTATTCATTGTTCTGCTGCTGGTATATCAACTGCCGTGCCAAGGTGGATTTTATATTGCAACCAATTGTAGAACAATGTGTTGCGACTTTTTAGAGCCATCTCGAACCGGGGGCAAAAATTTGTCGCGCCAATATTTTGCCCCGGTTATGGTTGAAAATTTGTCCCCGGTGAGCTATTGACTTGGCTGTGGAAGCCGCCAGCGACAAACGCTACGACACGAGATTCGATTTCGACTTCGCGACGAGATTGTTGCTAGACATTGCCCAAGAGCGGTCTCTCGAAGGGCTATTGGAAAAATCCGTCAGCGCGCCGAACCCGGAGATTGCGCGATCAGAAATTTGGTTGATTCAAAAAGGCGACATTTGTTCGCGTTGTCCACAAAGATCGCAATGTCCCAATCAAACGCGCTGCCTGCATCTTGTGGCCGCCGGCGAAAGCCACATCGCTGCCGATGCGGAAGAGTTCTCGCGCTTCTTCAATACTAACGAAAGAATCCCCTTGGGCGTCGGGCTTATCGGAAGGGTTGCCACGGAGGGGCGACTGGCCGCACTAGAGAATGCAGATGAGGTTCGCGCTGAATTTCCCCGGCTCGAATTCTTGCAGACGGAAAAAGTCCGGAGATGCGCAGCAACGGCCATTTCATTTCGTGGCGAAATTTTGGGTGTGGTCGCCATTTTTTCCCGTGCCCACCTCACGAAAGACAGGCACGTCTGGCAGCAGATTTTCTCCGATCACTTCGGAGCGGCCATCGCCAACGCGCGGGCTTTCGAGGAAATCCGCGTGGCAGGCAAACGCATCGGGGAAGCCAACCAAAGGCTTGAGCTTGAGCTCGCTGAACGCAAACAAACGGAGAAGAAACTCAGGGAGAGCGAACAGCGGCACCGCCGGCTCGTGGAAACGGCATCCGAAGGCATTTGGGAACTTGACGCGCAATTCATAACCACCTTGGTGAACCGGCGCATGGCGGAAATGCTTGGGTATGAACCAAAGGAGATGGTGGGCAGGAAGCTCCGTGAGTTTCTGTTTGAGGACGACCAAGCCGAGATGTCAGCGAGAATAGCAGCCCGTCGCCAGGGGCTAACCGAGCGCTATGAGCAGAGATACTGCCGCAAGGATGGCAGCACCGTATGTATGTATGTTTCGGCCACGTCGATGTTTGATGCCGAGCATCGTTTCCTGGGATCCTTCGCCATGCTGATGGACATCACCGAGCGCAAGCGGGCGTTCGAGGAAATCCAGCGGCTCAAGGCGCAACTCGAGATGCAGAACGCTTACCTGCAAGAAGAGGTGGTGGAGGCCAAAGCCTTCGGCGAACTGGTGGGCCAGAGCCATGCCTTGCGGCACATCGTCAGCCAGATTGACCTCGTCGCGCCCACCGAAGCTTCAGTGTTAATTTTGGGCGAAAGCGGCACCGGCAAGGAACTGGTCGCGCGCGAAATCCACCAGCGCAGCCGGCGCAAAGACAAACCGCTCGTGCGTGTCAATTGCGCTTCGATTCCAAAAGATTTATTTGAAAGCGAATTTTTTGGCCACACGCGCGGCGCTTTCACCGGGGCGGTAAAAGACCGCGCCGGTCGCTTCGAAGCCGCCTACGGCGGGACCATTTTCCTCGACGAAATTGGCGAAGTGCCATTGGACTTGCAAAGCAAACTACTCCGCGTTTTGCAGGAAAAATGTTACGAACGCGTCGGCGAAGACCGCACGCGCCAGGCCGATGTGCGGGTGATCGCCGCCACCAATCGAAACTTGCAGCGGCATGTGGAAGCGGGCCGTTTTCGCGAAGACCTTTTCTACCGGCTCAACGTTTTTCCGATTCAAGTGCCGCCGTTGCGCGAGCGGATGGAAGATGTTCCGCTGCTGGCGAAACATTTCATTGAAACGTCAGTCAGAGAATTGGGCTGTTCCAAAACGCGCCTGACGCGCGCGGCCATCGCCAAGCTGGAAAATTATCATTGGCCCGGCAATATCCGTGAACTACGCAACGTCATCGAACGCGCCATCATCATTTCGCGCGGCGGCGCGCTGGACTTCGATTTGCCGGTGACCGAATCCGCAGTTGTTCCATCACGACCTGCCGCACACGCAAAGAGCGATGCTGAACAGGAATTTCTAACCGAAGCTGAACTGCAACGCCGCGAACATAAGAACTTAATAACGGTTCTTGAAAAAACGCATTGGCGAATCAAGGGCGAGAACGGCGCAGCGGAACTGCTAGGAGTCAAAGTTACAACGTTGAAAGCGCGGATCAAGAAGATGGGGCTAAAACGCCCTGAATTGGCATGAGTTGTGCCAAAATAACACTTTCATATTTCTCAAATGCTGAATTGATTTGCTCGACTGAATCAGCAAAACGATGAAGCCCTTTTGTAAAAAATTCCGCGAACCCAAACCCATTGGGTCAACTCACCCTGGCGGCCACGAGCTACCCCCCGCCCCTCGCCGAGGACGGGACAGGACGGGACAAACAATCGGTCATTTGGTGCGTTATAGTGCGCGATGACTGTCGAACGGCAAAAAATTCAATCACGCACGAACATCATTATTGACGGTGTATTCGTGACGCACCACGCACGACCGCGAAAAAATTATTTTGTCACCTGACGATTTCAACACCCGCCGCCTCCAGTCTTCGTTCAGAGCGCCAGCGCAGAAGGAAGACTGCCGCGCCGCAGTCCGTCCTCGGTCGAAGGCGGGCTTCCTTGGTCCTTGTGGCAAGCGCTCCGAACTACGACCCGGCAAGCCAGAAAATGGATTTTACCTACGTTTACATTCTTCAGAGCGAAGCAGGACTCGCGCGTTTCTACACTGGTCTGACCGACGACCTCAAAGATCGTCTGCGTCGGCATAACGCAGGCGAAGTCCCGCACACGGCCAAATTTAAGCCATGGCGGATCAAAACCGCCATTGCATTTGGGGACCGGCAGCGTGCATCGGCTTTTGAGAAATACCTAAAGTCCGCGTCAGGGCGAGCGTTCGCCAAGAAGCGGCTATAACTTTGCTCAGATGGAATGCCGTCGAGCCGCGATTTTTGCAGGCATTTCAGTCGTGAAACCCATTTCCATAGTGAAACTCACTTGATAATTGTAATCACCAGGGTTACTATTTGTTGTCGTTTATGAGAACCAGTTGCCGCTTTGCCATGGCCGTTCACGTTCTAGCCGTCCTCGCTTACAAGGAGGGCGACCGCGTCACGTCCACCAACCTGGCAGGCAGCATCAACACCAACCCCGTTATTGTCCGGCGGCTTCTGCTGGCCCTGCAAAAGGCCAAACTGGTGGAGACCTGCAAGGGGGCAGGTTCGGGTTCCCGCCTGAGCCGTTCGCCAAGGCGCATCAATCTAGCTGAAGTTTATCGCGCGGTCGAAGCCACTGAATCCTTTGCCGCGCCCTCACGAAAGCCCAATGCAGCCTGCCCGGTGGGCCATTGCATCAAGGAAACCCTGGAGAAGGTGTTTGCATCGGCGCAAAACGCCCTGGAGCGGGACCTGGAAAAGACCACGCTGGCCGATGTGTTTGACGCGGTGAAAGCGTCCGGGGTATGCAGCCAAAAAAAAGTCATTTGACACCCTCTTTTTTTGTGCGAGTATGTAATCATAACAGTTACATTAAATAAAAGGACAATATGAAATCGAATCAAACGAACGAAGGCCGGGAAAGTGCGAAAGTCGGAAACGCTTTCGGCAGCGCGTGCGCAAATTCCTGCAAGGGGATCCTGGCGCAGATCGGCAGGGCCAAAGATGCCATTTATGCCGAAGTAAGCAGCGCCCTGAAAGTACAGGACCAGATGTTGCGGCTGGCGTTGAACGAGGCCGAGGCACTGGCCTGGCAGACAATGTATCCGCATCTCGTCTTTCCGGCTCTCGCGGCGGAGAAAGTCCAGGGAGTCGCTGCATGGAACAGTCATCAGCGTTTGATCGGCGGGCAAACCCGGTCACTGACGTTTTGAGAAACAACCAACAAACCATCAAACAAAAGACAAATATGAATACGAATACAAAGAAACTAACTGGCAAAGTCGCCGTCGTCACGGGTGCATCCAAAGGGATTGGCGCATCCATCGCCAGGCATCTCGCGGCGGAAGGCGCGGCTGTGGTCGTCAATTACGCTTCCAGCAAAACGGGCGCGGACAAAGTCGTCGCCGAAATCACGCGTTCAGGTGGCAAAGCGGTCGCCGTACAAGGCGATGTCTCCCAAAAGGCAGACATTGAACGTCTGTTTACCGAGACGAAGAAGGCTTTTGGCCAGCTCGACATTCTCGTCAACAACGCGGGCATCTATGAATTCTCCCCGCTGGAAAACGTCACGGCGGAACATTTTCACAGACAATTTGACCTGAATGTTCTGGGGCTGCTTCTCACGACGCAGGAAGCGGTCAAGCACTTCAGCCCCGCCGGCGGCAGTGTCGTCAATATCAGTTCCATTGTCAGCGGCACATTCGCAGCGCCGAACGGCTCGGTTTACAGCGCCACGAAAGCCTCGGTTGATGCCGTAACGCGGTCGCTATCCAAGGAATTGGGCGCGCGAAAAATCCGCGTCAACGCTGTCAATCCCGGCATGATTGAAACTGAAGGGCTTCATGCGGCCGGCATTACCGAAAGCGATATGCGCAAACAAGTTGAAGCACAGACTCCGCTCGGTCGCATCGGCCAGCCTGAGGACATTGCGCCCGCCGTGGTTTTCTTCGCGTCGGATGACGCGTCCTGGATCACCGGAGAAACGCTTTACATCACCGGTGGCCTGCGTTAACGCGACGAAAGACAACCAACTTTGTGGACATAAAAAAATGAAGACTGAAATATGAAACAGACCATTGAAATCAACGAGGCGAACTTCGAGAGCGAAGTTCTCCAATCCAATCACCCTGTTCTCGTGGACTTTTGGGCCGAGTGGTGCGGGCCGTGCAAAATGCTCGCACCGTTGCTGGACGAAATCGCCACCGAGCAAGCCAGGCAAGTGAAGGTCGCCAAGGTGAACGTGGACAACAACCCGGCTTTGGCCGCACGGTTCGGGATCCAGTCCATCCCGACACTGCTCTATTTCGCAGGCGGCGAAGTGCGCGATAAAACAGTAGGCGTAACCGGCAAGCGGGCGATCCTATCCAAACTGGAGAAACTCGCCGTGCCGGCCTGAACCCAAAAACCGCATCTGAACATGACAAGCACATTTCAAGGACATCGGAGAACCGGACTTGTTCGCACTTTCGGCGACCAGGATTCGATTGTCGTTGAAACGCCGATTCAGCCGCCGTCCGGCGATGATGAATTGCTGGACAGCTATTCGCAAACCATCACCCGCGTTGTCGCGAAGATTGGCCCGGCGGTGGTGAACATCCGTGTCCGCCGCACCAGCCACGAAAACCGGCCCGGCCCGGAATCCGGCGGCAGCGGGTCCGGCTTCGTCATTGCGCCAGACGGTTTTATTCTAACCAACAGCCACGTCGTTCATGGCGCAGCGAGGATCGAAGTCACGCTGGCGGATGGCCGGGTGTTCGAGGCAAATCTGGTCGGCGACGATCCAGAAACAGACCTGGCAGTCGTCCGCATCAATGCGTCCCAACTTGTTCACGCTCATTTTGGAGATTCCAAGTCCATCCGCGCCGGGCAGATTGCCATCGCCATTGGAAGCCCGTTTGGCTTTCAGCAGACGGTGACCGCCGGCGTGGTGAGCGCGCTGGGCCGTTCGATGCGTTCCCAGTCCGGCCGGCTGATTGACAATGTCATCCAGACCGACGCGGCGCTGAATCCCGGAAATTCCGGCGGGCCACTGGTCAATTCACGCGGCGAAATCATCGGTGTGAACACGGCAATCATCCTGCCCGCGCAGGGAATTTGCTTTGCCATTGCCAGCAACACCGCCGAGTTCGTGGCGGCATGGTTAATCAAGGAAGGACATATCCGCCGCAGTTGGATCGGGGTCGCCGGCCAGAATGTGCCGATTCATCGGCGGGTGGTGAGGTTCCACCGGCTGGCGGCCGAACACGGCGTCCTGGTTGCCGGCCTCGAACCCGGCAGTCCCGCAAGCCGCGCCGGTTTGGGGGAAGGTGATGTGATTGTCGCATTCGGTGGCGAACTTGTTTCCGGGATAGACGAGTTGCACCGCCATCTAGTTGCCAAAGTAATCGGCATCCCAACATTGATCACGGTCATCCGGCACACGGAGAAACTTGATCTGGTTGTGACGCCGGAGGAATTAGCCCGGGACAATCAAAGGAATTAAGGACACACATGAAAACGATGCTCAATAGAAATTATCGGACAGGAACAAAACAATTCAGGCTGCCGGGTGTGCGCCTGACGCCATCTCAAGGATCGCGACGAATTCGCATGCCGGCTCAACCGGTTGCAGCCGCGTCAACCCCACCGTTGCCTGCCGCGACTGAGGTTGTTCCGGCGGAGTATTCGCACAGCGACAGCCTGACACTTTATCTGCGCGAGATTGGCCAGGTAAAACTTTTGACGCCCAAGGAAGAAATTGCGCTCGCCAAACGAATCAAGCGCGGTGACAAAAAGGCGCGGGAGCAGATGATCACAGCCAACCTACGGCTGGTGGTGAAGATCGCCCGCGATTATCAGGGGCTTGGGCTTCCGTTGCTGGATCTCATCAACGAGGGCAACATCGGCCTGATGAAAGGGGTGCAACGCTTCGACCCGGGCAAGGGAGCGAAGCTTTCAAGCTATGCGGCCTGGTGGATCAAGCAGTCGATCCGGCGGGCGCTGTCGAATCAATCCAAGACGATCCGGCTACCGGTTCATGTCGTGGACAAGATGGCGCATATTCGCAAGGCCGAGGTGAAGTTGCGCGAGACGTTCGACCGCGAACCGACCGATGAAGAAGTCGCTGATGACATCGGACTGGACGCGGGTCGCATTCGACGATATCGGGAGGCGTCGCGCGCGCCAGTATCGCTTGATTCGCCGATAGGCCATGAGGATACGACACCGATCTCGGAAGTTGTTGCGGATATGAATGCGGCCGCCCCATTTGACCAGATTGTCGGGGAAAACGACAACGAACTGGTTCAGGAAGTTCTGGCCACGCTTGATGCCCGGGAAAGCAGGATTCTGGCGCTGCGTTTCGGATTGGATGACCGGAAACCAAAAACCCTGGAAGAAGTGGCGGAACGTTTTGGGCTTACGCGGGAGCGCATACGGCAGATTCAAGAACAGGCGCTGCTGAAAATGCGCGTGAAAATCGCTGAACGCGATATGCCTGCCGTTGCCGAGGCGGTCAATGCGGGATGAAATTTTCAACCACCCGCCTTCACCTGGTTACGGCGCGGCAGGCGGATGGACACGGATGAAAAAAGCGAGGAGCGGGGCGAGGGAGTTGGTGTCGCTGGGCCTTTGAAAGTTTGTCATAGACATAATCCCTCGCTGCGGGTCCTGCTCACCGGCTTCGGATTAGAGCAATTCCATCAATCCTGTAGCGTGCGCTTGCGGCCCCTGCGGGGGAACGGTGTTTTTGACTTTTGGCTGCGTTTTGGCCCAGTCACAGGCCGCTGCGGGCATGCTCCCGGTCCAAAATCTCGCCAAAAGACCAAAAATCCCAGTTCCGCATAGCTACATCATTTCTGTCAATGCTCTAAACGGCATGCTGCGCGAGGGCGCGGGCAATTTCTTCAATCCAATCGTTGCCGGGACGCGCGTAGGGCCGGAAAATTTCGGTGTAGCCCTCGCGGTCATTGTAATACAGCGCGCGATGCAGGCCGAGCGTGCCGGCGTCCGGCGATTCCACCAGGCTGGCTGAATCGCTGGCGCTCATCTGGAAAAGCACGCGCATTTCAAATTCGGCCAGCGTCTTCCGCCCGAGAAACCGGTTCACGTTGTTGTAGGTGTCGCATGTGGCGATGACGTGGATGCCGTGCGCCGGGCCGTCGCTGATAAGATTTTGCAGAACGGCGGCGGGGTTGACGGCGGCAGATTCACCGGATGAAAAACTGAACTCGTCCTCCTGCCGGAGCTTTTTGAAATTCTGCAGACCGTGGATCAGCACAAATGTCTCCGGCGCGGCAGCGGACTCATCGGCGGAACGTTTTTTCAACTCCTCCGCCAGCCCGCCCATGATTTCGGCCAGATTACTGTTGCCGGCCTGGATGATTTCGTGCGGCACGGTCTTTGATGGCGCGCTCCAGGAAATCGCGTTCTGGAAATCCCGGCGGCGTGCTGTCGAGCACGACAAAGCGCGCCGCGCCTTTCGGATATTGCGCGGCCAGCGACACGAGCGCGACGACCAGAAGGGTCAGTTCGCGCTCCTCGCTTTGGCCGACAATCAAAAGATTGCCGCCGCTTTGCCGCTGGAAGACCGCCTCGGTCGGGCCTTTGATGGAATTCGGCGCACCGAGCCAGACGCGGGACTGAACGGGAATCTGTTTCTCCCTCACCTCAACCCGGCCCTCTCCCCTCCCGCTGGGAACGGAGAGGGAGAACGCT
Source organism: uncultured Verrucomicrobiae bacterium (assembly GCA_963827815.1). GTDB lineage: Bacteria > Verrucomicrobiota > Verrucomicrobiia > Limisphaerales > UBA11358 > UBA11358. The sequence continues at coordinate 263,447 of CAWHCL010000006.1, read as the reverse complement.
TTCCACGATTTCAGCAGTCCGGCTAAGACCGAGATTTTCCCGCACTTCCGCAGGCGCGTTGCCTTCGAACACAAACGGACCCGGAAATTTTTTATCATCAGCGCGTTCGCGGATTTTCGCGAGATAACCGTCACGCACCTCTTCCGGCAGCCACACGGCCTGAAACGGGCTGTTGCCTTCGATCGCGCCCGCTGCGTCGTTGTAAATGCCTTCGCCGGGCCGCGAGAGGAGGCGCGGCGCGGGGTTGTCCTGGTCCATGATGAGAAACGCGTCGGCCTCGTTGCACATGAGCGCGATGCGGATGACCATCTGGCCGATGGTCGCGCGCGCCAGCGTGTAGGCACCGCCGAGCGTCTGCGAACCGAGCAGAACATGGATGCCAAACGCGCGGCCCTGCCGGACGATGCGGTCCAGCAGAACCGCCGCGCCTTGCGAGACACGATCTTCCTCGGTGAAAAATTCCTGGAACTCGTCAATCATCAGCAATGTGCGCGGCATCGGCTCCTTGCCGCCCGCGCGCTTGTAACCGGCGATGTCCTGCACGCCGAGCTGCCGGAACAAATCGCCGCGCCGCCGCAATTCATCATCCAGCCGTTGCAGCACGCTCAAGCCGAACGCGCGGTCGCTTTCGATGGCGACCACCTTCGCGTGCGGCAGACGGCGGCTGGCGTAGCATTTGAACTCGACGCCCTTCTTGAAGTCCACGAGATAAAATTCCACCTGCTCCGGGCCGCACCAGAGCGCGAGATTCGTGACGATGATGTGGAACAGCGTGGATTTGCCGGAACCGGTCTTGCCGGCGATGAGCGCGTGCTGGCGCGTGCCCCGACCGATTTCGAGATACTGCATCTTCGTCGCGCCGGAACGGCCGATGGGCACGCGCAATTCCTCGGTTGTCTCCTCCGACCACATTTCCGCCTCGTCCGGCGCGATTTGCTCAAACGGCACCTCGACGCGCGTGGAGCCGCGGCCGCTTTCGCCGACATCGTGCAGAAATTGCGTCGCAAATTCCGATGACGGCGGTGAGTCGAGCACCAGTCGCGTTCCCGGCTCGCGCCAGTTCGCAAGCTGGAAATTATCATCAGCCGCGAACGAGGCGGACGGAATTGTTTCGCATTTCGTCCGGAACGAAATCATTCGGCGGCGCGTTCCGCTGGTCCCAGTGGATGAGCGTATAAACGCCGCAGCGCGCGCCGTTGGCGGCGATGTTGCGCAGCCGCTTCGCCGCCGTGTCGCTGAAATTGACCGGGAACGACGCGATGACGAGGAAATGATATTTCTCGGCGATGCTGCCGGCCTGCGCGTTGTATTCCGCGATGGTCGCGTATTCGTTGCGCAGATACATCTGGATGACCTTTTCCATGTGCTCGGTCAACTCGGCGAGCTTTTCCTCGAACTGCGTCGTCTGCGTCCAGATGCGGCTGTTGATGGTGGCCTCCTCGTAATCCGCCAGGTGCATCAGCGCGGCGAAATTCTGGCCGAGGCCGACCGGATCGAAAATGGTGAAGCTCAACTTGCCCGGCGGCGTGGTGGACAGACAGCCGGAAAATGATGTTGTTGATGGCCGCCACCGCCTCGGCTTCGCCGCCCTTGGTCGTTTCAAAAAGAATCGAGCCTTCGAGCGGATAAGCCAGCGCCAGCGGCACGAAAAGTTGGAGTGCCGATCTCCCGATCGGCTCGACTGCTGCCCCCCCAACGGGCCGATCAGGAGATCGGCGTTCCAACGTGGGCAATGCCAGACGATGGTCTTTTGGCATCGTTTCGGCCAGCGCGGTCAAATCCACCTCCAGCCGCCCGAATTTTGCGGCATTTTTGAATTCGCGTGGTGGCGTCCAGTCTTTCCATTTGGCGGTGTCCCATTCAGGGAAGAGATTTTCCGCGTTGGAGTTTGCGGCACGAATTTTTTCATAAAGCGGCTGGACGGAGTTTTTCCATTCGTTTTCGAGCGCCAGCCATTGCGCCTCAAAATCGGCTTCGAGCTTCGCCATTTTCGCGGCGAGCGTTTCGGAGAATCTCCTGGCTTCCGTTTCGGACTCCTCGCGCAACCGGGGGATGTTGGCGGCGTGATCTTTTTCGAGTTGTGCGAGCCTTGCGCGGTGAAGCTGTTCGCATTTTTGAGAGGCGCGCTGAGCCTGTTCATCCAGGCCCATCGGCCGCGCGCCGCGCAATTCCATCGCGCCGCGCACAGCCTGGCGCCATTCCTGGTTCAGATTGCGCACCGTCTGCTCAAATTCTGCGTGAAATCGTTCCTGCTCCCGCTGGTAGCGCTGATTCGGCCTTTTCCGCGGCGGCGTCCAGCACGCGCCGCGCCTTTGCCAGATCGCCGGCAATTGTTTTTGCCAGCGGAGCCGCGCCGCCAGTTCCCCAAAAATAAATTGCCAGCAAAACCAGCATTACCGCCGCGACCCCTCCCGCGCCCGGCGCCGGCACGATCATATTCACCGCAAAATGCGCCATCACCAGCACCGCAACGCTGGCCAGCAACAGCAGAGTTACCAGCCAGACCGGAAGGAACCGGAAAATTTTCGGCAGCAACATCTTGTTGAACTGGCCGATGTCGTCGCCGGATTTTTTCTGCAAACGGAGGAATTCCTCGAACAGTTTATTTTCATCCGATGAAAGGTCGGGTTCCGGCCAGGCGGTAGTTGGGGAAAGCAGCCGCCAGAACTTGCCGCAGCCGCCGAACGCGCGGCGGGCGGATTGGGTCAGATCGTCCAGACTGCCGGCGCTTTGGGCCGTGGCTTGCCGGAAATTTTCCAGCGTCACGACAGTTTGTGCCAGCGCGTCATCGCGGCGCCGCTCGGCTTCGAGAGTGCTCGCCTGGATTTTATATTTCGACTGCCCGTGCTGCTCGCCGATTTCGTCCATCACCCGTTTGCGGACGGCGGCGTGGGCGCGGGCGATGCGAACCTTCCGATTTTCATAAGTCGCCTGGCAGCGGGCTTTTCGCTCCGCATATTCCGCGTGTTCCCCGTCAACGGCGTTGGCCAGTTTCTCCGTTCGTTTGAGGACGGCTTCGTCCGACGACCTGGTGGCGGCGGCGGACTGGGCGCGGAACTCCCCGTTCAACTTCTCCTCGCGCGCGGCAAAATTCCGGACGGCGCCTTTCAGCGCGTCCAGCAGCGCGAGCACTTCCTTGACGCCCGGATTACTCACAATCGCTCCTGACCTTATTCAAAAGTTCATCCAGTTTCCCCATGACCGCAACCGCCTTGTTCACGCCCACGAACAGCTCCTGCAAATATTTCCGCTCAAACTCCGCGCTCTTCGCGTCGCGCCAGCAATTCTTCGTCTCCTGCCATTTTAGCGCAAGCTCCTTGGAGGCGCCGACCAGCCGGCTTTTGCTGCCGCTCGCGCTCATCGGGAGAGGGTTGAAGGTTGAGGGTTGAAGGTTGAGAGAATCCTTCGCGCGGCGAATGGCAAATTTGTTTGGTTCCTCATAATTCAGCCCTTGTCGTTTCCGGTTTTGGTTTGCGGCGCGGGCGCGGCAGTTTCGGCATAGGCGTCCAGCGCCCTCACCACCTGCGCCAGATATGCGGTGGCTTTGGGCATTTCCGCCGTCAAAAAACTGTGCAACTGTTCCACCTCCTTGAGCAGCGGCGCCGCGCGGTTCTCCAGTTCACGGCCCCATTTTTTCAGCGCCGCGAGTTTTTCCTTGGCTTCGCGGACGGACTGCTGCGCGCGATGGACGGCCATGATTTGCAGCGACGTGGAATCCTGGAATTCAGAAAGCCGGGCGTTCATCAACTCCTGCTGCGTTTGCTCCAGCTTTTTGTTCCGGGCGCGCAGTTCACTTTCCCAAAACCGGCGCTGGTCGCTATCCAGCCAGAGCCGCGTGCGCAACATATCGCCGGAGATCTCCTCCAGCGCCGGCCGCGCCTGGCTTGTGAACACAATCAACGCCGCCCGGAACAGCTCAATCGCCTCCACCGATGTGATTTTGGCTTGGGTTGCCATGTCTAATTGGGGTCTGGGGTCTGGGGTCTGGGGTCTGGGAAGTTCCCAGACGCGAGACGCCAAATCCCAGACACGATTTTCATCTTTGGTGCAGATATTCCTCGATGCGCTGGGCTTTTCGCAGGAGATAAGGCGTGTGTTCCTTGGACAATTCGACAAATTTCTTGAGCGCCTTCATCGCCAGTTTGAATTCCTCGGCGAATTTCTCATGCTCCTGGTCCTGCCAAGTGTCGCCCAGCGCGCCGAATCGCGCCTGGAGCAGCACCAGCCGGTTTTCGAGGTCGGAGTTGAACCGCTGCAGTTCATCCGCGAACCGCCGGACCTTTTCCGGGTCCATGATTGCCTGTGCCATGGTGTGACCTTTGGTTGTGTTTGCCGGACTCAACATTATCCATCATCCGCCAAGATGCCATCACAAAACGGGCGCACGGATTCCTTTAACCGCCAATCCACGCTAATAAACGCTAATCGTGCGGAACTGTTAACCCTGAAAGACGAAATTGGGAAAGCGGGGAACGGGGAGCACAGAGGTCGGAATGCCAGACTGCGGACTACGGACTACGAGACCATGGACCACTGACTTTTTTTAACCACGGATAAACACAGATGAACACGGATAAAAATTCCGGAATGGAAAACATCGAACATCGAACATCCAACACCGAACATCGAATGAAGAGCGAGGAGCGAGGCGGAAGTCAGTGGTCAATAGGCGGAAAGCGGGAAGAGTTTAACCCTCGGATATACAAATCTGGTTAACGCCTTGAAGCATTAGAGCAACAAGACTTGCCCCGCCGCTGCCGCGCCGAATACCCTGCGCACCATGCGGCTGCTCGACCGGTATCTGTTCCGCGAACTGCTCACGCCGATGGCTTATTGCCTCGGCGGATTTTTGATTTTCTGGATTTCCTACGACTTGTTCACCGAACTGGACAAATTGCAGGAGCAGAAGCTGCACTTGCTGGATGTGCTCGGCTATTCCCTCGCGAGGACGCCGGAGTTCCTGGTGACAATACTGCCGGTGGCGCTGTTGCTGGCGCTGCTTTACTCGCTCACAAATCATGCGCGCCATAACGAGATCACCGCCATGCGCGCTGCGGGGGTGAGCTTGTGGCGGATTTGCGCGCCGTATCTTGCCGTCGGCCTGGCCGCGAGCGCGGTGTTGTTCGCGTTGAATGAATTGCTAGTGCCGCGCTGCGCCGATTGGGCGGATCGGATTCTGCATCGGTATGTTGCCAATCCGGATGTCGCCGAAATGCAGCAGGGGTATCGGGGCTATTTCAACGCAGGCGCACGCCGCTTGTGGCAATTCACGGAATATCACGCCGCTACCACGGAGATGGCCGGCCCGAAGGTAAGCTGGCCGTTGCCGGATGGTTCCTGGCGGGAATTGAAGGCGGAAAGCGCGGTCCACACCAACGGTGTCTGGACTTTTTTCAACGCGACGGAATGGGAACAAGCCAGCCAAACCGCCCAGGAGCTTCCCCTGCTGCTGACCAACGTGCTGGCGATGCCGCAATTCGATGAAACGCCCAGGGACATCGAGCGCGACATCCGGTTCAGCAGATATGACAGGATCAACTCGAAGAAGTTGAACATCCCGCTGGCGGAGCTTTGGCGGTATTTGCAGGGCGCATCCCGCCGATTTGCCGCCAAGCCGTGCCAGTTACTATTGGACGAAGTTTGACGGGCGCCTGGCCGCGCCATGGACGTGCCTGGTAGTGGTGCTCATCGCCATCCCTTTTGGCGCGGCGTCGGGGCGGCGCAATTTGTTTTTTGGCGTGGCGGGCAGCATATTCATCTGCTTTGGATTTTTTGTGGTCCAGCAGTTCAGCCTCGCGTTCGGCTCCGGCGGGTATCTGCCCCCGTGGCTGGCGGCGTGGCTGCCCAACATAGTTTTCGCCGGGGCCGGATTGTGGCTGACGGCGCGCGTGCGATGAGAATTGTGAACGACGAACTTTCAAAACTGGTTTCGCAACATGAGCGGCTTGAAGCTGCTCTATCAGGTGAGCAACGTCATCCACTCGACGCTGGATCCGCAGGAGGCGCTGCAGTTGATCGTGAGCGAGGCGGTGCGGCTCATGGGGGCGTCGTCCGGCTCGGTTGTTCTCATCAATCCCACGTCGGGATTTCTGGAGATTCACGCGTCGCACAACCTGCCGTCCGCGGCGACGAAGCTGAAGTTGCGAGTCGGCCAAGGCATCACCGGCTGGGTGGTGCGCACCGGCAAGCCCGCACGCGTGGGCAATGTGAAGCAAGACCCGCGCTACGTGGCGGCGCGGCGTGGCGTACAATCGGAACTGGCCGTACCGCTCGAAGTGAACGGCGAAATCCGCGGCGTGCTGAACATGGATTCTGACAAGACGGAGGCGTTCAGCGCGGACGATCAGGAATTGCTTCAGGAACTGGCGGTGCAGGCGGCGAAGGTGATTCAAAACACATGGCTTTACGAGCAGTTGCGGTTGAAGGCGGGATTGTTCGAGTCGCTGGCCAGCGTGAGCCGCACGATCAATTCCACCTTGAACCTGGACGAGGCGTTGCGCGCGATCACGCGCGAGGCGTGCGTATTGATGCGCGCGCGCATGTGTTCGCTGATGATGCTGGACGAAAGCCGCGAGTGGCTCGATCTGCGCGCCAGCCACGGCGCGGGCGAGGCTTATCTGAAGAAGCCGCGGTTGAGCGTCGAAGAAAGCGTCCTCGGCGTCGTGGTGCGCCGCAAAAAGCCGATGCAGTTGGAAAACGTCCAGACCTCCAGCCGTTATCAAAATGTGGAACTGGCGCGGCGCGAAGGATTGATTTCGCTGTTGAGCGTGCCGCTGCTTTTCGCCGGCCAGGTCATCGGCACGTTGAATGTCTATACCGGGCGGCCTTACAATTTTTCCAACGAGGAAATCCGCATCCTGGGCGCGCTGGCGGAATTGTCCGCGATTGCGATTGAAAAGGCGCGGCTTTACGAGCGCGTCGTGGATGTGGAGGAGCAGTTGCGGCAGAACGAAAAACTGTCCGCGCTCGGCCTGCTCGCCGCCGAGGTCGCGCACGAAATCCGCAATCCGCTCACGGTGATGAAGCTGCTGTATCACTCGCTGGATTTGAAATTTCCCGGACAGCGACCCGCGCGCGAAGGATGCGCGGATCATTGACTCGAAGATCGAGCATATGAACAAAATCGTGGAGCAGATTCTCGACTTTGCGCGCACGACGGAGCCGAAATTTGCGCCGGTGAGCTTGAACGATTTGATTGACGAACTCGGATTGCTGGTGCGTCACAAGCTGGCCAACCAGAACATCCGGCTGGTCCGCGAATTGCAGCCGGACCTGCCGTCCGTGATGGGCGACGCGCCGCAATTGGAGCAGGCGTTCTTGAATTTGATCCTCAACGCCGCCGAAGCGATGCCAGACGGCGGCACATTGACCATCAGTTCCCGCGCCGTTCGTCAGCCGCGCACGACTGAAAAGCCAACACATGTGGCGGTGGAATTCAAGGATACCGGCAAGGGTATGAGCGAGGAATTGCAACGGCGGGCGTTCACGGCGGTCTTGAGCACCACGAAAGCCAAAGGCACGGGATTGGGACTGGCCATTGTGGGGCGCATCGTTGAAACGCATCGCGGCAGTCTTCGCATCAAGTCCCAAATCGGACGCGGAACAAGCATTCGCGCGGTGTTGCCAGTGAAGTAATTTTTACCACGGATGGGCACGGATTTTTTATCCGCGAATTGCGCGAATGAACGCGAATTAATTAACAGCAGAATCAAATTCGTGAAAATTGGCGGAATTAGCGGATGAACGGCGAGCACGGAATGACGCGTCCTACCTTGTGTACCTCGTTCGTCCACGCAGCCGACGTGAGTCGGCTCTTCCTTTCAAAGGATATGATTCCAAGCCAGCGAGTCGCTGCCGAATTTCAAAAATCACTGCCGATGGGCATGAAGTATTTGTGGTAGCTGATCAAGCTGGAATCAATTCCTGATACTTCAACTATTACTGCTTTGTAATCGGTGTTCCCGTTTTTAGCCAGATTTGCCACGTCCACGTCCTTGCGATACCAAGTGATTTCAAAGTAGGGCAATCTTCCGCTTTCTTTACCCGTCCAGTAGCACTGGGATATTTCCGGAGAATGAAAGTTTTCTTCCCTGTGTCCCAGCCGCTTGAAATACTTTGTGGCCGGTGTCAGAGCACTTTCTTTATTGAGTTTGTTCTGAAGGCTGAGTGCTTTGACGGCATCAATCTTCGCCTTCGGGGTGTCCTCACCGAAACCGTAATAAGTTTTGATGGGGCGTTGAAACGACCAGATTTCCGTCTTGTTTGTTTCAGTGTAAAAACTAAAATCATAGCCATTGGTAAGGATCATATCTGCCGTGCATCCGGGTCGGTCTTTGAAATAGTCCACCCTGTATTTTTGCACCTGATTCGTTGCTGATGGCAGGTCGTTGGTCTGTCCAATCCGCTGCAAAAATTCCTGCGCCAGTGGAATCATTTTATCTTTGAGATATGTCTCCTCCTTTTCCCCGCCCATGACGAGCGCGGGGAAAAGGAACAACGCACCAAGGGTGAGGATTAAACGTTTCATCAGTTGCTCCAAGTCAGTGAACCGTTGCCATACCATTTGATTGGCACATTGTTAAACACCGACGGATCGTGTTGATAGGCGGCATTTATTGCGTGGGTAAGCGGCGTGTAGGAAGTGTTCAGCCAATCTGTCCAGAATTGTAGTGTCCAGTCAATGTGAGAAGAATCAAACTGGAATACCACCGGCCCCGTCCAGCCCATGAAGGCGCGTTTGTGAAGGTCAGCCTCGTTGAGGGCATCTCCGGAAACAAACTTTGGAATTCCAAATGCTTCGGGAAAATCCCCGAGGCCGGTGTTACACCCGTCCAAAAATACAAAGTTAAATGGCTTGTGTGTGACCATCACCTGTTTTCCAGCATTGGCTCCATAGTTAGCTGGCGTATAGAGATTTCCCAAAAGCGTGCCCACGTCTTTCGCAGTTATGCCCGCAGTCTGTGTGCCGATGGCGTTGCCGTTGTTGTTGCCATGTCCATAAAAGTAAAAAGCAGTGACATTCGGGCTGGTTAATTGATTGGTCAAACCATAAACATCACTGCTGCTTTGCACCACTTGCACATACCCATTAAATACACCGCGATTATTGCCCACCGTGTCTTGCGCTGCGCTGATCAGACCAGCAATTTGATTACAGTCACTGGCAACTGTGATTCCAAACGCACCGGGAATCTGCACGCGCGCCATGATTGTTTGCTGACTGCTCCAACCATTTTCCCACCACGCCAAATCTTTCGTTGAACCACTTCCCAAAGGTGAACCGGCATTGGGCGTGGCCGTTCCCGACGCCATGCTCAAAGAGGCACTCGAAGATTGATGAACGGCCAGAAACATATCACGCGCGGACATTTTTACCGTGGTCGTCGCATAGGGATTGCTGGCCGGACGAGGCGGCAAGGGCGGATAAATCAATTTCTGTTTTGGCGTAAGCCGGCTATAAATCGCCACAGTATTCAAATAAGCCGTCAGCGGGTTCGGTGCTGGTTTTTGCACGGTGTATTCCGGCACACCATGCGAGTTCACCGTATACGAAACCGATGTCGCTCCCAAAGCACCGGCGAGGCTTGAAGCCATCATCATTGAAGAACCGCCCGACGCGGTCACGTCCACCGTGACTTGATAAAGGTTTTCGACCGGCAACGGCTGGCCGTTGTCATCCGTGCCATCCCAACTGGTCTGGATGACGCCGTCTGTGGTTGAGCTGGAAATTGTGCGAACAATCGTTCCATTGGTGTCCGTCACCGTTACCAGCCAGTCAGCCGGATAAATGTCCGAATTCACATCAATCGGGACGAACGAATTAAACATGGAACACGCATCCAGCCAGCGAACGGAATTTTCAAAATCCAAGGTGATCGAACTGGAAAGTGTTTCGGTGTTGGCGGTGTTCACGGCGCCAACATAAACCGTATGCTGCCCGTTGGCAAAGTGCGTCGTATCCAGATCAAAATTCATGCCGCCTGAATTGAGGTAGCCGACCAACGCACCATCCAGGTAAAGATTTACCCCCTGAACTTGCGTGCCGAGTTGTGCGCCCATGCGGACACCAATCTCGCCGCTGACCGTTTGCGCATTGGCTGGCGAAAAGATTTGCACATTGGCTGCGGGGCCATTGGTCGGGATTTGAATTAGGAAAAATCCGACCGGTGTATCAGTGGTTGAGGCGTAAATGGACACCGTTGAATCTGCCGAGAAAGCATCCTCCAACGGTGGCCATGAAGAAAATGGCACGGCAAGATTGTTTGTGAGATAGACGCGATACGTTGTGCCAACTTGGTTCGTCCAGTTGACCAGAACTGAAGTTGGCGAAGCCTTTGAAAGGGTCAAGCGAAGTTGTGATTGAGCAGATGAGTTTGAGACCAGATAGCAGGCAAGCATACAACCCACAATCAGCCTCCCGATAGTTTTTATGTAAGTATTCATTTACGTAAGAGTTTTTACGCCCGGACATATATTAACACAACAACTTTTACATTATATTTATTATTTAACACACTAATGAAATGTATTTGCGTTACTTGGATTGGATCCATTGCTTTGCGCTCTCCCTCGATTCGTTGCCTCTCACAATTTCAACGCACCTTGAAATTCGTTCGTCCTCGAAACACAAATTTAGTTCGCGCTTCGTTCCCTGACCCGCAGCGCGCTCAACAAATACGAACGCGCCAACAATTCACGGTTTCCATTTGCGAACAATGCGGGCGCACCCGCGAATGCCTGACGCTCATGCCCTCGCAGCCCGCTAATCCGCAGGACACCGCCGGGCATCCAACATCCAACATCCAACATCGAACGCCCGGCGCGGCCGTCCCATCCACCTGATTGCACCTGATAGCACCTGATCGCACCAAAAGCCACCTGGAATTGAAATATTTGGTCCTTGCGGACGGCCACCATGCGGCCGGCCAACGGTGGTGACTTGCGCCGGGCATCCCCGTCCGGCAGGACGAAACGAGTTTGGGCGAGGCAATCCGATGTGCGCGGCGCGGGGCGGCGGCCGGCGGAATCCGGGGTGCGGAGTTGGGAACAATGGTGGCATGGTCAAAGGCCGCGCAGTTTCATGACGTGGACGGTGCGGGTGCGCTCCGCATACAGGTAGCGGAGGGCATCGGCGGCGTCATCGCCCCCAATGCCGTCGTCGTCCGGGTTGACCTTGAGGACGTCCTCCGGGCGATTGGGGTCGTGCTGTAGAGACGGCAGGCATTCGATGAGGCGTGTGCAATCGCGATGGATGAAGAGCGTGGGCTGGATACCGGCGTCGGGATCGCCGAGGCCCTTATGGATGTGCTTGATAACAGACCTTAATCCAGTCAAATCATCTCGGCAAAAGCAAAGTTGTAAATCTTTTATAAAGTGACATTTGGCTCGACCCGGGTTTTGCCGTTCATCACTTGCCGGCGGCAGCGGAAGGATGGACGGATTGGAACCGGGAGCAAGGAGCGCGAAGCAGAAATTGGGAAATGAGACACGGATTGCACGAATTAACACGGGTTTTATTTAACCGCGAAATACGCAAACCACACGAACGATGCAGGAAACGTTGTTTGATTAAACGAATGGCGGTTGTAGAATCGGCGGGTAGGCTGCATTAAAATGAACACCAACACAACACACAGCGATTTCATTTTCAGTGTTACGTTTGATTCGACATGGCCTTGGGTGTTAGGAACGGCACTCGTGGTGATCACTCTCGTCGTGTTTGTTCGGTTTTGTAAGCGGAAACCATGAACAGATTCACCCAGATTCAGACATGGTAAACACGTATGTCTGACCAAACCGATGCAGGAAACGTTGTTTGATTAAACGAAAGGCGGGTGTAGAATCAGCGTTAGGCGTTTATGCGCACAGTTTACAAACATTGCCGGGGTATTTTGGTTTACGCACTTTGGGCCGTTGTTTTTGCCGCGGTATTTTTGCCCATTTGCATTGCGTTTATGGGGCTTCCCACCCCAGCGTCAGATCCTCCGCCTCCAAACTTCTCAGAAAAGTTTTTTGGTGTTTCATATTTTGTATTCATTTCTCCAGCATATGCCACGGATTATCTGTTAGAACTTCTTGGTTTGAACAATGGAAAAGGAGCGTGGGCAGTTTTGTCCGTTGCTTCAATTCCCATTTTTTTGGGGGGCTTCAATTTATATATGTGTTCAATTACATAGCAAACTCAAAGGCATCGTGATATAGGCATCATACGCCATGAATAGACATCCAGGCGATCTGCCGGAGCCCGTAGTGGGCACGGACGGCGCGAACGCTTCGGCGCGGAGGCGGCTGATATGTTTTCTTCCGCATGCACCCGATTCATGGGGCCGGTGTTTATTTCGCATGGCTTTGTGGGTAGACCTTGGCTGCGTGGCTTTTTTCTTCATTTTGACGATTCTAGGGATTCTAGAGCCGTATATTTTCGGACTAATGGACGAGATTAATTGGGTGGGCTGGTGCAAAGGCTTGGACCTAGGAATGGGCAGTGTGGTGGTGGTGGCCGGTATGTCTCAATGGAAACAAAAGCCGGCCTATGCGATCACGGGCGTGCTTTTGGGTGCATGCTCCATCTGTTTGAGCGCCGCGTCCTTCGCATCCGTGAAGTAATATTCGAGAGGAGAATGCGCGGAGAGGTCAATGAGTCCCCAATGTTCTTTGGGAATGCCGCCGACAATCACGCGAGCATGGCGGCGATGGTTGCGGGGGCGTTGCCTTCAAGACGGTTGTTGACGTAGATCGGGCGGAAGATGGGAGATGGGGGTTGGACTGCGGATGCCCGAGGCCGGCGTAAAATGCGGGGATGAATAGCGGAAAGGCAAAAGCTGAAACGCATCGCGGCAGTCTTCGAATCAAATCCCAAATCGGACGCGGAACAAGCATTCGCGCCTTGTTGCCAGTGAAGTAACCTGTCGAACCTTCCGTCCGGGCTTCAATCGGTTCATCCGCCCGTGATTTGTGCCATTGTGGTTAAACCCCGGTGTGCTATTTTGTTGCCTTGACTCGTCGTCACATTTATCCGACGAATTTTCAAAATTTAGGATTTATGAATTATTCAAAACAGGAATGGTGGGAACGGTTTCAAAAGTATTACACCGAGTTTCCCTCGCTCGGCCTGGCTGTGGATTTGAGCCGGATGAACGTGGATGACGCGTTCTTCGCGGCGATGGAGCCAAGGATGCAAAAGGCGTTCGCGGACATGGCCGCGCTGGAGAAGGGCGCCATCGCCAATCCCGATGAAAATCGGATGGTCGGGCATTATTGGCTGCGCAACCCGGCGCTCGCGCCGTCACCGGAAATCCGCAAGGAAATCGAGGAAACCCTTGTAAAAATCAAGGGTTTTGCGGCTCAAATTCACGCCGGCGAAATTCGCGGATCAGCGGGGCCGTTCAAGAATTATCTTCTCATCGGCATCGGCGGTTCGGCGTTGGGGCCGCAATTCGTGGCCAACGCCTTGGGAGACCCGCGCACGGACAAACTCAAGCCGTTCTTCTTTGACAACACTGATCCCGACGGCATGGACCGCGTATTGGCCACCATCGGCTCTGATTTGGGCAAGACACTTTGCATCATTGTTTCAAAATCCGGCGGCACGAAAGAAACGCGGAATGGAATGCTGATTGCCAGGGCCGCGTTCGAGAAGGCGGGCCTGCATTTTGGACAGCATGCGGTTGCCATCACTATGCAAGGCAGCGAGTTGGACAAATACGCAATTGAGAACAAGTGGCTTGCCAGATTTCCGATGTGGGATTGGGTTGGCGGACGAACCAGCGAATTGTCAGCTGTTGGCCTGCTCCCGGCGGCGTTGCAAGGATTCGATTTGGACGGTTTGCTCGCCGGTGCCCGTGAGTGTGACGAATTGACAAGAACACCGAACATTAAATTGAACCCAGCAGCTCAACTTACTCTGGCTTGGTATGAATCCGGTAACGGTAAAGGAACTAAAAACATGGTTGTTTTGCCTTACAAAGACCGAATAGAGCTGTTTTCAAAGTATCTACAGCAGCTCGTGATGGAGTCACTTGGCAAAGAATTGGACTTGAACAAGCATGTGGTAAATCAAGGCATCACAGTGCTAGGTAACAAAGGTTCAACTGACCAACATTCTTATATTCAACAACTTAGAGATGGATTAAGCAATTTTTTTGTGACGTTTATCGAGGTGTTGAAAGACGAACGAAATCCAAGCTTGATAGTTGAGCCTGACGTCACAAGCGGTGATTTTCTACACGGATTTTATTTGGGCACACGCCAGGCATTGGCCGAAAGGGGTCGTGAGTCCATGACACTTACAATCAAAGAAGTTTCCCCATTTGCAGTCGGAATGTTGATTGCCCTGTTTGAGCGGGCAGTTGGTCTTTATGCTTCGTTAGTCAACATCAACGCCTATCACCAACCTGGCGTTGAAGCTGGCAAGAAGGCTGCGGGCAATGTCATCGCAATTCAGCGCCGAATATGTGAATTGCTTTCAAAACACCCACGGCAACCGTTCACTGTGGAAGAAATTGCCAGTAAAATTCGAGCGGATGATGAGATTGAAACAGTTTTCAAGATTTGCGAACACCTGTCTTCGAATCCAGATCGAAAAATTCAAAAGCTTCCCGCAAAATCGCCGTTCGGCGCGAAATACAGCCTGACGTAAGGTTTCATGTTTGTTTATCCAAAGCAATACGATGTCATTGTTGTCGGAGCAGGCCACGCTGGAGTAGAGGCAGCACTGGCTGCGGCGCGCATGGGCTGCCAAACGCTGCTGCTTACCATGAACGCCGACTCAATCGGCCAGATGTCCTGCAATCCCGCCATTGGAGGCCTTGCAAAGGGACATTTGGCGAGGGAAATTGATGCCTTGGGCGGAGAGATGGGCAAAGCCACCGACATGACCGGACTTCAATTCAGAATGCTGAACACAAAGAAAGGTCCGGCGGTCTGGGCACCACGCGCGCAATGCGACAAGAAGGCTTACCAATTCAGAATGAAATGGATTTGCGAGTCCGAACCCAATCTTGGATGTCAAACAAGGGCAATCGTCAAAAATTCTGCACAAAGACGGATTGGCATTTCGGCGTTGAAACGACGATGGAAGTTCAATACATCGGCAAAGCCATAGTCATCACAACCGGGACCTTTCTTGCGAGGCTTGATGCATATTGGATCAAACCAGCAATCCGGCGGGCGCGCTGGAGATGCCGCCGCGATGAGCCTTTCGGCATCACTCAAGGAATTGGGCTTGGAGCTCGGACGGTTAAAGACAGGGACTCCGCCTCGGTTACTGCGCAGTTCAATTGATTTTTCGAAGCTTGAAATTCAGCAGGGAGACGAGCCGAGTTCCTTACTTTACCTTCTGGAAGGACGATTTGTTCCACATGGAACATTCGCAGAACCAAACCAGATAGGTGCTGGTCGTTCAGGCGGAAAATATCCTGCCGGTTCAATTCTTGACAGGATTAATGGGCAACTGCCTTGTTTTATCACATTTACAACTGAAAAAACGGCTGAAATTATTCGCCAAAATCTTCACAAATCACCGCTCTATGCTGGGATAATTGAAGGCGTTGGGCCCAGGTATTGTCCGTCGATTGAGGATAAAATCGTCAAATTTCCGGAGAAGGAACGGCATCAGATTTTCCTCGAACCGGAGGGGATCGAAACCGACGAATTTTATGTCAACGGCTTTTCAACCAGCCTGCCATTTGATGTGCAATTCGAACTCGTTCGCACAATCATCGGCTGCGAGAACGCCGAAATTTTGCGGCCAGCCTATGCCGTCGAATACGACTTCGCCTATCCAACCCAACTGCACCCCACACTCGAAACAAAAGTATGCCGCAATCTGTTCCTGGCAGGCCAAATTAATGGCACGTCTGGATACGAAGAGGCTGGTGCCCAAGGACTCATGGCTGGAATCAACGCCGCCCGCCGAACCAAAGGATTGGATTCCATTGTCATTCGGCGCGACCAGGCATACATCGGAGTTTTGATTGATGATTTGATTACCAAGGGAACGGCGGAGCCTTATCGGATGTTCACATCGCGAGCTGAATATCGGCTTCTGCTCCGGCAAGACAATGCTGATCTTCGGTTGTCCCAAATGGGCCATGAAATTGGCCTTCTGCCGGATCATAATTATCAAAAATTTCAGACAAAAGAAAATGCGATTAATAATGAGATAAGTCGTTTGTATAAAACGTATTATGATATCAGATTCCATTGCAAAAATCCTTTCCCGGCCGGAAATAAACTACAAAGATTTGCCAAATCGAAATGAAACGCTCACTGATGAAGTCGTCCAGCAAGTTGAAATAGCCATCAAATATGCCGGCTACATTGAGCGGCAGGAATTGGAGGTGAAAAAATTCAAGACACTGGAAGACAAGGCGATTCCTGAAGCCTTTGATTTTTCGACCGTTCCGAGTCTCCGGCTGGAGGCGCGGCAGAAGCTTGCCAAGATTCGTCCGGCGACGATTGGCCAGGCTGCCCGCATCTCCGGCGTTTCGCCTGCCGACATCAGCATTCTCATGGTTTGCCTTGAAACGTTGGGGCGCAAATGGATCAACAGATTTGGAGTCGAACGCAGAGGATTGCAACACTGCGAATCGGATCTTGAAGAATGATCTTTAGAATTTTGGCTGGGCACGGATTTTTAACGCAAAGACGCGAAGAACGCAAAGACGCAAAGGGCGTGGATGATGGATGATGGAGAAAACATCGAACATCCAACATCGAATGAAGAGCGTGGGGCGGGAAATGTTTAACCACGGATGGACACGGATAAACACGGATGAAAATATTGAAAAGGAAAACATCCAACATCCAATGCCGAACATTGAACATCGAATGGAGAGCGGGAAAAAGGGTGAACCACGAAAGACACGAAACTTTTAACTGCTAATGGCCGCTAATAAACGCCAATTTTTTATCCGCGAATTGCGTGAATAAACGCGAATTAGAGCATTTCCATAAATCATATAGCGTAACGGGCGTGTAAAAAGAAACCGAGGCAGTCTGCGGTTGAAATCGTGTCGAAGGCCAGGCCGGCGGCCACCAACAATTCCGTCTGGGTGCGCGGAGACAGGCTGCGCAAGGACTGCTTGATCTTGCTCCACATGTTTTCGATGGGGTTGAAGTCGGGCGAATAGGGCGGCAAATACAAAAGCCGGGCACCGACGGCTTCAATGGCCTCACGCACCCCGGCCACTTTATGTGTGGCCAGATTGTCCATGATGACCAGATCGCCAGCCTGTAGGATGGTCGCCAGTCCCTGCCGCACCCACGCCAAAAACATCTCCCCGTCCATGGCCCCGTCAAACAGCCATGGGGCGCAAGCTCCGCGCAAGCCCACCCCGGCAATCAGGGTGCTGGTCTGATAATGCCTGTGCGGAATCTGGGCGACCAACCGCTGACCTGCCAGCGAGCGTCCACGCCACCGGGTCATCCGCGTGCTGGTGCCGCTTTCATCGACGAATACCAACTGCGCCGGGGATTCCCTGGCCAGCGACTCATGCCAACCTGCCCGTTTTGCGGCCACGTCGGGGCGATTCTGTTCGGCGGCGTGCAGCGTTTTTTTTATACGTCAAGCCCATCCGCCGCAGCCATAAGTCCACCGTCGAAGTCCGAAAAGGGCGGTCGAGGCGTGTCCCCAACTCGGCTAAGGTGGCATCGGGTTGCTCGGCCACCAGTTGTTGCAGCCGCGCTTTCCGGCGGGTGGTCAATAGAGTCTTGCGTCCGCACTGGTGTGTTTGGGTTTGCAGCGTGCCTCGTTCCTTCAACTGCTGCCGGACCCGGCGCACGGCCGCAACGCAGAAACCAAAGAACTCCGCAATTTCGTCGGTGCTTTTGCCCTGTTGATAGAGGTGGATGATTCGTTCGCGGACCGGCAATGGAATGGCTCGCATGCCGACACCCTGCCACATCGGCCCATCCATGTAAAGCTACATGTTTTATGGAAACGCTCTAATTAACAGTAGAATCAAATTCGTGAAAATTGACGGAATTAGCGGATGAACGGCGCGCACCCGTCCTCCATAGCAGCACTGCGGAGGGTGGACGGAATGACGCGTCCTACTCTGTCAAAATTTAACCACGGATGAACACGGATAAACACGGATTTTTTATCCACGAATTGCGAGACACGGTGCGGACGGAAACTTTTACTTTGTGGCTGTTCCCGGATCGCCGGTGTAGGCAACGCCATTGATCTTCACGTTGGTAAATTTCAAGTTTTGCACGTTTCGAATCACCACCGCAGGATTTTTCAACGTGATGTTGATGTTTTTGAAGGCAAGGTTTGACACGGTGCTTTTTGCCGGCCCGTCCACGCGCCCGAAATCATGCAGGGTGCCGGTGATGTTCGCCAGGGTCACGTTGGTTACCCACTGGCCCGGCGCGGGCTTGCCCTGCAAATCAAAAAATTGCGTCCAGCCCTGGATCGAAACCAGTTGCGCATTCGGATTCTGCACCGTGATGTTCCGGGCGGTGATGTTTTCGTAATGCTGTTCCGTGTCGGGGCGGAGCTTGAGTTTCAGGACGCAGTTTCTGTTCGTGCCGGTCAGCCGGCAATTTTCGATGACCACATCGCGCACCACGCGTATCCTCGCTGCCGAGCGTCAGCGCGGAATTGCCCAGCCCGAAAGTGCAGCCGGAGATGCGGATATGTTCGACGGGCGGGATTGTCTTGTCGTCCATCGCGGAGGTTCCCTTGTTGCCCTTGAGGCCGATATTGTCGTCATCCACGGAAATGTAACAACCCTTGATCGCCACATTCTGGCAGCTATCCACATCAATGCCGTCGGTGCTGGGCGAGCGGAGAGGCGCGCGGATGTCCACGTTTTTCACCAGCACATCCGGTGCAGCGGAACAGATGCAGGTTCCAGAAACCCGATTCGCGCAACGAAATGCCGCTGACTTGCACATCCTTCGAGTCCTCGAATGAAAATGTTCCGTGGACGCTTCACCGCGAGATTCGTGACATTCCGGTTCGCCGCGCGCGCCTTCCAAAATTCGTCCCAAAACGGCTGGCCGCCGCCGGCAATCGTGCCTTCGCCCGTGATGCGGAGATGGTCCACGTTGCTCGCGTTGACCAGCGCCGGAATCCAGACCTCAAAATGCCCCTCGATGCGCGTCTCCAGCTCCGGATAATCCGTCAATGTTCGTCGAACCCTTCAGCACCGCGCCCTTGTCCAGATGCAGATTCACCCCGGGCTTGAGAAAAATCGCGCCCGACAAAAATTCACCCTTTGGAATCACTACCGTCCCGCCGCCGTTCGTGGCCAGCGCATCAATCGCCTTCTGGATGGCAGCCGTGTTGAGCGTTATACCGTCGCCGACCGCGCCCGCTGTCGCGATGGACAATTGCTTAGCCGCCGCCGTCGTGCAGGAAATAGAAAGAGCGAGCAAGGCCTGGAGGGTGACAAAGCCGCGCAGCCGTTGTAAAAGAGATTTCGTTTTGATGGACACCGGTTTGTTATACACGTTTAGTAATTATTGAAAAGGCCAAACCCGCTCTCCGTGAAGTCTGTGAAGCCAGAACAGCATTGTGCAAGCCGGGCAAAGTATGTGTAACTATTCAGGCACAAATGAAGACACTCGGCATTGGACTGGCGGGCGCGCGTTACGGGGCGCGGATGCATCTGGCGAATTACGCCAAGCTGCCGCGCGACATCGTGGAGGTCCGGGGCGTTTGCTCCCGAACCAGGGAAAGCGGCGGCGCGCTTGCGCGCGAATTCGGAATCGGGTTTGCCACCGACGACTTCGATGCGCTTCTGGCCCGGAAAGACATTGATGTGGTTGACATCTGCGTTCCGCCGACGTTGCACCATGAATTTGCGATCCGCACGGCAGACGCGGGAAAGCACATCATCATGGAGAAGCCGCTCACCGGATATTTCGGAACGGCTGACGACCCGGAGCCGATCGGCACGCAGGTGTCACGGGCACGAATGCAGGGAGGGCGCGAGCAAAAATGCCGCGGCGGTGCGCGAAGCCGTGCGCCGGAACGGCGTGAAATTCTGCTACGCGGAAAACTGGATATACGCGCCGCCCATCGAAAAGATGCGGCGATTGATAGCGGCTTCCAAAGGCTCGGTCCTCGAACTTCGTGCCGAGGAAAATCATTCAGGCTCCAACTCGGTTTTTTCACGGGATTGGAAATCAACCGGCGGCGGCGCGTTGCTGCGCATGGGCGTGCATTCAGTCGGGGCATGCCTGCACCTGAAACAATGGGAGGGCCAATTGCGGCTTGGCAAAGGCATCCGGCCAGTGTCAGTGCTGGCGGACACGGCCGACTTGATCCACAGCAGTGCTGCCAGGCGGGCCAGCGAAGCGGGAGCGAACCATTGGATCAGCGCCGACCCGGTGGATGTGGAGAACTGGGCCAACCTGGTGATTGGCTTCGAGGATGGTTCGCGGGGCAACATTGTCGTGAGCGATGTAGGGTTGGGCGGATTGAACACCCGCGTCACGGCCTTCATGACCGACTGTGTGATCAAGGCGAACATGACTGCCAACGACGCGATTGAGACCTATGCGCCCGATGCCTCGGTTTTTTCCGGCGAATATTTCACGGAAAAGCTCGAGACGAAGGCGGGCTGGAACCGGCCGAGTTGCGATGAAGACTGGTTTCGCGGTTTCGCCCAAGAGATGGAGGATTTTGTGGGCGCAATCCGCGAGAACCGGGAACCGCGCTCCGGCATAGACCTTGCCGTGGAATGCGTGAATGTGATTTATGCGGCGTATTTGTCCGCGGAACAGGGCAGCCGGGTGATGATAGCTTGAGGGCAAGACGGCGCGCACGGAGTGACGCGCCCTACCCTGTCAAAATTTAACCACGGATGGATAAACGCGGATTTTTTATCCGCGAATTGCGCGAATGAATGCGGATTAATTAAAAGCAGGATCAAATTCGTGAAAATTGGCGGAATTACCCGCATTTTCTTCCACTCTCCGCCGCGAAACTTCCGTCAAGTGCATAATCCCAAGGAAATGAAATTTAATCAGAATGGCAGCTCCATTCTGTCTACCAAGACTCGACGTAGCTCCCATCTTCGCTATTACGGAGCTACGCCGGGGCAAGCGGCAAACGGAACCGGTTAAAACACCGTAATTGGTTGCGGTTGGACGGTGCGGCCTAAAATCACCGGCGGCACAATAAGGGGATTAAGGACGGGCGATATCATCGTAAACTGGTAATTACGACTTCCAGGATAGTCCGAGGCAAAGCCACAAAAAGCATCAATGTGCCCGTCAAGTGCGAATCCCTCGGAAGATTTCGCCGTGTTAGAACTTTTATCCATCCCCGGAGAGCCGCTTCCATCAGCGAGGTTGTTCGGCATTCCAAAGCTTTGGCTCAATACCGTTCCGATAGCGACAATGCTAATGGACAGGTCGCCATTGCCGGGGACGAAGTCAGGTTGCAGGCCATAATAGGCATATAATTCGGTCACACGGCTGGACTGTGTGGATAGATTCCATGACGCGGAATCAAATGAGGGCGCGGCTTTGAATTTCGCCACGCTGGCGTCCATGCGCAGGACTTTGAGTCCTGCCTCCTGATGCAATGCTTCCGGCGGCACGGCGGTATATGTGATGTCAAAACCGAGAAAGCCGCCCCTAGACAGAATCACTTCGACAATCCGTCCGGATTTTGCATCCACAGCCAGATCAACCACCGTGCCGAGCTTGTCGTTCTGGGAGTTTTTAACTGACATCCCGATGATGCCAGTGGCTTCAGTTACAGCTTTTGGCCCATCCCGCTGGTTGACCCCGGGCAATTCGTTAGAGGCATGAGTGTTGGTCGTATCTTGGGCCAATGCCGAGAAGGCCAAGAATGTTGCGGCGGACGCACCGATAATCATTTGCAGTTTTTGTTTCATATATTGTGTTTGTTAAATGTTTTCTTTATTACAGTGTCACAATAGGCGGTGAACTGATCAGCCGCCATGGGGTGTTACCCCAACAAGAATATCACGAAGCCGACCGCTGTTGGCGCGGATCACGCCATGAGACATGCGATGTTTATTGAAGCAAATCAACGCTACGCCTGGCAAACTTGAGCTGGAAGTCTATGAACTAGCGGACTTTAAGAGAGGTTCGCAAAATCGTCCAGAATGGCTGTCCGACATGGATTCGAACCATGAATAACGCCTCCAAAGGGCGCTGTGTTACCATTACACCATCGGACAAACCGTGCAAACACTAAGCTTTTAGCATCGCTTCCGCAAAGCGAAAATCTCCAGAGGCGATTTATCACCTGAAAGAAAGTTTGCCCGCAGCTTTACTTGCAGACACAATCACCAATTGTAATGAGCAACATTTCAACCGCGCCCAATCCGCCGACTGCCGAAGCCGTTTCGGCGGCCCGGCCCGCGCTTGATTTTTCCAAGCCCGTCACGCGCCCAAAAAAGGGCATGCTCAAACTCATGGGCGAAGTTCTCAATCACGGCGGCCCCGGCTATCTCCAGTTTGCCATCACGAACATCTGCAATGCCGACTGCGGTTTCTGCGGTTTTGCACGCTCCCAGTTTGATCCCAAGGCCCGCAAAAGCGTCACGCTAGACGAGGCAAAGCAAGTCGTTGACATCGCCGTCAAGAATCACATCGGCTACCTGCTCTTCGTCGGCGGCGAGCCGATGGTGCATCGCGATTTGCGGGCGATGACGCGGTACGCGGCGGAGCGCGGCATCCATCCGATGATCTGCACCAACGGCGGTTTGTGGACCGATGAAAACATGCGCGGCCTCGCCAGCGACGGCCTGACCAGCGTCATCATGTCCATTGACGCACACGACATCAACGCGCACGAAAAGAATCGCGGCCTGCCGGACGTATGCAAAAAAATCAAGAAGGCCAACGAATTTTTCCACTCTGTAGGAATTCAAACCACCGCGAGCATCACGGCAAGCCGGTTGATTGAAGATTACGAAAAATTGCCGGCATTTCTCGAATCGCTTGGATTCAAAAGCTGCACGTTCAGTTATCCGCTGACATCGCTGGCGAGCAGTTATTTGAGTTTCAGCGACAGCGGTCTGGTGAATTACTCGAAGGACGAGCTGATTGAACTTTTCGGGAAAATCAAGCTGATGAAGCAGCGCAGTCAATTCCCGGTCGTGAACCCGACGGAATCGCTCGACGAGATGCAGCGGCATTTACGCGGCGAGAAGGAAAAATTCGGATGCCTCGGCGGGCACAAGTATTTTTACCTCGACTGGAAACTGGATTTGTATCGCTGCCATTTCTGGGAGAAGCCGATGTGCAAGGTCTGGGAATGGGACGATTCCAAGCTCATCCGCGATGGCTGCACGCGCTGCATGATTGACTGCTACCGCGACCCGAGCGTG
This sequence comes from uncultured Verrucomicrobiae bacterium, assembly GCA_963827815.1. Lineage (GTDB taxonomy): Bacteria > Verrucomicrobiota > Verrucomicrobiia > Limisphaerales > UBA11358 > UBA11358. Next base: position 240,120 of record CAWHCL010000006.1, on the reverse strand, counting down.
CTGCAATTCGTCGCCATCAGCGCGAGCGACGCGTTCAACAATTTAAAAAAGGGCGATCTTGTCGCTGCCGCGAGAAACATCTTCGATTCGCGCAATCTGACCTCCATCAAGGCCGTTTGGGAAGACCGCAAGTGGATTGGCGGGGTGTAAAATTCCCTCTTGTCATCGCCCGTTTTCCTGATAGATTTGATGTCCCTTTTATGAAGACGGACATTCATCCGAAATATGTGGACGCGGAAATCCGTTGCGCCTGCGGCAATGTGATCAAGACGCGTTCCACCAAGCCGACTGTCATTGTCGGCATTTGCAACGTCTGCCATCCGTTCTATACCGGCCAGCAGAAATTCGTGGACACCGCCGGTCGCGTGGACAAGTTCCAGCAGCGCGCCGCCAAGACGCAGGCCGCCGCCGAGGCGTTCGCCACGAAGAAAAAGAAAAAAGTTTAGCTGCCCGCTTTCATTCCGCCCGCCGGCGCATTGTCGCCTGCGGGCGGATTTCTTTTTCAAATCAACCACGGATTAACACGGATGGACACGGATAAAAAAGCCAGACACTCATTTTTAAGAGATGTCACGAATTCGTGTTCCCAAATCCGTGTTTATCCGTGTCCATCCGTGGTTAAATAATTTGCAATCAGCCAATGGATCTGACGCCACACATCGAAAAATTCCGCCGCCGCTTTGCCGAGGTCGAGGCCGCCTTGAGCGACCCGAAAGCTTTCGACAATCCGCAGCGCGCGCAGGAATTGTCCCGCGAATACGCCCGGCTCAAGGAGCTGGTGGCGCAGGGCGAGAATTTTCTCAAGACATCCTCGCAGCTTGGCGAAAACCGCGCGCTGCTCAAAGGCGAACCACCGGAATCCGAACTCGCGCTGATGGCGAAGGAAGAAATCGCGCGGCTCGAAGCTGGGGAGAAACGCCTCGGACAACAAATCCAATTCGGGCTGGTGCCGCCGGACCTGACGGATTCGCGCAACACCATCATCGAAATCCGCGCTGGCGCGGGCGGCTCGGAATCCGCGCTGTTTGCCGCCGACCTTTACAGGATGTATTGCCGTTACGCCGAGGCGCGCGGCTGGAAAATTGAGACGATGGATTCAAATCCTTCAGACCTCGGCGGATTCAAGGAAATCATCTTTACCATCACCGGCACGGATGTTTTCAAGCGGATGAAATATGAAAGCGGCGTTCATCGTGTCCAGCGCGTGCCGGCGACCGAGGCGCAGGGCCGCATCCACACCAGCACCGCGACCGTCGCCGTGCTGCCTGAAGCGCAGGAAGTGGATGTCGAGATCAAGCCTGACGAAATCGAAATCAACGTCTGCCGCGCATCCGGCAAGGGTGGGCAGGGCGTGAACACCACCGATTCCGCCGTGCAAATCATCCACAAGCCGACGGGCATGATCGTCCGCTGTGCCGACCAGCGCTCGCAGCAAAAGAACAAGATCCAGGCGCTCACGGTTCTGCGGTCGCGATTGCTCGACCGCAAGGTGGCCGAGGAAAACGCCAAATACGCCGCGCACCGCAAAGACCAGGTTGGCACCGGTGAACGCAGCGAAAAAATCCGCACTTACAATTTCCCGCAGAACCGCGTCACGGACCATCGCATTGAGGTCACGCTCTACAACCTTTCCATCTTCATTGACGGAGACCTGGACCCGCTCATCGAGCCATTGATGACACATGACATGGAAGAAAAACTGGCCGCGCTGAATTCATGAAATTACCACCGCACATCAAGGGACTCGTTTTTGACTGCGATGGCACGCTGGCTGACACCATGCCGCTGCACTGGCACGCGTGGCAAATCGTCACGCAGCGTCACAACCTGCATTTTCCCGAAGACCGTTTTTACTCCTTTGGCGGCGTGCCGTCGCGCGATATTTTGAAACTGCTTGCGCAGGAGCAGGGCCGCTCGCTCGACCACATCGCCGTCGCGCATGAGAAGGAGGCGGCCTACATCCCGCTCATCACGCGGGCCGGGCCGATTCACGCCGTTGTGGAAATAGCGAAGGCGAATCACGGAAGAATCCCGATGGCCGTCGCGTCCGGCGGGACGCAGCAAATCATTGTGCAGGTGCTGGAACATCTGAAAATCAGGCATTTGTTCGACGCCGTGGTGACGAGCGAAATGGTGAAAAACCAGAAGCCCGCGCCGGACATTTTTCTGGAAGCCGCGAAGCGGATTGGTGTCGAGCCGAAATTCTGCCGCGCCTACGAAGACACCGAGCTTGGTTTGACGGCCATCCGCGCGGCGGGAATGGAGGCGGTGGACGTGCGGGAGTTGATCACCAAGTAATAAAGCGGGTTTGGTTTGCAGCCTATCCTTTTGTTAGACCGCTGGTATCTCTTCATAATCACAATAAAAACAAGTGTCATCTGGTGACTGAAACTTGCAACCACAATTTGGCGCACTGCAAGCCCAAAGCGTCAACTCGGTGAGCCTGCCGGCCGCAATTTCGGGTCGTGTGTGAATAGATTGTGAAATCCCCCAGTCAGGGACGATTAGGTTGTTGCAGAAAATCTCTAGGAGCCAGTTCAGGATGGTTTTCTTTTATCCACTTTTTGAAATCATCCCGATAATTTTCGGGATGCTTGTGAATGTCTTGGACGTTTTCTGGATTCGATATTGTCCGTTCCCATGATTTTTCTAGTCTGTTCCTCTCCTTCCAGTTCTCAGTTGCTCCACACAAAATCAACCCGCCGAAAACAAAGAACATCACCGCAGCGCGGTAGCACTCCCGCTTGTATTGAGCCTCTGAAACCACTTCGGAGTGGTCGTCCACATCATCGCCGCCAAACGTCCACACACCAGGGCCAACGTGCGTTACGCCGTCCCATGCGCCATAAACACCCAAAAACAACAACACTATCCCCAATGCCATCAGCGATGCCATTCCCTTTCTTTGCTTTATCTTTTTCATGTTTGGGAAATTGTGAATGAATAAACTCTCAAACCGCTGGCGCGGTCAACTGGAAAAACTGGCGTGTTGTCGTGGACTGCTGCTGCCAGTCTGTATTGATTATCAATACAGACTAAATCTTTCCGGCTGCAAACTGGATTTTGAAGCCCAAAATGCGTCTTGTCCGGCTTCTGGACGAAACTGGGTTAAATGGTTCAAAACACTAGCGGCCTGCCAAGCGATATCCATCATCCATCAGTTTCGCATATCCCGGAGAAAGATAAACACGAACCCATTGCTGGGGTAACTGAGAAACTTGAACAATCTTGGCGTAATCTTGACGATCTCTTTCCGCTTCGGTTTTGGTGCTTGGCGTCTCATAACAATATGGTAAGCGGCCTCCTAACAGATAATTGGCGGCTTGGTTTGCAGCCTATCTTGTTTCATATTGAGATTCACCTTGCCCCAGCTTCTTCGATTTCTCCGTGGCGGCGCGGACGGCGCTCATCACGGTGGCGGGCAAACATGATTTTGGTTTTGATTTCAAATTTGAAATTTCAGATTTGAGATTCAAACCGACGAAGGACTTCGGCGGGTTTCCACCTCGTCACGTTCCTCGGCAGCTCGTCGGGCCGGATGACTGGCGGGCAGGTTTGCCAGCAGGCTTTTCTCAAATGCGGCGGCACGCTGTTTTTGGTCGTGTTCTTGGCGGACACGGTCGTTGAGGTGGCGCTGGCCCTTGATTTCGGAATTTTGAAGCGAGTCCGCCCAGCCGCGCAACTGGCGCGAGCAGCTCTCGGCCAAGGATATCAAATTTGAAATTTGAGATTTCAAATCTTCGGGCCAGCCGGCTTGGTTGGATCGGCACGATTTCACGGTGAGCATGGAGCGAACTTCGCCCGCCGAGCCGCGCGCGATGTAGATGAATGCGAGCAGCTCGTTGGTGGTGCCGCGCTCGAAACCCTCGGCGATGTTATTGGACACCGACAGCGACGCGCGGTCCAACTGGTCGCGAAAACCGGACGTGGCTTTGAAGGCGTGGTTTTCGAGCAGCGCCTCGGTCTGCTCGTAAAGTTCGGCGGCCTTCTGCCAGACGGGCAGATCTTCAAAACGTTCGTATGTCATGATTCCTTAATTTGAGATTTGAGATTTCAAATTTGAAATTGGAAAACGGGGCGAGTTATCTTCGTCATGTTCATGCCTGCCCCAGCTTCTTGGATTTCTCCGTCGCGGCGCGGACGGCGCTCATCACGGTGGCGCGGAGCTTGCCCTTTTCCAATGCGTGCAATCCTTCAATCGTCGTGCCTCCGGGGCTGGTGACCTGGTCCTTGAGCGCGCCGGGATGCTGGCCGGTTACCAAAACCATTTTGGCCGCACCCAGAACGGTTTGCGCGGCTAGCTTGGTCGCAATGTCGCGCGGCAGGCCGGATGCCACGCCACCGTCGCTCAACGCCTCGATGAATTGATAAACGTAAGCCGGTCCGCTGCCGCTCAAGCCGGTCACGGCGTCGAGCAGCGATTCCTTCACCTGCAATGCGACACCGACGGCGGACAAGAGTTTTTTCGCCAGTTCGGCGTCAGCGACGCCGGCATTTTTTCCGAGCGCGAATGCGGAAGCGGCTTCGCTGACGAGCGCGGGCGTGTTGGGCATGACGCGGATGACGCGCGCGCCAGCAGGAAGCGCGGCTTCGAGCTTCGCCAGTGTGACGCCTGCGGCGATGGAGATGAGCAGATGTTTTTTTGTGAAAGCGCCGGAAATTTCCGCGAGCGCAGCGGGAACCTGGTCAGGCTTTGTCGCCAGAATCAGGACGTTCGCAAATTTCGCGACCTCGGCGTTGGCGGCGACCGTTTTCGCGCCAATCTCGGTGGCAAAGTGTTTTCGCGACGTGTCAAAGGGATCGCTGGCGATGATTTCCCTGGGGAAAACAATTTCAGCGTTGACGAAACCCCTGGCGAGCGCGGTGGCCATTTTGCCCGCGCCAAGAAAGCCGATGTTTAATCTGGCAGACATGACTGTTTTGTAACAAGCCACGCCCCGGAGCGGAAGTGAAAACGCGGCTTGAATTCGGATGGACAACAACTATCCTTTAACCGTGGCACGAAGATTTTCGGGCAAATGACAACACGCCGCACATGGGAGACGTTTGAAGCAATGCGCCAGGCTGCCGAGGAAGGCGACCCGCAGGCGCAATGTTATCTTGGCGTTTGCTTCCAGAACGGCCAGGGCGTGTCGCAGGATTACCAGGAAGCGGTGAAATGGTTCCGTCAAGCGGCGGGCCAGGGCGATCCGGTGGCGCAATGTTATCTCGGTGTCTGCTACTGGATGGGTCAGGGCGTGCCGCAGGAATTCAGCGAGGCGGCCAAGTGGCTACGCGAGGCGGCGGAGCAGGGCGACCCGGCGGCGGAATTCAATCTGGGCATGCTTTACGAGACCGGCCAGGGCGTGCCGCAGAATTACGCAGAAGCGGTGAAATGGTATCGCGAATCGGCGGAACGCGGTTATCCGGCGGCGCAGTTCAATCTCGGCGTTTTTTACGAGGCCGGGCAGGTTGTGCCGCAAGATTACACAGAGGCCGCCCGATGGTATCTCGCCGCAGCCGAGCAGGAACTCGCGGACGCACAATGCAATCTTGGCTTGTGCTACCAGACCGGTCGCGGTGTGGAACAGGATCAACAGGAGGCAGTAAGGTGGTTCATCCGCGCGGCGCGGCAGGGCAACAAAACCGCGCAGCACAATCTTGGTTTGCATTACGCGGCGCTGGAACTCAAGGAAACCGCGGTCGCCAACGCTGCAAAAAACACTTCGCGCTGAATCAACCCGCCAGTTCCGCCAGTTTTGCCCTCGCCTTGCCGCCGTCAATTGTCTGCCGCCGCCAAAGCCCAGCCTTCCACGAGCGATTTTGTTTTCCCAGCGACAAATAATGCCGCACCGGCATTGAGCAAAACCGCATCGCGCTTCGGCCCGCGCTCGTCGCCGGCCAGAATGCGACGGACGATTTCGGCGTTCTGATTTTTGTCGCCGCCGAGCAGATCGGAAAGGGTTGCGTGCTGCAGTGGAAACGGTTCCGGCGCGGTCGTTGAAACCGTGAAGCCGCGCTCCTGAAAAAATTCGGCGATGGTGTTTTCGCCGAGCGTGGAAAGCTCGTCCAGGTAATTTCCGGTTTCCGGATTCCCGCCTTCGCTGTGTTTCGGCGCGGCCGGCTGATTTCCGATTTTCCCGGTCACGACCATCGCGCGCCGGACACCGAGCGATTGCAGAACACGAGCCAGCGGTTCGCACAAATCCGGCCGCGGCACGCCGGCGAGCATGGCCGAGGGCCGGGCGGGATTCAGCAGCGGGCCAAGCAAGTTGAAAATGGTCCGCTGGCCGCTGCCCGGCGCAGAGTTTTCGCGCGGGATTGATGTATTTGAACGCGGGATGATATTTCTGCGCGAAGAAAAAGGCGAAGTTGCGCTCGCGCAATGAACGCGCGGCTTCCTTGGGCGTCAAATCAATGTGGATGCCGAGCGCCTCGAGCACGTCGGCGCTGCCAGCCTGCGATGTGACCGCGCGGTTGCCGTGTTTGGCCACGGTCACGCCGGCAGCGGCACAAAGAATAGCCGCCGTGGTGGAGATGTTGAACGTGCCCAACCGGTCGCCGCCAGTGCCGACGATGTCGAGGATTTCGCGGGATTCGCGCCAGTCTTTTTCAATCGGCGGCTGGATGGATTTGTCGCGCAGCGCACGGGCGAAGGCGGCGATTTCTTCCGGACGTTTCGCCTTTTTTTGAGAGCGCGGCAAGGAAATCGGCCTTGATTCCGGTTGCCACATTTTCGCTGGCGAGGCGTTCGACCGCCTGCCATACTTGCGCTTCTGCGAGCGTCTGCGCGGCATTGAGTTGCTGAATCAGTTGTTCGAGCGGTTCCGGCACGAGCGGATTGTAAGGTCTGGCGTGCCCGGCTCAAATCGAAAGTTACATTGACAGACGGATGAATTTTCGTAACTTGTAAGACGCGATGGCGTCTAATATGGTGACAGTTCGTCTGAATCAAAATTTTATGGCAACGAAGCAAAGCGGCGGCTGGTTGAAGTGGATCATTGTTTTTTCTGTAATCATCGTGATTGCGGCGGTTGGCATCTGGTATTTCAAACGCGGAAGCAGCGACGCGCCGCAATATCAAACCACGTCGGTCACGCGCGGAGAGTTGACGCAGGTGGTCACGGCGACGGGCACGCTGAATCCGGTCGTGAATGTGACGGTGGGCAGCCAGGTTTCCGGGCGCATCAGCAAATTGAACGTGGATTACAATTCGATTGTGACGTCCAATGAAGTCATCGCGGAAATTGATCCTTCGACTTACCAAGCGGCGGTCGAGCAAGCCAGCGCCGACCTGGCCAACGCGCGGGCGAATCTGGAATTGCAGCAGGTGGAGGCGAATCGCAGCAGCGATCTGTTCACGAACAAACTGATTTCCGGCTCCGATTACGACACGGCCATCGCCACGTTGCACGAGGCCGAGGCGACGGTGAAAATCAAGCAAGCTTCGCTGGACAACGCCATCGTCAACCTGGGCTATTGCAAAATCCTTTCGCCGGTGGATGGCGTGGTGATTTCGCGCGCGGTAGATCTGGGGCAGACGGTCGCCTCCAGCTTCAACACGCCGACCCTTTTTCAAATCGCGAACGACCTGACGAAAATGCAGATTGATTCCAGCGTGGCCGAGGCTGACGTTGGCGGCGTCGTGGAAGGCCAGAATGTGGATTTCACCGTGGATGCGTATCCGAACCGGAATTTCCACGGCGGTGTCACGCAGGTCCGCAATGCACCGACGACCGTCAACAACGTCGTCACCTACGATTGCGTCATCGGCGTGACAAACTGCGGATTACAAATTGAAGCCCGGAATGACGGCGAATGTTTCCATCATCGTTGCTCAACGCGAAAACGCATTAACCATTCCAAATGGCGCGCTGCGATTCCGCCTGCCGGATAACGCCGTGGTGCTGACCAACTCCGCTTCGGCGCAAGCGGCGCCGGCGACCAACGGGGGAAATTTTGCCGGCGGTTCGGGTGGTCGGGCATCGCGCGGTGGCGGGCGCGGGCACGGCGAACGCCCGGTTTTTCACACTGTCTATGTGCTTGCGGGCGACGGCAAAGATGCGGCGTTGCAGGCCGTGCAGATCAAGACCGGCATCAGCGACGGCATTTCAACCGAGGTGATTTCGGGGCTGGACGAGGGCGCGCAGATTGTGACAGGACGTGGTTCCAGCCGGCACGCAGGCAGCCGCGCCGGCGAATCCATTTGGCGGGCCGCGCCGATTCTAACGGGCAAACATCCAAAGGCCGTGCAAACACAACCCGTCATCAAGCTTGCAGAAATCCACAAGGTGTATCACACCGGCGAAGTGGATGTTCACGCCGTGCGCGGGATTTCGCTGGAGATTTTTCCGGGTGAATTTGTAGCCATCATGGGTTCGAGCGGCTCAGGCAAAAGCACGCTGATGAACATGATCGGCGCGCTGGACCGTCCCAGCGGAGGTAATTACCTGCTCGATGGCATTGACGTTTCCACGCTCGATCGTGATGCGCTGGCAGATGTCCGCAATGAAAAAATCGGCTTCGTCTTCCAGGGATTCAATCTGCTTTCGCGCACCACGGCGCTGGAAAATGTCGAAATGCCGATGCTTTACAACCGGCACCGCATCCAGTCGCACGAGCAGCAGGAGCGCGCCATGCACGCGCTCGATCTGGTGGGTTTAAGCCAGCGTGCCGACCATCATCCGAACCAGCTTTCCGGCGGCCAGCAGCAGCGCGTGGCCATCGCCCGTGCGCTGGTGAACAAACCTTCGCTCCTGCTCGCGGACGAACCGACGGGAAATCTGGACAGCCAGACGAGCATCGAAATCATGGGCGTGTTCCAGAAGTTGAACGATCAGGGAATCACCATTGTCATGGTCACGCACGAATTGGATGTGGCGCGATTCACCAAGCGGATGGTCATTTTACGCGACGGGAGAATCGTAACCGACGAAGTTGTCCGGAACCGTTCGAATGCGGAAAATGAACTGCAACGGCTTCGACAGGAACAACAGGCGGTCAAACTCGCGTCATGAGAATCTTCGCCTCACTAAGAATCGCCGGGCGCGCCTTGCTCCGGAACAAGATGCGTTCGTTGCTGACGATGCTCGGCATTATCATCGGCGTTGGCGCCGTGATCGGCTCGGTGAGCCTGACTTCCGGCGCCACCAAACAGGTTGAGGATCAAGTCAGCAGTTTGGGCGAAAGCGTGATCACGGTTTTTTCGGGAAATTTCACGAGTGGCGGAATGCGCGGTGGCTGGGGCAGCGCGCCGACGCTGACGCTGGAAGACTCAAAAGCGATCCAAGGTCTTCCTTATGTCGTCGCCATCAGCCCCGAGGTGCGAGATCGCGAGCAGGTCCTGGCGAACGGTCTCAACTGGAACACGCAGGTAATGGGGGAGTCGCCGGACTATCCGCAAATCCGCAATTGGGACATGGCCAGCGGCGCGATGTTTTCCGACCAGGATGTGCGCAGCCTTGCAAAGTCCGCCGTCATCGGCAAGACCGTCGCCGACGAGTTGTTCCCCAATGAAAACCCGGTTGGCGAGACAATCCGCATCCGCAATCTGCCGTTTCAAATCGTCGGCCTGCTGGCGGCAAAGGGCTTCAACCTTTTCGGCCAGGATCAGGACGATATCGTGATTGTTCCCTATTCCAGTCACATGCACCGCATCACGTCACGCACGTTTGTGAATTCGATCCAAGTTCAAGCCGCCAATGACAAGGTGATCAACCTGGTGCAACAAGAAATTACCGACCTGCTGCTCGCGCGGCACAAGAGCAAGGAACAGGATTTCACCGTGCGCAGCCAGTTGGAATTGATGCAAACGGTCACGGCCACCTCGCGCGCCATGGGTTTTCTGCTGGCGGGCGTCGCCGCAGTGTCGCTCGTGGTCGGCGGCATCGGCATCATGAACATCATGCTTGTCAGCGTCACCGAGCGGACGCGCGAAATCGGCATCCGCATGGCCGTGGGTGCTCGCGCGGCGGACATCCTCGTTCAATTTCTGATTGAAGCCGTTACGTTGAGCGCGATTGGCGGCTGCATCGGCATCGGCGGCGGTGTTGGTTTTTCAACCATCGTCGCCTACTTAAAAAATATGCCCACCGTCACGCCCGTGGGCTGGATCATCATCGCGTTTGTTTCCAGCGCCATCATCGGCATCATCTCCGGGTTTTATCCCGCGTGGAAGGCGTCCAAGCTCGACCCGATAGACGCTTTGCACTATGAATAGGGCGTGACCGCCGAAATTCTGTCCACGCACACGCCGGAGCTTTTTCAAAAAGCCGTCCTCCGCGCGGCGGAAATTTTACGCGCGGGCGAAGTCATCGCGCTGCCGACGGAAACGGTTTATGGGCTTGCAGCAAATGCGCTGGATGAAAACGCCGTTGCAAAAATTTTCCAAATCAAGGGCCGTCCAGCGATCAATCCCATCATCGTTCATGTCGCCGGCCACGAAATGGCAAAGCACTGCGCAAGAAACTGGCCGGAACTGGCGGACAAACTTTCTAAAGCGTTCTGGCCCGGGCCGCTCACGCTCGTTTTGCCGCGTGCTAAAATAATTCCTGAAATCGTGACGGCGGGCGGTGAAACAGTGGGCATTCGCTGGCCGTGTCATCCGTTCATCCAAGCGGTCATCCGTGAATGCGGTTTTCCACTCGCCGCGCCGAGCGCAAATTTGTCCAGCCATGTTTCGCCGACGAACGCCGGGCACGTTCACGCCCAGCTAGGCGGCAAAATTCCGCTGATTGTGGATGGCGGCCAGTCGCAGGTTGGGATTGAGTCAACTGTTTTGGATTTGACGATTTCGCCGCCGAGAATTTTACGGCCGGGAATGATTCACGCAGAATCGCTGGCGGCAGTGATTGGGAACATCCAGCATCCAACATTCAACATCCAACATCCAATGTTGCGCAGTCCGGGGTTGCTGGCAAAACATTACTCGCCAAAGGCAAAATTATTGGTGTTCAAGTGGAAAGACGACCTGGAATTGGCCGCTCATCTTGTCACCCTTCACCTGTCACCGGCCAATTGCTTCATCATCGCGCACACCCAAATTCCTTCCGGTGATAACTTCGCACAGGTGAGCGTGATTCCACACGATGCGGAGGCGTTTGCGCGGGCGATTTACGCCGAGTTGCACCGCTGCGACGAGATGGGCGCCGGCGGGATTATTGTCGAGGCGCCGCCGGATTTGCCGGAGTGGGCCGGCATAGCCGACCGGTTGCGGCGGGCGGCGGCATGATTTTATTTCGGGGCCGGTTTCCAGCGTTCCCGGTCGGTCAGGAAGAGTCGTTCCGGGAAAAAGCCGGTCGGTGCATGGGTCAACGGGAATTGATCCGGCACCCGTTTGTCGTTCAGGGTCTGGAGCAGGAAACCGCCCCAACTGCGTTCGCTTCCTTCCATCCACTCAGAGACAAATTTACCGTCCATCGTTTGCGGCGTGAGATAAAGCGCCTGAATCGGCTTCATGTTTTTGTCTATGGCGGAAAATTCATCCTGCCAGTCGAGGGTGAGCCAGACGCATTGGCGCTGGCCATACCATGCGACGGCCCACGGCACGTCGCTCATCATCAATTCATTTTCGTTCATCCAGCCGGAGACCTTCTGGATGTCCGGTGGATAATAAGGCGGATAGATCACCGGATTGGTTTTGGGCGGCAACAGTGTAAAAATCATTGGCAGACAAGACATCAATGCGAAGGCTGTGATGATGGCGTAACGCAATTGGATCACAGGCAACACCATCTGCTCCAGCAGCGTGAAAAAAAAGCTGACGCCATAGATGAACACCAGCGGCGCGAGCAGCACCAGCAGGTTTTCGGAATTCACTTCCGGCGATCCAATGGAAAGCTGCGTTTGCCCGAGCGCCTGCACGACAAAGAACGTGCCGAGGCACAATAATAGGAAATAGCGCAGGCGTTGGACAGACACGTTCCGGAAATTCAGCATCAACCCAGCCCAAAATAGCAAAGCCGCCCAACTGCCGCCCAGTTTAGGCAATTGGTTGTCAAAGATGTCGAGGCCGTTGTCAGCAAGTTTATACAAATACGGCTTCAACCGCAGCACGAATTCCAAATTCGGATGGATGGATCGCTCCAGTTGAAACTGCGGGAACAGAAACGTTGTTTCCATTGCCGCAAAACCCGCCGTGCCGAACGGCGTGCCACTGACCGCAAAATTGCGAATGACCCATGGCGTCAGCACGAGAACAAACGCGCCTAGCGCCGCCAATGCGTGCCGCTTCCTTTTTTGTCCGCCGAATAGCACCAAAAAAACGACCACGGGAATAATCGTCCATCCAAACGCGTAGCGTGTGAGCGCACCCACGCCTGTCAGCATGCCAGCCGCCACCGCCAGGCCCAGCAACCGGTTCGGTCGAGGCTGTGGTTCGCGCGCAGCCTCTTCGATTCTCAAAATGCACCACGCCAGCCCCAGAAAAATAACCAGCAACAGTATCGTGGACAGACCGGACACGCTGAACCGCCAGAGCAGTTCGCAGCCAATCATTAAGATGGCCGATAACCAAGCCACGCCCGCATCGAACAATTTTCGGGCGATGAAGAAAACCAGCACAATGGCCGCCACCAGCAACATTTGGTTGAATACGGCGATTAGAAAGTCCGGCTGGTAATACGAGAAACTTCCGTTGTCGGCCCAAAAAGAGCTATTCAAGTCCACCGCATAGTGAAACGGCAGGACTTTCATCAAGGCCGCCAGCAAGACTGGATACATCGGCGGATTTGCGAGATCCGGGTGCGCTGTTTTGAGGCGCGCGAAATCGAAGTTCGTGCTCGTGAGCGCGGACGGCGTCCCTGCCCCATTGTGCCTTTGCTCGAGGAAAAGGCTCAAGGGCCGAATGAATAGCGTCGTGTAGCCTTTGCCTTCGGAAATGTTTCGCGCCAGTTGCGCCGAGTCCATGCCTTCCGGGGTGGCGAGATTCCGGTAGGCGTGAAAATCGTATCGCATGGTCAGCGCCAAGACCGCCAGCAGCAACGCTGTGATCCGGAAAAAGCGCGGGCCCGTGCCAGCCTCCAATTTATGGATCAGGTTTTGAATGATTTCCAGCAGCGGCATAAATCAAAATCCTTCCAAGTGATGCGTGTGCAACTTGCGATGAAACGTCCGCCGGCTCATCCCAATCTTTTTTGCCGCCAGTGTGCGGTTGCCATTTGTGTCTTTTAATGCGCGCACAATCAATTGTTTCTCGGCATCCTTCACCGTCAAATCTTTTCCTTGTAACAATTTGGCGTCAGCCGCCGGGCCTCCGCCGCGCGCCGAGGGTGGCAGGTCGCGCAGGGTGATCCGTTCACCTCGGCAAAGCACCACCGCATGTTCTACGGCCGTGCGCAACTCGCGCACGTTGCCCGGCCATGAAAAATTCATCAGGCATTCGAGTGCGTCCGCCGTGAATTCGTTCACCGGTTTTCCGTTTTCCCTGGCGAATTCGCGCAAAAAAGCTTGCGCCAGCAACGGAATGTCGCCCGCCCGCTCGCGCAACGGCGGCAGGGTGATTTCCACCACGCGCAGGCGGAAAAACAAATCCTCACGAAATTTTCCGGCCTTGACCAGCTCATCCAGATTTTTATTTGTCGCCGCCACCAGGCGCACGTCCGCCGTCAGCGTCTTGTTCGAGCCGACGCGTTCAAAAGTCCGCTCGCCCAAAAAACGCAACAACTTTACTTGAATGGTCGCGTCAATCTCGCCGATTTCGTCGAGAAACAAGGTGCCACCCTGCGCCTGCTCGAAGCGTCCGATGCGCCGCTCGTGCGCGCCGGTGAACGCGCCTTTTTCGTGGCCGAACAATTCGCTCTCCAGCAACGACGGCGCCAGCGCCGCGCAATGCACCGTCACGAACGGCTGCTTCGCGCGCGGGCTCAACTGGTGCAGCGCCCTGGCGATGAGTTCCTTGCCCGTGCCGCTTTCGCCCAGCACCAGGACCGTCGCCCGAGTCGGCGCAACTTGCTGGACGACCTCAAATATCTCCTTCATCACCGGCGATTCACCGATGATGTTTTCAAGACCGAACCTGGAATCAAGCTGCTGGCGCAGCGAAACATTTTCGACTTCCAGATTTTGTTGCTTGAGCGCCCTCGCAATCCGCATTTCCAGTTCGTCAATCTGCAAGCGTCCTTTGGCGATGTAATCGTCTGCGCCGCGCTTCATCGCGTCCACCGCGAGTTCTTCCGAGCCGTAAGCCGTCATCAAGATGCAGATCGGTGGCTTCGGCAGCGATTTTGCCCGCGAAATCAGTTTCATGCCGTCCTCATTGGGCAGGCGAAAATCCGTGAGCAGGACGTCAAAACTTTCGCCCTCCAGCAAATTCATCGCCGCTTTCGCATCCTCGGCGATATACACGTCGTAGCGCTCTTCCAAAGCCGCTCGCAGCCCTTCGCGCGTTGTTTTCTCGTCGTCCACAATCAGCAAGGTCGGTTTATTCATGCGTCTTTGCCTCCAGTAAGCGCGGCTTGCGTTCATGTAACGGCAGCCATATCCGAAACGTCGTTCCGCGCCCGGTGTTGCTCTCCAGTTCAATCCGGCCGTTGTGCGCCCGGACAATCCGCTGGACAATCATCAAACCGAGACCGGTGCCCGTCTTTTTCGTCGTGTAAAACGGCTCAAAGATGCGGTTGATCTGCTCTTGCGGAATGCCGCCGCCTGTGTCCGTCACGCTCACCCACACGCCATCGCTTGTCTCGCCGGTCTGCATGGTCAGCGTCCCTCCAATTGTCATTGCTTGCGCCGCATTTTTCACGAGATTCACCAAAACCTGCTGCATTTGCGTCGCATCCGCAGGCGTCGCCGTCAGGTTCCGGGCCAGTTTCGTTTTCACCACCACGCCGCGATCTTCGATTTCCGGCCGCAGCAACTCCAAGGTTTTTTTAACCACTTCATTCAGCGAAACCATTTTCAACTGCAATGGCGCCGGGCGGATGGCCTGCAAAAATTGCGTAACGATGTAATCCAGCCGGTGGATTTCACCCTTGGCCACGTCAAGGTATTGTCGCAATTTTCCGGACACTTCGGTGGTGTCGCTCTCGATGACGAAGCTTTGCGAGCGCGGGCGCGAACCTAATTTTGAAGTAACCGCGCCAGCGTTGAGTTTTTTCAACTCTCGCTCCATGAGTTGCAGGTGAATATGCAACGCGTTGAGCGGATTGCCTATTTCGTGCGCGACGCTGGCTGCGAGCAGTGTCAGCGCCTGGATGCGTTCGCTTTCGATGGCTTCAATGGTTTTCTGACGTGCCTCGGTCGCATCGTGGAGGATTAACGCCACGCCGGAGCTGCCTGTAGCTACGCCATCCAGCGGCGCGGCATAAAGCCTGAGAAAGCGCGGGCGCGGGTAATGTACTTCAAATTCGTGGCGCACGATGCGCTTGCCGCCCGCATGATCAGCTCTGGAAATCATTTCCCAGTCCAATTCCGGCAAAATGTCCGCGACGTGTAAATCTTCTGCGTCCGGCGGCAGGCCGATAAGCCGCGTAACTGCCTGGTTGAAATAAATCACCCGCCCGTTTTCGTCCACAACCAGCACGCCGTCTTCGATGGTATTGAACAAGGTTTCGAGAAAGCTGCGTTCGCGCGCGAGCCGCTGGACGACCGTCTGAAGACCTTCCGTGTCCAGTCTTCCAATGCGACCGAGCACTTTGTCAAGAAAACTGGATTTTGTTGGATTCATGGGCGAAAACCAATCGTTTAGAGTGGCAAAGTGGCGCAATTCAGAAGCTCGTCAAGCCAAAAAATGAGTTTCGATGGCACAGCCGAATTATACTTACTTCCCGTTCATCGTCAGCGACAGGAAAATTTCTTCGAGCTGGCCGGAGTTGCCGCTTTGTTTGCGGAGTTCGTCGCGGTTGCCGACGGCGATAAGCTTTCCGCCATGGATGATGCCGATGCGGTCGGCCATCTCTTCGGCAATACTCAACTGATGCGTCGAGACCAACACGGTCATTCCCGCGAGCGAGCGTTCCTTGAGCACGTCCTTGACAACGCGCGCGTGCTGTGGGTCGAGTCCGACCATTGGCTCGTCTATTACGAAAACTTCCGGATCGTGCAGCAGCGCGGAGACGATGGCGACGCGCTGGCGCGTGCCATGCGAAAGTCCTTCCAGTGGAAGATTCACGAATTCGGCAAGATGGAAGCGCGAAATCAGGTTGTTCGCGTTGGCTTCAATATTCGCGTCGGGCGTCCGGAAAAGCTGGCCTATGAAGCGAAAAAATTCCCACGGGGTGAGCTTGTCGTAGAGAAATGGAAAATCAGGGACGTAAGCGAGCCGCCGCCGTGCCTCGAGCGGCTGCGCCTGCATGTCGAATCCGCAAACGTACGCGTTGCCGGCGGTCGGTTTCATCAGGCCGGCAAGGATTTTCAGTGTGGTGGTTTTACCGGCAGCGTTGGGGCCGAGCATGGCGAAAAATTCCCCGCGCGGAATGGTCAGCGTGACGTCGTCTACCGCGACAAGCTCGCCGAATTTTTTGGTGAGATGGACGAGTTCGATCACGGTTTGCTCCATTCGTCGAGCGTGGCGGTGATGCCGCCGGGCAGTTCCACGCGCAAAATTTCCCCGAGCGTGCTGACGTGGATGACGATCAGATGGTCCAGCACGCGCGTTTCAAGCCGGTAAGCCGACACTGACTCGCGGCCAACCATCAGGCGGTCACGCCGCGCCTCCCACGGGATACTCTCGGCGAGCATGGCGGTGGCGGGCGGCAGGGCCGGCAGATTGAAGCCGCTCAAAAACCCGCCGTCGGAATTTTCACCGAGCGCGCGCAGCAGTGTGTTTGGATTTTGCAAATCCGCAAAGTTGAAAACGTGTAAAATTGTCAAGCCATCGCTTGTGATTTGCACGGACATTGTCTGATTGGTGGCCAGCGAATGGATTTCGACCGCAGCGTAATGCGTAGAGAATTTTAAATCCAACTCGCGCCACTCGCAGCGTGGCGAAAACTCGACGCGTCCGTCGAGCCTCACCCGGTTTGTGAAATCGCCGAAGGCCACGTTGCCGGTGAGCCGGATTTGGTATCCCGCTCGCGCGACGAGTCCTTCCGGTGGCGGGTTGTCCACGTCAAGATTGGCCATTTCCTGTTGAATACTGGTTGAAAATTCACAGAAGCCCATTTTTTGCCCGTCCTGATAAACGCTTAAGGACGAGGCGTCCGGCGCGGTCAGGATTTTCCGGCAGACAAAATCCAACGGCACCGGGATGCCGCTGTTGCGCGAGCCGTATTCCGCGCGCCACAACAACACGTTCATTGCGACCCAAAATGCCGCGACCAGAATAAATGCGCCGCGTGGAATCATTCAAGCTTTCATTGCTGCGGAAGATTCAATACCTGCCCGACGCGGATCCGACCGGGATTGATGCCGGGATTCACCATCTCCAGCGCGCTCAATTTCACGCCAAGCTTGCGCGCGATGCCTGCAGCCGTTTCGCCGGCGACAACCGTGTGAGTGTGTAACTTGGCGAGTTTCGGCGGCGCAGGCTTGCTTTGCGTGTTGTCCGCTGTCGTCGCCAGCTGCGCCGTAATGTCGTCGGGCATCGGGCTGGTGTTCTGTTGCGCGATGGGATTGTTTTGCGTCGGCGCATTGCTCCGCACCGCCAGCTGGCTTTGGTAATAGGCGTTCCATTGCTTCACGGTGTCCTGAAGTTGATCCACCTGCTGCTGCAACTCCCGGTTTTGCTCGGCAAGTTTTTCCAGTTGCTGTTGCGCGGCGGATGTGGACGGCAACCCCAGCACGTCGGCGGCCAGTTGTTGTTTGCAGGCATCAATGTGTTGTGCAATGAGGGCCGCGTTGCCGGCATTCGGGTTTAATTTCAAATACCGTTTGTAGTGATAAATTGCCGCGGCGGGATCGGACGCCTTTTCCTCGTAAAGCCAGCCGAGCTCAAAATGCGCAGCCGCCGACTGCGGGTTCGCTTCCAGTGATTGCTCGAACGCGTCAATCGCCCCCTGATAATCCATCGCGTTGACGCGGCTCTGGCCGAGAACGTAATGCGGCTCCTTTTCGTCGTCCGTTTGCCCCTGGCCCGGCGCACAGCCGCCCAGCCCGAAGCCGAGCAGGACGGCGAGCGCGGAAAACGCAAATCGAAACCAGAATTGCATGGCGTGAAGTTAAACGAACCTTCCGGCTCGTGCAATCGCGGGCTGCGCATGCGGTTGAGCGGCACGAAACCAAGGGCCAAAACCGGGCTTGAGATTTGTCGGCGCGCGGCGCAATTTAAGGGCAGCGCGCGCGTGGCGGAATGGCAGACGCGCCAGACTTAGGAAGTCATTTTTGGCACTTTCAGAGGGTTTCGTCGGGTTACGCAAAAAGCGATAAAGGTATTGATAATATTGACTGAAATGCGCATTAGCCGCATCAACAACAGGTTTCGATTCAACTGGCAATACTGTCGCAAAAAGTGTCGCAAATTGCTTTATCAGGCAGTGACGTGATGTTGTGGAGATGGCACCAGCGCGGATGGATTAGAACGTCAATAATTGCGGCAAAAACTTAAGCTGTTGAATCACCGGCGGACTTCAACCGGCGGGCATCGGTGGGCAATCTGTCAAAGCACCCGCTGGCGCGGTGAGTGCTAGCACCAAATTGTAAAGAGAGAAGGAGTTTTCTGAGATAACTTAATTGCTTCACAGCCCGTTCAGCGCATCAATCAATTGGCGGAGGCGTCCGTAGTCGCGGCGGTTGAAGGCGAAGGCGATGCGTTTCAATTCGAGGTGCTCGTTGTTTGCAACCTCTTCGGGTGTTGGTTTGATGGTTTGGATTTTTCCCTTGAGGATGATGTTGGAGAATTTCTTATTCATACGGGCGAGGGCGGATTTGCCGGGCGCTTGCTTGAGCCGGATGACGAGTTGGTCTTTAACGAAGCGCGTGGAGTGGTAGTTCCGGTAGAAGCGGGTGATGATTTGCACGGCTTCGTCGGCGCTATCAGTAATCTGATAAAGGCTTAAATCTTCGGGGGAAATCAATTTGTCATGCAAGAGTTGTTCGCGGATGTTTTTGTCCCAGCTTTTCCAGAAGGTGCCGCCGGGTTTGTCCACAAGGACGAGGGGCATGAGCTGGCTTTTGCCGGTTTGCATTAGGGTGAGCGCCTCGAAGCCTTCGTCGAAAGTGCCGAAGCCGCCGGGGAACAGCACGATGGCGTCCGAGTGCCGGATGAAGATGAGTTTGCGTGTGAAAAAGTATTTGAAGGTGATGAGTTTTTTGTCCTCGCGGATAACGGGGTTGGCTGATTGCTCCCAAGGCAGACGGATATTGACGCCAAAGCTGTTTTCCAGCCCGGCGCCTTCGTGTCCGGCTTGCATAATGCCGGGTCCGGCGCCAGTGATGACCATGAATCCGGCATTGATGACCTTGCGCCCAAAGTCGGCTGCCTGTTGATATTCAATTTTGTCGGGCTGCGTGCGCGCCGAGCCGAAAATGGATACCTTACGTTTGCCGGCGTAGGGTGCGAAGAGGCGGAAGGAGTAGCGCAATTCGCGCAGCGCGGTCTTGATGACGCGGACGTCGCCGGTGTCGCGGACGTCGGCTAGGAGTTTCAGGGCGTTTTCGATGATGTCGGCGACTTCAGCCTCGTTGTGGCCGCCACCTTTGAATTGAATCAGCTCGCGAATACGCTTCGTCAATTCAGGGTCGTCGTTGGATTTTCTGCCGTTCCTTTTGTTCATGTGGGCAGAATAACTTCGCAAAAGGCAAAAGCAAGGTGTGGTGCGAAGACCGCGAATGAAGTTTTGACTCCGCGTCTCTTGCCCGACATTTTCGCCACACTTATTTCCATTTGTTGGCGAGAAAATGGTTCATCACACCAAGCAGGAACGAAAGGAATCCGGGGTTAAAGCAACTTGGGTGGAACAAGGCTGCTGACAGGCCAACCCGTAGGGAAATGACTCATTGATTCTTTTGGCCAAGTTGGGAAATAAACGACAGTGCGTTTTCGGAGTTCATTCGTGTAAATGTAAAGAATCCTCTGATTAGGCGGGGTTTTTAGAGACTTGAAAATCTGGCACGCACGCTGCTCAAATTAGGTTTTATGAAAATGGAAGAAACAAACGAAAGTATTGACCTTGAAATAATAGCGCTTGAACGCAGGAAATCCAAATTGCTAAAACTGGCACAGTTAAGGCGCGAGGTTTTTATTCTTGAAGAGAACAAGATGTGTTCCAGCGACAATGTGGATACTGTGAAAAAGGTGGCCGTCGAAGTCGGACAAAAGTTCAATGTAACATTTGAGCGTCTGATGATGAAATGCCGCGAGAATGCTGTTGCCGTTCCGCGACAAATTGTGTTCTACATCACCCGCGAGCTTAGCGATATTCGTTTGGCTGAATTGGGAAGAATATTCCACAAAGACCACGGCACGGTGCTTCATGGACATCGGAGCGTAAAAGATCGCATGACTGTTGACAAAGAATTCGCTGAAACCGTTGAGCAGTTGATGCACACATGCCGTCAGCGTTTGGCGCCTGAAATAGTTGCTACCAACTAAAATCGGCGAAAGCGCAAGATGAGGTTCCCATTCGTGGACGGTTTCCCAAATTAACTTCATACGACCATGTTGTTGACACACAATGGAAGCGCATGAACATAGTGCGGCCCAAACGGAGTGCCTTCACCCTGATGGAATTGCTGGTGGTCATAGCTATCATCGCCATCCTTGCGGCGCTGCTGCTACCGGTTCTTTCTAGAGCCAAGGCTCGCGCCAAAACAATCCAATGCCAGAACAACCTGACGCAACTGCAACTCGCATGGCAGATGTATGTGAACGACCATGACGACTTCATTCCCGGCAACAACTGGTGGCAGGAGGCTGGTTCCAATGGCATGGCGCGTTGTTCGTTGAACTGGATGACGGGATGGGAGGACGCAACCTTGGCCGACGACACGGATAACACCAACACCGACCTTCTTCTGGACCCGAAATGGGCGTCGTTGGGACAATATGTCAGTTCCGCCGCTATTTACCAATGCCCAGCCAGCCGCGTCATGGTCAAAGAGGGCGGCACCCTTTTCCCCCTGGCCCGCACTGTGGCCATGAACGGTTGGATGGGTTACACAAACCGTCCGCTCAACACGACATTTCAATTTATACAAAAGACAACCGAATTGGTGAAGTTGTCCCCCGGCGACGCCTTTGTTTTCATGGACGAACGCGACGACAGCGTGGACGACGGATTCTTCGGCGTCAGCATGGAAAACGACACTATGATAGAAATACCGGCAAATTACCACGGAGGGGGCAGTCCGGTCACCTTTGCCGACGGCCATGCAGAACAGCACCGCTGGCTCAGCCCGGACACTCAATTCACGCAGCAATCTGGCGTCATCACCGAAAAATATAATTTCATTCCCGTTGATTCGCAGGACCCAGATTTGCTCTGGCTGCAATCCCACGCCACAACATCACAATGACGGTTTAAGCGTAGATTGAATTCCCCTTATAATTGTGCGGCTGGGGTCTTATTAAATAAAAAACCAAACCGCACTCATTGAGAGCCCGGGAGGCAAAGCCGGCTAAAAGGCATAACATCTGAAATCGTTGTCTTGAGCCTTAATTGTGGTATCATCGCACCTCATGCAAATTCCAGAAGCATTTAACCCACCGCCGCGTTTGCTGCTGGGCCCCGGCCCGAGCAATGTCGCACCGTCCGTCTTGTGCGCCATGGCGCAGCCGCTCGTCGGACATCTCGATTCTGTGTTCGTCAAATTGATGGAGGAAATCAAGGCGATGTTGCGCACGGTTTTTCTCACAAAAAATGAGATGACCTTTCCAGTGAGTGGCACCGGCAGCGCGGGGATGGAATTCAGCTTCGTCAATCTTATAGAACCCGGCGACGAAGTCATCATCGGCGTGAACGGAGTCTTCGGCACACGAATGTGCGACGTGGCGGCGCGCTGTGGCGCAAAGGTAACCAAGGTTGAATCAGCGTGGGGGACCATCATCACGACTCAGCAAATCGCCGATGCGCTTAAAAAAGTTTCCAATGCCAAACTCGTCGCCATCGTCCACGCGGAGACTTCCACCGGCGCGCTGACACCCGTCGAAGAAATTTCAAAACTCGCGCACGCGGCCGGCGCGTTGTTCCTGCTCGACACGGTCACGTCGCTCGGAGGTTGCCCGACGCGAATTGACGAGTGGGCTGTGGACGCCGCTTACAGCGGCACGCAAAAATGTCTGAGCTGCCCGCCGGGACTGTCGCCGGTTTCGTTGAGTCCGCAAGCTTTGGAAGTCGCCACCAAACGAAAAACCAAAGTTCAAAGCTGGTATCTCGATGTGAATTTGCTGTCGTCGTATTGGGGGCAGGAACGCGTGTATCACCATACCGCGCCGATCAGCATGAATTACGCATTGCACGAAGCCCTGCGTTTGGTGCTGGTGGAAGGCTTGGAAAAACGGTGGTGCCGGCACGAGGAAAATTATCTGGCACTGGGGCGCGGCCTGGAAGCCATGGGCATGAAAATCGTGTCGCAAGCCGGCCATCAGCTCTGGCAGCTCAATGCCGTTGGCGTTCCCGAGGGGGTGGACGAGGCGGCTGTGCGCAACCAATTGCTGGCTGACTACAACATCGAAATCGGCGCCGGCCTTGGCCCACTCAAGGGAAAAATCTGGCGCATCGGGCTGATGGGTGAATCGTCTCGGAAGGAAAACGTGGATGCGGTTCTGGCGGCGTTGCGTGAAATACTGAAGAAGTAAATCAGCGCGCAACCGTGCCTTCAATTTGTCCGTGCGGCTCGTCGGTCGGTACAAACAGTTCATTTTTGTTTTCGAGGCCGAACGGCTTGAGATTGATCAGTAGGCAATGCTTGTTCGGCATCGCGATGTGAATCTTGGAAATCTCCGGTGCGGCTTTTAAAGCCGCCTCGCCCATCTGGAACAGCGTCACCTGAACGGATGGACTGAACTTTTTCACAAACACCGCAAGCATCGCGTTCGAGGATTTTTTTGTTCGTCCCGGAATATCTGCGGGGCGTTCTCCGGTAGGTCCAGATCGCCTCCAGTTTCGTAGCCAGAATCCGGTCGTTCGTTTCCGGAAGCGTGGTGAATTCGTCGCGCAGGAAATTTTCAAATCCCGAGGCGGTCGTCTTCAGGATGAGCAGATCCTTGATGCCGGACTCGACGACGCTTTCGTTGCGGGTGCAGACGATTTTTGCGAACGGATTAGCAGCGCCCTTTTCGCTGAAGGAATGCGCGTGCGGTTTTCCTTTTACAGTGATTCTTCCCCAACAATGTTCCATCACACTCACTTCCACTCTACTGACCTGTTCGTAGGTTTTGAGGAAATGTTCGCCTAGTACCAGGCCAAACGATTCCTTGTCCGCGCCCAATTTTTGTTTCGCCAGAACGTTGATGGTGTTTTTCACTGAATCCGTCGCCACGACCAACCGGTTGTCAGCCTTGGTGAACGCAGCTTCGAAATCACCCTGCAACATCAACTGCACGTCCAGTTCCTTGATGAAATGCTGTTTGCCGGCGCGGAAAACCTTCAGCACGTGCACCCGCGCCTTGCCGTAGTGATGCTGGATCAATTTCACAGACGGAAATTTAAAGTGCACTGAACGATTCGTCCAAGACTTTCAACCGAAAATCAGCATCCCACGGGTGCAGAGCATGGAGGGCGTCCCGGTCTGACTTATTTTATTTCGGTTCACGGCTAGATAGGCTAGGTTGCCTTGGAAGGAGAAGTATGTGCATCTTCCGGAAAAAACTGGCGATTGCGCGCCGCGAACGAGAAGACCAGTCTATTCGCGCGAAATAAAATGAATTTGCGCACCGTCATCGAAATCAATTCACTTTCTCGCAACGAATTCGTCCGCATCATCGGCCCAGCGTTCGAACACTCCCTTTGGGTTGCCGAAGCCGCGTGGCCAAAACGCCCGTTTGCAAGTCGCAAGGCGCTGCACGCCGCCCTTTGTGAAATCGTGGCCACCACCGCTGCGGAAAAACAGGTTGCGCTCATTTGCTCGCATCCGGACCTCGTCGATAGGTTCGGGCCGGTTAGTGCGCTGACGGTCGAGTCCGCAGGAGAACAGGCCAGCGCCGGGCTGGACCGGTTGTCGCCGGAGGAAACCGAGCTGTTTCGGAAGAATAACGACAAATATCGCGGGAAATTCGGCTTCCCGTTTGTGATTTGCGCGCGGCTCAACCGGAAGGAAGCCATCTTGAACGGCTTCCGCGTGCGACTGCCGAATTCTCGCGAACAGGAGATTCAAGTCGCCTTGCAGGAAATATTCAAGATTGCAGAACTGCGCCTGAACGATTTAATTTCCACCTGACATGCCTGCCAAACTCAGTACTCACGTCCTAGATACCGCCCATGGCTGCCCGGCACAGGGGATGAAGGTTGAACTGTGGCTGCTCGAAGGCGACCACCGGACACTCATCACTACCGCCAAGACCAACGCGGATGGCCGGACCGACCAGCCGCTGTTGGGCGCCGATGAAATGAAACCCGGCCAATATGAAATCGTCTTTTTTGTCGGCGATTATTTCGCCGCCCGGGGAACGACGCTGCCGAAAACCCGTTTCCTCGACAAAGTCCCCGTGCGTTTCGGCATCGCTGACGCCGGCGCGAGCCATCATGTTCCTCTGCAGTGTTCGCCCTGGGCGTACTCGACGTATCGCGGAAGTTGAAAATGAGCGTTGCGCAAAAATTTATGCAACGCATCCAAGCGCTTGCGAAAATCAGCGATGAGCCAGGCATTCTCACCCGCACGTTCGCGTCACCGGCCATGCGCAGGGCTAACGAACTCGTTAGCGGATGGATGAGCGGAGCGGGAATGAAAACGCGCACGGACGCGATTGGAAACCTGATCGGCCATTACGCCGGCAAAAGCCCCGGGTCGAAAATTCTTCTGCTCGGCTCGCATCTCGACACCATCCGCAACGCTGGGAAATATGACGGTCCGCTGGGCGTTATACTCGCCATCGCCTGCGTCGAGAAATTGCATAGCCAGGGAGTCCGGTTACCGTTTGCCATCGAAGCAGTTGGATTCGCCGACGAGGAAGGCGTGCGATACCAAACCAGCTATCTGGGCAGCAAAGTGCTCGCCGGTTGTTTTGATGATAAATATTTACAGCGAAAAGATGCGGACGGCATTTCGATGGCAGCCGCCATCAAACGGTTTGGCGGCAATCCGGCAAAATTAAAGTCCGCTCGGCTGAATCCCAAAAAACTGCTCGGCTACGTCGAGGTGCACATCGAACAAGGACCGGTGTTGGAACAAAGAAATCTCGCCGTCGGGGTCGTGACCGCCATCGCCGGGCAATCGCGCTTCGAAATCTCGTTCACCGGCTGTGCCGGCCACGCTGGCACGGTGCCGATGGACCTGCGGCAGGATGCGTTGTGCACGGCGGCGGAATTCATCGTCGCCGTGGAAAGCCTGGCCTGCAAAACGGGCGGTCTGGTTGCCACCGTCGGCCAGATTCGCGCCGAGCCCGGTGCCAGCAATGTCATTCCCGGCGCAACCACGCTGACTCTCGACGTGCGGCACCAAAAGGATTCTGCCCGGCTCGCCAGTTGTGCGGCGCTTCAGAAAATCGCCTGGCGGCTCGCCGGCTCGCGCAAAACAAAAGTGACCTGGCAGCTAGTTCAACAAACGGCTTCCGTTCCGTGTTCGCCGCAACTTTTTGGCAGGCTAAAACGCGCCGTAAAAAAGCATCAACGCGAAGTTCTCTCCCTGCCCAGCGGCGCGGGACATGATACCGCGGTTATGGCCAAAATCATACCAGCGGCGATGCTGTTCGTTCGTTGCAAGGGCGGTGTGAGCCATCATCCCGAGGAGTCGGTGAGCGTCACGGACGTGCGCATTGCTTTTGAAGTGATGAATGATTTCCTGCGGCAGATGGCCGAAGATTCTGTCTAGTTCTGACATTGGATTGCGCGACTAGGCCAATTTTAAGAACAACAAAATTGTGGTCAAACCCGCCGGCCATCTGGTAAAACCTGCGTCATGAACGACCTGTTTGGATTCACCCGTGATGTCGTCAAGGAACGTTACGCGCTGCGCACCCCGTCGGGCTTTGTGCCCAGTGTTTTGCCCGGCTGGACCAACGCGGTTTGCCTCGTGCAAATCTCGCCGGCCATGGGTGCGGATTTTTCCCAGTGGCTGGTCACGTTCGAGGCAAACGGCGCCGGGCGCGGCAACACGGGGGAGATCGAATATTTTGTTTACCTTGTTTCCGGAAGATGCGCGACCACCATCGCCGGTGAAAAACAAACGTTGACCGCAGGCGGTTTTGCTTATCTGTCCCCGCAAACGGATTTTCAATTCAAGGGCGCGGCCAAAGGAACCCAACTGCTGGTTTTCCAGAAAAAATTTGAGCCCCTGGCCGGTGCGAAACGGCCGGGCGTCATCGTCGGTCACGAAAATAAAATCGCTGGCAAACCATTCATGGGCAATGCCGACGCTCGATTGCAGGTGTTGTTGCCGGACAAGCCGGAATTCGATCTGGCGGTGAACATTTTCACCTATCAACCGGGAGCGACCCTGCCATTTGTCGAGACCCACGTCATGGAACACGGTCTGCAGATGTTGCAAGGCCAGGGAATTTACCGGCTGGACGCGGACTGGCATCCAGTGCAGGCGGGCGATGTCATCTGGATGGCGCCTTATTGCCCGCAATGGTTTGTGGCAATGGGTAAAACGCCCGCCAGCTACATATATTACAAGAACATAAACCGCGCGCCGATGTGAAATGAAAGCTTCAGATTCCAGGCTCCAATCTCTGGAGAAGCTTAAGGAATCAAGTGCCATAATTTTTGAGCCATGCCGGTTTGATGATTGGAGTTTTCCTGCATGAATCCAATCGCGGTAGACATTCAAAGATTGCAGCGCGAGATAGACGAACTCGCGCTGATTACCGAAGCCGGGCCGCCGGTCGTCACGCGTGTGTTGTTTTCCGAAGCCGATCTCCGTGGGCGCGAGTTCGTGAAAAAACTTTGTCGCGAGGCGGGCATGGCCGTTCGCGTGGACGCAGTCGGAAACATTTTTGCGCGCAGGGATGGAACGAGCAGGAAGCTGGCCCCAGTGGCCACTGGTTCGCACATTGACGCTATTCCGAATGCCGGAAGATACGACGGCGTGGTCGGAGTGCTCGGTGCCATCGAAGCCATCCGGGCGCTGAAAAAGTCTGGTTACCAGCCGCAGCGGGCCATCGAACTGATTATTTTCACCGCGGAAGAACCGACGCGTTTTGGCATCGGTTGCATCGGCAGCCGGCTTTTGTCTGGCGTGTTGTCGTCGGAAAGGGCGTCGACGTTCCGCGATTGCGATGGTAAGGGCCTGGACGAATGGCGCCAGGGCGTCGGCTGCACCGGCTCATTGGATTCCATCCGTCTGCCCAATGATTGTTACGCTGCCTTTGTGGAATTGCACATTGAACAGGGCCCGATTTTGGAACGGGAAAACACGGCCATCGGCATCGTGGAGAAAATTGCCGCACCGAGCACGCTGCGGATGCAGTTGACGGGTGTGGGTGGACACGCAGGAGGGACACTCATGCCGGGGCGGCGTGATGCCTTGCTGGCCGGAGCAGAAATCGCGCTGGCGGTGGAGCGGGCCGTGACTAGCACGGGCAGCCCGGATACCGTGGGCACGACCGGGGTTTTCCGCATCGAACCCGGCGCCGTGAACAGCGTGCCGTGCCGCGCGTTGCTGGAGATTGACGTGCGCGACACCAACGTGGCGACCCGCGATGCGGCCCTGGCGCAGATTGAAGCCGCCGCGAAGGAAATCTGTCAGCGCCGTCAGGTGGCTTTGCAGACTGATCGGCTCAATGTGGATCCTCCCGCCGTTTGCGACTCGGCGCTCGTGGAAACTGTCGCTGATGTTTGCCGGCAATTGGGTGTGTCGCACAAGAAAATGATCAGCCGTGCCTATCACGATACGCTGTTCATGGCGCAGGTTTGCCCGAGCACGATGATTTTCATTCCCTGCCGCGATGGCATCAGCCACCGGCCGGATGAATTTTCCTCACCGAAACAGATTGAACCGGGCGTGCAGATTTTGGCGCAAACCCTGGCGCAGGCAGCGGGCTGATGAACATTTCCAGTTCTTCAGTCAATTTTCCTTCCGCCCGATTACAAACTTGAAAATGCCTCATCAAAGACGGCCAGCAGGAAGTCCGCGTCCGCCTGCGTGATACACATCGGTGGCGCGAAACGGATGGTCTGACCCCACAAGCCGCCTTTGCCGATGAGCAGGCCCAGGTCCTTGGCGGTCTCGACGACTTGCGCGCACTCTGCGGAGGCCGGCGCTTTCGTCGCGCGGTCCTTAACCATCTCGATTCCGATCATCAAGCCCCTGCCGCGCACGTCGCCGATGATTTTGTGTTTCTCCTTCAGTTTGTTCAGTCCGGCCAGAATATGATTGCCGAGTTTGAGCGAATTCGCCTGCAAGTTCTCCTTTTCGATCACTTCGAGCACGGCCTTGCCCATTGCGCTGACGACCGGATTACCCCCGAATGTGTTGAAATGAACCTTGCCAACGAGCGACTGCGCGATTTTATGCGTCGTCACCACGGCAGCGAGCGGACAGCCATTGCCGATGCCCTTGGCCATCGTGACGATGTCGGGAATCACGCCCTGCGTTTCGAAGCCCCAGAAATGCGTGCCTGTTCGGCCAAAGCCGGTCTGCACCTCGTCCGCGATGCACACGCCGCCGGCCTCGCGGACGTATTCGTAGGTTTGTCTCAAATAGCCCTGCGGAAATTCAACGAACCCGCCGACGCCCTGGATGGATTCGGCGATGAAGGCGGCGACCTTGCCGGGTGTGGCGTAATCAATGACCTCTTTCACATCATTCGCATATTTCTTTCCGGCGTCCGCGTCGTCATAGCCGAACGGCCCTCGATATTGATAGGGCGCGAGCGCGTGGTGCACGCCGAAGCTGTGGGGGATATTGTATTTCCAGTTGCTGTGCGCGGTGACGCCCATCGTTCCCGTGCTGCCGCCGTGATAGGCATTGCGCAATGAAATCACGTCGTAATTTTGCGTGTGGGCGCGCGCCATGAGGAGCGCAAGGTCGTTCGCCTCCGAGCCGGAGTTCACGAAATAACACGCCTTCAAGTCCCCGGGCATTTTGGACGCGAGCTTCTCGGCGTATTGCGCGACGTTCGGGTGCAGATAAATCGTCGTCGAATGTTGGTAAATCTCATTTTGCCTGTTTGCCGCTGCAACGACATGCGGATGGCAATGTCCGACGCTGACGGTCACGATGCCGCCAAGGCCGTCGAGATAACGCTTGCCTGAATCGTCCCAGACATATTGCATCGAACCCTCGACCACCATGATCGGCTTTTTGTAGTAGAGAAAAATGCCTGGGTTCATGAACTGTTTCCGTAACGCGAGAACTTCATCGGCGGGCTGCCCGGTGTATTTTCGTGGCAGGTGATCGCACGGAGGCAACGGGATGTGTTTCATAAATAAAATCAAAGTTTCGGCGCAAACTTGCGCAAGGCAAGATAAATGCCGAACGCGACCGCGAATCCGATGAACCAGGCGTAATTGTATAGGTGCGCGAGAAAAGGTGGAACACATTCGGGGGACAAGGCTTTCATGTTCACCAGAAAGCCGGGCAGGCTCGGCAGCGCGCCCAGCACCAGCGCAATCAGGGCAACGATGCTGAAGCCGTTCGTGAAACGATATTCCCCGTCGGCTTTGTACAGCGCCACAACGTCGAGTTTCCGGTGGCGATAAATGAAATAGTCCGCGATCAAAATCCCGCCAATCGGTCCCAGCAAGGCGCTGTAAGCGATAAGCCAGGTGAAAATGTAGCCGGTCGGGTCGGCGACCAGTTTCCACGGCATCATCATAATGCCGACGCAGCCGGTGATGAATCCGCCGATGCGGAAGGAAATTTTCTTCGGCGCCAAGTGCGCGAAATCGTTCGCAGGCGAAACGACATTGGCTGCAATGTTCGTTGCCAGCGTGGCGATGCACAACGCGAGCATGGCGATGACGAGCACCACGGGATTACTGAATTTCGTCAGCACGTCCACCGGATTCCAAATCGGCGCGCCATAAATGATCGTCGTGGCCGACGTGACGGCGACGCCAATGAACGAGTAGAGCGCCATCGTCAGCGGCAGGCCGAGCGCCTGGCCGACGATTTGGTCGCGCTGCGATTTGGCATAACGCGAGAAGTCGGGGATGTTCAGCGAGAGCGTCGCCCAAAAGCCAACCATGCCGGTGAGCGCCGGGAAGAAATAGGCGAAGAATTTTCCGTCCTGCGGCTGGCCCGCGTCGAATTGTGATGGCTGCGAAAGAATCGGCCCGAACCCGCCCGCCTTGCGATAAGCCCACCAGAGTAGCAGCAATCCCAGCGCGATGAGCAGCGGCGCCTTGATGTTCAAAAGAAAGCGGATTGTCTCAATACCGCGATAGATGACCCACATGTTGATGCCCCAGAAAAACAGGAAGCAAAGGAATTGTCCGCTGGTGATGCCCAGCCAGTTCGTGGCCGGTACAGGATGCAGCCCGGCAATCGTTACGCAGATTTTATAAATTGCCTCGCCGCCAATCCACGTCTGTATACCGAACCAGCCGCAGGCGACGAGCGCGCGAAGAATGGCCGGCACGTTCGCGCCCTTGGTACCAAACGACGCGCGGCAATAGACTGGAAAGGGAATTCCGTAAAGCGTGCCGGCGTGCGCGTTCAGGATCATGGGAATCAGCACGATGAGGTTGCCGAGAAAAATCGTCAACACTGCCTGCCACCAGTTCATTCCGCCGCCGATGAGCGACGACGCGAGCATGTAGGTTGGGATGCACGCGGACATGGAAATCCACAGCGCAGCGAAACTCAACATGCCCCACTTGCGCTGCGATGGTGGCACGGGCGCGAGGTCGGCATTGCAAAGATGGCTCTGCCCTATGTCCACTTCGACATCGGGTGCGTTGGCGGCAAGGCCGGAGGTGATTGGATTCATGCGCGCTTCAGTTCAAACACCAATATCCTCGTTCCACAACTCCGGTTTGGCCGCGATGAATTCGCGCATGAGCCGGATGCACTCCTCATTCTGCAAAACATCCACCGTCACGCCCGACTGACGCAAATGTTCTTCATCCCCCATGAAGGAGACATTTTCGCCAATAACGACGCGGGGAATCTTGTAGAGTATGATCGCACCGGAACACATTGGACACGGCGAAAGAGTCGTGTAAATCGTGCAACGCTCATAAACCTTGGCAGATAGGCGGCCGGCATTTTCCAGGCAATTCATCTCGCCGTGATGAATCACGCTACCGTGTTGCACGCGTTGGTTGTGGCCGCGCCCGATGATCTTGCCATCGCTCACGAGCACGGAGCCAATGGGAATTCCACCCGCAGCTGAACTCTTTTTTGCCTCTTCAATCGCCGCCTGCAAAAACGGGTCCGTCATAAATCAAAAATGACTAGGCTTGCGCCGCAGAAATTTTCCGCGACCAAGCTCGCCAACGAATTTCCCATCGCGCACGGCGACTTCGCCGCGCACAGTCACCACGCTCGGACGGCCTTCAATAGTCCAGCCCTCAAACACGCTATAATCCACGTTTATGTGATGAGTTTTCGCGGATATTTTACCGCGATAATTCGGGTCGAACACGACGAGGTCGGCGTCCGCTCCGGGCTGGATCGTGCCTTTGCGCGGAAAGAGATCGAAGGTTTTCGCGACCTGAGTGCTGGCAACGTTCACGAAAGTGTGCAGGTCAATCTTGCCCGCCTTCACGCCATAGGTGTAGAGCAGATTTATGCGGTCTTCGAGTGACGGTATGCCATTGGGTATCTTGGTGAAATCATTTTTACCCATCGTCTTTTGTGTCTTGAAATCAAACGGACAATGGTCGGTCGCGACGGTTTGAATCAGCCCATCGCGCAAACCGTTCCACAAAACCGGCTGATTACTTTTGTCGCGCAGCGGCGGCGACATGACATATTTCGCGCCCTCGAACTTCGCCTTCTCCGCATAGGTCTTGTCGAGCGTGAGGTATTGGATGAGTGTCTCCACGCTGACGCGCACGCCGCGTTGCCGCGCGGCAATGGCTTGATCCAACGCCTCCTTGCAACTTAAGTGGACGATGTAAGTGGCCGCGCCGGTCAACTCGGCGAAACTCATCAAATGATGCACACCTTCGGCTTCGACTGCGGGCGGCCGGCTTTCGAAATGCTGGCCAGAACCGGTCTTGCCGGCGGCGAGCAGTTCCTTTGACCGCTCCGCCACGAGCGTTTCGTTCTCACAATGTGCCGTGACGATGACGCCAAGTTCCTTCGCCAGTTTGAGCGTTCGATACAGTTCCGTGTCATCCACGCCGAACGCGCCCTTGTAAGCGAG
This sequence comes from uncultured Verrucomicrobiae bacterium, assembly GCA_963827815.1. Classification (GTDB taxonomy): domain Bacteria; phylum Verrucomicrobiota; class Verrucomicrobiia; order Limisphaerales; family UBA11358; genus UBA11358. The sequence continues at coordinate 207,851 of CAWHCL010000006.1, read as the reverse complement.
AAAAACTTTGAACGAACTGACGCCATCCTTGACGATTTCACGCAATTGCTTTTCGGTCTTGTCGTCGAATTTGGAAACGCCCATGTGAAACGTGAAATCGCAAGCTGATTTTCCAACGGCATTTTCCATCCAGAACTTAAAGCCTTTAAGCATATCGTCCGAGCGCGGCGGGCAGCACATTTCGATGAGTGTCGTCGTGCCGCCGACGAGCGCGGCCTTGCTTCCGGTTACATAGGTGTCCTTCGAAAACGTGCCCATGAACGGCAGATAAATGTGGACGTGCGGATCAATGAAGCCGGGGAAGACAAATTTCCCCTTCGCATCAATCACCTCCGCACCCTTCGGTGGCGTGATGCCACGGTCAATACGCGTGATGGTTTCGTTTTCGCAAAGGATGTCGGCCACGTAGCGTTCACTCGCGGTTACAATCTCGCCATTCTTAATCAGCAGACTCATAGTTTTTCCTCCGATTTATTTTTCCCGATGCCACACGTCGCCTTCGCCAAAGCTGAACCAGCGGCTCGTGGTGACTTTTTGCTGCGTGAAAAAGTGCACACCTTCCTTGCCCTGCATGTGAAGGTCGCCGAAGAATGAATCGTTCCAGCCGTTGAACGGAAACCACGCCATTGAAGCCGGCACGCCGATATTGATACCGACCATGCCGCAGTTGATGCGGTGCTTGAATTCGCGCGCAGCTTTTCCGCTGCGTGTGAAAATCGAAGCACCGTTACCGTAGGTGGATTTATTGGCCAGTTCGATCGCTTTGTCCAAATCTTCCATGTGCATCACATTCAACACTGGGCCGAAAATTTCTTCCTTTGCAACCGTCATGCCGTTTTGCACGTGATCCAAAATCGTCGCGCCGACAAAGAACCCGTTCGGCGCAGCGTTGTTTTTCACGCCGCGACCATCGGCGGGAATTTTTGCGCCCTCCTTCACGCCGGTTTCGATTAATTGCAAAACGCGGTCGCGGTGCTGACGCGTGATGACCGCACCCATGTCGGGTTGTGGGTCGCGGTCGGTCGGGCCGACCTTGATTCGTCGGGCCGCTTCAATCAGCGTCGGCAAGACGGTTTTTTCCGCGCCTCCAACAACCACAGCGGTCGAGCCGGCCATGCAACGCTCGCCCGCGCAGCCAAACGCGCCTTCAATCACCCCGCGCACCGTGTTCTCCACGTCCGCGTCCGGCATGAGGAGAGTGAAATTCTTCGCGCCGCCGTTGGATTGAACTCGTTTGCCGTGCTTCGTGCCGGTTTCGTAAATGGATTTTGCCACTGGCGTGGAGCCGACGAATGAAACCGCCTTCACTTTCGGATGCGTGAGCAGTGCGTCCACGACTTTGCGTCCGCCGTGGACGATGTTCAACACGCCCTTCGGCAGGCCGGCCTGTTCGAGCAACTTCGCGACTTTGATGCTGGTGAGCGGTACTTTCTCGCTCGGTTTGAGCACGAACGTATTGCCGCATACGAGGGCGATGGGATACATCCACAGCGGTACCATGCACGGAAAGTTGAACGGCGTGATGCCGGCGCAAACGCCCAGCGGCTGGCGGATGGCCTCGCAATCAATGCCACGCGCGATGTTTTCTAGGACCTCGCCCATCAGCAGCGACGGTACGCCGCACGCGAATTCGACCATCTCAATGCCGCGTTTCACGTCGCCGCGCGACTCCACCAGCGTCTTGCCGTGCTCGCGTGTATTGCAACGGACGAGATCGTCAAAATTGTCGTCGAGCAGCATCTTGAATTTGAAAAATATCCGCGCGCGCTCGACCGGCGGCGTTTCCATCCACGCCGGAAACGCGGCAGCGGCTGCTTCGACGGCTTCGCTGACATGCGCCGCGGTGCAAAGCGGTGCTTCGGCGATGACTTCGCCGGTGGAAGGGTTGTGAACCGGCGTCGTGGCAACGTCTTTGATTTCGCGCCACACGCCGCCGAACCAGACAGGGCAGGTTATCATTTAAAATTTTATCCCCTCGACAACGCGTCGGATTGTTTGACGAATTCATCCCCGCGCCATTCGCCGTCGGCTTTGACAATCTTGGTTGCGGTTGCAGTCTTCTGCGCGGCCTTACGTTCAGCCTGTCGTTTCACAAGGTCGGCGTGCGTAGTGAAATAATCGAGGCTCTTCCCCTTGAAGTCGGCCAGCGTTTCAAATTTGTGACTGGCCATGAACGCGAGCAGTTCATCGCACATCGGCTTCACGCAGTCGTAGCCGAATTTCATCACGCCGGTGCAGACTTGGACCGTGTCGCCACCGAGCAGGATAAATTCCGCCGCGTCGTTGCCGGTTTCAATGCCGCCGATGGCCGAGAGCGAACGTCCGGGAAATTCCTTCCGGATGACCTGCGCTATCTCCATGACCATGCGGAGCGCGATGGGCTTCACGGCCTTCGACGAATAACCACCGGGCGTGGTGTAACCTTCCACGCTCGGTTCAGGCCGCAGCGTGTCGAGGTTCACGCCCATGACGCAGCGGATGGTGTTGATGGCGCTGATGCCTGTGACGCCAGCGCGCAATGCGGCGCGGGTGGGGTCTTCGATGTGCGTGACGTTCGGCGTCATCTTCGCCCAGACAGGCTTCTTCGCGACGTCCATCACCCAGCCGCAGACTTCGTGGAGAATGTCCGGGTTTTCGCCCATTGCCGCGCCCATCTTACGTTCCGGCAAACCGTGTGGGCAGGAGAAATTCAATTCAAACCCATCCACACCGCACGCCTGGCAGCGCTCAACGATTTCCACCCACGCGTCCTTGCGATATTCCTCCATGATGGACGCGATGAGCACGCGGTCGGGGAACATGTCCTTGCACTTCTTGAATTCGTCCTCCCAGATCTTGAACGGTCGGTCGCTGATCAACTCGATGTTCTCCCACCCGATGATTTCTTTGCCGTCGTCGGAATGTAGTTTCGCGTAACGCGGCGTGACATTGACGACCTTCGATGCGTCTAGGCTCACGGTCTTGGCGATGACCGCGCCCCAGCCTTCGGTGAACGCCTTGTTGATGACGTTCAAATTCGTGCCTGGTGGACCAGACCCGATGACGAACGGATTCGGCAGTTTGAGGCCGTCCACTGTAGTGGCTAAGGTTGGCATCGGAATCTCCTTCTTTTTCGCTTGGTTTCCTCACTTTTCAAGTTTTAACTCGCTTTGGGTTTAATTGCGACAATAAATTTATCCATAAATCGGGGGATTAAAATCAAGTAATATGAGCACATTTCTAAATCCTAAACGCACTGTTGCTGAACTCAAGGAACTACGTGCGCTCACCGGCGACGAAAATGGCGCCCAACGAGTTGCCTTCACGCCGACGTGGGTGAAGACCCGTGCGTGGTTGAAGAAAAAGCTCGACGCGCTTCCGGTTGAAACTCATAACGACGCTGCGGGGAACACTTGGATGACGCTGCGTGGCGCTTCGGAAAAATGTCTACTCATCGGCGGGCACATGGATTCCGTGCCGAACGGTGGCTGGCTGGATGGATGCCTCAATGTGCTCGCGGGTGTGGAGATTCTGCGACGCATTCATTCGCAATACCATGGCAAACCACCGGTCACGGTGCGGATCGTGGATTGGGCTGACGAGGAAGGCGCGCGATTCGGCAAAAGCTTGTTCGGCTCGTCCGCCTGTTCTGGCAATCTCAACATGAACGAGGCGCGCGGTCTGATTGACAAGGACGGAATTAAACTGCCCGACGCGCTGAAAAATGTCGGCATTGATTTCGAGCGCGTGAAGGACAGCGGCAAGGAACTCAAAGACGCTGCCGCGTATCTGGAATTGCACATTGAACAAGGCCCGGTGCTTTTGGATTTGGATTTGCCGCTCGGCGCGGTACTAGGCACGTTCGGCGTCGAGCGGCACGCCATCACGTTCCTTGGCCAGGCCGCGCACTCCGGCAGCACGCCGATGAACCGCCGAAAGGATGCCTTCCTCGCTGCCGCAAAAATGAGTCCTGAAATTTATCGCATTACAAATGATTTTGGCGGTGTTTGCACGATTGGTTCATGCACAACGAAACCAGGCATTGTCACAAGCGTTGTCGCAGAATGTCGAATTACTCTCGACCAACGCCACCTTGACCGGGCCGCGCTCACCTGCATGTTGAATGATGCCAAAGAAGTCAGTGAAAGATTTGCGAAGGAAGGAAACGTGAAAGTTTCCTGGGAACGCCTCTGGCAAATCGCGCCGCGCCCGTTCAACGATGAACTCATCGCGCTATGCGACGAGGCGATCCGCGAAACCTGCGGCAAAGTTCATCGCCTGCCGAGTGGTCCGTTGCATGATGCCGCCGAAGTCGCGTCCACCGGCGTGCCGACTGTAATGATGTTCGTCCAAAGCCTGCACGGCATCAGTCACAACAAAATCGAGGACACGAAGGAGGAACATCTCGAACTTTGCGTGACCGCGTTCGACAAACTTGCGGAGAAGGCAATCAAGTGGATTCAACATAAGAGCGTCAGGGAAACAAATTTCAAAGTTGAAACTTGAGCGGATTGTATTCAATCTTCGGCAGGAAGGAGTTGTTTGAATGATTTATGCAGAATCCCGGCACCGTTGGTCTCAAACTGGATTTACCTCGCGACTGTAAATTTGTGGAATCGGACTGGCGGGCGCTCGCGCCGTTCTGGTTCCCGGTCGCGTTTTCCCACGAAGTCAAAGACAAGCCGTTTGCGGTAAAATTGCTGGACGAACGCCTCGTCGTTTTTCGCGCGGAGGGGAAAGTCACCGTCGCGCGCGATTTATGCCTCCATCGCGGTGCACCCTTGAGTTCGGGCAGGATTGAAGGCGGCGAAATTGTCTGCGGCTACCACGGATTTCGTTACAACAGCGAAGGACAATGTGTTTGCATCCCGGCGCATCCGGGCGCGGTGATTCCGCCGAAATTGAAAGTGCAGACTTTTCCGGTGCAGGAACGCTATGGCTTGATCTGGACGCGGCTTGTTGACAATGGCCCGTCACCATTCCCTGAATTCAGCGAATGGGACGATCCAAATTATTTGCAAGTGCTGCCGGATAGCGTCGAATTGGACGCTTCCGCCGGTCGCCAGGTCGAAGGCTTTCTCGACGTTAGCCATTTTGCTTTTGTCCATGTCGGAACTTTCGGCGAATTGGACAACCGCGAAGTGCCGGGTTATCCCGTCGAACTCACGCCCGCCGGTTTTCGCGCCGATTACATCAGCACCGTCAGTAATTATTCGCGCGGCTTCAAACATCTCAATCCTCCCGGCTTCAAATGGCGGCGGCTTTTTGAAGTCTGGCTGCCGTTCACGGCCAGGCTCACCGTTTTTTTCCCCAACGATGGCCAGTTGCACATTCTCAACGCCGCGTCGCCCGTGTCCGCGCGCAAGACCCGCGTATTCGTCCCGATTTGCCGGAACTTCGACAAGAACGCACCGCTGCAACCCACGCTCGATTTCAACCATCAGGTTTTTGACGAGGACAAAGCTATCGTTGAAAAACAATTTCCCGAGGACCTGCCGATCAATTTGCAGGAAGAAGTCCACATCCGCGCGGACAAAAGTTCGATTACCTATAGGCAAGAACTCGGCAAACTTGGACTAGGGCGCGCTTACACCAGTTAGCGTTCTTGGTAGTGCCAAATCGCGTAGCGCCGGGCATTGGCCGTTGACTTCTCGATTTCCATTTTCGGCACGGGTTGCTTTCCTCTCCGGTTGAATTTGCGCCGCGTGCCGTTGCGAATCATTCCACAAGTTGACATATTCACGACAGGTCAAACTTGACTTGGTTCTGAATGAACACGCTTAAAATCCTCGATTGGTGCAAACTGAAACGAGAGGTTACTTTCGTCGGATACAACGCCGACCGCACGATTTGCTACATCTACGATGAGAATCACGCGAAGCGCTCGCTTATGTGGACTCTGTGAAACTATCATCCTGCCATCTTAAGAATCTGGCAGTGGCCGTCATTGGACAGACCGGGAGGTAGCGGTGTCCTATTGTAGTGGTTTCGCAGGACACCGCTGCTTTTTACCGGGAGCGTAACCGATGCGAGTGCAGTATTTTTGAAGCCGTGAATCGTCTCCGAGTGTTTCTTCGGTGAACCCATTTTGCAGCAGAAATGCCCGCAACTCTTTTACGCTTCTAAACTTTTTGAACTTTTGCGAGCGCATGAACATGTTCAGATGAAGGTCAGTCGCGGGCGTATTTCTGACAATCTTGCCGCCCTTAAAACTTTGGGTTGCGAGTCCCGCTGCGAAGCCTCGGAAAAATTCAACCGCTTCTTGATAGTTCGGCTGAGCCAAAGCCGCCTTGAATGCGTCTTGGACATTCCGTTCATACTGGGGCAGCACCTTGGAAAATTCTTTTGCCATCAATTCAACGTTGCGTATGACTTCTAAAGCATTGGCAACCGCAGGAATGTGCGCTTGTTTTTCCATTTCTCTTTTGGCCGCTTTGCTGCGTTCGACCGCTTGCGGATCTTTCAACCCATAAAAAATGGCTTGCTTTTGGCCCATCATCATGCCGAGTTTTTCAGGCGATATTTCGACCAATTCCTTGACCGGGGTGAGCGGTAGCAATTGCCCTATCAGTTTAATCGCTGCGTTGGCTTGGGATTTTTCAAATTTGTCGGGATTCAAAAGCTGTTCCAGTTTTGGATTCGTATTGGGCAAATCCTGCTTTTCCGAAATACGCTGATACCAGATTCGCTTCATCTTGAATTGTTAATTTGCCACCGCTACAGCCACCGGGCCGAAATTCACCCGCTGGGCCTGACGCTGGGCATGTTCGTTCGACAAATGACCATAAACCTTGCCGATTAGCACGCCGCCGTCCTGATGCCCAACCCACCGGGCAATCGTCATAAAATCAATTCCCGACATCACGCAAAAACTTACAAAGAAATGGCGGCAGTCGTGAAATCCAAACCCCGGCATTTTTGCCGCTTCGCGCGCCAGCAGCAACGTTTCGCGAAAAGTTTTGGACGGACGATCAATGTTGCCACGTTGAGGCGACGGGAAAAGCCATTCAGTATCCGGTGCCCGGCGCCTTTTCATCGCTTTCAAATGTTTTTTCAGTTTTGGATTGAAATCCACGACCCGCGCTTTGCGATTCTTGCTCAGGCCGTCGGCACCAATGGTCAATTGCTTTTGTTTGAAATTCACATCCGACCATTTTAACCGCAGAGCTTCCGCCATTCGTGCGCCGCTGTAGGCAAGCAGAAGAATGTATTCGGCAAACTCTTGACCGTTCTTTGAGACTTTTTCCGCCGCCGCGCACAGGTCGTTGATCTGGCTGGCGCTGAATAGCTGCCGCTTGCGCGGTGTCCACTTGAGCGGACGCAGATTTTCCGTGGGGAGCCGCTTGAGCCAGCCGTCGTCAATGGCCCGGCGCAAAACATTCCGTAACACCGTCACGCCGAGGTTGACCGTCCGCGCATTTCGTCCCAAGCCTTGCCGCTTGGCAATAAACGCATTGATCATGGCAGGAGTGATTCGGTCAACGCGACTTTCGCCCAAATGTTCGACCCAGGCGTTCAAATGACCGCGCTCCGTTTGGAGGGTTTTTGGCCGCTTGGCATCCTTCACGAGCTTGTAATATTCCAGATATTGCTTCACGCACTCGCTGAATTTGGGCGTGCGTTTCAAAACCGGCAGGGTGTTATCTTCGCGCTGCGTCTGTAACCGGTGCAGAGCGGCCAGCGCTTGTGCCACTGTTTCCGCCTTTTCAAGTGGCACACGCCGGACTTCTTTGCGCCCGGTATTAAAATCCTCGACCGCGATCCGGGCATAGAAACGGGAACCGCGCTGCCACAAGCCCCGGATTGGCCGCTTGCGACCGTCCAGAACCTTGTGATACTGTGGCCGGGCATGAATCCGTTGAGAAACACGCTGTTTTGGGCTGTTGGCAGGCTGGGCGACCTTGCTTGGGATTGCATTGGCTTGCATACCATCAAAGTGGCACAACAAGTGGCACAACGTCAATCTCCGAATGCTGGATTGATATTAAACCATTGTGAATAAAGGTTGCGCGCGTGGCGGAATGGCAGACGCGCCAGACTTAGGATCTGGTCCCGAAAGGGTTGGAGGTTCAAGTCCTCTCGCGCGCACCAAATTGAGATACGATTCATTAACATGAAACAATTGCTCCTGGGAATGTTGCTAGGCTCGGCCCTGCTCGCCGGCTGCGCCAGCCAATACATTGTCGTGTTGACCAATGGCCAGCGCGTTGTCGCCGTCCGCAAGCCGAAATTGGACAAGGAGAACCTGACCTTCGTCTTCACTGATGTGAACGGCCGGACGAATTCAATTCCCTCCACCTACGTGCGAGCCATCGCCCCAGCCTCAAGCCAGACGCCGGCGAAGTAGGAATTTTTCCGCGTATTTGCCCAGCAGATCTGCCTCCAGATTCACCGCGTCACCGACTTTTCGTTCGCGCAACGCCGTGGCTTCATAAGTGTGCGGGATGATCCAGATGCGAAAACTTTTCTTCTGCACGCCAGCGACGGTCAGGCTGATGCCGTCCACGGCAATCGAACCTTTGAACACGAGATAGCGCATCACATCCGGCGGGGCGATGATGTCGAGGACGTGGTCTTTTCCGGAGCGCTCCCAGCGGATGATTTTGCCGAGTCCGTCCACGTGGCCGGTCACAAAATGTCCGCCCAGCTCGCCGTTCGCGCGCAGCGGACGTTCGAGATTCACGAGCGAACCCCGCCTGGCGAATTGAAAATTCGTCCGTTGCCAGCTTTCCTGCAGCAAATCGAATTGAATCAGCTTCGCTTTGCCACGCGCTGAAACTTTTGCCGCCGTCAGGCAGCAGCCGTTCACCGCCACGCTGCCTCCAACTTTCACGCCCCGGCCGCAGACAGTGGTGCTCACGGTCATTTCAATGGACTTTTTTGCCGGCGTGATTTTCTCGATGACGCCCGCTTCTTCGACAATACCTGTGAACATTTTAGTTGGAGTTCAAGCTTTAGCTTGCTTCAGTTTCGCAATGGTCGCCGGGAAAACAAGCTAAAGCTTGGACTCCAACCGTGCCGTCAGCAACAAATCCAGCCCAAGTTTTCGCCACTCGATGTCTCGAAGCCGAATGATTTCGCCCAAGGATTTCGCGCCCTCACCCGCAACGCCTTTGTGCGAATCGCGTCCGCCCAGAATTTTTGGCGCGTAATAGAACGCCACGCGCTGTGCGAAACCGCCAAGCAGGAACGACGCGTTCACCTCGCCGCCGCCTTCGACCAGCAGGCTTGTCACGTTTTCAGCGCCGAGCTTTTTCAGCAGCCAGCGCAAGTCAAGTGACGGGTGACGAGTGGCGGGTGACGAGATTTTTGCCAGTGGCGCAACCAGAACATTCACACGTTTTGCCAAAGCCGAGACGCGACTCTTCGGGGCATGTTTGCCAACGACAACCGTTGTCAGCGCGGCAAATTCATCACGAACCACTTTTGCCGTCAACGGTGTCCGCGCTTGCGTATCCAAAATGATGCGGCGAATCGGCTTTCCCATTTTCCCCCGCGCCGTCAGGCTAGGATTGTCTGCCAGAACCGTGTTGATGCCGACGAGGATTGCGTCCGAACCGTGCCGCAATTTCATTCCGTGGGCGCGCGCCTTTTCACCGGTGATCCATTTCGACTCGCCGCTGGCGGTGGCGATTTTGCCGTCCAGCGTCATCGCCGCCTTCACCGTGACGAACGGCGTGCGGCGGACAATCCAGTGATTGAAAGCTTCGTTCAGCATCGCACATTCGCCGGCCAGAATTCCATGAACGACTTCAATCCCCGCGCGCCGCAAGATTTTGAAACCTCTGCCCGCGTGCCGCAGATTCGGGTCGGTCGCCCCGGTGACGACGTGTTTGATGCCGGCGGCGATAATGGCATCCGTGCAGGGCGGCGTGCGGTCGTGCGTGCAGCACGGTTCGAGCGTTACGTAAAGTGTCGCGCCGCGCGGACTGTGGCCGCGCTTTTGCGCGTCGCGGAGCGCTTCGATTTCTGCGTGTGGCAAGCCCACCCGCCGATGCCAGCCGCGCCCGATGATTTTACCGTCTCTCACCAGCACAGCACCGACCATCGGATTCGGCGAAGTCGCACCGAAGGCGCGCCTTGCCAGTTGCAAGGCCTGCCGCATAAATTTTGTTTCACTTTTCACAGAGGACATTGGGCTAATCGATTTGCGTCGTTGCGGGAATCTATTCCATCCGCCGCAGCAGAAAGTATTCGTTGTAGGGCCGGTCGTCAGTAACTTGTACGTTCGGATCGGGATCGAGATAGTTGACGACGGGAAATCCATTGGTGACGACCAGACGAAGATAGGCGGTCGCGTCTTGCAACGGCGTCCATTCCAGCAAGTCCTTTTTTGCGGATTCGGGCATGCGCGCGGCCAGTTGCCCCGCGTCAAGCGGGCTGATGGGATCCATGGAGGCGATCAAATGCAAACCCCATCCTTCCACGGAAACGAAGCCATACACGTAAGGAAAGGATTCATGGATGGAACGCAGCACGGCGCGCGTTATCTTGTCTTCCCCTCCGGGATACCACATCTGCAAGATACCACCCTTGTTGAGGTGCTGCCGGGCCAGCGCATAGAATTCCCGGGAAAAGAGAAGGCTGGAACCGGCGGCTTCAACCGGTGGAGGCGGGTCAACCATGATGACGTCGAATTTTTTGTCGGTCCGCTTGAGATAGCGCCTGCCGTCGTCAATGACGATGTGGCCTTTCGGGTTATTGACAAAGCTCGCGGCGTCGGCATGATAAAATCCAAAAGCCTTCGTCACGCCGGGGACCAATTCCACTGCGGTCGTATCCATATCCCAACTCATGGCGGAACGGTAGGTGGTGCCCATGCCGAAGCAGATCACCAGCGCGGATTCCGGCCGGCCCTTGTGAAACGCCAGCGGCAGATGAGCGATGAATTTTGTAACCGGGGTCAGTCTTGTCATGCCGATGCCATTGACCAGAAGGAATTTGTTCGTGTCCTCGGTAAAGGAAATGACCGAGGCCGCATAATCCCGGCGCACCATCATGTTATCCATGTTCTTCGAAAGGATGGCCTCAAAATCCTCAGTGAACAGTGAAGACCAAACCATGGCTGCGCCCATAGCCAGCCCCAATGCGAGCCGTTGCCAGCGGGGTTGGGATTTAAAAAGGATGAGCCAGAAGACGAGGAACGGCAGCGCCAGCAGGATCAATGCATGGCGCTCGCTCAATCGAGGCAGCAAAACGTAGCAGGCAAAGAGCGGACCGAGGATGCAGCCCAAAACATTGATCGCATAGGCCCTGCCCGCGGCGGCCGGCCGGCCGCCGGCATATTCATCTATGAGTCGCGGAGTCAGATATCCCAGCAAGGCGCAAAACGGGCAGATGCTGCCAAGCACGATGAACGCGCTCTTTAAATCCGGCGAAGGCACCCAGAAATGTTGGATGAGGAACCTGGAATCGTCGGCCATGACCGGCAAAAGGGCCATGACGGCAAGCGCGGCAATCAATTTTCCAAGCGGCTCAAGGCGGTTTTTGCGCAAATTCGCCCTATACATCCATGAACCCAAAAAGGTCGCGCCCAAATAAGTGAACACGATGAGCGCGAAGGAATAAACCTGCGTTTTCAAAACCGGTGTGAATGCCCGCGTCCACACCACCTCCATCGCCATCGCCACGAACCCCGTCGAAAACAAGATTGTTTTTGTCATCCGCCCGTCGCGGACTTCCGGACATGGCGAATCGCCGGGCGCGAGCGGTCGTTCCAATGGAACGGTGGCGCCGCGCCGACCCAGGCCGAGGCAGACGCTGATGATAGCCACGGTAAAATTACCCGCCGCGGCGAGCCAGAGCGTGTGATGAAAACCCAAAACTTCAATCCAGACAACCGCCGCCAGAAAAGTGCCGCTCATTGCGCCCAGCACATTGGCCAGATACAAAAAGCTGAAGCTCCCCGTGTTGCCGGAATCCTGCTCCCGTATATAGGCCATCATGAACGGAAACGTTGCGCCCATGCACACGCACCACGGCAGGATGGACGCCGCCAGCACCAGCGCCGAAAGCGAAAGGTAGCGGAACGAATCCGTCTCCCCGCTCGTCAGCAAAACATGTTCGCCGGCGGCAAACAATTTCGGCACCGCGAATGCGCCCAGGCCAATCAAGAATTCCGCGTAGGCATAAAACACGATGGCCGAAAGTCCGGTGGCTTTGACCAGCGGCGCGACGAATCGCCCGCCCGCCCAAGAACCGACGGCCAGCCCCAGCATAAAAACCGACAACACCACCGACAGAACCGGGGTGATGATTCCGAATGACGCGAACGCCATGCGCGTCCAGACGACTTGATAGACGAGGCTGCTGCAACCGGACAAGAAGAAGAGAAAGAATAAAGCCCGGCGCGTGAATCGGTTCATGCTCCCGACTGTTTATCCGCTGAATCCCGTTTGGACAAGGTTCAAAATCCGACGGCACAGGGCGGGCCGGAGGGCGAGGCGAATGAATTGGAAATCTTTTTTTACCACGGATGGACGCGGATAAACACGGATTTAGGACTGCGCGGACATGTCCGCGCTTTCAAAGCGGTGACATTTCGCCGCACTCCAAATTCAATAAACCAATACAAGTACTGCCGCCTGATCCATAACTTTGAATCCGCGGATAAAATAAATTTCATTCCTCAAACAGCGCTTGGGCAAATTGTTTTGCGTCGAAGGGCTGCAAGTCGTCCGGCTGCTCGCCGAGGCCGATGAATTTGATGGGCAGGCCGAGCTCCTTCTGGATGGCCACCACCATGCCGCCTTTGCTTGTGCCGTCCAGCTTGGTCACGATGAGGCCGGTGAGTGGCACTGCCTTGTGGAATTCGCGCGCCTGGTTCAGCGCGTTCATGCCGGTCGTCGCGTCGAGCACCAGCAGCACTTCGTGCGGCGCGCCCGCGAGCTGCTTGCCGATGACGCGGTGCAGCTTCTGCAATTCCTGCATCAAATTGTGCTTGGTGTGCAGGCGGCCCGCCGTGTCTATGAACAGATAATCCGTCTTGCGCGCCTGCGCGGCGGTGACGGCATCGTGCGCGACGGAAGCCGCGTCCGCGCCATAATTGCCGGCGATGACTTCGACCTTGAGGCGCGCGCCCCACAGTTTGATCTGCTCAATCGCCGCCGCGCGGAACGTGTCGCACGCGGCGAGCAGCACGGATTTTTTCTGTGCCTGAAAATAATGCGCGAGCTTCGCGCTGGTCGTCGTTTTGCCTGTGCCGTTGACGCCGACGATGGAAACGACGCAGATGCTGCCGGGCATTTCGCGGAGCTTCGGATTGTTCGCCGAAAGGCTCTTCTCAATTTCCGACCGCGCGATGGCGAGATAATCGAGCCCGGCGGTGCCCTGCGATTCGTAGGCCAGCTTCACCGCGGCCACAATTTGCGTGGTCATGGCCATGCCGAGATCGGCGGCGATGAGGGCGTGCTCGATTTCTTCCAGCGATTCAGCCGTCAGTTTGGGCGAGCGCGTGACGATGCGCTTGATTTCGTGCGTGAGCCTGGCGTGCGTTTTGGCAAGGCCGGCTTTGAATTTGGAAAATAACCCCATGAGATTTTAACCACGGATTAACACGGATGGACACGGATAAAAAAGCAGATTAATGGATTGATGGATTGTCGAATTCATGGGCTTCCGCAGAGGGAATACCCAGTCATCCATCAATCCATTTATCAATCTATCCCGGTATCCGTGTTTATCTGTGTGCATCCGTGGTTGCTAATTTTTTCCCGGCGACAGCTTGTTTCATTTTTTCAACATGCTCGTAAGGCAGTTTGATGCCGCCGATGAGCGGTTTGCCTTTGCTGAAGCCGTGGCAGTCGGAGCCGCCGGTGACCAGCAGATGGTATTTTTCAGCGATTTCCAGATACCGCTCCGCCATCATGGTCGAATGTTTCGTGTGAAAGCATTCGATGCCGTCCAGGCCGGCGTCCACCAGCGCGGGAATAATTTCGTCCGTCCGATTCAGGCCGGGATGCGCCATGACCGCGAGTCCGCCGGCTTGATGGATCAACCCGACGCTTTCAAGCGCGGACACTTTTGTCTTGGGCACCCACGCCGGCCGTCCCTTTTTCAGATATTTTTCGAACGCCTCGTCGAGATTGCCGATAAGCTTTTCCTTCAGCAGCGCGCGGGCGACGTGCGGCCGTCCCGGCGATTTGCAATTGGCCAGCGCAAAAACCGATTCAACCTTGAGCGGCACGTTCACTTCGTTCAATCGCGCCACCATTTCGTGGATGCGCTGCTGCCGGACAGCCTGAAACCGGGCGATTTCGGTCAGCAACATCTGGTTTTCCGTGTCCAGGAAATAGCCGAGGATATGGACTTCCGTGTCTTTGTGTTCGGCGGTGAGTTCCGCCCCTACGATGAACTCGATGCCCGCCGCCTCGCAGGCTGCCGCCATCCGCGCGCAGCCCTCGACCGAGTCGTGGTCCGTCAGCGCCAGTGCGGCAAAGCCAAGACTCGCGCCATGCCCGGCCAGTTCCTCTGGCGTGAATGTGCCGTCGGAAAATTGCGTGTGTAGATGAAGGTCCGCAAACTTCATTTGAAGATGCGCGCCGGACGCAAAATTTCACCCCGAATTTTGTCCAAGATGCCGTTGACAAACTTGCCGCTGTCCTGCGTGGAGAATTTTTTGGCGATGTCCACCGCCTCGTTGATGCTGACCACGGGCGGTATGTCCTCGCGATGGAGCATTTCGTAAATCGCGAGCCGCATGATATTGCGGTCCACGGCGGCGATGCGGTGGAATTCCCAGTTTCTGGCGTGGGCCTTGATTTTCTCGTCAATCGCGTCGCGTTGCTGGAGCACCCCGCGGATGAGCGGCTCGGCGAACAGCCGCGTCTCGGCCTCCCCGGCGGTGGGCGGCGGCAGCTCAATTTGCTGTCCCCAATGCGCGGGGCCTTTTTCCTCGGCGATGGCGGCGGCGCGCTGCGAGTCCCAAAATTCATTCAGCGCCCGCTCCAAATCCTCCGGCGGATTCAAATCGTGCTGGAACAGGAATTGCACCGCGTGCTCGCGGGCTTCGCGTCGTTTGCCCATAAATCAGCTCAATCATGCCGGAGAACCCGGTGGCGGGAAAAGAAAAATTGCCAATGAATTTTGGAAAGCCCCGTCTGGCCGGATGGCGGACTTTTATCTTGCGTCCCCACTCAGCCTGCGAAACAATTTTCGTGTGAAAAATAAAATTCTCCTTTTTATCGCGGCCATCGCCTTGATGTTCACCGGTGGCTGTGTCTCAATCGGCTGATTCTTGAGCCGCTGGCGTATAATCTCAAGCTGGCCCGACACGCATGAAACAACTGCGAGTGAATAAATTGTTGCACACGCGCTATCGCGTGAACGATCTGGAACGCACGGTGAAGTTTTACCGCGATGTCCTCGGCCTGGAGGAAATCAAGCGGCACAAGTCACCGCGCGGCTCGGAACTCGTCTTTCTCAAGGCGCCGGAGAGCAAGGAAGAGATAGAAATCTGTTTTTTCCCCGGCAGCGAATCAGTCAAGGTGCAGCCCGACCTCACGCATCTTGCCTTTGAGGTGGACAGTCTCGAAGAATTCGGCAAGCACCTTGCCACGCACGGCCTGAAATACTCCGACGGCCCGACGACGAGTTCCAGCGGGACGCGGTTCGCCTTTATTGACGCGCCGGAAGGCTACGAAATTGAACTGATCCAGAAAGGCAGCGGCGGCTACTGATTTTTCCAAGAACCCAGACCCCAAATCCAAGACCCTAATTAAAAATGAGCGTATTAATCGTCGGTTCCACCGCGCTGGATTCCATCAAGACTCCCACCAAAGAAAATCCGCGCCTGCTTGGCGGCTCGGCCAGCCATGCCGCCGTCGCCGCGAGTTTCTTCTCACCGGTCAAATTGATTGGCGTCGTCGGCGAGGATTTCCCCAAAAAATACATCGAACTTTACCGCCGGCACAAAATTGATCTCGCCGGTCTCCAGATTCTGCCCGGCAAGACATTTCACTGGTCGGGCGAATACGAGGTGAACATGAACAATCGCCGCACGCTGCTGACCGAACTTGGCGTGTTCGAGACCTTTACGCCTGCGCTGCCGGAATCGCACCGGGCCACGCCGTTTGTCCTGCTCGCCAATATCGCGCCGGCGCTCCAGCACCATGTTCTGGACCAGATGCGACGCCCGAAATTCGTCGTGGCCGACACGATGGACTTGTGGTTGAACATTGCACTGCCGGACTTGCTGAAGCTGCTTCCGCGCATTGACGGTTTTGTACTCAACGACAGCGAGGCGCAACAATTGACGAAGGAAGATAACATTTTTGTCGCACTCAAAAAACTTCACAAGCTCGGGCCAAAATACGTCATCATCAAAAAAGGTTCGCACGGCTCGATCCTGTCCGGGCCGAAGGGCATCTTCATCTGCCCGGCGTATCCGCTGCACACCGTTGAGGACCCGACCGGCGCGGGCGATTCCTTTGTAGGCGGCATGATGGGTTATCTCGCCACGGCCAAGGGTTCGATTGACGCGAACATCCGCCGCGCAATGGTTTATGGCAGCGTCACCGCGTCATTCTGCTGCGAAGGCTTCGGCCTGACATGCACCACGAAAACCAAACGCGCGGACATCGAGAAGCGCGTGAAGGAATTGGAAAAGCTCACGAAGTTTTAATTGTGTTTTTCAACCACGGATGGACACGGATAAACACGGATGGTAGGGCGGGCAGTCCTCTGCCCGCCAAGACGCTGGTTGCAAACAAACGGCGCGCACGGAGTGACGCGACCTACCGCCTGCGATTTTATCTGTGTTTATCCGTGGTTAAAATTCAACTCACAAATTTCGGCTCGAACACCGGGCCGAGGTTGTGCTTCTGGAGCAGCTCGCAAAATTTGGCTATGCCTCTCTTCTCATCCGAGCCGAGGTGGAAATGGATCAGCCAGCCGAGGTAATCCTTGCGAAAATCGGGGTCGTAGGCCGTATGATTGCGGATGATGACTTCGAGCGTTTCCATCCCGAAAGCCTTTGTTTCACGCAGCAGACGCCGCAGCGATTTGTTTTCCACCCCACGCCGCAATGCCCACACGGCATAGACAAACGGCAGGTTCGTCATCTCAAACCACGCAGCGCCGAGGTCATAAATCTCGTGCGAATGGGGCGCATTCGCCTCCGCTTCGCCACTGTGCAACGAGCGCTGAAAATCAATCGCCCGGTCGCCGATGAGCAGCACAAAATCCTTTTCCGCGGCCACCTTGTAATTTTCCAGCGGCTTGAATTCCGGCTTCAACCCGCGCTCGGCCAGCAGCACCTTCAGCAGGTTCACGCTCGTGAGCGACGCCGTGTCGCAGAAAATTTCCTTCGCTTCCTCCAGCGGCTTCTTGTGCGCCAGCAGGACGCTGTAAACCTCGCCCAGCGACGCGATGGCGATGCCGTCGAGGATGTCGTAACGGTCAGTGAGCAAGACCTCGGTGATGCTGACGAGCGCGGCGTCCAGCTCGTCGCGGCGGAGCAGTTCGGCGAGGCGCGCGGGCGTGGTGAAGATGATCTGGTCCTCGATGCCGCGCGTGAGCGGCACGGCGTTGAGATATTCCACCGAGCCGACGCGGAACGGCGCGAGCGAATCCTCCAGCCCGGCCTCGCGTTCGCGGCTGGCCTTGACCCGCTCGCGCTCGAGATGCCGCGCGATGTCCTCCGCCGATTCCGGCGGGACCATGCGCAGCTTAGGCATTTCATCTGACATGAACTGACTTTAACGCAAAGACGCCAAGGCGCAAAGCGGCAAAGGAAATTCACCAGACACTAACTTTAATTCTGATTCGGCTTTGGCTGGCCTGTGCCATAAAATCTCTTCCCGGAACTTTCAAGCTGCTGCGGATCAATTTTCTTCAGCGACTGGAAAACGGCTTCACGAACGAAACCTTCCGGGTCGTCTGTTGATTTCATCAAAATGTCGAAAGCTTTCTGGCCGCCAAAATTACCCAGCGCATAAGCCGTCATGCGCCGGACTGTCTGGTCGTCGCTTTGCATTTTTTCAGTCAACAAGGGCAAAATAACATCCGGTTGTTCGCCAATTCTTCCCAAAGCATCTATAGCTCCTGTCTGCGCTTCGGGATCCGGGTCGTCAGTAGCTTTGATTAAATCAGGCAAAACGTCTTTGGCTGCCTTGCCAAATTCCCCTATGGCGTCGCCGGCGTAAGACCTCACCATGCTGTCTGGATCATTTAATGAGTTGCGGAGAATGGGAATCACCTTTTCCGGCTCCATGCCAATTTCGCCCAAAGCTTCAACTGCACCGGTGCGAACCCAAGAATTTGTATCTTTTGTCCAACCAATCAATGCAGGAATCGCGGAAACGCCATTGGTCCCGTAATTACCGAAATCCTGGACAAGTTCCCACTGGTCATGTTGTCCCTGAAGATTGGTTGCGGCATTGAGCAAGATGGGAATCGTTTCGGGGCCTAAATGGGAAAGTGCTTTAGCCGCAGAATGCCACGATTCATAATCATCCCTCTGATTCAAAATTTTTATCAATTCAGGAATGGCAGACTTGGCTTGCGCTCCCAAAATCTCGAGCGACTCTTCCGCGCCACCCGGCAACATGGAGTTCATGAAAGGCGGCTTTGTCCATTTAATGAGCCAAGGAATGGCTGCTGGGCCAATGGCTTGCACAGCCTTTGTTGCCTCGATAGCCGTCGGTGATGGAGAAAAATCCGGATTTTGATCTTGGGTTTCGATCGCCCATTCGTGGAGCGGCTTGCTATTGTAAACAGGTTCGCCACGAAGCGCATTGATTTGCTCATGCTGTCTCCAGCGGAAAGCAATATACGGGGCGAGAAACGCGTAAATTAGGGCAAGTATAAGACAGATGACAAGAATCCGAATTACCGTCTTCATGATCCGCTTATACCATAAGCGAAACTCAAATCAAACGAACTTTTATAGCGTTAAGCCGTCGCCAGATTGTCTTCAAGCATTTTCGAGCGCGCGGCATTTTCAGTGGCTTCGGCAGGAGTCGCGTTTTCCAGAATTTTGATCGGCTCGTAAAAGGTGTTGCGCTGGACGGGCGTGCGGCCGGCTTCGCGGATGGCCTTGAGCATGGCCGCCTCGGTCTGCAATTGCGGCGAGGTCGCGCCGGCCATGTGGAAGATGTGTTCCTCGATGATGGTGCCGTGCAAATCGTCCGCGCCGTAGCTCAACGCCACCTGCGCCAGCTTCAGCCCGAGGCCGACCCAGTAGGCGGTGATGTGCGGGAAGTTGTCGAGGTAGATGCGGCTCACGGCGATGGTGCGCAGCGAATCGAACCCGGTCGGCGGCTTCTCGACGGGAATGTCGTTGTCCTCCGGCTGATACGCCAGCGGCACGAAGCCGGTGAAGCCGTGCGTCTCGTCCTGCAACGCGCGCAATTGCCGGAGATGGTCCACGCGGTCGGCGAGGCTCTCGACGTGGCCGTAAAGCATCGTGCAGGTGCTGCGCCCGCCGAGCCGGTGCCAGGTGCGGTGGACGTCCAGATATTCCTCGGCGGATTCCTTGCCGCGGGCGATGGTGGAGCGGACTTCCTTGCGGAAAATTTCCGCGCCGCCGCCGGTGAGCGAATCGAGGCCGGCGTCCTTCAATTCAATCAGCGTCTGCTCGACGGATTTTTTCGCGAGCCAGGCGAGGTGGAGAATTTCAATGGCGGTGAAGCATTTTAATTGCAGTCGTTGGGTAGGGCGCGCAGTCCCTGCGCGCGCCCGGCGGGCAAGGCGATTGCCCGCCCTACCTCATCATTCAGCGCCCGCAGCGCCTTGAGCATGTCGGTGTAATAGCTGAACGGCAGCGACGGGTGCAGTCCGCCGACGATGTGCAGTTCGGTGATGCCGATGGCCAGCGCCTCGCGCGCCTTCTGGACGATTTCCTCGACGGTGAACTGGAAGCCGTCGGCGTCGCGTTTCTTGCGCGCGAACGAGCAGAACTGGCACGACAGGATGCAGTAGTTCGAGTAGTTGATGTAGCGGTTGATGATGTAGCTGGCGCGGTTGTTGCCGGTCCTTTTCTGCCGCGCGAAATCCGCGATGGCGCCGACGGCGTTCAGGTCCTTGGATTCAAACAGCCGCAGCGCGTCGGCGTCGGAAATGCGTTCGCCGGCGACGACCTTGTCGTAGATGTCGCGCAGTTCGCTGCGTTGAATGAAAAAATCCATTCCGCATATTAAAGCAGCTTTCGAGGCAAGGCAAACGCGTCGTAGGACAGGCGACGCGCCTGTCCCTGATTTCACATATTTACGATGGAGACAGGCTGGAAGCCTGTCCTACGTTGAAAACGCGCCGAACAGCGCGCGCATTTCCTCGTCCACGTCCGCCGCGTCGGCGAGGGTTTGCGCGATTTCGTCGCGGAGCAATTGCGCGGTAACGTTTCCGCAGGCGATGAACCGCCACGCGCACCGCGCCTTCCTCCATGCCCAGTGCCTTGCGCGGCTTCCGCCTGCGCCGTTCCGTCCTTGCCCGCCGTGAGAAAAATTTTCAATTGCTCGAACAGCTTCGCCTTGCCGTCGGCTTCACATTCCTTCTGCAAACGCTCAATGACCTTGGCCAGCAGGGCCAGCGCCCATTCGCGGTCGAACGCCTTGTCGGGACTCGGCTCGTTCGTGGCGGCGACTTGAAATTTCGTGTCCGCCGTCTGCCAGTCGAGCGAGAGCGGTCGCTTCGCCGCCGCCGCGCTTCTGAGCCGCTGCGACTTTTTCCATTCGTTGATGAGAAAATGTTTCAGCGACGCGAGCAGGAACGCGCGGAAGCGCCCGCGCTCGGCGCTCAAGCCTGCGAGATAATTCTTGGCGAGAAAGCGCGCGAAGAACGCCTGCACCGAATCCTCGGCGTCCTCCTTGGTGTGGCCGCGCCGCCGGACGTAGGCGTAAAGCGGAAACCAGTAAGTGCGGCAAAGCTCCTCCAGCGCGCCATCGGATTGCGGCGTGTGCCGTTTGCCCGCCGCGAGCACGACCGTCCAATGCGTCGTGGCGAAGATGTCGCCCGGCGCGGTCGAGGCTGGCGTGGAATGTTCGGAGGTCAAGGCAAAATCATTTTAACCACGGATTAACACAGATGGACACGGATACGGAAAAACTTTGACGCGAATTTCGCCAATTATCACGAATTTAATTTGCGCAATTCGCATCTGCCCCATCCATGTTCATTTGTGTCCGCCGAGTTTCAAGCGGTAGCCAAAAGCGGTAGAGAGCTGCCGCGGTCCAAAACCTTTGGGCGACATGGACGGCGCCGTTGCTGCGCCAGCGTCTTGGAGTGCGCCGGCTCGCTGTGAGTACGACCGTCCAATACGTCGTGGCGAAGATGTCGCCCGGCGCGGTCGTGGATGGCAATTTTGTCGTCACTTGATGAAATAGCCGGAGGCCCTCCACTGACCGTCATTTTCCAGGGAGAACGTAACGGTTTCCGTCGCGGAATTCTTATTGGCAAAGGCGGTGTTGA
This sequence comes from uncultured Verrucomicrobiae bacterium, assembly GCA_963827815.1. Classification (GTDB taxonomy): domain Bacteria; phylum Verrucomicrobiota; class Verrucomicrobiia; order Limisphaerales; family UBA11358; genus UBA11358. The sequence continues at coordinate 186,467 of CAWHCL010000006.1, read as the reverse complement.
ATTGCATGACGACATATTTGCCGTCCGGTACGCCAGGTAATTGTGTCTCCGTCACCGTCGAATCCGCGGTGCGGATTTCCATTTTGCCCAAAGGCGTGCGAACAGATTCCAAAGAAGAGATCCATTTGTCCTGCGTGATGGCGCCGCGTAAATAATCCGCCGCGTCCGTCCAGCTTTCGGCGTAATTGCCGGCGTCAATTCCCGCGAGCCAAATCTGCGCCGCTGTCACGGATGCAGTCTGCTCGGCGGTGCGCGGGCGGATGAGATAACTGACCGCCCGGAACTTGGCATCTCTTTCCTGGATGAACACCACCGTCTCCACTGCGTTCGTCAGTTCGGCAAAACTGGTTTCAAATTGTGCTATGAAATAAAAACCGCGCGGCAATCCCGGCACAACCAGCGACGATTGCGTGGAAATTTCCTTGCGTGAAATCAACTGGCCAAGCGGCTGACGGACTTGTCCTGACAATTTTACCCAGTCGTTTTTGGTGACGGTTTTTTTAAAACTGTCCGAGGCCGCTTCCCAGCTTTGCGGGTATGCGCCAATATCCATTAGCGCAAGCCAGGCCTGCACGGCAGATGACACAGCATCTTCCGATGAGCTTGTCGTGACGGACGGGGAATTTGTAATCCAACTCGCCTCATTTTCTTGAAGGGCTTCGGTCTTCGTTCCAAAATACAACGCGGCGATGGGTTTTCCGCCGGCATACATTGAAACATGCGGCATTCCCGGAACCAGATTGGGATCGGTCAATTCAAAATCGCCCTCGCCTTTGGAAATTTGTGTAGTTTGTTTCGAATCGGTCGGAACAGCATTCGTTGATTGGGTGGTGATGTATAGCGCAAGCTTGGCGCTGTCGGCGCTGACGAGATTGTAATGGCCTTTCACAATCATCTGATTTTCATTCCGCTCGACGGAGGTGATTTCGATGGAATCGCCGAATGGGAAACTGGCTTGGCCGATGTAATAATTGGTCGTCGAACCGGAAGAAGGATTTTGCGCGGCCAGCATCTGCGCGGCATGCCGGGCGTTTTCCTGCGACTGGACGCGTGCTCTGACAAAATTCGGGATGGCAATGGCCGCCAGCAAGCCGACGATGGAAATCAGAAATGGAATTGCAATCATGGCGAACACTGCCACGGCAAACCAGCGCCAGAAATGGTCGGGTTTCTGAGCGGGCGGCGCTGGGGCATCAATCGGTTTGTTCACCACGCACCAGACGCGGCGGATGATGAGCCAATCCACCAATGCAACCGAGGCGAGCGCCAGTGAAACCCAGATGGTGAGATCCCACACATCAAGAAACAGTGAGTTCTGAAGTCCGAGCACCTGGCGGGCGAACAGTTTTGCCAGCACCAGCCACAACCATGCGATTACCCCATCCAACGCCAGCAGCGGGAACAGCAATCCGTCAAACACCGCCAGCCACATTCCGTAAAGTTTCCCCGCCGAGCGGCGGATTTGCGAGACAGCAATCAAGCCGAGAATCGTGGTGCCAAAAATCCCCGGCAACCCCAACAGCAAAAGCAGCATTAAGATAAGTATTCGTATAGCTGGCTCGTTGTGCTTTCCCCACAATGCCAAAACCGGCATGACCATCACCGGTAGAATGAAAAGCAAGGCCCAGCACGCCCCCACGATGGCCGTGCGCGAGAAGCGCGGTTCTTGCAGCGCACGCGTCGCGCCGGGCGATTCTTCGGGCATTATTCCGCCAGTCGGTGAACCGGGCGCGACGCCCGCGCTACCCACAATTGTCTCCACGCACGTCTTTACTTCGCTGACCTGCTGGTAGCGGAGTTCGGGATTTTTTTCCAACGCGCGCAGCACAATTTGATCGAGACGCACATCCATCTGCACTTTCGTTGACGGCGGCGCGATAGTTTTGCCCGGCAGTTCACCGGTGAGCATCTGGTAAAACACCACGCCCAGTGCGTAAATGTCGGCGCGATGATCTACCTCGCCCGGCGCGGTGATTTGCTCCGGCGACATGTATTGCGGCGTGCCCATTACTTTGCCCGCGTCGGTGAGACTTTCCTGTAGGACAGGCATCTTGCCTGTTTCCATTTTTTCAGAATCTCCACCTGGGGATGGGTTTTGAGACAGGCTGGAAGCCTGTCCTACGATTTTTGCCAGCCCAAAATCCGCCACCTTCACCCGGCCCCGACGGTCCATCAAAATGTTTTCCGGTTTAATGTCGCGGTGGACGATGCCCTGGTCGTGCGCGAATTGCAGCGCGTCGCAAATTTGCGGCACGATGGCCAGCGCTTCGCGCGGCGAAATTCGCCCGGAATGGAGCAATTGCCGCAGATTCATGCCGTCCACGAATTCCATGAGAAAGAAATAAAGTAGCGCAGGTGTCCCGTCTGCACCCAGTGGCACGGCCGCCGAACCGCTCGCGCTGACGCGCTCGCCGGGCAGGCGGGACGCCTGCCCTACATTGCCAAACTCATACAGCGTCACGATGCCGGGATGATTCAGCTTTGCCAGCGCCTTTGCTTCGCGGGTGAAGCGTTCCGCGAACGCGGCGTCATGGCCGATGCCGGGCGGGAGAATTTTCAATGCGACGATGCGGTCGAGTTGTTTCTGCCGCGCCTTATAGACCGCGCCCATGCCGCCTTTGCCGATGAGTTCGAGAATTTCGAGCTGCGGAAACAGCGGCGCAAGTTCGGCCACGCCCGGCGGATTGAACGGCGGCTGTTTCGCGTCGGTGACGGAGTCCGCCGCCGCGCCCATCTTGAGCAGGCAGGCGGGGCAAAGTCCGGCCAGCGCGCCAATGGGCAGCGGCGTGCCGCATTGCGGGCATTTGTTTCCGTCAGGCATGGGTTGATTCAATTTTACCGTGTCCATGACCACTTCAGAAGCAAATCCGGAAGGATGTTACGAATTATATTAACCACGAAATACACGAACCACACGAAATCAAACCAAAACCAACGGCGGCGGCAAATCCTTAAGATCTTTTTTGTGTATTTGGCGTATTTCGTGGTCAAAAAATCACCGCAGCTTGAACCCGCCCTGAAAAATCACTTCGGCGGCGGTGACGATAAGGAAAACCGCGCTGACGAGCGCGTTGAGGCGGAAGAAGGCGAGGTTGATCCAGTTGAGGCTGCGGCGGCGGGCAATCCAGTGTTCCAGCACGAGACAGCCGACGATGATGAACCAGCCGAGGGCAAACGCGATTCGAAAGCCGCACAGCAGCCCGAACGCGAGCAGCAGACCGCACATGATCATGTGCGCGAGAAATGCGGCGGCCAGCGCATTCTTCGGTCCCCACGCCACCACGAGTGAATGCAAGCCGTGGGATTTATCAAACTCGTAATCTTGCAGCGCGTAAATGATGTCGAAGCCAACGAGCCACAGCACCACGGATAAAGCGAGCAAAGTCATTTGCACAATTTCCAGAACGGAAACATCTGCGCCTTTCACCGCCAGCCACGCGCCGACCGGCGCCAGCGCCAGCGCGATGCCGAGAAAGGCATGCGTGTAATCCGTGAATCGCTTCGTCAGCGAATAAAAGCAAATCACCACGAGCGCCACCGGCGAGAGATAAAAGCACAACGGATTGAGAAAATAACTCGCGGCAACAAGACCCGCACCGGAAATCAGCGCAAAGAAAAATTGCGCTCGCCAGAGAAATTTGTCCCGTCGGCAAATGGCGGTTGGCCGTGCGCGGATTCAGCGCATCGAATTTGCGGTCAACGATGCGGTTGAACGCCATCGCGCACGTCCGCGCGCAGACCATCGCGGCGAGAATCAGGCCGAACGTTTTCCAGCCCGGCCAGCCGCGATTATCGCGCGCGGCCACGAGCATCGCCGCCAGCGCGAACGGCAGCGCGAAGACCGTGTGCGAGAAGCGCACGAACGAAGCCCATTTGTTAATGATAGAAAACATTTTCAACCACGGATGGACACGGATGGACACAGATAAAAAAGCACAAGAAAATTGGGGGAAAATCCGGCTTTCAATCCGTGTTTATCTGTGTTCATCCGTGGTTATTCTTTTTCTTCGCTCCAGCGGGGCACCAGTTTTTGCGGGACGCCGAGATGGTCGAGCACGCGCGCGACGACGGTGTCCACCACGTCCTGAATCGTTTTCGGGCCGGCGTAAAAACCCGGGTTTGCCGGCAAAATGGTTGCGCCAGCCAGCAACAGCAGTTCCATGTTTTTGACGTGAACCAGACTCAATGGCGTTTCGCGCGGGACGAGGATGAGTTTTTTCCTTTCCTTCAATACCACGTCGGCGGCGCGGAGCAGGACGTCCTCGCTGTACCCGTGCGCGATGCGGCCCATCGTGCCCATCGTGCAGGGGATGACGACCATGACGTCCGGCGGATTCGAGCCGCTGGCGAACGGCGCGTTCATGCTTTTCAGCCCATGTGATTTCACGCCGTCGGGCAGGCGCAGGCCGCCGGGCAGTTCCTCCGCGATGACCTGCTGCGCGTAATTGCTCTGCACAACGTGGATTTCGTGCTGGCGCGGGTCCAGATTGTCGAGCAGGCGCTGTGCATAAAGCGCGCCGCTGGCTCCGGTGATGGCAACGAGAATTTTCAACCTGCGCGAAATCGTAAATCGTAAATCGTCCATCGTAAATGAGGAAACAGCTTGAGTCCGCATTTCCAGTTCCGCACAATTGGCGCGTGTTCAAATTTGCGTGCCTTCGCCGCGCCGGAGTGCTTGGGTGCAAAGCCTCTGGCCGCGGTTTTTTCATCGCGCTCAAGGGTTACGCCGGTGCGGCTTCGGCCACGCAGGCGGGAATCATTTTTTGCGGCGTGTTGATTTTCCTGGCGGGCTGCGCGTCGCAACCGACCACAATGCCGCCCCCGGCGGAAACCATCAGCGAACCCGAGACACCGGTCACGTCGTCGCTGAACTGGACCAATCCCGCCGCCGCGAAATCCTTCGCACCGCAGCCTTCCAGGCCGGTGGCACCGGTTGTTTCCCTTGTCACCTCCAACAAAGTGACGGTCGCAGTTTCAAATCCCACGCCTGTGGCGATGTGGACCTCGCTCAAAGAATGGGCTGCGACGCACAAAATCGGCGCGCCGCACCGGCTGCCCGATTTGCCGGTGACTTCGTATGCAATTGGGTCTAAAAACGGCGTGATGGTTCTGGAAATCGGCAGCCGCGAAGCCACCTGGAACGGCATCGAGATCAATCTCGGCTTCGCGCCGGAACTCATTGACGGCGAAGTTTTCCTGGACGGAATTGATTTGCAGAAAAACCTGGAACCGCTTTTGTGCGCGCCGCCATTGGCGTTCGGCTCAAACCGGATCATCGTGATTGACCCCGGCCACGGCGGGTCGAACGTCGGCACGCACAGCGCACTGGACGGCCGGTTTGAAAAGGAATTCACCCTCGACACGGCGCTGCGGCTCAAACCGCTGCTCGAAACGAACGGCTGGACGGTCTTTTTGACGCGCACGCGCGACGTGTATGTGACCAATTCATACCGTGTTGTTTTTGCCGGGGCGCATCACGCCGATTTGTTCATCAGCCTGCATTTCAATGCGACGGCCGACCGCGACGAAAAAATCGCCGGCCTGGAAACGTATTGTTTTACCCCGACCGGAATGCCGTCAACCGTTACGCGCGGCTATGCCGATCCTTGGTCGGAGAAATTGTCGAGCAACGATTTTGACGCGCAAAATCTGCAGCTCGCGGTGAAGCTGCAAGCCGCGTTGCTGAACGCGACGGGGATGGCGGACCGCGGCGTGCGCCACGTGCGATACATCGAAGTATTGCGCGGACAAAATTGCCCGGCGGTTTTGATTGAAAACGGCTATTTGTCGAATCCGGCGGAGGCCAGACTGATTGAAAGTCCGGAATACCGGCAGAAACTGGCGGAAGCGGTCGCGAGCGCGCTCCGCTAAAAAAGCGAAGATGGAAAATAACTGAACAAACGCCAATGCAATCCTCCATCCTCCATCCTCCATCCTCGTTTGTTCTGGTCACCGGCGGCGCTGGATTCATCGGCTCGCATCTGGTCGAGCGTTTGCTGAATGACGGCAAGAGTGTCGTCGTCATTGATGATTTTTCTACGGGCAGTCTGGAAAACCTTCGTGCGGTGAAAAAGAATCCGCGCCTACGAATTGTTAAATCCAAAATTTCCGGGTGCAAGGAATTGCCGAGGCTCGCGGCGAATTCGGAATTTATTTTCCATCTGGCGGCGACCGTGGGCGTGGAACTGGTAGTCAAATCGGCGCTGCATGTTTTGGAATCGAGCTTTCACGAAACGGAAATCCTGCTTCGCGCCGCCGTCTAAACATTCCACGCCGCTGCTGCTGACCTCGACTTCTGAAGTTTATGGGAAGAGCGCCAAGCCGGAATTCAGCGAGGACGACGATTTGCTGATCGGGCCGCCCGGCCAATCGCGCTGGAGCTACGCCTGCTCGAAGCTCATGGACGAATTTCTCGCGCTGGCTTACGCGCGCGAAAAAAAGGTGCCCGTCACCATCGCGAGGCTGTTTAACACCGTCGGCCCGCGCCAGACCGGGCGTTACGGCATGGTGCTGCCGCGCTTCATCGCCGCTGCGAAAAAGAACGAGCCGCTGAAGGTTTTTGGCGACGGCAAACAATCGCGCTGCTTTTGTCTGGTGAACGACGTGGTGGAATCGCTCGTGCGTTTGCAGGATTGCCAGAAGGCGCGCGGGGAGATTTTCAACATCGGCGGCACGGAGGAAATATCCATTCTCGAACTCGCAAAGCTGGTGGTGAAAACACTAGGCTCGAAATCGAAGATCGAGCTGATTCCCTACGACCAAGCGTATGCGCCGGGCTTTGACGACATGCGCCGCCGCAAACCGCTGGTGAAAAAACTGGAACGATTCGTGAAATTCAAACCGCAGACACCGCTCCGCGAAATCATCCGGCTGACGGCGAGTTGAATGTCTATTTTAAGGAAGCTTCCTTACGGCATCCACGGCTGGATCAAGCTGTCCAGATACTGGAGCGAACCGATTGGTTCCATCCTTTACCAAATATATCAGATACTGGTTCGTGCTATTCGCGGTAAGGTTAAGCAACTCTGGTCCATTTTTTGGCGTATAATTCGTGAAACGATAGTGATGTAAAACAATTTCATTGTCGGGAATTGTTCCCTTAAGGACTTTGGAAACATTGAAGGTTGTTTCAACTCCGCGAAATTTGAAACCATACCATAATGTAGTATTCGTCTCATCTAAATCTGTCACTTTCGCCACCGTGCCAACCACAATCAAATCAGAGGCATTCCGCATTTCATCCTCCGTCCACGGACGAATTAATCGGGCAAATACTGTCAGACTCAAAATGAACAATAGGACAATCGGAACGCATTTTTTCACAAAAATATTAAGCGATGAATTTAATCTTCTCACGTTTGAGCAAACTGCGTTTCCAATCCAAGCCGCCGGAGAAGCCGCCGAGTTTTTTGTTCGCGGCCAGAACACGATGGCAGGGAACCAAAACCGGAACCGGATTCGCGCCGCACGCGCCGCCAACGGCACGGACGGCCTTCGGCCTGCCAATCGTCTGTGCGATTTCGCCGTAGCTTTTCGTTTTGCCAAAAGAGATTTTCCGTAGCGCGTTCCAGACGCTTTTCTGGAATTCCGTTCCCGCCAAATCCAGCGGCGGAAGATTTTTCGGTTTGCAACCGGCAAGAATGCTGTTCAGGGCGGTTTTGGTGATGCGATGCCAGGCACGGATTTTGGATAGCGCCGGTCCACCTTCGCTGCGCTTCGGCGCGACAAACGCTTTCGCGTTTGAAAATTTCAATCTGGCCAAGCCCTTTTCGGAATAGCGCGCCACAAACTGGCCGTCTCGCGTGGAAATGGGCAATTCAACTAAATTATTTTTTGGGTTCATACCGCCTTTCAATGGTTGTGCAGGAAAACAGCCAAAAGGCCGAACAGGATGACGAGCAAAAGAATGACCAGCGCGACGAAGCGGTTACGCGCGACGCGCTTTTCGTAGCGTAGCGGACGCAGGCCGCGCACGCCGCCAGCGGCGAGATAAGTGACGAGGCGCGGATTGCCGGCTTCCGGCCGGCTGAACTGCCGGCGAAGCCGGTCGAAAAGTGCAGGCAAATCGTATTTGCGGACACCGAGTTCGTTGAACTGGTCCGGCGTGGCGGTCTCATCATCCGCCCGCAACGGCTTCACTTCCTCAAATACCGGCTCGTGGACAGCCTTGGGCGGCGGCGCGGGTTCGTGGATGCGGGAAATGGTTGCGCCGTGCGGCAGCGTCGTTGACCGCAATCGCGGCGTGGTGGTGTGCTGTAGCTGCGTATCGAGCTTCTTGATTTCGGATTCGAGTGCGGCAATCTGGTCGTTCAATGCACGGGCGCGGTCGGAAATAGGGTCAATCGGCTTTCCTTTTCTCTTCGCGGTCGCCATACAAATAATTTACGATTTACGATTTACGATTGATGATTTTAAGGCAATACGACAAATCATAAATCGCACATCACTCAATGCCGCAGCAGGATGGCGACAAATACGCCGAGCGCGGCCAGCGCGACGGCCAGCAGCGGCCAGGTCATCGCCAGGCCGAACCGGCACAGTTCGCCGAAGCTCATACCGGCAAATGGCGAAACAGCAGAGGCGGGGGCGGATACGGTTTCGGCTTTTTGAGCGGTCTCGCCGGCAAGGACGGGCAATTTGAGCCGCGCAGAATTCCATTCCATGCGCGCGTTTTCGATGGTGGTCAGCGCGCGGGTGAGTTCGATCTGAAAATTTTCCTTCGTCCAGATCTCGTCGTGAACGGACTGGATTTTCTCGAGCGCGTCGCGGAAATCGCCGACGGTCTTGACCATTTGCTCGGCTTCGCGGCGGGCGTTGAACTCGGCCTCCTCGAGCAGGCCGAGGCCGCGCGTTAGATTGCGGATCATTTCCTGCCGGCCGGTCTGAAATTCGAGCTGGCGGCGGCGCAATTCCTCGAGCGTGGCGCGTTCGCGTTCCAAATCCTCCTGCGCACGTTTCAGCTCGGCGAGTTTTTGCTGCGCCTCGACGACCTTGCGGTCCACTTCCTCGCGGGTCGGCGCGCGCAGCGGGTCGGTGAGGGACGCGCCGGGCGCCTGGTGCGCCTGAAAATCGGTGTCCACAAACTCCGTTGCATCATATTCGGCAGCCATGTGGCGAATCTAGTCCTCCGGCGTGAAAGTGTAAAGCGGTGTTTCAACCCAAAATCGTCCTCTTCCTCCTCCTCATTCCTGTCCTCGAATCGAATCATCGAGGACGAGGACGAGAGCGAGGACGAAAAAGAATTCACGCTTGTAAATCCTAGGTGGAAGTACTAGAGTCTGGTGGTTCTCAAAGCGGTCAATTTTGACATGATTGAATTGATTCAGTTTCCGTGGAGTCCGTTCTGCATCGTCCAGCGGCGCATTTTGGAATATTCCGGGACGCCGTTCAAAATCACGAACATTCCCAATCAAGACCGGTCGCTGGTCTGGAAATTGACAAAACAACGCTATCACGGAGTGCCGATCATCCGGGATGGCAGATACGTGGTGTTTGAGATGACTGACGATTCGCAGGTAATCGGGAAATATCTGGATCAAAAACTGCATCTTGGCCTGTTTCCATTCTCGCTCGAAGGCGTCCAATCCATCCTCTGGCGCAACATAGAGAATGACATCGAGAGTGTGGCGTTCCGGCTCAATGACATTTACTGGAAGGAAAATGTGCCGGCTGCGGAGCAGCTTCAATTTCTACGGTTCAAGGAACGCAAGTTCGGCCGCGGCTGCCTCGACCAATGGCGCATCCAGCAAAGTTCCTGGCTCGCGCAACTGGAACAGAAACTGCTGCCGTTCGAGGAGATGCTGGCGCACAATTCCTTCCTGCTCGGCGAGGAGCCGCGCTTCGTGGATTTCGACCTGATCGGGATGCTGGGAAATTTTCTCCACTCCGGACATTACGAATTGCCGCCGTCGCATCCGCACATCAAGGAATGGCATTCGCGGATGGCCGGATTGAAAATCCAAAGGGCGAAATGATATTTAACCCAATCTTTGCACAAAACGGCTTGTCCCGGCCGTTTCAACCATTATTTTCATTTCATTGAAAAATTACATACTCGACACCAACGTCCTCCTTCACGATCCCAACTCCGTTTTGAGCTTCGTGGACAACCATGTCCTGATCCCCATCGAAGTCATCGAGGAAATTGACCGGTTCAAGCGCGAGTCCAACGACCTGGGCCAGAACGCGCGCAGCGTGTCGCGGATGCTCGACGGCTTTCGCGGCACCGGCAGCTTGAGCGAAGGCGTGGACCTGCCCAACGGCGGCAAACTCAAGATTGCCTTTTACAAAAACGGCCATTCGGGCAACGGCGACGGGGCCTTCAACGGCAACACCGTGGACAACCGGATCCTGCTGCTTGCGGCGAGCATCCAGAAGACGCAGCCGAAAAATGCGACGATTCTCGTCAGCAAGGACATCAACCTGCGCATCAAGGCCGATGCGCTGGGATTGCTGGCCGAGGATTACGAGACAGACCGCGTGTTCATCACCGACCTTTATACCGGGATGATGGAAATCGCCGTCAGCCCCGCGAAAATCGCCGAATTCCGCGCCAAGAGCGAGCTGGCATTGGACGACGGCAAAAAATATTTTCCGAACGAGTACTGCACGCTTGCCGACGAGTCGAACACCAAGAAGGCCGCGCTTGCCAAGGTGGACGCGACCGGCAAGAAATTGATACCCATCATTGACTGCCGCGATGGCATCTGGGGCATCAAACCGCGCAACCGCGAGCAGCATTTCGCGCTCGACGCGCTGCTCGACGACCGCATCAAGCTCGTCACGCTCATGGGCAAGGCCGGCACGGGCAAAACACTTCTGGCGATGGCCGCCGGATTAAAGCGCGTCGTGAACGACCGTGAATTCCGCCGGCTTGTCGTGGCGCGCCCGACCATTTCGATGGGCAAGGAGCTCGGCTTCCTGCCCGGCTCACTCGAGGAGAAGCTCGCGCCGTGGATGCAGCCGATTCACGATGCGCTGGAAATGTTGAGCGACCTCAACATGGGCCACGACCACCGCCGCAGCGGCGACCTGATGCGTTCGGGCGCGATTGTGGTCGAGGCATTGAGCTACATCCGGGGCCGTAGCATCGCCAACCAGTTCATGATCATTGACGAGGCGCAAAACCTGACGCCGCTGGAGGTCAAGACCATCGTCACTCGCGTCGGCAACGGCACAAAAATCATCTTCACCGGCGACCCGTATCAGATTGATAATCCGTATGTTGACTCGTCCTCGAACGGTTTCAATTACGTCGTGAGCAAGTTCCGCGACCAGGCCATCTCCGCGCACATCGAATTGCAGAAGGGTGAGCGCTCCGAACTGGCCGAATTGGCGGCGAACATTTTGTGATTTTTGGCAGTTGACAATTGGCCGTTGAGGTCGAAATTCTTGTGGAAGCTGGAATGGGCTCGAAAACGGGCGCTTCAGCGGGAAAGGCGATGTTATGATCTCAAACGAAAGACCTTCACCATTCGGGGGACGGCCCTATCAAGGCCAGCCCCGGCCACCGTCAAATGAAGACACGCTCAAGTCCGAGAAGGTGCAGATTGAGCGCAAAACCTTCGTCTTTACGCTCAAGGAAAATCCGCGCGGCCGGTTCCTGCGCATCACCGAGGACGTCGGCGGACGACGCGACACCATCATCGTGCCCTCCACCGGATTGGAGGATTTCAAGAAGCTGCTCGACGAAATGGTGAAAGCGGCGAATGAAATGCCGCAGAAGGGTCAATGAGCAGGAAATCTTCTGATTGGTATGTTCCGCCAGATTGGTTCGCGCAACTTTCGCTTCTTCTCATCGTTCCTACGATTGCGATTTTAGCGTCTGTTCTTCTTCCGGCTTTGAGTTTTCTCAAAGCAGCCGATGCACTTACTTTATTTTATTCAGGACTTGGAATTGGCAGCTTGGGAATTGTTTTACTTTTCCTTGCGCGGTTGCCGCTTTATCGCCAACACCGATTTTGGACTTTTGGTCCAAGCGCATTGCCTAAACTTCACCGCAAACTTTACTGGTTGGCATACTTGTTTGTCGTCGCCAGCGTTTTATTGCTCGCTGTCGTTTGGTTGAAAGTGAAATAAATTTCCCGGCGTCTCTGCGGCTAGATTTTCACCTTTGAAGTTCTTTTCTTCGGTTTTACCCGTGCCGCGTCGCCCCAAAGGCTTTCCAGGTCGTAACGCTCGCGCACATCCGCGCGCATGACGTGGACAATCACGTCAAAGAAATCCATCACCACCCAAGCCCCGTGGATTGAGCCGTCCGTGCGAAGCGGGCGCACGCCGTGTTCATCGCGGAGCTGGCTGGTGATCTCCTCCACGATGGCGCGCAGGTGCGGCTCACTCGTGCCGGACGCGATGATGAAATAATCCGTCAACGACGATACTTTCCGCACGTCGAGGATGACAATGTTCTCCGCCTTTTTGTTATCCGCGAAATCGCGGCAAAGCTGGGCCAGTTTTTTTGAATCCATATTAGCGGGGAAATTTAACCACGGATAAACACGGATGAACACGGATTTTTTAATGAATCGCCGGCAGAAATAATCTTATCCGTGTCCATCTGTGTTTATCCGTGGTAGAAAAATCAGGTGTAAAGTTTTGCCGTGCTGATGGCTTCGGCCACTGCTGGCGGCACCAGCGGTTCGATGGGCAAACCCGCTTTCACCCGCGCTCGAATTTCCTGCGACGAAACGGCCAGAGGAAAACCCTTCAGCCATCGGCCACGAAATGGTGCAGGAAACTCCGCAGCCGGTTCCCCCGGACGTGGAATGACGACGAACTCCGCCAATCGAGCTAGTTCCTTGGCTTCGTGCCATTCGTTGAGCTTCGGTACGTTATCGGCGCCAATGAGATAAAACAGCTCCGCTCCAGGAAATCGTTTCGCGTAATCGCGCAGCGTGTCAACGGTGTAGGAAACCCCGCCACGCCGGATTTCCTGGTCGTCAATTTCGCAGTTCGTCCGGCCCGCCAGCGCCAGCCGGAGCAATTGCAGCCGGGCGGACGAGGGCGCGGGATGGCTGTCCGGCTTGAACGGCGATTGCGCCGCTGGAACAAAAAACAGTTTGTCCAACCCCAGTTCCTCAATCGCCGCCTGCGCGACCAGCAGGTGGCCGAGGTGAACCGGGTCGAACGAGCCGCCGTATATGCCGAGCTTCATTGATGATTTATGATTTACGATTTATGATGGGAACTGGCATCATCCGGGCAATCGTAAATCGCAAATCGCGAATCGTAAATGTGAATCGCCATTGCCACAATTGCGGCGAACCTTGGGCGCTTTCCGGCCAGCCCGGTCGCGGCGAGACGTGCATGAAATGCCGGGCCGATCTGCGCGTCTGCCTGAACTGCGCGCATTACGACCCCCGCGTTGCGCAGCAATGCCGGGAGCGCCGGGCCGAGCCGGTGCTGGAAAAGCACGTTGGCAACTTCTGCGAGTATTTTGAATTTGCGCGCCGGGTCTGGACGCCGAAATCGGAAACCAACAGACGCGAAGCCGCCGCACGGGAGCACTTGAAAAAATTGTTTGGCGATTGATATGCGCGGCGGGTTAGCATCGGCGCATGAAAGTCAGCGGGTTCACTTTTTTACGGAACGGCCAAAGGCTGGGCTATCCGTTCGTCGAATCCATCCGCTCCATTCTGCCGATTGTGGATGAATTCGTCGTCGCCCTCGGACCGTGCGACGATGACACGGGAAAGGTGTTGCACGGCATCGGCGACCCGAAAATCCGCATCATCCCAACGCAATGGAATGAACGCCTCCAGCCCGGCTACAGCGTCAACGGATTCGTCTATGGCCAGCAGAAATCCATCGCTCTGTTCAACTGCACCGGCGACTGGGCGTTTTATCTGGAAGCCGATGAAGTGGTTCACGAAAGCGACCTTCCGAAAATCCGGGCAGCGATGGAAAAATATCTGGATGATCCTCGTGTCGAAGCGCTTGTTTTTGAATATCTGCATTTCTACGGCAACGCAAACACCGTGGTCTGGTCACCGGGTTGGTATCGCAGCGAAGTGCGCGTCATTCGCAACACGATACCGGCATGGTCGAGCGAGGCGCTGTTTTTCAACGTCGTGGATACCCACAAAAAGTCGCGTTACCCGCGAGCTGCCCACACGGGCGCAACGATTTATCATTACGGCTGGGTGCGCAGCGAGGCGCAGATGAATCTCAAGGCTGCTGCGGTTCACAAGTATTGGGACGAAAAACCGGCGGCGATGGTGGATTATTCAAAAATTGATCCGGCGGCGTTGAAACTTTTCACCGGCGCGCATCCGAAAATTGTTCAGGACTGGCTGCCGAAGGGAGATGGCTTGTTTCAGGCCGACCCCAACCACCAATTGACTTCACGCGAGAAAAAGCACCGGCTAATGATGAAGCTGGAAAAACTTTTCGGCGTGCAATTCAGCAAGAAGCATTACCAGCTGGTCCGGTAAAATCATTGAACTTTCTGCAGGTGCTGGTCCAAACCCTGCTTGCAGCGGGAGTGTTTTTTCAGAATGGCCATCGCCAGTAATTCGTCGTTGCTCGCAAGTTCGGCGCGGCTGACGGGCGGATGCCAGAGGTGAAAACACAACGCCCGACCGCGCACATCCAGCCGGCGCACGCCGGAATTCGTCAGGCGGACGGCCAACTCGGAATCCTCACGGCCCCATCCGATGAATGCCTCGTTGTAACCGTTCACTTGGACAAGGTCAGCCCGCCAGATGGCCAGATTGCAGCCGCGTATGCCGCGCAAACGGTTTTTGATTTTGCGGACGGCAAACGGCCAACGGAAGGAATTCTTCAGGCCGGAAATCTGGTTTTGCCAAACGGCGCGCCGGCGGTCGGAGAAAAAATCGTTTTGGCCGAACCACACGGCCGCCTTCTCCCCGACGAGCGCGCGGTGACCTTGCACGAAAAATCCGCGTTGCGCAGCGGCGCGGTGGTCGGCAATGAAATCCGGATGCGGCACTGTGTCGCCGTCGAGAAAGACCAGATAATCGCCGCGTGCTGCGGCAATCGTCAGGTTCAAGATGCGCGAGCGGCGAAAACCTTCGTGGTCTTGCCGGACGTGTTCGCAGCGAAACGATTGCCCGGCGCGCCATTGTTCAAACGCAGATTTGGTTTCGTCAGTTGAGCCGTCATCGGCCAGCACGACTTCCTCCGGCAATGAACTTTGCCGCGTCACGGCATTGAGCACCCGCGAGAGATAATCGGGCTGATTGAAGGTGTTGATGACCAGCGTGAGCGCGAAAGCACTGCCCATAATCAGGATGGTTGCTTACGGTCGGGTTGCTCCGACGGCGGCCGGTTCTGCAACTCCCAGAGACTGGCGTATTTCAAGAACGTATAATAGCCGTGAAGGCCGGCGAGAATGAAACCGGGCATGCCGTCGCGGAATCCCTGCTGGATGATATATTTTCTGATCATTCCCGCCAATGGAGCGACCACCAGATTAAGCACAGTGGCGCGCTGGCCGGCGTCAAATTTTCTCCGGGCCATCAGCGCGGTGTAGCGGTCCGTTTTTCGGGCAGCCACCGCCAGCGTGGGCCAGGGATGCTGCCAGATGAAGTTGCGGAAGTATCCAATGGTGCCGTCGCAATCGAAACCTTCATGCACCAGATCGTCGCGGTAACGGAGTTTGCGGCGATCAAAAACCTGTGGCTGCCGGTAATCGGGATACATCCCGCCGAAGCGGACGGGTTTGCCCAGAAATGTATTCCGGCGCGGGACGTGATAAGCGTCGAATTTTGGCTCAACCAGGGTTTCACGCACTTCGGCGGCAAATTCCGGCGTGGCGCGTTCGTCGGTGTCAATGCTCACGACCCAGTCGTGCGAGAGCAGCTCAAGCGCCTGGTTGCGAATCCGTCCGAACCGGGTGAATGGCACGTTGACATGGCGCACGCCAAATTCCGCGCAGACCGCCGCCGACCGGTCCGTGCTGAAGGAATCCACATAAAGGATTTCATCCGCCCATTTGACCGTGGGCAGCAATTCACGGAGGTTGGCTTCCTCGTTGTAGCCGATGATATAAAGTGAAACGGGCCGGCTCATCTAAGATTTTGTTTTTTGGGCCACCACAAACAATTGTTCGCTGAACAGGAGCGCGGGGTGCGACAGCCAACGGTTCAAGTCCTTTTCCCCGTCCAGAAATAGCCCCGACCCGTTCAGGTTTCGATCCAAGGTCAACCGGCAGCTCAACCAAATCAAGGGATATAATAGGCCGAATAATGCGGTCTTGAAGGGCTTGACCCGCGTGGAACACAGTTTCTGGATGCGCAACCCTGCCTGATTCAACAGCGCATGAGCCAGTGGAAAATCCACCGGCGTGATGTGGTAGGCATAGCGTTCATCATAGGTCATATCCCATCCCAACCGCCGCCGGATCAATTTGTGCTTGCCGGTGAGAAAAAACTGGAGGCGCGAATGAAGCCGGAAAATATTCGGCGTGGTGAAGAGCAAATGGCCGCCCGGCTTCAGGATGCGCCCTGCCTCGCGAATGACCGTTCCGTGCCATTCCAAGTGCTCGAGCACTTCCGAAAGAATGACCACTTGAAAACTCGCATCTTCAAAGGGAAGTGGTTTGTGAAGATCAACGCCCGAAACAACCGGCACGTTTGCCAGCCCCTTCCGGTCTTCCACGATGTAATCGTCCGTCCGGTAATGCGTGCCCTGAACCTCGCAACCCAGCAATTTGAGGCGGTTGAGAATTTCCGCCTCGCCGCAGCTCAAGTCCAGCACCCGCAGGCGGGGAAATTCCGGCAGCTCTTTGACTGCGGCCACGACGGCATCCACAACAAATGACTGCGGCATAAAAGGGCGGCCAGCCTGACACAGAATTTGCGGCAAGTCAAAGTCTCCCTGAAAGGACTCAGGCGAGCGGCCCTTTCACTTCTTGTGAATCGCGCGTTGTTCGCGGCGACGACGCAAGAACAACTGCAATTTGCGGAATGGCAGGCCAAGATACATTTTCCGGACCAGCTCCATCTGCTCCCGCCATGAACTCATTTTGAAAGGATGCTCCTTTGGCACATACCAGTTGTTGAGCGTTGTGCGCTTGACCAATTTGTAGCCACGGCTCTTGAGGAAGTGGTGTTTGCCCAAATCTCGCACGCCATCTTCAATCAGGATCAACGAAGGTTTATATTTCTCGAAATTGAAGCCGTGCATGACTTCAATTTCATGTCCTTCCACATCCAATGAAATAAAATCTATGCGCGAAACGCCGGCGGCCTGCAATACCGAATCCAAAGTGGTAATCCGCACTCGTTCGGCGCCGACATAATTGATTCCATGCGAATCGCGTTGTGGTTTCAGAGTGGCGTTACCGTCAAATTCGGTGAGGATGAGATCCGCTTCCCCCTCACTGCCCGGACGACTGCAAGCCACCTGAAAGACCTGCGACCGGGGTCGTGCGGGTCTTAATTTTTCGCAGAGCGAGGCCTGCGGTTCCACCAGGACACCCCGCCAGCCGCTTTGCTCCAACAACCAGGTCTGTGAACCTGCCACGGGGTCATTTGCGCCTACTTCCACAAAAACGCCGTCACGCTTCTGGCCGAAAAATTTACAGACCAGTTCCTTTTCCTCGGTTTCCGGGTTAACGCGCTCGCTCATGAACACGTCGACTCTATCTCAAGTTCCCACGGATTTCAAAACAGAATGCACGGCTGAAATCAGATCATTGGTGGAAATTTTTCCAAGATGCACAGCGTCGGGTTCGTTCGCACCGACGATGACGCGATATTGATCGCCGGCGGGAACCCATTCGCGCCAGCCGGGGTTCGGCCAGAACCATGAGACGACTGGCGTCTGCGTCATCACCGCGAGGTGGAGTGTGCCGGTATCACCGCAAAAGTGCAGCGCGCTGTGCTGGATGACGGCGACGACTTGGATGAGGTTCAGATTGCCGGCGAAAACGCGCCACGGTTTTTGAGGAAGTAATGCGAGCAGTTCTGCCATTTTCTTTTGTTCGCGTTCTGTTGGCGCGCAGGACAGCACCAGTTTTTTTTCAGGGAAATTATTAACGAGCGCAGCGATGAACTCTGCGAGTTGCGACAGGGACAGTTCCTTGTAATCGGCGGTCGTGAATGGGCTGATATGAAAATACGTTCCGGCATCATTCTTTGAAATTTCCGCTGCGCGCAGGTGTTCAACTGGGATTTCGACGTGAAATTCCGGTTGTGTGAAAGGGAATCCGGCCTTCGCAAGGCTGCGGCATTTCAGAAAATAAACCGGCTCCGCTGTGGGCGGGCATTCGATGTGCGCGGTGAACATCCGTCGCCAGAACAGCGGCCCGCCATCGTCCGGCACGCGACCCAGGCGTTCGCGCGCGCCGCTCAAAAATGAAAGCCAGCTTGAGCGGTCGGAGCCGTTGAGATTGATGAGTACGTCGAATTGTTCTTTCCGCAAACGGGAAATCATCCGGAAATTTTCGCGCAACGTGGCATGGCGTGGATATCTCATGTAACCCCAGACACGGTTCACCCACGGCACACAATTCATGAATGACGTGACGTTCGCCGCGACGGCAACGTGTAGTTCCGACTGCGGATATGCCTGCCGCACCATCCACAAGGCCGGCAGCAAATGGACCGTGTCGCCCAAAAAGCCGAGGTCAAGGACCATGACTTTCCTTGCATCGCGCGTGCGCTGGAGAAAAGTTGCCGGGTCGGAATCTACCATTGAAAAAAGTCTAAAGCGATCGGCATTGATTAACAAGTTTGCACCCGCGCTACTGTAATCAGTTCGGAAAAAAGCGCGAAAAACCGATGCTCCAGCAACGTCAACCACCGATGGTATTACGATGTTTGCGCCGCCGGAGCGACAACCTAATCTTCCGAAAAGGAAGTCCCAGAAACATTTTATGAAATAACTTCAGCCGTTCCCTCAATGTGGTCATGTGGAATGGTTGCCGTTTTGGAACATACCAGTTGTTGACACCCGTTCGTTTCACAAGGCGATACCCATACCGCGCGAGGTGCCGATGGACCAAAAGATTTTCCAAGTGATCTTCTATTAATAGAATCGCGGGCCGATGCCGCATGAGGTCAAATCCGCGCAAAACCTGAAGTTCAAAACCTTCAACATCGAGTGACATGAGATCAAGTTTTGGGTTGCCCGACTCGGCGAGCACTTCATCCAAAGTTCGCACTTCCACTTCTTCCGTGCGTTCGACGATGACGTCGTCACTAACAACCAGACCGGAATAAACTTCATCTCCGCCAGCTACCTTGATTTGCGCATGCCCGCGCTGCTCGGGTGCACCGAGCGCGCACTGAAAAATCCGGCTGCCGGGGCGATGTTGCCGGAGCAACTCGCAATTCTTTGCAACTGGCTCCACAAGTATGCCCTTCCAACCGTGCTGTTCAAACAGCCATGTCTGGCTCAACTTCGTGGGATGATTCGCACCTGCTTCCAGGAAAAAACCATTGGTTCTGGCTCGGAAGTATTCCCACAAAAGCAAGTCTTCACCAAACTGGGAATACGAATTCATTCTCTTGGACAGAACAATAAAAATATCAATTGCCATTCGCAAGGCGAAACCAAAACCTTCAGTTTTTGCCCCCGGTTCTGATGTGAAAGCTTGTATAAAGTCGCATCTTGGCTAGATTCGATTTCGTGACGAGCGGCCGCCTTCATTTGCTTTCCCTGACTTACGCCTTTCCGCCGGGCGTAAGTGGCCGATTTCCTACGTTGAATCAGGCGGGGCATCCAAATGAAACCCGTCTGGCGCAGGCGCTTTCCCGTTTGGCTGACGTTTCGACAGTTGGAATGCTGGCGCGCGAAATATTCGGCAAGTTGGAACCAAGGGATGATTCCATCGGGTCTTGAACATGAACTTCTGCTTTGGGATAGAAGACCCGAACTTTGGCATCGCTGGCACTCGTGGCGGCAGTTGCGCCGCTTCTACCTTGAAAAAACAGCCCGAGATGGCATGCCCGACGTTCTCTTGGTGAAGAACATGGGGTGGGTTTTCTGCCATTTTGTCCGTTGGCTGCGGCGGCAAAACCCCCGTCCATTGATCGTGTTAATACTTGCCGACGCCGGGACTCTGGGGCAGAAAATCCCTCTCGCCAAGCGGTTGCGTTATGCATTAAAACCGATGGTGACGCTGGATGAGGCCAAGTCCATCCCCTTGTTCGATGCCTGCATTTCTTACGGGATTGGCACGCGCCGCTATTTCGAACCGCGCGGTGTGCCATGGATGTGGATGCCTTCGGCCTTCAACTTCCGCTACGACCCGCCGCCGGCAAGCCCCGCACAAACTGGGCCGATCCGGTTTGGTTACTTCGGGCAATTGGCGGAGCGCACCACCGTTCTTCCGATGGTTCAGGGATTCCTCGATGCCAAGGTGCCAGGGACGCTGCATGTTTGCGGCTATGGTAAATTGTCAAATGTTCTGAAGGAACTCGCCGGGCGCCATTCGAATTTTCATTTTGACGGTCTTATGCCAAAGCAGTCTGATTGTCTGCCTTGGGCGCAAAAGGTAGATGTTCTCATCAACCCGCGACTTCCCATTCAGGGCCTCGAAAACAGTTTCCCGTCGAAAATTTTCGAATTTGGAATGACGGGCAAGGCCATCCTTTCCACCCGCACCTGCGGTGTGGATCAAGTGCTTGGTGACGGAGGTATCTACCTTGAAACAGAAGACTTTGCCGACTTCACTGCGGAAAAAACTATGCGAGATAGCGGTGATGGACCGCGCCGAACTTCAACGCCGGGGCACGATGATTCGCAACCGGATTCTCAAGGAGTTTGACTGGGAAGAACAGGCGCGCCGTATTATCGAATTTCTGGAAGGCATTGTAAAATCTCCGCAACATTCCCGGTAGCGCAGGCGGGCGGCGGAAATGCGTTGATGATATTGACGCTCTTCAGAACAGACGGCTTCATTCAACTCGCGGTCCAGATTGAATTTACCGATACCTGCGTTCGAAACTGGTAACCGTTCTTTTTGAGCAATTCCGACTTGGCCGGAAACTTTGGTGGATAATCTTCCGTGATGATGATACGCGGTCGATGACGGGAGAAATCCAGCCCCTGCAGGACTTCCAGATCCATACCCTCTACATCCACGGTCAGCAAGCCGAAGTCCGGCTGAATTTGTTGAGTGGCCAGAACATCGCTCAAACGCTCAACCTGCACCAGAATCGTGCCTTGGGTGCGCAATTTCAAAAGTTCCGGATCGGCCGACAGCGTTGAAGTGCTCGGCGCCTCGCCATCGTTGCCGACATACAACGGAAAAGCCCCGGATTTTTCAGCGCACGCGAGATTCAGGCACGTTGCGTTGGGCCTGGCGTGATGAAGCTTTTGCAGTTTGGCGAAAACTTTCGGGTGCGGTTCCACAAGGATTGACCGCCAGCCTCGCGCGACAAACGGGAATGAATTAGAGCCGTAAAAGCCGTCATTTGCCCCGACATCCACCACGATGCGGGGAAAATCCGGCGTCATTAGCCGGCGCAGAGCGGCGAATTCTCCTTGATGCGTGGTGTCGCGCCACAACCAGTATTTTACAAATTGTCGCAAGTTCATACAGCAAGTCTTGGATGGCGGCTTGGTAGTGTCAAGGTGAAGTCCCGGATCTGGTTCGTTTCCCTGGATGCCTCAATTTAGCCTTGTTGGCGGAGTGCTTTATGCTTTTAATATCCGCAACCTAAATATTCAAAATGCCGAATACTGGAGGGACCACTGACAATCCCAAAGCGAATCCTCAAGCACCCGGCCCACTCATAACCGTGGCTATTTGCACACGCAATCGTGCGGTTCTTTTGGAAAGGGCCGTTCGCAGTGTCCTGCCGCAAATGACCGGCGACATGGAACTTTTAATCATAGACAACGCCTCTGCGGATGACACGCCGGCGGTGGCCGCGCGACTGGCCAAGGTCGGTCCAAGGGTGAAGGTTGAGCGGGTGGAGGAGTTGGGAATCAGTGTTGCGCGCAATGTGGCGTTGAAAATGGCGTGCGGTCAATTTGTGCTATTTTTGGATGATGATGAGACGGCGGAAGCGGACTGGTTGGCAGCCTATCAGCGTTTATCTGTCCACCCCGCCTTCGGAAAAAATAGCTGTGGTTGGTGGAGCCGTGTTTAATGAATTTGAAATACCTCCGCCGAAATGGGCCAATGCCACTGCAACTTTTGATCGCGGCGATGCGCCAAAGTGTCTTGCCTACCGCGAAAGTCTGTATGGTGGCAATGCGGCTTACCGTCGTGAGGCGGCCCTTGCGGTCGGGATGTTTGACACGCGTTTGGGGCGCGGCGAAGACAGTGATTTGATGTTCCGATTGCAGGACGCAGGCTATGAAATCTGGTGGCTGCCCCGCGCGGCCATCTGGCATTTCGTGCCGGCCAGCCGCATGAAATTTCGCGGGATGATGCGTGGAAGATTTAACGATGGACAATTCATTGCCATTCAGCGGTTAAAATCGCGGCGGGGTGGCTTGGATCGTGGATTTTACAGGGTCGCGCGAATTGTTGGCGGACCATTTCATGCACTGGCCCAATTGTTGGCCGCATTGGTGGTGCTGCCCCGAAATTATCCAAAAGCCGCCGAACATTTTTTGCAAGCCTGCCGCAATTGCGGGATTGCTTGGGGAATGCTGATGCATTGAAGGAACGTCAAGAATTAAAATTTGCTGGAGCTTCGTCTCCGGGCGGATTGTGATTTCCAAATAATTCAGTTAGAAGGTTTTCCCGGTCGAAAATGGCTTCTTACCACGCGGAAGAATTTGCCCTTCAAAAAAATGGCAAAAAGATGGACACCGAACTTCTTGATGGAAGACTTGCCCGCGATGGACTCCGCCACGACTTGTTTCAACAACCCAGGATAGTTGTTTTTCCACGCCTCCGCCAAAAATTTCCCTCGTCTTCGCTTGGACAAATGGTTCAGGCAAATGCGTGCTCGATCCGGCCAATCAGGATCAGCCGCGTCCAGATAACCGACGATGATTCGATCAGCCTCCCTACGGCAGGCGAAAATTTTATCGAGAGAAATCTGGCCGCTGAAATTACCCGTGTGAATCCTTAAGAACGCGCCGACACGCGAGTCATACAAAACCTTCCCGCACAGGCCGATGCGCGCGAGCGTGATATTGTCTCCGGCGTAGCCAAATTCAGAAAAGAAACCGCCGGTCTTGCGGAGACATTCCGTGTCAAAGGCGATGCCTGGACAAACGAATGGCAGGGAAAACAGTTGCATGATGGCTGCGTCCACACCGCTGATCTCGGTCGCTTTCTGAAGATGGGAAACCGGGAACCAGGGCGGGTCTCGCAAATAAATAGTTTCGCCCAGAACACCCTCCGGCTTGGAACCGCTGTAGACAGCAGTGGCAAACAAAGAAACATCAGTTTGGTCGCCGACGGCTTGTCGGCAACGGGACAAAAATTCCGGATGCAGCAAATCGTCATCTTGGTGCAGAATGAAGAAGCGCCCGCGTGCTTCACGCAGCAAATAGGTGCAATTTTTCATGGATCCAAAGTTCACTGGCTGCCTAGTATAGCGGAGACGTTTGTCTTTGATGCTGGCAACGAGGGCTGGCGTGTCGTCGGTCGAAGCGTTGTCGGAAATGAGCAATTCGAAATTCGAATCCGTCTGGCTCAAAGCCGAATTGATCGCCTCCCGCAGAAAAGCCGCCCGATTGTAAGTGGGGATGGCTATGGTGAAATATGGATTCTGGCTCATTGAAATTTGTATTAAGACCAGGTTGCAAAGTAGTGCATCAAGGCGCGTTGACACAAGAAAGTTTCCCCGACGCTGGAAAATCTTGGCAAGACGGCGCTTGCGAAACGATACCGGAATCTATAAACCACTTGCGTCCGAAGCCGAAACAAAACTCATGCAAGTCGTCATTCTTTGCGGTGGTCTGGGAACCCGGTTGCGCGAGGAAACCGAGTTCCGTCCCAAACCGATGGTCCCCATCGGTGGCCGTCCCATCCTCTGGCATATCATGAGAATCTATGCACACCACGGCCACAAGGAATTCATCCTCTGCCTCGGCTACAAGGGCGAGGTCATCAAGGAATATTTCCGCAACTATCACTGGAACACCAGCGACGTGACGCTGCGCCTGGGCCGGAATCCCCGGGTGGTCTATCACAATCAGCACGACGAAGAGGACTGGACGGTCACTTTGCTGGACACGGGACAGGATACGCAAACGGGCGGGCGTCTTTTGCGCGCGTTGCCATTCATCAAAAATAATACCTTCCTGTTCACCTACGGCGACGGATTGACCGACAGCAACATCAACCAATCCATCAAATTTCACAAACAGCATGGTGCCATCGCCACCGCGACAGCAGTCAAACCGGTTGGCCGCTTCGGTGAACTGTCCATGGATGGCCAGACCATCACCGCCTTTCACGAAAAGCCGGACAAGGAAAGTGCCTATATCAGCGGCGGATTTTTTGTCTTCAACAAGGCCATCGGCAAATACCTTGAAGGCGACGCCTGTGTGCTGGAAAAAAAACCGATGGAACAACTCGCGCGCGAGCAACAACTCAAGGCGTATTGTCATGGCGGCTTCTGGCAGTGCATGGACACCTATCGCGAACAGGAATTGCTCAACAAGACATGGCAGGTGGGCAAAGCCCCGTGGAAAGTGTGGTGAGCACCGCGTTCAACAATTTCTACGCTGGCAAGCGCGTGCTCGTGACCGGACATACCGGTTTCAAAGGCGGATGGCTTTCCCTCTGGTTGAGCAAGCTTGGAGCGAAAGTCGGCGGAATCAGCCTCCAAGCGCCAACCAATCCAAATTTTTACGAGACCATCAGCCCCGGTATTTTCGCAGGGGAACAGGAGTGCGACATTCGCGATTTGAAGGCGTTGACATTGGTGATAAAACAAATGAAGCCGGAAATTGTCTTTCACCTGGCAGCGCAATCGTTGGTTCGGCGCTCATTTGCAAATCCGGTTGAAACATTCGGGACAAATGCGCTCGGAACAGCACACCTCCTCGAAGTTGTGCGATGCAACGAACTCTCATGCCCGGTGATCGTCATCACAACGGACAAATGCTACGAAAACCAAGGCTGGGAACATGGCTATCGCGAAACAGACCCGCTTGGCGGCCATGATGTTTATTCCATGAGCAAGGCGGCTGCGGAACTGGTTGTGCAGTCGTGGCGAAAATCTTTTTTCCTGCCAGATCCAAAACTGGGCAACGTCGCCAGCGTCCGGGCCGGCAACGTGATCGGTGGCGGCGATTACGCCGGGGATCGCATCGTGCCCGACTGCATCCGCGCGCTTCAGGCTGGCCAGCCGATTCCGGTGCGCAACCCCTCTGCCACACGCCCATGGCAGCATGTGCTGGATTGTTTGAGTGGCTATCTATGGTTGGGTGCATGTCTCACTGGCGCCGAAAAACAAACCCCTCTGGCCAGCGCTTTCAATTTTGGTCCCGGCGCGGACTCTAATCTGCCAGTCCGCGAACTGGTGGATGAGATTTTGAAGATATGGCCCGGTCGCTGGGAACAAGTCAGTGAGCCAAACGCGCCGCATGAGGCCGGGAAACTCAATCTCGACATCAGCAAAGCTGCGGAACTGTTGCAGTGGTTTCCGGTCTGGCCGTTCCCGGAGGCAATCCGGAAAACCATCGTTTGGTATCACGAGCGCCACGTTAAAAAGAATCCCGATATGCTGAATTTCAGTCTGGCGCAGATTGACGCGTTCACTACCGCCGCCGCCGCCAGACAAATTCGATGGGCGCAACCCGCTTCGTTATGACCGCCGGCTTCGAATGTCGATCCTGCGGCGGAAAACACGGGCAATTGATTCTCGATCTCGGGCATCAGCCGCTGGCGAACAATCTTTTGCGCCCGGAGGATCTGGACAAACCCGAACCCAGGTTTCCGCTGCGTCTTTTCGTATGCCTGGATTGCTGGATGCTCCAGATTGCCGATCTGGTGCCGCCCGTGAAATTATTTTCAGAATATCTCTATTTTTCCTCGTTCTCCGATGCGATGCTGCGCCACGCCCGGCAGGCAGCAGCGCGGTATCAAAACGAATTCGCACTCGGCCCGCGAAGTTTTGTCGTCGAAATCGCCAGCAACGACGGCTACCTGCTCAAGAATTTCATCGCGGCCAAAATCCCTTGTCTTGGTATTGAACCCGCCGCGAACATCGCTGAGGTCGCGCGCAAAAACGGCGTGGCCACGCTTGCCGATTTTTTTGGCGCGTCGCTTGCCGGAAAACTGAAAGCCGAAGGCAAATCCGCCGACTTGTTGCTGGGCAACAACGTCTTTGCGCATGCGCCGGACACGAACGACTTCGTTGCCGGCCTGGGCAAACTGCTCAAGCCGGACGGACGCATCATTTTTGAATTCCCCTATGCCTTGGATTTCATCGGGAAATGCGAGTTCGACACGATTTATCACGAGCATATTTTTTATTTTTCACTGACGGCATTGCTGCCGCTTTTCGCCCGGCATAATCTGGAAATTTTCCATGTCGAGCGCCTCCCCATCCACGGTGGCTCGCTGCGGCTCTTTGCAGGTTATCGTGGTGCACACGCGGTGCGGGAGTCGGTCACAACATTGCTTGCGGAGGAAATTCAGCTTGGCCTCGCGTCACCGGATTATTACGCCGGTTTTACCCGCCAAGCCGGCGCAATAAAATCGGCGCTGGTGGATTTGCTGGGCAAGTTGAAGCGGCAGGGCAAATCCATTGCGGCCTACGGCGCGGCGGCCAAAGGCAGCACGCTCCTGAATTTCTGCGGGCTAGGCCGCGAAATATTTGAGTTCGTCGCTGATCGCAGCACCTTCAAGCAGGGGCGGTTCACCCCGGGATTGCATATTCCCATAGTGCCATCAGAACACTTGCTGGGGAAAATGCCGGACTACACTCTGCTGTTGACGTGGAATTTTGCAGACGAGATTCTGGCGCAGCAACGTGCCTACCGCGAACGTGGCGGCAAGTTCATCTTGCCGATACCCAAGGTGAACGTGATATGATATTTTCACCGACCAAATTGCTGGGCGTCTGGATCGTGGAATTGGATAAGCACGAGGACGAGCGCGGTTTTTTCGCGCGGTCCTGGTGCCAGCGTGAATTTGAAGGGCATGGCCTGAATCCAAATCTGGTTCAGTGCAGCGTGTCCTTCAATCACAAGAAGGGCACGTTGCGGGGAATGCATTACCAAGTCACGCCGCACGAAGAGGCCAAGCTGGTGCGTTGCACTCGCGGCGCGATTTACGACGTGGCGGTTGACCTGCGCCCGACTTCGCCTACCCGTGGAAAATGGACGTCGCTGGAACTGACGGCTGACAATGGCCGTGCGCTATACATTCCCGCGGGGTTCGCGCATGGTTTTCAAACGCTGTCAGACAACACGGAGGTCTTTTATCAGATGTCAGAATTCTATAATCCTGAAGGTGCGCGCGGTGTCCGTTGGAATGATCCGGCATTAAAAATCGAGTGGCCATTACCTGTACCCATCTTGTCGGCACGGGACAAAAACTACGTTGACTTCAATTTTTCCGCCATCTAGTTTGCGCAATATGCAGAGCAACAATTTTCAATTATTATCACCAACCCAGATGGCGCAATTTCAACGCGATGGAATTCTCGTCCTGCGCTCATTTTACAATCTTAAGAAAGAAATAGAACCCATACAGCGCGGGATTTACGAAATCATTGGCATTTTGATCCAGAAACACAATTTGCCTGTTGTAAGACCACCGTTTCATCCCGATACGTTTGATTTCGGTTATCAAGAACTGATTAAACACGACCGGAAAATTGGCAGCGAAGTATATGATGCGGTGAAACAAATACCCTCATTTGTCCGTCTCGTTTGCAACGAACGGCATGATCAGCTGATGATGCAAATTCGTGGAACCGATCTGCCCGGCATAGCGGCGGGTGGTTATGGCATTCGCATTGACAATCCGAATGAGGAAAAATTCCGCGCGGGATGGCATCAGGATTATCCATCCCAGTTTCGCAGCCTGGACGGCTTGGTCTTCTGGAGCCCGCTGGTGGATATTACCGAAGAATTGGGTCCTGTTCAATTTTGTATCGGTTCGCATAAGGGAGGCCTGGCGCCGGTGTTGACACGCGATCCAAATAACCCGGAAAAAACAGGCGCTTATGCGTTGGTATTGCAAAATGAAGCTGAACGGATTTCGCGCTACCAGCAAGCAGCTCCAACCACGTCACCCGGCGATCTCGTCATCATCGATTTTTTAAATTTGCACGCATCGGGTTACAACAGAAGCCAGCGCTCTCGGTGGTCAGCTCAAATCAGATACTTCAACTTTCGCGAGCCAACCGGCGTGAAAATCGGATGGAGCGGCTCCTTTGCAGCTGGCAAGAATATTCGGGAAATTCACCCGGAATTGATTGCGGATTAACCGTCGGCGCACAATGACATCCTGTCCCATTTGCCAACGGCCTCTGGAAAAACCTGTTTACGTTTCTGCGCAGCCGCTTTCCATTACTTCGCTTTGCGATACTTTACCGGCAAACACCACTGTTTTTTTTTGCCAAAACTGCGGGCATCTTCTGACCGAACCGCTATCCAATCTTGCGGGCTACTACGATCAAGCTTACAAAATTCTGATCGATTCAGAAGAAGAAGATCAGCTTTACGAAATCGCCGGCAATAAAAAAGTTTTTCGCACGGAACATCAGGTAAAAACCTTGTTGCAACTTGCGCCGCCGCCGGATAAAGCAAGGGTTCTTGATTATGGATGCGCCAAAAGTTCCACGCTTAAGCAGTTGACCGGCTGCCGCCCTGACATAATCCCACATGTTTTTGACGTGAGTTCGATGTATGTGTCCTTTTGGGAAAAGTTTGTTGCGCAAGGAAACTGGGCGATTTATGAGCTCAAGCCTGAATGGGCTGGCTCCTTTGATCTGGTAACTTCATTTTTCGCCTTGGAACACGTTCTTGATCCCCGTGAAATGCTCCAACAAATTGCAAACTTGTTAAAACGCGGCGGCGTTTTTTATTGCATCGTTCCCAACGTCTATTCCAACGTCGCCGATTTTGTTGTTGCCGACCACATGAACCACTTCTCTTCTGAATCGCTCCGTTATTTGCTTGAGACAACCGGGTTTTCTGACATATGCATCACCGATTCGGCTCACGCTGGCGCGTTTGTAATCCGCGCAAAAAAATCTCAAGCCGCTCCCCCGCTCGAATCACCAGCCTGTTGCCCTGAAAAACTGAAAAATCTGACTGGCTGTGTTCGCCAAATGGCGGATTACTGGAGTGATTTTGGCGAACGAGTTCGCGCTTTCGAACGATTACATGCCGGGAAGTTGCAGGCCGCCATCTATGGCTCTGGTTTTTATGGAACATTTATTGCAACCTGTTTGCAGCAACCTGAGAAGATCGTCTGCTTTCTTGATCAAAATCCATACCGGCAAAAGCAGAGGCTTCTTGACAGGCCCATTCTCGCGCCGGAGTTGTTGTCTGAAAATGTGAAACTCGTTTACGTGGGCTTGAATCCCTCGGTGGCTCGCGTTGGAATACAAACTGTAGCCGCTTGGCAAACCCGCCTGCACGAATATTTCTATCCATGAAAAACATTGGCTTGTTGGTCGGAAAGAAAACCATCCTGCGATCCTCCGAGGAGGACGATATCCAGTTCCTGTTGACCCTGCGCAATAATCTCAAACTGCAAGTATTGCTCATGGCGCAGCCGCGGGCTAACTCCTTGCGACGGGTCAAAGAGTGGGTGGCCAGATTGATAGACAACCCACACTCGATTTTTCTTGTCATCGCCGCCCGGCATGGCAACCGGCCATTAGGCTACGTCCAGTTGACCAACATGGATTTTCTGCATGGGACCGCTGAACTGGGAATTTGTCTAAACGAGACCGCCTGTGGAAGGGGCTACGCTGCAGAAGCATTGCAGCTCCTCGAAGATTATGTTCATGACGTGTTCAATATCCGGAAAATAATTCTGCGCGTTTTAGCCTCAAATATCCGGGCGATTGGTTTTTACAAAAAAGCTCGTTACCGGAAGGTCGGAATGCATCAACGGCATTTCTATCATGCGCGGATTTTTCATGATGTGTTGATCATGGAAAAATTTCTGACACAACCTCGGGTTGCTAAGAAATGAAAACCGTCGTGATCTCTCAACCGATGTTTTTCCCTTGGGTGGGCATGTTCGAGCAAATCCGCCTCGCCGACGTGTTTGTCCACTATGACGACGCGCAATTTTCAAAGGGAAGTTTCACCAATCGGGTGCAGATCAAGACTGCCAGGGGTTCGCACTGGCTCACTGTTCCCTTGCGCGACTTGAAATTGGGTCAGCGTATCATGGATGTGGCGCTGGACGAGAGACAGGATTGGCGCAAACGCCATCTGACGCTGCTTGGGCAAGCCTATGAGCAGGCCCCTTTTCGCGATGACATGCTCTCATTGGTTAAAGGGGTTTATGCAAAACCTGTAGCCACCATTTCTGAACTGGCCATGGCCAGCATGGACGCATTGCGTGCTTACTACGCCTTTCCCAAGCCGGCACAAATTGTTTGTTCCTCCCAACTCGGTATTGGCGGAAGCGGTTCAGCGCGTGTTCTCGATATCGTCAAGAACTTGAGCGGCTCGGTTTACATCACAGGCCACGGGGCGCGTAATTATCTTGAGCACGAACTTTTTGAGCGGCAGGATGTACTGGTGGAATATATGGATTATCAAAAACTTGCCTACCCCCAGTTGCATGGGGAATTCACGCCGTTTGTGTCCACCCTTGATCTGGTGGCCAATGCGGGCCGTGAAGGCGCGAGCGTGTTCGTTTCCGGCACGGTTCACTGGAAACAATTTCTGACATGAGTGAAGTGGCAAAATTTTTCGCCGAAGTGGCCGGGAACATCGAAGGCCTGAAGGCTGATCACGACGTTCAGGCGCTTTCGCGAATCTGGCTGCGCGAAATCGCCCGCCACAAATACACTTATAACTTCACATGGCTGGGCAGGCCTTTCATCCAGTTGCCGCAAGACATGATGGCGGTGCAGGAGTTGATCTGGCGCGTTCAGCCAGACTTGATCATCGAAACTGGAATCGCCCATGGCGGCTCGTTGGTTTTTTCCGCTTCAATGCTGGAGTTGCTGGGTGGGAATGGACTTGTGCTGGGCGTGGACATTGATATTCGGTCTCACAACCGGGCCGAGATTGAGAAACACCCGATGTCCAGGCGCATCCAGATGATCCAGGGTTCATCCGTGGACAAAGCTATTGCCCGCCAGGTTTACAAGGCCGCTGAAGGCCGAAAGCAGATTATGGTCTTGCTCGACTCCAATCACACCCACGGGCATGTGTTAAAGGAGTTGCAGCTTTATTCCAAGCTGGTGACCAAGGGCAGTTATCTTGTCGTGTTTGACACGGCCATCGAGGATCTGCCGGACGACTTGATCAAGGATCGCCCCTGGCACAAGGGCAACAACCCCAAAACAGCCGTGTGGCAATTTCTAAAGACCAGCAAGCGTTTCGTGATTGATAAGGATATTGAAAGCAAGCTGCTGATCACCGTTGCGCCGGACGGCTACTTGAAATGCATCAAGGACTGAACATGGAACGCATTCCTGTCTCCGGCCCTTGGATCACGCAGAAGGAAATTGACTACGTCGCCGACGCGGCCGCCAATGCGTGGTATGCCAACGCAAATACTTATCACGATCGCTTTGAAAAGGCGTTTGCAGAATATCTGGGCGTGCGCCACGCCATTGCACTGCCCTCATGCACTTCGGCAATTCATTTGTCCTTGTTGGCGCTGGGCGTCGGTCCGGGCGACGAAGTCATCGTGCCGGATGTGACTTGGATTGCTTCGGCGGCGCCGGTCACTTACGTCGGCGCGACCACCGTTTTTGCCGACGTTGATCCAAAAACTTGGTGTTTGTCGGCGGAATCTCTTGAGGCGTGCATCACGCCGGGAACCAAGGCGGTGATTCCCGTTGATCTCTATGGCAATATGCCGGATTACGACGCCATTCGCGTAGTGGCGAACAGACACAATGTTGCAATCATCGAGGACGCCGCCGAGGCCATTGGCTCGGAATACCACAGCGCCAAAGCGGGCAGCCTTGGAGACGCCGGGGTTTTCAGTTTTCATGGTTCCAAAACCCTGACAACGGGCGAAGGCGGCATGTTGGTGACCAACCGCGATGACATCCGGCAGCGCGCCCTGCAGTTGCGCGATCATGGCCGGTCGCCGGGCGACCGGATGTTTTTTAACACCGAAGTCGGTTACAAATATAAAATGAGCAGCCTGCAGGCGGCTCTGGGGCTGGCCCAGTTGGAACGTGTGGAGGAATTGATAGCCCGCAAACGCCAGATTTTCTGGTGGTATCAGCAGCAATTGGGTGGATTGGCCGGCATCACTTTGAACCACGAAGCGCCCGGCACAAAAAATACTTACTGGATGGTCACCGCGCTGTGGAGCGAAAAGTTCGATCTTGAAAAGCCCGGGCTTATGCAATTGCTGACGGAGAAGGGCATCGATTCGCGCCCCTTCTTTCATCCGTTGAGCAGCATACCGGCCTACGGGAAATCCGAACAGGCCCGTCTGGCAAGAGCGCGCAACACCGTCAGTTATGGTCTGGCTTCCCGCGGCATTAATCTTCCATCGGGCTTGAACTTGACTGAAGACAAGGTGAAATACGTCTGCGATGCGTTCAAAGGTGTGTTGAAAAATTATTCGCGTTGATCCAGCTGATAAGCTGCTGGCCTTGTCAAAATAACCACGATATAATTGCCGGCAAATGGCTAAAATTTCCTTCACACGTCTTCGTGAGGTGGTTTGTTTTCGTCTGTGGCGCTGTCTGGTCGGCAGAAAAGCCTACAGCGGTTCAGTAACGTTCTGTCTCTCTCACTACAATGCGCCGGATTTTCTCAATGCTACACTGCATGCCATTCGCCGCCATTATCCTGATGCGCGAATCATAGTGGCCGATGCAAGTTCCGTTTGGCCGGAGTTTTGCGCCGCCAAATCTGTCTGCTCGCGATATGAGGCCGAGTTGCATCCGCTCCTGAATTGTCACCGCCACACTGGGTTGCTTAATTACATGTTCCGGAAGATAACCACGCCGCTCGCCGTTTATCTCGATCAGGATTGTGTCCTGTTGGAATCACTTGACCCATTGCTTCAAAAAATGGCGGAAGGCATTTTGCTGGCCGGGCCAAGGGATGAAATCGGGATCACGCATCCGAATGCCTGCACGTTATACCCGAAATTGCGGAACGGGCGGCTCCGGATTAATCCGCAATTCATCCACGCGAGCCTGATGGTGATGAACATCGGGCAGATGCGCCCTTGGATTGGACGGCAGCCGTTTCGCTGGGAACCGGCATGGGGACCGCATCCGCTGGAGCGTTATTATGGACTGACTGAACGCGTGCGGCGGAAAGATCCCCATGCAATCCTGGATTTGGATTCGCAGCACACCGGTTATGGAATGGGCTCGGTGTATGTGTACGGGGGTCGGCCGATCGCTTATCATAACTGGTTTAGCGGTCAGGTTTTTGGCCAGAGCGGGAAAATGGAGGGGCTGTTGGATGCCGACTGGCTGCGCGCCGAGATGAAGCGGTTCCTCGACGATTACTGGAACGACAGGGTGGATTTCAAGCTGGCATCAACGGTTCGCGAAATTGGCGGAGGGACAAATCTTTAGCCCTTCCAGTTTTCTTATGACACCGGCGGTCACCCTCGAAACAAAATGTTGGGAACATGATTGGAGGCGCATTCTTGAAGGCGAATGGTTGCGCCTGCTGGCGGAGCGGAATGCTTATTCCTTCAGCGAAAAAATCCTGATGATAAACAACGTGAAAAATTCTTCCGTTGTATCCAAACACGCGGAACGCGCCATTCAGCGAGGATGGTTGACCAAATACATCATTGTGGAGGAACACGCCGCCGAAGCGCTTGATTTTTTCTCAATAAGCCGCGAATCGCTGGGCGTCGGCTATCCCTATTCCATCGCCGAACTCGTCGGCATCTTTCTATGCCGCTCCGATTTTCTTCTGCACTACGCCGGCGATTGCATGCCGGCGGCCTCCAGTGATTGGGTGTCGCGTGCGCTGTGTTTGATGTCGCAAGACCCGCGCATCAAGGTTTGCAGCCTCTATGCCGGGGAAGGCTACCGCGAAGCAACGAAGCATTTCCCGCAGCAAACAGATGATTTTTATATCGGATGCGGTTTTTCGGATCAATGTTACCTCGTAAGAGCGAAAGAATTTCGCGGGCGCATCTACAACGAATCCCATCCCGCCTCCGCGCGTTATCCGAAGTATGGAGGCGAACTCTTCGAGAAGCGGGTTGACTCGTGGCTGCGAAACAACGACCACCTCACAGCCTCATACAAGCATGCCTATTACATGCATAAGAATTGGCCATTGCCACTCCTCGCCCGCTTTCATCGTCGGTTGCGCAAGTTGGAATGGTTCAGAAAACTTTCCAAATGGGTTGCCCTTTAATCCGTGGTTAAAAGGCACCGCGATTAGCGTTTATTAGCGTGAATTAGCGGTTAAAAGAATCCGTGTCCATCTGTGTTCATCAGCGGTTAAAAAAGCTGCTGAAATCTAAAGACCGTAAAAAGTCTCGCAAGACTGGCCTGTTTTCCGGCAAAATCCGGCAACTGGCATGATTGTATTTCTCCGCCGCCTGTTGAATCTGGCCAAACCGTATTGGTTGCGGCTGGTTTTGGGCATTGTGTTCGGATTCCTGGGGGGGTTGGTGGAACCGCTGATGGTGCTGCTGTTGCCGCTGGTCGGACGGGTGGTTTTTGCCGGCGCAGGCGCGGCCAACACCTCGACCTTTCTCAAAAATTTGTCTCCAAAGCTGCAAACCTTCGCTGACACCGTCGCCTCATGGTTTTCAGCATCCGGCACTTCGCCCGCTGCCACGATGAAAATTCTGGCCATTTCGCTGGTGCCGCTCGTGTTTGTTTTGCGCGGCGTGTTCAGCTACCTGAATGTGTATTGCCTCCAATGGGCCGCCGTCCGCGCCATCACCGATTTGCGTGTCCGGTTGTTTGCTCATCTCCAAAACCTTTCGGTCGGTTTTTTTGCCCGGTCCAACACCGGCGATTTGATGTCGCGCATCAACTCCGATACCATGTCCCTGCAAAACACCATCACCGGAACGCTGGCCGTCATTGTTAAGGACCCTGCTACGGTCATAGTCATGATGGGTGTAATGTTTTATGTGGATGCCAAACTTACACTTATTGCTATGCTGGCTTTTCCCATCTGCCTCATTCCCATCATCGTTTTCAGCCGCAAGGTCAGCAAATCCGCAACCGTCGTCCAGGACAGCTACTCTGAACTATCAACGGTGATGCACGAATCTTTCACCGGCAACCGCATCATTAAGGCCTACAACCTCGAGGAAAGGGCCGTTCAACAATTCAGGGAGGTCTCCCAGCGCTTCGTCAGCCACCGCATGAGAATCATCCGCTCGGAGGAAATTCCCGGCCCGCTGAACGAATTTCTCGCCGCAATCGGCGTTGCCCTGTTGTTCGCCTATTTTGCCTTTCAGCCCAATCCCGACGTTACGAAAGTCATTCAATTCGGAATGGCGATATTTGTCGTGTATCGCCCCATCAAAAATATCACCCGCCTCCATAACCAGCTTGAACAGGCGCGCGCCGCCAGCCAGCAGGTTTTTGAGATGCTCGATATGCAAAACTCCGTCCGCGAGCCGGCGCAGCCAAGAATTCTCAAGGCTGTCGGCGCGGATATTCAATTCGACCACGTCCATTTTTCCTACGGCGAAAAAGTCGCGTTGGACGACATAGAGTTGCAAATCAAACCCGGCAAACTTGTCGCGCTCGTCGGCGCCAGCGGCTCCGGCAAAACGACGCTCTCCAACCTGCTGCTGCGCTTTTACGACCCGCAGCGCGGCATTATCCGCATCGGCGGAGTGGACATCCGCGACGTCACCACGCGCGACCTGCGAAACCAGATCGCCGTCGTCACGCAGGAAACCATTCTGTTCAATGACACCATTCGCAAGAACATCGAATTGGGCCGGCCCGGCGCATCGAACGATGAAATCATCGCCGCCGCGCGCCATGCCTACGCCCACGATTTCATCATGGAGAAGCCAAAGGGCTTTGACACCATCATCGGCGAAAAGGGCGTGACGCTTTCCGGTGGCCAGCGCCAGCGGCTTGCCATCGCCCGCGCCGTTTTGAAGAACGCGCCGATTCTCGTGCTCGACGAGGCCACCAGCGCGCTCGATACAGAATCCGAACGCGCTGTGCAATCCGCGCTGGATGAATTGATGAAGGGACGCACGACGTTCTGCATCGCCCACCGGCTCTCGACGATTCTGCACGCCGACGAAATTGTGGTGCTGGATCAGGGTCGCATCGTGGAAACCGGCTCGCACGACGAACTGGCCCGGCGCGGTGGCATCTACCAAAAACTTTACGAACTGCAATTCTCGTCGTGAGCGCGCGGCCTGAAAAAATCCTCGCCATTCAGTTCAAATACTTCGGCGACGCCGTGCTGCTAACGCCGGCCCTCCGCGTTCTCCGCAAACAATTTCCCGGCGCTGAACTGCATCTGCTTGTGCCGGAGGAAATCACGCCAATTCTCCAGCATCTGCAGTGGTTCGAGCGCGTCTGGCCGATGCCGCGTCGGCGCGGGAGTGCGAGCTTGCGCCAAACTTGGCCCATCATCCGTGAGCTGCGCCGCCAGAGTTTTGACCGTTCAGTGGACTTTGCTGGCAATGACCGCGGCGCGATTTTGAGTTTTTTTATAGGAGCGCGCCAACGGCTTGGCTGGGCGCAAAGCGGCGGTTTTTTAGGCCGCCGGTTTTGCTACAACCAGCGCGTCCCGCTGGAAATCAGCAAGCAACATGAGTCGGCGCGGATGATGCGCCTTCTTTCCGCGTGGGATGTTGCGCCCGGCCCGCTCGAGCCGGAAATTCAAAGCGATCCAGCCCTGGAGTCAGCTGCGGCGCAATTGCTGCCCGCCCGCGCTGTGCTGTGCCATATCGCTTCGAGCCAGCCAAATCGCCAATGGCCGGTCCGACATTGGGCGGAATTTTATAAACTCGCTGCCGCGACTGGTTTGCCCGTCGTCTTCACCACTGCCGCAGGTGCCCGCGAAGGTGCCTTGACGAATGAACTGAAACAACTCGCGCCCGACGCGCGGATTTTGCCGGCGGTGCCGGAACTTGCGTTGTTTCTGGCTGTGTTGAAACGGGCGGGAGTTTTCATTTCCGGCGACACCGGCCCGCTGCATTTTGCCGCCGGCCTCGGCGTGCCGACCATCTCGCTGTTCGGCCCCAGCTCGCCTGTACGATGGGCGCCGGTCGGCGGGAAGCATCGGATGTTGACGGGAAGCCCGTGCTCTTGCGGTCCAGGCGTGAGCGTTTGCCAAACCGCCAATGTTTGCCTCGCGGCCATTACGCCCGGACAGGTTCTGGATTCTCTGCAAAACATTCTGAAATTCCCGCACCCGTCTACAGCATCTTGAAATGTTAAGATTGTTTTAGGTGGCGCAAATGGGATATTCTCGTCCGCGAAATGTCTGACAAAGTGCCCTACCTCGATCTGCCTTTGCAACTCCGCAGCATCCGCAGGGAAATTGACGCCGCGCTTGCTCGCGCACTCGACAATTGCACCTTCTGCCTCGGGCCGGACGTTGCACAACTTGAAAAAGACTTCGCGACATTCTGCGGCGCGGAACATTGCCTCGGCTTCAACAGTGGTACGTCAGCGCTGCATGTGGCGATGCGGTTGCTCAATGTCGGGCCGGGCGACGAAGTCATCACCACGCCGTTCACGTTCATCGCAACGAGTTGGGCGATTTCCTACTGTGGTGCGAAGCCGGTTTATGTGGACATTGACGACACTACATTCAATCTCGATCCGAAGCTTCTCGGAAAAACCATTACGCCGCGAACAAAAGCGGTTTTGCCCGTACATCTTTACGGCCATCCCTTTGACGTGGACGCCATTTTCGAAATCTGCCGGAAGCACAAGTTGCCGCTGGTTGAGGACGCGGCGCAGGCGCACGGCGCGAAATACAAGGGCAAAACGGTTGGAACGTTCGGCGATATTTCCTGTTTCAGTTTTTATCCGGCGAAAAATCTCGGAGCGTGCGGTGAAGGCGGCGCGCTGGTGACGAACAACCCGCAGTTTGCCGACCGTGCGAAATCGTTGCGCGAGCACGGCTCGACGCAGCGGTATCATCACGATGAAGTTGGTTACAATTACCGCATGGAAGGTTTTCAAGGCGCGGTGCTGGGCGTGAAGTTGAAACATTTGCAAAAATGGACGGACGAACGCCGCCGGGTGGCGAAACGTTACACCGAACTGCTGGCCGACACACCGCTGAAACTGCCGCGCGAAATCGGTTACGCCGAAAGCGCCTGGCATCTCTACACCGTCCGCCATCCGCGTCGCGATGAACTCAAAAGACATCTGGACGAAAACGGTATCGGAAACGCGGTGCATTATCCGATCCCATTGCACCTGCAAAAGGCCTATGCGCACCTCGGCCACAAGCCCGGGGATTTCCCTGTTGCGGAAAAGGCAGCGCGCGAAGTCTTGAGCCTGCCGATGTTCCCCGAACTGACCGACTCGCAAATTCAGCGCGTCGTCGCAGTCATCAAGGATTTCCTTTGCAAGTAACCGGCACGACTTTTCTTGCCGCCCTGCGGCGCAAAAAGTGTCGTATGATTGGCAGAATTTGTCCTGTCCATGCGAGTGCTTTCAGGGAGAATGGTTAAGTTCACCATTTAACCGAATGAATTAAACGCATGAAAGCCGTCAAATCAGCAAAAGACAACGCCACCAGCCGCTGGCTCTCCTTCCGGCCCGAAATCAAGGTCGTGGACTGCACCATCCGTGATGGTGGCCTGATGAACAACCACCATTTTGACGACAAAATCGTGAAGGTGGTTTATGAAACATGCGTCGCCGCTGGCGTGGATTACATGGAACTCGGCTACAAGGCATCGCACAAAGGCATCAAGGCCGGTGAACATGGTGATTGGAAATACTGCACCGAGGACACACTGCGCCGCATCGTCGGCGACAATAAGACCAGTCTGAAACTCTGCGTGATGGCCGACGCCGAGCGCTGTGATTATCATGAGGACATTTTGCCGAAAAAGGATTCTGTCCTCGACATGATCCGCGTGGCGACTTACATCCACCAGATTCCTACCGCACTGGACATGGTCAAGGACGCGCACGACAAGGGCTACGAAACGACGGTGAACCTCATGGCCGCCTCGGCCATCCCCGACCGCGAATTGAATGAGGGCCTCGAAATGCTCGCTAAATCCGAGGCGAAGGCGATTTACGTCGTGGACAGCTTTGGCGCGTTTTATAGCGAGCAGGTTCGCGCGCTCGTGAAAAAATATCTCGGCTACTGTAAATCATCCGGCAAGGAAGTGGGCGTGCACATGCATAACAACATGCAGCTCGCCTTCGCCAACACCATCGAGGGCATCATCGAAGGCGCGAATTTTCTCGATGCCACCATTGCCGGTCTGGGGCGCGGTGCGGGCAATTGCCCGATGGAACTGCTGCTCGCCTTTTTGCACAACCCGAAATACGAACTCCGCCCCGTGCTCGACTGCGTGCAGAACCACATCGAACCGATGCGCGCGAAACTCCTCTGGGGCTACGACTTGCCGTATCTGCTCACCGGTATGTTGAACCAGCATCCGCGCACCGCCATCAAGTTCAAGGAAGCTGAACTCAAGGGCGAGACGGGAGATATCCTGAAATTCCACGACACGGTTACGGATCAAGAGTGAAGCTGTTTGCGCAGTGATCATGGCGCGGCAACGCCGATCTGTCGTCGCACTCGGATTTTGCCTAGGTGTTCGGAAATTCGCCCTTGAGCAGACGGTTGCGATGCCGCTGGTATTGGGCCAGCGATTCGCGGATGGCGCTATGCGCTGCGCC
This sequence comes from uncultured Verrucomicrobiae bacterium, assembly GCA_963827815.1. Lineage (GTDB taxonomy): Bacteria > Verrucomicrobiota > Verrucomicrobiia > Limisphaerales > UBA11358 > UBA11358. Next base: position 146,610 of record CAWHCL010000006.1, on the reverse strand, counting down.
GCGGTCCTGGAAATTCCCCACTTGCGGCGATTCGGCTTTTTCCAATTCCTTGTAAATCTCAAAAAAATGGTGGATCTCGCGCAGCACATGCGGCGGCAGCTGGGAAATATCCATGTAATTTTCGTAGAATGGATCGTTGGTGTGCGCGGCGATGATTTTGATATCCTCAAGCCCCTGGTCAATCATGCGCAACATGCCGATGGGACGCGCCTTCATCACGCAGCCGGGCGTCACCGGCTCCTGCGACAGCACCAGAATGTCCAGCGGATCGTGATCTTCGCAGTAGGTCTGGGGAATGAATCCGTAGTTGCTCGGATAATGCACCGCGCTATGCAGCACACGGCTGATTTGCAGAAACCCTGAAATCTTGTCCAGCTCGTATTTGATCTTGCTCCGCATCGGGCACTCGATAAACGCATTGCATTCCTTGGGAATAGTGTCGCCGGGCGGCAAAACGTGAAATGGATTGTTCGTGGACGCCGGTAGGATTTTTTTTGAGCGGCTCGACGGCCTTTTGGTTTTTGCAACGCGGATTTTACTTCCCATGTGCGGGAATATAATGATCGTCCGCAGTTGAGACAACTCAAAGTACCCGCGCGGAATTTTTTTCAAACTTGGTGTCTTGCCCGTTGGAAGTTAAACTGTGCCCATGTCGCACGCCGATTTTGTTCACTTGCATTTGCACACCGAGTATTCCCTGCTCGATGGTGCGTGCCGTCTGGACCGGCTGGTTGATAAGGCGCATGAACTGAAATTTCCCGCGCTCGCCATCACCGACCACGGCGCGATGCACGGTGTCATTGATTTTTACAAGGCCGCGCGCGAAAAGGGGATCAAGCCCATCATCGGCTGCGAGGTTTATGTTGCGCCCGCCAGCCGGCTGGAAAAGAAAACCGGCAGTGCCGGCGGTGGGCGCGATGTATATCATCACCTGGGCCTGCTGGCAAAGGACGAGACCGGCTATAAGAATCTCATCAAGCTCACCACCGCCGCCCACTTGGAGGGCTATTATTATAAACCGCGCATTGACAAGGAGATCCTCGCCGCGCACAAGGGCGGCCTCATTGTGATGTCCGGCTGTCTTGCCAGCGAAATTCCTGACTGGATCATGAAGGACCAGTTGGACAAGGCGCGCGATGCGGTGTACTGGTTCAAACAGACGTTCGGCGCGGACAATTTTTTCCTCGAACTGCAAAATCACGGCATTGCGGAACAGGCAAAGGTGAACCGCCATTTGATTCAGTGGTCGAAGGAATTCGGCCTCAAGCTCGTTGCCACGAACGACGTTCATTACGTCGAGAAGAGCCATTCACATGCGCACGACTGCCTGATTTGCATCGGCACGCAGACACAGCTCGCCGACACCAAACGGATGCGCTACGAGCCGGAACAATTTTACCTGCGCACGGCGGAAGAGATGAAAGCGCGTTTTGCCGAAACGCCGGACGCGGTAACAAACACGCTGGAGGTCGCCGAGAAGTGCAATTTGGAAATCGAATTCGGCAAGCTGCACTATCCGGTGTTTCATCCTCCGGAACATTTCACACGCGAAGGGTTTTTGCGCCAGTGGATTGCGGAAGGTTTGTTCCGCCGTTACACGATTCATGCGAAGGCGAAGGGGAAGGAATTTGTCGTCACCGGAATTGACGACCCGCAGCGGTTGCCCACTTTTGATGTGGCCAGGCCGAATGAGCCGGAGGCCATCAAGACCGTCCTTGAACGGCTCAAACTCGAACTCACCGTCATCGAAAAGACAGGATTTATTTCCTACTTCCTCATCGTCGGCGATTTCATCCGCAAAGGCCGCGAAATGGGCGTGGCATGCGTCGCGCGCGGCAGCGCCGCCGGCTCCCTCGTCACTTATCTGCTCGAAATCGCGAACGTGGACCCCATCCGCTATGGCCTGCTGTTCGAGCGCTTCCTGAATCCCGAGCGCGTGAATCCGCCGGATATTGACATTGATTTCGCCGATGACCGTCGGGCCGACGTCATCGAATATGTCCGCGAAAAATACGGACGCGATTCCGTCGCGCAAATCATCACCTTCGGCACGATGGGCGCAAAATCCGTCGTGCGCGACGTGGGCCGCGTGATGGGTTTGAGCTACGGCGAATGCGACCGGCTGGCGAAGATGATTCCGTTCGACCTGAAAATGGATTTGACGAAAGCGCTCAAGCAATCGCCGGAATTCAAGGAGGCTTACGAGACCGAGGATAGTCACGCGTGAGTTGATTGACACCGCCCTGATTCTCGAAGACCTCACGCGCAACGCAAGCGTCCACGCCGCCGGCGTCGTCATCGGCGACCAGCCGCTCGTGAATCTGCTGCCGCTCAAGCAGGACGACAGCGGCACGCTCGTCACGCAATACGCGATGAACCCCGTCGGCGATCTCGGCCTGCTGAAGATGGATTTTCTCGGCCTGAAGACGCTGACCGTCATCCGCAACACCTGCGAGATGGTCAAGCGCACGCGGGGAACCGAAATTGACATTGACCATCTGCCGCTCGATGACGCAGAAGACCTACGACTTGCTGAACAAGGCGGAAACGCTGGGCGTGTTCCAGTTGGAATCGGGCGGGATGCGCGATTTGTGCCGCAAGTTCCAGATCAGTTCGGTTGAGCATATCACGGCCCTGGTCGCGCTTTACCGGCCCGGCCCGATGGAGCTGATTCCCGAATTCATCAAGCGGCGCCATGGCGAAATGGAAATCAAATACGAGCATCCGCTGCTCGAACCGATTGCGCGCGAGACCTACGGCATTTTGATTTATCAGGAGCAGGTCATGCAGGCCGCACAGATCCTCGCCGGATTCACGCTCGGCGCGGCGGACATCTTGCGGCGCGCGATGGGCAAGAAAAAAGTCGAGGAAATGCAGAAGCAGCGCGAGAAGTTCGTCAAGGGCTGCGCTGAAAAAAACAAAATCCCCGGCGCGAAGGCGAACCAGATTTTCGATTTGCTTGAAAAGTTTGCCGGCTACGGCTTCAACAAGTCGCACGCCGCCGCCTATGCCATCGTCGCGTATCAGACCGCATATCTGAAGGCGAATTATCCGGTCGAGTTTTTCTGCGCCATGATGACGAACGACATGGCGAACACGGAAAAATTGAGCGAATACATCGCCGAGGCGCGCGAGTTCGGCATTGAAGTCTTGCAGCCGGACGTGAACGAGAGCGGCGTTTACTTCGCTCCGGCGCGCGACGGCAAGGCGATTCGGTTCGGCCTTGCGGCGATCAAGGGCGTCGGCGAAGCGGCGGTCGAGGCGATTTTGAAGGCGCGGAATGAAAGCGGGAAATTCAAAACGCTTTCCGAATTATGCGAGCGCGTGGACGGCCGCTCGCTCGGACGGAAAACCCTAGAGGCGCTGATCAAAACCGGCGCGTGCGATTGTTTCGGCGCAGACGCGCGCGACGTTGTTCGCGCAAATCGAGCGCACGCTCGCCCGCGCAGCGAGCATTCTTTCCGACAAACAAAAAGGACAAAGCTCGCTCTTTGGCGCTCTGGAGGAAAAGGCGCCGCCAATGCCGGAGAGCATCAGCAATCTGCCCGAATGGCCGCAGCACGAACTGCTCGCGCACGAAAAGGAACTGCTCGGTTTTTACGTCACCGGCCATCCGCTCACGCCGTTCGCGCCGATTCTGGAAAAGTATTGCCTCGCGAACACCGCAAAGCTGGCGGAACTGCCAAACCGCTCGCTCACGCGCATCGGCGGCCTGATTGCGGCGGTGCACGCACGGCTTCTCCAAAAAGTCCGGCAAGCCGTATTCGATGGTGACGCTGGAGGATTTGGAAGGCTCGGTGCAAATCCTCGTGATGAACGACTATGACAAGTTCCGCCCGCTGCTGGAAATGAACAAGGCGATTCTCGTCGTCGGCGAGGTGAACACCGGCGAGGACAAGCCAAAAATCTTTCCGCAGGAAATCATGCCGCTGGAGGACGCGCCGAAAAAATACACGAAGCAGGTGCATTTGCGGTTGCATACCGCGCATTTGAAGCCGGAGCAACTGGACGCGGTGCGCGAGCTTGTCGCCGCGCATCCCGGTAAATGCCCGCTGCTGCTGTGCTTCATGCGGCCTGGCGGCGAAGTTGTTTTCGTGGACACAAACGAGCGTTTCAACGTCACGCCTTCGCTGAAATTGCAGCAGGAAGCCGACGCGCGGTTCGGCGAGGAAACTTACTATGCGAAAGTGGACACGAATTTGCCCGAACGCTCGCCGCGCCGCTGGGAACGAAAAAATGGAAGCAGCGGCGGTGAGTGATTATTTCACAGCCGCCCAGACGCGGTGGACATCGTCATGGTCGTCGAGCGTTTGCAGGAATTCCCCAACTTCGGCGCGCTGCGCATCAGTGAGTTCGGGAAATTGCTTCGGCACGTGGCCCAATTCGCTCGTTACGACCGTCCACCCGTTTGATGAAAGCCATTTTGAAACGGCGGCCACCGCCGTGCGGTCACAGATGAATTTTGCTCCCGCCGCTCCTTCAGGGATGTCGTCGTTCTGCTCGTGTGCGAGCAATTCGACTTCGTTCGCCCCTGCTTCGATGGCGGCGGCTTCACGGTCAATGGCCGCATCGGGATGATGCGCCTCGACAAGGCCGACGTGGTCGAACAAAAACTTGTTGCAGCCGGTGGTGCCGAGCTGCCCCTTGTTTTTGAACAGCACGCGAATTTCCGGCGCGGTGCGGTTCACGTTGTCGGTGTAAACTTCGACGATGACGGGCACGTTATGTGGAGCGCGCCCTTCATACAGGACGTGTTCCATGATGAGCTTTTCGTCGCCGGTTCCCGCGCCTTTTTTGATGGCGCGCTCGATTGTGTCGCGCGTCACGCTTTCCTTTTTCGCCTTTTCGACGGCGGTGAAAAGCCGCGGATTCATGTCCGGGTCGGCCCCGCCCATTTTGGCGGCGACGGAGATTTCGCGGACAAGCTTGCCGGTCGTCCGTCCTTTTTTCAGGCCGGCGACCAGACGTTTTGCATGAAGCCATTGGCGTCCCATGAAACAAAATTAACAAATCGCCTCAAGCGTTGGCGAGCGCAACGAGAGTGTCACTGATTCCGCAAGGGCATCAGGCCGAAGTGCAAAAACAGCCAGATGGGGACGGCAAATAAGACAATTGCAGTAAGACGTTCCCATGTCCACGGCAGGTAATGCGCCTGGATGGGGAAAATGGTTATCATGAAATAATTGGCGAACCGCGTATGGCCGATGAAACGCAGGTGCTTCGGAAATTTTTTGCGAAGGCCGCTGAACAGGGCGACCACGCCCAGCGCAATCACAAGAAACGTGACGAGCAGATTGATCGGAAGCATTGCGCCGAGCTCGATTTCCGGCTCGCCGGGCTTGCGAAGTTTGAAATATGGCCAGAGCCATTGCGCACCCGCCCAGAGAAAGCTGAAACCGGTCTGGAGCGCCGTCCGGAAATTCGCCCTGTCCGAAGTGATTTCATTCAGTAGCAGGCCGAAGTAAAGCGGCACAATGCCCCAAACTAGCGCGATGTGCCCGAACGGCGTCGAAATCAATCCGGCAAACGTGTTCCAATAATGACCCACGCCATTGATTTAACAATTTGCCGGTCGGGCTGTCCCGATTTTTTTACGGCAGCTCGTGGCCGGGAATGGAGCAGGTCGGCTTTTCACCGACTTTGCCGATGGTGTATGTGCCACCCGCCGGGCATTTGGGAAGGTTTCCATTTGCGTCCAGCTTGACGTAAGGCTTGATGTCGTCTTCGCTGACGGGGGCGCCATTTGTTTTGCCTTTCTCTAGGGCCCATTCGTTCTTTGCCGCGTCGATCTGGCGGAGATTGTTGATGCAGGCGTTGCGCTGGTTGACTGCCATGGACGAGCGGCCTCGGTCCGTGGTCGCCGCACCTGGCATGCGAATCAACCTGACGCCCTGCGGCACGGGATAATTGAAATCATCGGCAGAAAGAGTCGGATTTGATTTCAATGATCTTTGGTGGTTGAAGTGATGGTGCCGCGAATTTTCGTCATCGCCGGCGTGTATTTTTTGACCTGCGCCTTCATCATGTCCAGTTGCCGCCGGCGGCAGGTTGGTGAAGCCGCGGCAAATAGCGAGAAAGCATCGTCAATGTCGGCGTCGCTGATGGCTCCGCCGAGCGTGATTTGCCGATTGCGAAATCAGGTAGGTGGATTTGTCCACCCAGATTTTCACTTTTTGTCCGAGCACTTTGGCGGTGAGGGTGTAGCAATCCTGCCCGTTCACCGGTTCATCCTCGGTTTGTCCCAAATCCTTGATTATTTTTGTCAGTTGGGCCGGATCGCCAAAAAGTTGCTGCATGTTCCTGAATTGCTCCGTCATTTGCGCCGACGTGTTGTTCACCGACCCGGCTCGGCAAGCTGCTGATAAGTGCGCTGGCACCATTCTTTGATGGGAATCCGTGAACATGAACTGTGCCTTTGTCGGCTGACCACATGGCGATGGTGTTGGTCAGGATCTGACGATCAATTTTTGACACCGCTTCCCCGGCGAAATAATACCAGTCTGTCTGCGCGCGCTTGACCGAATACTCGGTTGTGTTCGTGATGATTCGGGGCATGCCCGGCGGACGCCGGTTGGGGTTCTTCGAATTGGCCGGCGAACTCCGGATTCACATCGGCGATGCGTGAGGTTCGACAAGTTCAAGAAACAAAGTGAAAGTGCCGTCCTCCTTTACGCTGGTAAAATTGGTGTAAGCCGAATGCACCTTGGTCAAAATGCTCAACGCCTGAATGGTTGCGTTCGAGGTGGGCGTGGCCACTTGCGCCGCAGGGTTTGCCTTCTTCGCCGCCTTGTGTTCCTTGTATTTCGAAAAACCAAACCAGCCGATCCCGCGCCGAGTCCGGCCAGAACCACCACGCACGCGGTGATGACCAGAATAGTTTGCAGCGCCTTCGATTTGGGTTTGGCCGCCGGTTGAGCGCCGGGCGCGCCGGCAAATCGCCGTCCCGCTGCCGGAGCCGTGGTGGTTTGTCTTGTCGAAAGGCCCGGCTGGGCTGGCGGTGGAACTGGCGGCGCAGCCGGGGCTGCGGCGGCGGAACGCGGCGCCTGCGGGACGACAATGGCTTGCTGGCACGACGGGCAGTTGATTTGCGTGCCGGAATAGCCGATGTCGCACTGGATGTGCTGGCCGCATTGCGGGCAGGAAAATTTGAATTCAGCCATAATGTTTTTTGAATCGGCCGCAAGACGAGCCGGCCTCTTTTTAGTTGGCGATGAACCAGCAAACCCCTTTTTCAGAATATTTGCAAGCCCAACGATGCGGATGAAAAATTCCGGGCGCGTCGCTCCTTGATTCTTCCACCTTCGGTTTGACGCCGAAGTTGCTCCTGTCCGTCGCGGACAGGCTGCGTCACGCGGGAACTGCACGGGACGTGGCGGTCCGGATGGGCGCGGTCAATCCCCGTTCAATCATCTTGGCGGGCAGTTCCGGTGTCCGGTTCAGCTTGCGCCGACGGAACGGGCTGCTCAACAGCCGGAAGATGTCGCTGTATTTCATGTGCCGGCCCAGCGTGCGGATCAGCTTGAAGGTCTGGATGGGCCGGAAAAAAATCCGCCGGGCGAAAAGCAGCGCGTAGCCCTTTTGGCGCGCGCGATTGACCACCTCGCTGGGCAGCACCGTCGGGTCAATGTCCGAGCACTTGAACCATTTCGCCCAGTCGCGTTCGTCGTCGAGGATGCCGCGTTCGATATATTCGTGCCATAGCGGCGTGCCGCGATAGACACACAGCCGGTTGAAGCCGAATGTGTCCAGCTTCAGCCGCGCGCAGAATCGGAAGCTTTCCAGTATGTCCTCCTCGGTTTCGCCGGGCGAACCGACCAGGAAAAATCCGTGCGCCCGCTCGATCCCGCAGCGCTTGGCTTCGCTCACCGCCTTTTCGATTTGCGCCAGCGTCTGGTTTTTGTCAAGGCGGTCCAGGATTTTTTGCGTGCCCGCCTCCACGCCGAACGCGAGGAAATTGCAGTTGGCCCGGCCCATGATGGGAAGCTGGTCCACCGCGACGGAATCAACCCGGCCTTCGCAGCCCCACTTGAACGCAAGCTTGTGGTCAATGATGTTCTGGCAAATCGCGCTGATGCGGTCCCGTTTCAGCAGAAAATGATCGTCGGTCAGGTATATCGAGCGGTAGCCTTGGTCGTGGAGCTGCTTCATCTCGCCCAAAACATGCTCCGGCGAACGGAACCGCCACTTGCCGTTGGTCAACGCCGGGATGTCGCAATAAATGCAGGTGTAAGGACAGCCGCGCGACGTCTGCATCGTGCAGAATTTTTCCAGCGAAAGAACCGCCGGCACGTCGAGCGGCAGCGATTCGATGTAATCAATCGGCAGCGTCGTCCGGTCGGGATACGGAAACTTGTTCAAATCCTTGATGATCGGGCGGGCGATGTTTTTGACGATTTTATCGCCGTCGCGCCAGACAAGACCGGCCACGCTTGCCGGATTGGCAAGGTGTTCAAGATAGTCTGGCAACAGTTCCTCGCCTTCACCCACACCCACGGCGTCAATGTAGGGACAATCCTTCAGGATTCGCTCCTGGTTCATAGTGGCAAAAACTCCGCCGCAGATGATCGGAACATTCGGCATCACGTCCTTGACCACCTGAGCCATGCTTTTCACCCCGGGATAAGTCGTCGTGGACAAAAATGAAAGCGCTACTACATCCGGCGGATCGTCCCGCAACGCCTGCTCGATGTCCGGCTCCTTCATTTCCGGATGGCATGTATCGAACATCCGGACCTCGTGGCCGTGCTGGCGCAGAACCGGCGCGAGCGTCTCGATGCCCAGCGGTGGAAACCCCATGACCTTGATCCGTAGGTCGCCCGGCTTTGAACCGCCCAGATCCTCCGGCAGCAACCGGTAGAAATTCTCGTCATTCACCCAGATGAGGAATATTTTCATAAGCAGCAAACTTTCTTGGTTCGGCGCGTTGGCGGGACAGGGATCGAAGATGGCGACAAGAAGCCTTCGGGAGTGGGTTTGCCGAAAAACCTGACCCGGACCGACCAACTCGTGATCGCGATTGGATTCAAAAGTGTGTTACGTTTCCCGCAACCAAAATAGGCAAACCCATGTCAACCCATTCCCCCCCCCTCAACCCTTAAGGAAATCAACTCCAATACAAAATACTGGTACATTTTACCGATTTCGGTCTGGAATGCAACGCTTTTCACGCGTTTCCGCTCACGCTTCAAACGGCGGGCGGACTTGCATCGTATGTTACCCGGACCTGAAATGGCCGAAATGTCTGCCGGTTTATTGACCGGCCTGAAGTTTGCGATCAATTCCCGTCCGGTTTCGCATCGTCGTCGCGGCGCTTGAAAACGGCCAGCCACGATTCCGCCGTTGTTTGCGCGTTGGTCGCCGGCTGGTCATACCACCGATATTGTGTGGGTTCGTCAGGCCGGATTTCCACCAGCCCCGCCAGCCTTAGATGTTTCCGCTGATAGGGGCCAAACCAGTCGAAGATCAGCGGGTTGGAATCCGTATATTGCAACCACGACTCTTTGACATGAACAAAAACCACAAAATCGGGGTCTGCCTTTTCAATTTGCCGGATCATATCCCTTTGCATCTCCACTGCAAAAGGCTGGGGTTCCATCAGGGGGTAGGTGCAAATATAACCCGTGGCGGCTCGGCGCTGGCTGTAAAAGTAAATCTGCGGTTCGGATCCCAGTACCACAATCCGTGCTTCAGGGGTGCTGTGCGCTGCCACATAACGGCCAATCTCCACCGACTCCGGAAAAGGATTGGTGCCGTAGATTGCGCGGCACGCCTGCGCGGGAGTGAGCAAAAAGTAAATGTCACTAGATTGGATGAGCAAACTGATGGCGGCTGCGCCAAAAACCAGGGCGGGCAGCGCCCTCGGGCGAAATCCAAAATTGGATCGTGCAAGGAAGCATGTAATTGCGTGAAAAGCCGCCGCCACCAGCAGGCCCGCCGCGGGAAGCAATTGGATAAAATAATGTCCACGCCAGCCGGGCCATGCCGCCACGCACGAAAAAAAGGCAAACCCCGCAATAAAAGCCCGCCAGCGCCTCAAAGCCGGTTCGCAAAAAAGAAGGGCAATCCCCAACACCGCAAGAACCCACAATCCCGGCGCGGCTTTCAAAATCGGCATGACAACCCCCGCCAGGGTTGTCATCCCCCGGGCAAACGTGATCACCGAGGCATGTTCCCCGGAATATTCGAAGGTCCATAGCCAAAATTGATGCCAGTCGCCGGCAAGGACAATGATGGAACACATCAGGATGAAGGGGAGCAATCCACCCAACGCCAGCCAGCCCAGGCGCACAGCCAGACACCGCCATCGTTTTTGGCCGGAGGATGATTCTAACCACAAGATCCAACCTGCCGCAAAAAGACCGAACGCCGCGCCCGTTTGTTTCATCAACACGGCCAGCCCGATGAGCAGTCCGGCGGAAAAAATCCGCGCGACGGAAGTACGCTCATCCAGATTTTGGAGCAGGACGACGCCGGCAAGCGCCGGCAACATCACAAAATGGGTCGCATGGGCGGCCAGCCCCATCGTTGTCGGCACTATGGACAGAAGCGCATAAGTTCCGGCCGCGACCACTCCGCCGGCATCCCCGTAGATGCGGCGCGCCATCACGAAGACCAGCAGCGCCGTGGCAAGATTGACTAGAATTACCCCCGCATGGATGGCGACAGCCGTTTGCCCGAACGCCGCCATGATGAGCGCATACGCTGCGCACGTCCCGGGCAATTTCAGGGTGACGTTGTAAGCTGCCTTATACGGGGAGACATCCTGAAGCAGCAATTGGCCAGCATAGGCGTATTCCCCCTCGTCACGCTCCAGCGGCATGTCCAAAAGGCGGACTCGGATTGCCGTGACCACGGCCAATATGAGGAGTAAAACAACGATAGCCCGGGTTGTCCCGGCGGACAAATAGCTTCCCGAAGATTGTTCCGACAATTTGAACATTGGTCACCGCGCTGCCCGGCCTCATGCGGTGCCATCCATTTATGCTTTGCGTTCCTTGATTGCCAGCAAAATGTCCGCCGCCGCTTCGCCCTCCGGTTCGACAAATTGCCTTTGCCGTGAACGTGAAAAAACGTCCTCGTAATCGCGAGCAAGCGTCCCTGTTCCCACCACACTGAATTCAGAGATTCAAATTCTTGACTTTCTGCCGCGCCTGGTCAACCGTGTTGGTCGTCACCTTGGATGGGGTCTGTTTCGCGGTTTTGACGGTGTTGTCCACGATGGTGTTTTTCAATTTGGCGATATATCTGGCTTCGGCTTTGCTGTTGTAAATCTCGACTGCGGTGAACACCGCCACCGCCGTCAGCAGTAAGGCAATCAATCCTTTTATGGTTTGCATAGACCCATATTTGACGGGTCAAACGGCCATTTCGTTCGATTTAAGCCCGTCGCTCTTTGATTACCGCGAGAATCGCCGCCGCGCCTTCGCCTCTTCCCAACGTTTCAACGCGTGCGCGGTTAAATCCCGGATGCCGAATGGCTTGCAAGATTTGTCCAGGCAATTATCATGTCCGCATCATGAAGAAACACCTGACCAGTCTTTTAATCATTACCACCGTCGCGTTCTGCGGCATCACCTCCACCGCCTTTGCCCAGGCCGATGCCGGCCTCGTTAGCAAGTTTTTGGACCAGGCCAGGTCCGCCTCGGACGGTCAGCTCGGCGCCATCGCCTCCGAGCTGACTGGCAAAATGCAAGGCCTCGGCGCCGCTATTGGCGCGAACGCCGCCATCAAGAATGAGCTGGACAGCACTCTCAAGTCGTTGACGGGCGGCATGGATTCCGATGCGTTGACTTCCGCCTTCAAGGTGGCCTCGGCCGCAAAGCTCACGCCCGAACAACTTGGCCTCGCAAAGCAGGTCGGCAATCTCGCGTCCGCCTACGCCGTGCAGAAGAACTTCGCCACGCTGCCCGGCGCGCAGGGCGATGTTGCCAACATTGTCAGCTCACTGCGCGGAGGCAATGTCACCGCCGCCATCCCCGCCATCAAAAACGTTGCGGGCAACGTCCACCTGACCGATGGTCAAAAACAGCTGATTACCACCGTTGCTGATAAATACGCACCCGGCTGGCAAAAAGCCAAGGGTGCCATGGATAGTCTCAGGAAGCTGCCGGGTTTCGGAAACTGAAATTCTACACAAGCAAAACGCGGTTGCCAGTCACGGCAACCGCGTTTTTTTTGTTTCAGAATAATCTATGCCCTCCGCCCTTTGCCGCGCCGTCATTTTTTTGGCGTCAGGGGTGTGTAATAATAAATGACCGTGTAAGTGGCCGGAACTTTTCCGGGATTCCGCAACTGCGTGGTCGCGCCAGAGGCGAAAAAGATGACCGAACCCGCCCCGACCGTTTGGGAGTGGCCGTCCCAAGTCGCCTCAATCGTGCCTTCCTTGACGATGGTAACTTCCTCCTGCACATGAAGGCGCGGCGCGCCGCTCACTTCGCCGGGATTGAGCGTGGTGATATGGCAATTGATCTCGTTGAGCGTGGCCGTGGGGCCGTCAAATACGGTGCGGCGGATGCCGTTCGACACCGTCACCGGCTGCATTTTCTCCCAATCAAAAACGGCGGAAGGCAATTTGGTTGCATTGGTTTGGGCCACAAGATTAAAACAAAGGGTGGCGAAGGTTGTGAAACAGAGAAGTTTTTTCATGATGGGTTTAATTTGCCCGCCGCTCTTTAATACTCTGTAAAATGTCCGCAATCACTTCACCCTTCAGCTTTGCGCCGACGTTGCCTTTGCCGTGCAGACGGACGGAAACATTGCCGGCATCCATGTCGCGGCCGCCGATGACGAGCATCGTGTGGACTTTCGCCTGCTCGGCTTCCTGAATCTTGCCGTTGATCTTGTTCGATGTGAAATCCGATTCGCAGCGGACGAAATTCGCGCGCAGCTCGCTCACGATGGCCTTGGCGTAATTCACCAGCGGCTCCTCCTCGCCGATGGTCATCACGCGCACCTGTTCCGGCGCAAGCCAGAGCGGGAAATTGCCGGCGTAATGCTCGATGAGGAAGCCGATGAACCGCTCGTGCGTGCCCAGCGGCGCGCGATGGATGCACAACGGTGTCTTGTCCGTGTTGTCCTTGTCGCGATAGACCAGGCCGAATTTTCGCGGCACGGCGAAGTCCACCTGGTTCGTCGCCAGCGTGAATTCGCGGCCGATGACGCTCCAGACCTGCACGTCAATCTTTGGACCGTAAAACGCCGCCTCGTTCGGCACCTCCACGTAGGGAATCTTCGAATCAATCAAAACCTTGCGGACCATATCCTCCGTCTGCTTCCACAATTCCGGCTCGTTGACGAACTTGGCGTTGTCGCCGGTCAGGCGCGACGGGTCGTGCGTGCTGAAGCGCATGACGTATTTTTCGATGCCGAAAATCTTGAAATACTTCAGATACATTTCGTTGACGGCGTTGAACTCGGCGGCGAACTGCTCCGGCGTGCAATAGATGTGCGCGTCGTTCATGTTGAGCGAGCGGACGCGCATGAGGCCGAACAATTCGCCCGACTGCTCGTAGCGATAGCAGGTGCCGTATTCCGCCAGCCGCAACGGCAAATCGCGGTAACTGCGCGGTTCCGCCGCAAAAATGCGGTGATGATGCGGGCAGTTCATGGCTTTGAGGTAGTAGAGATCGGGACGCATGGATTCCCATTTCTCCTGTTTGTGTATTAACTCTCCAACAAGGCTGCCGGTATTCGGATCTAAATCCCGCTCTTCCCATAGCTCACAAAGTTTTCGTATCTGAAACTTGTCCCGCTCGTGTGATTGTAGAGCAACATTTTCAGCAATCGACTTATTGAGTAAGTTGAGGTCTCCTGCCGTAGCGAGAACCAGTTCTTTAAGTCGCCGGACTTCCTTACCCAATGCTTCACGCTCTTCTTGTTTTTCCTTTTCAAAAATCTTAATCGGCGGAAACATTGACTCCGCATAAAGCACCGGCAGATGCCCGCTCGTCAGATACATTTTCTCCTTGCGCGATGTGCGGCGTTTTCACGCGCACGTAACCGGCGGCAAATTCCGTTTCCTTCGCCAGCTTTTCCAGTTCCTCGACGATGGCGGTGCCTTTGGGCAGCCACAGCGGCAGGCCCGGCCCGACGTATTCGGTGTCAATCGCGAACAACCCCATCTCCGCGCCGATCTTGCGATGGTCGCGGCGCTTCGCCTCCTCGATCATCTTGAAATACTCGTCGAGCTGCGGTCTTGTTCTTGAACGCCGTGCCGTAGATGCGCTGGAGCTGCGGGTTGCGCTCGTCGCCCTTGTAATACGCGCTGGCCACGCTGGTGAGCTTGAACGCGCCGATGTTGCCGGTGCGCATCACGTGCGGCCCGGCGCACAGGTCAACGAAATCGCCGTTCTTGAAATAAGTGATCTGCTCGCCCTCGGGAATGGCTTCGAGGTTGCCGATCTTGAACTTGCTCGGATTGCCCGGCCGCTCGGTCAGGCCGCCGAGCCGTCCGCTCTCGGAATCCTTCAGCGCCTGCTCGCGCGTGACGACGATTTTCTCAAAGACGTTGTTCGCCTTGATCTCCTTTTTCATCTCCGCCTCGATGGTCGGGAAATCCTCCGGCGAGATGCGGTGCTTCAGGTCCACGTCGTAATAAAATCCATTTTCGACCGGCGGCCCGGCGGCGAATTGCGCGTCCGGCCACAGGCGCAGGATGGCGGTGGCCATGACATGCGCGGCGGAATGCCGGATGCGCTCCAGCTCGGTCATCTTCGCGCGGTCGTCCAAAGTCTTACGTTCGGATTCCATGTCTTTCTTTTAACGCAAAGATGCAAAGATATAAAGGCGCAAAGCATGGGTCTGGTTTCGGGGCAGGCCTTCCAACGCTTCGGAAGGTCACCGCTACGGCAGCGGACCATGAAAAACACGTTTTTTGGTCTCCGCCATGGTAGCGGGCCATGAAAAAACGCTTTTTTGCCACCCGCCATCCCAGCAGGTCATGAAAAACACTTGATTTGGTCATCGCTATGGTAGCGGGTGGCTTCCAACGCTTCAGAAGGTCTCCGCTGTGGCAGCGGATGGCAATTTAAGGCAAGTCTGGCCCCAAAATCCTCGAAAACTGGCATTTTCGGCAAAATGGGGGATTTATCCCCGCGCCGTCTTCCAAATTGCCACCAAACCACCGAAACCGCCCAGCAGCAGGACACTCACGGCAATCGCGCCGCTGTTCGCGTATTGCGGCAGGAATTCCAGCGCCGCCGCGCCAATTGCCGGGCCGACGCAATTGCCCAGGCCGATCGCCGCCTCGTGGATGCCGCCGTGCTCGCTCTTAGCCGAGCCTCCGTCCATCGAGTAAAACAACGACGAGTAATAAATCAGGCCGATGGCGCCGCCAAAAAAGATTTGTGCGACGATGAGCACAACGAGATTCGGCGACAGCAAAATGGTCGCGAACGACAAAATGAGCACCGCGAAACGACGCGGCGAGCCAGCGGAAACGATAATGCCAGTCCGTCCAGCGCCACAGACACGACGAACGCGCCGAGCCGGACGAAACACCACAACGACCAGACGAATCCCGCGAACATCGGCGAGACATGGAATTTCGCGGCAAGGCCGGGCGTGACAGCGATGAGTGTGTTGATGGCGATGTAGGCGAACGGATTCGCCAGCCACGCCATGCTGCAGAAATGTTTTTGCCCGTGCCGGCGATGGGCGGTTCGGGTCGGGGGGCGGCGCGGCGATTCGTTTCACCGGCGGCGGCGCGGGCTGTTTCGCTCGCATGATTTTGCAGCCAGAGCGTCAGCGCGAGTTGCGCCAGCACCATTACGAGCGGCAGGTAAAAAATGCTCTTGAAGCCGAATTGAACAACGAGCGTGCCGCCGATGAAAAATGCCAGCGCATTTGTCACGGCCCAGACGATGTTGTAGATGCCGACGGCGCGCGGCACGCCTGCGGGCGGTTCGCTCTCGCTGACGAGCGCCTCGAGCGTGGGCCAGATGAAACACATGCCGATGTTGGTCACCGTCGCGGCGAGTATCACGCCGGGCGCGGAAGCCATTTGCGAGCCGGCGGCCAGCCCCGCGGCCATCAGGCCGAATCCGATTTTGAGCGCGGTGAAATAGCCGAAGCGGTGCGCGAATCTCCCCGCCTGCCACGCGGCGATGGTGTAAGTCAGGCCGAGCAGCGCGGCCAGAAGGAGATTGCGCTTGTCGCCGAACCCGAACCGGAAACGCATGAAGAAGTAGAGGTAGTTGAAGAAAAGAATCGTCGCGAAGGAGTTGAGTCCTTCAATCGTGAAACAGACGATTTTGAAACGGAATCCCGTTGGGGCGCTCATGGCTGGCCGGAGATTTCCCGGAGCGCGGCGTGACAATACCATTTCACCGCGTCGGACATCGGCGGCTGTAGTTTGTCCAAATCCGCGGCGGAACACCAGCGTATGTCGTGATGCTCGGCAGTGGCGAGCGCGAGTGTGGTAGGACGCGTCACTCCGTGCGCGCCGCTATGACCCGGCGGTGCTACCGCCGGTCGCGCCCAGTAAATCATGCCGATGTGCTCGTGCGTATCGCTGATGCGATGGATGTCAAGGAACCGCGGCGCTATAAGCGCGCGCGTGCCGGGCGAAGTCGTGGGCGGACGTTCGCCGATCAATTCCACGTCGAGACCGCTTTCTTCCTTTGCCTCGCGCAACGCTGCCTGTTCCGGATCCTCGTCCAGTTCGATGTGCCCGCCGAGCGGCAGCCACTTGTCCAGCTTGCGATGATGGATGAGCAGAATCTTGCCGTTGTGGACGACAAAAATCGCCACCGTGAAATCAATTTTTTCGTGGATATGGGCCATGAATTTAATCAATAACAGATGAATCAACAAACCTTCGGTGCCACTGACTACTGACTGCTGACTGCGGACTAATAATCATACAACCCGCTGTCCTTCGTGTACCCGCCGCCGCCCGCGCCGCCTTCCGGGCCGCCCATGAAATCGCCAAGCACGTCGCCCATGTCGGCCTCGATTTTTTCCGGGTCTTCGCCGGCTTCAAGCCGTTTGATGGCCACGTCCATCTCCTTCGGCATAGTGCCCGGCGGCATGAGGTCCTTCATCTTCTTCATCATGTGCGCCATGTGCTTGGGATTGTTTTCGTCCAGATGCTCCATGTCGCGTTCCATTTCCATCATGGCGCGCTCGACGCGCGGGTCGTCCAAATCCGGCATCGGCGGTTCATTGCCGGCCATTTCGTTTTTCGCCGCCGGCTCCTTCAATCCTTTGGTCATGGCGAAGCGGCTGACCTGCTTGGACAGTTTTTTATTGCCGCATTTGGGGCAGACCGGCAGGCGGTCGGGATTCATGCGCTTCGAGAGGAAGCTGAAAATCCGGCGGCACTTGGGACAGGCAAATTCGTAAATCGGCATATCGGGTTTACAATTTACGATTTACGATTTTCGCACCAAAAAAAATTACGAGCCCGCGAAGTTTTCGACGGACTCGTAAATCGTATATCGCAAATCGTAAATGAGTTTACTTCATCCGGTCGAAATTCTTCTGGAGAATCTGCCAGTCCTTCAGGCCCTTGACCTTTTCCATCATGCCCTTGTTGATGTCGGCTTCCTTGGCATTCTTGGTCGGCTTGTTGTTCTTGTAAAAAATGCCGAAATAGCCTGGAAAATCCGCGCCGGCCAGCTTGTAAGCCGCCAATTCGTCGCTCACGTCGTGGTTCTTCGGCACTTCGTTGAACACGCCGCCCTTTGCGCGGGTTGCTGGCGTCGAACGCGCCCTCGTAAAACTCCACGCATTCGCTCAAACATTCGATGAAGCTGAAGCCGTCATGGTCCATCGCGGCCTCCATCATCTGCAAAACGTGGTTCGGATTCGTGTGCGTCGTGCGCGCGACGAACGTGGCCCCGGCGGCGATGGCCTGCTTCATCGGATTGATGGGATAATCCACCGCACCCCACTGGTCGGTCTTGCTCTTGAAACCGAGCGGCGACGTGGGCGAGGTCTGCTTTTTCGTCAGGCCATAAACCCAATTGTCCATGACGCAATAGGTCATCTTGATGTTCTTGCGCGCGGTATGGCTGAAATGGTTGCCGCCGATGGAAAAGGCGTCGCCATCGCCGCCAAACACGAACACGTGCAAATCCGGCCGTGACAACGAAATGCCGCTCGCAAACGGCAGCGCGCGTCCATGGATGTAATGCGCCCCGTGCGCCTGCACGAAATACGGGAACCGGCTGGAACAGCCGATGCCCGCGATGGTCGTGATTTTCTCATGCCACATCTTGCGCTTCTCAATCAGCTTGAAATAAAGCGCGAGCACGGAAAAATCGCCGCAGCCGGGGCACCACGTCGGGTGGTCGGCGGCAATTTCCTTTTTCGTCAGGCCCTTGCGTTCTGACGGAAGGGATGGCGGCGCGACGGCCGCGCCGTTGCTGGCGCGTTTTGGGACTTCAGTTGTGAGCGTGCTCATGATTGTTTGGACAATTCGAATTGGAAATCATTTGTTCTTTTTTTCGGCCAGGGCGCGGGCGCGGTCAAGGATTTCCTTCACCTTCCACGTCAGGCCGTCGGATTTGTTGATGCCGCGGATGCGTTCATCGCAATAACGCGCGCGAAGCAGCGAGGCAAGCTGGCCGAAACCGTAAATGCCCTCGTCATTCAGCTCGACCACAAAAATGTGGTGGAAACCCTTGAAAATCTCCTCAAGCCCGTTCGGCAGCGGATTGATGTGCTTGATCGTCAGGCCCGAAACCGCCTCGCCGATGCCGCGCGCGCGGTCAACCGCCTCGCGAATCGGTCCCTGGCTGGAACCCCAGCCGACCAGAAGAATCTGTCCTTCATCCGGCCCGTAGGTTTTCATTTTTGGAAAATCCCAGGCGAGCTTCCGCAATTTATTGCGGCGCTTGGCGGTCATTTCCTGGTGCAACTTCGGTGAGCCGGTCGGATGTCCAAGCTCGTCGTGTTCAAGGCCGGTGACAATCGGATATTTGCCGCTCTCGATCCGCGTGCCGGGCGCCAGGTGCTGCGTGATGCCGTCCGGCTTGGACAAATCGTAAGGCTTGTGGTCGGCCACCGGGGTGAAATCAGGCGAGATGTCCTGGCAGACCTTTTCAAGGTTCGGCTCTTCAAACGCCTCGATGCGCGTGGCGATGCCCTGGTCGGTCAGGATGATGACCGGCGTGCTGTATTTGCGCGCGATGTTGACCGCCTCGATCGCGGTGTAAAAACAATCTTCCACGCCCGTTGGCGCGATGACGACGCGCGGCGAATCGCCGTGGCCGCCGAAGCACGCGATGTTCAAGTCGGACTGCTCGATATTTGTCGGCATGCCGGTCGAAGGCCCGCCGCGTTGCACGTCCACGATGACGATCGGCATCTCCGCCATGACCGCCCAGCCGAGCGCTTCGGTCTTGAGCGAAATTCCAGGGCCGCTCGAACCGGTCACCGCCACGCGGCCCGCGTAGCTTCGCGCCGATGGCCATCGAGATCGCGGCGATTTCATCCTCGGTCTGGATGAAGGAGCCGCCGTATTTCGGCAGTTCGCGCCGGAGCAATTCCATGATGTCCGACCATGGCGTGATCGGATAACCCGCGCCGAAACGGACGCCGGCGGCGATCAAGCCGTAAGCCAGCGCCTCGTTGCCGTTCATCACCACCTGATGGCGGTCCTTCTTCTCCGGCGCGTAAAACTGGTATGTCTTGAGCAGGTTTTCGAGCGAATGATTGTAGCCGGCATTGAAACACGTCAGCGCATTCTGCACGATGGTCGGATCCTTGCCGCCGAAACGTTCCTCGATGAGCTTGGTCAGCTTGGGGACGTTCAGGTCGAATATCTTTGCGAGCAGGCCGAGCGCGAAAATATTCTTGCCCTTGTCGCGGCCCGTCCCGCCCATGGCCTCGACCGTGAGGCTGGAAATGTTCACGCCGACATGGCGATAGCTTTCTTCCCATTCCGGCTTCGGCTGGACGTGGTCGGCGTCGTAAAGCACGATGCCGCCCAGCTTCAGCGACTTGATATGGTCCTCGTAGCTGTGCTGGTAAAAACAAAGCAGCATGTCCGCCTCATCACCCGCGCTCAACACCTCCCCGGAGCCGATGCGCACCTGGAAAATGGATGGGCCGCCGGAAATCGTGGACGGAATCGTCATGAACGTCATGACTTCCTGCTCGCTGCGGCCGGCTAGCCGCGCGAGGAAGCCGCCGATGGCCTGGATGCCATCCTGCGAATTGCCCGCGATGCGGATGACCGCCTCGTTGATTTTTGCTATTTTCGGCACGCCGCTCGGCGACGGTGCCTCTGTCGTTGTTTCACTCATGGAACCTCAAATAAATATTGACCGTGATGCAAGGCGGGGCTTGGTCCCGGAAATGGAACCGGCACGACACCATTACATTGGCATAGTAAGCTACTGATGGTAAACTTGTCAAATTCTTATCATCGGTTTATGTGGTTGTAATGGAACAGATTGCGAATAATTAAGGCCAGCTTTCGATTCGCAAACACTGCCTATTAGACGTGTTTATATGCCTGTTTCAGCTATGGCGGATTCCTGATTTGTCGGCGGCGAGGTGACGAGCCGTTCAGGTCAGCACTCCTAGAATGTTGGTTGTTTCCGGATCTCAGCATTTCAGAATATCCGTGGTCTCGTGGTCTGTAGTCTTGTTGTCCTCCTTGCTCCCCGCTCCCCGCTTCGGTAGATGTTGGATGTTCGATGTTTTCCGCCATCTTCCATCTTCTATCTTCGCTTGGTAAGTCGAACCTCGACCATCTGGCAGGAGACTGCTATAAAACAAAACATGAAAACCGCCTACGAACTCGCCATGGAACGCCTGGACAAGACCGCCCCGGCGGTCAAACTCACCGCCACGCAGAAAAAGGCGCTGGCGGAACTGGATTCAAAATACGCCGCAACGATTGCCGGGCGCGAAATCGCGTTGAATGATGAAATGGCCAAGGCCGCCGGTGATTTTGAAAAGGTCGGGGCGCTCCGCGAACAACTGGTCAACGAGCGCAAGAAGCTCCAGGCCGAACTGGAGGAAAAAAAGGACGCCGTGCGCCGCGCGGCGGGTGGCCGGCAATAGCCCATGGTTTCAGCCCCAACGGGGCTGCATCATCCAGCCCAAGGTTGGAGCGCAGCGACTACCTTGGGAACAGAAATCGAAATCATTATTACCCTGAAAGGGTTGTATCGGTTTCGTGAAACGGTGATGCAACCCCGTTGGGATTCTTTGGCTCATGCGGCGAGGATTTGGTGGAGGGTGGCGTCCAGGAAGGTGGCGGCTGTGGTTTGGGCGGCGGTGAGTCGGACTTCCAGCGCATCAACACGTCCACCTTCGCCACGATTTGCTGTTGTTCGGCCAGCAGGCGCTTCAGCGCATCTATCCTTGTCGCGAGGAAGGAGTACCAGCCAAATTTTATTGGCGCTACGAGGAGTCTCATGGTTGGAGAACAGCTACAAATTCAGCTATTATTTTTATTTCATCCGCATTTTCGGCTGAAATTTCAATCGGCTTGAACGCGGGATTAATTGGCTGAAGCTGGATGCTTGCATGTTTCCAGCCATGATCCTTGCTGGCAATTTTTTCCGAGCGGTATTTCTTAATCGTGTAGCTACCACCTGTTTCAGAGTCGGAAATATCCGAATGTTGCGCCAGTATGATTCTTCCCACCCTTGAACCAATAACCCCGAACGTGAAAAGACAATATGATTCGTCTTTGATTTTTGGTTCCATCGATTTTCCGATGACCTTGGCCACGAAGTGGCGTTGATTGATTTTTACGCCGGGCGGTGCCTTGACCCAACCTAGGCAATCAGTGGCATCAGGCTCGCCAAACGATCCAGCCGCAGCTTCTAGTGAATAAAGAGGAACTAGGGAGACGAATTTTTCTTGACCGGGGTCTGAAATGATTTGCGGTACATATGGATAGAACTCCACGGTCTCTGTTTGGTGGTGAATCGACGGCAAAAGAGGCTCCAACTTTGTGTTCGCAGCGGATGACGCTAATGCCAGGCGATATTTCAAATATTCACGCAGTCCGGCGTCAGCACACCATACATAACAGCCCATTCGGCCCCTCGATAACAAAACTTTGTACGTATTCTTGATGATTTCCTGCACTTTATCCAAAACTGCCTTTCTCTTATCTTGATCGTCATTGGCTTCTTGCAGTTCTGATTTCCAACCCTTGAGAGATGCGTCGTTTCTGGCTCGCTTTGCCGGATCACCAATGACCTTTCCATCTTTGAAAGTCAGATCCGCTCCAATCAAGACGCCAAGCCAATCAAATTCCACTCCTTGGCTCGTATGAATGCATCCTACTTGTTCGATGCCATCCCTGCTGGTCGCCCAATTCTCGTTATCGTAGTTCCATGGCAGTGACAAACCGTCAGCTTGCACATGCTTGTTCGATGTGCCGCGCTTTCGCCCCTGCGTGGGCCATTCCCAAGAATACCCGGCGATTAACCGAGCCTTGTTCCTGCCATTCTTTGTCTTCAATGCGGCGTAAAGCTCGTCTGCCCGATCGAATACGCTGAATTCGTATTGGCCGTCACCCCAGTTTTCAAAGTTGGCTGTTTCCTGAATCTGCAAAACATCATCCAACCAGTTCAAATAACCAGTTGAGCCGTTGCAGCGGTACTGTGCGGTAAGTTTGAATGGTTTATGAAATTCCGTCTTGAATTTTTGTGCCGCTCTCGCGATGCTGGCGACTGAACCAGAGTCATTCCATGACACGCGTTGGGTTTCATCAATGAAAAACACGGAGATGCGTGCCGCGCGCACCATGTCTTCGACCATGCTTTTGCCTTTATACTGATACGCCTTGTCTTTGAGCCGGTGCGCCTCGTCGACAATGAGCACGTCGATGTGCCCGTCTTTTTCGTAGGTAATATCATTAAAGCTCCAAGAGGACCGGATTAAAGCCTGCCCATCTTCCCGATATCCTGCATTGCCCCTGGCCAAGAATTCAATGAGGGTGTCCCGGAATGCCTTGTTTGGTGCCACAAAAAAGCCCATACGCTTGTTCTTCAATATTTCAGCCAGCAACCGGATTGCGATAACCGATTTTCCAGTGCCCGGCCCCCCTTCAACCACAAAGACGAGGCGATCCTTGAGATTCTTGGCACCCAACACGCCATGCTTGATGTACTGAAAGGCTTCATTTTGTTCGTCAATAAGGTCAAATTCTTCGTTTCCATCCAGCATACTGCTTATCCGTGTGACGAGTTCGTCTGCAGGTCGCATTCGACCATTTTCGATCAGAAAAATTACATTCTTCTTCGATTTTTGAGGGACGAATCGCTCCAAAAACTGCCGGAGGTGGGCCACATCGTTCGCCAGAAAAAGTTTCGAATCACTGATTATGCGCTGGTACCTTGAGTCCTCCAGCGGTTCAGGCTTGCGCCGGTGGAGGTTGAATAAGTATGCCGCTGAGTAAAGTCGGATGTCTTGTTCTTTAATATCTTCGTTGAAGCGTAAAATCAATCCACGATACTTGTGCGCTTGCACACAGGGATGTTGCCTGATTGACCCACCGCCGATAGGACAAAACACCATGTCTTCCACATCCGACAAGTCCGCGGTTTCCCATGCTTTCAATTCAATGATAATGCCATTATCAGTTTGGCCATCGTTTCCTGCGAGGAGTACATCAATCCGAAAACGACCGGCAGCAGAAATATGGTATTCAATAGCAATCTCGACGTCGTCATGTACTTTAGTCTTTTCTAGAGCCGTGGCGAAACGGCTGTATTCATCAGCCCAAACATAGCTGTCTCTCGGTACTGATCCAGTCTTCGCTTGGAACGCATCGACCAATCGCTTCTTGAGGATGTTGTTGTCGACATCCGCGAGAAACCTAGCTTTGGGTTCCTGGTAGATAATCATACCTAAAGATCGGTGTATTTGGCAGCGTTTCCTCTGGCCTTTTCCACTGGGTACTTCTTAGCATTCTGAGCCAGTTTACGAGTTATGATTTCTGCCGGATCGGAGTCGAGTTCGTGCACCAGCATTAGGGAAAAAATCATCACATCGGCGAGTTCTTCGGTTATGGCTTGACGTCTGGCGGGATCGTCTACTGCTGATTTTACTTCGGCTGGCGATTTCCAGAGAAATTTTTCCTGCAATTCTGCCGCTTCAATAGCGATTGCGGCCGCGAGTTGATTGGGAGTATGGAATTGCTTCCAATCCCTTGCATCTCTGAAAGCGATTGCCTTTGCGACTAGTTCATTTATTTCCATAGCCAGTTCTCGCATCCGTGGTTAGTTAATTTCTTTGCTTTTCTTTGCGGTTAACAATTCCGCGCGATTAGCGTGGATTAGCGGTTAAAAATCCGTGTCCATCCGTGTTAATTCGTGTCCTACGGTTCCAGGAAAAAGTTTCGGAACTCCACCAGTTTGCCTTCGGCCTGCAAGGCAATCGCACCCGAACTCACCGACGTGCCAGTAACTTGATTTTGCAGAACACCGTTCACGCGGACAACGATGGTGTTGCTCCGGCAAACAATGTCGTAGGAATTCCATTCACCGGCGGTTTTTTCCGAACTCGGCTGCTGGCGCGGAACACTTTTAGGATTTGCCGCCGTTACCTCATTCACGTGCGAACCGCCGTTGCAGCGGATTTCGCCCGCGCTGCCCGCGAGCAATTGCGCCTCGAAGCACATCGGCCAGACCTTCTCCGGCGGATTGACGTGGAGGAAGACGCCGCTGTTGCCGGGGCCGTCCGGCCAGCGCCACTCGACGTGGAGTTGGTAATCACGATAGGTCTGGAGAGTCCGTGCGTATCCGTATGGCTTGCCCTGGCACACGATCATGCCGTTCGTCACCGACCAGATGGCCGCAGCGACCGCGTTCGTGTCCTTCGAGACAAATGTCCAGCCGGAAAGGTCCTGCCCGTCGAACAATTCAATTTTATTCGTCGGCGATATTGACGCGTCATTCGTTTGCGCGAACAAAGAAGGAACTGCCAAGGCAGACACAAATGCCAGCGCCAGCCGGAGAATCAAAAATGATTTCATGGGCAAAGCTTGTCCCCGCCCGGCAAAAACGACAAGCCGGAATGGCTGGTTTCCATTAAGACCAAAAAGTCATTTTGGGTCAGGCGGCAACCCGTTTCGGCCATGGACAATTCCGTTGCCCAGCCGGACCATTGGCTTATGCTGTGATTCGACCATCATGGAAAGGAACAAACTTATATGCTGATACGCAGAGAATTCACCCTGGTTTTATTCACCGCTTTGACCACTGCCGGACTTGCTGTACAGGCCCAATCTGATAAAACCACCGTCATGACCTCAACCGCCATTGAATGGAATTCACTCGAAGTCAAAACGAACGCGACCGGCTCCAGCCGGAAGTTTTTCGAAGGACCCACCGCCACCCTCGATGTGCTGGAATGCCATGCTTCCACCCTCAATCCAGGCGCCACCAACCACGTGATACTCCGGCGCCCCAACGATGAGGTCATCATCGTGAAGGAGGGAACGATCGAGGCGTTTGTGAATGACAAGTGGGTCCGTGTCGGGCCGGGTTCGGTCATTTTCAACGCGGCCAATGTCCCCCAATCAATGCGGAACGTCGGCGATGGCCCGGCCACCTATCACGTCATCACGTTCCGTCCGCCGGCGACGCCCCAAAAACCAGCCGTCGAAAAACAAAATTGACACTCTTGACGTTCCGCCCGGTCACAGCGAATCTTTAACCCATGCCAGCCCAACTTACCCGTCTTGGTGTGCTCACTTTTGCCTTGGTCATCACTTCCAGTCTTCGCGCCGCCCCGGACACAGGCGTCACGGTCGTGCCGAACGAAGCCTCCAACCGCGTGGATGTGCTCGTGGATGGCCAGCCTTTCACTTCATACATCTGGCCGGATACGTTGAAAAAGCCGGTGCTGTTTCCGCTCCGCACGGCCAGTGGCACGATTATCACGCGCGGTTTCCCGCTCGAACCGCGACCGGGTGAACGGACGGACCATCCGCACCACGTGGGGCTTTGGCTCAATTACGAAAGCGTCAACGGCGTGGATTTCTGGAACAACTCAACAGCGTTGCCGGTGGAGCAGCAAGCGAAGATGGGCACGATAGTGCATCGTCGCATCGTAAAAACGAGCGACGGCACGGACAAAGGCGAGCTTGAAGTCGAAATGGATTGGATGATGCCCGATGGCCAGCCGATTCTGCACGAGACGGCGGATTTTATCTTTCGGGCCGGGCCGGGCCGGCGCGTGGTGGACCGGATTTCCACCCTCACCGCCCTGGACAAGCCGGTGGTGTTCAAGGACGCAAAGGACGGTATGCTCGGCCTGCGCGTGCGGCGCGAACTTGAGCAACCCTCCACCGATGCCGTCACATACACCGATGCAAGCGGCCGGCCCACCACGGTCAAGGCCATGGACACAAATGGCGTGACCGGATTGTATCGCAGCAGCGAGGGCAAAACCGGCGATGCGGTCTGGGGCACACGCGGACGCTGGACAATGTTGACGGGCAAGGTGAATCAGGAGGACATCACACTTGTCATGCTCGACAACCCCAAAAATGTCGGGTTTCCGACCTACTGGCATGCACGAGGCTACGGCTTGTTCGCCGTCAACCCGCTTGGCCAGGAAATATTCAGCAACGGGAAGGAGAAACTAAACTTCACCATTCAGCCGGAACAGTCGGCCACGTTCCGGTACCGCCTGGTCATTCTTGATGGCACCCCAACGCCGGATCAGGTGGAAGCTCAATACAGCCAGTTCGTGGACGAGGTGAAATAACTCCATATCCCATTTCTGCGTATGAATAAAATTCCTCGCCGCCAGTTCATCCGCAATTCACTCCTGGCCGCTGCGGCCTTCAAAGCCTGGCCGCTGGCCGCTCAATCTTCCGTCAACTCGCGCATCATTGGCGCGAACGATGACATTCGCTGCGCCGTTGTCGGATTCAATGGTCGCGGTAAAAGTCATATCGAAGCTTTCAGCGCGATGAAAGGCACGCGGCTGGTCGCGTTGTGTGATGTGGACAGTGCCGTTCTGGGAACGGAATTGCAAAAGGCGACCGATGCCGGAGAAAAAGTTGAAGGCTACACCGACATCCGGAAGCTGCTGGAAAACAAAGATATTGATGTGGTCACGTTCGCGACGCCGCACCACTGGCACGCGCTTGGTGCAATCTGGGCGGCGCAGGCCGGCAAGGATGTTTATGTGGAGAAGCCGGCATCTCATGAAGTTTGGGAGGGCCGGAAAATGATCGAGGCGGCGCGCAAATACAATCGCATCATGCAGGTCGGAACGCAGTGCCGCTCCAGCGTGGGATTGCAGGAGGCGATCGCTTGGTTGCGCGAAGGACATCTGGGCAAAATCATCCGCGCACACGGGCTTTGCTACAAACGCCGCGACAGCATCGGCAAAACCACCGGCCCGCAACCAATTCCCGAAACGGTCAACTACGATTTATGGTGCGGCCCCGCGCCGCTCGACCCGCCGCGGCGCAACAGCAAAAAAAACGGCCCGATCCATTACGACTGGCATTGGTTCTGGGAATACGGCAACGGCGACCTCGGCAATCAGGGCATCCATCAGATGGACATCGCGCGCTGGGTGCTGGGCGAGCCGGAAATCTCCCCGCGCGTCATCAGCATCGGCGGGCGGTTGGGTTATGAAGACGACGGCCTTACGCCGAATACCCAGATTGTTTTTCACGATTACAAGGCTGCGCCACTGATCTTCGAAGTGCGCGGACTGCCCGCCGCCAGCGATTCGACCAGGATGGATGAATATCGCGGCGCGAGCATCGGTGTGGTGGTTGATTGCGAGGGCGGCTCCATCGTGATTCCGAGTTACACCAAGGCGATTGTTTACGACAAGGATGGCAACGAAATCAAAACCTACGAAGAGGGCGGCGACCACTTCGAGAATTTCATCCAAGCCGTCCGCAGCCGCAAGACCGCCGACCTGCACGCGGACATTGCGGAAGGACATGTTTCCGCCTCACTGGTTCATACCGGCAATATTTCATATCGCCTCGGCGAGCTGTTGCCGCCGGAAGCCATTCGCGATGCAACCAAGGGAGACAGCGACCTGGCCGAAAGTCTGGGGCGGATGGAAGATCATCTGGGCGCCAACAAAGTGGACTTGCACCAGACGCTGCTGATGCTGGGCGCGGTCTTGAAGATGAATCCAAAAACCGAGCGCTTCACCAACAACCGCAAGGCGAATCAATTTCTCACGCGTGAATACCGCGAGCCATTTGTTGTGCCGGAAAAAGTCTGACCAGTCTTGGGCGCTCGAAAATTCTCCACTTCACGGACTGGCTCGGCAGGACTATGTTCGTGCGTCCGTGCGAAATGGTACCGAAGGCCGGTGATACTGGGTTCTGCTGCATTCTTGCCTGAAAATGCCCGGGCAACTCCAAACGCTCAATGGTTTGCTCGCACAAGTGAATACGCCGCGTGAGTCAAGGGTAAGTCAACTTATTGGTCAAGCGCGCGGCCCTAGCTGTTAAAATCCGTGTTCATCTGTGGTGAGTCAAATTTTAAGTGGTGCGCATAGCAGGACTTGAACCTGCACACCTTTCGGCACTACCACCTCAAAGTAGCGTGTCTGCCAATTCCACCATATGCGCGCCCGGCCCAATAATGAAGCAGGCCAAACGGCTTGGCGCAAGTAGTTTTCAATCGCCGAAAAGCCACTGCCAGCCCCGCCAGCGGTTCGGCTGGGCCGGATTGAATTTCTCGCCCCGTGCTTTTCCCAGATCCCATTGCATGAGCAAGCCGATGCTCTCCGCGCCACGCCCGCCGGACCGGATGGCGTCCACACCGTAACCGCAGGTGAACATGGCTTTGAAACGGTCGTCCGATGAACGATAGAGGATGCCGCCGCCCACGCCGTTGAGCCAGTTGCCGGGTTGCGCTTCGCCGGGCAGATAATCCACGACGGCGCTGGACACGTTCGCATCGAGGTTCCAGCGCTCGCTTTTGTCGAGCGGCACAAGATAGCTGCCATTAAAAAGCGCAAACTGGCGCGCGCTGATTTCCTGGTAAAAGTAGCCCGGCAACGTCAGGGGAAATTCCGACACCAGTGGCAAAAATCCGCCTAGGCGGTAGGCGCTGAAATGATCGGCATCCACGCTCGTGCCCGCGGTCAAGTGGACCGAGAAATTCTGCTGGCTCTGCGGCAGCGTGTAGGAAAGCGCGGCCTCGGCCCAAAACAAATGCGAATTCGGCTTCAGTACGCGGTCGCCGCCATAACCGTAGGCGCCTGAATCGGTGCGGTGTTCGCCTTCATACCACACGGACAATTCCATCGCCAGCGCCGGAAATAGTGTCGGCTCGATGCCGCCCCAGCGCAGGCCGGTGCGCAGGCTGTATTCGCCGTGGTCGGCTGGCAGTTGAAAGTTGGGCGCTGTGTTGTCATTGCGTTCAAACATGGAATAATGCGCTGTGCTGCGCACAATCAGATTCAGCGGAATCTCGTCGTCGGGATTGAACAGGTGATAAACACTCGCCGAAATTTCCCCGCCGTGGCCGGTGAAGGATTCCGCCGGAAAGAATTTGCCGCTGCGGATTTCGTTGTAGCCGTCGGCAAATCCGCCGCCCGCCAGCCCGAGGGCAAAATCCGTCTGCGGCCCAAGCCCATGCACGAAGCCGAGTTCGGAATCCAGATACACCGGCGCGACCGCCAGCCGCAACGTCAGGTTCGTGCGCAGAAAATCCGGCTGGTTGTGGTAATAATAAGTGTAGCCGGCAAAGGGTGCGTGGCCTTGCACTGCCTGATTGTAGCCGAACTGGATCAGGTCTCGCTTGACAGGATCAATTTGGGCGCCGACCAAAAACGGAGCGAACAGCGCCAGCCATGGCAATGCCTGCCCGAATCGTTTCATCGCCGCCTTTCGTAACGTAATCCCGCACCGGCGGCAAGCGCATTTACTCCCGGCTGGACACGCCACAATTTTTCCGGCCTAATGTTCCGGCAAAATGCCGCCTCTTAATCTTGAATTGTTGGCCAAAGCAAAAGGTTTGGGCTTCTCCGACCGGCAAATCGCCCATTTGACCGGCTCCACCGAGGATAAGATCCGCACCTTGCGAAAAAAACTCAATCTCGTTCCCAGTTACAGGCTCGTGGACACCTGCGCCGCCGAATTCGAAGCTTACACCCCGTATTATTATTCCACCTACGACCGCGGCGACGACGAGGTTAAAGTCAACACCGGCAAAAAGGTTATGATTCTCGGCGGCGGCCCAAACCGCATCGGTCAGGGCATTGAATTCGATTATTGCTGCGTCCACGCAGCATTCGCTTTGAAGGAAGATGGTTTCGAGACCATCATGGTCAACTCGAATCCCGAAACCGTCTCGACCGATTACGACACCAGCGACAAATTGTTTTTCGAGCCGCTCACACTCGAGGACGTCCTGCACATTTACGAGCGCGAGCAGTGCTGGGGTGCCATCGCGCAATTCGGCGGCCAGACCCGCATTGAACCTTGCGCTTGGTCTCCAGAAAAATGGCGTCAACATCATCGGCACCTCGCCGCAGAGCATCGAGATCGCCGAGGACCGCAAGCTCTTCGCCTCGATGCTGCGCAAGCTGGATATTCCGCAACCGCCCAACGGCCTTGCAACGAATGCCGAGGAGGCGCTCGAAGCGTCCAAGAAACTCGGCTATCCGGTTCTCGTCCGGCCCAGTTTTGTTCTTGGAGGCCGCGCCATGCAGATTGTTTATTCCGACAACGAACTGTCGCATTACATGAAGTTCGCCGTCGAGGCTTCGCCCGAACGCCCGGTGCTCGTGGATAAATTCCTCGAAGACGCGACCGAGGTGGACGTTGACTGCATCGCCGATGTCGGCCAGTTTAAAAATCCCAACGAAGGCACGATTGTCATCGGCGGGATGCTGGAGCACATCGAATTCGCCGGCGTCCATTCCGGCGACGCCGCCATGGTGCTGCCGCCGCACACCCTCTCTAAAAAAGTCATGGATAAAATCCGGGAATACACCCACGCGATGGCGCGTGAATTGCAGGTCAGCGGCCTGATGAACGTCCAATATGCCGTGAAGGGTGACCAGGTTTTCGTGCTCGAAGTGAATCCTCGCGCGTCGCGCACTATCCCGTTCGTTAGCAAGGCGATTGGGTTTCCGCTGGCAAAACTCGCCGCAAAAGTCATGGCCGGAAAGACCTTGAAGGAACTCGGCTTTCACCAGGGAAATCCGGCCGAAACATTGGACGGTGAAGGAATCCGTTTTCCCGTTCAACCGCTTCCATGGGCAGGACATTCTGCTTTCGCCGGAAATGCGCTCCACCGGCGAGGTCATGGGTTTGGATGCCGATCTGGGCATCGCCTATGCGAAATCGCAGATGGCGGCGAATTCGTCGCTGCCGGCCGGCGGCAAGGTGTTCATCAGCGTAAGCGACGCGCACAAAAAACAAATCGCGTCCATCGCCAAACAGTTTGCCGGCCTCGGATTTGAATTGACCGCCACCGTCGGCACGGCGGCCGTTTTGGAGAAAGCCGGATTGACAGTCCAGCGCGTGTTGAAGCTGCTCGAAGGCCGGCCCAACGTGATTGACCTGATGAAGAACAAGGAAATCCAGCTCGTCATCAACACGCCGTCAGGAGCGGTGCCGCGCGAGGATGAAATCAAGATCCGCACCACGGCCATTTACACCGGCACGCCCATCATCACCACGTTGAGCGGCGCCAAGGCCGCCGCCCTCGGTATCGCCGCGCTCAAAAAATCCGGCTACGGCGTCAAGACATTGCAGGAATATCACTGATTGCCCCGCAATTCTGTAACTGCTCCAGCATCGGCTCCGTCCATCATTCAATGAAATCGCTCTATTTCGCCGCTCTCGCTGGTCTTTCGTTTATCTATCTTGCGCAGGCTCAAGACAAGCCGCTCGCTTTCCCCGGCGCGGAAGGCTTCGGCCAGTTCGCCAGCGGCGGCACCGGCGGCGAAACGGTTCACGTCACCACCCTCGCCGATTCCGGCCCCGGCTCCTTTCGCGACGCCGTCAGCAAACCCAATCGCATCGTTGTCTTCGATGTCGGCGGCATCATCCGGTTGCAATCCAACGTCGCTGTCTGCAGCGGCATCACACTCGACGGGCAGAATGCGCCCGGCGAGGGCGTCACGCTTTACGGACGTTCTGTTTCCTTCAGCGGAGAAAATAACGTCATCGTCCGCTACCTGCGTTTCCGCGAAGGCATCGCCGGCGACAAGGGTAAATGCTCCGTCAATCTTTCCGGCGGCGGCGACATGATTTTTGACCATTGCAGCATCGAGTGGGGGCGCTGGGATTGTCTCGGACTCACAAAAGGCAGCCACGACATCACGTTCCAGAACTGCATCATCGGCGAGGGCGTTGACCCGCAGCGCTTTGGCTCGCTCTCCGATACCATCACCAACATCACCTACAGCCATAACCTCTGGATCAACAACCAGAGCCGCAATCCCAAGGCGAAGGGCCGGATTCAATACATCAACAACGTCGTCTATAACTGGGGCGTCTGCGGCCTCGTCGGCGGACATTCCGAGGCGGACCATTTTCTGGACGCCATCGGCAATTATTTCATCGCCGGTCCGAATTCCGGTCCGCACTTCACCGGCGAATACAAGCCCACCGACCACGTTTATCAGCGGGATAATTTCGCTGACACGGACAAGGACGGAAAATTAAATGGCCGCCTCGTCGTAGCCGCCGATTTTGGCAGCGGGGATGAGGCGCCGACGTTGATGACCAACCTCACCGTCGCGCCGCAAATCGCCGTGACGATTGAATCTGCGCAGGATGCGGTTTCCGATGTCCTTGCCCACGCCGGCTGTTCGCAGCACCGCGACGCCGTGGATGCGCGGCTGATTGACGCCGTGGAATCCTTCGGCACACGCGGCAAAATCATCCACGACGAGGCCGAAGCCGGCGGCATTGACGGGAATCCGCCTAAATAAATATTGCTTCAATCGCATGGTGAAATCATTAGGATATTCGCCATGCACGACTCCGTCACCGGGTTGCTCCCATTACTGAAGCAATACTTTGGTTTTACTTCCTTCCGCCCGTTACAGGAGGAAATCATCCGCGATACACTGGCAGGCAGGGACGTTTTCGCGCTGCTGCCGACCGGCGGCGGCAAATCGCTATGCTTCCAGCTTCCCGCGCTTACGCGCGATGGCCTCACCGTCGTCGTCTCGCCATTGATTGCGTTGATGAAAGACCAGGTGGACGCGCTGCAAGCCAGCGGCATTCCGGCGACATTTTTGAATTCCTCGCTCGCCGCCGATGAATCGCGGAATCGTCTGCGCGGCCTGCACAACGGCGAATATCGCCTCCTTTACGCCGCGCCGGAGCGGCTGATGCTGTCCGGTTTTCTCGAAGATTTGCAGTGCTGGAACGTCCGGCTCATCGCCGTGGACGAGGCTCATTGCATCAGTGAATGGGGGCACGATTTCCGCCCGGAATACCGCCAGATCGCCGACTTGCGGAAACTTTTCCCGCTCGTTCCATTCATGGCGCTCACCGCCACCGCCACCGGCCGCGTGCGCGAGGACATAGTCACGCACTTGAGATTGCGCGAGCCGAAATGTTACGTCGCCAGCTTCAATCGTCCTAACCTCACCTACCGCGTCATCCCGAAGAACAAGCCCTACGACCAATTGCTGCATTTTCTCCGCGCCCGGCCCAAGGAAAGCGGCATCGTCTATTGCCAGTCGCGCAAATCCGCCGAGCGCGTCGCCGCCAATCTCACCGAGGACGGCGTGAAGTCGCGCCCGTATCACGCCGGCCTCACGCCCAAGGAACGCAGCGAGCATCAGGAGCTTTTTCTACGGGATGACGTGCGCGTGATCTGCGCGACCATCGCCTTCGGCATGGGCATCAACAAGCCGAACGTCCGCTTTGTTGTCCATTACGACCTGCCGAAAAACATCGAGGGCTATTATCAGGAAACCGGGCGGGCGGGCCGAGACGGTCTGCCGGGCGAATGTATTTTGCTCTTCAGCGCTGGCGACGTGGTGAAACAGACGCAGTTCATTGACGAAAAACCCAGTCTGAAGGAACAGCAAATCGCCCGCGCACAATTGCAGCAGATGGTCCACTACGCCGAATGCGCCGGCTGCCGGCGGAAAGAGTTGCTCGCATATTTTGGCGAGGAGTATTCCGCCGCCGGCTGCGATGCGTGCGACAACTGTCTTTCCCCGCGCGCCACGTTCGACGGCACGCTGGCCGCGCAAAAATTTCTTTCGTGTGTCTTTCGCATCCGAGAGAAAAATGGCTTCGGCGTCGGTTTGAACCATCTGGTCGAGGTTCTGACCGGCGCGGACACGGAAAAAATCCGCAAATGGGATCATACTCAACTTTCCACTTATGGGATCGGCAAGGAACACAGCCGTCCCGAATGGGCCGCGATTGGCCGCGAACTCGTTCGGCTCGGTTTTCTCCGGCAAACGGCGGAAAAATTCAGTGTGCTGGAATTGACGAACGACGGGTTGGCGGCGCTCAAGGAACGGAGAAAAATCACGCTCACCAAGCCCACCGTCGAGCCGGAAACGAAAGCCCACAACGTAGGTGAAATCACCTGTGACGAGGTTTTGTTCGATCGCCTGCGCCAGATCCGCAAAAAGCTCGCCGACGAACGCGGTGTGCCCGCCTACATCATATTCTCCGACGTGGCGCTGCGGCAGATGGCGCGGAATTATCCCGCCAGTGAAAGCGAGTTTGCCCGCATCAGCGGCGTTGGCGAAAAGAAGCTGCGCGAATTCGGTGAGACTTTTCTCGGTGAAATCGCCACGCATTTGCAGACGAGCGCGCGCCAGATTTTTGCCGACGATTCATTTGCCGTGTCTGCCGCGCCGCCGCCGTCGCGCAGCAGTCTTGGCGATTCCGCTCGGGAAACACTGCGCGGTTTCCGCTCCGGTTCAAGCGTCGAGCAAATCGCCCACGAGCGCGGCGTGACCAACGGCACAATTCTCAACCACATCGCCGAAGGCATCGAACGTGGCGAACCGGTGGACGTGGGGAAATTTCTAACCACCGAGGAGCAGGCAAAAGTCGCCGCTGCCTTCCGCGCGCACGGTTCCGCCGCGCTGTCTCCGGTCTTCGAATCGCTCGGCGGAAAAATTGACTATGGCCGGCTGCGGATTTTTCGCGCCGCCAGTCGAGCTAGAGATTGAAATCTAGCTTGCGTTTCAACTTGGCCACCTCGATGTCCGCCTGCCGCGTCGGTTCGGGAATACGGTAGCGCGTGCAGCAGGCCAGCACCAATTTGACGGCAGACACCAAATCCACGCGATGGCCGACACTCACGAACACGGGCTGGATTCCTTTTTGCGTCCGCAGAACGCCGCCAATCTGCTCGTCGCCATCCATGAGCGGCGCAATCGTGCCAGCTTTCAATGCTGGATTTGCAAATGTTCCAATCAACCTGCTTTTGCCGACGCCGACACCGGGCCGGTCCAGTTCAATCGCCAGATGCGACGCGATGCCGCAACGGCGCGGATGGGCGAAACCCTGCCCGTCAAAAAGAATCGCGCCAAACTCGTGCTTCAGTGCGCAAATCGCCTGCTTGACTGCCGGGCCTTCGCGGAAGCTCAAAAAACCGGGAACGTAGGGAAATTTACCGCCAGTGCGTGCATGCGCGACTTCAATGACACTTTGCGTCTCCCGGTCATAAACGACGGCGGCGGCGAAAATGGATTTCTTGTCGGTGGAAAATGCGCAATCCGCGCCTGCGACAAATCGCGGCAACGGTTCAAGTGGCGTAACAATCATCCGCTCGCGTAATCTCGTTTGTGTGACTTTCCATTTTTTAACGAGTGCAGACCAGCCGGGGTTGGACTTGCCGCGAAGCATTCCGGAAGTACCGCTATCTCGGCGGCTTGCTGGGAGTGCTGGCGTCCCGCCGGCGTAAATTGCGGAGTGAATTCTCATTTCAACCCGCCGCCGGGACGGCGGCGCTCCCAGATTCCTTCGCCGCCCGCAGCACGCGCCACTGGTGCGTCCATTTGTCAATCCGGCACGCGGAAGCATAATCGCAATATTCGCACGGCGTTTCCGTGCCTTTGCGATATGGATTCACCGCCGCCGAGCCGGAGAAAATCGCGCCCCCCATTTCCTGCAATCGCGTTTCAACGCCGTCGAGCAACCCCTCAAATTCTGCGCGCGGCAGCGCCTCGGTGGAGTTTGCATAAAGGCCGCCATCTTTTTTCAATTGATAACTGAATTGGTCCTTCATTTTGAGCCGGTCCAACTTGTCCAGGACGCCAGCATCAAATCTTCCCGTGTGGCGATACGCCTTGCGTTGCGTCTCGTCGGAGTCCGCCAGAACCTCGTTGCGTGTTTTTCCGCTTTCGAACTGGCCGCGCAAATTGACATAAAACCCACCGGCAGGAATCAGCTTTTCCACATTGAATGTGTTACGTGGGTTTTTCCAATGCCGCAGCGCGCTTAGGTAGGCGGGCAGTTGCAATTGCACGCCGTGTTCCACTAGAACTGAATCCAATTTTTTGCCACCGGACTTGTAATCCATCACCACCGCGAGCGCGCCGCCTTCAGGGTCCCGCCACAAATCCACCCGGTCAATCCGGCCTTGCAACGCGAGTTTGCGTCCGTCACCCAGATCCATTGCCCATGCCGGCGCGCCGGAATTCTGGCCGCCAAAATCCAGTTCCGCCGCCGCCGGGTCAAATTCATATTGCCCGCGCATCCAGCCGACGAGGACCGCGACGAAATCCTGCAACGATTCCGCCATCGCGCGTGCCTCGAACCGTGTCTGTGCCGTATCACGCATCAGCCCTTCGCGGAAATTCTCAACGAGTTCGGTGGCTATTTTGCTGATGCGTTCGCGCGCCTGCACCGGCGTGAGATCGCGCCAGCGTTTACCTTCGGCGGCCAGTTGCTTATGAAACATTTTCAGAACTTCATGCTGGAAGTTGCCACGTTCGCGCGCATCCAGTTCGAAAAGTTTCCGCTCCCCGGCGTGCAAGCCGGAACGGACAAAAAATTTGAACGGGCACTGCGCAAATTCCTCCAGCCGGCTTACGGAAGTTTTCAACACCGGACCGAAAAGCTTTTCCGCCAGCTCAGGCGAAAGCTTTTCTTCAGGATTCGGCTCACGCAACTGTCGTAAATGTTCCGCAAGCGACTTGATCGCTGGCAGTTTGAGTAATTCGGCCAATTCGTCTGTGGCAGCCGACGCGAATCGGCTTTGACCAATTTTCAATTTTCCTGAATGAGCGGGCTTGCGTTCGCTGCTACAAATCTCCAGAAGTTGAACAAGCGATGGGATCAATTCATTCGCATGTTCCGCTTCCGCCGGTTCGATTTCGTCTTGAAATGTCTCAACTTCAAGTTTTGGAAACAGTCGCTGCAAATGCGCGATGAACGGTGAAGGATTCAATGCCCGGCCGTCTGCATCGTTGCTGGAAAAAGCGATAACGAGTTGTTTACTTGCCCGCGTGCAGGCGATGTAGCCGTAGAAACGCTCGCGCGCCAGTCGCTCATGCAAATCTGGCCCAAGCGAAACGGTGCCGCCCAATTCATCCCGGTCGGCGTCGGTCAAGATTGCGGATGGCGCGGGTGCGGCCGGAAAGACGGATTCATTTACGCCGAGCACCAGCACAAGTTTCAAATCCGGGTTGCGCGCCCGGTCCACCGCGCCGATAAGCACCTCGTCGAGCACGGGCGGAATGACACCAACGGTCAGGCTGGCGAGTCCGGCCTCCAAAATTTGTAGCCAGTCGCGCAATGCCAGCGGCTCGCGCGAAAATGCGAGCGCGAGATTGTCGAGCCACGCGTTCATCTGCTCGAAAACGGTCGAATGAATTGACGGGTGGCGGGTGGCGGATGGCAGATTGCCCGGTTCAGGTGAACTCCATTTTTCGAGTGTGTTTTCAACCCGAAGTTCATCCCAAAGCTCGCGCAGCGCATTTGCCAGTTGTGGGCCGTCCGGCTTGAAGCTGGATTTTGCCAGTTGCGCGGAGAAATTTTCAAACGGCGGGGCAACGCGCGCGCGGATTTTTTCCAATGATTCGTCAGGCAAAACCCCACGCCATTTCTTGCCGCGCCAGCCAAATTCGAGCGCGGCATTTTCGAGCCGGTCAATTTCGGTCTCGTTCACCGGCGTAAAGCCGGCCTTGAGTGCGGCGAACCAGTCATTGTGCTGCCAGTCAAATGCAACAGTGCACAAGGCGCTCCGCGTGAGTTCAGCCAGTGGATGATGCGAGACGGATTCACGGCGGTCCAGGAAAAACGGGATGCCGAAACGCCGGAAAACCCGCTCGATCGCTTTGTGATAATTGTCTAGATTGCGGACGAGCACGGCGCAATCGCGGAAACGATTTCCGTTGCGGACGAATTTCAAAATCTTTCGCGCTGCGAACGTCGCTTCGGCTTCGGAGTTGGCGCAAACGGTGAGGCAAATGGAATGTAGTGCGCACGTCTCGTCTGTGCCGGATTTCGGAGGAAGGACGCCTGCCCTACTTTGCCAGAAAGTTTCCAGAGTTTGGAGGGTGGAACTGTGGGTAAAGCGGTTCTTGGTTGAATCGCGTTTGAGGGGTTCGATTTCAATCTCGGTGTCCGGCAGATTTTCAATCCGTTGGCGGCACCGCTGGAATGTTTTGCCGATGACATTCCAAATCGAGAGCCAGGAATTTTCTTCCGTGTCCGGTTCGTCGAGGCAAAAGGCAAGCGTGGCGATATTGCAGGATGGCATTGTGGCGGCAAGTAAATCCAGTTCCTGCGGAGTCATTTCGGCAAAACCGTCCAACCACAGGTGCTCAATTTTTAACGTTGATTTTTTAACTTTGAATTCATTCCGCAGTGCATCGGTGGCAAAATCAAGCAGCCGGTTTGCATCCTGCAATGCGTGTTCAGTCAGCCAGTCCGTGTAGGCTTCGTGCAGCAATGCGAGGTCGTGGAGCTTGTCGCGAAGTTCGCGGCTCAGATCATTTTCGGCGGCGAGCGCGCGAAGTTTGGCGGGCGCAAGTTGGTGTTGTTGGAATTCAGTCAGCAGAGCGCTCAATTTCTGCGCGAAGCCGGGACGGCGCGCGCTGCGGCCAAAAAGTTTCAGCTCAGCCTTCATGCCGCATCAGCAATGCGCGCAACACCATGACGCGGCCTTCGTCGCTTAACAGTGGTGGCGCCGCGATGGCGCATGTTTCAAGGACGAACCGCGCCAGCCGCTCGAAGGATAAAGATCTGCAATCGGGTGTAGCCGGAAATCCGCCGTCGGCGAGCAGTTGCCGTTCAAGCTGGAAAGTGGCCTGTTTGGGCGCGAGCAGAATCAGCGGGCGGACCGTCGGGATTTTCCCGCAACGCGGCGCGGATTGCCCCCAAACAGCGGAATGTCTTGCCGCTGCCGGCGGGAC
Organism: uncultured Verrucomicrobiae bacterium; assembly: GCA_963827815.1. Classification (GTDB taxonomy): domain Bacteria; phylum Verrucomicrobiota; class Verrucomicrobiia; order Limisphaerales; family UBA11358; genus UBA11358. The sequence continues at coordinate 107,334 of CAWHCL010000006.1, read as the reverse complement.
CAGGAGAAAACGCGCTTGCACGCCCGATTTTTCACGCAAAGTGCCTGTGGCGGAAAGCAATTTATTCCTAATTTTTGGCAAAACTTGGTTGGTTGCGCGCCATGTTTTTTGTTTCATTTCGACAAAAACCGGGCTATCATTACCCGCGTTTGGTTAAAACGAAATCTGGCTGTCCAAACTATAAATGAAAGAAAATCTATGCCACTCACACACACACGGGATTTGTTTGCGAAGGCGTTGAAGGGCAAATACGCGCTGGGCGCGTTCAACGTGAACAACATGGAACTCATCCAGGCCATCGTCGAGGCGTGCGAGGAGGAAAAGGCGCCGTTGATGCTCCAGATTTCCAAGGGCGCGCGCCAATATGCGAACCCGGTCTATCTCAAAAAACTCATCGAGGCGGCGGTCAGCCTGTCCAACATCCCCATTGCCGTCCACTTGGACCATGGCGACACGTTCGAGCTGTGCAAACAATGCATTGACGAGGGGTTCACCAGCGTGATGATTGACGCCAGTCACGAGCCATTTGAGAAGAACGTCGAAATCACCAAAAAGGTCGTGGAATACGCCCACAAACACGATTGCTCCGTCGAATCCGAACTCGGCCATCTCGTCGGCGCGCAATTCGACGAGGGCGAGGAAGGCGGCGCGCACTCCACCAGCGGCCATTACACCAATCCGGAGGAAGCCGTCCAATTCGTCAAGGAGACCGGCTGCGATTCGCTCGCCGTTGCCATCGGCAACAGCCACGGCGCCTATAAATTCAAGGGCACCCAGCACCTCGACCTCGAACGCCTCAAGCTCATCAAGAAGGCGCTCATGGATGCCAACCTCGGCGACTATCCGCTCGTGCTCCACGGCGCTTCCAGCGTGCCGAAATATCTCGTGGACGAAGTTAACAAATACGGCGGCAAAATGCCCGACGCACAGGGCGTGCCGGAAGCCGACATCGAAGTTGCGCGCCGCACGGGCTGCACGAAGGTCAACATTGACACCGACCTGCGCATCGCCATGACCGCCGGCATCCGCAAGGTGTTAGCGGAAAAACCAGGCGAGTTCGATCCGCGCAAATACCTCGGCCCCGCGCGCCAGGCCGTCAAAGACCTCGTCCGCCACAAGGTGAAGGACGTCCTTTGCTGCGCCGGTCACGCGTTTGACTAAACCGAAATTTTTCTGACGCCCCAAGCCGATCCGGCTTGGGGCTTTTGCTTTATGTGGGCAAATGTGGCACAGCAACTGTGCCAAATATTTCCAATGACACGTTTGATTGGCCCAATCGAACCCACAAAAACAATCTGTTTTCAATGGTTTTTGACTTCGGTGTGGCTGGCATGGCCAAAGCTAAATGGTCTTTGTTGAAACAAAAACAATTAACCGAAAGGAAAAACATGAAACTGATACAATATCAACGACCCGGACTGGCCTGGCCGACTTTTGGCCGGCTGGCAAGCTTGCAAGAGGAACTCGACAGACTGTTTGAATCGCCACTGACAGGCTGGGCGCCCGCGCTCGACGTGCAGGAGGACAAGGACAAATTCACGATCCGCGCGGAATTGCCCGGTCTCAAGCGCGAGGACATTGACGTCTCGCTACAGGATGGCGCGCTTGTCATCTCCGGCGAACGTCAGTCCGAAAAGATTGAGGAAGGCGTGGAAGTCCACCGGCAAGAGCGCTTCTACGGAAAGTTCCAGCGAGCACTGACGCTGCCCGAACCAGTCGCCGCAGACAAGGTGAAGGCGGATTACAAGGACGGCGTCCTGACCGTCACGCTGCCCAAAACCGAGGAAGCCAAGCCGAAGAAAATTGACGTCAACATCAATTAAACCGGATTCGGATGATCATAAACTCCCGCGACGGAAAATCGCGGGAGTTTTTTGCTTTGCCTTTGGTCGAATTGCATGGCTTATTATGCGGCTCGCAGCTGTGGTAGGTTACCCAAGTGGCCAACGGGGGCAGACTGTAAATCTGCTGGCTATGCCTTCGATGGTTCGAATCCATCACCTACCACCACTTTCTGAAAATATTTCTCTGCGTCTCTGCGTCTCTGCGCTAAAATAGGCAGATGTTCGATTCGTTAAGCAGCAAGCTCCAGAATGCCTTCCGTAACCTGCGCGGCCTCGGCAAAATTTCCGAGGCCAACGTCGGCGATTCTCTTCGCGAAGTCCGCATGGCACTGCTGGAGGCCGATGTGAATTTCAAGGTCGCCCGCGATTTCATCGAGCGCGTCAAAACCAAGGCCATCGGCGTCGAAGTAGTCCAAAGCATCCAGCCCGGCCAGCAAATCGTCAAAATCATCCACGACGAACTGGTGGGCCTGCTCGGCTCGCAAAATGCCGCTTTGAAACTCGACGGAAATCCGAGTTCCATTTTGATGGTGGGTTTGCATGGCTCAGGCAAGACGACTTCCAGCGGCAAACTCGCGCGGTTGCTCCAGAAACAGGGCCGCCAGCCATTGCTTGTGGCGGCGGACGTTTATCGTCCGGCGGCGATGGATCAGCTCGAAACGCTCGGCAAACAAATTGAAATCCCGGTATTCCTGAAACGCGGCGAGACGGACGTTTTGAAAATCGCCCGCGAATCTTTGGATTTTGCCAGAGCCAACAGCCGTAACGTGCTGATTTTCGACACTGCCGGTCGGTTGCAGATTGACGAACCGCTCGTGCAGGAACTTGTCCGCCTGCGCGACCTCGTGAAGCCGCAGGAAATTTTGCTCGTGCTGGATGCCGCCACCGGCCAGGAAGCCGTCAACGTCGCCTCCCATTTCGATCAGGCGCTGCAAATTACCGGCTCCATCCTGACCAAGCTCGACGGCGATGCCCGCGGCGGCGCGGCGTTGAGCATGAAGGCCGTCACCGGCAAGCCCATCAAGTTCGCCGGCATGGGCGAGAAGCTGGACGAGTTTGAGCTGTTTCATCCCGAACGCATGGCGTCGCGTATTCTAGGCATGGGTGACGTCGTCAGCCTCGTTGAACGCGCGGCCGATTCCGTCAACGAAGCCGATGCCCGGCGCATGGAGGAAAAGATGCGCAAGGGCCAGTTCACGCTGGAGGATTTTCTGGAGCAGTTGCGCGCGATGAAAAAGCTCGGCTCGCTCGAAAGCATTGTTGGTATGCTGCCGGGCGGTGCGGAGATGTTGAAGCAGCAGGGCGACCTGTCGAAACAGGAAAAGGAATTCAAGCGCATGGAGGCGATGATTTGCGGCATGACGCCGCAGGAACGCAAAAGCCCGCAAATCCTTAACGCCAAGCGCCGCGTGCGCATCGCCGCCGGCAGCGGCGTGAGTGTGACGGAACTGAACACGATGCTGAACAAATTCTTCCAGATGCAGACGATGATGAAGAAAATGGGCAAATTCTCGAAAATGATGGGCAAAATGGGCGGAGGCCTGCCAGGAATGTTACGGCGTTAATTCCAATGGTAGCACCCGCGCCTCGCGGGTCGTTTCGGGCGTCGCGCCCGAAACTTTCTGCCTCACAACGGCTCGCCCACATTGATTCCGTGTTTCAAGCAATAAGCGCCGTTGTCCACGTATTTTTCCGCCCACCATTTCAGTCCGGCGCGTTCCTTCTGGTGTCAATTTGCGGACGACTTTCGCCGGCGCACCGAGGACAAGCGAGCCGGGCGGAATTTTCATTCCCTGCGTCACCAGCGCCTTCGCGCCGATGAGCGATTGTCTGCCGATGACCGCGCCGTCCAAAATCACCGCGCCCATGCCCACCAGCACTTCGTCGCCGACGGTGCAGGCGTGGACAATCGCGCTGTGGCCGACGGTGACCCAGTTGCCGACGATGCACGCCGAAATCATCCGCGAGGTGCAGCACGGCGTTGTCCTGGATGTTCGAGTGGTGGCCGACGACGATGCGGTTGATGTCGCCGCGCAGCACCGCGCCATACCAGACGCTCGAATGCGCACCGAGCGTCACGTCGCCGAGCACGACGGCAGTTTTGGCGAGATAGACGCCCTTGCCGAGCTTCGGCGTTTTGCGAAGAAATTTGTCGAGTTGCTTAATCGTCTTTTTCATGCGGAGAATTTAACCGCGGATTGAGCGGATGTCGCGGATTTTCCATTTCACTCCGAGTGTTTTGGGGTTAAAGTCCAGCCGTCGTATGACAAAGCCGGTTTCACAACGCCCCATCCCGCCGCGCCGGCGGTTGCCGCGCTCGTTCAAGGATTTGACGCCGTCGAAACATTTCAACCCGCGCACGTTTTTCCAGGAACTCATCTGGAAGGCATGGCTCACCCCGCGCACCGGCCAGCATCGCCGCCCGATTTTCCCGAAACTAAAACGCCGGCAGGTGGCCATCACATGGATCGGCCACGCGTCGTTTCTGATCCAGTTCACGGACTTGAATGTGCTGATTGACCCGAATTTTGCGAACTGGCTTTTTTTGCTGAAGCGCATCAAGCGCGCCGGCATGAAAATCCGCGACCTGCCGCCGATTGATCTGGTGCTGCTGACGCACGCGCATTTCGATCATTTCCACAAGCCGACTCTGCGCAAATTGCCGGAGCCGAAAATCGGCGTGATGCCGTGGGGCGTCGGCGACCTCGCGCAAAACCTCGGCTTCGCGCGCGTCATCGAGCTGGACTGGTGGGAAAGTTTTTCGCAGCGCGACTGGAAGGTGACGTTCACGCCGAGTCAGCATTGGGGCGCGCGGACGCTGGCGCGACCAGTCACCGCGGCTACGGCGGATTTGTTCTGGAGCATCAGGGCCGGAAAATTTATCACGCCGGAGACAGCGCGTATTTCGACGGGTTCAAGGAAATCGGCGAGCGGCTCGCGCCGGAAATCGCGCTGCTGCCGATCGGCGCGTATCATCCGGAAAGTTTCCGCCAAGTCCACATGGGGCCGGACGAGGCGGTGAAGGCATTCCGGGATTTGCGGGCGCGCCAGCATGGTGCCGATGCACTACGGCACGTTCCGGCTGTCGTTCGAGGCCATGGATGAGCCGCTGCGCTGGCTGCGCGAAATCGCAGCCAAGGAAAATCTCACGAAAAAGCTGCGCGTGCTTGACGAAGGCGTGCCGGTGGTGTTTTGAACCTTTGATCCTCCTCATTCTCATCCTCGTCGTCAAAAACGTATACGGGAACAAAAACGAGAAAAATCAGACATTGACACTCCGGACGAAATTCGCTTTTTGTCGCGGTCAATGACGGACGAAAAGCGCCAATTCGGTTTATCGTTTCTCGAACCTTTTCGCCGTTATGTGCCGCTGGCATTGTGGGCGAGTTGTCGTTCTGTTGCTCCTCTACATTCCGCTGAAGGTCATCGGCTACGGCTATCTGCCGGCGGACGACGCGTTGCGGCACGCGGCCAAGGCGGTGAGCGGCAAATCATGGCAGGAAATCCTCGTGCTTGGGCCGGCATTCCATTTCGATCCCAACTGGGGCTGGCACTGGCTGCTGGAGAAAATTCATCTCTGGAAAAACTGGGCGCCGAGGCGCTGGTGGTGTTTTCGGTGGTGTTGCTGTTTCTCATCGGCAACGGCGCGGTGGTGGCGTGCCTGAAGCGGCCGGAGGCATGGTTGGCGGCATTTATTCTGGTGTGTCAACCGCAGGTGTCCGACCTCACGGAACGCTATTTGCTCGGTCGCCCGTTTGTGCTGACGATGACGGCCACTCTGGTCATATTTTTGGTCTGGCAGCGGCACGGTTCGGTCGCCGCCCAAATGGTGGACGGTTCTTTGGATGACGCCGCATGATTGCCGTTGGCTGTTTTTCTTCATGGCGTCTGGTATCTCTGGCTGCTGCCGATCGCGGCGTTTTTCCTCGCTCAACAATTCCGCTGGTGTTTCCTGCTGGCGGCAAGCTGGATTTTGGGAACGCTACTCGGCTCGGCGCTCACCGGCCATCCGGTGGAAAGCATTTTGCAGGCGGTGCAACTGGCAGTGCGCGCAGTCGGTATGCACCAGACGCAGCTTACGCTCGTCTCGGAATTGAAACCGTCCGGCGGTGAAATATTTCCCATCCTGCTGCTCGGCGGCGTGATCGTGCTGCGGCAACTGGCCAAGCTGAACGCGCCGCCGCTCGTCCGCCATCCGGCGTTCTGGCTCGCCGTGATGGGCTGGGTGCTGGGGTGCGAGACCTATCGTTTCTGGGAGGACTGGGGCCTGCCGGCGCTGGCGATTTTGATCGCAAGCGACTTGCAATTATTTTTTGAATCGCGCTTCGCCGTGGATTCCTTCCAGCGGCTCGCCCTGGTGTGCGGGCTGGCGTTGACCATGTATGCCGTGACGACCAACGATTTCAACAGCCGCTGGACCAACCATCTGGCGTGGCGTTACCTCACGCCGGATAATCCCGATATCAACAGGCTGGCTGCCGGACAAGGGCGGGACTTTTTACACGGTGGATCAATCGCTGTTTTACCAGACGTTCTTCAAAAATCCGGACGGCGACTGGCGCTATATCCTCGGCTTCGAATCCACGCTGATGCCTGACGAGGATTTCAAAGTCTATCAAGATGTCGTGTGGAATTTCGGCGACGCTAGGGCCTACAAACCGTGGGTGGACAAAATGCGGCCGGAAGACCGGCTCGTCATCCGCGGCGGCAGCGCCAGCGCACCGCCCATACCGCAATTGGAATGGAACCATGGCGTGGGCGACATCTGGATCGGCCGGTTGCCGCGCCCGCTGCAAAGTGGAACAGCGCCGCCGACCGTTCCCGTAGTCTCCACCAATTCAGTCAATTCAGCGAAGTGACAACTGGTCGAACTGCCGTGCCAGGTCAAAATCCTTTTGCGTCAATCCGCCCGCGTCGTGCGTCGTGAGGACGAGCGTCACCTTGTTCCAGCGGATGTCAATGTCGGGATGATGCCACGCCTGCTCGGCGGCAACAGCCACGGCGTTGACGAATTTTACGGCGGCTGGAAAATCCTTGAATTGAAATATCCGTGAAATCATGTCGCCCTGCCGCTGCCACTCCGGCACGGTGGCCAGCGCGAGGGCAATTGGGGCGGCTTCCAATTTTGGCATCGGCGGTGCTGCGGAATTCTTGAGCGATTGCAAGCTGTTGGCCGAAGCCTCGCTCAACAGGCCTAGACTCGTTACCGCCGACCAGAGCCACGAGGCGGCAAACACGGTTGAGCCCTCAGCAAACATTTTCAGGCTGGGTAAATGTGGCGGCTCGTCCCCGAACATCAAGCCGTAATACGGTATCATTTCCTTGAAAAACCAGACCACGACCAGGGTGAAACCCGCAACTGCCAAAACCAGTTGTCCGGTTCCGGCGATCCTGCGCCCGCACAAAAGCGAGCCGAGCCCGGGCGTGGCCAGAAGGTTCAGCATCGCGGCGCTTTTCGCCTTCGCGCGGCTAATCGGTTTGCGGCCTGGAGAAGATGGTTTCATAGGCAATCATCATCGCCGCAATACCGATGGGAACGGTGAACACCACACCAATACAGCACCCGAAAACACCGGCGATGCTCACCAAGCCGACAAGGATGGTCAGCCCGAAAACTTGCCACCAATGTTTGTTCACCATCTTAAAACTGGTTTTCATTGCCGGCCAGAACTCCAGTTCCCGGTCAATGACGAGCGGCAGTGTGAATCCCCAGGACACCGTCAGATAAGTCACGGGGATTAAGCAGATGAGCAGTACGGGCAGTGCACCGGCGAACGCGTGCGCGAGTTCGGGGAAAATTCTCTGGGCATCCGCTGGTGCCATGTGCTGTCCCTGTTGCAATTGTTCCAGCAACGAACCGGCTTTCGCCTGCCAGACCAGATTGAACGGCAACATACATAGGCCAATCAGCATGGACACCACCAGCGAACCGAGGAAAAGCTGCGAAAACGCCCTTTGAAATCCGGCGAAAACATCCCCCACGCCGGTTACTTGTTGGCGAATTGTCTTGAGATAAACTAAATAAAGGCCCCCAAACAATGGCCCAACAACTAGCGAAGCCACTGCTGAAAACAAATACTTGAAGCCAAGTTGGAATGCGACAGGTGTTTGCATCAGATTTTTGGCCACAGGCGCTGTGACCAAGCCCAACGTAAACATGAAGGTAAATTGTAGCGCGAATGCGATCAAACAGGCGACAAAAAGGGTGCCAAAATTCTCCTTGAACAGGTTCCACCCACGACTGATGCACCCACCGATATCCAGTTCATAATCGCCATCAGTGACGCCAGCGGGCGAAAACACCGGCGGCGCACCCGCCGCTTCGGGTGGCGGAGCAAAGGCGTCGGCAAATTCCGGGAACGTCGAGAGCGGACGGAATTCCGCGTCGCTCTCTGCCTTTGCCAGCGATTGCGCGCTAAGTCGCCCTTCGGCAATCCACCGGCGCAAATCTTCCCCCAAAACGGAGCTGTATTCCTTGCCGTCGCCACCAATAATGCTGTAGGTCGCCATAATATTTTCCCGCGTTTGCTGACTTCTAGTTCATTGCTCCCACTGATGCAAGCCCCTTCGCTCAATGGTTTCGCACAAATAATTTTCCCGGCATTTGCTTCACCGCATGCTTCATTTCCAAACTCAACAGCGCCACGCTCACCGCCGAACTCGGAAGGCTGCTGCGCCGGATGACCTCGTCAATGCTCCGATCCTCCTTGTCCAGCGCGTCATACACCTTCTGTTCATTTGAAGACAGTTCCAGCGCGGGCAGCACGACGGTCTCGCCCGGCGACGGTGGACGGTTGCTCCCCGGAAACAAATACTCGAACTCGCTCAAAATGTCCTCCGCGCCTTCGCATAGTTTCGCGCCATTCTTGATTAAATCATGGCAGCCCTTGCTGCGTGGCGAATCAATCCTCCCCGGCACGGCAAACACCTGCCTGCCGTATTCCGTCGCGAAATTTGACGTGATGAGAGCGCCGCTGTGCAAATCGGCCTCCACGACCACCGTTCCTAGCGTCATGCCGGCGATGATCCGATTGCGGATGGCGAACGATTGCCGGTCGCCGTTGCGGTTGAACGGAAATTGCGTGACGACCGCGCCGTTCTCCGCGATGCGCGTAAACAAATCCTTGTTCTCGGGTGGGTACACGATGTTGACGCCTGTGCCGAGCACGCAAACCGTCCGGCCTTTGGCGGCCAGCGCGCCCTGATGCGCCGCCGTGTCAATCCCGCGCGCCCCACCGCTTACGACGGTCATGCTGACGTAGGCGAGCTGATACCCCAGCTTTCGCGCCGTCTCGATGCCGTAATGTGTCGTCTGCCGCGAACCAACCATCGCCACGCCATTCTTGTCTTTCGCTGTCAATTCACCTTTGACGTAAAGTACGAGCGGCGGATCATAAATTTCGCGGAGCATCGCGGGATAATTTTCGTCGGACGAAATCAAGACGTGGCAGCCGAAATCGGAAATGCGCTTCAATTCACCACCTAGGTCAATAGTCTTTTCCCAGTTGGCAATCGCCTCGGCGGTCTCGTCGCCGATGTTGCGGACGCGCAGCAAAGCGGATTTTGGGGCGGCCAGAATTTTCGGCGCGTCGTCGAAATGTTCGAGCAGCAGCCGTGCGCGAACCGGGCCGACATGCTCGATGAGGTTGAGCGCGATTAGGGCTTCGCGGGAATTCATGCAGTTTGAATAATGGTTGCGAATAAAAGCTGCAAGCGGAATCAGCGCGATTGCAATTCGGGGTTTTTCTGCTACTCAATGCGCGTGCCCGACCCAAGTCTGCTTATCCTGATTCCGGCCTACAACGAGGAGCGCCGCATCGAACCGATGCTGCGCGACTACGCGCAGTTCTTTGGGAAAAATTATTCCGGAAAGTTCCAGCTGGTCGTCGTGCTCAATGGATGCACGGACAACACGCTCGGCGTCGTCCAGAAAGTGGCGGCGGAATTTCCTGCTGTCCGTGCGGATGAATTCAAGGAGCCCATCGGCAAGGGCGGCGCGCTCATCGAGGGTCTCAAGCTCGCGTCACAGGGGGAATTGATTGGTTACGTGGATGCTGACGGTGCGACCCCGCCGCACGCTTTTCTTGATTTGGTGAAAAAAATGAGCGAAGCCGATTGCGTCGTCGGCTCGCGCTGGCTGCCGGATTCGGTCATCCATCAGGCGCAGGCCGGCAGCCGTCGGTTTGCAAGCCGCGCGTTCCACCTCATCGTGCAGATTTTATTCCGGCTGAACATCCACGACACGCAATGCGGCGCCAAGGTGATGAAACGTGAAGTGGTCGATAAGATCCATGACAACCTGCTGATCGCCGACATGGCGTTCGACATCAACCTGCTCGTCGCCATCAAGCGCGCGGGCTTCCGCATCAGCGAAGTGCCAACCGAATGGACGGACAAGGCTGGCTCGAAGGTGGTGCTGGCGCGCTCGTCGTTCACAATGTTCCTGTCCGTCGTGCGCATCCGGCTGATTTATTGGCCGCGGATTTACAAACTCCTGCGCCCGTTGCGCCCGCTGGAAGGCTGGATTTACAAAAAATTGCGTGCGCCGCAACCGTTGTCTGGATCAAAATCCAAAAACGAGGATGGAAAGTAGTGGCTGAGAAAACCCGCGCTGTCTTCTATCCTCCATCTTTCTGCTTCACTTTGCTTTTCCCGCCCCACGCGAACCATGCACAGATGCCGAGCAGCAGCAGATTGAAAGCGCCAAGCGTTTGCAGCGCCACTTCCATGCGGCCGGGAAATTTGTGCAACATGAACGGCAGAGTGAATCCATAAGCCGCGGCCAGCAGCACCATCGGCAGTACTGCCTCGAATTTCGCCCGCGCCATCAAATCGTTTACCAGTACGTTTGCCAGCGCCAGCGGAATCATCGCACCCGCATACCATGGCAAAAGTTTCATCGTTTCTGCGACGTATTCCGGCTTGAAAGCCAGTTTCACTACCAACGGACCGACGATGCACAAGCCCACGGCGCCGCAAATCGCCAGAATCGCCGTGCCGAGGAGAACGATGCCAAGCAGGTTGCTTTTTTCCGATTTTGCGCTGGCGTGGACAATCTTAGGAAACATCACCGCCGCCAGCGGCAGCACCAGCCAAAGCAGCGCGCGTGACAGCGTTCCCGCCACGCCATAGGATGCCATTTCGTCGCCTGGGAAAAATGCCTTCACATATATCGTGTCCGTTGTGAATAGGAACTGGCAGGCGCCGAAGCCTAGCATCAATGGCAGGACCTGTTTGAGCAGGCTGCGCCAGTCAAATCGCTCCGGTGTCGCCAGCCACAAATCGCGCGAACGCCAGATCGCAATGCCAGCCCAGGCGCTCAAGCCGGCAAAGGCGCCGAAAATCATCCCCGTTGCTCCGCCATGAAACGCGAGCACAATCAGAACCGCCACCGCAACGCGCCCAATTCCGCCAAGTATGGACGCCCATCCCAGCCAGAAAAAATCCTGCCGCCCTTGCAGCACACCGGAGAACATCGGCATCCATAAATTCATGAGCAATGCCGCGAGCGTAACCCACAACGTCATCGCGCTCGTCAGCCCCCAGCCCGCCATGATGTGGTCTTGAAACGCCAGGACGAACAAGGCGATAATCCCCCACGCGATGAATGTCAGCAGCCAGCCCCAACGGATCATTAATGCAAGCTGGCGCCCGCGGTTCGTCGCCAGCGTTCCGGCGGTTTGCTGCGCAAACACCATTTGCAATGGCATCGTCGGAATCAACGATGTCACCATCAGCATCGTCACAAAAATGCTGTATTCGGCGGGGGAAATTTTCTTGGCCAGCGGATGCACGCCGAAAGTCATCGCTCCCTGAACGACAGTGGCGATCATCAGCCAGCCGCTCTGGCGAAAAAACGTCGCGTGCGGCTTGTGGTCAATCGTCGGAACGGTTTCAGTTTTTTCTTCGGACATGAGCGGGCAAAGCTTGCCGGATGCGTTCAACCGAGAAAAGATGTTTAAACCACGAAATACACAAAACACGTGAAAATGAAGCGGGAAAGCCCTTGTTTCGCGTCATTTCGAGTGTTTCGTGGTTCAAACCTACGGCAACAGTTTCAGGAACTTCAAAATCAAATCCTTCCCGCGCTCCAGTTCCGCCAGCGAGATCCATTCGTCCGCCGTATGCGCCTGCGCAATGTCGCCAGGCCCGAATGCCACGCTCGGAATCCCGCCCGCCGACAACACCGCCGCGTCGCAAAAGAAATGGACGCCTAGCGGCTTGGTCTGGCCGGCGCAGCGCAGGAATTGCCGGACAAGCGGTAACTTGGGATTCGTTTCCAACGGAAAAGCCGGCGCAAGCTTCGAATTGGAAATCTTCACGGACAATTTCTTCGCGCGCAGGAATGTTGCAATTTCACGTCGCACGCCCTCATCCGTCTCTCCCGGCAGCGTGCGCCGGTCCACCGTGATTTTGCAAAGGTCGGGAACGATGTTTGGCTGCGCGCCGCCGGATATTGTGCCGACGTTCACCGTCGCCGTGCCGAGCAGTGGATGTTTTCGCTTCCGCAATCGCGCGGCATAATCCGTTTCCAGCAAATCCACGATGCGCGCCATTTCATGGATGGCATTTTTGCCTAACTGCGGCATCGCGCCGTGCGCCGCTTTGCCGCGTGTTTCCAGTTCCAGCCACAAACTGCCCTTGTGCGCGGTGACTACCTGCAGCTTTGTCGGCTCACCGACGATGGCCAGATCCGCCTCGAATCTGCTCGCGGCCAATGCTCGTGAACCGGCTTGGGCGTGCTCCTCGTCAACCAATCCTGCGAAAATAATTTCGGTTTCGAGCGGGCGTGATGTTGCGTTCGCCAGCTCACAAAGCGCGGACAGCATGGCGGCGACGGAACTTTTCGTGTCGCACGCGCCGCGTCCGTAAAGCCGTCCATTCTTGCGCTGCGGGATGAATTTTGTTCCGTCCGCACCGACGGTGTCGAGGTGTGGAGCAAGCAGGACGGTTTGTTTGATTTTGTTTCGCGGCAGCATGCGCGCGATAAAATTGGGACGCCCGGGCAAGACTTTCTGAAAGGCGATTTCCAGTCCGGCGCGCGCAGCGGTGACGGCGAGAAAGTCCGCGACACGTTTCTCACCGGCGTTCGGATGGTGCGGCGGCAGAAAGGCCGGGTTCACGCTGGGCAGCGCGATGAGTTCGGCCAGTAGCTTTTCCGTGCGCGTCATCACCGCAGAATGTCACAGCCGAACGCCCTTTGCCACTTTCAATTCATGAGGTCAACATCGGCTCCTGTAAAAATCGTTCCTGCCGAAAACTTAGTCTTTGTTGCTGTTGACGTTCTGATAAATTTGATTGTGTGTTATTTAACGTTTTAAATTGAAATGTCCACCATCATTTCCGCCTCCGAAGTCACCGTGCGCTACAATGAGCACGCCATTCTTGACGACATTACGCTTGGCATTCAGGAAGGTGACCGCATCGGCCTCGTCGGGCGCAACGGCTGCGGCAAGACGACGTTCCTGAAAATCCTCGCCGGCTTGCAGGCGCCGGACAGCGGCGAAATTTCCCGGCAGCGCGAACTGGTCGCCAGCTATCTGCCGCAGGATTTCATGCTCGATGCGGCGAAAAGTGTTGGTGAAAACATCCGTGACGGCGCGCAGCACGTTCTCAACCTCATCGCCGAATTTGAATCGCTGCCGCATGACTCCAAACGGCACGAGCATCTGGAGCATCGCATCGCGGCGCTCGAAGGCTGGACGTTGGACCGGCGCATCGAGGTGGCGATGTCGCACTTGAATTGTCCCGACGGCGAGCGGCGCATCGAATCGCTTTCCGGCGGCGAGAAACGGCGCGTGGCGATGTGCCGGGCGATTGTTTCGCGCCCGGATTTCCTGATGCTTGACGAACCGACGAACCATCTCGACCCGGAATCCATCGAGTGGGTCGCGGAGTTTCTGGAAACATTCGGCGGCACGTTTCTCGTCGTCACGCACGACCGTTATTTTCTGGACCGCGTTGCCTCCAGCATCCTGGAACTGTGCGATGGGAAGTTTTTTTCGCACGCCGGCAATTACACCGATTACCTGCTGGACAAGGCCGAGCGCCAGGCCGCCGACGCCACCATCGAGCACAAGCGCCAGATGTTTCTGAAAAAGGAACTCGCGTGGGTGCGGCAGGGGCCGCGCGCCCAGCGCAGCAAGCAGAAGGATCGTTTCGAGCGTTATTATAACGAGGCGGCGAAGGACGGGCCGGTGATCGAGGAGGATGTGGAGCTGGTCATCCCACCGCCACCGCAACTCGGCAATCGCACCGTGGAAGTCAGCAACCTCGGCATGGAAATCGCCGGGAAGAAATTATTTTCCGGTTTTAATTTCACGTTTGAAAACGGCAAACGCGTCGGCGTGTGCGGGCGGAACGGCCTCGGCAAGACCACGCTGCTGAAAATCGTCATCGGCCAGCTCGCGCCCACGGAAGGCACGGTGAAAACCGGCCAGCTCACGAAGTTCAATTACGTGGACCAGGGGCGGCTGCAATTGAACGAGGAGCGCACGGTGCTGGACGAAGTCGCCGACGGCACGGAGTTCGTGCAGTGGGGCGACGCGAAGCTTTCGGTGCGCTCGTATCTGAAGCGATTTCTGTTTGCCGATGAGCGCATCCTGACGCAGGTAAAAAAACTTTCCGGCGGCGAGCGCAGCCGCCTGCTGCTCGCGCGCATTTTGAAAAGCGGCGGCAACTTCCTGATCCTCGACGAGCCGACAAACGATTTGGATCTGCCGACATTGCGTGTTCTGGAGGAGGCGTTGATTGCGTTTCCCGGTGTGGTGTGTGTCGTGAGCCACGACCGTTATTTTCTCAACCGCGTCTGCACGGACATCCTCGCATTTGAGGGCGACGGCAAAATCCATCACAGCGTCGGCGACTACGATTATTACCTGGAGAAGAAACAGAAGACCGAAGCAGCTTCGGCTCGGCAGAGCGCCGCCATCATATCCACAAACAAATCAGCGGCACGAATAACCGCCGCGCCAAAATCCACAAAACCGCGCAAATTGTCGTTCAATGAAGCGCGTGAGCTGGAAGGGATGGAGGCGCAAATCCACGCGGTCGAGGCGGAAGTCGTGCGCATCGAAGGCTTGTTTTCCAATCCGGATTTTTTCCGCAAACACGCGACACAGGTGAATCAGCTTACGGAAGAGTTGGAATCAGCGAAGGGAAAAATCTCGACGCTTTACTCGCGATGGGAGGAGTTGGAGGCGATCAAGGCTGCGGCGGAACGTTCGCAATCGTAAGTGACTTGCTGTTGCGCTGTCACCGGCGGTTTCGACTTATAAACTTTTAGCGTGTTTGGTTCCGCTTGCAACCTGACCCGGCGGTGGGAATTTTTTGGCGGCATCATCCAGTACCAGCACCCAGTCGTGGCCGATGCCGCTGGACGGCGGAGTGAACTCGCGCGTGTCTGTTTTGGCGAAGCTGCCAGATTTTTTCGCCTTGCCATTTCGCGGGTCATACCACCACGCGACAAGTTTTTCGCCGGACAGCTTGCTGGTTTGCACTTGGAACGGTTCCCCGTCGGCGGTGTAGATGAATGCATAGCTGCCGTCGTCGGCACGGGTGGCTTCAACGCGTTCCAACACGGGCAGGTCTCCTTCGCCAAGAAGTGATTGATCCGGGATGCGGTCGAGCATCGGGCGCGATTCAATCAGGTGACGGACATATTGCATCTGGCTGGAACCGGGCAGCTTTAGGGATTTACGCCACGGCAGGCCCGCGCCCCAGCCGGGCAATGGGCTGCGGGTTTCGGGCGACCAGAATTCATAAACCTCGCCGCAGCCGTAGCTGTGGCCCGCCGCACCCGCAAAAACCGCTAGATAAGCCGAGCGCCGGACGTCGGTGGCGGTGATGCGCAATGCATTCGTCCTGTTGCGAACGAGGCCATCGGTGATGTTTTCGTAGCCCGGCTCCATGTCGAGCGTGGGCTTGGCGGGAGTCTTTGCGTAATCATTGGCGACGAGCCGGAAGTTGGTCGTGTGGATGAAATGTCCGGACTGGATAGAATTGAAGGCAAGCCACGGCGAATCATGGAACCAGAACGACGAGCTTTGCCTCCCGGTGGGATGATAGCTGATCATGATCTTGTCAACACCCGCTGCCTTGGCGCCTTCAATCAGTCCCCGGGCTTCCAGATCGGTGATGTGCTGGATTTTTTCACCGGCTTCGCCGTCCGCGGTCGAGTCGCCGCCGAGAATCCAGAAGACATTCCGCCTGGCGTAGCGTTGCGCCAGGAACTTGCAGTAAGCTTGCATCTTTTCCGGGATGCCGTCGGTTTCCAGCCTGTCGCCGGCGTTTTTGTGCCAATAGGGAAGGATGGCCATATACATTCCATGCGCTTCGACCTTGTCGAGGATCAAATCAACATTCTTGTAATACGCCTCGTTGATTAGGCCCGGATCGCCATTGATGAAAGGAAGTTGACCGTCGCAATTGGTGTGTCTGGTGTAATCCCAGAGGGCAATGACGCCTTGAATGACGTTAAATCCCTTGGTCGCGCGGTCATTCAGATAAACATCCACATCCGCAGGCTTTGGATGATTGAAAATGCTCCATGCCGTATCCCCTTGCCAGAAGAACGGCGTGCCGTCCGCCTTGACAAAATAATGCCCATTGTCGGAGACGCGGATCGGCTGCAATGATTCCGCCGCGAAGCCAATGTCCGACGTACAGCAAGCCAGTGTAGCGAGAAACGCAAGCGCTTGAACCTGAAGTTTAAGGGGAATCGTTTTCATGAATGTGAAATTAGACGTTTCTTCCCGTAAAAGGTTGCAACCGGATGCGTCACGTCAAAATGGAACGCAGGCGGGTCACGTCCGCGGATGTTCGCGTCGCCCCGGGCTTTAAGCTGGTCGAAATCCATTTTCCAAAATCATTTCGTGTTTGACGGCGGCCCTTGAAACGGCGAAAAGGAATCAGCCATGAATCTGAAACGCTGGTTTCTCTGGTTGTGCCTGGCGGTGCTGGTGGCGGGCGAGGTCATGCTTTTTAAGGCCAACCAGCAGAGGGACGCCGCGATTGTCGCGCGCGACAAGGCGCAGCACGAGGCGGCAAAGGCGCGCGCAGACTTGGAACAGTTCCAGGCTTCCGCCGCCGCGGCGCAGGGCGCGGAGGGCGACCGGTTGCGCGCGGAAAATCAGAATCTGTTCCAGGCCCTTACCCGGTTGAAAAACGAAACCAACCGGCTGGAACAGGCCAACCAGCAATTGACACAACAACTGGCCACCATCGGTGCGGTCGCGCAGCAGCAGCAGGAGCGGTTGCAACAATGGGACGCCGCCAGCCGGCAGGCCAGCACCGTCGTTCAGCAGGCGCAATCGCAGGCGGTCATCGAACGCAACGCCTGCATCGCCAATCTCAAGCTGATTGACGCGGCCAAATTGCAGTGGGCGCTCGAATACAACAAGCCGGAGGACGCCATCCCGACCGCGCAGGATTTATTGCCGTATTTCAAGGACGGGGTTATTCCCGTCTGCCCGTCTGGCGGTACTTATACTATCAACGCTGTTGGCCAGGCGCCGACCTGCTCGATTCCCGGCCATGCGCTGCCGCAGTAACACACTTGGCACAATTTCAGTCTTGGCTTTTGGCGTTTCCCGTCTAAACTGCGCGTTCCATGATTGAGACTGACATCGAACTTTTGAAGGGCATCGCAAACCAATTGCGAATCCATTCCATCACTTCCACCACCGCGGCGGGCAGCGGCCATCCCACTTCCTGCTGCTCGGCGGCGGACATGGTGGCCACGCTGTTTTTCGGCCACATGCGTTACGACGCGAAGCAACCCGCACTATTACAACAACGACCGCTTCATCCTTTCCAAGGGCCACGCCGCGCCGCTGCTCTACGCCGCGTGGGCGGAAACCGGCTTGTTCCCGGCCAGCGAACTGTTGACGCTGCGCAAATTTGGCTCCGACTTTGAAGGCCATCCCACGCTGCGGCTGCCGTTCGTGGACGTGGCAACCGGCTCGCTCGGCCAGGGCTTGAGCGTCGGCGCGGGCATGGCGCTCGCCGCGCGGCTCGACAAACTGGATTACAACACCTACGTCCTGCTCGGCGACGGCGAAATCGCCGAAGGCTCGGTCTGGGAGGCTGCGTCGTTCGCCGGCATTTACAAGCTGAACAATTTGATCGCCATTGTGGATGCAAACCGCCTCGGTCAAAGCGAGGCGACGGCGTTCGGCCACGACATCGGCGTGTACGCAAAACGATTCGATGCCTTTGGCTGGCGCGTTGAAGTGATGGACGGTCATGACATCGAGGAAATTGTCGAGGTGTTGAGCGGCGTCGGCCTTGACGACAAACCGCTCGCCATCATCGCCAAGACTTACAAGGGCGCAGGTGTTTCCTTTTTGCAGGACCAGGACGGCTGGCACGGCAAACCGTTGAACAATGAAGAAGCCGCCAAGGCCATCGCCGAGCTTCAGCCGAGTTCAAAAACCGGCATCGGCGTGCCGATTCCCGCGCCGAACCAGTTGCCCGCGCCGGACAACTCCGCACCCGCCGGTTATCCGCCGCTCAATTACAAACTCGGCGACAAGGTCGCCACTCGCGAGGCTTACGGCATTGCGCTGGCGCGCATTGGCGAGGTGGACCAGCGCATTGTCGCGTTGGACGGTGATACGAAAAATTCCACCTACGCCGACAAATTCTTCAAAAAATTCCCGGACCGTTCCACCGAATGTTACATCGCCGAGCAAAACCTGGTCGGCGTGGCCACGGGCTTCGGCACGCGCGGCAAGGTGCCGTTCGCGTCCACGTTCGCCACGTTCTTCACCCGCGCCGCCGACCAGATTCGCGTGGCGGGCATTTCGCAGGCGAATCTGAAACTTGTCGGCTCGCACGTCGGCGTCAGCATTGGCGAGGACGGCCCCACACAAATGGGCCTGGAGGATCTGGCAATGATGCGCGCGGTGGTTGGCAGCGTCGTCCTGTATCCGAGTGATGCGGTCAGCACGGAAAAATTGCTCGAACAGATGGCCCTCGCGAAGGGACTTCATTTCCTCCGCACGTCGCGCCCGAAATCCCCGGTCATTTATAACAACGACGAATCATTCCCGGTTGGTGGCGCAAAGGTGTTGCGCCAGAACGCCGGCGACAAGGCCACCGTCGTCGCCGCGGGCGTGACTCTGCACGAAGCGCTCAAGGCTGCCGATACGCTGAAGGCTGAAGGTATCGGCATCACGGTCATTGACGCTTACAGCATCAAGCCGCTTGGCAAAAAGGAAATTCTCGCCGCCGGGCAAAAGACGAACAACACCGTCATCACGGTCGAAGATCATTATTCCGAAGGTGGCCTGGGCGACGCGGTCGCCGGCGAATTGAGCGTGGACGGCGTCAAAGTCCACAAGCTGGCAGTGAACGGCCTGCCGCGTTCCGGCAAGGCCGAGGAACTGCTTGCGTACTTCGGCATTGACGCCGCGGCGATTGTCAAAAAAGTGAAATCGCTCTAACAACGTGCAAGAACGTCAATTTCAGCTTGCAAAGCGCGGGGAGGAAATTCTCCGCGTTTTTCTTTTTTGCCAATCTTGCATTCTTGATGCACATTGGTCTCGGCGATGAGCGCGCCTGCAAAATATCTCAAAGGCAAGCTGCTGCTGGACGGCGGTGGTTTGAGCGGTTCGTTTTTTCACCGCACGGTCGTCCTCGTCTGCCAACACAATGCCGAGGGCGCATTCGGCCTCGTGCTGAACCGCGCCGCCGGCAACAAGGTCGGCGAGGTGCTGGTGGCTGACCTGCCTGATACTCTCAAGGAATCGCCGCTGTTCCTCGGCGGGCCGGTGCAGCCGACGGCGTTGAGTTTTTTGCACTCGGATAATTTCATTCCCGACGCCAACGTGTTTCCGAATCTCGCCCTCGGCCATTCGCTCGACGATTTGCTGGAAATCGGCGAGTCATTTTCGCCGGTGAAAAAGGTAAAGATGTTCGCGGGCTATGCAGGCTGGTCGCCCGGCCAGCTTGAAATGGAAATGAAACGCAAATCGTGGCTGACGTTTCCCGCGTCGCTGGAACTCGTCTTCGAAACGCCGCCCGAAACGCTCTGGCAGAAAATCATCAAGAGCAAGGGCGGCTGGAAGAACAAACTGCTCGCGCAGATGCCGGATGATTTGTCGCTGAATTGAACCACCGATGAAAAATAAATTCGTCGCCGATGGCGAAGATAGATTGATGTCCGGTCGAAATGCCAGACATCTCGAAGCCACCCGCGCGAAGTATGCTGACGAATGGGCAAAGGGGAATTTTCTGGAGAGAATCCGTATTCGTTACAAAATCTGGCGCGAAGCCAATAGGCAGAAAGAAGTCCACAAACCGTCGCCTGGAACTTTGTGGTGAAATCAATTCGCCTCGACACGCAACAACGCCGCGTCTGACTTCGCCAGGATCTCCGTCTGTTCCAGGCTTGCCGGAATCAGGCTAAACTGGCCGGCGGATAATGTCAGCTGCTGTTGAGACGCTCTTGATTTCAATTTCGCCAGCCGTTACAGCGACGATTTGCAAGTTTCTTTGACTTTAGCAAACCGCCCGCGCCGGATTTCAGCTTCCACGTCTCAACGTTGAACAGCGGGTCGTTCACCAGCGGACGCTTCTGAATTCTTCCGGCAGTGGTGAATTTTGTTTCCGCCAGCTTCGGCTCGAAATCATTGAAATCAATGCTGGCGAGCGATTGCGCGACGTGCAATTCGCGCGGCTTGCCGTCCAGGCCGACGCGGTTCCAGTCGAAAACGCGGTACGTCGTGTCCGAATTTTGCTGGATCTCAAAAATCACGAGGCCGTCGCCGATGGCGTGGACCCGGCCGCTGGGCAGAAACATCGCGTCGCCCGCGCATACCGGGATGCGATGGAAACAATCCGCCACGCTGCCGTCGGCAATCTTTTTCTCAAATTCCGCCCGCGTCACACCGCTGTTTGAGGCCGACAAAAAGGCTCGCGTCCGGCACGGCATCGGCGATGTACCACATTTCGGTTTTCGGTTCGCCTTTCAGTTCCGCCGCCTTCGCTGCCGGCGGATGAACTTGCAGCGACAATTTTTCCCGCGCGTCGAGAATTTTGCAAAGCAGTGGAAAGCGTCCTTCCGCCGCCGGTTTCGCGTCGCCGAGAATTTCCGCTGCGTGATTTTCCATGAGCCAGCGCAGATTTTTCCCGGCGAGCGGGCCATTGGCTATGACGCTGGCGTCGCCGGGTCGGTCGCTGATTTCCCATGATTCGCCGATGGGTTTGCCGGGTGGCAATGGTTTGGCGTAAAGCCGTTCCAGTTCGCGTCCGCCCCAGATGCGTTCCTTGAAAATGGGCTGAAAGATGAATGGATACAGCACGGCGGATTAAACGGGTGCGGCGATGGGAACGACGCCGTTTCCGGCCGGCTCGATTTTTTCGTTAAAATGCCCGTGCGCGCGGAATTTTTCGTAACGCCGTTTCAACCGTTCGGCGACCGGCAGCGCGAGAATTTCTTCCAGATGCTTCAGCAGATGCTTTTTCAGGTTCGCCGCGGCGATCGCCGTGGTCGGTGTGCGCGCCGCCCAGCGGTTCGGGAATGATTTCGTCCACGAGTTTGAGTCCGAGCAGATCCTTCGCGGTGATTTTCAGCGCGGCGGCGGCCTTGGCGGCATTGGCGCGGTCCTTCCACAAAATCGCCGCGCAGCCTTCCGGGCTGATGACGGAATAATAGGCGTTTTCCAGGATCAACACGCGGTCGGCCACGCCGATGCCGAGCGCGCCGCCGGAACCGCCCTCGCCGATGACCGCGGCGATGATGGGCACTTCCAGCAGCATCATCTCGCGCAGATTGACGGCGATGGCCTCGGCGATGTGGCGTTCCTCCGCGCCCACGCCGGGATACGCGCCCGCCGTGTCAATGAGCGTGACGATGGGCAGGCCGAATTTGTTCGCGAGCCGCATCAGGCGCAGCGCCTTGCGGTAGCCTTCGGGATGCGCGGAGCCGAAATTGCGCAGAATGTTTTCCTTGGTGTCGCGGCCCTTTTGCGTGCCGATGACCATCGACGCGGTGTTCGCCCAGCTTCGCAAAACCGCCGACCATCGCACGGTCCTCGGCGAAAAGCCGGTCGCCATGCAATTCCTGAAAATCCGAGAACGAACTGTTGATATAATCCAGCGTGTAAGGCCGTTTGGGATGGCGCGCGAGCTGGATGCGCTGCCAGGCGGTAAGATTGGAGAAGATGTGCCGCCGGGTTTCCGCCAGTTTTTTCTCGATGAGCTGGATTTCCTCCTCGAAGCTGACGCCGAGCGAGTGCTTTTCCGGGTGCTGGCGCAATTCCTCCAGCTTGGCTTGCAGTTCGATGATCGGCTTCTCGAAATCGAGCTGATGTTTCATGCGTGCGGGAAGCTAAACCCCTTTCGCGGTTCAATCAATGCGGAATTCCTGAAAAAGCGAAAGGCCGGACTTTCGTCCGGCCTCTCTTGATGACGAGGTTTATACGCCTTCACCCAGGCGCTCAGAAGGGCGACGCGACCAACTTGGGGGCGCTGTCCGAGCCGCGCCGCGAGCAAAACCTCTATGCCAACCCTAAACGGACAGCGAAATCTTCGTTCGCTAAATGTTCAGACGCAACTCGCTGCCATTTGGTTCAAAATATTTGAAGTTTTTTTAAATATTTCCAATCGCGTGCTTAACCCGCAATAATCCCGGCCGGAAATCTGCCAAATCCTTTGTTTTTCAACCATTTTGCAGGCGAAAAATGACTTGTTCACCGTTTGGTTACAAATGTATGTCGCTGAAAATTATGGACTTCGAACGCGATTGAAGCACATGCGCCAAAGGTGTCTGGCCGCCGGGACGTAGCGATTCCCGCAATGCCGCCTCCTTGCCCGCACCCGAAACCAGCACCCAGACCACTTTTGCGGCGGTGATGGTGGCATAACTCAATGATATCCGGCGCGGTGGTGGCTTGGGCGAATTTTCGATGGCCAGAAAGGGGTCGCTGCAATTCAGAATTTCTGGCTGCGCGCCAGGAAATAGCGACGCGACGTGGCCGTCCTCTCCCATGCCCAGAAAAATCAAATCCAGCATGGGAGTGCTGGCATCCTTGCCGGCGACGCTGCGAAGTTCCGCTTCGGCGATGTTTACAGCGGTTTGAGGAGAATCTTCACCGCGAATCCGGTGAATCTGGCTCGCCGGCATTTTCATCGGTGCGAACAAAAGCTCGTTGGCCAGTCTGAAATTGCTTTCCGGATCATCGGGCGGAACGCAACGCTCGTCCGCCCAGAAAAAATGGACGTTCGCCGGGAGGGACGGCGCTCCGCCGCCCCCAATTTTCCGCAATCTAGCCTGCTCGACAGTTGATGCGAAGAATTTTTGCGTGATGCGACCTCCGGAAAGCGCGACGCAATGCATTTTGCCCTCGCCGTCGGCCGCTTCGATTTCGTCCAGCCACGCGCCGGCGGCTGCCCCTGCCAGTTCGTCGGCTGAAGCAAAGGAAATCAGTTCAAAATTTTTCACAACGCTTGTTTTTTGAAATCTTCCTTAAGAGAATTTTTTGCATCGGCCTTACGTTGATTATCCTCATCGCGAGCTTTGTCGCGCAAGGTTTGGTCGAAATAAGTCAAAGACAACATAGGATAGTTGCCTTCTTGAGAAACCATAAGTTCAACCGAGCGGTCTTCCGTGCCAAAATCGTAAGTATCCATCATTGAGCTGTTTCGTATATGTTCGCGTATGCCATATTTGTCTGTAAGGGCTTGCACAAGTGCATCTTTTCCAATCTTGAAATCGTCGCTATGAACGTAACCAAATGCAGTGATGGCATAGATTGTATGGTCCGCAGTTAAATTTAATTGGTGCAAATCTAATTCATAAATGAGGTCGGAACCTTGAATGGGTTTATCAGGAGTGAAATCATAGCTTAAGCTGAAATCCTCGTTGTTGGTTTGAACTTGGGCAGAACCAGGCAATTTATCGCCGAGATTCCAGCCGAATGCACCCGATACGGGGTTTAATTTCGAGTGAAACGTCTCGACTGGGTTTTTTGATTGATTGCAGCCGCAAATAAACGCTGCAACAAACGGAAAAATTGCGAGTTTATTCATAATCTGATGCTTACTTTATCACCTGCGGCTCATGCTAGGCGTGGCCGAGGTATAGTTCATGCATTCATTTTCTTCCATTCTCCGGCACCGGTGTGAAGTGGCGGATGCGTGCGTGGCGGTAGCCTTTGAGCTTGGTGTCGGTGGTCAGTAGCGTCAGCCGGTGGATGCGCGCCGTGGCCACGATGAGTTCGTCGCCGGGATCGTTCACGGGAAAGTCCGGCAGGCGCGTGGATTCTATAATGATTTCCGGTGTCAACGGCAGGACGCGGAGGTTTTCGGGAATGGACGATTTGAACCATTCAGCGAGTTCCACCGGCAACGGAAGTTTCCCCTTTTGATGTTTTTTGGCCGCTTCCCAAAGGCTATAGATGGACAGGCCAAGACCCAGGCCGGCATCTTCAAGAATATTTCGTGCTTCACCCGGCAGTGTTTCCTTGAAAAGCGCGCCGCGCAGCCAGACGCTGGTATCTAGGAGATAATCCATCAGTCGGCCTTCCAGGCTGCCGGCGGTGGTTCATCAATGTCATCTGGCACCGGACACGGGCTGGGCGTCGCGCCGAGCAACGTCAGGGGTTTGCCGCGCATCTTGGGCACAAGGTCGGCTACAGGCTTGCCGCGTTTGACTATCTCGATGGTTTCGCCCTTGTCGAGCCATTTGGAAAGTCGCGCAAACTCGTTTCGCAATTCACGGATACTCGCAGTCTTCATGGTGATACATTTGTATCACCAACAGGAAATGTCAATCGTAATTCGTAAATCGTATATCGTAAATCATTTGATTACCTGCGGGTCGCGCCAGACGTGGCCGCTTTGGGCGAGCAAATCTTCCGCCGCCACAGGCCCCCATGTTCCCGCCGCGTAAAATTCCCGGTTCGTCAGCGGCTTGCCTTCCCACCCTGCGCGGATGGAATCCACGATGCCCCACGCGGTCTCCACTTCGTCGCGGCGGATGAAAAGCGTCGCGTCGCCAGCCATCGCTTCGAGCAGCAGCCGCTCATATGCCTCCGGCGTGTAGGCGCCAAATTCCGCCCCGTAGCTGAAATGCATCCGCACGGGCCGCACGCCGAGGCTCATGCCGGGAACCTTGCCGTTGAACCGCAACGAAATTCCCTCGTTTGGCTGAAGCCGCAGCGTGAGCGCGTTGGCATCAAGATGGTTTCCACATTGCGCGGCGAACAGGACGTTCGGCGTGGGGCGGAATTGAATCCGCACTTCGCTCGCGCTCATCGGCAGGTTCTTTCCGGTGCGCAAATAAAATGGCACGCCTGACCAGCGCCAGTTGTCTATGAAGAGCTTGATCGCGACATAGGTTTCGACGTTGGAATCTGTTTTCACCTTCGTCTCCTGCCGGTAGCCGGGCCGCGGCTGGCCGTTCACAAGGCCGGCGAAATATTGGCCGCGTACCACCTGTTTGGCGACATCGTCCGGCGTGATCGGGCGGATGGATTTGAGCAGTTTCACCTTCTCGTCGCGGACTGATTCAGCTTCCAGCGACACGGGCGGTTCCATCGCGATGAGCGATAGCACCTGCAGCATGTGGTTTTGCGCCATGTCCCGCAGCGCACCGGCCTCCTCGTAATAACCGCCGCGCTCGCCCACGCCGAGCGTTTCACTGACGGTGATCTGGACGTGGTCCACGGAATTGCGGTTCCAGAGCGTCTCGAAGACCGAGTTCGAAAAGCGGAACATCAAGATGTTCTGCACGGTCTCCTTGCCGAGGTAATGGTCAATGCGGCAGACCTGGTTTTCGTTCGCGTAGCGGGTCAGCTCGCGGTTGAGCACCTGCGCCGATGCGAGATCGTGGCCGAACGGTTTCTCGACAACGATGCGCTGCCAGCCGGCGCCTTCCTTGTGAAGCAGCTCGGCGCGATGCAGTTCCTCGATCACCTGGCCGAACTGGCTCGGCTGCGTTGCGAGATAAAACAGCAGGTTTTCCCGCAACGGCCCGCTGCCGAACGAGGTCAGCAGTTCCTCAAGTTTTTTGTAATCTGCGGCTTCGGCGAGGTCGCCCCGGCAATAAAAAACGTTCGCGGCGAATTCCTTCCAGACCGTTTCGTCAACGGGTTTCGTCCGGGAAAACTGGTCGAGCGCAGTTCGCAATTCCTGCCGCCACGAGTCATTGGTCTTTTCGCGCCGCGCAAAGCCCACAATCCGAAATGTCGGCGGCATCATCTTGTCCTTGAACAGATGGTAAAAGGCCGGAATCAATTTGCGCGCCGTGAGATCGCCGCTCGCGCCGAAGATGACAATGGTGCAGGGATCGGCGCTTTTACGGATGTCTTTCAGTTGAAAAGTCATCGTGTGGTCTGACATGAGGCAACAATGGATGAATTGCGCAAACTTTCAAGTTTTCTGTGCGGGTTTTGCTTCGGGAATGCTTTTTGGCTCGCTTCCGGTGCTTTGTTTCCCCAAAATTTTCGCGCGCGAATGAAAGCGAAAATTGTCATCACCCCCAAGAAGGCCGTGCTGGATCCGCAGGGCAAAACCGTCCAGAACGCCCTCGAACAAATGGGTTACAAGGGCGTCACCGGCGTCCACATCGGCAAATATATCGAGATTGACCTCGCGCCCGGCGCCGACAGGGCCGCCGCACAGCAGGCGTTGAACGACGCGGCCCACAAGTTTTTGAGCAACCCTGTGATTGAAGATTACAAACTGGAAATCGAATGAATTGTCCGTAGTCAGTAGTCTGTGGTTCGTAGCTGTGACGCTCGAACCCTTGCTACTAACTACTGACCACTGACTATGATCTTTTCAGTCTTACAGTTCCCCGCCAGCAACTGCGACCAGGACGCCATCCACGCCATCCGGTTGCTCGGCCATTCCGCGCGCTACATCTGGCACAAGGAAAATTCCCTCGGCGACGCCGACGCCGTCATCGTGCCCGGCGGCTTCAGCTACGGCGACTATCTGCGCTGCGGCGCGATTGCGCGGTTCAGTCCGGTGATGCAGGCCGTGAAACAATTCGCCGACAATGGCGGGCTTGTCCTCGGCATCTGCAACGGCTTTCAAGTCCTCACCGAGGCCGGCCTTTTGCCCGGTGCGCTCATCCGTAACCGCGATTTGCAGTTCCACTGCGAACATATTTACCTGAAAACCGCCACGCCAGACTCGCCGTTCACGAACAGGATTCCGGCGGGGAAAATTCTTCGCGTGCCAATCGCCCACGGCGAAGGCTGCTACTACGCGGACAAGGAGACGCTCGACCGTTTGGTGGCCAACTGCCAGGTGCTGTGGCAATACTGCGATGCGGGCGGAAACCTGGCCGACACCGCAAATCCCAACGGCGCGGTGCAGAACATCGCCGGCATCTGCAACGAGCGCCGTAACGTGGCTGGTTTGATGCCGCATCCCGAGCGCGCCTGCGAACCGCTGCTCGGCAGCGACGACGGCAAATGGATTTTCGAAAGCATCTTCGCTGCCCTGCAAAACAAAACCGTCGCGGCTGCGGCCTGATGAACAATGCTTTCCGACCAAACTCTGAACGCATGAGCGCCGAAATTCTCTACAAAGAGGAAAGTTACAAGATTGTCGGCGCGTGCTTTGAAGTTTATCGCGAGAAGGGCTGCGGATTTCTCGAAGCGGTTTATCAGGAGTGCATGGAAATCGAATTGCGGCTCCAGGGAATTCCGCATGTGCCGAAGAAGCCGCTCGTGCTGGAATACAAAGGCTGCCCATTGCGCTCGACTTACGAGCCGGACTTTATTTGTTTCGAGAAAATTGCGCTGGAATTGAAAGCCGTAACTGAACTGACAGACGAGCATCGGGCGCAGGTTCAGAATTATCTCAAGGCCACCGGACTTAAATTGGGATTACTGGTGAACTTCGGCCATTATCCGAAGGCACAGGTGGAGCGTATTGTGGCCGAACGTGGACGCTATGAAAACAAAGACCAGAATTGATAACCGCGAAATACACCAAATGCGCGAAAAGGGATTTTTGCAAATTTGTTCGCGTATTTCGCGTGGTTCGCGGTTAAAAAATTCTTTTGCCCAATTGGTTGGAGCAAATTATTAAATAATCTTTCCATGACCGAACCCGCCATCACACCCGAACTCGTCGCGAAACACAACCTCACGCCGGACGAGTATGCTAATATCCAGCGCCTGCTCGGCCGCACACCGGGCTACACCGAACTCGGCATTTTCTCCGTCATGTGGAGCGAGCATTGCAGCTACAAAAATACGCGCCCGCTGCTCAAGACCTTCCCCACCAAGTCGCCGAAAATCCTCGTCGGCGCGGGCGAGGAAAACGCAGGCATCATTGACATCGGCGACGGCATCGCCATCGCGTTCAAGATCGAATCGCACAACCATCCGAGTGCCGTCGAGCCGTTTCAAGGCGCGGCCACGGGCGTCGGTGGCATCGTGCGCGACATCTTCACGATGGGCGCCCGCCCCATTTGCGCGGTGAACTCCCTGCGCTTCGGGCCGATCGTTTCCGGCGTGGCAGCGGACGTGAGTCCGCTCAATTCAACCCCCGACCTCCGAACTCCGAAATCCGGATTGGATCTGGCACCCGCTGCCGGTCTCCCTCTCCTCGGGGGAGAGGGTCTGGGTGAGGGCGGGCAAAACCCTCTCGCCAAAGGCGCTGACTCTGATATCGCAAATCGCAAATCGCAAATCGCAAATAACAGGCGATTGTTCGCCGGCGTCGTCAGCGGGATCGCGCATTACGGTAATTGCTTTGGCATCCCCACCATCGCGGGCGAGGTCTATTTCGACAAATCCTACGAAGGCAATCCGCTCGTGAACGCCTTCTGCCTCGGTGTGCTGCGCCACGAACAGATTGCGCGCGGCGCGGCCAGGGGCATCGGCAACCCGGTTTTCTATGTTGGCCCGGCGACCGGTCGCGACGGCCTGGCAGGCGCGGCGTTTGCGTCGCAGGATTTGACCGAGGAATCCGCCGAGCAACAGCGCGGCGCGGTGCAGGTCGGCGATCCATTCATGGAAAAGCTGGTCTGCGAAGCCTGTCTCGAATTGCTCGCCACCGGTGCGGTTGCCGGCATCCAGGACATGGGCGCGGCGGGCTTGACCTGCTCGACCTGCGAAACCGCCGCGCGCGCCGGAACCGGCATCGAGATCGAGTTGGACAAGGTGCCGCAACGCGCGCCGAACATGACCAGCTACGAAATCATGTTGAGCGAATCGCAGGAGCGGATGCTTATCATCGTCCACAAGGGACGCGAAGAGGAAGTGAAGCGCATTTTCGACAAGTGGGATTTGCCGTGGTCGGAGATCGGTTTTGTCACCGACACAGGGCGGATGGTCGTGCGCCATGGCGGAAAAATTGTCGCCGACATTCCGGCAAAGAAAATCGCCGACGAATCGCCGGTGTATCAGCGCGTCGCCGGCGAGCCGGAATATTTGAAGGAAGTCCGCGCATTCCGCCTGGATCAAATCCCCGATACCCAATCTCCCATCTCCCATCTCCTAAAGCTATTGGCCTGGCCGACGATTGCCTCAAAGAACTGGGTTTACCGGCAATACGACCACATGGTGCGCGACGGCTCGGTCGTCTTGCCCGGCAGCGACGCGGCGGTTATTCGCATCAAGACCGATTCCTTGCCACCGGAAAGAGTAGGGCAGGCGTCTCGCCTGCCCGGCGGCGAAGCCGCGACTCAAGTGCCTGAAAAACTCATCGCCATGTCGGTGGATGGCAACGGCACTTACGTTTATCTCGACCCTTACGAGGGCGGAAAAATTGTCGTGACGGAAGCCTGCCGCAACCTTGCGTGTTCCGGCGCGGTGCCGCTCGGCACGACCGACAACCTCAACATGCCCAGCCCGCTCAAGCCGGAATTGTTCTGGCAGATCAAGGAATCCGTCCGCGGACTGGCCGAGGCATGCCGGGCGTTCAACGCGCCCGTCACCGGCGGCAATTGCTCGCTCTACAATCAAAGCCCGAATGGCCCGATTGACCCGACGCCGACGGTCGTGGTAGTCGGCCTGATTGAAAAACCGGAGCACGTCACTACCCAATGGTTCAAGGACGAGGGCGACGCCATCATCTTGCTCGGTGAAGTCGTGGACAAATCCGACCCGATTCTCGGTCTCGGCGGCTCGGCCTATCTGCAAGTCGTTCATGGTAAAAAGACCGGCACGCCGCCGCGCTGCGATTTTGAGACGGCGAAAACGTTGCACACGACACTGCTGGGATTGATTCAAAGCGGTCTGGTGAAAAGTGCGCACGATTGCAGCGAAGGCGGCCTGGCGGTTTGCCTGGCCGAAAGCTGTATCAGCCAGCTCGTCGCTCGAGAGACCCCGCGCCTGATTGGCGCGACAATTGATTTGTCAAATTGGGAGGGTCAGCGTGTCGCTGACCCAAATCAGAAAGATGGGCACGGCGGTACGCCATCCCTCCCACACATTCGTCTCGACGCCCTGCTCTTCGGCGAGACCCAATCGCGCATTGTCATCACCTGCAAATCGCTGGACGCGGTGAAAGTGGTCGAACGCGCGAAGTTGATGG
The DNA here is from genome assembly GCA_963827815.1 of uncultured Verrucomicrobiae bacterium. Classification (GTDB taxonomy): domain Bacteria; phylum Verrucomicrobiota; class Verrucomicrobiia; order Limisphaerales; family UBA11358; genus UBA11358. The sequence continues at coordinate 76,984 of CAWHCL010000006.1, read as the reverse complement.
GCGTTCCGGCCATGCAGATCGGCAAGGTTGGCGGCGACAAGCTGGCCATCAAGACCGTTGCCGGTGAATTTTCCGCGCCTCTGTCGGAACTTCACGATGCCTGGTGGAACAGCATTGCGCGTGCAATGGCCTGATCCGGACACAGATTCATGTCACTGTTTAGTTGAGGATATTGTCGCGGCATCATCCACTGGCTGCTATCAAACCAAATCTGTCGGAGAGACGAGGTTCCGCCTTCCCCCTTCATTGGATGTTCGACGTTCAGCGTTCGATGTTCGATGTTTCTTGCCATCATCCATCATCCATCAACCATTATCCCCCTACACCCTCCTCGCCCGCATGCTCTGGCCCGGTGCCCACACCGGCACCATTTTTTTGATGGTCAGTTCCAGCATCTCCTGGCCTTCTTTTTTGGCGTTGTCCTTGAATCTAAAAGACCGTGCCATTGTCGGGTCCGTCTTCGCCATCTCCCGCCACTCTGTGTAACTCTTATTCAGGGTGAATGGCTCCGTCCGCGTCGCCAGTACCGCGTCAATTTCCGCGCCCAGCTCAAAATCCACCCGCGCCTGATGGCACCATTGGATGAATGAATCCAGCAATTCGGGCAGCCGGCTGCATCCTTCGCGCTCGTGCGCCCTAGACGCCGCCACGAAGAGCAGCTCCAGCGCGTCCACACTCGGCCGCAGACGGAGTCGCACGCTCTCTTCCGGCGTTTGCCCCCAGAAAATCTTCCGGTAACGATGAAACGTTTCCACAGTGAAACACTGTTTGGACCCCGCGTATTGGGTCAGCAGCGGCCCTGTAGTTTTCATCAGCGACTGTTCAGACACCCCCGTCACCAGCGCGATCCGCCGCGCCAGTGTCCGCGATAGCGGGTTCCGCCCGTTTTCCCAGCTCACAACCGTGTCTTTCGAGGCGCCAATCATCGCCGCAAACTCCGCCTGGTTCTGGTCAAGAATTATTCGCATCGCGCGAATCGGATGGTATGGTTTCACTCTCATGTCATGGAATGGATTGAATTGTTTGTTTCGTCTTTTCTGTCCTCAACTGTATTTCCAATGAAAATACACAGTCCCCGTCGTGTCGGCAACTGAAATCATCCGGGCTATTTCAGCTTCGATGTTCGATGTTTCCGAATTTCAGCTCTTTCCCCCGCTTCCTTTATGCGCTTGCGGAGTCGCCTAAACACTTCTTCGCCATTTGCGCCTTTGCCGGCGTCCAACGATGCGACCGACTCAAGCAATTGCGTTTCCAGTCCGGCGAGTGTTTCCGGCAAGCGTAGCTGATGCATGCGGTCTTCCTTGAGACGGCGTAAACCGGCGCGGACGACTTCGCTGGCGGTCTGGTAAAGGCCGCTGCCCACTTCCTTCGCCACAAACTTTTCCAATTCCGGCGTCAGGGACACATTCATAATTGAAACTCCATCACTTTCTTCGTTGCTGGCCATTTATCCTGAATAACAGGAATGAGTCAAATTTTGTTATTGCGAAACCGCCGGTTGAATTGCCATGGCCGGTGTCTGGCCATCCAACATCGAACATCGAATGAGGGCGGATGGGGACGGCTCGCGGGGACGGTGGCAGCGCCACGGGCCATCGTCCCACCACCAACTGATTTATTAAAAACCGGAAAGTTTTCTTTCATAAATTTTGTTGGCGGGGGTGGCGACCAGATAGCGCAGGGCGTCGGCGAGGTCATCGCCGCCCAGGCCCTCTTCGTTAATGTTTGATTTCAGGACATCGCCGGGACACTCGGGGTTGTGCTGCAAAAACGGCAGGCAGGCGATCAACTTGCGACAGCGCGGGTGGATAAAGAGGGTCGGATTGATGTCGGCGTCGGGATCGCCCAACCGTTGCAAGATAGCAGACCAGCCAGACTCGCGGTCCATGTTGGCGGGAATCAGGTTGATACCGTGGGCACGGTATTGCTTAGTGATGGTTTCACCGCTGCTTTCGCTCTTGGAGATGTCCTTGCCAGCGACGAACCGTGAGAGCAGCCGTCGCTTGTGCTTATTCCAAAGGGCCTCCCGTTCCGCGCAGAGGTTGGGGAACCGGGCCAACAGGTTTTCGCGCAGGTGCTCCGTAGAAGAAAAGATGGAGTGGCGCGAGAGCATGGCCTTGATGGCTTGAGCGTGGCGCTGGGGAATCCAATTGCGCTCCGCGTGTTCATCCACGACATAGATGTTATCAGCCTGATCCTGACAGGCCAGCAGCACCGCAGTGGGATGAGTATAGCCATAATCCAAGGCGGCGAACCATTCGACGTCGCCGGGCGGCTTGAAATCGGCGGGGAGGACATGAATTGCGGGGTTAAAAGTCCTGAAATACTGACCGGCCAAAATGGTCCAGAGGCCCTGATACCAGGCGTCACGCTTCCAGCCGGTGAGGTTGGCCATATCGGATTTGTATTCGGGGTTGATAAAGGCATTGTCATCCACTCGTGCGGGAATGAAGCGAGTGACGGATTCCTGGCCGGTCTGGTATGGGACGACGAATTTTTCATAATACCATTGATGGCCGATACCACCGGGGTTGGTGGTGGAATAGATACGCGGCCGCCAATCCGGTTTGGAGGTGCGGCAGCAGGTGGAAATATCCTCATACTTGCGGAGAGACAGCTGCGTGGCCTCCTCGATGCCGATGACACCGAATTCGAGGCCGAGATAGGAATTTATGTCCTTATCGCACTGGTAATGGCCGAGCCGGATCAGCGAGCCGTTCTCGAAGGTGAGGAAGCCGCGCGAGGCGTTGAACTCGTGAGGCAGGTTTTTGAAGACGCGCTGGCGAAGGTCCTCGAAGCTTTCGAGGTTGGACTTGCCGACCTTGCGGAGGAGGAGGCATTTCAAGCCCGGCATGCGCTGGCAATCGTCGGCCCCCATCTGGGCGACGAGCCAATGGGATTTGCCGCCGCCCCGTGCGCCACCGTAGCCAATGGCTTTGGGGCCGTCCGGCTTGTCGCAGAGGCGTGCGGCGGCGCTGGCGGCGAGCTGCCGGGGCTGAAGAATGACCCCAACGTTTGAGTAGTTGAGGAGCTGGTCCCGTGGACAACCTTGTTCCAAGCCGAGCTGGAAAAAGGATTTGAGCTGCTTTTGAGAAGCAGCAGACAGTGGCTCGGTTGCGGAAACGGCAGGAGTGGTGGTCATAGGTAGTAGTCAGTAGTCAGTAGTCAGTAGTCAGTAGTTAGTAGATTGCAGATTGCAGTCGGTAGTTACTGAACTGTGAGAGGATGTCGCGTTTTGGCGCGTTTTGGCGCGTTTTGACGTTTTTGTCACCCCCTTTTGGTGTGCGCCACGCGGGGAGATGGGAAAAAGCTCAAAAAATGAAGTTTTCAACTGCGGACCTGCCGCGGCGGGCGCGTGCACGGCGAGTGAACGCAAACGAACACGGTTTTTCAACCAAAGACGCGAAGACGGGAAGAATTTTTTAACCGCCAAGCTCCGCTGATAGCCGCCAATGCAGTAGTTTCTCATTTTCAGGCAGGTTTTGAGGTATCACCGCAGGCTTGGTCGAGCAGGGTGGTGAGCTGGTCGCGCAGGCTGTTATCCGGGGTGGAGGCGGCATCGGTTTCGCGTGCGTGCCGGGCGATCCGAGACGCGAAGTCCAAGGCTCTACAGGCATCGGCAAGACTCAAGCGGTCCAAGTCTTCGTCCTCGACGCGTTCGAGATAGCGTTCGGCGACGTCGAGGATGGCTTCGGCCATAATGAATTGGCGGTCTTGAAAGACTCTGGCGCGGGCCGAGGCATCGAGGAGTTCCTCGTGATGCAGGTTGTTTTCGGATTGGACGGACAGTTCCGCGCAGCGGGCGGCGTGGATTTTAATACGTCCGCGCCAATCGAAATTGCCGGCCCATCGCTGGACGGTGCGGAGGGAGGCGCCGACCTTCCGGCTGACGGCTGCGAGGCGGCGTTTGGGGCCGAGTTCGAGGTAAGCGCGGAAGGCCTCAAAGGCGTGGTCAGATTCTCCCCTGGCGGGGGAGAACGACGGGACAAGCGGCTGCTGGCCGACGGCTGACGGTTGTTGAGCGCCGGCGTCTGCCCCGCCCGTGGAAGTGAGTGCAGCCGCCTGCTCGACTTCTTGATTTTCGGTTTTCATGTTTTCATTCATAGATTTTCAAATATTTTCAACCACAGATGGACACGGATGAACACGGATCACCAACCGTAAAACGCACGAAGCTTTTAGACGCGAATTGAGCGAATTTATACGAATTGGTTTTGCCGAAAAAAGGCACCGAATCATTTTACAGGAGGTGGCAGATATCGCGGAGGGGGTTGACGGGCAACCCCGAACTTGATTCCGCTGCGAGACGGACGAGATATTTTTGTTTTTCATTTCAATTTTTGTTCTTTGCACTACGGCGAACCTTAGCATGGGTTTTTAGGAATTATTTCAGCCGCGAAACGACTCGCGCATGCTCACGAACAGACACACCTCAACCACGAACAGACGCGAACATTTTTGCGCATAATATTATTTGACTGATTTTTAATTTCGCGCACTCGCCGCCATGCAAGGATGCTGTGAACCACGAAACACACAAAAGACACGAACGGATTAACCGCAAAGAACGCAGAGGACGCAGAGTTTTTGACGCGAAGGGCAGACGATGGACTACTGGCCACGGGCTTTTTACAAGAGCGCGCAGAGACTGCGGAGAGTGGGAAAAGTTGAAAACAGAAATTGGGAAACATCGAAAATCGAGGACGAGATATTTTGTTACTATGGTGCATTTATAACGCCGGAACCGGAAACCCACTGAAACCAAAAACGCGATTCAAGCACGTATGCTTGAAGGCCTTCTTGGTAAATTATCCAGAGCCAATTTGGGCGCACTGGCAATTCCCTGGCTCAACCTAATTTGGCAAATCTTTGATGATTTTTGTCATTTTGGACGCGGATTTTAACGCAAAGGCGCGAAGAATTCTTTAACCGCTAATCTCCGCTGATAAACGCTAATCATCCGGCTTGCCGAAGGACGACTGACCGCGGGACTACAGACCAAAGACCACGGACAATCTGAAAGGGTGACAAACTGAAATACTGAAAGCTGAAATTCGGAAACATTGAACATCGAACATCCAATGAAGGGGGAAGGCGGAAAACTCCATGCCGACAGTTTATCATGGATTGGTGTTAACAAAATCGCTGGAAAAGCTGACAAGCAATAGGAATACGTTTCATTAGAAAAATGTATTATATACACAAAAATGTAACAATTTAGTTATTGACATAATTTCGATACGGATTTAAACAAGGGTCAGATTTCTCAAGTCGGTCTGTCGGTGTGGGTTTTGGGGTTTATGAAAGCAGACAGGCAGAAGGTTTTGGGCGTTTGGCTGATGCGCATTCTAAGGCCAGAGGGAATTGTTGTTCTTCCAAGGGGTTTACCATGTGATGAATCGCGGGGATCGGCGCGAGGCAATATTCCGGGACGATGAGGACCGGAAGTTGTTAATGTCCACCCTGGAGGAAGCTTGTGGCAAAACCGGCTGGCAGGTACATGCGCTGTGCCTGATGGTCAATCACTTTCATCTGGTCATGGAGACCCCGCAGGGGAACCTGGTGGCGGGGATGAAATGGTTTCTGGGGACGTACACGGGACGGTTCAACCGGCGGCACAAGTTGTTTGGGCATTTGTTCAGCGGGCGTTACAAGTCGTTGATCGTGGATGGCAGCGGCAGCGGGTATCTAAAGACCGTGTGCGATTATGTCCATCTGAATCCTGTGCGGGCGAAACTGCTGCGGCCCGAACAGCCGTTGCATGCGTATCGGTGGAGCAGTTGGCCGGAGTATCTGAAGCGCCCAGGCAAACGCTGGCCGTGGTTGCGGGTGAACCGGTTGCTGGGGGAGAACCGGATCCCATTGGACAGTGCCGCGGGCCGGCGGGAGTTGGAGCGCCTGGTGGAAGCGCGGCGCAGCATTGAAGAGGATGGGACGTATAAACCCATCCGTCGGGGGTGGTTTTTGGGAGAAAAGGCCTTAAAGAAGGAATTGCTGGCGCAGATGAAGGAACAGATGGGAGCGGAACATTACGGGGCGGAGCGGCAGGAGACGTCCGAGACACAGGCCGAAGAGATCATAGCCGAGGCGCTGAGACGCCGCCGCTGGCGGGAAAAAGATTTAGGCTGGCGAAGCAAGGGGGATGCGGTCAAGGTGGCGTTGGCCATGCGGTTGCGTGAGGAGACGGTCATGACGGTAAAATGGATCGCAGAACGACTACAGATGGGGACGCCTGGCTATGTGAATCATCTTTTGTACCGTCGGCGGAAAGCGGACAGCAATGACTAGCTAATATGACAATATCAAGAACTGACCCGTTTATTACGTATGACCAGTTCGGCAATATGGATTACTACGGCTCGGTAAATTATGATATCAACTCAGGTTTACTCGCACACGAAACAACTTCCTGTTGGTATGTGGATGCACTGCAAGCTGGCACGGCCAGTGTCGGGATGAGCTTGCAATTTGACAATGGCCAAATTGTCAGCATAGCGGCAGTTGGACAATTTACTGTAGTAAAGCCGACAACAACTTTTGTTCCAATTTATCACGGAACACCTAATATATGGATAACTAATGGATTTCTGGCCTTAAAGAATCACGACATGAGCTTCAAACATTCTATTCAAAGTGACTTTTCTGGATTGGCCGGTTACATACAGCTCATCAGTGGTTCCGTTACAAGAGACGAAACAGTGTCCACAGTTGGTTATGAACTTGATAACGCGCCATATGCTAGAGGGCAACAGACAATTAATAACACTGAAGACACCAGTTTAAGGAGGGCATTTTTTTATGACGCACCCTCTGTGGGTGTGCCAATATCTACTTCAAACCACGGAAGCATGAATTATTCATATGAGACGTATCTGTTATTTAAGCCTGATGCCGGCCCAGGACCGAATATTTTTGTTCCTCTACGTCTTGTTACATGGGGACTCACAGCTTCTACGACGTTTAATAACGGTTGGACGGTTGATCCAGGAAGTTCGACAAGTGGTCCAACGGATCACGACAGCACTGGTGATTTCCCTGTATGGACAGGAGTATCCGCCAATGGATTAATTTGGTGACGATAAAACCAATCTTATGAATACAAAACAAATTTATCCGGCTGTTGTTATTGTTGGTTTAAATGCCTGCTTTCTATGTTTGGCAGCGCCAAACAAACAAGACAAATCAGACACTCCTGTGCCGGGCTATTATATTATGGGCACAAATGGAGAACATATTTGGAATACCAACACCGAGCAATTTTGGCGTGGTGTTTGGAGTGAAGATACAAATGGCTGGAGGGTTGAGTTAAACTTTTACAAAACTAATACTCCCGATATAACGTTGTCAGTAAATGTGGGAAGCATAGTCAAAAAGTCAGGGGATGAAGGAACATTTTATACAACACCCGATGGCGGGTTCGCAAAGTTTGAGTTATTGGGCACCAACGGAATTGTCGTCACACCCAAGTCAAACGCATCGCTGGCGCTAGCTCGTTCTCAAAAGGCAATATACGGAACTGATTTTCCATCCCATCGGGGCGCATCGTTGGAGGAGAATTTTCCAAAAGAATTATCTAACGGGGCATTCCCCAGATGGCCGGACGGAGAAATCAAATGCGATTTTGGATTTGTTAGCAATGGCCCGCCGGAATGCATAGGTGAGTTCAAACTAAATGATGTGTATTCAATCAAAAACGAGGGTGATTACAAACTCACGATTTGCCCGATTTTATACAAACTTGGATCAAATCAGAATTCCTTTGACCGTGTGGACTTGCCATGCGTCACTGCAAAAATCCATCTTATTCCAAATGACGGCAGCCAATGAACCCGCCACGCCAACCAGAAAACGGGTCAGTTCTTGATATTGACATATGAGTTGAGTGGCGTGTAAGGTGTGGGGATGGCGCGCAAGCTCAGAGTGGAATATCCCGGGGCGATTTACCATGTGATGAATCGCGGGGATCGGCGCGAGGCGATATTCCGGGACGATGAGGACCGGAAGTTGTTAATGTCCACCCTGGAGGAAGCTTGTGGCAAAACCGGCTGGCAGGTACATGCGCTGTGTCTGATGAACAATCACTTTCATCTGGTCATGGAGACCCCGCAGGGGAACCTGGTGGCGGGGATGAAATGGTTTCTGGGGACGTACACGGGACGGTTCAACCGGCGGCACAAGTTGTTTGGGCATTTGTTCAGCGGGCGTTACAAGGCGTTGATCGTGGATGGCAGCGGCAGCGGGTATCTAAAGACCGTGTGCGATTATGTCCATCTGAATCCTGTGCGGGCGAAACTGCTGCGGCCCGAACAGCCGTTGCATGCGTATCGGTGGAGCAGTTGGCCGGAGTATCTGAAGCGCCCAGGCAAACGCTGGCCGTGGTTGCGGGTGAACCGGTTGCTGGGGGAGAACCGGATCCCATTGGACAGTGCCGCGGGCCGGCGGGAGTTGGAGCGCCTGGTGGAAGCGCGGCGCAGCATGGAAGAAGATGGGACGTATAAACCCATCCGCCGTGGATGGTTTTTGGGAGAAAAGGCGTTAAAGAAGGAATTGCTGGCGCGGATGAAGGAACAGATGGGAGCGGAACATTACGGGGCGGAGCGGCAGGAGACGTCCGAGACACAGGCCGAAGAGATCATAGCCGAGGCGCTGAGACGCCGCCGCTGGCGGGAAAAAGATTTAGGCTGGCGAAGCAAGGGGGATGCGGTCAAGGTGGCGTTGGCCATGCGGTTGCGTGAGGAGACGGTCATGACGGTAAAATGGATCGCAGAACGACTACAGATGGGGACGCCGGGTTATGTGAATCATCTTTTGTATCGCCACCGGAAAGCAGGCAGCAATGACTAGCCAATATGACAATATCAAGAACTGACCCGTTTACGTTTACATGCCAATAGCCGATACAACATCTGCCGAAGTATTCGAGCGTTGTATTGGCGGGAAATGTCTGGTAGCTTACGGCCCGACTACAACACGATAAAACACTTGTGGCGCATTGGTTGTGGTTACGGAAGAAGAATTGGTCATGTCATTGCCTGACACTGTCGGGCCTAGATCACTCCAGTTGCCGGCAATCAAATTGGTCCGGAATTGGAGTTGATAGATTTCATTCGAGACGCCAACCCATTGGATGTTGATGTTCGTGCCGGCCATTTCCGTGAAGAGCCATGGCTCGTGTTCCAGAACTACGCCGTCAATGTGCGTTCCGGAGCCGCCGCCGCCCAGGGATAGATCGTTAAAGGCCAGCGTCATCAAATTGCTGCTGGCCACCAGATTCGTCTGGAATAATTGCCAGTTGAAATTTGCCAGCGCCGAGCCGTCGTCAATGACGGACAGGACCACGTTCGAGTTGACGGAAACGGCAAACACATCCGGGGACGTTTTTGGCCGCGGTGTATAATAGAAAGCGAAGCGGTAATGTTCGCCGCTCACGGTCGGGACGGTTTGCCAGACCACGTCATTTGAGCCGGAAGAAAGGATTTCCAGATTTTGCCCGCCATCAATCGAATATTGCTTGCCGATTCCCGCCGCTGGATTGTCCCAGCCATTGGTCCAGATTTCAAAGTTGGTGGCCGTTGTCTGCCATGGCAACAGGTTCGTGGGATACATGGCTTTGCTGGCGTTGGTGACGTAAGGCGTCTCGAAACTGCCGTTGACGAGAAGGTTTTGCGCGCGGCTTTCAATCGCGCAAGCTAACACTGCCACGACGAATAATTTTTCTGCGAAATTGTTAATCCTTTTCATCCTGCCTTTCTATAAAGGAAAACTCGTGAAAGGTTACAAGTAAAACAGCTCATTCTTTATCCGGCAGCAGCGGCAGCGGCTTTCCTTGGAGGCCGGCGGCGTAAACCGTTTGAATCTCTTTGGCGGAAAGTGCACGGTTGAAAACAGCCGGCTCGTCCAGCAGCCCGGCAAATCCAGGAATGATTCCCCTCGTCGGCGAGCGCCTCGCGATGCAAAGGTCATATGTTGTCAATGGTGTGAAACTGCCCAGCGTCTGATCGGCTACGAGGGAATCGTTGCAATAAATTCTGGCAACGCCGGTCGTCTTGTCATAAGTCAGTGCTACCAATTGAAATTTGCCGGCCACGAGCGTTCCGCCCGGCGAATGAATCTTGTGCGATTGATGCCGGTCATCCACCAGGTTGGCGTAGAGCGCACCCGGACCGGTATCAAATGAAATCGGATCAATCCCAAAATGCGCGCCCCAATGAGTCAGTCCGCCGCCTTCGTTCCACTCGAACAACGATTGCGGTTGGCCAACGTCAGTCGGTTTTATCCAGGCCAGAAGCGTAAACCCATTGGCTGTCCCGACATTGAGTCCGGCGTTGGCCGGCACGAGAATGTCCGCATTCGTGCCGTTCAAATCGAATGCGCGTCCGATTTGACCAGGAGCAAACCGCACGTCACCCCGTAATTCGCCGTCATTGTTGCCGATGCTGTCCCTACTGTCGCCTTCCGCCTCCCACAAAGCCACGGCTCCGCCTTTTTGGAGAGAGGCGGCGGTCGCTGGCGAAATTCCCGTTGTGGTTTGGATGAATGTTGATTTAACCGATACGACGAAGAACGCAATTGCGCCAGACAGAATCAAAAACAAAACCAATATAGTTCCGCCAATCATTGCGGCGATCTTCCATCCACCAGATTTTCGTGGTGGTAACGGCGCGGCAGAAACCGGCGGAACGTGGGAAACTGGAGGCGGGGTTGTCGCAGATGTCGTCGCAATGGTTTCTACGTCCGTTTTCACCTCGCTGGCTTTTTGATAGCGCAGTTCCGGCTCCTTTTCCAGCGCATGCAGTACCACCTGGTCGAGCCGCACATCAATCCGCACTTTTTGTGATGGCAGCGGGAATTTTCCCAATGGCAATTCGCCGGTCAACATTTCGTAGAACACGACACCGAGCGAATAAATGTCGGCGCGGCAATCCACCGTCTGCGGTTTTTCAATCTGCTCCGGCGCCATGTAATGCACGGTTCCCACCACGTCCTTTGCGCCCGTCAGCGTCAGATCCCCGGCCTCTGGGTCGAGTATCTTGGCGACCCCGAAGTCGGCGATTTTCACCTGCCCTTTTTTGTCGATCAGGATGTTTTCCGGCTTGATGTCGCGGTGGACGATGCCCTGCTCGTGGGCGTATTGCAGCGCCTCGCAGATTTTTGCCACGATGCCGAGCGCTTCCGCCGGCGCAAGCTTACGCGTCTGATACAACTGCCGTAACGTCAGCCCATCCACAAATTCCATCAGCAGGTAATAATTCCCGTGCACATCGCCAAAATCATAGATCATGACGATGTTGGGATGCACCAGGGACGCCAGCGCGCGGGCTTCGCGTTCGAACCGCTCGGCAAATTGCGGGTCGTTTTGTCTTTCTGGCGCAATAATTTTCAGGGCCACGAACCGGTCCAGGCGCGGCTGCCGGGATTTATAGACCGCCCCCATGCCGCCCTGCCCCAACAGTTCAATGATTTCTAGTTGCGGAAATAGCCTGGCCATCTCACCCACCGACGGCGGCACAAAGGGCGTCTTGCCCGGTTCATTCCCCGACCGCGTCTCAAAACCGGATTTCATCAGGCATTGTGGACAAAGTCCTTGCGACGCGCCCATAGCCACCGGCGTTCCGCACGTCGGGCAAACCTGGTGTGTATCCATAATTCTTTGCCCGTTTATAAAGGAAAACCGGCGGCAGGTTAAGTAAAAATGCCGGAGAAATCACCTACCGCCGCGCCAGCACCGAAAAAAGATGACGCAGTTCATCCTCGACCTCATCCGGTTTCTCAATGGTGTGGGCGATTTCGTCGCGGAGCAACCGGCGATACCGTTGCCGCAACCGGTGCACGGCCACTTTAACCGAGCCTTCGGTCATCCCCATTTTGACCGCCAGTTCCGCGTAAGGCTGGGCGCCGCGTTCGCCCAGCAGGCAGGGTTTCAACGCCTCGAACATCTTCATTTTGCCATCCTGCGCAAATTCCGCGCCCAGCCGGTTCATCGTCTCATCCAGCAATGCCAGCGCCCAATGCCGTTCAAAACTTTGTTCCGGCGTGATGCTGCCCGCCGGTTCCCAGCCAGTCTCTTCCTCCTTGAATTGCAGGGACACGATCCGACCGCCGCCGCGCTTTTGCGCTTTGACCCTGTCCCATTCATTGGACAAAAACCGGCTGAAGCTCGTGAGCAGAAACGACCGGAAACGACCGCGCTGCTGGTCGGCTGCGCCCAGCCAGTTGCGTTCCAGCAGCCAGACAAAAAACCCCTGTGTCAAATCTTTGGCGTCCTCCGGCGGATATCCCCGGCGACGCACGTAAACGTAAAGCGGATGCCAGTAAGTCTGGCAAAGTTTTTCCAGAGATTCCTGCGCCCGGGGCATGTCGCTTCGTCCGGCCGCCAGGACGACCGTCCAATGCGTGGTTGCAAAAACCGATTGCCTGCCTGCTGGATTATCGGCCAACCCCATTTCCTCCTCACGCGCCTGGGTGGATGTGCTCAATCGCCTAAAAATAGCGCGATATAAAAAGAGAGCAAGCCTTGCGAATTAAGCCACCGGCAACTGTTGTTCGTTAACGCAAACGAAGCCGTTCAAATGATCATTAATGAATGTTTGAGTCCATATCAACGGTAATGGCAGCAATCAGGTTTTCCCCCTGCCTCGTTTTTATGAACGAGTCGGCGAGCTGATTTTTCTGTTTTGACCTCGCCTGAAGTGCCAAGTTGCCGACGACGACAATTTGGAGACAACAAGCCGTATATCGCGTCACCTTTCCATCAACCATCTTCCACATCCATCATCCGCTGGCGAATCAGCCTTGTCCCCGCCATGGCTTTGTTCCAAAACGCAAGGTGTGCCTCCAAACGCACACCCCCGCCGTTGAATGGAATGTGTTAAATCATTGTCTAGCCATCCACAGTCCATAATAACCGTTTGCAATTGGTTGCCAGCGTCTTAAACTATGCGGCTGTAAATTTATCATGCGACAATTTTTGACCATCGCCGTGAATGCCTTCATGGAACTGATCCGGCAGCCCGTGTTTTTGCTGTTGATGACCGGGTCGGTTCTTTTTGAGATTTTCCTGGCCGTGCCGTATTACTTCGCGTTCGGCGACGAGCCGAAGCTGGTCGAGAACAGCGCGCTGGCGGTGATGCTGCTGGCGGGGCTGTTCGGCGCGGTGTTGAGCGCGTCGGCGTCGCTGGCGCGGGAAATCCGCACCGGCACGGCGCTGGCGGTGCTCTCCAAGCCGGTCGGGCGCGCGCAATTTTTGCTGGCCAAATTCGCCGGCCTGGCCGCGGCATTGACCGTGCTGACTTATGTGAACATGATTGGCGTGCTGCTGGCCAGCCGCATGGCCTTCGACGCTTATGGCAACACCGATGTGGCTGCACTGGGCATTTTCGGGGCGGCCGTGGTGCTGGCCTACGCGCTGGCGGGCTTCACCAATTTTTTCCTGCGGCGCACGTTTGTCAGCGACGCGGTGTTCGCTTTCGTGGTGCTGGCCACGCTGGCGGCGTTCTTGATTTTCCAGTTCACACACCAGATGGAAAGCGCGGGCACAGTGGCGGTGGTGAACTGGAACCTGTTGCCGGCGGGCATTTTGATTTTGTTCGCGTTGTGGATTCTGGCGGCGCTGGCGCTGGCGTGCTCGACCCGGCTGGACACGATCCCGACGCTGGCGGTTTGCTCGGCGTTCTTCCTGGTCGGGCTGATGTCGGATTATTTCTACTCGCAGGCGGGCGGGAAAATCGGCGGCGGAGCGTCCTGGTGGGCTTCCACGCTTTACACGGCGCTCCCAAACTGGCAGCTTTTCTGGCTCGCCGACGCCATTGATACAGGCCGGAACACGTTTCAATGGGCTTACGTCGGCAAGGCGTTTGTGTATGTGGTCGGCTACGCGGGTGCGGCGCTGGCCATCGGCACCGCGCTGTTTGAGGAACGGGAATTGAGCTGAAAACAATGCAAAATGAACAATTCAAAATTAAAAAACGGACGGACCCGCTGCGCTTCGTCTCCCCATTTTGCATTTTTAATTGGGATTATGTGGTTCACAAACAATAAGGCCAAAACAGGTAGGGAGGGCAGTCCTCTGCCCGCCGAACGCCTGAATTGTCAAGAGACGGCGCGCACGGAGTGACGCGCCCTACCAATGTTTGTCATCTAGATAATCTCATTTTTAATTTTTAATTTTCGTGGAACGCAACGTTCAAAAAAATGGCCTGGTGAACCTGGTGGCGGCGGCGGTGATCTTCGTCGCCGCGCTCGTTGTCACCACCTATGCCCATACGCTGGCCGGGCAGGTTGGCTCCATCTTCATGGGCCTCGGCATGCTCGTGGCTTTCACAGGCTGGTTCCAGATGCGGCTCGAGGAGAACGAGCGCCTGGAAAAACTGGAGATCGAGGAATTTGCCCGCGCCAAGGGCGAATCAGCCTTGTTTGAAACGAAGGAGGCGGAGGTTTTCCCGGCGCGCCGGGCGCGCGCGCAATTCGAAAGGTTTTTTGTGCCGGGGTTTGCCGTGCTCCTGTTCCTGCTGGAAGCCGGCGGCGCGTGGCTGCTCTGGCATTGGATTGCCAAAGCCGCCACCGGCATCGCGTCCGACCGCGCGATGGCGTCGCTGTCGCTCTTTGCGATTTTCGCGTTGCTCCTGTTCCTGGTCGGCCGGTTTTCGGTCACCATCGCGCGGCTCGAAGGCCAGCGGCTCCTGCGCCCGAGCGCGAGTTTTCTGCTCGCGGGCGCGTATGTCTGCGCCTTCACCGCGCTCGGCATTGCCGCCGCCAAAACCGGATTGCCGCGCGCTGATTTCTGGGTCGCGCGCGCGGGGTGCATCCTGCTCGGACTCATGGCGGCGGAAATTCTCTTCACCCTGCTGCTCGAAATCTACCGCCCGCGCGTCCGGGGCAGGGTGGCCCGGCCGCTTTACGACAGCCGCGTCGTCGGCCTGCTCGCGCAGCCGGAAAGCCTCTTCACCACGGCGGCCCAGACGCTCGATTATCAATTCGGCTTCAAGGTTTCCGAGACATGGTTTTTCCAGTTGCTCAAAAAAAACCTGCCCGCGCTGCTGCTGGCCCAGCTGGCGGTCCTGCTCCTGTCAACATGCGTCGTGTTTGTGGACGCGGGCGAGCAGGTCGTGCTCGAATATTTCGGAAAACCCGTCGCCACGCTCGACGCCGGGGCGCATTTCAAGCTGCCGTGGCCGGCGGAAAAAATTTACCGCTATCGCACGGAGCAGATCCAGACGTTCGTCGTCGGCTACGTTCCCGACGGGCAAAGCGAAAGGGCGAACACGATTTTGTGGAGCACTCCCCATGGCAAGGAAGACAATTTTCTTGTCGGCAATCGCGCGCCGGTCACGGTTCAGGATGATGGCGCCGGCACAAACGACACCCTGAAGGCGCCGCCGGTCAGTTTGATTTCCGTCAGCATTCCGGTGCAGTTTCAAATCACCAATGTCACGGAATGGGCCTACAACAACGCCGACGCGACAAACCTGCTGCAATCGCTCGCCACCCGGGAAGTGGTGCGCTTTCTGGCGGGCGTGGATTTGAACAACGTCATGTCGAGCAACCGGCTCGAAGCGGCGGAGACGCTGCTCGACGGCATCCAGACGGTGGCGAACGAATACCGGCTCGGCGCGAAAATCATTTTTGTCGGCCTGCAGGACATCCATCCGCCGACGAAGGTCGCCGGCGATTATGAAAATGTCATTGGCGCGGAGCAGACGAAGCTCGCCACCATTCTGGCCGCGCGCGCCTATGCCATCAGCAACGTCACGCTGGCCGGGGCGCAGGCGTTCACGACCACCAATCTCGCCGACGCGACGCGGCTGCAACTGGAGGTTTCGCGGTTCGCGCAGGCTGCCCTGTTCACAAACCAGATTCCTGCGTTCGAGGCCGCGCCATCCGTCTATAAACAGCGCGTGTATTACCAGACATTTGCCGACGCGACCCGGAACGCCCGCAAATACGTGCTGCTCGTCACGAACACGCAGGACGTGATGTGGTTCGATCTGGAGGACAAAATCCGTGAAGACCTTTTGAACTTAAACGTGCCCAACAGTCAATCGCCATGAAAAGAAACACCCTAACCATCGTCATCGGCGCAGTGCTCGTCGTCATTTTTGCACTGCTGCTGTTCACTTTCCAGGTGCGCCAGTCGGAGGTGGCCGTCGTCGCGACGTTCGGCAAGCCGACGCGCAATCTCACGGAACCGAAACTTTATTTCAAATGGCCCTGGCCGATCCAGAAGGTCTATAAATACGACCAGCGCGTCCAGAATTTTGAGGACAAGTTCAGCCAGACGCTCACCGCGGACAGCAGCATGCTGCTGACAAGCGTTTATGTCGGCTGGAAAATTTCGGATGCCGGCCAGTTCCTGCAGGTTTTTCCCGGCGACCCGTCGGTGTCGCTGCCAAACGCGCAGAGCAAGCTCGAGGGCATGTTGCGCACGGCCAAAAGCGCCGCTGTTGGCAGGCATCCGCTGTCCGATTTCGTGAATGCGAATCCGCAGGACTTGAAGTTCGACGAGATTGAAAATGAGATCGAACAGTCCGTGCAAAACGACCTGCGGACGAACAATTACGGCATCGAGCTGGAATTTCTCGGCTTCAAAAAAATCGGCCTGCCCGAAAGCGTCACGCAAACGGTCTTTGCGCGCATGACTTCCGAGCGGCAGGTGCTCATCAGCCTCGCGGAAAACACCGGCAAATCAGAGGCGCAGAAAATCCAGTCCGCAGCCGACGCTGACGCCGCCAAGACCATCGCCAACGCGCAGGCCACCGCGACGCGCATCCGCGCCGAGGGCGAGGCCGAGGCCGCGAAGACGTTGCCGATATTCGAGCAGAATCCCGACCTGGCCGTCTTCCTTCTCCGCATTGACGCGATCAAGCAATCGCTCAACCAGCGTTCGACATTATTTTTCGACGAGCGCATTCCGCCTTTTGATTTGTTCCGCAATATGCCGACGAATGCGCCGGGCCAATGAACATGAGCGAAGAACACGAACATCACCATCACGGGCACGAGGCGCCGGAAACGCTGGACGCCGGTTCGCAGGCGCTGGCCGAGGCGCTGGGCAGCAGCTTTGCGATTGTCAAAATTGTCATGGTGCTGATGGTGCTGGCGTTTTTCGGTTCCGGTTTTTTCCAGGTCGGCCCGTCGGAGAAGGCGGTCATTCTGCGCTTCGGCAGGCCGGTCGGCGAAGGGAAGAGCGTCCTGCTCGGTCCGGGCCTGCACTGGTCGTTTCCGTATCCGATTGACGAGGTGGTGAAGATTCCCATCACGGAAATCCAGAAGGTGACCTCGACGACGGGCTGGTACTTCACCACGCCCGAACAGGAATTGAGCGGCGAGGAACTGCCCGGAGGTTCGTCTCTTAATCCGGCTATTGACGGCTACGCCATCACCGCCGACCGCAACATCGTCCACACGCGCGCGACGTTGTATTACCACATTGACGACCCGATCCAATATATTTTCAACTTTGCGTCCGCGTCCAATTCGATCCAGAACGCCCTGAACAACGCCCTGTTCCATACCGCCGCGAAGTTCAACGTGGACGACATCCTCACGCGTGACGTCGCCGGATTTCAGGACGCCGTGCTGGCGCGCGTCAGCGATCTGACCGACCAGGAGCATTTCGGCATCGTCATTGACAATTGCGAGGTGCATAGCGTCGCGCCGCGGCAGTTGCAGGATGTCTTCGCCCGTGTCACCGAGGCGCAACAAAACCAGAGCAAACAGATCAACGACGCGAACACCTATCGCGACAAGACGTTGTTGAACGCCGCCGCGCAGGCGTCGGCCATCACCATCGAGGCTGCCACCGCCAGCACCAATTATGTCAAGGGCATCCAGGCCGACGCCAAGGCATTCACCGACCTGCTGCCAGCATTCAATATGAACCGGAACCTGTTCGCGCAGCAAAAACTGGCCGAGACGATGGCGCAGGTGCTGACGAATGTGCAGGACAAATTCTTCCTGCCGGAGCGCGCCGATGGCCAGCCGCGCGAATTAAGGTTGCAGATCAACCGTGAACCGCCGGAGCCTAAACCGGCAGCGAATCAGTGATTCGCAAATCGTAAATTTGTATGCAGGTTACATCGCTTTTGAGCCAGCGCAGCAGTGTAGGGCAGGCGTCCCGCCTGCCCACCGACGGCAAAAGCCGCCGGCAAGAAACCGCTAATGCGGAATGCGGTTCGCGCATCGGCGCGAACAGGGCAGGCGAGACGCCTGCCCTGTGTTAAATTGACAAAATAATTTTATGCAAGTCACGTCGCTTTTGAGCCATCACGAACATGAGCACGGGCCGGATTGCGGGTGCGGCCATGACCACGAGCATTCCGTCGTGCATCTCTGGCAGGCCGTCCTCGGCGTCGTCTTCGTCCTCAACGCCTTCATCGTGGACTGGCTGTTTCAATCGGGTGCCACCATCGCCAGCGCCAGCGCCTTCATCGGCGCGGTCATTTTGATTTATCCCATCGTTGTCACCGCCATCAAGGATTTGCGCGTCGGCCGTTTGAGCATCAACGAGCTGGTCGCCATCGCCGTGCTGTTCGCCTTCGCGTCCGGTGCGTTCGGCAACAACATGAGCGCGGGTTACAAGACCGCCGGACTCATCGCCTTTCTGATGCTCATGGGCGAACTCATCGAATCACGCACCGCAGAGGGCGCGCGCCAGTCCATCGAATCGCTCATCAAACTCACCCCGACCCGGGCGCGCCGAATCAAAAAGGACGGCGTCGAGGAGGAAATTGCCGCGAACGAACTCACCGTCGGCGACGTCATCCGCATCCGCCCCGGCGACAATGTCGCGGCGGACGGCCTTATCGTCAGCGGGCAAGGCTCGTTCAACGAGGCGACCATCACCGGCGAATCCCTGCCTGCGGACAAAAAGACCGGTGACGAGGTTTTCGCCGGCACGCAAAATCTTACCGGCGTCCTGGAAATCAAGGTCAGCCGCGCCGGCGAGGACACGACGCTGGGCCGCGTGCGCGAGCTGATTCTCGCCGCCGAAAAAACCAAGCTGCCCATCATGAAGATCGTGGACCAATACATGGGCTACTACACGCCGCTCGTGCTGGTCATCGGCGCGCTCGTCTGGGCGTTCACCCACGACATCAACCGCGTCATCGCCGTGTTCGTCGTGTCCTGCCCGTGCGCGTTCATTCTTGCGACGCCGACCGCGATGGTCGCCGCGTTGTCCGCCGCCGCGCGCCTCGGCATCTTGATCAAGAACGTCGCCGACATCGAGGCCGCCGCCAAGATCAACGCCTTCATTTTCGACAAAACCGGCACGCTCACGACCGGCCAGCTCGCCGTCAGCCGCCTGACGCCCATCGGCGAAACCAAGCCCGCCGAATTGCTGCTCTTAGCCGCGTCCGCCGAGAAATACAGCAACCATCCGACCGCCAAGGCGCTCGCGCAACTGGCCGGCGAAGCCGGCGTGCCGCTGGCCGAGCCGAAGGAATTTTCCGAAACCGCCGGGCGTGGCGTGAAGGCGGAAATCAACAGCGCAAAAGTTTTGGTGGGCCGCGCGCAATGGCTCAAGGACAACGGTGTGGGCGAGGATTTTCTCAAATCGGTTGACCTCAACGAGGCCGAGGGCTGGAGCCTGATTTTTGTCGCGCGCGACAACCGCTGCATCGGCTGGATCGGCTTGCAGGATCAAGTCCGCGCCGAAGCCAAAATCGCCCTGGCCGAATTGAAGGAGGCCGGGGTCCGCCGCATCGCGATGGTGAGCGGCGACCGGCAGGTGGTGGTCACGCGCGTTGCCGCCGAGATCGGCTGCGAAGAGGCGAAGGGCGATTGCCTGCCGCAGAACAAGGTTGAATTTGTCCGCGCCATGAAGGCGAAAGGCTACAAGGTCGCGGTGATCGGCGACGGCGTGAACGACGCGCCGGCGCTGGCGGCGGGCGACCTCGGCATCGCGATGGGCGCGGCGGGCAGCGAAGTGGCCATCCACAGCGCGACGATTGCGCTGATGAACAACGACCTGCAACGGCTGCCGTTCCTGGTGAAGCTTTCGCGCAGCACGCGCGCGGTCATCAATCAGAATTTTGCCTTCGGCATCTGCTTCATCATCGCCGGGCTGTCGGCATCGGCGTTCGGATTCATCGGCCCGGTCACCGCCGCCGTATTGCACGTCGTCGGCACGTTCATCGTGATTTTCAACAGCGCGCGCCTCGTGCGCAAGGGCGAGGAACTCGAACATTTCCATCCTGAAACCATCGCCGACAAGCACGACCACGGCTCGCATCCGAAGCCGGCTGGCGAACTGACGCCGAAACTGGCGTGAATGTATGTTCCCTGATTTATGCCCGTCGCCGAATTAAATCGCAAATCGGAAATCATAAATCCGAGGAAGTCGTCGTTTCCGTGCGCGGGCTTGCTGGCGCGGTCAAATGCGGTTAATTTATTGTCATGAGTGCCACTGAAATCATGCAGCAAATTGAAGGACTGCCCGTGAAGGAGCAGCAGGAACTTTTTGTCTTACTCACCAAAAAAGTGGTTGGCAGCCAGACCGCGAATGCGAAACCGTGGCTGGGCAAAAAACTTTCATTTGAGGAAGCCTGTGACGTTGTCTTCCGGGAGAACCGCGAGCTTTTGAGCGCTCTGGCCAAGTGAACGAGCCGAATTTCCTGACGCTTGATGAAGTTCTCCGCCTCCACGCCCGAAGTCTGGCCGAGCATGGCGGCAACGACGGCGTGCGCGATCAGGGGCTGGTTGAGTCGGCGCTGGCCTCGGCAAAAAACATTTTTTATTACGCGGGTGGAGACGTTTTTGCTGTCGCCGCGGGCTACGCATTTCACCTCGCGGAGTCGCAGGCATTTATTGACGGAAACAAGCGCACGGCGGTTGTCGCCGCTTTGGTTTTTCTCGCGCAGAATGGTGTTTATGTCCGGCCCGCGACTTGGGAGCTTTACACAGCCATGATTGACGTGGCTGAAAAGAAGAAAAGCAAGTCCGATTTGGCGGAACTGTTTCGCAAACGTGCCAACGAATAAAATTTCCACATGACAGCCGTCGAATTACATCCGCAATCGGAAATCCTAAATCATAAATCCGATGAGGTCGTCGTTTCCGTGCGCGGGCTGACGAAGGTGTTCAAGGATTTCTGGAACCGCCCGAAGGCGCGCGCGGTGGACAACGTGGATTTTGAAGTCCGTCGCGGCGAGGTCTTCGGCCTGCTCGGCCCGAACGGCTCCGGCAAATCCACGACCGTCAAGCTCCTGCTCGGACTGCTCAATCCCACTAAGGGGCACATCGAGGTCTTCGGCCATTCACCCCGCCACGTCCAGACCAAATCACGCATCGGCTATCTGCCGGAGGAATCGTATCTTTATCGCTACCTCAACTCGCGAGAGACGCTGGATTTTTTCGGAAACCTTTTTCACCTTTCGAAGGGCGAACGCAACAGCCGCGCGGAACAATTGCTGGAAATGGTCGGTCTCGGTAATACACAGACGCGGGCAATCGGGGAATTTTCCAAGGGCATGCAGCGCCGCATCGGGCTGGCCCAGGCGCTCATCAACGATCCCGACCTTGTGATTCTCGACGAGCCGACCGCCGGCCTCGACCCGATCGGCTGCCGCGAGGTGAAGGATTTGATTGTCGCCCTGGCGCGCCGCGGCAAGACGGTGATTTTGAGCAGCCACCTGCTCGCAGACGTTGAGGACGTCTGCAACCGCGTGGTGATTTATTACGGCGGGAAAATCCAGGCCGCCGGCTCGCTGAAGGATTTGCTCGCGGAGCCGGACACACTGCGCATCACGACGCCGGTGCTGCCGCGTGAAACCCTGGAGCGCGTGCTGGAAATCATCCGCAAGGACATCACGACAGGCGAAGTGCGCGTGGACAACCCGACGCAGAATCTCGAAAGTTATTTTCTGGACGTCGTGCAAAAGGCGCGCGCGGCGTCGGCGGAAACGAGCGGGGCGCAATCCGGCGCGCGGGTGGCGGCGTATTTGCGCGCGGGCGCGGAAGAACGTCCGGCGGAGAATATTTTGGAGAAACTGGCGCTGCCGCAACAGCCCGTGCAACCCGCCGCCAGGCCGACACCCGCCGCTCCGGTTGCCACGCCTAAAGTGGACGAGAAAAAACTGGAGGCGATGGCCAAAGCCGCTGTGCCGGCATCGTCATCGGCCAAGCCCACACCGGCGCCGGAAGCAAAGCCGGCAGATTTGTCGAAGGCGGATGAAAAATTGTCGTCGCTTCTCGGAAAGCCGAAATAATTTTCAACCACGGATGAACACAGATAGACACGGATTTACAACCACGAAAAACAGGAAATACACAAAATACGATTTGTTCTGGCCGCAAAAGAGCACAAAGAAAGAAAAAACAATCAACCGCAGATGAACACGGATCAAAGCGGATTTTCTAACCGCTAATCGCGCTACCTCTTAAACACGGATGAACACAGATTTACACAAATAAAGCTGCTGCCGATGAATTTCTTTTCAATCCGTGTTTATCCGTGTCCATCCGTGGTTAATTTAATTTGAAATGCAAAGAATTTTCGCCATCGCGTGGTTAACCTGGAAGGCCGCGCTGCGGTTCCGGCTGTTCCTCGTCATCGCGGTGCTGTTGCTGGCGGCGGTGGTCGGTCTGCCGGTTATGATCAAGGACGACGGCACGGCGCGTGGGTTCACGCAGATTTTGCTGACCTACACCTTGAGCGCCATCACCGGGCTGCTTGGACTTTCGACGCTGTGGCTCGCGTGCGGCACGCTGGCGCGCGATATTGAGGAGTGCCAGATCCAGGTCGTCGCGACCAAGCCGATTGCGCGCTGGCAGATCTGGCTGGGCAAATGGCTCGGCATCGTGATGCTGAACGCGGCGCTGCTGGCGATTTCCGGTGCGTGCGTCTTTGGCCTGCTGCAATGGCGCGCGGCGCATTTGCCGGCGGCGGAACAAAAAATCCTGCGCGAGCAGGTGCTGGTGGCGCGCGGCCTGGCCCGGCCTCAAAGCGTGGACGCGGAAATTGACGCCCAGACCAGGCAGGTTTTGCAGGATCGATTGAAATCCAGTCCGGATCTGGCCGGCTCGGCGGACTTGCCGGAGGTGGAAAAGCAGATTCGCGAACAGGTCAAGGCGATCTATCAGATCGTGCCGCCGGGTTATTCGCGCCAGTGGCGCATTGATTTGAGTTCGCAAATGAATTCGCTGCGCGACCGTCCGCTCCAACTGCGCATCAAGTTCAACGCCTCCGGAGGCGGCACGGGCCGGACGTTTGCCGGTCTGTGGCAGGTCGGCGATGCGCAAAAAATGGAACCTTGGCAGAGCGAATCAATGAGCTTGTCGCCGGATACCTTTCACGAGTTTCAAGTCCCGGCAAATCTGCTCGATGACAAGGGCGTGCTGGCCGTCGCGTTCCTGAACCCCAACGAAACGTCGCTGTTGTTCCCGGTCGAGGACGGCGTGGAAGTGTTGTATCCCGAGGGCGGTTTCGCCCTGAATTTTGCGCGCGGGCTGGGCATCATTTTCTGCTGGATGGCGCTGCTGGCGGCGATCGGCCTGATGGCGGCAAGTTTTCTGACATTTCCGGTGGCGGCATTTTTTTCCATGGCCGTCCTGGCCGTGGTTTTATCATCCGGGACGCTGGCGGATACGGTGGCGAGCGGCTCGGTCGGCGTGGGCAACGATGAAAAAGGCATCCCGGGGCATTCCTCGACGGATGTGGTTCTGATTCCTGTGTTCAAGGGCATTTTAGTCGTTGTCAATCTGGCGAAAGGTTTTTCGCCGATTGATTCATTGAGCGGCGGGCTTGCCATCACCTGGGGAGAGCTGGGGGCGGCATTCGGGCAGATTGTCCTGCTGCTGGGCGGCATCATCGGCATCATCGGCATTGTGCTGTTCAGCCGGCGCGAGCTGGCGACGGCGCAGGGAAATCAATGAACGCCCGCGCAAAAAGATTTCTTTTGCTGGTGCTGGCCGCGGCGTTGCTGGTCGTTTCCGGCCAGGTTCAAAAATCCATGAATCGCGACCGCCTCCAGCTCGGCCTGACAATCGGCGAGCCGTTGAAAAATGCGCCGCCGATGCTCGCGTTCACAACGGTGGCTTTGGGCGGCTTTCGCGGGTTGATATCCAACATGCTCTGGATTCGCGCCAACGATTTGCAGCTGGCCGACAAGTATTTTGAAGCCGCGCAACTGGCGGACTGGATCACGGATCTGGAGCCGCATTTCGCCCAGGTCTGGAATTTTCAGGCGTGGAACATGGCCTACAACATCTCCGTCAAGTTCAAGGAGAATGCGCCGGGAGATTACTCTGACCGCTGGCGCTGGGTGCAGCGCGGCATCGAATTGCTGCGCGACAACGGCCTGCGCTACAATCCGGATGAAATTTCGATTTACCAGAACCTCGCCTGGTTCTTTCAGCATAAGCTTGGTCAAAACCTCGACGACGGCAACTTGTATTACAAGCAGCAGTGGGCCGAGGCCATGACGCCTTTTTTCGGCCCGGGCGGCACGAACTTTGAAAATTTGATCCATCCGCAAACCGCCGAGGAACGGACCAACGCGATGGTGCTCCGCGAAAAATACAAGATTGACCCGGTGTTTGCGCAGAAAGTGAACGCGCAATATGGTCCGCTCGACTGGCGGCTGCCGGAGGCGCACGCGATTTACTGGGCCGCGCTCGGACTCAAAATGGCGGAGGAAAATCCAGTCAAGGCAAAGGCCGATGATTTGCTCACCCTGCGCCGCGTCGTCTATCAGTCCACATTGCAGGCATTCCATCACGGACGGATCATCTCCAATCCCTTCACCAAGGGTGTTGAACTGGCTCCGAATCTCGACCTGGCCTCCAAGGCGAATGACGTCTATCTGGCTTCCATGAGCGCGGACTTGGAGAACAGCAATCATATCTCGGCCGCGCACCGGAATTTTTTGCGCGACGTCGTCTATTTTCTCTATGAAAACAACCGGATGACCGAGGCTGCCAAATGGTTCAAATATCTCGGCGATAAATACCCGGATATGAGGATTGTTGACAACGACCCGAATTCACTTCCAAAAAATCTGACACTCGACCAATACGCCGTCGCCGTCGCGCAGATTGACATTGGCGAAACCTCCCAGGAGCGCGTGACATCGGCAGTGCAGGGGTTGTTGACACATGCGTATATGGATCTGGCCATCGGCCAGGACGACCGCGCCGCCGGCTTCCAGTTGCTCGCCGAAAAAATCCACGAAAATTATCAGGCCAAGATGGGCAGGGATCAGCCGCGCGCGGCCCTGCCTCCGATGAACGACCTCAAACGCGTCGTGCTGAACATGCTACTCGACCCGCAGCAGGGACTGCCCTTCGCCGCGCGCGCCGCGCTGCGCACCCAGCTGCGAATGCCGGCGGAAACCAACGCGCCGCCCGCGGCCGCAACCAATGCCTCACCTGCGGTGGTCACAAATGCCGTGGAAACGGTTTCAACCAATTCCGCTTCGCCGGTGCTGCCGTGAATCCCTTCGACCGCCACACCCATTTCGCGTAGCTTGATTTTCCTGTGACCAAGAATAATTCCACCAAACGACCGCTTGTGGGGACGAAGCCGCGTCGTGGCGGAGGCCCGCTGCGCGTCGGCCTCATTTCGCTCGGCTGTGCCAAGAATCTGGTGGACGCTGAAATCATGCTCGGTTCGCTGCTTGAAAATGGCGTCGAGATCACCAACGACGCCGCGCAGGCGGACGCCGTCATTGTCAACACCTGCTCCTTCATTGATTCCGCGCAGGAGGAGAGCGTGGACACCATCCTCGAATCCGTCGAGTTGCGCGATGCGAACCAGCGTGGCCAGGCCGTTATTGTTTCCGGATGCCTGCCGCAGCGGTTCCGTGATGAACTGCCGAAGCTCATGCCGGAAGTGGACGCCTTCATGGGAATCGACCAGGTCGCGCAGGTCGGCGACATCGTGAGCAAGGCTGTTGCCAATCGTGCGGAAAAAACCGCTGGAAAACATCGAACATCGGACATCGAACGCCCAACATCGAAGGGGAAAATCTCCGCGCGGCTGAATGAACTGGAGAAAAGCCGCGATTTGTCCGAACACGAAAAAGTGGAATCCCTGCGCGGCTCGGATAAGTTTGGAAAAACCAAAACCGTCATCACTCCGCACTCCGCACTCCGCACTCCCCAGTCACCGATTCTGGACGTGACTGCGCGT
Source organism: uncultured Verrucomicrobiae bacterium (assembly GCA_963827815.1). GTDB lineage: Bacteria > Verrucomicrobiota > Verrucomicrobiia > Limisphaerales > UBA11358 > UBA11358. The sequence continues at coordinate 50,856 of CAWHCL010000006.1, read as the reverse complement.
CCGGTGTTCATCCCCGATTTCGCCACGCCGCGATTCCGCCTCACGCCGAAACATTTTGCGTATTTGAAGATCGCAGAGGGTTGCAACCATCCGTGCAGCTTTTGCATCATTCCCCGGATGCGCGGTTCGCATCGCAGCCGCACGCAGGCGGACATCGTTGTCGAGGCCAGGGCGCTCATCGCTGACGGCGTGAAGGAAATCAATCTGATTTCACAGGACTCGACTTATTACGGACTCGATCTGCGCCCCCACCACAGCCGTGCCATTTCGTCGCCGGAGAAGTTTTCCGCTGCCGCCAAATCGCTTGCCGCCGGTGCCACCACGATTTGCACGCTGCTCCGCGAACTGAATTCACTGAAAGGGGATTTTTGGATTCGCCTGCTCTACACGCATCCGGCGCACTGGACGGATGAGCTCATCCAGACCATCGCCGATTGCAACAAGGTTGCGCGCTACGTGGATATACCGCTCCAGCACATCCACGAAAACATGCTCGAACGGATGCGCCGCGAAACATCGCAGCCATACATCGTGGATCTCATCAAACGCATCCGCGCGGGTGTGCCGGACATCGCATTGCGAACCACCTTCATTGTCGGCTTTCCCGGCGAGACCGAAGCGAGCTTCAACACGCTGCTCGATTTCATCAGCGAAACCAAGTTCGAGCGGCTCGGAGTCTTTGCCTACTCGAAGGAAGACGGCACGCGCGCCGGGGCGATGAGCGGCCAGCTTTCCGACAAGGTCAAACAGAAGCGCCGCGAACTCGCCATGGCAGCGCAGCACAAGGTTGCCGTGACCGTCTCGGAAAGCTTCGTCGGCCGCGAAATCAAAGTTCTCGTCGAAGGCGAAGCCAACACAAAGCAACTTCAAAGCGCGAATGTCAGTTCATGGGAACATGGCTTGTTGCGCGAATCCGAAACTCTCAACCCTCAACTTTCAACCCTCAACTATTTGATTGCCCGCGGCGAAGCTGACGCGCCGGACATTGACGGTCGTGTTTATGTGTCGCGGCAAGCTGCCTGTCGGTGAATTCGCCCGCGTCAAAGTCATTGGCCACACCGACTACGATTTGATTGCCGAACCGGTTCGGTGAATTTCACCCCGCCCTTGGCGCAATCCTTGATATCGTCGGATTGGTTTCCGTGGGCGCGGGCATTCCGGTTTCAAAATCGTCCGGCAAATCCTCCGGCAACAGCGTCGTCAGCGCGTCGCGGTCGCATTGGCCGCTGGCGACCAGCCGCGTGCTCTGGTTGCGCACGGCGGACTCGAACAAATTCCGCATCTCGCGCGCGTTGCCAAATTGCGCGTTGCGCGCGGCGTGCAGGTTGTTGCAGATGGCCAGCACTTTTTTCTCGGCTTCCGGCGCGCACACCAGCCCGCTTTGCGCGGCCATGCGATGAAAAATTTCCAGCAGTTCCTCCGGCTCGTAATCGGGAAAATTGAGATAATTCGTGAAGCGCGATTCCAGGCCGGGATTCGAGGCGATGAATTGTTTCATCGGCTCGTTGTAGCCGGCGACGATGACGATGAGCCGGTCGCGGTCGTCCTCCATCCGCTTGAGCAGCGTCTCGATGGCTTCGCTGCCGAAATCCTCCGCGCCGCGCCCGGCGAGCGAGTAGGCCTCGTCAATGAACAGGATGCCGTCGAGCGCCGAATCAATCGCCGCATGGGTGCGCACCGCCGTCTGTCCGACGTATTCGGCCACGAGCCGGCCGCGGTCACACCTCGACGACGTGGCCGCGCCGGAGCAGGCCGAGCGATTTGTAAATGCGGCCCATGAGCCGCGCCACCGTGGTTTTGCCGGTGCCGGGATTGCCGAAGAAAACACTGTGCAGACTCGCCTGCACCACGGGCAGTCCCTGTTGCCGGCGCATCACCTGCATCCGCGCGAAATCCGTGGCGCGGTGGACCTCGTTCTTCACCGGCTCCATGCCGACGAGCGCGTCCAGTTCCTTGAAAATGGCGGCGAGGTCTTCCTCGCTGATGCCGGGGTCGGCGGCGCGCGCGGTGAAATCCACGGCGTATTGCCGCGAGACTTCCGTGAACTGCGCGGAGATGACGGCGGAACGGCGGCGGCAGGCATCGGACATTTCGTGATCCATGTTTGCCAGCGTCGTCACGAGCGTTTGCAAATTCTGCCGGACAAATTCAATCGTCACCGGCTGCAAACCCAGATCCAGCGCGTGGCGCGTGAACAGGCTGAAGATTTCGTCCAGCCCGTGCTTGTCCACCGGCTGCAACATCGTTTCCACGCGCTCCATCGCCTTGCGCCCGCCTCTTCTCGAACCATTTCGCGAACGCGGCTGCATCGCCGTTGGCGGCGGCGTAACCGGATTCCAGCAATGCCAGCGCGTCGTCCGCTTTTGCGGCAAGTCCGGCGATGCAAACCGACAGCGCGCCGTAAGCCTGCAACTCCGATCCGTCGGTGGCCAGCCGCTGCCACAGCGCCAGCGCCAGCAGCCGCACCAGGCTGTGCAGGTTGTCAATCAAATCAAATTCCCCGTCGCCGATGCGTTTGACGGTCATCAGCGGCGGCGTGAGGATTTGCACGCATTCCACCAGCAGGCGCAGTTGCAGCAGGCTGCGCAGGATGGCCTTTTCCTTGGCGACTTCGTAGCTGAACACCTGCGCCCGCCAGTCGCTGTTGCGCATCAACTGATACAGCCGCTGCGTGTGCGCCTCGATGCTGTTGCGCAGGCGCGCTGCGTCGTCCGGCGTGAACAGCGAGTGCGACTGGTAATAATTCAGCAGGTAATCCGTCGTCATGCCGTCCAACTGGGCCAGCTCCTCGCTCTTGAACGACGCCGTGCGCCCGGTTTTCGGATTGCGGAACAGCGTGGTGAGGATCGAGCCGGGCAGGAACGTCTCGTGCACCGGCACGACCGGCCGGATTTCCTTGGCGCGCGGCAGATTGGCCGGCGCGCGCGTGACATCCTCCAGCACGCGGGCGTAGCGGAGGAATTCCTCCAACTGCTCGCGCAGTTTGGCTTCTTCCGATTCAGGCTGCCGGTTCGTTTCCATGCGGGACGATTTTCGGGTCGAAGCAACAAATTGTCACCCGCGCGATTCGGATGGCAAGCAATAAACCGCTAATCCGCGCTGGTGGGCGCTGATGAAAATAAATTAGCGTGGATTAGCGGAGATTAGCGGTTAAAATTTCCGCGTGGCCACACTCGTTTTCGACATCGAAACCTCCGCGCTGCCGCTCGAATTGTTCGACGAGGCGCAGCAGGAATACCTGTTCCGCGAGACGGAGAAGATTGACGACGCCATCGCCAAGAACGCCAAGCGCGAGGAAATCACCCGGTTCATGAGCCTGTGGCCGTTCACGTCGCAGGTCGTCTGCATCGCCATGCTCAACGCCGAGACCCAGCGCGGCCAGACCCTGTTCGTCGCCGAGGATTTCGAGGAAGTGGAGGAGGCAAACGCGCCGGTCAGGTTCATCCCCTGCGCGGACGAGACGGAACTGCTCGACGCAATTCTGGGAGGCGGCGAAGAATTTCAATTCCGTCGTCACCTTCAACGGCCGCGGCTTCGACGTGCCGTTCATCTACCTGCGCTCGGCGCTGCTCAACGTGCCCATCTCGAAGAAGAACTGGCTCGGCTACCGTTATGCCACCGAGCCGCATTGCGACCTCGCGGAGCAACTGACCTTTTACAGCGTGAGCGGGCGCGACGGCGCGGCGCGGCGGTTCAACCTGGATTTTTACTGCAAGGCCTTCGGCATCGAATCGCCCAAGAGCCACGGCGTGACCGGCAGCGACGTGACGACGATGCTGGCCGAGAAGAAATTCCGCGAGATAGCCGAATACTGCCTGCGCGACGTCCGCGCCACCGTGGAGCTTTACAAAATCTGGAAGGAAAGGCTGGCGGGGATAAAATGAAAAAAATCAGAATTACATTTGCCATTCTATTGATTGGCTTGCCGCCGACGGGATCGTATTTATCTGAGTTCATAACCGGTTATTTTTGCAAGTCCGAGGGAATTTCTTTTGAATGTGACCTAGCCTTTGTTTTCGTAGTGCCAATTTCGTTGGAATTACCATCGGTTGTCTAGTCCCAGTAGAGCGAATTGTTTCTCGCGTTGGAATTGGATTGGGCGCAATTTTCCTCTCGGGTTTCTTGGCTCTTTTCGCTGTCCCGGCTGGAGCAATTACATATTCCAATGGATTTGAACATGCACTGCGAACCAAAGTGGGTGGTGACCGGCTTCAGCAATGGTCTCAAGGGGCTTTGGTTCAATTCCAAAATGGCCAAATAAAATCTGCGGGGGGGCCTTCATACTGGAGTCCTGGCGACGTCTTAATTTCAACAAACGATTTACCTGAGTTTTTGAAAACAGGAATTTTCAAACCGAGTAGTGTTTACAACTTTGGCCCGGAAATATCCATTTGTAGGCCGGGTGGGAAAATCGGGACCAGTCAAAATTGCGTCGCAATTTCGTGGTATTTGCACGGCGTTTTGGTTGGATCGCCTAATTTCACAACTCAATGGAATCCTTGGTATTGTAAAGAGATTGCGCCTGGGATTTATTCGTATCATGGAATGAAATAGGACTTTTTGCCATGTTGCTCATTTGCTTCGCGCTGAAAGTAGAAGCCGCACCGTTTCGAAGCGGCTTGCGCCTCGGCCACCCTATTTCCATTCTCCTCACCGGCATTGGCCGCCAGAACGCCGAAAAATCCGTGCGCGAATTTCTGGCTGGTGGGGCGAGCGTCCCCGCGAGCCGCTCACAAGACCAAGCCCGGCTCGCGAGGACGCTCGCCCCACCGGATTTGGTTTTGACCTGTGGTTTCGCCGGCGGGCTGAATCCGGATTTGAAACTCGGCGACGTCGTCTTTGAGCTGTCCGAACCCCAACTCTCATCCGCCAACTCCCAACTCCGAGCGCAGCTCCTTGCCGCTGGTGCGAAGCCGGCAAAATTCTTCTGCGCCGACCGCATCGCCACAACCGTTGCCGAAAAGAAAAAATTGCGCGACGAAACCGGCGCAGACGCGGTGGAGATGGAATCGGCGGCCATTCACGCCGTCTGCGCGGAGAAGCACATCCCCTGCGCCACCGTCCGCGTGATTTCCGACACGGCGAACGAGGATTTGCCGCTGGATTTCAACGCGCTGGCCAAGCCGGACAAGAATCTGGATTACGGCAAGCTGGCGTGGGCCATTGCCAGGTCGCCTGGAAAAATCGGGACATTGATGGAATTGCAGAAGAAAACCAGGTTTGCAGCAGAACGGCTTGCCGGAGTTCTGGCCAATATTTTGAATCAGCCAAGGTGACGAGGTTCATCATTTTCGATTTACGATATACGATTTACGCGCCGTGTGCAGATTGTGGGAGACTCGCAAATCGTAAATCCAATATCGTTAATTGGGTCAGAGCCTCCTCACGTCGGCTGCTACGGATCACTGACGCGTTTCTGAAGATTGGTTGGCCGTTGGCGGCGCGGGCTTTTCCTTTGCGTGCTGGCTGTAGCTGATGAATGCCGCGCCAATCATGATCAATATCACGCCAATCCAGCGCATGGCGGAAACTTGCTCGCCGAGAAACCACATTGCAGCGAAGGTCGCAAACACGAAGCTCAACGCGGTGAGCGGCCAGAGAAAGCTGATTTCGCTTTTCGACATCAAAATCAGCAGGCACAGGAAAAACAACGCCTCGAAAAACACACCGAGCAGGATTTGAGGGTTGGTGGCGCCGACTTTGACGACGCGGAAAATCTCGGCGGCGGTGTGGCTGTTCATGTCGCCGATTTGCGTCATGCCTTTTTTCAGCAGGATGACACCGGTGGACTCGAACACCAGCCCGACAATGAGAATCAGCAGCAGTTTGAGCATATCATAAATCCTGGTAACGAATCAGTTCGATACCGAGCTTTTTCACCAGTTCCTTCACCCGCGGACTGACAAGGGCATCGAATTCATGTTTAAATTCACCGAGCGACGGATGTGAGTAAAGCTCGGAATCGCCGGCCGGCAGTTCGGGCAGCAGCTTCAAAATGTATTCCTCGTCAACTTGCGCGTTTTGCAGGAGGCCAAAGGTGATTTGCGCGTGTTTGATTCCGCGTTGGTGCAGCGGTCCACGGGCGCGGCTGGACAGCCATTCGTAAATCGCGGCGTGCGATACGCGGTAAAACCAGCGCCCGCTGGTCATGCGCCCGCTGCGCGCAAGACAATCCCGCGTCAGCCGGAGGTGGCGGATGCCGAGCTTTTCCAGGTCCTCCATCAGGATTTTGAAGATGACGGGATGCAGGTGCAGATGCAGGTGGCCGTTAACATGGTCGAGTGTCAAACCGGCGTCGTGGAATTTCTCGAATTGGGCGTGGATTTCTGCGCGGAGCTGTTCGCGCAGGTTGCTGTTGAAGAAATAACTCATACCGGCAACGACCGGGTTGTTTGAAAATTCGCCGCGTGAGTTCACGAGGCCGGGGATTTTTACCCGCGGCGATGCCGAACGGCCCATCAGCAGGGTCAAATGCAAGCCGACGCCCAGCCGGGGATTGTCCTTCGCCAATTTCACCGCCCCGCCAAAGCCCGCTTCATTCACCATCAAGCTGGCGCTCGTTAGAATGCCGTCGCGGTGCGCGCGGACGACAGCATCATTGACGGAAGATGAGAGGCCAAAGTCGTCGGCGTTGACGATGAGCCGGCGGGTTTCAGGGCTGGCCATAGCTGGGTGAAGTTGAGCCTGCCGCAAAGCGCAGCCACGAACAGAAGATCAACGCGAGCTTGTGCAGCCTGCTCAATTTCAGCGGCTCCGGGCCGAAGACATTGAATTTCCCGCGCTCGAGTTTTTGCAGGAGGCGCCAATAGACAGACCCCATCAATTCAGCGGCGACCATTGCCTTGCGGTCTTCGGCGGGCAGGGTTTCCTGCGCGAGCCGGTAAAAGTGTTTCGCCCGCTCCGCGATGCTGCCGGCGAGCGCAAAATAGCGGTCGGAGTAGCTGGAATTGAAGATCTCGTCCGCGGTGACATTGAACCGTTTCAGCTCCGATTGTGGCAGATAAATCCGCCCGCGGGCAGCATCGGTTTTCACGTCGCGCAGGATGTTGGTCAACTGGAGCGCCTTGCCGAGACTCATGGCATACTCACGGCATGCCGGATTTTTGTAGCCGAATATTTCAATGCTCAACAGGCCGACGACCGATGCGACGTGATAGCAATACGTTTCCAGTGCCTCGAAACTCTCGTAACGTGTGTTGTCCAGATCCATTTCGCAGCCTCGGATGAGTTCGTCGAACAATTTGAATGGCAGGTGAAATTGCCTGATGACCGGTCGCAATTCCTGATTCACGGCAAATTTCGGCGGTTGATTTTCGCAGGCGCGTTTCACGTCGGCACGCCATTCGGCAAGTTGCGACCGGCGTTGTTCAGCCGGGACGGAATCCTCATCGGCCACATCGTCCACTTCGCGGCAGAAGGCATAGAGCGCGGACATGGCGTCACGTTTGGGACGCGGCAGGAGAACGAAGGCGAGCGCGAGATTGGAGGCGCTTTTGCGGGTGATGGCGCGGCTGTGTTGCATTACGGCGGTGGCGGTGGCGGTGGCGGCCGTTTGTCATGTTCGTGCATCGGTGGCAGGCCGCCGGTTTGGGCGAGGGTGGGATTGATGGGGCGGTGTTCGCTGCGATGCCGGCGTCGGTGTTGCGAGAGTGCATCCTTGATGTCGCTGACGTTTTTTTGGAATTGTTCCCGATAACCCTCGCGCTGATGGTGATGATGATGGTGTTTGCGCCGGCGCCTTCCTTCCTTGCCAAATATAAGCACACTAAAAAAAGCAATCAATGCCACTACGAGGATGGCCCCGAGCACGATTAAAAGATCCTCCAATTCCGGGGGCAACTGGCCTGGCGTGGATATGGTATCTCCGTCCATGTGTTGATCAGGCTTCGTTTGCCGCGCCGTCGCCTATCTGCATATCCAGCCGCTGCATCCGGTAACGGAGTGAATGGCGTGTCAGTTTGAGCCGTTCGGCGGCGCGAGTCAGGTTGAAATCGCTTTGCTCCAAAGCGCCGGCGATCAATTCCCGTTCGGTTCGCGTCATCGCATCGTCGAGTGATTCGTCCGGGGCCGGTTGGGCAGTCGCCCCCCGGGCCAGTCGCCCTTCGATTTGGAAGTCCGGCAGGCTGGACGGCTGGATTTGATGCGCGGTTTCCAATATCAATGCGCGTTCGATGGCATTGCGCAATTCACGGACATTCCCCGGCCAGCGGTGCAGCAGCATTTTTTGCCGGGCGGCGGGCGCGAGGTCGTCCACATTTTTGTTCATCGCGGCGCGGAATATTTTCAGAAAATGCCCCGCAAGCAGTACCACGTCGTCGCCGCGGTCGCGCAACGGCGGCAGTTGGATTTGCACGACGTTGAGACGGTGAAAGAGATCTTCGCGGAACTGGCCGTCGGCGATGGCATGCGCCAGGTCGCGGTTCGTCGCGGCGATGAGCCTGACATTGACGCGCAACTCCTGCGTGCCGCCGACGCGCGTGAATGTGCCGTCCTCGAGAAAGCGGAGCAGCTTGGCCTGGAGCGGCTTGCTCATGTCGGCGATTTCATCGAGAAAAATTGTGCCGCCGTCAGCTTCCTCGACGCGTCCGGATTTTTGCTTGATCGCGCCGGTGAACGCGCCCTTTTCATGGCCGAACAATTCGCTTTCGAGCAGTGTTTCGGGAATGGCGGCGCAGTTGATGCGGACGTAATCCGCCTCGCGCCTCCGGCTCAAATGATGCAGCGCGCCGGCGACGAGCTCCTTGCCCGTGCCGCTCTCGCCGAGAATCAGGACGCGTGCGTCAGTTTGCGCCACGGTTTGGATCAGTTTGCGGAGTTCGCGTATTCCCGGCGATTCACCGACGATCTGGTCGAGCGTGACCGTTTCACCGGTGAGCGAACGCAGTGAGGCGTTTTCCCGCAGGAGCCGGTGGCGTTCGGCGCATCGCGCCACGGCATGGAGCAATTCTTCGGGCGCGAACGGCTTGGCCACGTAGTCAATCGCGCCGGACTTGATGGCTTCGACGGCGAGCTTGGGTGTCGCGTAAGCGGTGATCATGAGCACGGGCAAATCCGGCCATTGGTTGCGGGTGCGGGCCAGAAAATCGTAGCCGCTCATCCCGCCGAGTCGCGCGTCGGTGATGACCATGAAAAATTCCTCGCGCGCAAGCAATTCCAGCGCCTCCTCGGCGGATTCGACGGCGCGCGCGGCATAGCCCTCGTCCTTCAGCACCGTCTGCAACGACAGGCGCATGTTCTTCTCGTCATCCACGACGAGCACGGATGGCAGCGGCGCGCTCATATTTTAGCCAATTTCATCAACGCTTTGGCGGGGAAGTATAGAAGGAATTTCGCGCCGTGACCAGACTTGGATTCGAGCCGCACCGTGCCGCCGTAAAGCTCGGCGTTATGTTTCACGATGGCGAGGCCGAGGCCGGTGCCTTTTTCCTTGGTTGTGTAATAAGCCTCAAAAACGCGCTCGATTTTATCCGGCGGAATGCCCGGACCGTCATCGCGCACGGAGATTTCGATCGAATAATCGCGGCGGCAACCGGCGGTGACAAACACGTTGCCCTTCTGGCCAAGCGCCTCACGCGAGTTTTGCAGGAGGTTCACGAGGATTTCCGACAAGTGGCCGCGCTGCATCAGCAGCGGTGGAAAATGCGCGGCGAATTCGCGGTGAATTTTGATCCCGGTCGGCACGGCGGGCGGAAACACCTGCGCGATGGCACGATCCAGCTCGGCGACGACCTCCAGTTTCTCGACGCGGCCCTCGCTCAATTGTGCGTAGCCCGTGATTTGCGTGATGACGCGGTCGGCGCGCGCGACCTCCTCCTGGATGATTTCGATCTGCTGCGCCGCGTCGGCCTTTCCGTCACGCAGCGAGCGCTGCAGCGAGAACGCGGCGTTGTTGATGATGGCCAGCGGATTTTTGATCTGATGCGCGAACTCGGCGGCGAGCCGCCCCGCCGATCGCAACTGGTTCTCTCTCGCGGCAAATTCGCCCGCTTCCTCGACCGCGATCTGCTGGCGTTCCAGCAAAAGTTGCATGCCATAACAGCCGCCGGCGACCAACAGCAGAACCAGCAGCCGCAAGGCGAACGGTTCTCCCCAATCATCTTGCGGTGTCACATCGAAGGCGCTGAACGTTGTTTCATTGCTCATCACAAAAATGTCCAGCCCGCCGACCAGCCCGTAGCAGAGGCTGATGGCAACGTTTAAAAACAGTTGCGAAAAGCCCAGCGGCACGCTCACCGCATTGCGGATGATCAGCGTCACAAAAAGCCAGAACAGGGCGCTGTCCAATCCGCCCGACAACGATGCCAGTCCTGCGATGAACAGGCCATCCACCAGACTGCTCGTGACCACCGTCCACTGCACGACCGCCAGCGGTAATTGTTTCGCTCGAAACAAAGCCGCCGCAAAGATCACATTCGCCAGAATGTAAAACCAGAACACGAATTGAAAGGTTTCCACCATCAGGTCCGACATGCTCAACGCCAGGCCGGTCCACTCCGTGGAACGGAAGGAATAAAGGATCATTCCGATGAACACCGCCTTGACCGGGAGCATGACGTCCCGCTCCATGATTTCGATGCGGCGGAGCAGGCGCTGCGGATCGGGCGCCGGGATTTCAAACAGAACCGGCAACCGATTGAGCCATTCCTGATGGCTGGGCTTCATAAATCAAAACTTGAAACAGAAGACCTATTTTAACCTCAACACGCGCGCCGCAATTTTTTCCACCGGCCACAATCGCCCGATGCCTTCGTAGCCGCACGACAGCATTCCCTCGTCCGGCCCGATGAATTCCGCGCCGCGCGATTTCAGAACCTTCACGTTTTCCTGCGTGGCCGGGTGCAGCCACATCTTCCCGTTCATAGCCGGTGCAATTAAAAGTCCCGCCTTGGGATTCAGTGCCAGCGCGATGCACGTCAGCGCGTCATCGGCAATGCCATGCGCCAGCTTTGCGATCACGTTTGCCGTCGCGGGCGCGATGACCAGCAAATCCGCCGCGTCCGCCAGCTCGATGTGCGTCGGCTTCCAGCCTTCGTCCTCGTCGTAAAGATTCGTGACGACCGGATGGCGCGTGAGCGTCTTGAACGGCAGCGGCGTGATGAACCGTTGCGCGTCCGCCGTCATCACCACGCGCACGTCGCACCTGGCCTTTGTGAGCAACGACGCCAAGTCCGCCGCCTTGTGCGCAGCGATTGACCCAGTGACTCCAAGAATAATTTTCTTTGAAACACTCATGCCTGACACTAATCCAAATTCCTTTTCGCACAAACCGCTAATCTTCGCCCATTCTCGAAAATTGGCGGTTAAAACTCCGGCGCTTCCGCCCGTGCCGCCCGCATATTCTCCGCCTCCACAATCGCCTGCGCCCGCCGCAAATCCTCTGCAATGGAGGTGCTGATCAGCAGATAATCGAAATCCTTCCACTGTGCGATTTCCTGGCGCGCCACGGCCAGCCGCTTTTGTATTTCCGCCGCCGAATCCGCCGCGCGCTTTTTTAGCCGCGCCTCCAGCACCGCGATGGAGGGCGGCGTCAAAAACGCCGACACCAGCGCGCGTTTCAATTCCGGCTCGCTCTGCACGCGCCCGCGAATCGTTGCCGCGCCCTGCACATCCACGTTCAACAAGACATCCCGGCCCGAACGCAGCTTGTCCAGTAATTCGGACTTCAAAATGCCGTAGCTGCGGCCAAAAACCGTCGCGTGCTCGATGAATTCCCCTGCTGCCACGCGCCGCTCAAATTCCGCCGCACTGAAAAAGTAATAATCCACGCCGTCCTTCTCGCCCGAACGAGGTTCGCGTGTGGTGCAGGTGACCGCCCGCACCATGTCCGGCCGCGACGCCAACAATTGATTGCACAACGTCGTCTTACCTCCGCCCGAAGGCGCGGAAATCAAAATCAACAGCGGCGCAGAATTTGTTTTCCGGCCTCTGGCCTCTGACTTCTGATCCCTGGTTTTCATTCCACGTTTTGTGCCTGCTCGCGGAACCGTTCCAGTTCCGCCTTCAGCGTCACCACCTCGCGCGAAATCAACGCATCGTTTGCCTTTGAGCCGACGGTGTTGATTTCGCGGTTCATTTCCTGCGCTAGAAAATCAAGCGTTCGCCCCACCGGCTCCTTCGATTTCCGGCAATCCTCGAACTGCTGGAAATGGCTTTGCAGCCGGGTCAATTCCTCCGTGATGTCCGAGCGGTCGGCGAATACGACGACTTCCTTCAGCAGCCGCTCGTCATCCGGCGCAACATTTTCGATGCCCGCGCTCTTGATGCGTTCCAGCAGATGCCGGCGGTAATTCTCAGCCGTCTGCGGCGCCTGTTTCTGGATTTTGCCTGCACTCTGGCGCATCACGCCGATGCGCAATGCCAGGTCCTCTGCCAGGTGCGCGCCCTCGCGCTCGCGCATCTTCACCAATGCCAATAGCGCCTGCTTGAGAGCTTTCTCCACCACCGGCCAGATGCTTTCCGCGTCCACCAGTTCCTCGTCCGTCTGGAAAACGCCGGGTGCGCGCAAAATCTGATCCAGTGAAACTTCACCGGAAATTTTCAGCGACTTCGCCAGCCGCGCCAGTTCCGTCGCGTAAGCCTTGGCCAATTGCAGGTTGAGATGCGCTCGCGCCGATTGCTTGCCGTCCGCCGCGTGGATGCCGATGCGTGCCGTGACGCGACCTCGCGCGACCTGCGCGTTGATGGCGTCGCGCACCGGTGATTCTAGCATTTCCAGTTCGCGCGGCAGGTTCACGGAGATTTCCGGCTGCCGGCGGTTGACCGCGCTCAACTCCACGGTGATTTTGAAGCCGTCCCGCGCGCATTCGCCGCGCCCGTAGCCCGTCATGGATTTCATCCGGCGTAATATGCGAAAATTTCCCGCCGCAGGCGAATTAATTTTAATTTTCGAAGGGACGAGCTTTGCGATTCCCAATTTTAGGGTCTCGTGGAACTCGACCCTCCGACAAAATCAAACTCGACGCAGTAAAGGTGAAGATTTAGCGTTCGACGCATGGATTTGCCACACCGATTTACCTACGGTCCGCAATGGAAGCAAGTCATGGTTATGTTTGTATTGGGCGCTGTCATACTGACTTTCGTAGGTAGAAAGTCTCTCGGATTTGGCATAGCATTTGGTTTCCTGCCCCTGTCATTTGCATTGATGGGAACTGTGCGCCGACTTTTCCTCCCACGATTTCTTGAACTGAGGGAGGACACGGTTTCGATCTCAACTGGTTTCTATCAGGCAAAAGTCACGGAGATTCTATACGCCGACATTGAACAGACATCGGAGATCAAGCGTGGGCGCATGACAACTTATTATCTGCGAACCAAAGAACGCACGTTTGAAATCAATTCCATACTTTTGCCGAACATGGCGAGCTACATTGCGGTCAGAGATTTCATAACCTCGCGCATTACACCCAAAGAAAAAACCGCTCCACCGATTGAAGCCGGCAAGTATTGCTTCAAGTGCAGCTATGAAGGCAATGGTGAAATTTATGATTCCAATGGCGGGATTCTCTGGCGCTTCAAAACCTTGCACAAGCGCCCGCACTATCCGTATGGGTTGTTTCGATTGCCCGATTTTGTTGTCAATGACAAGTCGGACAAAGAGTTGTTCAGGATAAAACTCGAACGGAAATGGTCGCTGGGTCAATTTGTGATGCTCGAAGATGGTCTGCCGGTCTGCACCATCAATCAGCGCAGTTTTTTGCGGAACAAATTCACCCTCAACTTTACCGGCGGGCAGAAATGGGTCTTCCGTATGCCCTTGTTCACCGTGAGATTCGGTGGCTTGTCAGAAACGGGTGAAAAAATTCGTGTTGGTGTTCGGACTCATAACATTTGGTATGTGTTCATTGATGCGAATATTGACAGTCCGCAATTGGTAGCCGCGCTGGCGTTCATTCATCGGGAGCGGCTGCGGTTGAATTAACACCCATTGCTCCTTGGATTTAGCTTTTCACCCGCAGTAATTTCAGTGCTCCCCGAAAATCCTCCGGCAGCGGCGATTCAAAGCTCATTTCCTTTTCCGTGCGCGGATGGATGAAGGAAAGCTCCCGCGAATGCAGCATTACGCGCGGCGCTGTGTAACCAGTCGCTTCTGCTAGCCTTTTGTTTTGCTTCGCACCGTAAGTCACATCGCCCACCAGCGGATGACCGAGGAATTGGAAATGCACGCGAATTTGATGTGTCCGGCCCGTGTGAATATGCGCCTCGAGAAGTGTGGCGGCATTTAATCTTTCCAGCACGCGCCAGCTTGTGTGCGCAGCGCGGCCTGAATCGTCGTCGCATACCGTCATCCGCTTGCGATGCGTTGAGTGCCGGGTGATGGCGGCATGGATTTCGCCGGAGTCGCGCGCGAGTTTGCCGCAGACAATGGCGTTGTAAATCTTTTCCACCTGCCGTTCGGCAAATTGTTTGGAGAGCGCAATGTGTGCCCCGTCATTTTTGGCCACAACAAGGCAACCGCTGGTCTCCATATCGAGCCGATGGACGATGCCCGGTCGCGCAACGCCGCCGATGCCGCTCAATTCCCCGGCGCAATGATGCAACAGCGCGTTGACGAGCGTGTGTTCCTCGTGTCCGGCAGAGGGATGCACGACCAACCCGGCGGGTTTGTTGAGCACGAGCAGCGATTTGTCCTCGAACAGGATGTTGAGCGGGATTTCCTCCGGTTGCGCCTCGGCGGGCCGGGCGTCCGGCCAGTGGATTTCAATTTCTTCACCGGCGCGCGGCGTGTGCGTGGGTTTGGCGGTCTTGCCGTTCACCCGGATGTGGCCTTGCTCAATGAGCCGTTGCAGGGTGCCGCGCGATGCCGCAGGGAATTTTGTCCGCAGAAAAATGTCAAGCCGTCCGCCGGGCAGTGATTTCTCAACAATCAAATTTTCCCTGCGCGAGAACATCTCAAGGTGACAGGTGACAGGTGGCGTGTGACAAGCAACTTTGCGCGGATGCTGATTGGATTCTTTTCATGCCACTCGTCACTTGTCACTTGTCACAGGTTTCGGCGAGTGTTCATTTTTCCAGGTGATGAGAAAAATCAGCCCGACGCCAGTGCAGATGGCGGTATCGGCGACGTTGAACGCGGGGAAGCCGGCTTCACCGCCATCGCGCTGTTGCAGGTAAAAATAGATGAAATCCACAACGGCGTGGCGGCCGGGCAGGAGCCGGTCGGTGAGGTTGCCGGCAATGCCACCGAAAATCAGGCCGAAGGCGATCTGGCCGGGCAGCGTGTGGGAGTCGAAATGGTGTCGCGTGAGAAACAGCGCTACGAGGGCGAACAACGCGACGAGCGCCAGGGCAGCATTGTTGCCGCTGAACAGGCTCCACGCCGCGCCGGTGTTGCCCCAGTGGACGAATTTAAAAAAACCGGGGATGACGATTTTTTCCTGGTATTCCGGGAGCGTTTTCAACACGAGCCATTTGGCGGACTGGTCGAGCGCGAGAATCACCAGCGCCAGCACGGCGATGCGGCGGTTGGATTTCTGGAAAATGGCTTCACCAGCGGACATTCAAGTTCAAAGTCCGAACTCCAATGTCCAATGTCAAGCTAACCGCGACTTTAGACTTTGGACTTTGGGCTGGAACGACTATGTTCCACGCATGGCGTTGGTGCGAATCCTTGTGGACGGCTATAGCCTGCTGCACAAATGGCCGGAGCTGGCCCCCGGCGCGGCGCGGCATTCGGAGCGGGCGCGGGAGGAACTGGTCCATGTCCTGACGTGCTATCACGACGTGACGGGCGAGCCGGTCACGGTCTTTTTTGACGGAGCGGGCGCGCCGCCAAATGTGCCGAAGGCCGAATCGGGAACGGCAGTGGAGGTCTTGTTTTCGCGTGCCGGACAAACAGCCGATCAGATGATCGAGCGCGCGGCGCACCGCTTTCAGGTTTACGGCGAGGTGCTTGTGGTGACTGATGACCACGCGGAGCGCGATACGGTCAACGGGTTTGGCGGCTCGGTGGCGAGCTGCGCAAATTTCATCCGGACGATTGAAGGCGCGCTAACGGAATTGCAGGATGAATTGAGAAACTACAATCGCATGGAGCGGAACCGGTTCAAGCGCCGGCCCAATGCCAATTGAAATGAAATTTCCGAAATTTTTTCTCCGGCGCGCGACGGTTGCGGTCGCTCTGCTTGCGGGATTTCTTTTGAATCCGGCGGGACGCGCCCAGTCGGAGGCGGGAATCACCGATAATCGTGTTCTGTTCATTTTTGACACCTCGGCGGATATGAAGAAGCGGCTGCCGGCGGTGCAGACGGAATTGATCCAGCTTTTGTCCACCAGCCTGGGCGGCCAGTTGCGCGCGGGCGACAGCATCGGCGTCTGGACGTTCGACAAGGATTTGCGCACCGGGCAATTTCCACTGGAACATTGGACTCCGGACGACGCCGTGACGATTGCATCCAGCATCAACAATCTAGTCGGCAAACAACACTACTCCAATGGCACAAGCTTCAACGCATTGCAACCGCTGCTTAACCAGGTGATTCAGAGTTCCGAGCGGCTGACGGTGCTGATTTTTTGCGACGGCGAGGATGAGATCAACTGGACGCCCTACGACCCCGGCATCAACCAGGTTTTTCAGCAACGGCTGGCCGAGCTCAAAAAGTCGCGCCAGCCGTTCGTTCTCGTGTTGCGCACGCAGTTCGGCCAATACGCCGGTTGCACGGTGAATTTCCCACCCGGTATGGTGAGTTTCCCGGAATTCCCGCCGCCGCCTGTGCTTGAGCCGGTAAGTCCGCCGCCGCCCGCGCCTGTTGCCGCGCCGCCGCCAATCGGGCAGCCACTCATCATCGTCGGCACCAACGTGGAAGCCAAATGGCCCCCTCCGCCCGCGCCGCCCGCGCCGCCCGCGCCGCCCGCGCCAACGAATCCTGCCCCTGTGATGCCAACGAACATCGTTCCCGCCGTGCCCACCAATCGGGTCGCGCCCACGAATATGGTTGCGCCTGCGCCGGGAAACTCCGGCCCGGATCGCAATGGCGAACTTGCCATCGGCGCGGCGCTGCTGGTTGCCGCCGCCGCGCTGGTGGCGCTGGCCATTTTCAACCGCCGCCGGCCCGACCGTAGCAGCCTCATCACGCGCGCGATGAGAAAAGATTGAATTCCGGGCGTGACTTTTGGCCGTAACTCTTGAAAATTTCGCATCCATGAAAATATCCAATCTAATTAGCGCAGTCAGCCTTCTGGCCAGCATCGCGCTGGTCTCGTGCAGCAAGGCGGATTCAACCAACAGTCCGGCAGGCTTTGATGATCCCGCCAAACTCACTGCGACGGCGCCTGAAACTTTCAAGGCGCATTTCGACACGACCAAGGGCACGTTCACCATCGAAGTCACCCGCTCGCTTTCGCCCAACGGCGCGGACCGTTTTTACAACCTGGTACGCTCCGGCTTCTTTACGGACATCGCCTTCTTCCGCGTGATCCCGGGATTCATGTGCCAATTCGGCATCCACGGCGACCCGAATGTCTCCGCGAAGTGGCGCGAGGCGAACATTGCCGATGATCCAGTCAAAGGCAGCAACACGCGTGGCACGATTACCTTTGCCACCGCTGGCCCCAACACGCGCACCACCCAGTTATTCATTAACTTTGCCGACAACACCGGACTCGACGGGCAGGGTTTCTCACCATTTGGCAAAGTGACCGCGGGAATGGATGTGGTGGACAAAATCAACAGCAAATATGGCGAAGGCGCTCCAAATGGCATTGGGCCGGATCAGGGCCGTATACAGGCTGAAGGCAACGTCTATTTGAAAAAGGATTTTCCAGACCTCGATTACATTAAATCTGCCACCATCGTTCCCGGCGACAGCAGTAAGTGATTTTACAAATATTATGAGCGAAATTGCCATCCTTACCACCAGCGCCGGCGAAATGGTTCTCGAATTTTGGCCGGATGTTGCGCCCGGCCACGTTGAAAATTTCAAGAAACTAGCGAAACAGGGTTTTTATGACGGCACCTGCTTTCACCGCGTCATCAAGGACTTCATGATTCAGGGCGGTGACCCCAACACGAAAGACGATTCCAAACAGGATTTATGGGGCACGGGTGGCCCCGGCTACCAGATCAAGGCGGAATTCAACGACAAGCCCCACGTTCGTGGCGTCCTCTCGATGGCGCGCTCGAATAATCCCAATACCGCCGGCTCCCAATTTTTCATCTGCCACGGTGATCCGCGCTTTCTCGACCGCCAATACACGGCGTTTGGCAGGCTCATCAAGGGCGACGACGTGCTGGAAAAAATTGCCACCGCGCCCACTCATCCAGGTGACCGGCCCGTCAAGAAAGTAAGCCTCACCAGCGTGAAAATTGTTCCGGCGGATTCCGTGAAGTGATTTCCTGACGTGGAAGTTTCTGAACTTGCAAAAGCTCTCGTCGTGCTCGGCTGTCCGTCCCAGAAATCAGCCGAGATGGCTGCGCAATTGGACAAGCGCGCCCGCCAACTCGCCGGACAAAAAGGCCGTTCCTACGAAGAGGCGCTTACGCATCTGCTGACACTAATGAAGCAAGGCTGGTCGGCGCCAAAAAGCAGTTAGGGGGGGGTTAAGGATTTTTTCCTAGCTTCCAACTTCCATCTCCTATCTCCTGTCCGCATGGTTTTGCCTTGGGAAAAAATCAGTTCGAAGCTCATCGGCGATTTCCGCATTTTCAAACTGCGTTCCGATGTGAAGCTTTCGCCACGCACCGGCAGAGAGCACGATTTTTACGTCCTCGACAGTGTCCACTGGGTCAACGTCATCGCCGTCACGCCCGACCAGAAGCTGGTGATGATTGAACAGTTCCGCCACGGCTCGAACACCGTGGAGCTGGAGATTCCCGGTGGCATGATGGACGCCGGCGAGACCGACCCGGTGGCCACCGCCGTGCGCGAATTGCGCGAGGAGACCGGTTACGAGGGAGAAAACGCGCGTCTGCTCGGTCACATCTGGTCGAACCCGGCGATTTTAAGCAACAAAACCTATACAGTGCTTGTTGAAAATTGCCGGCTAAAACACGGGATGGAATGGGATTATGGCGAGGATTTGGAGACGCAACTCGTACCGGTGGCTGAAATTTCAAAACTCGTTGCTGACGAAAAAATAGGCCACTCTTTGGTTGTCGTCGCGTTGTGTTATTTTGACTTGTGGCAGCGGGGGATCAAACGCATCGGCGCGTAGTTGCAAGCCTTCTGGAACTCATATCAGCCGAACCCTCTGGGTCACGGGTCTTTCACTATCGGATCCGGGATCTTTTCAATAACGCGGTACCGGATGCGTTTGCATTGCGGGCAGCGGCCGAAGACGAATTTGCGACCGGAGGCCTTGATCCGTGCGCTGGGCTTGTCCCACGGTTCAGTGGCGTCGCATCTTAAGCATCGTATCTGCCAATCAGGCTCGTTTTTCTTTGGTTTCATATTTTTTGGTTAAGATTTCAGTGTTTCAGCGAACGCAGATACGCAACCACCGCCACGGCGTCATCATGGTTGAAACGAAACTGCGGCATGGGCCACATGGCTGGTTTTCCGGTGACGTCCAGGCCCGTTTCGAGAAATTTTACCGCCTTCTCGTCGGAGAAGCCCGTCAGACCCGCAATCGGGACGGCCACCGCGGCAAAAGGCATCGGGTGGTCCGGCTTGATGTCGAGAACGTTTCCCTGCAACCATTGCCCGCGGTCGAACTGGCCATTGCCGTCGCGTGGCGTGTGGCAATCCCCGCACATGGCCACGTTCTCCACCAGATATTTGCCGCGCTGAATTTGTGCGTCATCCGGCGCGGGCTGCGCTAGGAGATGACTGGCGTTGAGCCAGGCCGCGAAACCAAGGAACAAGGCAAATTTGCATTGCATAGACGGTTTGTAGCAGTCCTCGGATGCCGCAACAAGTGGAAAGAGACGGGCGAATTTCGAAAATGCCAAAGGCCGGCTTGCGACCGTGAAAAGACCGCGCAGCGAATTTTAACGCATCCGCCAAGTGATGCGCGCCTTGTTTAAATCGTAGGGCGACATTTCCATCTTCACGCGGTCGCCGATGGTGAGGCGTACCCAGCGCTTGCGCATCTTGCCGCAGATGGTCGCCAGTACCAGATGCTTGTTGTCGAGCTCGACCCGGAACATCGTTCCGGGCAGCACGGTCGTGACACGACCTTCGACTTCAATGTGTTCTTCTTTCATGAACTGACGGAAACAACTGGATCCCGGCGGACAATCAGCATCCGGCGGGCTGCAAGAGGACGCTAAAAATGAAAAAAGCGGAGTCCGGTTCACCCGAACCCCGCCCTGAAATCCCGATGAATTAGTAACGGCCGCGACCACCGCCGCCGCCACCGCCACCGTAACCGCCGCCGCTGCCGCCGTATTCACGACGACCGCCGCCGCCGCCACCGGGCGCGCGTTCTTCGCGCGGTTTCGCCACGTTGACCGTGAGGGCGCGACCGCCGAGTTGCGAGCCGTTCAGGGCCGCAATGGCCTTCTGCGCCTCTTCAGGCGTGCTCATGGTGACAAACCCAAACCCGCGGGGACGGCCGCTCACGCGGTCCATCATCAGGTTGGTTTCCGTGACCGTGCCGTGCGCCGCAAAGGCGTCCTGCAGGTCGTTTTCAGTGGTTTCGAAGGAAAGATTCCCTACAAACAATTTATTGCTCATGTGATGTTTTACTGTCCGACAAACTTTGCTTTCCACAGACTGTTCCCGAACGCCGGGTCTAAAATCATCACTGAACTAGGTTCACTTGAAGATTCACCATGCCTTGAAAGAGACAAGCTATCCAACAGACAGTCCTAATATCGCGGTTTCCGGCGAATAAGCAATAACAATCGGCAACTATCTTTTGCCGCCCTACCCGCGCCAAAACCATTTCGCGTCCATCATTTACAATGATCGGCCTGGCGGGCACGCTGTCCATCCCTGCGGAGAAACTGCCATGCCGCAGGCAGGTCAACCCACAAAGGAAAGTCAAATACCATGGGCGATAGATCCCCGAAATCCAACCAGAAGAAATCGAACCAGAAACAGGTCAAAGCCAGCAGCGCCGACCAGAAGAAAAAACAGCTTCTGGCCTCCCAAAAATCCGCGGGCAAAAAGTAGCCATATCCTGCTGTCTCTCTTGAGACGACAATCAGGAGAGGCAGGTTGACCCAAAACTGCACAGCCATGAAACTTTGCCAGGGTCAGGTCTGGAAACAGGGCGCGGAATACATCCGCATCGTGCGGCTCGAACGGCTCGAAGTGGAATACAAATCCATGACCAGCCTCTCCGGCAGGGAAGGCACAAAAATCGTCACCAGCAAAAAGGATTTCTGCCGCCTGCTCAAAGGAGCGCAACAACTTCAGCCGGCTAAAGCTCCAAAAATGCCGGCGCCCTAGCAGAAACTTTCTCGCGGCGCTTGCGCCATTCGCGCATCTTGTCCTCGCATGCCCGACAGCCCCTCGCCAGCACCGCATAAGCGCCGTCCGCGTTATAGCGGCAAAAACCCGCGCCGCTTCGAGGATAAATACAAGGAACACAATCCCGGACGTTACGCGGAGACGGTGGAAAAAGTTCTCGCGTCCGGCAAAACTCCCGCCGGTACGCACCGGCCCATCATGGTCAGAGAGATCCTTGAATTGCTCGCGCCCAAACCCGGTGAGGTCGCGGTGGATTGCACCCTTGGCTACGGTGGCCATGCGCAGGAAATTCTCTCACGTCTCGTGCCAAGCGGAAAATTGCTCGGCCTCGACGCCGACCCAATTGAACTTCCAAAGACGGAAGCGCGTCTCCGCACGCTCGGCTTTGACACGGACATTTTTACAGCGCATCGCAGCAACTTTGCAGGTCTGCCGCGAGTCCTCGCGGAATTCTCCTCCCTCTCCGCATTCGATGGGGAGAGGGCTGGGGTGAGGTGCGCGGACATCATTCTTGCCGACCTCGGCGTTTCCTCCATGCAAATTGACGACCCGGCGCGGGGCTTTTCCGTCAAGTTCGACGGCCCGCTCGATATGCGGATGAACCCACAGCGCGGCCAGCCGGCATCCGACTTTCTGGCAAAAATCAGTTCCAATGCGCTCGCCACATTGCTCGTCGAATACGCCGATGAGCCGTACGCCGCCACGCTCGCCCCAGCCCTCGCAGGAAAGGCTTTCGCCACCACCAAATCCCTCGCCACCGCCATCCGCGCCGTGCTGCCGCGCCTGAACAAGGATGACTGCGACCTCTCCATCCGCCGCGTTTTCCAGACGTTGCGCATCGCGGTGAACGACGAATTTTCCGCGCTCGACACTTTTCTGCGCAACCTGCCCGCGTGCCTGAATCCCGGCGGGCGCGTGGTGATTCTGGCATTTCATTCCGGTGAAGATCGGCGCGTGAAGAAATCTTTTGAGACTGGTCTGCGCGACGGAATTTATTCCGATATCGCCCATGAAGTCCTCCGCCCATCATCAGCGGAACGTAATGCCAACCCGCGCTCCGCCCCGGCCAAGCTTCGTTGGGCACGGCGGGCGGCTTAACGCAATGGACTTGTCCGCTGTCTCTTCATTAAAATCGCTGCATGGGAAAGAACCGACTCGAAGCGTTCAGCGACGGCGTCATCGCCATCATCATCACCATCATGGTGCTGGAGTTGAAAGTGCCGGACGGTGTCGAACTCGCCGACCTGAAAGAGAAGCT
The DNA here is from genome assembly GCA_963827815.1 of uncultured Verrucomicrobiae bacterium. Classification (GTDB taxonomy): domain Bacteria; phylum Verrucomicrobiota; class Verrucomicrobiia; order Limisphaerales; family UBA11358; genus UBA11358. The sequence continues at coordinate 28,245 of CAWHCL010000006.1, read as the reverse complement.
GCCGGTGCTCTTGAGCTACGTGTTAAGCTTCATTTACGTCGGCATCTACTGGAACAACCATCATCACATGTTCCATTCCACCAAGCACGTTACCGGCGGGATCCTGTGGGCGAATCTGCACCTGCTCTTCTGGCTGTCTCTCTTCCCGTTCACGACCGCCTGGGTGGGCGCCAATCATCATGCGCCGATGCCCACCGCCGTCTATGGCTTCGTGCTGCTGATGGCCGCCATCGCGTATTTTATTTTGCAACGCGCCATCATCGTCCAGCAAGGATCCGGTTCCCTGCTCGCGGCGGCAATCGGGAAGGACTGGAAAGGCAAACTCTCGCCCGCGCTCTACCTCGCTGCCATCCCGCTCGCGTTCTTGAGTTCGTGGATTTCCGACGGCCTGTTTATCTTCGTCGCCCTGATGTGGCTTGTGCCAGACCGCCGTATTGAGCGCGTGCTGGTGAAGCGGGAGAAAGAATGACTTTCCCCTGTTTCGCTCGCCGCGCGCTTTCATTTGCCGGGCGACCACGATGAGTTGTCGAGCAACTGGATGCCCGGCTTTTGAAAACGGATGCGGCGTGTTTTGTAGAGTTTGCCGAGGGCTTGTTTGAAAGCCTTCTTGCTGACGCCGAAAGTTTCCCGGATTGCCGCAGGCGAACTGTCGTCGTCGAAAGCCAGCTGGCCGCCGCCGCGTTCGAGTGCCTGGACGATTTGATTCGTGAGCGGGGCGACACGCTTGTATCCGGACGCATCGAGGCTCAGGTCAATCTTCCCGCCGGAACGGACGGTACGGACAAACCCTTTCAGTTTCTGGCCGGTGGCGAGCGGTGCGGCAAGGTGTTCGTGGTAAAGCAGGCCGCGGTGCGCGTTTTCAACGATGGCGTTGTAACCAAGCGGCGTCCTGCCCGTGATGAGGAAGCTGACCGGCTGTCCGGCGCGATAGGCCGGCGTATCGCGATTCAGATGGCGGTTCAACCGCGCCGTCGCCAGGATTCGGTTCGTCTTCACGTCGAGACAGACGTAAACGACCACTTGCTCGCCCGCGCGCAGCGGGGTTTCCATTTCGCGGAACGGCAGCAGCAAATCCTTGGCCAGTCCCCAATCGAGGAATGCCCCGATGTTCTGGTTCACGCTGATGACCTTCAGGCAGGCAAACTCGCCGACCATGACGAGCGGCGTTTCGGTGGTGGCCACGAGCCGCTCTTCGGAATCGCGGTAGATGAACACATCCAGCTTGTCCTTTGCCTTGAGGCCCGCCGGAATATAACGGCCGGGCAGAAGGATCTCGCCCAACGTCCCGCCGTCGAGATAGAGACCGGGGGCGGACTCCCTCACGATGGAGAGGCTGTTGCGTTTGCCGAGAATTGCCATGCGATCACAGCGTAAGCCCGTCGCGCTGCGGTCGGGAGCAAAATCGCTGTTTGGAGAAAAGCATTGGGTGGAAGTTGTCCTTCGCACCCCGATTAACGCCGCCACCGCGAACGGCCCGGACGCTGCTGCCGCTGTGGTTGACCACCATGATGAGATGGGTGCGAAGGCTGGCCGGAACGTTGCGGTTGCCCCGCACGCTGTGCGCGATTCTGGTTTTGCCCGCGCGGAAAACGCCTTTCTTCATCGGCTGGATTGAACGCCGGCGCGGCCGCTGAATAATTGAATCCCTCCGCCTTCTTCCGCACGATGCCGCGCCCGATGAACCGCTCCAGCGCCTTCAACTCGCCATGATCCTCCGGCGTCACAAAACTGATCGCGTCTCCCACCGCATGGGCGCGCCCCGTGCGCCCGATCCGGTGCACATAATCCTCCGAATGCATCGGGAAGTCGTAATTCACCACGTGCGAGATGCCGTCCACGTCAATGCCGCGCGCGGCGATGTCCGTCGCCACCAGCACGCGCACCGCGCCGGACTTGAAATCCTTCAACGCATTCAACCTCTGGTTCTGCGAGCGGTTGGAATGGAGCGTGGCGGTCTTGATCCCCTTCTGCTCCAGGTTGCGCGCGATGCGGTCCGCGGCGTGCTTCATGCGCGAGAAGACCAGCACCATGTCCATCTGCGGATCGCGCAGCAGGTGCAGCAGCAACGCCGGCTTCAGATGTTTCGGCACTTCATAGACCAGTTGCGTGACCGTCTCCGCGGGATTCGCGCGGCGTCCGATCTGGATGAGCTTCGGCGCGCGCTGGAATTCGTGCGTCAGCGATTCGATTTCCCTGGAGAGCGTCGCGGAGAACAGCAGCGTCTGCCGTTCCTTCGGCAATTGCCGCACGATTTGCCGGATGTTCGGCAGGAAACCCATGTCCAGCATCCGGTCAGCCTCGTCCAGCACGAGGAATTTCAACTGCGAAAAATCCGCGCAACGCCGGCCCATCAGGTCCATCAGCCGCCCCGGACATGCGATGATGACATCCGTGCCCGCGCGCAGCGCGCGGATCTGCGGCTGTTCCCCCACGCCGCCGAAAACCGTGGCGACCGTCAGCGGCATGTGCCGGGCATAGGCGCGGATATTTTCGTCAATCTGCAACGCCAGCTCCCGCGTCGGCGCGATCACCAAAACTTTTGTGCCGCGCCGCTGCCCCGGTTGCGCCGCCAGCCGGGTGAGGATGGGCAGGGTGAACGCCGCTGTCTTGCCCGTGCCTGTCTGCGCGATGCCGATGAGGTCGTGCCCCGCGATGATCGGCGGGATGGCGGCGGTCTGGATGGGTGTTGGCTCGGTGTAACCCGCGTCCCGCACTGCGTGCAATATTTTGGCATCAAGGCCAAGAACACTGAATGACATAAAGACGCAGGATAACAGGTGCGGACGCCATGGCACGACATTTACTCACGGTGTTATGGCGCGATGAGACCTCCGGCACCTCCAAAATAACCGGCGTATTACGTTGCTATGTGGCCGTCGCGCGCTGAAGCTACAGCATGAGCAATAGCCTCCAACAACACGGCATCAAGGAAATCTACAAGCAACTCCGCTTGCGGATGAAGAACAGCGGCCTGGACACAATCAAGGTTCATGTCATCAACCGGGCAGGAAAATTCAGATACAGCTTCACCGGCTCGGCGGAACAGGTCGTGCAGGCGGACAAGATTCTTGCGGCTTGGGGCTGATAGTGGCCCATGCGGCTCGCATTGTCCCGTCACACGCGCCCGCACGCCAGCCACGATTATGCGGGACTGATTTCCCGCAGGTTGGCAATATGACGGCCTGTGGATCTGGAAAATTGGCAATGGGCTTTGCTGGCTGCCGGTGCTTTCATAACCGGCCTGTCCAAGACAGGCATCGCCGGTCTGGGCGTCCTGGCCGTGGCGCTGTTTGCCAATGCCCTGCCCGCTCGCGAATCCACCGGCGCCCTTCTGCCGTTGTTGATCTGCGCAGACTTTTTTGGCGTTGCCTTCTTCCGCAAGCACGCTGAGTGGCCCCAGCTCTTGAAATTATTTCCTTGGGTGGTGGCCGGCATTCTGTTGGGCTGTTTTGCGCTGGGCTGGTTCAGCAACACGGAGGCACAAAGGTCCATCGGCGGCATCCTGCTCGCGATGGTGGCGCTGCAATTCTGGCGGCGACGACAGCCGGACGACCTTGCCTCCAGACTGCCGCATGCCGGATGGTTCGCCGCGCTCACGGGAATCGCCGCCGGATTCGCGACCATGACCGCCAACGCCGCCGGCCCGCTGATGGTGCTTTACCTTCTGGCAATCGGCTTGCCGAAACTCGCGCTCGTGGGGACAGGTGCGTGGTTCTTCCTGCTCGTCAACGTCTTCAAAGTCCCCTTCAGCCTCCGTCTGGGATTGATCACCACCGGTTCGCTCTGGACGGATGCCATCCTGTTGCTTCCCATGGTGCCGGGCGCGCTGCTGGGACCGGTGCTCCTGAAGCGGATCAATCAAAAAGCGTTTGAAACCATGGTGCTGGTGTTCACGATATTGGCGGCGCTACGGCTGCTGTTTTGAAGCTAAAGGGGGCAAGAGCGGTGGCCTTGTCCTGCCGAACCAATCTAAACCCTCAGCAACCCGCGGAAACCTCTGCCACTGAAGTAAGAATCCGCGCCGTTGTGTCCCACGAAGACGCGGCCATAGCGGTGGTCGCCATAGAGCGCGCCGCCGAATTTTCGGTTATCGGTTTCATGACATTTACTCCAGACATGATGCTTTAAATCGAAATAAATTTGAAAAATTATTGTTTATACAGCGAGTACAAAGTGATTACTTCGAGGCCAATAAGTTTTCACTATTATGCTGTGAATTCAGCACTTGATGCGTGGAAGAATTTTGCGAAGTCCAAACTGAATTATATGAATAAACAACTTGCGCTTTTCGAAACGCCTCAGCCGCGCTTTCCCAAATACAGCTCGTTCCTCGCCATCTTCCCGGATCATCGCACAGCTGAGCAGATTATTGACCTTGTAAACACGCTTCGTCGAATCGATGGGATGCGTGGCAGATTGCGTCCCATCGGCCACCTGCATGTTTCCTTGCTTTTTCTCGGCCGCACTGCGGCCGTGCCGGAAACCGCAGTTGAAATCGCAGGCCGCGTGTGTAAAGCAGTCACCATGGTCACGCACCCGTTTGAAATTAAATTTAATCGGGTGCTGAGCTTTCGAGGACAACCGAGAAATCATCCGCTGGTTCTTGTCGGTGATAATCACGGAAATGATGGGGTGAGGAATCTACATGGATCGCTAAGCGCCGAATTTTCGAAATATTTTCCCTCGCCTCCCTCGCCTCCAAAATTTGTGCCGCACCTAACCCTCCTCTACGATAGACAAGAACTAACTCCCAAACCAGTTGAGCCAGTGTGTTGGACGGCTAAGGAAATTGTCTTTGTCTGCAGCGAAGTGGGAGCGACGAAATATCATTGGCTGGGACGATGGGCGTTCGGTGGGTAAGACTTCGCGCAGAGATTTTTACTCCAAATAATCCGCCTTCAGATTAGACGACTGCAAAAACAGGCCTTCCGGCTTGATGAAATGGAAATCTTGAATGGCTTTCATGTCGTCTCGGATTGCCATCGAATCTTTATTTTCAAAAGGATGCCCGATTCATGCCTTCGCGTAAACCTCCGCGCCCTTTTCCACAAACTCCTTCGACTTGGCTTCCATGCCTTTCTTGAGCGCCTCTTCCTCGGCGATGCCTTGTTCGGCGGCGTATTTGCGGACGTCCTCGGTGATCTTCATCGAACAGAAATGCGGGCCGCACATTGAGCAGAAATGCGCGGTCTTGGCGCCGTCCTGCGGCAGCGTTTCGTCGTGGAACTCGCGCGCGGTCACGGGGTCGAGGCTGAGGTTGAATTGATCTTCCCAGCGGAATTCGAAGCGCGCCTTGCTCAAGGCGTTGTCGCGGTATTGCGCGCCGGGATGGCCCTTGGCGAGGTCGGCGGCGTGCGCGGCAATCTTGTAGGCGATGACGCCGTCCTTCACGTCCTTCTTGTCCGGCAGGCCGAGGTGTTCCTTGGGCGTGACGTAGCAGAGCATCGCGCAGCCATACCAGCCGATCATCGCCGCGCCAATGCCGCTGGTGATGTGGTCGTAGCCGGGCGCGATGTCGGTGGTGAGCGGCCCGAGCGTGTAGAACGGCGCTTCGTGGCACCATTCGAGCTGCTTGGCCATGTTCTCCTCGATCATGTGGATGGGCACGTGGCCGGGGCCTTCGTTCATCACCTGCACGCCCCTGGCCCAGGCGCGCGTGGTGAGTTCGCCCTGCACCTTGAGTTCGCCGAATTGCGCCTCGTCGTTGGCGTCGGCAATCGAGCCGGGTCGCAGGCCGTCGCCGATGGAAAATGAAACGTCGTAGGCGGCCATGATGTCGCAGATGTCGTCCCAGTGCGTGTAGAGGAAACTTTCCTGGTGATGCGCGAGGCACCACTTGGCCATGATGCTGCCGCCGCGGCTGACGATGCCGGTCATGCGATTGGCGGTGAGCGGAATGAAGCGCAGCAGCACGCCGGCGTGGACGGTGAAATAATCCACGCCCTGCTCGGCCTGTTCGATGAGGGTGTCGCGGTAAATTTCCCAGGTGAGTTCCTCGGCCTTGCCGCCGACTTTTTCGAGCGCCTGATAAATCGGCACGGTGCCGATGGGCACGGGCGAGTTGCGGAGAATCCATTCGCGCGTGGCGTGGATGTTTTTGCCGGTGGAAAGGTCCATGACGGTGTCCGCGCCCCACTTGGTGGCCCAGCGCATTTTCTCGACTTCCTCCTCGATGCTCGACGCGACGGCGCTGTTGCCGATGTTGGCATTGATCTTCACGAGGAAATTGCGCCCGATGATCATCGGCTCGAGTTCAGGATGATTGACGTTGGCCGGGATGATGGCGCGCCCGGCGGCGACTTCGGCGCGGACGAATTCGGGCGTGATTTCCTTCGGGATGCGCTGCGGGAAGCGGCGAAAGACGCCGGGCGAATATTCGCTGTTGGCGAGCTGGCTCGAACCAGAGTGCTGCTTATTCAAGTCATTTCGAACGTTGTCACGCGAAAGATCGGCGATTCGGGACGAATCGCCGGACAGGCGGGACGCCTGTGCTACTTTCATGTTCTCGCGGATGGCGATGAACTCCATCTCCGGCGTGACGATGCCCTGTTTGGCATACCAAAGCTGCGTGACGGGATGGCCCTTGCTCGCGCGGAGCGGCCGACGGCGATTGCTCGTTAGTCCCGGAAATTCAATCAACCGATTCTTCTCCGCCTTGCTGGCGAACTCGGCGTGTTTGCCGGAGAGATAGCCGTTGTCCATCGGCTTCACCTCGCGCCCGTCATGTTCCTCAACGTCACCGCGTTTCAAAATCCAGTCGCGCCGCAGCGCGGGCAAACCTTCGTCAGATGTGCCATTAAAATTCGGATCGCCCCACGGCCCGGAGCAATCATAGACGCGCACCGGTTCATTCGCCTCGACCGCCCCGGTGTAGGATTTGGTCGGCGTCACTTCGATTTCGCGCATCGGCACGCGGACATCGGCGTGGATTTTGCCCGGCGACAAAAACTTTTTTGCTGTTGGGCAGTTGCTCGCTGCTGTGTGGCTCGAACGATTCTTTGGTCGCGATCATAAATTTGGCATTTCTGCGACGGTCACGGACCGCCGCCACAAGCGATTCAAGGAAATGCTTTCGAAGGTTGGCCACGGTGGCCCTCCGCAAGGAGTTCCTACGCCAGCATTACCTGGATCAGGTTCACGGGTCTTTCGCGTCCCGCGCGACCCTCTCAGCCTTTGCCCCAGCAACGGGACAGGTTGGCTCCCCGAACATTGTGTAAACTAGGGCGGTTTGGCGGGAAGGTCAAGCGGACGGCGTTTGGATTTTCGGAAAAGGTATGAGCCGAGGCTGGCCAAAGCAGCCCGGCATGTAGTATTTCTTTCGGCGACCACCGGTCCAATTATATGGCGAGTCAAAATAATCCGACGAATCACAAGAGCGGTGATTTGGTCCGCGAGGCCGCAACGCAGGAAATACCCGCGGTGTTGCAGCAATTGCGCACTTCGCCCGCGGGTTTGAGCGAGGAAGAGGCGGCGACGAGGCTTGAGAAATACGGCCCGAATGAAGTCGGCCAGGAAAAAAAACACGACTGGCTGTGGCGGCTCTGGGTGGCCGTGCGCAATCCGCTGGTGATTTTGCTGACCATTCTCGCCATCGTGACTTTCGCCACCGCGCAAGGTCCCAGCGACATGATTGGCGGCTGGGTGATGGTGGCGATGGTGGTGCTGGGCGTCTCGCTGCGTTTCATCCAGGAAACCAAGGCCGACAACGCCGCCGCCAAGCTCAAGGCGATGATCAAAGTCACCGCCACCGTCGTCCGCGACGGACAAACCCGCGAAATTCCGCTCAAGGAACTCGTGCCCGGCGACGTGGTGAAACTGTCCGCCGGCGACATGATTCCCGGCGACGTGCGGCTGCTGTCCGCAAAGGATTTGTTCATCATCCAGGCGACGCTGACCGGCGAATCGTTGCCGGTGGAAAAAAACGACGCGACCGATCCGCGACCGAACATCCAGCCGATTGAGCACACCAATCTTTGCTTTCTCGGCACCAGCGTGGAAAGCGGTTCGGCCACGGCGGTCATCGTCGCCACCGGCGCGCAGACGTATTTCGGCAAGATGGCCAGCAGCCTTGCCGGCCAGCAGGCGGAAACGGCCTTTGACAAGGGCGTAAAAAAATTCACCTGGCTGATGATCGGCTTCATGGTGGTCATGTCGCCGATGGTGTTTTTCATCAACGGCTTCACCAAGCACAGCTGGGGCAAGGACACTTTCCTGTTCGCGCTCGCCATTGCCGTCGGCCTCACGCCGGAAATGCTGCCGATGATCGTCTCCGTCTGCCTTTCCAAGGGCGCGCTGGCGATGTCGAAGAAAAAGGTCATCGTCAAAAAACTCAATTCCATCCAGAACTTTGGCGCGATGGATGTGCTCTGCACCGACAAGACCGGCACGCTGACCATTGACCACGTCATCCTGGAAATCCACTGTGACGTTTTCAAAAATGAAAGCGAAGAAGTCCTGCGCGACGCGTATCTCATCAGCCATTTTCAGACCGGCCTGAAAAATGTCCTCGACCGCGCGGTGTTGAAATACTCGGAGCTGCACCGCGAGCTTTCCGTGGACAAATACAACAAGGTGGACGAAATCCCGTTCGATTTTTCGCGGCGCATGATGTCCGTTGTTGTCGAAGGACCGGATGGCCAGCGCCAGTTGCTCACCAAGGGCGCGCCGGAATCGGTGTTCAAGAAATGCACGCACTTCGAGAGCGCCGGCGAGATTTTTGAGATGGAGCCGATACTTGTCGGCAATCTGATCGAACAGGTCAATTCGTTGAGCGAGGACGGTTTTCGAGTGCTGGCCATCGCCAATAAAAAGGTCGGCGCGCAAAATGCCTATTCCAAGGCCGATGAGGAAGACCTTGTGTTGACAGGCTATCTGGCATTTCTCGACCCGCCCAAGGATACGGCCAAAACCGCCATCGCCGCGCTGCGTCAGCATGGCGTGACGGTGAAAGTACTGACCGGCGACAACGATCTGGTCACGCGCAAAGTCTGCACCGAGGTCGGCATCAACGCCGAAAAAATCTTGCTTGGTAACGACGTGGAAAAAATGTCGGATGAACAACTGGTCGCGGCGGTTGATGGCACGGACGTTTACGCGCGCCTTTCGCCCGCACACAAAAAACGTGTTGTGCAGGCGCTCCAGAAAAAAGGCCACGTCGTCGGCTTCATGGGCGACGGCATCAACGACGCGCCTGCGCTCCGCGCCGCCGACGTGGGCATTTCCGTGGATACCGCCGTGGACATCGCCAAGGAATCCGCCGACATGATCCTGCTGGAAAAAAGTTTGATGGTGCTGGAAGAAGGCGTGCTCGAAGGCCGTAAGGTGTTCGCGAACATCTTGAAATACATTCGTATGGGCGCCAGTTCCAATTTCGGCAACATGTTCAGCGTGCTTGGCGCAAGCGCGTTATTTCCGTTTCTGCCGATGCAGCCGCTGCAAATCCTGACCAACAACCTGCTTTACGATTTTTCACAGGTGCCGATTCCCACGGACAACGTCGGCGCGCAATATATCGCCAAACCGCGCCCTTGGAATATCGGCGAAATTGCCAAGTTCATCGTTTTCATCGGTCCTATCAGCTCCATTTTCGATTACACCACTTTCTTCGTAATGTGGCTATTCTTCAAATGCAATCAGGTGGGCCTGACGCCGGATTTAATCGCGCGCTATGGCGCGGATGACGCGGCGAACCACACCCATGCCGCCGCGCTCTTCAATAGCGGCTGGTTTGTGGAATCCATCATGACCCAGACGCTCATCATCCATGTCATCCGCACTAACCAGATTCCGTTCATCCAGTCGCGCGCGAGCTGGCAGCTAACGATGACCAGCATTTTAATCATGGGCATCGGCGCGTATCTGCCATTTTCGCCGCTGGCCAAGTCGCTGGGATTTGCGCCGCTGCCGTGGCAGTTCTGGCCCATCCTCGCCGCGACACTGCTGTGTTACGTCGGCCTGACGCAACTCATCAAAATGTGGATGGTGCGGAAAAACTGGATTTAAAGGCGGACCTTCCGGTCTTAAATGAAAAGCCGTTCCGCATCTCACGGAACGGCATGTTTCGGTCTGCGCAGGTTGATCGTGTCTGCTCAAACCTCAAGCTGAAACTAGCCTTGACCTCCGGGTCTGTCAAATGGGGGGATCAATTTGTTTCCGGCGGCAATGCGGCGCGGATTTTTTCCAGCTTGTCCTTCGATTGCGGAAACAGGTCTTCCATCTGGCCCACAAATTTATCCGGGTTTGCCGTGCCAAGCATTTCAATCAGCGGCAGCGCTTGCAGACCGGCCTTTTCCACCCAGAACGGATCCGCCTTTTCACCAGCGTGCAGATTCTGTCCTGTCCAGGTGTAAAACACATCAAGATAATTCTCTCTCGCCTCCTGTAATGCGGCGGTTTGGTTTTTGCCCGTCAGTGTCGCCGCCATTTTTTCCAGCGCGATCCCGATTCCGATTTGCGCTTGGCTGCGCGCGGACACACTGGCGGTGTCGGAGTTGACCACTTGTGCATAGGCGTTGGTCGCATCGTCATAATTGGTTAATTGTAAATAACAGTCGCCGATTCCGATCGTCGCCATGGCGACAAGTGGGTTGGTGGGATCCCACTGGGCGATCTGGCCAAATACTTTGATGGCGAATTGGAAATTCGCGAGCGGGCTGTTCGTGTTCGGGGATTCCTCGCGCATCAGCGCTTCGCCGTGGGCGAGGGCGGCCTGCACGCGCAAATCCACCAGGCAGTTGGTGTCCGCCTCCAGCTTGCTGAAATAATAGCTGATGGCGTCGGAATAACCGAGCCGCGCGGCGGCGGCGTATCCGGCCATTAATTGTGCCTGATAAAGATTCGTCCGGTTCACCAGGGAAGAATCCAGCCAGTTGGTGTTTTGGAAGATGTAATTATAATTTTTTTCCGCATCCACAAAGTCATTGGTGCGGAAAAAGTAATCCGCCACCCACCATTGCGCCAGCGGCGCGAGATCGTTCGTTGGAAACTGCGCGACGAAGTTGGTGAACATTCTGAACGCGTTCGTTTCGTTGCCGGCCTGGTAATTCGCCCGGGCCAGCGCATAGACGGTTTGCGGCCGCAGATCGTTCGTGGGGAATTCATCCAGCCAGCCCTGATATCCGGTGATGGCGGCGGGCCAGTTTCCTTCCAATTCGTGTGTGCGGGCGATGGCAAATTCCACTTGCGGACGCAACAACGAATCGGGGAATTGCGACTCAAAATATTGGAACTGTTCGCGCGCTTTCGCCGGCTCGCTGGCCTCCGCCAGCCTCTCGCCATAAAGCAGTACGCTGTTGGTCGCCAGATCACTCGCCGGATACTGTTCCAGGATTTGCGCGAGCGCGTTGCTGGCACCATCATAGTTCGTCAATTCCAGATTCGCTCGCAGGCTTTGATAAAGCGCGCGGTCGCCCAGCGTCAGGGCAACGGCGGGAGTGTCGGTAAAATCGTACAGCACCGCGCGGTAGTTTTCCAGCGCCCCCGCGTAATTGGTCAGCGCCAGCATCGCGTCGCCCGCTTTAAACAACGCCACCGCCCGGTCTTCCGGCGGCAGGGTTGCCGACTGCGCCGCGGCATTGAAATCGGCCAGGCTGTTGGTGTCATTCGCCAGCCACTCGCACCACCCGCGGTCCAGATGCGCCTCGCCCGCCAGGCCCTCCGTCGTTGAGTTCGTGAACAAGCCGAGGAACTGGGTGAATGTCGCCTGCGCCGCTTGCAAATGGTTCGTCTCCGCCGGTTGCGCGGCATGATCCTTCAAATGCAGTTCGCCCAGCGTCAGCAGCGCGATGGCCTGCATCGGCGAATTCGTGAATTGTGTGATGAAATTTTCCAGGTTCATCTCCGCGTTTGAAAATTGATTTTGCGCGTCGGCCAGCTCCGCGATTTTCAGGACGGCCTGCCGCTGCTGCTCGACCGGTGCGTTGGTGGTTAGGTTTTCCTGATAAGCCGCTTCCGCCTCGGCCACACGCCCCAATTTCTCAAGGAGATCGGCCTGGAGGGAGACACTCTCGGCGCGCAGATTGTAATCGGAACCAAGCCTGGCAATTTGGACCAGGTTGGTGGCGGCTGCCAGCGCCGCGTTGGTGTCGCCGGCCGCGAGTTTGACCTGGTAAAGCAGATAAGCGCGCTGCCAGTCCAGTTGCGGCGGGAGTGTCTGCGGATTGATAGACGCCAGGATGTTCGCCGCTGCGCCAAATTCGATTTTGCGCAAATGTTGCCTGCGCGAGCATTAACTGCCCGCGCGAAACCAGTGCGTTCACCGGATCCATCTGCGACGCGCGTTGAAATACGCCATTGGTTTCCTCAAGCAATTGGGAGATTTGCAGCCATTGGCCAAGTTGCGCCCGCGCCGCCGCCGCCTCCACCACGGCACGCAGCCGCAGCGATGAATCTGGAAAATCATGCGCCATCGAAACCAATGTCTCCGCCGCGCCGGTAAAATCGTGGTTTTGAAACTGCCCCTCACCGATCCAATACACGTATTGGTCGGCCACTGTTCCGGCCTTCGCCAGATGGTTGGTGTCGGCCAGCAGGGCGATGGCAGTCGTGAACTTTCCCTGCTTGAACTGTGCCTGCGCCTGCAACAGCACCGCCTCCGGGGTGTTGGTGGATTTGGGGTATTTTTGGTTGAACTGCGAAAACTCCGATTCGGCGCGGCTCCACATTTCGTCTTGAAAAGCGGCTACGGCGGCGGCGTAGGCGCGCTCCTCCTTCGTGCTGGCCGCGTGAAGCGGTCCGCCGCTCAAAAGTAGCGCGAACAAAACCAGAAGCCATCGCCGGTGAAACGCCATGCATCCGAATCTAAACGACGTGCCGCAGTGACAAAAGCGTGAAATCAAGCCCCTTTTCACAAAGGTTGCTTACAGCGGCTGGAGGACGCGGCTCAAATACTGCCCGGTAAAACTTCCGGCGCAGCGGGCCACGGTTTCCGGCGGGCCTTGCGCAACGATGCGCCCGCCCGCATCCCCGCCCTCCGGGCCGAGGTCAATGATCCAATCAGCCGTCTTGATGACATCCAGGTTGTGCTCGATAACGAGCAGCGTGTTGCCGGTGTTGCGCAGTTTGAACAGCACTTCGAGCAACTTCGCCACGTCGTGAAAATGCAATCCGGTTGTCGGCTCGTCGAGGATGTAAAACGTACGGCCGGTGGCTTTGCGGCTCAATTCGGACGCCAGCTTCACGCGTTGCGCCTCGCCTCCGCTCAACGTCGTCGCCGCCTGCCCCAGGCCGATGTAGCCCAGCCCCACCTCGGCCAGCGTCAGCAGCGGATCGTAGATCTGCGGCACGGCCCGGAAAAAGGTCACTGCCTCGTCCACTGTCATCGCCAGCACGTCGGCGATGTTCTTGCCCTTGTAGTTGATTTCGAGCGTTTCCCGGTTGTAACGTTTGCCGCCGCACACCTCGCATGTGACATAAACCGGCGGCAGGAAATTCATTTCAATCTTCAACACGCCGTCGCCCTCGCATTTCTCGCAGCGGCCGCCCTTGACGTTGAAGCTGAACCGGCCCGGCGCGTAACCCCGGATTTTCGCCGCCGGCAGCTTCGCGAACAGATCGCGGATGTGATTAAACATTCCCGTGTAGGTCGCCGGATTCGAGCGCGGCGTGCGGCCGATCGGCGACTGGTCAATCACGATCACCTTGTCAATCACTTCAAACCCTTTCAGCGCCCGGTGCGCGCCGGGTGCTTCCTTGGAACCGTAAAACTTGCGGAACAGAGCCCGGCGCAGGATGTCGTCCACGAGCGTGCTTTTGCCGGAGCCGCTCACGCCGGTGACGCACGTGAACGTCCCCAGCGGAATCCGCGCGTCAATGTTGCGCAGATTGTTTTCCTTCGCGCCCAGCACTTCAAGCCAGCCGCGTTCCTCCGTTGGCACCAGGCGCTTTTTGGGAACGGGGATCGCCAGTTCGCCTCGCAAATACTGCGCCGTGAGCGAATTCCTGCTCGCCAGGATTTCCGGCAACGTCCCTGCCGCGACCAGTTCGCCGCCGTGGACCCCCGCGCCCGGACCAAGGTCAACGATGTAATCCGCTTGCCGTATGGTGTCGTCGTCGTGTTCCACCACCAGGACGGTATTGCCTAGGTCGCGGAGGCCCTTGAGAGTGGCCAGCAGTCGGTCGTTGTCGCGCTGGTGCAGCCCTATGCTCGGCTCGTCCAGGATGTAGAGCACCCCCACCAGCCCCGCGCCAATCTGCGTGGCGAGCCGGATGCGTTGCGCCTCGCCGCCGCTCAACGTGCTGCTCTCGCGGTTGAGCGTGAGATAACCAAGGCCGACATTTTTCAAAAAGCCGAGACGCGCGCGGATTTCCTTGATGACCTCGTGCGCAATTTTCTCCTCGAATTCAGTGAGCCTGAGGCCGGCAAAAAATTCATCGGCTTTGTCCACCGACAGCGCGCAGATGTCCATGATGGACAGGCCTGGAATTCTCAATTTCCGGTTTCCGGTTTCCGGTTTCCGGTTTGAATCATCGCCGCCCAGTGTCACCGCCAAAATCTCCGGCTTGAGGCGCCTGCCCTTGCAAACGTCGCAGAATTGCGGGCTCATGTAGGGCTTGATGCGGTTGCGCACAAATTCGCTTTCGCTGTCCGTGAACATCCGCTCCAGGTTCGGCAGCACGCCTTCGAACGGGCGGCGGATGGTGCTCATCTTGCCGCCGCGCCAGAAATTGAAATCCACCGGGTCCTCGCCCGAACCGTGCAGCAGGACCTTTTTGAAATCGTCCGGCAGGCTTTTCCAGGGCTTTTCCAGCCCGACATTGAAATGAGCCGCGATGGAGCGCAGCATGGCCTTGTAATAGATGTTCATCCGCTTCCCGGCGCGGCGCCACGGCTGGACCGCGCTCTCCAGCGCTTGCTCTGGATCGGGCACAACCAGGTTCTCGTCAAAGATCATCTTTTGGCCGAGACCGTGGCAGACCGGGCAGGCGCCCGCCGGCGCGTTGAACGAAAAATGCTTCGGCGTCGGCGGATCATAGCTTTTGCCTGTGGCAGGGCTGCACATCTTGTTTGAGTGCAGCGTTTCTATCCATTCATCATTGGTGGGGCGCGCAGTCGCCTGCGCGCCGCCGTTCGCTTTTGCCGCGGACATCTGACTGCTGACTGCTGACTTTTCTGGCATTTGGTGCAACGTGAACATCACGCCCTCGCCCCAGCGCAGGGCGGTCTCCACCGAATCGCCAAGCCTTACGCGGATTTTCTCGTCAATCACCAGCCGGTCCACGACGGCCTCAATGGTGTGAAATTTCTTTTTGTCGAGTTTCACCCGCGTGTCGGCGGCAAGTTCGACGAATTGGCCGTCCACCCGGGCGCGGACAAAGCCTTCGCGCGCGAGGCGTTCGATCACGTCGCGAAACTCGCCTTTCTGGCGGCGTACGACCGGTGCGAGCAGCATCACGCGCGTCTTGGGCGGCAGCGCTAGAATTTTGTCCACGATGTCGCTCGTGGTCTGGGAGACGATGGGCACCCCGGTGTCCGGGCAATGGGGTTTCCCGATGTGCGCGTAAAGCAGGCGCAGATAATCGTAAATCTCCGTGGTGGTGGCGATGATTGACCGCGGGCTTGACCCGGAGCTGCGCTGTTCGATGGCGATGGCGGGCGACAGGCCCTCGATGAAGTCCACCTCCGGCTTTTGCATCTGGTCAAGGAACTGCCGGGCGTAGGCGGACAGGCTCTCGACATATTTGCGCTGGCCCTCGGCGTAGATGGTGTCGAACGCGAGCGACGACTTGCCGCTCCCGCTCAAGCCGGTGATCACCACCAGCTTGTCGCGCGGGATGTTCAGCGTGAGGTTTTTCAGGTTGTGCTCACGCGCCCCGCCTATACGGATGAATTCCTTGCTCATGGCAGCGAATTATCAATTCAAATCAAACGGCAAGGGTATTCAATTCCGCGGTGGAAGCAAAGCGGGATGTAGCCGGGCGTGATTTCGCCCTTTTCAATTTCGGCAAATAAATCGTCAGTAACGAGTGGCCGCGCAATCAATGCAGACGAAAAAACAATTGGTTCCAGTCATTCACAGGCCAGTAATTCGAGGAGGTCATGCTGTTGGTGGTGGCGGTGAACGGTGCGCCGTAATTGGTCCAGTTGTTCAAGTCCGTCGATACTTGGATTTGATAGTAGTTGCCAATTATGAGATTGGTAAAGGTGATAAAAACCGCCTTGCCGATGCCAAGCGGGCCCGGGGCGCTTTCGATTTGATACAACTGTCGAACCTCCGCGCCGGAAAATGCATGGCTATAGATCCGCACGTCATCCATCGCGCCAACCAATCTTTGTTGCGGCTGGCTTACTCCCCCACTGAGTATGCAACCGATGCTTGTTGCGGTCGGATTTGAATCATCAGGCACGCTGAAATCGCCGGCATTGGTGCCGCATAATACTCCATCCAAATAGAATGAGCATGAACCATTTGTGAATACCACCACGACTTGCTGCCAAGTTTCCGTGGTGATACCAGACGTGCTGGAAGCAACGGGCGTAAAATTTTTTGGGGCAAAATATAGAGTGCCTGGATTCCCAACAACATACTGGGTGTTAATCGAGTCATAATAACCTCCGATGGTAAACGACGCATAAGTATTCAACCCATCATGTTGCTTTGCGATGATAACACCGGAAGAGATATTGTTTGGATATATCCATGCCGATATGGTTCCTGACGCCAAAGTATTGAGTGCGGCGGCGGGGATGTCGATTCTGCCAGGGTCGGATTCAGCCCCGCTTAAAATGTTTGTTATAAAAATGGCGTGGTTTGGATTTCCAAACCGATCGGCGATAAACCAGCAATTCGAGGAAGCGGCTCCGTCGTAGCCATTCCCGCTGCCATCATTCGCGTTTCCATTGAACGGATAGTAAGCAACAAGGTCGTTGGTGAGGAACGCTTGCCCGAAGGAAGACAATGCAGCGATTGATGATATGACAATCGTTGTCAAAAGGGGCTTGAACAAGCTGATTTTCATTCTCGAATTTTTACCGTCGTGATTTTTTTGTCAATTCATTTTTCAAACACCACCAGCATCCCGCATCCGTGGTCGATGGAGGTCAACAAATCATTGAGGATGGCCAGCGGTTCCATGAGTAAATGGAGCGCTTCGCGACCGGCAAGGTTTCCCCCGGAGCCCCATCCAAGCGCACGAAGAGAACAGTCATTGTGGCTGCCATGAGAAACCCTTGCGTCATGACATCGTTTTCGTTCATCCGACTCAGCCGATTAATGATATGTTCTTGACTTGGGATGAGAGGCTGTTACAATGAGGACAATCGTTGAAGTCCATGCTTCGAGCGTCAGGATCATTCATTTCAGCGATGATTTGAAGTCGTTTAGCCATTTGACCAAATCAGAAATGAACACATCCTGCTTGTCAGGGGCAGCGAGCATATCCGGCGCCTTGCTTTTACTCTTCGCGACCCCCGGTTGGTCGGCTGAAACGCAGGTACTGCCCGGTCATGTACCGGTCATGGTGAAATCCCTGACGCCCTTGGGGAGGCTTTCAGGGACAAACCGCATGAGTTTGGCCATCGGTTTGCCGTTGCGGAATCAGGTGGCACTTTCCAATCTGCTCAAGCAAATCTACGATCCGGCCAGCCCGGTTTATCATCATTACCTGACGCCGGAGGAATTCACGGCGCAGTTCGGGCCGACAGAGGCGGATTATCAAAAAGTGATCCAGTTTGCGCAGGCCAGCGGATTGACGGTGACAAAAGCACATGGCAACCGGATGCTGGTGGACGTGGCGGGGAATGTTTCCGACGTGGAAAAGGCGTTTCACGTGACAATGCGGACTTACCGGCATCCTACGGAAACCCGTGATTTCTTCGCGCCGGATGTGGAGCCGACGGTGGACTCAAGCGTGCCGGTGCTGCATATCAGTGGACTGGACAATTACGTGCTCCCCAAGCCGCTTCTACACAAAATGCCGGCTTCATTGGCGACGCCGGCATCGGGTTCGGGCCTTTCGGGCAGTTACATGGGCAGCGATTTTAGGAACGCCTATGTCCCAGGCACACCGTTGAACGGTTCAGGCCAGATGGTTGGCTTGTTGCAATTTGATTCTGGTTTCTATCAAAGTGATATAAGCGGTTACGAATCGCTTGCTGGCTTGCCCAATGTGCCCGTGCAGGCTGTGTTGCTTGACGGCTACGGCGGCGGTCCTGGAATGGCCAATGACGAAGTGTCACTGGACATTGAAATGGTGATATCCATGGCGCCGGGCGTGTCCAATATCTATGTTTTTGAAGGTGATACCACCGACGATATCCTCAACGCGATGGCGGCCAGCAACCAGGTGAAGCAATTGAGCGCCTCATGGTCGTATACGATTGACCCGACTTCCGAACAGATATTCCAGCAGTTCGCCGCGCAGGGACAGTCGTTCTTCAATGCCTCCGGCGACGACGACGCATGGCCTGCCGGCCAGATTCCAACGCCCTGCGATGATCCTTACATCACCATCGTGGGTGGAACAACGCTTTCAACGGCGAACAACGCCTGGAAATCGGAAACAGTTTGGAACTGGGGGACGGAACTCGGCGAAGATGGCATTGGCAGCAGTGGCGGCATCAGCACCACCTACACGATTCCGAGCTGGCAGACGAATATCAACATGACGGCGAACCAAGGTTCTACCAATTACCGAAACATTCCCGATGTGGCGCTGACGGGGGACAATGTTTTCGTGGCATTTGGTGGCGGCGCGCAGGGAATCTATGGCGGCACCAGTTGTGCAACGCCGCTTTGGGCTGGCTTCATGGCCCTGGTCAATCAACAGGCCGCCGCCACGGGAAAGTCGTCCATCGGTTTTGTGAACCCGGCGATTTACGCGATTGGCAAGGGCGCAAACTATACCTCGGTGTTTCATGACATCACCACCGGCAACAACACCTGGAGCGGCAGTCCAACCAAGTTCTACGCCGTCTCCGGCTATGACCTGTGCACCGGTTGGGGCACTCCGGCGGGACAAAGTTTGATCAACGCCCTTGTCAATCCCGAGGCCTTGCTAATCACGCCGCCCACAGGATTTGCCTCCATGGGCGGGGTTGGCGGGCCGTTCACCATCACTTCACAAAATTTTTCACTGACCAACGCGGGAACCAATTCTTTGACCTGGACTCTCGCCAACACGTCGGCCTGGCTTAACGTTTCTTCCACTGGCGGCACTCTTGCACCGGGCGGACCGGTGGCCACGGTGACGGTGAGCTTGAACTCGGCCGCCAGCAATCTGGTGGTGGGGACTTACAATGCGACCATGTGGTTTACCAATTTGAACGACAATGTCGGGCAAAGCCGGCAATTCACTTTGTCGGTGATCAGTCCGCCCGTCATTACCACGCAACCGACCAATCAGGCGGTGCTGGAAGGGGCAACGGCGGCTTTCAGTGTGGCAGCCACCGGCGGTCTGCCGTTGTCTTATCAATGGCGGGACAACGGAACGAACCTGACTGATGGCGGGAATATTTCCGGTTCCATGACCACCAATCTGGTCATCAGCAATGTATCCTCCAACAATGTGGGAACCTACACGGTCATCGTGACCAATCTCGCCGGTTCGGTCACCAGTTCCAACGCGCTTCTGACCATTACCTCCTCTCCACCGGTCATTGTCATGCAACCCCCAATCAAACGGCGATAGTCGGCGGAACGGCGCATTTAGTGTGACCGCCATCGGCAGCACGCCCTTCACTTACCAATGGAGTTTCGACGGGACGAACATCGCCGGTGCAACCAACACATTGCTGACATTGACCAACGTGCAACTGACCAACGCGGGCACTTATGCGGTGGCCATCACCAATGCCTATGGCTCAGCCATCAGTTCCAATGCGGTTTTGACGGTGCTTCTGGCGCCGTCTTGTGATCCAGCGCCATCCGGCTTGGTGGGTTGGTGGCAGGCTGAAGGTAATGCCAATGACAGTATTGGCACCAACAACGGTACACTCATCGGTGGAATCACCTACGCCAAAGGTGAAGTCGGCCAGGCTTTTGTGTTCAACACGACCACTGCGGCAGTGGCGGTTGCAGCCAGTCCGGCTTTGAACGTGGGAGCCGGGGCCGGATTTACCGTTGAGTGTTGGATTAACCCATCCAACCTTGCCCAGGCTAATCCGATTTTGGAATGGAATACAGGCAGCGGCACCTACGGCGTTCACTTTTATATTGATGTGGGTGGGGCAGGCAATCTTTATGCCAACATAGTGGACACCGGCGGTTCCTGGCACACGATTTACACGGGTGCCGGTGTGGTGGCGAGCAACGTGTTCCAGCACGTGGCATTGACCTATGATAAGGCTTCTGGTGTGGCGAAGATGTATTGCAATGGAGCGGTGGTGTTGCAACAGACTGTAGGCAGTTTCACGCCGCAGACAACCTATAACTTATTTTTGGGCAGCCGTCCGCAGACCTATGCATGGGCGGGGTTGATGGACGAAGTAACGATTTATAGCCGCGCACTTTCCTCAAACGAAATAGCGGTGATTTATAACACCGGCAGCGGAGGCAAATGTCCTTTGCCGCCAGCCATCCTGTCCCAGCCGACGAATCAAACGGCAAGCGTGGGCGGGACGGTGACATTCCGTGTCAGCGCCAGCGGCACGCAGCCGCTCTTCTATCAATGGAGCTTCAATGGCACAAACATTTCCGGCGCGACGAATACTTCGCTTGCCTTGACCAATGTCCAGCCGATTCAAACTGGCACCTACGTCGTACAAGTGGCCAATGTTGCCGGCTCAACCAATAGTGCAAACGCCGTCCTGACGGTGAACACCCCCCGACCATCACAACACAACCGGTCGGTTCCACGAATTGTTGCATACAACGGCGTCATTCAGTGTAAGCGTCATCGGCAGCACACCGTTGACATATCAATGGAACTTTAACGGGACGAACATCGCTGGGGCGACGAAGCACACTGGCCTCGACAATGTCCAATTCAACCAGGCGGGCAATTATGCCGTGCGGTGACCAATGCCTATGGCTCCGCCCTGAGTTCCAATGCGGTGCTGACAGTGCTTGTAACACCGCCTGTGATCCCGCGCCATCCGGCTTGGTGGCCTGGTGGCAAGGTGAAGGCAATGCCAACGATAGCATTGGCACGAACAACGGCACACCCATGGGTGGAATCACCTACACCAATGGCGAAGTGGGTCAGGCGTTTGTGTTCAACACGACCACTTCGGCGGTGAAGGTGGCGACCAATCCGACCTTGAACGTTGGAGCCGGTGCCGGGTTCACGGTTGAGTGTTGGATTAACCCATCCAACCTTCCCCGGCTAATCCAATCTTGGAATGGAATAATGGCAGCGGCGCATACGGAGTTCACTTTTATATTGATATAAGCTACACAGGCAATCTTTATGCCAACATTGTGGATACCGGTGGTTCGGGGCATCTTATTTACACGGGTGCCGGTGTGGTGGCGAACAACGGATTTCAACATGTGGCTTTGACCTATGGTAAGGCTTCCGGCGTGGCGAAAATATATCGCAATGGAGTGGCGGTGTTGCAACAGACAATAGGCAGTTTCACGCCGCAAACAACCTATAACTTATTTTTGGGTAGCCGCCCGCAGTCATATGCGTGGGCGGGGTTGATGGACGAAGTAACGCTCTACAGCCGCGACTTTCCTCAGAAGAAATAGAGGCGATCTATAACACCGGCAGTGGAGGCAAATGTCCTTTGCCGCCAGCCATTTTTCCAGCCGACGAATCAAACGGCAAGCGTGGGCGGGACGGTGACGTACCGCGTCAGCGGCAGCGGCGCGCAGCCGCTTTTCTATCAATGGAGTTTCAACGGCACAAACATTTCCGGTGCGACAAATACTTCGCTTGACTTTAACAATGTCCAGCCGGTTCAAACTGGCACCTATGTCGTACAAGTGCCGTGCCGCCGGCCGGAGTGCCGGCAATCTGCGTGCGGGTGAACTGGTCGTAAGTCCAGGCGAAGCCGCCGGTCGCGTAGAACAGCCAGTTGCCTGCCCCATGAGCAAGATTTGGCGCATAGCCGATGCGGCCGCGCAACGTGCCGGACATTTCCACCCGCTCGGCGTAACTCGCCGTTCCGGTCGCCGGCGACGCGAACGTCGCCATGCCGCCGAACGTGTTGGGAAACGAGATGTCGGCCTCGACGCCGAGCAGAACCCGCGACGGCAAGAGATAATTGTAGCCGCCCTGGAACCCGGCGAAGTAGCTGCCGGTGCCTTTGAACATGTCGAAGCCATTGAACAGGTCGAGCGAGCCGGTCAGGCCGGCGCTACGGCGCCGGTCGCGGTCGCCGACCAGCGCGACGAGCCAGCGGCATAGCCGAAATGCGCGCCGGCGTAGAAACCGGTCCAGTCATAGGCGGATTGGACGGGCGGCGCCTTTGTCGGCATGATGTCGGCCGCGAGCGCAAGCTCCGCGGTCGCCAACGCAACGCCAATGACAGCCCCGACGACGAACTTCTTCACCGTAACCCCGCCCGGCACCTCGACCATTTTCAACTGTCATTGTGACAATGACATTTTGCAAAGCCACTTTCGCACATCCCATAGCTGAACCACGGCCCGCGGGCGACGATGCGGCCGCGCCCGATTGCCGGAAATGGCCGAGGCGTGTCGCGTACCGCCACATGGGCGTTCGGGAGGCGAGCGGCTTCAAAACTGCGGCGTGAAGCCGGCCGGCAAAAATATGGACCGGGTCCGCGGTCGGCGTTGTAGGCGGGGTCGGCGACGAACTGATAATCGAAGGTGAGCGAAGCCCATTTGTTGAGGCTGTACGAGTAATAGGTCTCCAGCACCTTCTCCGGCCGGTAATTGAGCGCGCCGTCGCCGATCAAAATTCCGAGCCCGCCGGCGGCAAAGTAGGCGCGCGCCTCGGGCGAAAGGCCCTCGATGACGCCGGCCACGCCGATTTTGTCGTCGGGGCGTCCCCAGGAGGTCCCCTTCAGCACGGCGCCGGCAGAAAGGCTTTCGTCGCAATCGGTCCAGCCGATGATTTCGTCGAGACCGGGGCTCCAACTTGCGCGCGAAAACACGCCGAGATCGTCGGTGATCGCCTGTTCGAGATTGGCTTCGAAGCCGTAATTGGTCCGCACTTGGCGCACCAGCGTAATGTCAGGATAGTTCGGCGTCGCGAGCGGCTCGGCGAGCGCCGCGGCATAGCTGCCCATATTGGCGCGGTTGGCCCATGCCATCAGCCGCAATTTGCCGGGCTGCGAGAACAGCGAATAGCGCAATTCGAGTTCGCCGATATACTCGCCATCCGGAAAATGCGTGTCGAAATCGTCGACGTTGGACACGACGGGAACCAGGAAATAGCCGGCCCGAAAAGCCCAGAACTTCTGGTTCAGTTCGGCCATGGCGCCCCAGGTGTAGCTGATCTGGTCCATGGTCCAGTCGTAGGAGCCGCAGCAATTGATATTCCAGTTGAAGAATTGCGTTCGCCCGTCGTGGGCATAGGCGTTGTTGTCGAAGAAGTCCGTGACCGCGAGCTTGCCGGCGATAATTGTGAGCCGCGAAATGTCCTCCTTCCCCGCGATTTGGTTGGGACCGTCCGCGATGGTCTCCTGCTCGCCGCCGAGGCCGAACGTTTGCTGCACATACACGCGCGCCACGTCGGCACGCGGCATCGGGAAGCTTGCCTTTTGCGCTTCAATACTGGGGAAGCCCGCGACACCCAGGGTGTCGCTCAGCCCGAAGCCCTGGGTGATCTCCGGATTGACGTAGATGTCGGTGCCGTCCCACGGGCGAAAGCCGATGAATGCGGTGGCGCTCACCGTCTCCTTGGCTTGGTTGGCGCCGGAAAGGCTGTTCTCACCTTCGTAAGGCGAGTGAAACGCCGGATAGCCCTGCTCGATGAAGGTGAACTGCCCGTGGACATTCCAGGCGCCGGGTGCGATCGGCCATGGATCGCTGCTCGCGTGCGCCGCCGTGTCGGCGTCCAATACGCCGAGCTTGTAGTTGAGCCCGAGCCGCAGCGTCTGGATGTCGAAGACCGACTGGTAACCCGTGCCCGACGGAAAGACGCCGGCGACGGTTCCGAAGCGGTCGTAGAGATATTCGATCCGCGCCGTCCAGTCCGGCGCAATTGCGACCTCGGCGCCGAGGCCGAGCGTCCAGCCGGTGCGGGTGAGCAGGATCTTGTCCTCATTGCTGGCGATGCCGGGCGTCTCACCGAAGCGCGCCTGCGACCAGGCCAATCCGCCGGTTCCGTAGATCAGCCAATGATCGAACGCATAGCCGAAGCGGCCGCGCAGCGTCGCGATGTAATCGATCTGGTCGGTGACGGTGGTGCCCCGGAGCGTTCCTGCGGTAAAAATCGCGCCGTCCTCGAAAAAATTCGGGAACGTAATATCGGCTTCGATCCCGAGGAGCAGGCGGGACGGGAAAACATAATTGTAGCCAGCCTGCACGCCGCCATAGAGACTGCTGAACGAATTGCCCAAAACTGTCGGGTCGGGATCGGACAGCGTGCTGTTCGCGCGGCCCATGCTGTAGGCGACGTGCCCGCCGACATAGAAGCCAGTCCAATCATAATACGGAACCGGCGCCGGTGCCTTGACTGGCAGGTCAGCAGCGTCGGCGACCCGCGCAGCAGCCATCAGCGTTATGCCGGCAACGAACAATCCCCTCATCGGTGCCCCGCCCGATACGCATGAAGCAACAACCACAGTATATAACCTAGGCTACAATTTGCAATATGGACTACGGCCCGCTCCGGGATCGACCCGCAAGCGCGATCGGCCGGGCGCGCCTGAGCCCGGCCGGCCGCGCCAGGCGACGCCTACGGCAATCCGAAAAACCCGGTGTCGGGCGGATGCCGATGAATGCCGTCTGGTCGTCCGACTTATCCCGGGCTCTTCGGCGGCCGCAGCGCCAGCCGGCTCGACTTGCCAAAAGCATTCGAGCCGCCCCGTCGCCGGCACCTGCCGCCAGCCGCAGACGAGGATTTGACGCCGCGCCCGCGGCAGAGCCGCGGTCGCGCGACGGACAAGATGATTATCGTTGGCATAGGCGGTCTTTGCCGCTGACAGCAGCGCATGTCGGCGGCCAAAACCATTAAATTGTGCGAGTTTTGCGAACACCGCTCACCTCCTTTTCCGCGCATCGCGGCGGTCGGTGAGCGTGAGGCTAGCGATCCGTCAGACGCGATCGCTTAGCCTGACGCGGCCACTGGTGCCGCGATCGATCTCGATGTCTTGCGGTGCAACCAGCTTGCCAAGCGGCGAAGCGGCGTCACCAAGGTGGTACTGCCCATTTGCTTTCGTTTCAGAGTCACGAGGCTCGCGATGCAGGATCCGATATCCCGACCGCCGGCGTATACCATACCCCCTACCCTATACGGCGGAGACCGTCACCGCGTCGCACGGCAAAACCGCAAAGGCCAAACTACTCGACCGCGGCAGTCTCTGGCGCCATCGGCGCGCCGTCCTCGATCGACGATGCAGGCCGAAGCGGCAAGCGAATGGTGAAACGCGCGCCGTCGCCCTCCTCGCTTGCCACTTCGATGTCGCCGCCGTGCAAGTCGATCACCATTTTGACGAGGTAGAGGCCGACGCCGGTACCGACGATCCCAGACACGTTGCTACCTCGATGGTAGCGCTCGAACAGCCGGTCGAGATCGCTTGGCGGAATACCGATGCCGTGATCGATGACGGCGACGACGACTTCATCGGCGACCAGCTCGGCGTCGACTGCAATAGTACCGCCGTTCGGCGAGTACTTGATCGCGTTTGAAAGCAGGTTGCTGAAGACCTGAAACAACAGCTTGGGGTCGCCGACCATCCGGATCGGCGTGGCCGCGATCCGCTCGGCGATTTGCGACCCCGGCACCATCTCGCGATGCAATTGGCAGACCTCTTGCAGCAAGGCGGCCATATCCATCTCGGCCGGGTGGAAATAGTGTCCGGCGCCGCCGTCGATCATGCGCGAGGAGTTGAGCAGATTGTCGATCAAATGAGTCATGCGCAAAACGGCGCTGCGAATTTTGCCAGCGCGTTCACCGATTTCGCTGGGCGTCATGTTGTCTTTCAGCTTGATCAGCCGGCGCGCATGACCGTCGATGACGGTCATCGGCGTGCGGAATTCGTGGGATGCCATGGACACGAAATTGCGCTGCAGCAGCGCCAGCCGCTGTTCTTGCGCCAATTGTTCGGCGAGCATCGCGGCCTGGCGCGCCAGCGTGCGCTGGCTTCGCATCAGCTCGATGGCGTTGTTGCGGAACACCGCGGTGGCCTGCGCCATCTCGCCGATCTCGTCGACCGGTTGGGCTTCCGAAAAATCGATATCGGTGTCGTTGGCGGCAAGGCGACGCATGCGATCGGCGAGGTGCAGGAGCGGGCCGGAAATGGTGCGGCTGATGTGGAAGAGCGCTGCAACCACCAGCACCGCCGCGATCACCACGGCGAGCAAAATGAGCCAGAAGGCATGCCGGTACGCCACCGCGAGACGATCGCTGGCGATTTGCGCGCTGGCGACGGCCTGATCGGTAAGCTGGCCGAGCGTGTCGCTGGCGGCATTGTAGGCAACCCGCGAGGTGCCGCCGTAAATCGACAGCGCCTCGGCCTTGCGATTGTTGCGCGATAGCGCCACCATCTGATTGACGATCTTGCGATAATCGTTCCACCGCGCTTTGAACCGATCGTAAAGATCGCTTTCCGCCGCATCGTGCGCGATCTTCTCGAAGCCGCGCTCGGCATCGGCGATCGAGCGGTCCAGCCCCGCCATGTCCTGCTCGGTCGCGGCGATCTCGGCTTGATCCGCCGACAACAGATTGCTGCCCTCGATGGCGCGGAAGTCAGAGGTGAAATTATTGAGATCGCCGAGCACGCGGGTGGTTGGCAGCCAGACTTCGGCCACATCCGCCGACAGCCGGTTGAAATTGCTCAGGCGCCAGATGCTAAATGACCCGAGCACGCAGACCAGCAGGAAAAAGACGAGGAACACACCGGCGAGGTGGTAGCGAATCGAATGCGGCCGCCGTGTCAGGCCGGTCCATCGCCGCGGGAAGAGATGCAACTGCAAACGAAAGTCTCCTTAGACTTCAGGGAATTATAGTGTAGTTATTCGCCGACGGGAAACCGATTCCGCTGGATCGTTAGTGAACGCGCCTCCTGATTACCCGGGCTAACGTATTGCCGGTGCGGTCGACCGCGAATGGTGTCACATTTCCGCCGTGCAGGTATCTTTTGTCGGCCCATCGTGTGTCGAGCTACATTGCGTCCAGGTATCCTGCATGCCCGAAGCGCCCACGAGAATTCTCTGCATCGAGGACGACCGCGAGACTGCGGCGCTGAT
Organism: uncultured Verrucomicrobiae bacterium; assembly: GCA_963827815.1. Classification (GTDB taxonomy): domain Bacteria; phylum Verrucomicrobiota; class Verrucomicrobiia; order Limisphaerales; family UBA11358; genus UBA11358. The sequence continues at coordinate 982 of CAWHCL010000006.1, read as the reverse complement.
CGCCGAAGAATTGGTCGACCGCGGCTATGACGTCACGCTCGCCCATGACGGCCGCGAGGGCCTCGCCGCCATCCTGCGCACTATGCCCGACCTGGTGCTGTCGGATATCAGCATGCCGGCGATGTCGGGATTCGATCTGCTCGAAAGTTTGGTCGCGCTGGCGCCGCGGTTTTCGAAAATGCCGTTTGTCTTTCTCACCGCGCTGACCGACCGCGACAACGAGCTGAAAGGCCGTCAATTGGGCGCCGACGACTACGTCACCAAACCCATCGATTTCGAGCTGCTCGCCACCATCATCACCGCACGGCTCGCCGGCGTCGCCCGCACCGAGCTATGGCCGAAGTCCATCGCGCTCAACGAACGCGAGGTCGAGGTCTTGACCTGGGCAGCGCGCGGCAAGACCTCGGCCGAGATCGCGAAAATCCTCGACCTGACCAAACGGACGGTCGATTTCCATATCGACAATGCACGCGGCAAGCTCGGCGCCGCGACCCGCACCGAAGCGGTGCTGAAAGCGGCAACCGGCCGACTGATTGAGCCGTGAGGTCTTGTCACCAAGTATAATCATTACCATATAATAAAGACAGATCAGCGCGAACGGCACGCCGGCAGCGCCGATATAAAGCCAGCTGCGGTAGCCGCCGGCGTCGCGCGGCAGCCGAAACAGCTCAAACACCAGCCAGCCGCAGACGGCAAACCCCAAGACCAGCCGAACGAGGTCATTGGGCGTGTCGTAAGCCGTTGCAATCGTTTCGTTTTGCGGCAGCGCCACGCGAAACGTCAAAACCGCGAGCGCAATGAGAAAAACCGACCGCAAGGTCAGGCCGGCGAATTGCTGCCACGCCGGGATTTTGGCATTGGAACCTGAGTTTCGGGGAGACTTATTATGAAACTTACCTGTCGCTCCACGATGTAGAGTACAAATATACAAGAAATATGCCAATAAATACATAACTACTAGGTTTCTAACCGCTATCCGAGG